>CAWCMT010000002.1:0-120194 GCA_963796725.1 uncultured Actinomycetes bacterium
GCCGTCCGGCCGCAGTGCGGAGGATCGGGGAATCGGAATCGGACCGTGCGCTCCCGACGCGGGCCCGCACTTGCGGGCCTCCAGCTTCGCCGCGCGCGTGTCGAGCGTCTTTGCCTTTCGAGCGCGCTTCGCCGTCTGCCCGCGCATCGAGTCGGCGAGTGTCTTCAGGCGGCGGGTCTCCGGTTCTTGCCGGGTGGCGAGGGCGGACAAGCGCTCCTCATCCCGTTTCCGCGCCTCCCGGTACTGGGTGTAGGTGCCTCGGTACTCCACGACCCCGTCCACATCGAGGTGCAGGACCTGGTGATCGAGGCATCCAGGAGACCGATGTCGTGGCTCACCACCATGAGGGCGCCCTTGTACGAGGCGAGGAACTTCATCAGCCACACCTTCGCGTCGACGTCGAGGTGGTTGGTCGGCTCGTCCAGGAGGAGGAGGTCCGACCCTCCGAGAGGAACCGAGCCAGCTCGAGGCGTCTGCGTTCGCCCCCCGAGGCGCCCCCACGGCGAGCCCCAGGCAACCCTGGGCGAGCCCGAGGCCGGCCGTGGTCGTGCGGGCCTCCGATTCGGCCTGGTAGCCACCGGCGCGCTGGTACTCCTCCTCCAATCGGGTGAACCTCCGGACGTTGCGCTCGGTGGGATCCTCCTCGAGCTGGAGGCGGTACTTCTCGAGCCGGTGCGCCATGTCGGTGAGCTCACGCGCCGACAGGATGTAGGAGAGGCCGTCGGTGGCGTCGTCCTCACGATGCTGTCGGGGATCCTGGCGCAGGTACCCGAGCGCGCCCGCATGGCGACCCGCCCTCCAGCGGCGGGCGCCTCGCCGGCGAGGACCTTCAGCGTGCTGGTCTTCCCGGCACCGTTGCGACCGACGACGCCCATCTTGTCGCCGGCATGCAGCGTGAAACTCAACCCCTCGACCACGGTCTTGCCACCCGCCTCCACCGAAAGGTCGCGGACCTCGAGCGTCGTCATGGCGATACCCATCGGCGCGGTAGGTGGAGCGGTCGGATGCGTCTTGTCGGGAACGATGTGCACGTGAGTCGGCCTCCTCGGCGGTGCACAGGAAGTAGACGCCGAACGTCAGGCGTCAATGGTGCGCGGGGCCGGCTGGCCTAGCTCATCGGGCGAAGTCTAGCAATGCCGGGGGCACGAACGGCAGCAATCTGCGAGGATTCCGCGATGGAACCCCGGACCGGAAGCCTGATGGCAGATCTACAAGAGTCCTTGCGACGCACGCCTCTCATCTCCCGTGGGATGGGTCGGATTCCTTCTGCTCGAGGCCGCGGTCGCATGGGCACTTTTCGGCGCATTGAACCTGAAGACCGCCACCCCGTTCGTCCGGTGGATGGTCGTCGTGGGCATCCTCGGATCCCTCTTCGGGCTCAACTACTGGATCCGGCGGAGATTCCTGCGTCCCGATTGACTCGCGCGGCCTCTGGCTGATCTGGACGCGAGCCGGCCTGGGGCTCAGTGGCAGACCTTCGCCGCCTTCTTGAACGTGCCTCCGTTCGAGTACCAGCCGTTCACGCCGAGGCTCGGCTTGTGGTGATAGAACCACGAGAAGAACGCGAGTTCCTGCGGGTGATACGCGTATCCCGTTCGTCTTCGTTCAGCACGCGTTCCCGAGCAGGGGTCACCGACCTCGAGGTTGCTTCTGGCAACCGTCACCTGGCCGATGTGGCCCCACGGCTTCGTCGGGTTGTTCCCGAGCGGATCGTCCATCCATTCGCCGACCTCGTGCGCGAGCACCGAGGCGTCTCGATCCCGGAGAAGAACTGGCCGTCGTGTCGTAGATCGCGTTGGCGTAGGTCTGGACGCCCGGCGCTCGTGTCATCGCGTCGTGGTATCCGAGGATGCAGCAGTTCGGCGGTGGACGTGTCGTACATCACCACGTTGCGGAAGACGAAGATCGGGAGGGTCGACGGGTCGACGCCGGTCCGCGACCAGCGACGGTAGCAGCGTCGTCGTGAAGGTAGTCGTCCCACCGTTGATCTCGATCCCGGCCAGTCAACTCTCCGCACGGACTGCCGGCCCGTCTTCGCCGCGGCGGCGTCCGGGAACGTCCACGGTCGATCGCGGATCGAACGTCGTCGGCATCGAGGTTGACGTGGTAGCCGGGGTTGACGCCGGTGCTTCTTCGTGTACTTCCGGAACTCAGCGCGTCGGAACGCGTCGATATACTGGACCTGTCCGAGCGTCGTGCCTCCCCACTTGTAGTGCCCTGGGGCGAACATCGGCGACTGTGCCACGCGGCGTGATCGCCGGGGACACCGTGTCGCATGCGTCGGTCACGGTCGGATCGAAAGTGTCCGCGTTCGACAGGACGACCGAAACGGGGACCAGGTCGGTCGTGATGGCCGTGCGGGGTCGCGAGCTTCTTGGCGGGGTTCTTACCGACGAGCACGTAGGTGAACTTCTTGGTGCCGTCCTTCGACCGTGGCCTTGGAACGAGGTTGACGCCAGCGGGCGACGCGGCGCGTCCGGTGCGGGCGAGGCGGGCCGGGAACCGGTAGTCGAGGATGGCTTTGCCCGGCACCAGTCTCCTCAGGTGTGAACCCGTGGGGCGCGCGGCCGCCACCGTCGGTAGGACGATCAGCATGGCGGCGACCGCGATCCAGACCCAACGTCGCTTCATCAAGGAGCCCTCCTCAGGCGTCGGATGGGAGTGATCCTGCCCGCCACAGCGCTCGGGCTCCGCGCGACGCTAGCAGCGTTGATGCCGCCGTGCAACGGGTCGAACGCAGGTGGCGAACCCACCGTTCGGCCTCACCCACCCTCCGAGCGCTCCAGCCGAGCGCTCCAGCCGCTCCTCATCGGACCTCGTTGCTCGCGACCTTGCTGTACACCACGTTCATCACGGCGTCGAGGTGTGTGCCGTGAGCTCGCGGGCTTCGGGTCCTCTACGCTTGCGGTCATGAGACCAAGGCGGCATTGAGTTTGCGAGGAGGGATCTCTGGAGCGTCCCGATGGTTGGGGATCGAAAACCCAGTTCGGACCTCCCCTGGGTCATCGATCAACGTGATGGTGAGGGTTGGTTGGAGCTGAGCCGGCATGCGTCCAGGCATGAGGCCGAAGTGGTGATGGCGCGTCTCGTGTCGGAAGGTCGGGGTGACGCATCGACCCTTCGAGTGGCGCACCGGTCCATCCCCGAAGACGGCAATCCTCTCCTTCCCGTCATCGTCTTCGTGATCGGGGTCGTCGTGGCCGCACTGGTGGCAGCGGTGCTGGTTCTCACCTGGCACTAACCTCATCTTCTCGGCGCCCCGCCGAGACCGTGCCAGAATCCGGGAATGGGTGTGTTACAGGCGAAGTTCGGATCATGACGTCTCCTCGGTGCCTCTGATGGACGAGGCGAGACGCCGCGATCTTGCCCGTGATGTCCTCTCCGGCTACGTAAGTGGTCCGCCTGCAACAACCCAGGCTACGGTTCAGGCGCTAGGGAGGGTGCCCGGAGCAGACGCGATCGTGCTCGTCGAGGGGATCAGCGACCAGATCGCGCTCGAGACGCTCGCGGAACGTCGCGGTAGGGATCTCGACGGCGACCGTGTCGTCGTCTTCCCAGTCGGTGGTGCCCATGCGATCACCCGTTACCTGACGCGCTTCGGCCCCCAGGGAGCGGACCTACGACTCGCCGGTCTCTGCGACGCCAGCGAGGAGGACATCTTCCGGAGCGGCTTGACGAGGGCCGGCCTCGGATCGCCTCAGGCGCGTCCCGACATGGAACGGCTGGGCTTCCATGTCTGTGTCGAAGATCTGGAGGACGAGCTCATCCGCGCTGCGGGCACCGCAAGGATCGAGGCACTCTTCGACTCCCAGGGCGACCTCGGCTCGTTCCGCACGCTGCAGAGGCAGCCAGCATGGCGGGAGCAGGATGTGGACGCCCAGATGCGACGTTTCCTGGGCAGCGGCGCTCGCCGGAAGCTTCGCTACGCCCGTCTCCTCGTGGGGTCTGTCGATCTCGACCTCGTACCTCATCCTCTCGACGCAGTACTGGCGCACGTCTGAGCCCGGCGGAGCCCCCCGGTCCGGAAACGCCGCCCGGAGTGAAACGCTAGACCTGAGTGTTCCGACGGAACAGCACCGTGATGGATCCCTCTTCGGGGCTGGTCTGCCGGAGATAGGCGTGAACGGCGTCGGATCGTTCGAGGGCTGCTTGGAGATCCGGGGACCAGAACGGCGAGGGCTCCGCACCCCCGGCCCGGCTCCACGTCCGCTCGGGTGTCCAATCCCCGGCCCCGCGGATCGTGATCGCGACCAGTTCGCCCTCCGGGATCCGGCCGGCCGCCTCTGGTGAGATGACCACGTTGGCTACGGCGAGGGTGATCGCGCCCAGTTCGTTCCCGCGTGACAGACCAGCCACGATCATCTCGCCCAGGAGGGGAAAGAGCCCCTCGTCGTCGGCCTCAGGCTGCCACGGTTCCGGCGGAGCCTCCGTCCGAAGGTACGCGTGTGCTCGCAGTAGGTGATCGACGTTGACCTGCACTGACTATGGACCGACGATATCGACCGAGATCTCCACCGCGGGAACCGTTCCCCTGTTCTCGAGCCAGTGGATCGTGTTCCGATCCTCGGGCCAGCCCACTCCCGGGCCGTAGTCCGTAGCGACCCCGTCTCGATGATCGGTGATCGTTCCCTGCAAGATGTAGACGGTGCCCGGTCTGCCTCTATGGTCGTGGATCGGGCCGAAGATGCCTCCTGGCTCGATGGTCACCATACGCATGCGGAGTTGGCGCCCTGCCATGCCCTCGAGCTCGAGGGCAAGGTCAACCGTCGCCAGTTCCTTCACCGCGACACCTTTCGTCCCGGGTGCCACCTGCTCGTCGCCCATCTCGCTCTCCCTTCTGTAGCTCTCACCGGCTCGGATCAAGCATCCGCCGTTATTACCATTCGCCTCGCATCCGCGAAACGACCTGCACCACCAGTCGAAGACTCGCGATGATGCCGCGTCGTGCCGGCGTCGGCGAGCGGACCCGTGCATGACCGAAGTAGTCGCGATCATGTCGATGATTCCTCGGGTGACGTCGAGGTCCTCCACAGCCAGGACGAAACGGGCATGACGTTCCACGTGTCGGCGCCGAGCGCGGACCACCTGAGGGCTTGGAGGCTGGGTCGGCGCCATGCTCACCGGTCGGCGCACGTTCGAGGGTTGCCGACGGCCGGGGCGGCCAGCACCCCTGGGATGTGCCCGCGTTCGTCGTCGCCCACCACGTGCCCGAGGACCGGCCACGCTCCCGCTCGACGGTCCAGCTCGTCACCGACGGCAGCAAGGCGTCGTCGCTCGAGCGCGATCGGCTGCCAGCCCGAGGTCCGTGGGCGTGCACGGCTCCCGACCGATCCGGCAGTGGCTGGACGCCGGGCTGAGCGACGAGATCCATATCGATCTGCCTGCTGTGTTGCAAGGCACAGGAGTGCGGCTCTTCGACCACCTCGCGACCACCCCTGTTGTCTTCGGGGATCGATGGTCGTGGCGGGTGTGGCTGCCACGCATCTCCGCTTTCCCGTGCAGGCGTCGTAGCCAACCGGATGGATGCGGTCGACGAGGTGCTTGCCGCCGTGCGCGACGAGGATCCTCTGGCTCGATGCGACGATCGGTTCGCCGACGTCGGCGGCAAGTGCGCCCCTGACCCGCTTCCCCTGCGCGATCTCTTGCTGACACGCCCGCGGACCGGCGATGACGGGACTTCGCCGAGGGAGGTCCTGGTTGCGATCCCGCCGGCGTGGACACCGTCGACGTCTCGGAGATCCTCGGCCGCAGCTCCCCCGCGATCACGATGCAGGTCTACCAGTACACGGGGGAAGAGCGACTCAACGAGCCGGTGGCCAGGTCGGCGACACGATCTTCGGAGGTTCACGATGGGCTGCGGGCCGAATCTGGGCCAGATCCGACGTTCCGTGGGTCGGTCTGGGAATCGATATCTGGTGTCGGAGAGGGGATTTGAACCCCTACGCCCCGCAAGGGGCACTAGGCCCTCAACCTAGCGCGTCTACCAAATTCCGCCACTCCGACGCGGCGCGAGCCGATTCTACCAGTGGCCCTTGGCGCGCCTAGGGGTTCCACTTCCACGCGAGCCAGATGGTGCACAGGCCGAAGATGATGGCGGAGACCACCTGAGGCGGTCGAGCGTCCGCTCGACGCCGTGCCGCCGGAGAGGTTGGACGTCCCGCCGAACATGTCGGACAGCCCGCTCCCCCGCCCGGAGTGCAGCAGGATCGTGAGGATCAGGAACAGGGCGGAGAGGACGTCGAAGGACGATGACGACGGTGTTCAGCATGAGGCGGTCAGTCTACAGGCTGACTGCAGATCACGGCGCGGTCGTCGAGCGGGAAATGGCAGGCGGCCCACTGCCCCTCGTGCTGCGGAACCAGCTCGGGGACTCGTCACGGCACTGCGGCATGAGGCTCCTCGAGCCCCTGGGCCGGCAAGCCTGCGACCTGGGGGCATCGCGGGTGGAACCGGCATCCCGACGGCGGGTCGATGGGCGAGGGCACGTCGCCCTCCAGGATGACCCGCTTCTTCGTCGCGAGCCTCTTCGGATCGGCGACCGGGACCGCCGAGAGCAGCGCGCCCGTGTAGGGGTGCTTCGGGTTCCGGTACAGCGTCGTCGCCCTCGGCGACCTCGACGATCTTGCCCAGGTACATCACGGCCACGCGGTCCGAGACGTGCTTCACGACCGACAGGTCGTGCGCGATGAACAGGTACGTGAGGTTGAACTCGTTCTGGAGATCGTCGAGCAGGTTCAGGATCTGCGCCTGGATCGACACGTCGAGCGCCGACACGGGCTCGTCGCAGACGATCAGCTTCGGCCGCAGCGCCAGCGCGCGGGCCACGCCGATACGCTGCCGTTGACCGCCCGAGAACTCGTGCGGATAGCGGTTGTAGTGCTCGGGGTTGAGACCCACCAGCTCCATCAGCTGCTGAACCTCGCCCTTGATCTTGTCCTTCGGCACGATCCCGTGCAGGCGGTACGGTTCTCCGACGATCGCGCCCACGGTCTTGCGGGGGTTCAACGACGCGTAGGGGTCCTGGAAGATCATCTGCATGTCGCGCCGGAGGTCTCGAAGATCCTCGCCGCTTGAGGTTCGTGATGTCGCGGCCCTCGAACGTGATCGTGCCGGCGGTGGCGTCGTACAGGCGCATCACGACCCGCGCCGAGCGTCGACTTGCCACAGCCGGTCTCCCCCACCAGCCCGAGCGTCTCGCCCGGGTAGACCTCGAGGTCGACCCCGTCGACCGCGTGGACGTCGCCGACGTGGTGCTGGAAGAGGATCCCCCGCGTGATCGGGAAGTACTTCTTGAGCCCCTCCACCCGGATGAGCGGCTCTCCCCTGGGCGCGGGGGCGGCGCTATCGCGTTCGTTCACCTCGACGCTCATGTTGGCCGCCAGTACCTCTTCCCGCACGATCCGCTCCTTCTCGGCGAGACTCAGATGGCACGCCGAGGCATGGTGGCCGTCTGAGGGCAGCAGTCGGCGGCTCCTCAGTGATGCAGATGGGCTCCAACTTGTACGGGCATCGCGGGTTGAACGCGCAGCCCGGCGGGACGTTGATCAGCGACGGCGGCAGACCCCGGATGGGCTGCAGCCGATCCTGAGAGGGCTGGTTCGAGGCGCGGGATCGACCCCAGCAGTCCCCACGTGTACGGGTGGTGCGGCTTGTAGTAGATGTCGTCGGTGTTGCCGAACTCGACCGCGCGGCCCGCGTACATCACCTGGATGTTGTCGCAGTGCTCGGCGACGACGCCCAGGTCGTGCGTGATGATGATGACCGCGGCGTTGAACTCGTCCTTCAGACGGTCGATGAGGTCCAGGATCTGGGCCTGGACCGTGACGTCGAGCGCCGTCGTCGGTTCGTCGGCGATCAAGCAGGTCGGGGTTCAGCGGCGAGCGCCATCGCGATCATGGCTCGCTGCCGCATGCCGCCGGAGAACTCGTGCGGGAACTGCTTGGCCCGCTCCTCGGGACGGGGGATGTTGACCTTCCCCAGCATGTCGACGGCCTGCGCGGCGGCGTCCTTCTTCGTGATCTTCTGGTGCTGCGAGGATCGCCTCCGCGATCTGGTCGCCGACCTTGTAGAAGGGATGGAGCGACGTCATCGGGTCCTGGAAGATCATCGAGATCTTGGCGCCGCGGATGGTGCGCATCTCGTCAACGGGGAGCCGAAGCAGATCCTGACCCTGGAAGATCACCTCGCCGGAGATCCGCGCCTGGGCGGAGTTGATGAGCCCCATGACCGTGAGCGAAGCTCACGCTCTTGCCCGAGCCCGACTCTCCCACGATGCCCAGCGTCTCCCCGGGCTGGATCGAGTAGGAAACGCCGTCCGACGGCCTTGACCACGCCGTCCTCCGTGTGGAAGTGAGACCTCTCAGATCCTTGACCTCGAGCAGCGGTTCGGCCAGCTCACGTGTACCTCACCCTCGGGTCGAGGAAGGCATAGATGATGTCAACGATGAGGTTCGCGGCGGCGATGAACGATCGCCGCCGAGAACCGTGATGCCCATGACCGTGGGGAAGTCGTTCTGTCCGATGGCCTGCACCGCTGCGGCCCCGATCCCTGGCAGGCGGAACAGCGCCTCCGTGATGAACGCGCCGCCCAGCAGGGCGCCGAGGTCGAGTCCGAGCATGGTCACGACGGGGGTGAGCGCCCCCCGGAGCCCGTGCTTGTAGACCACCCTGCGCTCGGACAGGCCCTTGGCACGGGCCGTCCGGATGTAGTCCTCGCTCATGGTCTCGATCAGGTTCCCGCGCACCATCCGGGCGTAGAACGCGGCCGACGTCACCGCGAGCGATGATCCAGGGAAGGATGAACTTGCCCTGGGCGATGGAGTCCCAGATGCTGGCCCCGATCTCGAGGCCGGTGGGTGGGGCCCAATGGAGCTTGTACCAGAACACGTACAGCAGGATCTGCCCCAGCCAGAACACCGGGAGCGAGACGCCGATAAGGGCGAACACCATCCCTGATCGGTCCCAGATCGAGCCGCGTTTGACCCCGGAGACGATCCCGATGGGGATGCCGATCAGCAGCCAGATGACCGCGCTGCCCAGCGCCAGCGTCACCGTCACCGGGAGACGCCGCATCAGGTCCTCTTTGACGGGCACGAAGTTGGAGTAGGAGTAGTACACCTCCTTGTTCAGGAACCAACCCGGCAGCGGGACGAGGCCCTTGGCGAACCGCGCGTACTGCACGACGAGAGGCTTGTCCAGGCCGAGCGCGTGGCGCGCGGCCTCGATCTGTTCGGGGGTCGTGGTCTTCCCCACCGCCCGCCGGGCCGGGTCCCCCGAAGGCAACTTCACGAAGATGATGAAGGTGAGAAGCGACACGACGAACAGCACCAGGATCATGAAGAGCACCCGGCGGATCAGATACCTGCCCATCCGTCTCTCACCTCCTTCCGATGGCAGCGGCGGGGGCCGCGCTCGCGGCCCCCGCCTTGCCTCCGTCTGCTAGCTCTTGACCGCCAACCGGTCGAAGGCGGTGAGCCCCGCGAACTGATCGAACGAGTAGTTCGTCACGTTCGCGGAGATGATCGCCACGTTGTTGTCGAACAGATAAGGCACCCATGGCACCACGTTCTCCATGAGGTTCTTGTCCAGGTCGGCCCAGCACTGGAACCGGGCGTCCCCCGTGGCGGCCGAGCATTCGGCGATCTTGTCGTCGACGCTCGGAACCGATGTGACGGTGTATCCCCACCCCTTCAGGTCCTTCGCAGAGGCACCCAGGAGCGAGTAGTTGCAGCAGCTGGGCCAGTTCGACGAGGAGTCGAACAGCGGGCCGCCGAAGGTGTACCCGTCGGCGTAGTCCTTGCCCCAGCCGGGAGCGGCACACAGCGCCGTGTGCGAGTTGGCATCGTTGCACTTGTTGTACATCGTGCCGCGCTCCAGCTGCTTCACGTTGAGCGTGAGGCCCAACGGAGCGAGGTTCTGCTGCAACAGTGCGGATTGCTTCGGGTAGGGATCCTCACTGTCTGTGACCGTGAGGATGTTCTGACAAACGGAGACATCGCACTTGCCGTCGCCGTTCGTGTCGTACTTCGATTGCTTCATCTCATCCTGGGCTTTGGTGACATCCCCCGCATCGTTCGTGGTGGCGTACGGGTTGTAGTCCTGGAGCAGGTTGTTCTCCAGGCTGTTGACCATGATATGGCCCGCGATCTCGCCCGTGGTCTCGCCGCCGCGCAGCTGTCGGAACCCCGACTTGTCGAGCGCGAGGTTGACCGCCTTGCGGACGTGGATGTCGTCGAACGGCGGGATCGCGAGGTTGAACGAGAGGTACCGGACCGCGTCGGACGGATCGACGTGCAGGCGTGGTTGCAGGTCCGGCGTCGAAGCGTATTTCTTGATCTCGTTCGCCGGGGGAACGCCGTCGACCACGAAGTCGAGCGAGCCCGCATCGACCTGGTTGTACAGGTCGTTGTTGTCGCCGCCGATCGTCACCTGGATCTCGTTCGGATAGGCCTTGCGGAGATCGTCGGTTGAGGCAGACCACGACGGGTTGCGCACCAGGACGATCGATCGTCCCGGGACATAGCCGCTCGCCGGCTTCTGCTTGCTCGCGGGCAGGCTGAAGTCCATCTGGTCCGCACCCTGGATCATGTAGGGACCCGATTCGACGAGGTACCGGCCGTAGTCCTTGTCGTGACCCTCGGCGGCCCCCAGCGGGGCGTCACCGTTGGGTGGGATCGGCGCGGTGGCGCCCATGGCGAAGCGGTAGCCCATGTCACCGGTTGGCGCCGTCAGCGTGACCTCGAGCGTGTGATCATCCGGCGTGGCCAGACCCGAGATCGAGTCGGCCTTGCCGGCGCCGAAGTCATCGAAGCCCTTGATCACGGAGTAGTAGAACGAGTACCCGCCGACGTTCGCCTTCGGGTTCGCCTCCCGCTCCAACGCCCGGACGATGTCGCCCGAGGTGATCTCCGTGTCCTGGAACGGTGGGGCGTACATGAGCCCCTGTTGGAGCTGGAACGTCCACGTCAGCCCGTCCGCCGAGATCTGCGGGTCGGACGCCGCGATGTCGGGGTAGATGTTGGCGCCGCCCTGATCGGTCGGCACACCCTTGTAGGACATCAGCGTCCGCAACATGCAGCATCGGTAGTACTCCCACGTGACCGACGAGTACTCCTTCTGCGGGTCGAAGGCGTTGTAGATGTCGGCGAGCTGCGCCATCTTCAGCGTGCCCCCAGATTGCACGGCACCACCGGCCGACGCTGTGCTGGACGCGGAGCTGCCCCCGCCGCTGCTGCTACAGGCGGCGGCGATCATGCCCAACACGGCGAGGACCGCGAAGATCCTGATCGTTCGTTTCACCGTTGGAACCCCCTCCATCTCGTTCCGTTCGTTGACGCTAGCGGTGATGCGATGGAACCTGTCATCCCTCCTTCGGGAAGCACCTCTCCCCCCTACTCGATACGTTCAAGCGGACGTCCTGGGATCGAGGGCATCGCGCAGGCCGTCGCCAACGAGGTTGAACGCCAACGTCGTCAGGAACAGCGCGATCCCAGGGAAGAACATGAGCCACCAGGCGTACGTGAACGAGTCTCCGGCCGCCGAGAGCATCGCTCCCCAGGACGGTGTGGTGTCCGGCACGCCGACGCCCAGGAACGACAGCGCCGCCTCGAACAGGATGTTGCTAGGGATGATCAGCGTGGTGTAGACGATCAGCGGGGCAGCGACGTTCGGCAGGATCTCGCGCGCCATGATGCGCCAGTTGGACGAGCCCAGCGATCGAGAGGCCTCGACGAACTCCTTCTCCCTCAACGACAGCACCTGACCGCGGATGATGCGCGAGATGTACGGCCAACTGAACAGACCGATGATGAGACTCACCAGCATCAGCCCCGGTTGGATGAGGCCCCCGAGGCAGCCCTCCGCCGTCGTCCCGCAGGCAGAGGCCAGTCCCAGCGCCAGCAGCAGGATCGGCAGTGACAGGACGACGTCCGTCGTGCGCGAGATGAACGTGTCCACTTTGCCGCGGAAGAACCCAGCCATGATGCCCATCACGACGCCGATGACGAGCGCGAGGCCCGTCGCGAAGAAAGCGATGACCAGCGACGTCCTAGCGCCGTAGGCGATACGCACGAACAGATCACGCCCGGTGCCGTCCACGCCGAGGAGGTAGCCGGGCGCGTTGTGGCATCCCGTGGAGACGGAGATGCCGCCCAGATCGGTCGGCGGAGGACACGGGAACCACTCGGGAGCGCTCGGCAACCCGAAGGAATCGAGGGTGGTGAGGTTGACCTCGTTGGGACCGTGCCCGGTGATCTTGGCGGTGAGCGGAGCGAAGATGGCCATCAGGATCATGAAGATCACGATGACCACCCCGGCGATCGCCCACCGATCACGGCGGAACTGGCGCCAGAAGAGTTCCCAGGGAGAACGCCCGACGACGTCGGTGGGGATGAGACCCCCGCCGACGGGAACCTCGACCGTCGTTACATCCCCTTCGGCGCCCTTCTGGGCCTCGGTCCCCTGGCTATCGGTATCGACGTCGCGTGGAGTCTTCATACCCGGAGGCTCATGTTAGGGACATCCTTCGGTCGCGGCAATGCGGCGCCGCAGCTTAGGGCAGGAATCCGAAACAGGGCAACGCCCCAGGTCAGGACCGCATCAGGTCGACCAGCCGGGGCAGGATCTGCGGCCCGAGCAACTCCCCGAGCGATCCATCCGCGCAGGCGTGCTCACCGAATGCGGTCGAGCCGTCGGGCGCCACCCGCCCTCCGCTCACCAGCAGGGGCACCGGGTCGGCCGTGTGGGCCTTCCGCAAGCACGAGGTGGCGTGATCGGCGGTAACGGCTACGACGGTGTCACCGTCGAGGCGCGGGAGAACCTCTCCGAAGAACGCCCGGTCTATCGCCGTGATCACATCCCGCTTGTCCGCGGCGCGGCCATCGTGCGCCGGCACGTCGGGACCCTTGAGGTGGACGTAGAGCGCCTGGTACTCGCCGAGTGCCTCCGAAGCCAACCGTCCCCAGGCCGCGTACGCCTCCTCCGCGGCAGGTCCGAACCCGGTTGGGTCCAGGCGCGGGGCGTTCACAGGATCCATACCTAGAGCGATCGAGATCCCTCGCTCCACGGGCATCTCCACGAAGCAGCCCCATGGCATGCCGAAGCGGTCACGGATCATCTGCAAGCGCGGCAGGTGGTCGCCCCCGTCACGCGTGAGGATCAGGTTTCCCGGCAGCTTGCCCTCCGCCCGACGTGCGGTGTTCACCTCGGACGCATCCAGGATCCGGGCGGCCCCCTCCACGAACGCGTTCGTCAGGTCGGCCGCGCGCGCTGCCTCCTCCGTGTCGTCCATCGCCTCGCACGTGGCGACCACGGGCTCGAACGTCTCCAGAGCGACGCCCAGACTTCCCTCACGGCGGTACGCGGGGTCCGTGTTCGTGACGTTGGCCGACAAGGCCGTCCCGTCGGTGGTACGGATGACGAGCGCTCCGCGGTGTTCGACCGTCGCCCGCAGATCGAAGGTGGCATCCGGGAGCGAGAGCCTGTCGTTCACCTCGTCCGCCAGCGCGTGCGCCTCCTCGGAGGTGAGGCTGCGTCCCACCCGCCGGTCGATGATCTCCGGCCACGCCGCGGTCGCGAAGTTGATCCGGTAGGCGAGGTCGCCGTCGTGTAGTCCATCCCGATCCCGAGCGCCTCGAGCACGCCGCGCCCGGGATGCTCTTCGTGCGGGTCGTAGCCGAGGATGCCGAACACCCCGATATCGGATTCGGGCGCCACGTCCGGACCCACCGTGACCACGGTGCCGGTGCGGCCGCGCGAAGCCAGGGCATCGAGATGTGGCGTATCCGCGGCCTCCAGCGGCGTGCGGCCGTCCAGCTCCGGGATGGGGTCATCGCCCAGGCCATCGAGACAGACGTAGAGCAGGTTCGTCATGGCGGACCTCTCATCGGTACTTCACGATCAGGGCGAACTCCTCAGGGTCGAGGCTCGCTCCTCCCACCAGCGCCCCATCGATCTCCGGGTGCGCCATGAAGCTCCGGATGTTCCCGGGCTTCACGCTGCCGCCGTACTGCACCCGCATCGCCTGCGCCACCTCGTCGTCGTACTTGCCCGCCAGGGTGGCACGGATGATCTCCACCACCCTTCCGGCGTCTGCCGGCTCCGCAGTCCTCCCCGTTCCGATCGCCCAGATGGGCTCGTAGGCGACGACCGCGGACGAAGCATCGCCGGCGTCCACTCCGTCGAAGGCTCGCCGGATCTGCTGCGTGACCTTGGATTCCGTCCCGTCCGCCTCGCGCTCCTCGAGGGTCTCCCCCACGCACACGATCGGAGTCATGCCGTGCCTCATGACGGCCTTGACCTTCTTGTTCACCGCAAGGTCATCCTCACCGAAGATCTGGCGGCGCTCGGAGTGTCCGACGATCACGTAGCGGACCTTGAGCGCCTCGAGCATCCCGGGCGAGACCTCCCCGGTGAACGCGCCTTGCTCCTCGAAGTAGACGTTCTGTGCCCCGAGGCCGTAGGGAAGCTTGTCCGCGTCGAGCAGGGTCTCGACGGCGCGCAACGCCGTGAACGGAGGGCAGATCACGACCTCGACCTGCTCCGCGTCATCCTTGTTCAGCAGGTAGCTCAGTTTCTGCACAGCCTGGATCGACTCCAGGTGCGTGTTGTGCATCTTCCAGTTGGCGGCGACGATGGGTCGGCGTTCGGTCATCTAGTCCTCCAGTATCGCGATGCCGGGCAGGGTCCGGCCTTCGAGGAACTCCAACGAGGCGCCGCCACCCGTGGAAAGGTGGTCGAAGGCATCCTCGAGCTCGGCGCGTTTGACGGCGAGCAGCGAGTCACCGCCGCCGACCACCGTGAAGGCATCGGCCTTCGCCACCGCCATGGCGACTCCGCGGGTCCCGGCGCTGAAGGGCTCGAGCTCGAACACCCCCATCGGGCCGTTCCACAGGATCGTCTTGGCGTCGGCGAGGATGTCTGCGTAGGCGGCAACGGTCTTCGGGCCGATGTCGAGCCCCCTCAGCCCGCGAGGAACCTCCGTCGCAGGCACCGTCTGCCACGAGGCATCGACGGCCATCTCGGGAGCCGCCACCACGTCCTGTGGGACTTCGACCAGCACCCCGAGTTCCCGAGCTCGTGCCAGGGAGGCCCGCACCTCGTCGAAGCGATCGCGCTCCACGAGGGACTCCCCCACCTCGCCGCCTTCCGCGGCGATCAGCGTGAAGGCCATCGCGCCGCCGATCAGCAGGGCATCGACCCGCGGCAGCAGCGCATCGATCACCCCTAGCTTGTCCGACACCTTCGCCCCGCCGAGCACCGCGACGTAGGGGCGGTCCGCCCCCTCGAGCAACCGGGAGAGCACCTCCACCTCCCGTTCCATCAACCGTCCGGCCACCGCGGGCCGACCGCTGGCCAGCATCAGCTCGGGGAGTGCCACGACGCTCGCGTGTGCCCGGTGCGCGGCCCCGAAGGCGTCGTCCACGTAGGCGTCAGCGAGCTCGGCGAGTGCACCCGCGAACACCGGGTCGTTCGCTTGCTCGCCGGCGTCGAACCGGAGGTTGTCGAGGACCACCACTGCCGCGTCGGGCAGCCGCTCGGGGACCGGGTGCGGGACATACAGCACGGGCTCGCCGAGCAGGGCCTCGAAACTCACCGCGACCGGCCGCATGCGCAGGGCCTCGTCGACGGCTCCTTCGGGGCGCCCCAGGTGCGACGCCACCACGAGCGAGGCGCCGCGCGCCCTGAGCTCCCGTACCGTCGGCAGCGCCGCCCGGATCCGGGCATCGTCCTGGACGGACCCATCGCTCAGGGGGACGTTGAAGTCGACGCGGACGAAGACCGACCTTCCGGCGATGTCGCCCAACACATCGAGCGTGCGGAGCGTCACGGACTCAGAGCTTGGAGCCGACGAGGGCCGCGAGGTCCACGAGCCGGTTCGAGTAGCCCATCTCGTTGTCGTACCAGCCGACGGCCTTGATCACGTTGCCCATCGTCATCGTGGCCAGGCCATCGTACGTGCACGAGGCTTGGGATCCCACGATGTCGGAGGAGACGATCGGGTCCTCGGTGTAGACGAGCTTCCCGGCCAACGGCCCCTCTTCCGCGGCGGCGCGGAACGCGGCGTTCACCTCGTCCGCCGTCACCTCGCGCGAAACCGTGGCCACGAGGTCGGTAACGGAACCGTCCGGTACAGGCACGCGCATCGCCATCCCGTCGAGCTTCCCCTTGAGGTGAGGAAGGACCAACCCCGTCGCCTTCGCTGCCCCGGTCGAGGTGGGGATGATATTGACGGCGGCCGCCCGGGCCCGGCGCAGATCCTTGTGGGGCAAGTCGAGGATGCTCTGGTCGTTGGTGTAGGCGTGCACCGTGGTCATGAAGCCCTGCTGCAGACCGAACGCGTCGTCGATCACCTTGGCCATCGGGGCTACACAGTTGGTGGTGCAGGAGGCGTTGGAGATCACGTGCTGGGTGGCAGGATCGTAGCGTTCATCGTTCACGCCCAGGACGATCGTGATGTCCTCGTCCTTCGCCGGAGCGCTGATGATCACCTTCTGCGCGCCCGCCTCTAGGTGCGCCGCGGCCTTCTCCCGGCTGGTGAAGATACCGGTGGACTCGATCACGATGTCGGCGCCCAGCTCCTTCCACGGCAGGTCCGCCGGGTTCCGCTCGGCGAAGAACCGCAGGGTGTCGTCTCCGACCGACAGGCCACCCTCGATGACCTTCACCTCCTCGGGGAAGCGGCCGTGAACGGAGTCGTACTTGAGCAGATGCGCCATCGTGGTGGCGTCCCCGAGGTCGTTCACCCCCACGAAGTCGAAGTCCAGGCCCCGCTGCTTCACGACCCGGAAGAAGTTGCGGCCGATGCGTCCGAACCCGTTGATGCCGATCTTAACGCTCATCTCACGTTGCTCCTTCGAGGAGGGATAACCCCATCCTAGCCAAGCCCGTGAGGTACCGACCGAGGCCCATCGGTACCCGGATCGCGGGTCCACGGGGATCCCGACCGCGGTCAGATCGCGGGGCGGTTGGTCCGGTCCGGACTCAGGAGCGGTCGAGGTCGCGGTGCGTGACGCGGACCGCGAGGCCCCGGTCCTCGAAGAATCGGGCGAGCTCCTCGGCGACGACGACCGAGCGGTGTCTGCCGCCGGTGCATCCGACCGCGACGCTCAGGTACGACTTGCCCTCTCGCTCGTATCCGGGGACCACGACGTCGAGAAGCCCCTCCAATCGCTCCATGAACGCGCGGTATTGGTCCTGGTCCCGCACGTACGCGCCCACACGCGGGTCGGTGCCCGGCAGCGGCCGAAGCTCCTCCAGCCAGTGGGGGTTCGGCAGGAAGCGGACGTCGAACACCAGATCGGCGTCACGCGGGGCCCCGAACTTGAAGCCGAACGACGTGAGCGTCACGTTCAGTCCGGTCTCTGCGCTGCCGTCTGCGAATGCGGCATGGATCCGATCCCTCAGGCCGTGCGGAGTCAGGCCGCTGGTGTCGATGATCAGGTCCGCCTCGCCCCGGAGGCTCTCCATCATCAGCCGTTCCTTGCGGATGCCCTCCACCACGCGGTCGGCGGGAGCCAGTGGATGGCGGCGCCGGGTGGCTTCGTACCGGTTGACGAGGTCATCGTCGTGGGCCTCGAGGAATACGATCCGGTAGTCGATGTTGAGATCCTTCAACTCCTCGAGCGCCTTCGACAGTTCCCCGAAGAACACACCTCCCCTGGCATCGACCACGATGGCCACCCGCTGCGGCCCGCCCGGCCGGGACGCGAGCTCCGCCATCTTGGCCAGCAGGGCGGGAGGAAGGTTGTCGACGACGAAGTAGCCCAGGTCCTCCAGCGAGTGCGCGGCCTCGGACCGGCCCGCGCCGGACAGACCCGTGATGATGGTGAAGCCTGGCGCGGGCGCCGCCTCGGGTGCACGCAAGGTCTCCCGGCTCACGCGCTCACCCTCCCCTCCAGCGGAGACGGGGCGCCATGGAGGCGCTCGAAGACCGCGCGGGCGAGCTCCGGACCGATGCCGGGGGTCTCCGCGATCTCGACCTCCTCGGCCGCGTGGAGCTTGGCCAGTGATCCGAACCGCTTCAGCATGGCCTTCTTCCGCGCGGGCCCGACGCCGGGGATATCGTCGAGAGGTGAGGCTAGGGCCCGTTTCTCGCGCTTCTGCCGGTGGTAACTGACGGCGAAGCGGTGGGCCTCGTCACGGACGTGCTGGAGCACGAAGAGCGCCTCGGAGCCGCGCGGGATGAGCAACGGCTCCGGATCGCCGGGGAAGTAGACCTCCTCCAGTCGTTTGGCGAGGCCCACATGGGGGATCACCAGACCGAGCTCGTTCAAGACCTTGGTGGCGACGCCCAGCTGGCCCTTCCCGCCGTCGATCACCACGAGCGCGGGCGGATAGGAGAACCGACGCGCCGCGGCGGGGCCCTCGGCCTGTTCCTTCAGCAGCCGTATGAAGCGGCGTCGCAGCATCTCCTCCATGGAGGCGAAATCATCCTGCCCCGCCACCTCCTTGATCTGGAAGCGCCGGTAGTCCGAGCGCTTCGGCAGTCCGTCCTCGAACACCACCATGGAGCCCACCTTGTCCGTGGGGCCGAGGTTGGAGATGTCGTAGCACTCGATGCGAAGCGGCGCCTGCTCCAGCCCCAGGCGGTCCGCCAGCTCGGCGAGGGCCCGCGACCGGGCGCCGAAGTCGCTCGCGCGTCGAAGCTTGTGCCGGTGGAAACTCTCAGACGCGTTGCGCATCACCACGTCCATGAGCTGGCGCTTCGCCCCGCGCTCCGGTGTGGAGATGACCACCTTCGTGCCTCGGCGGCCGCTGAGCCACGCCTCTAGGACCTCGTGGTCGGCCGTGGCGGCGGGCACGAGCACCCGTGGTGGCACCTCCTCCCGCTCCATGTACAACTGCCGGACGAACGACGCGAGCAGCGCCGAGCGGTCCAGTTCCTCCACGCGATCCACGACCCAACCCTTGCGGCCGAGGACACGCCCGCCCCGGACGAAGAACACCTGGAACGCCGCCTCGAGGTCGTCCTCAGCCATCCCGATCACGTCGAGATCGTCCGGCCGCGCCAGCACCATCTCCTGCGCCTCCATCGCACGCCGCGCGGCGCCGAGCTGGTCCCGCAGCTTCGCTGCCTGCTCGTACTCCTGACGCCCAGCCGCCTCCTCCATGGTCCGCTCGAGGCGTGCGAGGACGGGGCGGGTGTTACCGGCGAGGAAATCGGCGAGTGCGTCGACCTGCTCACGGTACCCCTCCTCGGTAACGCCGGTCTGCGACGGCACGCACGGTCCGGCGCAGCGGCCGATGTCGTAGTAGAGGCATGGTCGCTGCGCCCTGGCACGCTGTTCGAAGAAGGCGTTCGAGCAGGTGCGCACGGGGAAGACGCGCGTGACGGCATCGAGCGTGTCGCGGATCGCCCACGCGTGACCGTACGGCCCGAAGTATCGAACGTTCTTCCGCTTGGCCCCCCGCAGCACCTGGGCACGAGGCCAGGTCTCCCCCACCGTGAGAGCGAGATATGGGTAGGACTTGTCATCGCGGTAGCGGATGTTGAACCGAGGGCGGTGACGTTGGATCAGGTTGTACTCGAGCATCAGGGCGTCGACCTCGCCGGACGCCAGCATCCACTCGACGCTCTGCGCGGCAGAGACCATGGCCTCCGTGCGCGGGTGCAGAGGGCGGCTCCAGTAGTTCGCGAGACGCTTGCGCAGCGACCGAGCCTTGCCGACGTAGATCACGCGGCCGTCGCCGTCGCGGAACAGGTAGGCACCGGGCTGATCGGGGATGGAAGAGCCCTCGGGGCGCGGGACACTCACGGAGCCCATCCTAGCGGCGCCTCGGACATGGCCCGAGGAGGCGCCGCTACTTCTTCGCGGCCTTGGTGTCGATGGCCGCCAGAACGCCGACCATGGTGGTCGGGTGGACGACGCACCGGAAGTAGTAGGTGCCGGCGTCCAAGGCGTCGACCTTGTAGTCGGCCTTCGCCACGCCGGTCACGAGATCTCCCGCGAACAGGGCCGGGGCGGTGTACGCGGAGTCCTTGAAGATCTCGATGTTGTGTGGCACCCCCGCGTCCTGGTTGTCGAAGTTGATCGAGAACGATTGACCTGCCGGCGCCACGAGGCACGTGTCCTGGAACGCGATGCCCTTCGCCACCTCGTTCAGCGCGATCTTGCCGTCGCTGCCGCATGCCGGTCCCGAGCTGGACGGGGGCCCCGCGACGGCTGACGACGTGGGACTGGGGACCGCGACCGCAAGGCTGTTGGTCTCGCCGTAGGTTCCGAGCAACAGATCCTGGTCGGCCACCGCGTACCAGGCCACGTACACCATGGAGCCGTCCGGCGTGACCGCCACGGACGGGTACGCGCCCCCTGCCGTGTCCTGCGTCTCGAGAGGCGCGAACGTGGTCCCGTCGCCCGAAGCTAGGAGCACGGAGTCGGTGGAGGGGTCGTACCACGTCACGTAGATCTTCGCGTTGTCATCGACGGCCACGCCCGTGGTCGGCTGGTAGTTCCCGGTGGTATCGGTGGCCAGGTCACCGACGTCCGCCACCTTGGCGACGTTCCATGAACCGCCCGCCGAGGTGGCCACGTTCACGGCGCCCGCCCCGTCGTAGTAGGAGAGGTAGACGGTGCCGTCGGAGCCCACCGTCATCCCAAGGCCTTGTGCCGCCACGCCGCTCTGCACGGTCTCGCTCGACCACTTCCCGCCCTTGAGTCGAGAGACGACCACGGCCTCGGAGTCCGGATCGATGTAGGCGACCACCGGGCCGTCCGGGGTGACGCCGATCTTCGTGGGCGCAGGCTGCCGGCACCCGTTGCACAACTTGAGGCTGTCGATCGTCGTCGTCTCCCACTTGCCTTTCGCGTTCTTCGTGGCCACCCTGATGTCGAGCCCCTGTCCGACCACGCCGTACGCCACCCAGGGCGTGCCGGCGTCGTCCACGGCAACCCCAGGCCGGCCGATCGGGCCGGCCAGCCGGAGCCCGTAGCCGTAGTCGAAGACGGTCTCGGCCGTGAAGGCGCCGGTGGCTGCGGCGTTCGCGTAGTACACGCCGTTCGGCCCGGTCCACGCCACGTGCTTCCCGCCGCTGGCGTCGATGGCGACGTCGGTGCCGTTCGTGTTGTCCGCGGTGGCGCCAACGAGTGAATCCACCGTGGCCGGGCCGTAGGGCACCACGACCCCGCTCGGGGTGTCACGGGTCTGTGCGGCGGCGCCGCGGGTCCAGACACCGTCGGTCGACAGGCTCGCCAGGCCCACGGCGGCCCCATCCTTCACGGGCGGACTCGCGGGGTCCGTGGTGATGTAGGGAGCGCCGATCGGACGAGAGATCGGGATGGCGCCCTTCTTCAGCACGCCGGGGAAGGTGAGGTAGGAGATGAAGGGCACGCCGTCCTTGTCCACCGTGACCTGGTTGCCGAGGCCCGTGTTGTCGAGGTAGTCGGCCACCTGGGGGACGAACCGCACGCCCGTACCCGCGGCGACGCTTCCCTGGGGGATATTGCTGCAGGCGGCCAGAACCAGGGAGGCGGCGGCGGCTACGGCGGCGAGGATCGGGAGTCGCTTCGACACGTCGGCGGGGATACTAGCAAGCCTCGACAAGCCTGCGTGAGAGAGGCGCCCTACCCGACGGGCAGGGTATCAAGCACCTGGGCGAGGAACCGGCCCGTGTGAGAGTCGGGATCGGCGACGATGGCCTCCGGGGGGCCCGCCACCACGAGCGAGCCGCCTCCGTCCCCTCCCTCGGGCCCCAGGTCGATGACCCAGTCCGAGGTCTTGATCACGTCGAGGTTGTGCTCGATGACCAGGACGGTGTTGCCGGTGTCCACCAGGCGCTGCAGCACGTCGAGGAGTTTCCGGATGTCCTCGAAGTGCAGCCCGGTCGTGGGCTCGTCCAGCACGTAGAGCGTGTTGCCGGTCGCGCGTTTGTGCAGCTCGGAGCTGAGCTTGATCCGCTGGGCCTCGCCTCCGGACAAGGTGGGCGCCGGTTGCCCGAGCTTGATGTAGCCGAGACCGACGTCGGAGAGCGTCTGCATGTGCCGCTTGATGGGCGGGATGGCGTGGAAGAACTCGAGGGCTTCGTCGACGCTCATCTCGAGCACGTCGGCGATGCTCCGACCCTTGTAGCGAACCTCGAGGGTCTCGCGGTTGTACCGCTTCCCCTTGCAGACCTCGCACGTTACGTAGACGTCGGGCAGGAAGTGCATCTCGATCTTGATCTGCCCGTCGCCGGCGCAGTTCTCGCACCGGCCCCCCCGAACGTTGAAGCTGAAACGGCCGGGGAGGAACCCGCGCAGCCTGGCCTCGGGCACCTGCGCGAACAACTTGCGCACATGGTCGAAGACGCCTGTGTACGTGGCGGGGTTCGACCGCGGCGTGCGGCCGATCGGCGACTGGTCGATATCGATGACCTTGTCGATCTGCTCCCAGCCGGTCGAGCTTCCGGTGCTTGCCCGGGCAGGAGGCGAGACCGGTAGATCTTCTGCATCAGCACCCGCAGCAGGACGTCCTGCACCAAGGTGGACTTCCCGGAGCCGCTCACCCCCGTGACGCAGACGAACAGGCCGAGCGGCACGTCGACGTTGATGTTCTGCAGGTTGTGCTCGCGGACCCCTCGATCCGGAGCCGCCGGGAGGTGGGCGCCGGCGTCGGGCGTGGGTCTGGATGTGGCGACGCCCGCTGAGGTAGGCGCCGGTGAGGGAGCGCTCCTCCTCGAGCAGTCCTTTGAGGTTCCCGCTGTAGACGATCTCCCCCCCGCGCTCGCCCGCCAGGGGACCGATGTCCACGATGTGGTCGGCCTCGATGATGGTGGCCTCGTCGTGCTCGACCACGACGAGGGTGTTGCCGAGGTCGCGCAGCCGAACAAGCGTGTCGATCAGCCGCTTGTTGTCCCGCTGGTGCAGCCCGATGGAGGGCTCGTCCAGGATGTAGAGGACCCCGACGAGGCCGCTAGCCGATCTGGGTCGCGAGCCGGATCCGCTGCGCCTCGCCCCCGGCCAAGGTGCCCGCGGCCCGGCCGAGCGTGAGGTAGTCGAGTCCGACGTCGACCAGGAACCGGAGCCGCTCGCGGATCTCCTTGAGGAGACGTTCGGCGATCATCGCCTCACGCTCTGACAACGCGACGGTGTCGACGAACTCCAGCGTCTTGCGGATGGACAGAGCGGTGAGCTCGGAGATGTTGAGGCCGCTGACTTTGACGGCAAGCGATTCGGGCTTGAGCCGCATCCCTCTGCATGCACGACACGGGATCTCGCGCATGAACTGCTCGAGCTTCTCGCGCTGGGATTCGGAGTCGGTCTCCGTGTGTCGCCGCTCCACGTTGGTGACCGCACCCTCGAAGGTGGTGTGGTACGAGCGCTGGCGGCCGTACCGATTCTTGTAACGAACGTAGATCTGCTTGGTCCGAGCCGTAGAGCAGGACCTCACGCTGGGCCTTGGACAGCCTCTTCCAGGGGACGTCGAGGGGGATGTCGTGGGTCTCGCCGACGGCGTCGAGCACGCGGTTCCAGTACTCGAGGGTGGCGCTGGCCCACGGGGCCAGGCGCCCCGTCCAGGACGCTGAGATCGCCGTCCGGCACTACGAGCTCCGGGTCGACCTCCAGCCGCGTGCCGAGCCCGTCGCAGGTGACGCAGGCCCCGTAGGGCGAGTTGAAGGAGAAGTTGCGCGGGGCCAGCTCCTCGAAGCTCAGGCCGCAGTGGGTGCACGCCAGGCTCTGCGAGAAGGTCTGGAGCTCCTCGTGTCCTTCGTGGGTCGGTCACCGCGATGGAGGCGATACCCTCCGCCAGCTCCAGCGCGGTCTCGATGGAGTCGGCGACTCGCCGGCGGATGTCCGGCTTCGCGACCAGCCGATCGACGACGACCTCGATCGTGTGCTTGTACGTCTTGGGGAGCCGGATGGGCTCGCTGAGCTCGCGAACCTCGCCGTCGATCCGCGCGCGGGGGAACCCCTTGCGTGCGAGGTCCGCCAACAGCTGCCCGTACTCCCCCTTGCGCCCGCGCACCACCGGGGCCAGGACCTGGAACCTGGTGCCCTCCGGAAGCTCCATGACCTGATCCACGATCTGATCCGGGGTCTGGCGTCCGATCGGGCGGCCGCAGTTGTAGCAGTGCGGGTGTCCGACGCGGGCGAACAGCACGCGGAGGTAGTCGTAGACCTCGGTGATGGTGCCCACCGTGGACCGCGGGTTCCGTGAGGTGGACTTCTGGTCGATGGAGATGGCGGGGCTCAGGCCCTCGATGAAGTCCACGTCCGGCTTCTCCATCTGACCCAGGAACTGCCGAGCGTAGCTGGATAGGGACTCGACGTACCTCCGCTGACCCTCCGCGTAGATGGTGTCGAACGCCAGGGACGATTTCCCTGAGCCGGACAACCCCGTGAACACGATGAGCTTGTCGCGCGGGAGCTCCAGCGTGACGTTCTTCAGGTTGTGCTCACGGGCGCCGTGGATGACGAGCCTGTCGGTGCCCATAGGACCGCAAGTCTAGAGGCGCGGGCCGACAAGTCCGATCGCGGGGCATACTCCCCGGATGGATCGGGACCTGCGGGAGACGGAGATGTTCAGGTACGTCGAGGCGTTCTACCGCTCGGCGTTGGAACCGGGGTTCGGACGGGTGACCTCGGCGGGCGAGCTAGAGCCCAGCCCTGACGGCAGCTGGATCGCGTTCGCCGGCCCGCGCCTGGATGGGCTCGAAGGCCATGCTGAGGGCCGGATCTGCCTGGCGGCGTCCGACGGCAGCGGATGGCGCCAGATCACTGATGGTCCGCACGGGGACGCCGAGCCTCATTGGTCGCCCGACGGCTCACGTCTGAGCTTCCGCTCGGACCGGGCCTCCCGTGGCAACCACCAGCTGTACGTCCTCGGCACCGAGATCCCTGGCGAAGCGACGCCGCTCGGGTCGCTCCCCGGCTCGGTGGAGTGGCACCGATGGAGCGCCGACGGTTCGCGGATCCTGGCGGGCATCGCGGGCGGCGCGGCGGAACAGGCGGACGCGCTCGGGTCCGGGACGATCGGGCCCGAGGTGTCAGCGCTCCCTTCGTGGATCCCCGAGGTGGAGTCCTCGGATCTCTCCGACGAGGAGCGCCGGTCGCTGTGGCTCGTGAACGTAGGCAGCGGCGAGGTGCGGCGCGTCTCCGCGGCGGAGCGGAACGTCTGGGAGGCGTCGTGGTGCGGCCCCCGCACGCTGCGGCGATCACCTCCGCGGGCCCGGGCGAGGATGCGTGGTACGGCGCGAGCCTCGCGCTGATCGATCTGGACCACGGCGAGGAGCGCACGCTGTACGCCTCCGATGTCCAGCTCGGCTGGGCGGAGGGTTCGCCGAGCGGCGATCACATCGCCGTCATCGAGGCCGTCTGCAGCGACCGGTACGTGGTGGCGGGCGATCTCCTGATCGTGAGCGTGACCGATGCCGCCGTCCAGAGGATCGACACGGCTGGCGTCGACGTCGCGAGGGCGTACTGGCGCGACGACCGGCGGCTCATCGCCTTCGGCCGCCGAGGCATGGCGGCGACCCTGCTCGAGATCGATCTCGAGGGTGGCACCGTACGAGACGCGTGGTCCACCACCGAGCACGTGGGATCGCACTTCCACCCGGACGGGCATGCGTTCGGCGACGGCGTCGTCGTGGCGCTGTCCTCCCATCGGCGCCCCCCCACGCTCGCCGTGGTCGAGAGCGGTGAGGTCCGCGTCCTCGCCGACTTCCGCCACGCGGGGCATGACGCCGTCATGGAGGTGGTGGGCGGCCGGGAGGAGGTGCGGTGGCGGGCCCCGGACGGGCTCACGATCGAAGGCATGCTCACCACCCCATCGGGCCACGGTCCCCACCCGATGATGCTCTGGGTCCACGGCGGGCCCGTGGGAGCCACCTCGGACCGTTTCGTGGGAACGTTCGAGGCCGTGCTGCTGTCCAGGGGGTTCGCCATCCTGGCGCCCGACCCGCGAGGATCAAGCGGACGTGGGCGGGACTTCGCTTCGCGGGTCGTGGGAGACATGGGCGGCGCCGACCTGCATGACCTCCTCACGGGCGTGGACGAGATGGTCGCGGAAGGATCCGCCGATCCCGACCGGCTCGTGGTGGCCGGAGCCAGCTACGGTGGGTTCATGTCCGCTTGGATCCCCACGCAGGATCGGCGGTTCAAGGCCGCGGTGGCCATCTCGCCCGTCACGGACTGGTGGTCGGAGCGCTTCGACAGCAGCCTCGGAGCGTGGGTGGGCGATTTCCTGGGCGGGCAGCCTGACGAAGTGCCGCACGAGTACACCGCCCGCAGCCCGGTCCTTCACGTCGCGAACGTCAGCACCCCGGTACTGCTCACCGCCGGCCAGCACGATCGCGCGACGCCGGTCGGTCAGGCGGTCGAGTTCTACCGGGCATTGCGGGAGCGCGGCGTTCCCACAGAGGTCGTGAAGTACCCCGAAGAGGGGCACGGGGTCGGCGAGCTCCCCACGGTGCTCGACCTCGTGAGCCGCACGGTGATGTGGTTCGAGCGGTTCCTACCTCCCGCCGGGACCACCCGGTAGGCTGTCGCCATGACCACCCGCGAGGAGCTCGATGCCCTGCCCACGAAGGATCTCCACGACCGTGCGACCGATCTCGCGAAGCACCGGCTGGACGTGGGTTTCCTCTGGGACC
The DNA here is from genome assembly GCA_963796725.1 of uncultured Actinomycetes bacterium. Classification (GTDB taxonomy): domain Bacteria; phylum Actinomycetota; class UBA4738; order UBA4738; family HRBIN12; genus JAOUEA01. Next base: position 26,567 of record CAWCMT010000002.1, read on the forward strand.
TGGTCAAAGCGCTACCGGTTGCCGAGGAGATCGCCGGCGACGACCAGCGCAGCAAGGTCGACATCCACCGGCCGCTTGCGCTCCTGAACGACTACCGCGATGCGGATAAGGGTGAGCTGGGCGACGCCCTCCGCCCCGTGTACATCGACTATCTCCTCGAGCACGACGGCTGACGGGTCCGTGTCCGAGCGTCCGCTGAGCGACTATCGGGATGAGTTCCCGATCCTGGCGCGCAAGACCTACCTGATCAGCGCCAGCCTCGGTCCAGTGTCTCTGCGCTCGCGGGCGTATCTCGACGACTACGTCGAGGCATGGGCGACCAAGGGAGCTCCCGACCACGTCTGGTTCGAGGACATCTACCCCCGGATGCACGCATTGAAGGCCTCCTTCGCCGGACTGGCCGGGTGCCATCGCGACGAAGTTGCCATCACCACCAACACCTCGATCGCGCTGGCGACGATCGCGTCGGCGCTTGACCTCTCCGGCCCGAGGAACCGCATCGTCTTGTCGGAGCTCGATTTCCCAACCGACGGTCACGTGTGGATCGCCTGGGCTCGCAAGAGCGGCGCCGAGCTCGTCTGGCTCGCGAGCCCCGACGGTCTCACGATCCCGCTGGAGTCCTACGACGCCGCGATCGACGACCGCACCGCCGTGGTGATGGTGAATCGCGTCCTGTACCGCTCCTCCGCGCTGATGGACGCGAAGGCCGTCTGCGCGATGGCACGCGAGCGAGGCGCGCTGTCCTTCGTGGACGACTACCACGGGATCGGCATCGTGCCGCTGGACCTCCACGACCTCGGCTGCGATCTGTACACGGCCGGCACCCTGAAGTGGCTCTGCGGCGGTCCGGGGATGGTGTTCCTGTACGCGCGTCGAGAGCTGCTGTCCTCGCTCGAGCCCGCGGTGACCGGATGGTTCGCCACCCGCGAGCCCTTCTCGTTCGACAACCAGCACCTCGACTACCACCCGAGCGCTCGGCGCCTGGAGCACGGCACCCCGCCCGCTCCGGTCTTCTTCCTCGCGCAAGGAGGGCTCGACATCGTCGGCGAGGTGGGCGTCGAGCGGATCCGAGCGCGGCAGGGCCAACTCACGGATCACGTGATCGCACGCGCGGACGAATCGGGGATGCCGGTGCGCACCCCCCGCGATCGCGAAGCGCGCGGCGGGGTCGTGAACGTCGGGGTCGGACCGGAGGCCCGGCGCGTCTGCCATGCCCTGCTCGCCCGCGACGTCTGCACGGACTTCCGCGGCGACGGGCTGCGCATCAGCCCGCACTTCTTCAACACCGAGGGCGACATCGATCGCTGCTTCGAGGAGCTCCGCAAACTAGTCTGATACGGACCAGCCCGTGTGCTGCCGTTCAGCCGAAGTCGGCCGTCACGACCCGACCGCCCCGGACCACCATCAGGAGATCGGCGAAGGCGTCGGGCCCCAGGGTAGGCGACTCCCTGAGTGCGATCAGGTCTGCAGGAGCGCCCGTCTCGAGCGGCGCTCGGACCGATCGCCGACGCGATCTCGTCCGCGTCCATGCCGGCCTCGGCGAGCCAGCGGAGTTCCTGGACGTGGATCCCGGGCGGTACCGGTCCGTTGCCCAGGTCCGTGCCATAGACGACCTGCCCTCCGGCAGCATGGAACCTGCGCAGGTTGTCCAGGGCCTTCGCCAGCTCGGGCGAACGACCCCCGTGGCCATGGATGTCGAGCGTCGACACGATGCGCATGCGCTCGGCAGCCGCGGCGACGACGTCGTCCGAGAGCCGGTGGGTCCAGGGCGTGTGCGCGAGCTCGTCGATGCCCGCACCGAGCGCGCGCTCCACCTGACCCTCGCCCTGCGCATGGGCGGTCACCGGGACACCCGCCTCGCGCGCCGCTCCCACGATCGCCATCAGCTCGGCATCGGTGGGCGTAGGCCCGGACTCGGCGTTCAGGGAGACCTTGATCGCGGCCGCGCCCCGCCCCGCGAGCTCCGCCACGACCGCCGCGGCGTCCGCGGGCCCGCCGAGCTCCCGGCCGGTGCCCTCCGGAGCCCAGGCCGCCTGGGTGGGATAGCCGCCCCGGGCGGTCAGGATGGGCCCGGCCGCCCGGACCAGGGGGCCATTGAAGCTCGACGAGCTCCGACGCGTCCGCCAGCGAGAAGCTACGGTCTGGTGGCCACCCGAGGTCGCGCACCGCGGTGACGCCGCCGCGCAGCGACGGCCACGGGGTCGGACAGCTCGATGTGGACGTGCCGGTCGGCGGCCGCCGGCATCAACACGCCGTCGACGGCGAGGACCTCGGCATCGGCCGCGACCGGGTGGACGCGGCCCACCTCCTGGATCACGCCGGCGTCGCACGCCACCTGTACGTCGGGGACGAGCCGTCCCGGGCCGAGCCAGCGCCAGGGGGGCTCGCAGTACGAGCGCCGGGCTCAGCCCGGAGCCCCCACGCCCGCCTGGCGCATGGCCTTCAGTTCCTTGCGGAGGTCCTGGACCTCGTCGCGCAGGCGCGCCGCATACTCGAACCGGAGGTCCTTGGCTGCCTCGTGCATCTCGTCCTCGAGGCTCTGGATCAGGCGCTCGAGCTCCTCGGTGGGCATCTCCGGCCGCGGGGCGCGCTTGCGGCGCTCCTTCTTCGGCACCGTGGAGGCGTCTCCGCCCTCGCCGCGCAGCGTGAGCAGGATATCGTTCACCTTCCGCCGGATGGTGGTGGGGTCGATCCCGTGCTCCACGTTGTAGGCCATCTGGATCTTGCGTCGCCGCTGCGTCTCGCTGATGGCCGCCTTCATGGAGTCGGTGATCTGCGTCCGCGTACATCAGGACGGTCCCGTCGACGTTGCGCGCCGCACGCCCGATCGTCTGCACGAGCGAGGTCTCCGACCGGAGGAAGCCCTCCTTGTCGGCGTCGAGGATGGCTACGAGCGACACCTCGGGCAGGTCGAGACCCTCTCGCAACAGGTTGATGCCGACCAGCACGTCGAACTCGCCGAGCCGGAGGTCGCGCACGATCTCGATCCGCTGCAGCGTGTCGACCTCCGAGTGGAGGTAGCGCACCCGGATCCCCATCTCGATGAGGTAGTCGGTGAGGTCCTCAGCCATCTTCTTCGTGAGCGTGGTCACCAGCACGCGCTGGTCCGACTCCGCGCGCCCTCGGATCTCACCGATCAGGTCGTCCACCTGACCCTTCGTTGGTCTGATCTGCACCTCGGGGTCGATCAAGCCCGTGGGGCGCACGATCTGCTCGACGATCGCGGACGACCTGCGCAGCTCATAGGGGCCCGGTGTGGCCGACATGAAGACGACCTGGTGGACGCGTTCGGTGAACTCCTCGAACCGCAGCGGGCGATTGTCGATGGCCGAGGGCAGGCGGAAGCCGTACTCCACCAGGTTCGACTTGCGGGAGAGGTCACCCTCGTACATCCCGTGGAGCTGCGGGACCGTCACGTGCGATTCATCGATCACGACGAGGTAGTCGTCGGGGAAGTAGTCGAGCAGCGTGTAGGGGGCGGTGCCGGCGTCGCGGCCGTCGATGTGGCGTGAGTAGTTCTCGATGCCGCTGCAGAAGCCGACCTCGCGCATCATCTCGAGGTCGTAGGCGGTGCGCATCCGCAGGCGCTCGGCCTCCAGGAGCTTGCCCTCGCCCTCGAGGTGGACGAGGCGCTGCTGGAGCTCCTCCTCGATCCCGATGAGCGCCCGCTTCATGCGCTCCTCGGAGGCGACGTAGTGCGTGGCGGGGAAGATCGTGGTCTCGGTGAGCTCGTCCAGCAGCTCTCCCGTGACCGGGTCGAACCGCATGATCTTCTCGACGGTGTCGCCCCACCATTCGATGCGGAAGCCGACCTGTTCGTAGGGAGGGAACACCTCCAAGGTGTCGCCCTGCACGCGGAACGTCCCGCGCGCGCGGCTGACGTTGTTGCGCTGGTACTGGATGTCCACCAGCCGCTGCATCGCGAACTCGAGCGGGATCTCCGTGCCCTTGTACGGCCGGAGGATCTGCCCCATGTACTCCTCGGGCGAACCCAAGCCGTAGATGCAGGACACCGAGGCGACGATGAGCACGTCGCGCCGCGACTGAGCAGGGCCGCCGTGGCCGCATGGCGCAGGCGTTCGATCTCCTCGTTCACCGAGGAGTCCTTCTCGATGTACGTGTCCGTGGAGGCGATGTAGGCCTCGGGTTGGTAGTAGTCGTAGTAGCTCACGAAGTACTCGACCGCGTTGTCGGGGAAGACCTCGCGGAACTCGTTCGCGAGCTGGGCGCCCAGCGACTTGTTGGGTGCGATGACGAGCGTGGGGCGCTGCAGCTGTTCGACGACGTGTGCGACCGTGAAGGTCTTCCCCGTCCCGGTGGCGCCGAGCAGGGTGACGTACTCCTGGCCCCCGCCCACGGCAGCGCACAGCTCCTCGATGGCCTGGGGCTGGTCGCCGGCGGGCTTGAACTCGGAGCTGATCCGGAACGGGGGCATAGGCCCTCAGTCTAGGGCCGCGCGCCGACAGCGGTCGGCTACCCGGACGGCTGGCGCGCGATCCGCGGGGGGTATAGCCTCCGGGCAACTCGACCAGGAGATCGCCTGTGCACCGTTCCTCCCGATCCATCGTCGTCGTCGTCCTCACCCTCGCTATGACGACCGCGGCTTCGATGGCCTCGGCGCGTCAGCAGGTGCAGCTCTACCGCGGACGCACCTCGGACGGTCCCGCCGGCGCGTACGTGGTGAAGAAGGAGTCGGGGCGGCGGGTGCTGCGCGCCGTCTACGCCGGTTACCAGCTCACCTGCTCGGCGGACGCCACGACCCAGGATTGGGTCGTGCTCTTCGGAGCGGAACCTGGCTGGAACCTGAGCGAGCACCACCGAGTTCGCGTCGACTTCAACGACGGGCAGGCCGCACTCCACTTCGCCGGGCGCCTGGCGTGGGGGAAGGGCATGGGACACACGAGGCTGGCCGTCGCGCAACTGACGGCTGACGAGCAGCCGCAGCTCTGCCGCTCGTCATGGATCGAGTGGCACGTCACGCGGCGACCCTTGAGAGGGAGGGGCAAGAACCCCTCCGTCCCGAGCTCGAAAGGGTTCATCCACGTCGTGGTGAGCGCAGGCGTCGCCCGCCTCGTGACGTTCCGGCTCCCCGCGGGAGTCTGAACCCCCGAGCGAGAACGGAACCGGGCCCCTACATACGCCCGGCGTCGACGATCCGCTGAAGGAACTGCTTCGTGCGCTCCTGCTCGGGCGCGCCGAAGATCTGCTCTGGCGGACCCTGTTCCAGGATCACACCGGCGTCGAGGAAGCAGACGCGTGTGGCGATGTCCTTCGCGAAGCCCATCTCGTGCGTGGCGAGCATCATCGTCATGCCACCCGCGGCCAGCTCCCGGACGACATCCAGGACCTCGGCCACGAGCTCGGGGTCGAGCGCGCTCGTGATCTCGTCGAGGAGCATGATGTCCGGCTGCATCGCGAGGGCTCGCATGATGGCGACGCGCTGCTGCTGGCCACCCGAGAGCCGGTCGGGGAACTCGTCCGCACGGTCGGCCAACCCGAAGCGCGCGAGGAGTTGGCGGGCGAGCGTCTCCGCCTCGTCCTTCGGCGTCTTCAGGACCTTGATCGGAGCCAGGGTGATGTTGCGCAGGACCGACATGTGTGGGAAGAGGTTGAAGGATTGGAAGACGATGCCGATCTGTCTGCGGATCGTGTCGACATCGACGCCCTTGGCCGTGATGTCTTGCCCGTGGACCAGGATGCGGCCCTCGTCGACCTCCTCCAGCAGGTTGATGCAGCGCAGCAGCGTGGACTTCCCTGAGCCCGAGGCACCGATCAGGCAGATCACCTCGTGGTCTGCCACCTCGAGGTCGATCCCCTTCAGCACCTCGTTGTCCCCGAACCGCTTCGTGACGTGCTCCAGCCTGATCGCCTGGGTCACAGCGTCGATCCCGCCTCACGTCTCGTCCGTTGCCGCGCGATCAGCCAGTCGGCGAGCCGGGTCATCGGGATCGTCAGGGCGAGGAAGCAGAGCGCGGCTCCGAGGATCGGCGTGAAGTTGAAGTCGCCCGACTGCCAGATCTGGGACATCAGGAACGCCTCGGGGACGCCGGTGACCACCGAGATCAGCGCCGTGTCCTTCTGCAGCGCGATGAAGTCGTTCATCAGCGGCGGGACGACGCGACGGGAGGCCTGGGGAACGACCACGTAGCGCAAGGTCTGCCCGCGCCCGAGCCCGAGTGAACGGGCGGCGGCCGTCTGACTCGGGTGCACGGACTCGATGCCCGCGCGGAACACCTCGGCGACGTAGGCGGAGTAGCTGAGGACGAGCGCCACCACGCCCCAGAAATAGCCGGAGTTCGGCACGCCCGGGAGCTGCAACGACGGGATCCCGAAGCCCAGGAGGTAGATCAGGAGGATCGTCGGTATCCCACGGATCACGTCGATGTAGATCGTCGCGATCAGGCGGATCGGGAAGAAGACCGACCCGGGGAGCGCCCTCATGACCGCGAGCAGGAGCGCGAACGCCAGGATGAGGGGCTCGGCGATCAGGAACGCCTTGATGTTCCGCACGAACGCGTGGAGCACATCCGGGAAGGTCTTGGCGAACTCCGCCCCGTTGAAGAACGTCTCCTTGAACAGTGGCCAGTTCGGCGAGCGCACGACGACCAGCACGAGGAGCCCGAGCACGAGGATCGTGCTGACGGTCGCGACCAGAGACACCCTTGGCGCCCTCCGCCCTCAGCGGGGCCAGCAACTTCGACCCTCGGCCGTCTGGTTCCGGGTATTCGGGATCGCCGGGCGTCGCGATCCCGGCGGCGCCTCCGCCTCCGCCGACCATGTCGGTTCCCCGCGCTGCCCTTCCGCCGCCTAGGGGCGAGAAGGTCGGAACGGTTCCGACGTTGGTCTTCTTCAGACAACCACTTCTTCGTGATGGCCTGCAGGGTCCCGTCGGCCTTCATCTCCGCGAGCGCGAGGTCCACACACGGCGTGAGGGAACTGTCCTTCGCCAGGACCGCACCGAAGTACTCGGGGGACGCGCCCTCGGGGTTCGCGAACTGCCCCACCACGACGCTGTTCTTCACCTGCTGGACGTAGGGGTCGGCGATGTAGAGGGCCGTCGGGTAGTCGACGACGATGCCATCCACCTGTCCGGCGTTCAGCGCTGCGACGGCGTCCGACAGCTTCTGGTAGACGCCCGGGCTCCGTGGTCGGCTGGATCACGTTGGTGATCGTGTCGTAGCTGGTCGTTCCCAGCGGTGCAGCGAGCTTGTAGGGCTTGAGATCGCTCACGCTGGTCGCCTGCGTGATAGGCGTCCCCTTCACCGCCACGAGGGCCTGGTTGACGTCGTAGTAGCTGGTGCTGAAGTCGACCGCCTGCGCACGCGACGGCTTGTACGAGATCTGGTTGAGGTCGAAGTCGAAGTCCTTGGCACCCGGCGCGTAGGACTTCGCGAAGGGCACAGCGACCCACGCGACGTTCTGCGATCCCCAGTCGAGACGCGATCTCGATATCCCACCGCGCTCTCGAAGCCCTTGTCGTTGTTGGGGTCGTTGATCTTCCACTCCGACCCCTTCTGGGCCCCGCCCTGGAAGTACGGGCGGGTACGCCGGGTTGTCCGTCCCGATCGTCACCGTGCCGTCCGTGACGAACGTTGGCCCCTGTGCGCACTCGGCCGCCTGGTCTGCACGGTGCTGCCGCTCGCGCTGGTCGAACCGGTGCGCGGGTGAGGCGGTTCCTTCTTCGAACACGCTCCCGCGACGAGCGCCAGGAGCGCCAGGAGACCAATGACTTCCGCATCGCGATGCCCCCTCGATCACACCGTCTGGGCAGGACCGACGCCGTTCTGAGGCGCCGGGAACCCGGAGCCGGAGCCTAGCAGACCTCCTTACTTCCGGGGTTCCCAACTGAAGAACCGCGCGGCCACGAAGAGCGCCACGCAGGCCCCAGATCGCGACGTAGATCACGCTCGACCATCGGAACGGGATGCTGAGGAAGGCCGCGTTCATGGCCTCGACGAACGGGCCGGATCGGGAAGATCTTCCCCACGGTGTCCACCCACGCCGGCATGCTGTCCTGGATCGGGATGAACACGCCCGAGAGGAAGAGCAGCGGCAGGATCGACGGCGTTCACGATGGCGGGGCGCCGCGTCGGCGTTCGGGATCGCACACGTGATCGCGAGCCCCATCGCGGCGAAACTTCCCGCCCCGACCACGAGCGTGATCAGGAACCGCACCAGGGACATCCCCGTCGGGATCGTGACGTCGTAGAAGACCGCGACCGAAGGCCGTGACGATGGCGACCAGGAGCAGGGCGATGAAGCATCGCGTGCAGGACGCGGGCGAGGATGTACGGCCCAGCCGGGAAGCGGCGTCCCGCGGATCCGCTTGAGGATGCCCTCGTCTCGCTGCGAACGTGACGCTGATCGCGAGGTTCGTGTAGCAGGCGGTGATCACGGAGAACGCCGCGATACCGGGCACGTAGAGCTTCGCGATCGAGAACGACTCCCCGTTGACCTTGCCGGTCCCGCCGCCGAGCAGCGCCGTGAAGATCACGAGGAAGATCAGCGGGAACGCGAACGTGAAGAAGGCCGAGGCCGGGTTCCGCCAGAAGGCCTTGTTCGTGAACCGAACCTGACGGAGCGCCAGCGAGGTGCTGCTCATCCCTCGCCCTCCTCGCCGTCGGTGATCTCCAGGTAGACGTCCTCGAGCGACGGCCGTGACACGGTGAGCCCGTGGAGGGCCACGGCGTGCTCCATCGCCCACCCCGTGAGCCGGTGCAGGAGCTCGGTGGGGTCGTCGGCGGTGATCTCCCACGTCCCGTCGTCCAGCGGGACCTCCCCGAGCCCGGGGCGATCTCGCCCCCTCGGGCAACCGGAACACGATCCGGGCCTGCATCCGATCCCGTCCCGGCGATGGTGGACGGCGTGCCCCTCGGCGACGATCTCGCCGCGTGAGATGACGGCCACGCGGTCGGCGAGGTACTGCGCCTCGTCCATGAAGTGGGTCGTGAGGAACACGGTCTTGCCGAGACCCGCGAGGCTCTTGATGATCTCCCACGCGTTGCGGCGCGCGCTCGGGTCGAACCCGGTGGTGGGCTCGTCGAGGAAGAGCAGCTCGGGGTCGCCCGCCAGCGCGATCGCGACGTCGAGCCGGCGCTGCTGGCCTCCCGAAAGCTTCTTCACGCGCGTATCGCGCTTCTCCGAGAGGCCGACGAGGTCGATCACCTCGTCCGGTTCCGGGCGGGCCGGGTAGTACCCGCCGTACATGCTCGCACGGTCTCGCGGACCGTGAGGAAGGGGTCGACGCCGGTCGACTGGAGCACGATGCCGATGCGCTTCCGCAGTTCGCGGTCGCGGGCCGCCGGGATCGCTGCCCAGCACCGTCGACGTCGCCGCCGCTGCGCTCCCGGAACCCTTCCAGGATCTCGGTGGCCGTGGTCTTGCCCGCGCCGTTCGGTCCCAGGAGCGCGAACACCTCGCCCTGGTCGACGTGGAAGTCGATGCCGCGGACGGCCTCGACGTCGCCGTAGGACTTCCAGAGCCCTCGGACCTCGATCACACGCTCGCTCATGAGGGCGACAGGCTAGGCGTGAGGGGTCGCCCGTCGCAACCTGCGAGACCGATCACCCCACGCCGTGGCCCGCGGCCTTGTCGACGAGGTTCCGAAGCGGCTCCCCGCGGGCGAACCTGGCGGCGTTGTCACAGAACACCGCGACCATCCCGCTCCCACCCCTCGAAGTCCCCGCACATGTGTGGGGAGATCAGGACCTGCGGCATCGTCCACAGCGGGGAGTCCTCGGGGAGCGGCTCGTGGTCGGAAGACGTCGAGCGCCGCGCCGGCGATCGAGCCGCCGCGAGGGACTCGATGAGCGCCGTCTCGTCCACGGTGTGCCCCGCGCCCACGTTCATGAATCGGGCCGTGGGCTTCATCGCCGCGAACCGCGTCCGCGTCGAAGAACCGGTCCGTGTCCGGCGTCAGCGGGAGCGCGTCCACCACGATAGTCGGCCTCCCCCAGCGCCCGCGTCGAACGCGGCCGTATCGAGGTCGCGCACGACGGTGCCGTAGCGATCGTCGGTGCGCGCCGAACGCCCCGCCAGCTCGACGCCCATCCCAGCGCCGAGGCGCGGTCGGCAACCGCGCGGCCGATCGGTCCCGGGCCGACGATGAGCAGCCGCCGGCCCCCGAGGCGTTCCGTGGTGCCCTCCATCCATTCGGCCGGCGAGTCTGCGCGTCCCGCTGGTCGAGGATCCTGGTCGCGAACGCCAACATCGCACCGACCACCCATTCCGCGATCGAGGCGTCGAAGACCCCTCGCGAGTTGGTGACGGTGACGTCGCTCATCGACGAGGTCCGGGAAGAGCACGGCGTCGACCCCATCGGATGCCGAGTGGATCCACCGAGCGCGCGGACATCAGGGGCCAGGCTGCCTGGAGCCAGGCGCCCCGGGCGCGGAAGAAGAAGATGCCGTCGGCTCGTTCCGCCATCTCGACCAGCGCGTCCCCGTCGGCCGCGAACAGCAGCTCCACGTCTCTGTCAGCAGCTCGATCCCGGCCGGCGGGCCATCGGCCTCGGCCCCATGACGAGGACCGCCGGCCGCGTCACAGCGGCTTCCGGCTGCTGTACCCCGTGTTCGTGGCGTGGTAGAAGGCCACGTCAGTCCTCGCCCAGCACCCAGCAGAGGAAGACGGGCTCACCGTCCAGCTCGCCGGGGAAGTCGACCAGACCTGCGCCCGGATCGCGCAGGAGGATGCCCTGGTCGGGCAGCCAGATCAACTCGGCTCGCAGCGTGAACTGCGCCTGCAGGGAACGTCGCTTCCCGCGACGCCGCCGCCGTCGGCGGCCACGGCCTCCTCGATCCGGTGGCTCGCCGCGATCAGCGTCGCGCGCGCGTCTCGCAGCCGTGGCAGCCGCTCGCGCAGCTCCGGCAGCATCGCGCGCGCCTCCTCGCGAGTGAACGTGCCGCTCCGTCTCATCCCGCCCGCTCCAGCGCGACGCCCAACTGATCCAGGTGCGTGATCCGCACGCCCGGGCCGCTCAAGCCCGGATGGCGATCCCGACGATCGATCAGGACGGGGAACATCCCGAGGGCCGCGGGTGGCAGGACGTCGAACTCTGGGTTGTCCCCCACGTACGCCGACTGTACTCGGCGTCGACGCCGGCGCGCTCGCATCGCCAGCTCGAAGATCCGCGGGTCCGGCTTCTCGATACCCTCGCTCCCCGAGATCACCCGTACCGGGAAGGCTTCGTGGACACCGAGCGCGGTCAGGAGCTCGTCCGAGCCAGGCCTCGAAGTTGGAGATGACTCCCAGGGTGACGCCCACTCCCGCGAGCGCATCGAGCGCCGCCGGCACGTCGTCGAACAGCGCGTAGTTGCGCAGATCGGTGAACTCCCGATACAGGGTGTCGCGGAGGCCGTCGGCGGCGGGCAGGCCGAGCGACGCCAGCATGCGTTCGTAGACGTCGAGCCAGAAGGCACGGGAGCGCTCCGGGCTGGTCGTCCACAGCGGTCTCGGCCGCAGCGGCCGCGCTGAAGCGCTCCATCACCACCAGCGAGGCCTGGATCACCTGGTCGGGGGCCCGCGGATGCCCCTCCCGCGTGAGGATCCTCGCGAACAGCTCGGGGAACGAGGGGGCCGGGATGCACCAGCGTCTCGCCCGCGTCGAAGAAGACGGCGCGGAACCTCATCGCGGCGGATGATGGCCGGGTCAGCTCGGCCCACAGTTCGTCGACCTGCTGACGGCGAGCTCTTCGAGAACCCCATCGTTGTCGAGCACGACGTCGGCGGCCGCCTCGACGTTCGGCGTCGGTCGATCTGCGCGGCCATCCTGGCCCGGGCATCCTCGGCCGACATCCCGCGGGCCACCAGACGCGCCAGACGCACCTCGGGCGACGCCCGACGACCACGACGTACCGCAAGTCCCGATCGCCGCCCGTCTCGACCAGCAGCGGGGAGTCCAGGACGACCACATCGATCGGTCCCCGTATGCTCGGCGACGGTCCGCGCGATCCGCGTCCCGGACCTGCGGGTGGACGATGGCCTCGAGCGCTCGACGTCGCTCGTCGTCGGCGAACACGAGCGCGGCGAGCGCCGCGCGGTCGAGCTCGCCGTCGGGCTCGACCACGACCTCGCCGAAAAGCCTCCACCACGCGCGTCGAATCCCGGCGTGCCGAGCGCGACGGCGTCGCGCGCCAGACCGCGTCGAGCATCCAGGACCAGGCGCCGCGGTCGGCGAGCATGCGCGCCACGGTGCTCTTGCCCGCTCCGATCCCGCCGGTGAGCCCGACGAGCAGCATGCGGATACGGGGCCGGGCCCCGCGGGACCCGGCGCACGCGTCGTCAGTCGGTGCGGCCCTCGCGCCGCTTCAGGTCCTCGAGGATGGCCTCCAGCGAGACATCCTCCTCGGCGGCCTCCTCGGCATCGGCGACGGCCGCTTCGGCGACGGCCACGTCGGCCTCTTCGGTCGTCGACGTCCCCGGCCTCTTCGGCCACGATGGCGTCGTCCACAGCCGCCTCCGCGACGGCCTCGTCGACCGCCTGCTCGACCTCGGTCTCCACGATCGCCTCGGCAACCACCACTCGGCTGCCTCGAGGGCTTCGGCCTCCTCGACCGCTTCCGGCTCGACCGTCTCCTCCGGGCCGACCGCGGCCGCGGGCTCGGGCTCGGCGACAGCGAGCCGGCCGGGGCCTCGGCCTGCGATCGGCGTCGGCCTGCGGCCACGGCGGCCACGATGTCGTCAGGGATCTGGATCGTCGACGTCATCTCCGGCTGCGGCTCGCCGCCGCTCGGGCTCCGCCTTGATCTCCGGCTCGCGGGGCGGCGGAGCCGTCACCTGGCGCATCGAGAGCGACACGCGTCGGCGCGTGCACGTCGACGTCGATCACCTTGACCTGGACCTCGTCGCCCACCGACAGCACCGACTCGGGCGTGTCCACGTGCTCGTGGGAGAGCTCGGAGATATGGACGAGGCCCTCGATGCCGGGGGCCACCCGCACGAACGCGCCGAACGGCACGAGCTTCGTGACCTGTCCGCTGATGACCGACGCCGGCGGTCGACGTCCGCTCGAACTCCTTCCAGGGGTCCTCCTGCGTGGCCTTCAGCGACAGCGAGACGCGCTCGCGCTCGAGGTCGACGTCCAGGACCTCCACCTCGACCTCCTGGCCGACCGCGACGACCTCGCTGGGGTGGTCGACGTGCTTCCAGGAGAGCTCGGAGACGTGCACGAGACCGTCGACGCCACCCAGGTCCACGAACGCACCGAAGTTCACGATGGAGCTGACGGTGCCCTTGCGCCGCTCGCCCTTCTGCAGCGACTCCAGGAACTTCTTGCGGCCCTCGCTCTGGGACTCCTCCAGGAACGCGCGGCGCGACAGCACGACGTTGTTGCGGTTGCGGTCCAGCTCGATGATCTTCGCCTCGAGCTCCTGCCCACGAAGGGATGCAGGTCGCGGACGCGGCGCAGATCGACCAGCGAGGCGGGCAGGAACCCGCGCAGGCCGATGTCCAGGATCAGGCCGCCCTTGACGACCTCGATGACCGGGCCCTTGATCGTCTGGCCCGGAGTTCATGACCTCCTCGATCTTGCCCCAGGCGCGCTCGTACTGGGCGCGCTTCTTGGACAGGATCAGCCGGCCCTCCTTGTCCTCCTTCTGCAGGACCAGGGCCTCCAGTGCGCTCGCCCACCTTGACGACCTCGTTCGGGTCGACGTCGTGGCGGATCGAGAGCTCCTTGGATGGGATCACGCCCTCGGACTTGTAGCCGATGTCCAGCAGGACCTCGTCGCGGTCGATCTTCACGACCTCGCCCTCGACGATGTCGCCGTCGTTGAAGTCGCGGAACGAGGCCTCCATGGCCACGATCAGCTCCTCGGGCGTGAGGTCGCGCTCGTGCACGACGGGTTCGGGCTTGGCGGCGGGCGCCTCGGGTGCAGGCTCGCTCGCCGCCTCGGCGGCGGGTGCGGCGGTCTCCTCGACCGCGGCGACCTCGATCGTCTCGGTCACTTCGGCAGGTGCAGCCTCGACGACCTCGATCGTCTCGGCGTCGGCGGGCACGTCGGCGCCCGCAGGGTCTCAACATCACTCATGACGGTGGTTCTCCTCCGGCGCGCGGGGCTCACCGACTCGCGGCTTGGGATTTGCGAGCGGCGCAGGAGCTCTGCGGCCAGGAGGCATGGTAGTGCGCAGCGGAAACGGCGTCAACGCGCTCGACCGCGTCTCAGTGGCCTGCGGGGGCGGCGTCGGACCAGTTCGGACCCCAGCCGATGTCGGCCTGCAGCGGGACGTCGAGCTCGATACGCGTGCTCCATCCGCTCGCGCACCAACGTCGGCGGCCGCGCTCCACGGTTGGACTCCGGGACCTCGAACACCAGCTCGTCGTGCACGGTCAGCAGCATGTGGCAGTCCAGCTCGGGCTGCTCGCGCAGCGCGCGGTCCACCGCGATCATCGCGACCTTGAAGACGTCGCTCGCGCTGCCCTGGATGGGCGCGTTGAGCGCCTGGCGGCGGCCCAGGTCCCGGACGCGCGGGTTCGACGCCTGCAGCTCGGGGACGTAGCGGCGGCGCCCGAGCAGGGTCTCGGTGAACCCCTCGACGGTGGCCCGGCCCACCTGCGCGTCCAGGTACGCCTTGATCGACGGGAACCCCGCGAAGTAGCCGTCCATGATCTCCTGGGCCTCGTCGGGGGCGATGTCGAGCCGCTGCGCGAGCCCCCAGGCGTTCATCCCGTAGGCGAGCCCGTAGTTCACGGCCTTCGCGCGGCGTCGGCACTCCGCCGTCGACCTGATCGGGCGGCAGGCCGAACACCTTCGCCGCGGTGGCGGCGTGGATGTCCTGCCCGGCTGTCGAAGGCCTCGCGCAGCCCCTCGTCGCCGCGACAGATGGGCGAGGATCCGCAGCTCGATCTGGGAGTAGTCCGCGACCAGGAGCACCTGGCCCGGCTCCCCCGGCACGAAGGCCCGGCGGATCTGGCGGCCGATCTCGCTGCGCACCGGGATGTTCTGCAGGTTGGGGTTCGAGGAGCTGACAGCCGGCCGGTGGCCGCGACCGCCTGGTTGAACGTGGTGTGGATCCGCCCGTCCGCGGGATCGACCAGCCGGGGCAGGGCCTCGAGGTAGGTGGAGTTCAGCTTGTCCAGCTCGCGCCAGGACAGCAGCGCGTCCACGATGGGATGGGCGTCGCGGAGCTTCTCCAGGACGCTGGCGTCCGTGGAGAGCTCGCCCTTCGGCGTCTTCTTCCCCGGCTGCAGCCCCAGCTTGTCGTAGAGGATCTTGCGGAGCTGCGGCGGCGAGTTGAGGTTGAACTCCTCGCCCGCCTGCTCGTACACGGTGGCCTTCAGCGCGGCCATCCGCTCGCGCACGCCCCCGCCCATCTCCTCGAGGTAGTCGACGTCCAGCGCGACGCCGCGGGCCTCCATGCGCGCCAGGACGCACGCGAGCGGCAGCTCGACGTCGTCCAGCAGGGGCTGCAGCCCCTGCTTCGTCGATCTGCTCGTCCATGACGGGGGCGAGCAGCGCCACGGCGGCGGCCTCCGCGGCCACCGGGCGCCACGGCGCCTCCGAGAAGAGCTGCCCCTCGGCCTCCTCCTCGACGCCGCCCAGCACGTCGGTGCCCAGGTACCGCTCGCAGAGCGCGCGCAGCGGGTACTCGGTCGCTGGCCGGGTCCAGCAGGTAGCCGGCCAGCATCGTGTCGAAGACGACCCCGTGCGCCTCGCCGCCTGCTCGCAGCACGGCGCGCTCGAACGCCTTGGCGTCGTGCGCCCACTTCGGGGCGCCGTCGGGTCGGCCGACGAAGGCTGCCACCGGCTCCAGCGACCGCAGGGGGACGTACGCGGCCTGCGCCCCGCCGGCCGAGACGGCCAGCTCCGACGGAGACGCCGTCGTCGGCGTCGAGCCGCACGCGCGAGCGGATGCCGCCACCGAGCAGTCGGCCGAGTTCGTCCACCGTCGGCCTCGCGCAGATCCAGCTCCGCCACCTCGACCTTGGGCTTGCCGCCGTGGCCCGACCTCTTGGAGCCGGTCGAACAGCGATCGGAACTCCAGCGAGTTGAACAGCCGCCGCACCTCGTCCTGATCCCACGCGCCCATCTGCGCAATCCTCGGGCTCGACCGGCACCGGCGCGTCCGTCTCGATCCGCGCCAGCTCCTTGTTGAGCGCCGAGCCGGTCGACGGAGGCCTCGACGTTCTCCTTCTGCTTGCCCTTGAGCTCGTCCACGTGCTCGATCAGCGTCCTCGACGGAGCCGTACGTCTGCACCAGCTTGGCGGCGGTCTTCTCCCCCACGCCCGGCACGCCGGGGATGTTGTCGCTGGTGTCGCCCTTCAGCGCCACGTAATCGAGGTACTTCGCCGGCGGGATCCCGAACTTCTCCTCGACGGCCGCCTCGTCGAACACCGCGATGTCGCTGATCCCCCGGCGATTGAACATCACGCGGACCCCGGGGCGCACCAGCTGGAAGAAGTCGCGGTCGGCGGTGACGATCGTGGCCTCGAGCCCTCGTTCGGCAGCGCGAACGGCGAGGGTGCCGAGGTAGTCGTCGGCCTCGTGCCCGTCGGTGACGCGCAGCACCGGGATGTGCAGCGTCGCGAGGACCTCCTCGATCAGCCCGAGCTGGGGTCTGAAGTCGCCCGGGGTCTCCGGCGCGTCCCGCCTTGTACTCGGCGTCCTTGGCCAGGCGCACGGTCGGCGCCCCCGAGTCGAAGGCCACGGCGATAGTCGGGGTGCTCCTCGGTCAGGAGCTTGATCAACATCGAGGTGAACCCGAACACGGCGTTGGTGATCTGGCCCGTGCTTGGTGGCCAGGGTGGGCGGCAGGGCGAAGAAGGCCCGGTAGGCGAGGCTATGACCGTCCAGGAGGAACAGGCGCTTCGGCGCGCTGTCGCCGGATCCGCTGGAGGGGGCCATCGGGGCTATCGTAGCTGTCCGGGCGGACGTGGCCCCTCCCGCGCCCACCACCCAAGGACGGGGCGCCCCACTTGCGAACGCCGGCTGCGCCGAGGATAGTTCGGGTACGAACTTGTCTGAATCCTACCTGCCCCGTAGTATTCGTTCATCGTCGTCGGGCCGCCGCCCGGCCCCGACCGCAAGACGTAAGGACCGACCGTGCTGCCGACGTTCGTGATCGGGCTCCGCGAGGGGCTCGAAGCCTCCCTCATCATCGGGATCATCGCCGCCTTCCTGATCCAGCGGGGCGAGCGTGGTGCGACGCGCTGGATGTGGCTCGGCGTGGGGGCCGCTATCGCCCTGTGCCTCAGCGTCGCCGTCGTGCTGCGCCTGATCGACCAGAGCCTGCCGGACGCCCAGAAGGAGGGTCTCGCCACCATCCTGTCGCTGCTCGCCGTGGCCGGGATCACGTACATGGTCGTGTGGATGAAGCGGCATTCGCGCGAGCTCAAAGGATCGCTCGAGGCGGGGGCCGAGACGGCGGTGCTCGCCGGGGCCTGGGCCATGGTCGGCATGGCCTTCTTCGCGGTGATCCGCGAGGGACTCGAGACCGCGGTCTTCTTGCTCGCCACCTTCAACAACTCCACGGCGCCTATGGCCGCGGGTCTGGGCGCCGTGTTCGGCATCGCCGTCGCCGTCGCGCTCGGGTGGGCGATCTACAAGGGCGGGGTTCGGATCAACCTGAGCCGCTTCTTCCGACTCACGGGGTTCGTCCTGGTGCTGGTGGCGGCCGGCCTCCTGGCGACCGCCGCGCACACCGCCCACGAGGCCGGGTGGCTGAGCGCCGGCCAGGCGTCGGCGTTCAACCTCGCGTGGCTGGTCGCTCCCGGAAGCGTCCGCGCGTCGCTCATCACGGGGACCCTGGGCCTGCAGCCGGTCCCCACGGTGGCCGAGGTGATCGCGTGGGTGCTCTACGCGGTGCCCATGAGCCTCTACGTGCTCTGGCCGCAACGGGCGACGCCCCGTCCGGAGCGTGCCATTCAGCCCGTCGCGGCAGGCTGAACGCGGCCGTCCCCGCACCCTGAGCAGCGCCGGGATTTGTCTGACTTCCTGAACGCCGGGCGTGCGCGCCTCCACCAGCGGAGACGCCGGTGCGTGCCTCGCGGGGGCCGCCCTTCGAGTTGACAGCCCTCAACCTCACGTCTATCGTTCGCTCCGGTCCCGATGCGGTCGGGGACGGTGCGGGAAACCTCGCCGATCCGGGTCGTTCGGGACCACAGCTTGACGGGCCGCGTCGCCTTGGACGGGACGCTCGCGTATGGGGAAGGCGTGAGCGAACCGGCCGGGAGGCGCGGCCCGTCATCTGTTCCGGGCCAGGTCAGCAGCCGCGGTGGCGACCCTGAACCACGGGTCGAGGCCGCCAGCCTCGAGGAACGGTGGAGGGCTCGCGCGGGACGGCGTCAACCGGGCCGACGCGGAACCCCTCCCCCGTTCTGGTTCAAGGGGTCGGCGCGGGGATCCAGCGGCTACCGACGGCGCGCGTCGCATGCACGCCGTCCCCGTCGCCGTCGGGGCCCAGCCGGTACAGGCCGGCCACGCCCTCGTAGGTGACGAGCGATCCCAGGGCGACGTTGAGATCGGCACGGCGACCTCCGCCGGGGGCCCTGGCGATCGACCCGGCTAGATCCCACGCCTCCGCGGCGTACACGCCAGGCGCGAGGCCGTTCGCCGCCTGGAACGCGTTGAGGAACCGCTGCGCGTCCAGGGCCGAGGATGTCGACAGATCTACGCAGGGACAGGCCGCGATCGTCTCGGTATCGGGAGGGGCCGCCGCCAGATAGGAGGCGGTTTGCGCGCCATCCGTGACCACCATGGGCAGCGCTCCGGGGATGGCGGCCCGGATCGAGACCGCGTCGTCGCTGAACCCGGACCACGCCAGAGACGCACATCGGCGGAGGCTGGCGCCCTCCGCTCCGTCGACCCCGCCCAGGTCCACCGCCGAGGGACCCACGGCTCGGAGGACCTCCCGCCCCACCGCAGCCGACCAGGGATCGGTAGCGGCGGCCACGCACACCGTGCCGCCGTCGGACGCCTGGCGGGCCAGACGGGCCACGAGGTCGGCCTGGCCTGACCGATCGGCGACCCATCGAACCAGCGCCCCTCGGACCGACGCCGCGGCGGGTCCTTCCGGCGGCGAGGACGGGGAG
The DNA here is from genome assembly GCA_963796725.1 of uncultured Actinomycetes bacterium. GTDB lineage: Bacteria > Actinomycetota > UBA4738 > UBA4738 > HRBIN12 > JAOUEA01. The sequence goes on from CAWCMT010000002.1 coordinate 45,595, forward strand.
CTAGAAAGGGTCACCACGGGGATGCCGGCTCGTCGGAGCGTGAGGATCGCCTCACGCGGCACCGTGAGGAACGGGGCGATCACGGCGACCGCGACGGAGGCATCCGCGGCGATCTGGTCGGCCGACCGGGCCGCGGTATCGGGACTGCCGGCGTCGAACTCGGAGACCTCGAACGCGGTGCCCTGCAGTCGATCCTCCAACGCAAGGAACGCCTGCGACACCAGCTCCACATGGTCCGGCACGTCGAGGTTCTGCAGGTACGCCACCTCCGCCGTCGGGGCGGATCCCGCCTCCCCGCGCGCGCACGACGTCAAGCACGTTGCCGTCAGCGCGAGGCAGGCCAAGGCGAGGGCGACGACCAGGCCGTCGGCGCCCGGATCGCGGCGCTAGGCTAAGGACCCATCGCCGGGATGGCGGAACTGGCAGACGCGCGGGACTCAAAATCCCGTGAGCTTCGGCTCGTGCGGGTTCGACCCCCGCTCCCGGCACATAGCTTGACCTGCGGAGACTCGGGTTGAGTCTTGGCAGACGATGGCGTCGTCGGGTGGCTTGCTGCCACTGTTGATGCCACTCCGTGCGGCGAGACCCAATCGTCACCCGCGGAGAGTAGCCGGAAGGTGCGTGGTCGGCATTGAACTGGTGGACCGACGTCGGCGTGCCTCTTGCCGCGGCACTAATCGGCGGGGCGTTCGCCCTTCTCGGTGGATGGCTGGGCGCCAGCTGGGCGGCGAACAAGCAGCGCGACTACGCTCGCGAGATCGCGGCTGAGAGTCTCCCGAGGATGGTACGACCGGCCACCTAGCGTTGAGCTATTCGAGTGGGCGACGGGCGAGCGTTCTTGGGAGTGCGGCCGAGTAGCCAGGCGCCGGCCGCGGCCACAACCGGCAGGCCGAGGATCAGGGCTGCCAAGTCCGGGTAGGGAGGTTGGTTGAGGTAGCTGATGTCGTGCCAGTGCCAGGCGATCAGTGCCAGGTAGGCCGTGGCGGTGCCGAGAATTCCGCCCAGTAGCGCCAACGCTGCGGCGGATGCCGCGTTCAGCGTGCGACGCGGTGGCGCCGCTCGCGCCGGTCGCGATGAGCGTGCGTAGGTCGCCCGCGGTTTCGCTGCGGATCAGTCCGACGGTCATGGCCAGTACGCCCAGGGCCACGAGCAGGCCGACCAGTGTCGAGTAGTCGCGAAGGTGCTGCAGGGTCTGGTCCGGTCCGGTCCGGGTTTCGATGGTGATGCCGGCGGCGGCGGCGCGGTGCCGTGCGTCGGTGATCTGCGCCGAGGTGATCGGGTGCGGGGCCTGGACGAGCCAGCCGACCGGTACGGCGGTGTAGCCGTTGGCGGTCATGGCCTTCGAGGTGATCAGCGTATTCGGGGCTGAGGTGTAGTTCGGCAACAGTGCGGACACCTGCACCGTGACGGGGCGGAAGTCTGCCTTGAATCCGGCGCCGAGTTCGGTCCCGCTCAGGTTGCGGCGTGAGCTGAGGATGTCACTGCCCGGGGCGATGTCGGCGGTCGGGATCCGGTAGAGATCGAGCACGGCGGGGGTGGCCACGTAAGGGGTCGCGACCTGGGTCCAGCCCCGGCCGTGCCCGGGCGCGCTGATCGGGTGGACCAGGGTCCGCCTGGCTGGCGTCGCGCGGCGCCCCGGCCGGCACGGGCGTCGTCAGGTCTTCGGCGCTGTCCAGTTCGACGACGGTGTTGCTCCCGAGGGCCTGCGCGATGGCGTCGGCGGTCGACGCGGGCGCTGGCGACGACCGCCGCGTTGGGCGCGGCCGGCGTCGTGGTGGCCCCCCCGGCCGGTGCGACGCTCGAGACCCGGACCGCCTCTGCTCGGTTGGGGTTGGCGAGCCAGACGATGAGCTGGTTGGTCGGCAGGTTGCCGCCGGTGAGGGTGTGGTCGTGGGCCTGCTGCGCGGCGGCCGTCACGGCGATGGTGGCGGCGATGCCGACGGCGAGGCTGGCCGCGGCCAGCGCGGCGCCGGAGCGGGCCTGGTAGCGGGCCAGGTCGCGCAGCGCCAGGCGGACCGCGACGGGCGCGCGCCCGGCGAGGGCGGCCAGCGCCCTGATGCCGAGGGGGGCCAGTAGCAGCATGCCCGCCGTGGTGGCCAGGATGCCGGACCACGATCAGCACGCGTGTGCACGGCGTGGGCCAGGATCAGCGCGACGAACCCCGCCGCCGCGAGCAGCGGTGCCGAGCAGGGCGAAGCGGTGGGCGGGCTGCGGCGGGGCGGGTCGACCGGACAGCGCCGCGACGATCGGGAGCCTGCCGCCGCGCGGGCCGGCCACCACGACGCGGCGAGCGCGGTCAGGATCGCCAGCAGCGCGCCGGTGAGCACGGCCCACCAGGGCAGGGCGAACGGGTCGTAGCGGTGCCCGACGACCTGTTCGAAGGCCGGGGTCAGCGCGAACCACACCACCAGCCCGAGCACCGCGCCGGATGACCGCGCCCACGCAAGCCGACCGCGGCCCCGTTGGCCAGCATGACCCGCCGCACTTGCCGGTCGGTGGCGCCGATCGCGGCGATCATGCCGAGCGCGCGCGACCGTCCGCTGCGCCATCACGGTGAATCCGGCCACGGACAGCAGCCCGATGAAGGAGAGCCCGATCGTGGCGAGCAGCAGGACCGCGAGCGCCTGGTTGCGCTGCTGCTGCGCGGAGTGAGACGCCGAGGCCGAGATCCCCTGGACCGTCCCGGCCGGCGGATGGAAGCTGCATCGCCTGCGGCCGCTGGCGTCGAAGAGCAGTGTCACGCTGGACGGGGAGCGGATCTGCCGGGAGCCACCAACCCGAACGCGTCCTGCAAGTCCTTGGGGTTCTCGACGATGCCGACCACGCGCAGCGTCCGCCCGTTGACCGGCCAGTTCGATCCGACCTTCAGGTTGAACGTCGTCGCGACGGCCCTGGTCACCGCCGCCTGGCCGGCTCCGGCCGGGTAACGTGCCGGAGACCAGGCGCAGCATCGGCTCGCCGAATACCCCGTGCGGATCCTGGGCGCGCAGATCCACCGGCGTGACCGACCCCGGCACCGGAACGCTCGCGTGGGTGATCGCTTCGACGGTGCCGAAGCGCTGCCGCGCGGCGGCTAGGTCCGCGGCGACGCCGGTCGGCCCGGGATGCCGATGTCGATGCGCGCGTTCGGCGGTGCCGAACACGCCCTGGTCGGTGGCCTGCACATTGACGACGAGCCCGAGCCCGACGGTTGTGGCCGCGACCGCGACGATAAGCAGCGCCAGGACCAGTACCTGCTGGCGCCATTCGCGTCGTAGCAAGCCGCCACGCCCAGCGGCGGATCGCGCGGCGGGCCGCCGCGCCGCCGCGCGTCGGTGCCGACGCGGGTAACAGGGGGGTGGCGGCGGGGCGAGGGTGGTGCTCATCGCGCCGGGTCCGCGTCGAGCAGCGACTCCGGTCCCTTCGCCGCGGCGGTCTGATCGACGACCTGCCCGTCGCGCAGGAAGATCACCCGGTCGGCCCACGATGCCAATTGCGCGTCGTGGGTCACGACGACACCGGCGACGCCGCCCTGGCAGGTTTCGCGGACCAGACGCATCACCGCCTCGCCGTTGACCGAGTCCAGCGCACCCGACGGTTCGTCGGCTAGCAGCAGATGCCGATCGCCGACCACCGCGCGGGCGATAGCCACCCGCTGCCGCTCACCACCGGAGAGCTCGTCGGGGAACCGGTCCGCACGCGCGGTCAACCCAAGCCGATCCAGGGCGGAAAGCGCCGCGACCCGGGCCACCTTCGCCGTCGTGCCGTCGAGTTCCAGTGGCAGCGACACGTTCTCTGCCGCGGTCAGCCCGGCTAACAGATTGAAGTCCTGAAAGACATAGCCGATCGCGCGCCGCCGCAGCGCGGCCCGCTCGCCACGCGACAGCCGCGACAGCGGCGCCCCGCCCACGCTCACATCCCCGCTGGAGGGCTCCTCCAGGCTGCCGGCGATAGTGAGCAGCGTACTCTTGCCCGAACCGCTTGGTCCCATCACCGCGACCAGCTCACCGGTCTCGACGATCAAGTCCACCTCGCGCAGCGCATGTACCTGGGCGGCGCCGCCGCCGTACACCTTGCTGACCTGGGTTAGATGTAGTGCGCTCATCGGAGGACCTCCGCTCCGGGCGTCGGGGTCAGGTCGGGCTGGGCGGATCCCTGCGACGATTGGGGCCTGGATCTCTGGGCGGTACCGGCGCGGCGCAACCGCGCGTCGGCCGCATCAAGCCAGCGGACGACCGAGTCGAGGCGAAACAATTCCGCGTCGACGACCAAGGCCAGGTTCGCCTCGTCCTGGGCGGCGTCGCGCTTAACGCGGGTCCATTCCTGCATCAACTCGACGACGTGGCGCCGATGCGTCTGGATCACGTCACCGACGTCCACGCCGGGAACACGGCTGGCGACCAGCACCTTGATGACCAGCTCGTCGCGGGGCGGGGAGCTGAGGTCCGGCGGAGTTCGCAGCCACGCATCCAGTTCGGCGTCGCCATCAGCGGTGAGGCGGAACGATTTCTGCGTTCCCACCTCCCCCTCGCCTTCCGACTCGATCAGTCCGTCACGCTCGAGTCGCTGCAGCGTGGTGTACACCTGACCGACATTGAGCGGCCACACCTCGCCGGTGCGCGCCTCGAACTCGTGTCGCAACTGCAATCCGTACTTCGGCCCCTCGCTCAACAACGCCAACAACGCATGCCGGACACTCATTCGCTCCAGCTCCTCCTCAATCACTATAATACTCAGTATATATACCAGGTATCCTGAAGACAGACACTGCCTCGACACCGCCACCTCGGGTCAAGCGATCCCGGCCCTCCACGCCCCACCTCACGAACCGGCCACGACGGCCCGGGCACCCCCGGCGGGAAGCTCAACTCGACCACGGGAGCGCCGGCCCTGAATCTCGTTGGCCGTGCCTATCAACGGGATATGCGCCCTCGGGTGGTGTGAAACGCCGCGGCGCGGTGGATGTATTCACTAGCCGTGCGCGAAGGTCTGGTTCCGCGCGATCCGAGGGCGTGGGCGCCGCCCGTGCATGGTCGCTACCCCGGCGCGAGGTCGGAGACGGCCACCGACTCGTCGAAGACGGGGTCGGCGGGCCCACGCTCCGGATCTGCGAGCGAAGCGAGCGCCGGGATGCGGAAGATCCCGATCCGTACGTCGGCCGCGCAATCGCCCAGGGGCGAGCAGCTGAGCGTGCCTGTCAGGCCCGAGTACTCGCGCGTACCGAAGGCCGCGTCCCGCAGCGCCGATCTCGGGATCGTCAGAGAGCCGTCGTCGTGCCGCTGCGCAGAGCGGGCGATGGCGTCGAAGAGGATGCTGGCGGCGTCGAAGCCGTAGGCGAACGCGGTCGTCCGCGGAGGCCCCCCGTAGGCGGTTGCGTACGCGGGGATCGCCTCGGACCGGTAGAAGTCCGCCTTCGTCTGCGCGCTGAGGTCGGGGGCGGCCACGTAGATCCCGCCCACCGCGGCTCCTCCAGTGATCGCGGCCGCCGGCACGTCGAGGCAGCCGCCTGACACGATGACCGCGGAGCCGCCGAGCCCGGGCGTCGCGGCGGCCTCCCTGGCGGCGGGGGCGCACGAGCGCGACTCGCCCGGATAGCTCACGTACACGGCGTTGGGGGGGAACGCGCCCAGCCTCGCGAGCGAACGCCGCATGGCAGGAGCTCCGTCCACGATCTCGGAGCTGACCACGATCCGGTCCGAGGATCCGAACCGTGTACGGAAGATCGAGGCCGGCCCACCGGTCGTGTCGTCTCCCTCGCGGATCGTGGCGGCGGCTCGCGGCACGGAGCTGACCGGAGGCGAAGTCCGCGACCGCCACGCCTTCCAGTGCCCCGTTCGGCGCCACACGCAGATAGAACGCCCTGTGGGTGGTCGGCTGCGTCAGCGCGGGATCCGTGTTCGTCGGGGAGATCAGCAGCACGCCTCGATCGGATAGCGTGGCGTCCGCGGCGCCCAGGGCCGAAACGGAGCACGTCGTGCCGATCACCCCGATGATCCCGGGCGTCCCGGCCAGCGTCCGCGCGCCATCGGCCCCGGAGGCGGAGGTGCAGCCGTCATCCTGGCTGATCACCGTCAATACGTGCCCGAACAGCTGACCATCCACCCCGTCGAACGTTCCGTCGAGATAGTCGATGGCCATGCGCACGCCTCGGAGGCTCTCGACCCCGAGCTCGCCCTGCGATCCTGCGGGCGCCAGCAGCGTTCCAAGCACGATCGGGGCACCGCGCGCCACCGTGATGATGCCGTAGGGATCCGGTGTGGGCGTGGAGGCCGACCCTATCGGATCGGTCCCCAGGCACCCGGTGGCCGAGAGCGCGATCGCCACGACCGCGGCGACCGCACCCGTCTTCCGCCATCCACCCACGCGTGCCTCCCTGGTCGACCCCGTGATCGCGCCGAACCACGCTACCAACGCGGCATCCGTTCAGCGGACCCGCAGGGCGGCCTCGGCCACCACCAGGTCCTCGAAGGCGGAACCCACGCTCTTGAACAGCGTCACATCCTCAGGCCCGCGCCGTACGCGTGCCCCCCGCACCAACTCGCCCAGATCGGCCACGATGTGATCGGGCCCCACCGCGCCCTCCCCGATGGCCATGAGCAGGTCTCCCGCCTCCTCGAGCGCCGACGCTCGCGTCTCGACCACGAGCCGGCTCCGGGCGACGAGGGCAGCGTCGATCTCCCGCATCTGAGGCGTATACGCGCCGACGGCGGTGACGTGGGTACCCGGCCGGATGGACCCGCCCTCGACCACCGGCACGACACTCGTGGTGCAGGTACAGACGAGATCCGCCTCGCGGACGTCCTCGGGGACCCCGGTCCTCGCGTGCAGACCGCCGGCGCGCAGGTCCCCCACCAGCTTCTCGGCTCGCTCCGCGGTGCGCGAGACCACGACGATGTGGTCCACGGGGCGTACCGAACACAGTGCCTCTACGTGGGAGCGCGCCTGGACCCCCGCCCCGAACACCACCAGGCGTGTGGGCGTCGGGCGCCGCGAGGTACCGGGCCGCGAGACCGGAGACGGCCGCGGTCCTACGGGCGGTGAGCTCCGCGCCGTCAAGCACCGCCCGAGGCACCCCGCTGGGCGCGTCGAACACGACGTACAACCCGTTCACGACCGGGTTCGACGTCCCCTCGTTCGCCGGGGTGAGCGTGATCAGCTTCACGCCCACGGCCGAGGCGTCCCACGAGGGCATCATGAGCAGGGTGCCGGTGTCTGTAGCCAGCCGGCTCCGCTGCGGGGTCGACTCCGGATCCAGATCGCGGAAGGCTGCCTCCAGCGCATCGATCGTGTCCGGCATGGGAAGGGCGTCGCGCACCGCGCCTCCGCCCATCGCCCGCAACGCCACTTACAGCTCCCCGAGGTATGCCTCGCGCATCATCGGGTTGGCCAACAGGGCCTGCGCGGTGTCGGCGAGGACCACCTGGCCGGTCTGGATCACGTAGCCGCGGTCAGCGATCGACAGGGCCATGTTCGCGTTCTGCTCCACGACGAACACCGTCCGCCCCAGGGTCCGGATCTTCTTGATGATCTCGAAGACCTGGTCCACGAGGACCGGCGCGAGACCCATCGAGGGCTCATCCATCAGCAGCACCTTGGGGTCCGCCATGAGAGCACGACCCATGGCCACCATCTGCTGCTCGCCGCCCGAAAGGGTGCCGGCCTTCTGCTTCAGCCGCTCGCGGACCCTCGGGAAGGTCTCGAGCACCATCTCGCGGTCACGCCTGATCCCGTCGGCGTCCGAGCGCTGATAGGCACCCAGGTCGAGGTTCTCGGACACGGTCATGTCGGCGAACAGCCGCCGGTTCTCCGGCACCATGGAGATGCCGCGGCGAACGACATCCGTCGTGCCCATGCCGGAGATCACCTCTCCGTCCAGAACCACCTCGCCCTCCGAGGGCGTCACGTAACCGAGGATGGTCTTGAGGGTGGTGGTCTTGCCGCTGGCGTTCCCGCCGAGCAGGCACACCATCTCGCCCTCGTAGATCTGCATGTCGACGTTGCGAAGCACCGAGACCAACCCGTAGTGCGTGCTGACGTTCTTCAACTCCAGCAGGGCCTTTCGCTCGGTACCCCCGGCGTTCGGGTCGCTCATCCGACCGCCTTCGTACCCAGATACGCCTCGATCACGTGCTCGTCGTGCGCGACCTCGTCGTACGTACCCTCTGCGATCCGCTGCCCGTAGTCGAGGGCCACGACCCGGTCGGAGACCCCTTTCACGACGCGCATGTCGTGCTCGATCACGAGGATCGTGAGCCCGCGTTCGTCGCGCATGCGCTTGATGTTGTCGCGCAGCTCCAAGGTCTCCCTGGGGTTCATGCCGGCCGTGGGCTCGTCCAGCAGGATGAGCGCGGGGTCGGTGGCCATCGCGCGCGCCATCTCGAGCCTCCGCCGATTCGCGTAGGACAGGACGTTCGCGGGCTGATCCTGCCGGTAGCCCGCCAATCGGCTTCCGAAGAAGGCCAGCGCACCTTGCGCCCGCTCGCGGATGCGGGCCTCCTCGTCACGTGTCCGGGGTGTGTGGAAGACCGCTCCGAACACCCCCGCCTTCGAACGGCAGTGCTGCCCCACCATCGCGTTCTCCAGCACCGTCATGTTCGGGAACAGCTTCACGTTCTGGAAGGTCCGGGCGATCCCGAGCTTCGTGACCTGGCTGGGCAGCCGCCCCACGATCGACTCCCCGCGGAACCGCACCTCCCCCGCGTCGGGCGTGTACAAGCCCGTGATGACGTTGAACACCGTGCTCTTGCCCGCCCCATTCGGACCGATCACGGAGACGATCTCCCCCTCATCCACATGGAGGTCGAGCTCGTTCAGGGCGTACAGGCCCCCGAAATGCTTGGACACGCCCGCGACCTCGAGCAGCGGGCTCACGTGATCGCACCTCCCGTGGGCTCGGGGGCGTCGGCGGCATCCTGCTGGAGCAGATGCTTCGCCCACTGGTCCTGCGTCCGCTCGTCCTCCTTCAGCTCCCGGCTCACCCTCGTGTTGGGCACGAGGCCCTGTGGCCTGAGCAGCATGATGGCGATCAGCACAGCTCCATAGATCAGGAGGCGGTAGTCCTCGAACTGGGTGAGCAGGCCTGGCAGCCCGATCAGCACGAGGGCGCCCACCACCACGCCAGGGATCGAGCCCAGGCCCCCGAGGATCACCACGGCCAGCGCCGTGATGGAGACGAGGATCTGGAAGCTCGCGATCGTGAGCGAACCGAGGCTGACCGCGAACAGCGCGCCTCCGACCGAGCCGACCGCACCGCCCATGGCGAAGGCGAGCAACTTGAAGCGCGTGGTGCTGATGCCCATGGCGTCGGCCACCTGTTCGTCTTCGCGCATGGCGTTCCACGCACGGCCGACGCGGGAGCCCTGCAGTCGCCAGGACACGAAGATGGCGGCCAGACAGAAGACGAGCACGAGGAAGTAGAAATGGCGCGGGTCGTTCTGGAAGTCGAGCGGCAGCCCGCGGATCGAGGCGTTCGTGATCCCGCTCATCCCCAGGGAGCCCCCGAAGAGGTTCTGCGCCCAGGTCGATCCGAAGATCACGCGTGCGATCTCCCCGAACCCCAGCGTGACGATCGCGAGGTAGTCGCCGCGCAACCTCAGCACCGGGGCGCCGATGATGACCCCGACCATGGCCGCGATCGCGACGACGATCGGCAGCGCCGCGTAGAACGACAGGTGCAGCCCGAACGTGGGCGGCTCGTATCCCGTGAACGTCACGCGCTGACCCCCCGTCAAGATCGCCATGAAGTAGGCGCCGACGGCGAAGAAGGCCACGTAGCCGAGGTCCAGTAGGCCGGCGAAGCCCACCACGATATTCAGGCCGAGGCCCAGGAGCAGGAAGATGCCCACCGTCCCCAGGATCCTCGACACGACCGGGCCCACCAGGTACGGGAGGAAGGCGATGATGAGCGCGATCACGCACCAGGCGACGATCGAGACCACACGCGTGCTCGACCGGCTCAGCGGGTCACGGCCCTCCACAGGTATGGCCTTCTCCACCTCCTGGCCGGCGGGGCTCGCCACGCCGCCGGCCGCGGGGGCGGTCGCGAGAGCCGCGTACCGGTTCGGCATCAGGATGCGTGCCAGTCTCAGGGTCACGCGGAACCGGATGGCGGCGGCCGTGAGGACGAAGACGAACGCCCCGCCGACCCAGGTCAGACCGGTGGTCACGGGCGAATAGAACCAGTCCCGGGGGATGCGCATCTGGTCGAAGGCGGGAGCCAGCACGCGCTCGAGCAAGGCCACCACGACGACCGCGGCGAGGCCCGACACCACGGGCTGACGGATCGTCTTCGGCAGCACGCGGAGCGCCGCGCCGGCCGCGCCGACGAACAGAGTGCCGGTGAGCATAAGGACCGCGGCGGGCGCCGCCCCCATGTGGAACCGCAGGATCGAGATCAGCTCCGGCGACACCGAGATGAACACCTGCCGGACGGTATCGATGCCCAGCACCGCGACCACGACCAGGAACAGCTCGACCACGACACCGGCCATCACCCCCTCGACCGCTCCGGTCGCCGCAGCGCTCCCCGGCGAGGCCGTACGGCGCTCCCCCGCCACCACGCGCGGACGGGCCACCACCCAGCCGCCCACCGCGGCCGGCAGGAATATCAGGATGCTGTCCATACTCACGCTGCCGACGATCGGGAGCGTCGCGAGCCGCTCGATCATCCCCACGAGGCTGAGGTAGATCACCACCACGCCGGCGATCGCGCCGGTGCTGAGCGCCGTGCGTGCGGTCGCCCGTTCCATCAGACCTTCTCCGCCTCGCCCGTGCCCATGATGCCGCCGGGACGGAAGATCAGCACCAGGACCAGGATCGAGAAGGTGATCACGCCCTTCAGTTCGAACGGCGACGGCACGTTGATGCCCGACAGGAGAAGGTAGGGCCCGACGGACTCGGCAACCCCGAGGATGATCCCGCCGATCGCGGCTCCAGGGATACTGCCGATCCCGCCCAGCACCGCCGCCGTGAACGCCGCGATGCCCGGGAGGAAGCCCATGGTGGCGCTCACCTGGCCGAAGGTGAGCGCGTACAGCACGCCGGCGATCCCCGCGAGCATCCCGCCCAGCACGAACGTGAACACCACCACGCGATCGACATCGATCCCCATCAGACTCGCGATCTCGCGATCCTGGGACACCGCGCGCATGGCCTTGCCCGTCTTCGTGCGCTTCACGACGTACTGCAGCATCAGCATCACGAGCACCGCGGTCACGATCACGACGGGGTCGATCTTGTCGAAACTCACGCTCCCGATCGTGATGGAGCCGTCCAGGACCGCCGGGCGCGGATACCCGCGGGTCTGCGCGCCGAAGAACCCCTGGTAAGTGTTCTGGAGGAACAGCGACGCGCCGATGGCGGTGATGAGCGGGACCAGCCGCGGGGCATTGCGGAGCGGTCGGTAGGCCACCCGCTCGAGCAGGACGGCGACCCCCGTCGAGACGCCCATCGCCACCAGGAGCAGGATCAGCAACGCCTCCCAGGGATGGGAGTTCAGGAACCCGCTGTCGGCGTATGCGGCCGCGAAGAAATAGGAGGCGAATGCGCCCGCGGTGAACACCTCGCCGTGGGCGAAGTTGATCATCAGCAGGATGCCGTAGACGAGCGTGTAGCCGAGAGCGATGAGTGCGTACACAGCCCCCAGCGCCAGGCCGATCACCAGGAGGTTGGCCCAGAACGGCCATCCCAGGTGTTCGGTTCCGGTCAGGGTGAGGGTCTTGTAGATGCCCCCGCCGACCACCACCACGATGACCACGGTGAGGGCGGTGAGCACGATGCGCCGTACCGGGAGCCGCTCGATACGTCCGAGCTGCCGAACGACCGGCGCGGCTGGAGCCCCTCCGTTGGCCATGTCCCCCCTACCGAGCCCGGGCGCGGAGGCACGGGCGGGCGCGCTCGGCGCCCGCCCGTGATCCGACCCTTACGTCGCCGGCCTACTTGACCTCGGCCAGCGTCTTCGTCTCCGTGAACACCGGCTTCGCGCTCGGGTCCAGGAACCCGACGTCCGGCACCTTGTACACGCCGATCGTGACCGATGTGGCGCAGTCCCCGCTCGGGGTGCACGTCAGGGTCCCGATGATCCCCTGGTAGTCGCTGGTGTTCTGCACCGCGTCCTTGAGGGCGGCACGGTTGATCGTCAGCGAGCCGTCGGAGTTCTTGACGGCGGTCGCCTCGATCGCGTTCACCAGGATGTTCATGGCGTCGTATGCATGCGCGTGGAACACCGACAGCGGCTTCGTGCCGTACTGGCTCTCGTAGGCGGGGAGGAACTCGTTCTTGTAGAAATCCCCGTTCGAGAAGGCCGTGAGGTCAGGTCCGGAGAGGTAGGACCCATCGGCTGCGGGACCCGCGATATCCGTGTACGTCGGGTCGGAACAGCCGTCCGAGCCCGTGTACGTCGTGTTCTCCAACCCCTGGGTGGTCGCCATCTGCTTCACGAGCAGCGCGCACACCGGGTTGAAGTCCGGCGCGTAGATCACGTCCGGGGCGTTCTGGGCGATCTTGGTCAGGAGCGACTTGAAGTCCTTGTCCGCGCTGTTCACCGCGTCCTCGGACGTGACCTGTCCCCCGCCGGCCTCGAAATTGGCCTTGAACCCGTCGGTGAGGCCCTGCGTGTACGGACTCTCGTCGTGGATCGTGGCCGCCGTCTTCGCGTTCAGCTTCTGAAGGGCGAAGTCCGACACCACGGCCGCCTGGATGCGGTCGTTGTGCGCGGTCCGGAAGAAGTATGGCTGGTGCGTTCCCTCCGTGGTCAGCGCGGGGTTCGTGGCCGAGGGAGAGATGATGACGATCCCCTTGTCGGACATGATCTTGTCCGCGACGCCCAGGGCGGCGCTCGAGCAGCTCGTGCCGATCACACCGACGATCTGCGGGTTCGAGGCGAGCGTGGTCGCGCCCTGCTGCCCACCTTCAGCGGAGCAGCCGTCGTCCGCGTTGACCATCTTGACATCGTGGCCGTCGATCTGGCCGTTGACCCCGTCGAACGTGCCGTCCAGGTAGTCGAGCGCGAGCGCGGCGCCGTACTGACTGTCGAGGCCGAGGTTCTTCGCGTCTCCGGTGATCGCGAGGAGCGTGCCGATCTCGATCGGCGCCCCCGCGGCGATGTCGACGCAACCAGGGGGCGTGCTGCAGTCTGCCGCCCCGCCCCCGCTCGCCGGCGCAGCCGAACTGCTGCTGGTGGAGTTGTTGCTGCAAGCGGTCGCGACGATCGCGAGCACGCCCAGGATCGCGACGACCCTGATGGGTGATCGAAGCTTCATGCGTCCCCCCTCTGGCATCCGTACCTGCCGAACCCGCGTGTTCTATCACACGCCCTGTCACCGCGCACGTTCGGGCGGCCCGTTCGGAACGGTCACGCGACCGTTGCCCTAGATACGGAGGTGGGTGCCCCGGGGGATTCACGGAGCCAGCCCCTGCGGGAGTCTCAGGTGCCCAGCGGGATGGCATCGCGGAAGGCCGAGGCAACCGCCAGCAGCCCGGCGCGGTCCCCCTCCACGATCGGCTCCATCAACGCGCTGCCCACGATCACGCCGTCCGCGAACGCACATGCGTCGGTCGCCTGCTCCGGCGTCCCGATGCCAACACCGACCAGGAGGGGGAGATCGGTCATCGGACGAAGGGCGTCGACCACAGCGCGCGCGGTGCTCGACAGCGCCTCGCGCGCGCCCGTGACGCCGTAGGTGGCCACGCAATAGACGAAGCCGTGGGCTCGCTCCGCGATGGCGCGCATCCGCTCCGGCGGAGACCCGGGGGCCGCCAGCAGCACGGCGTCGATCCCACGGGCCGCGGCCTCGGCGTCGAGTTCCCCGGCCTCGTCCACCGGAACGTCCGGCACGATGACGCCGGCGACACCCGCATCCCTGGCCGCGTCCAAGAAGGATGCGATCCCGTGACGCACCACAGGGTTCACGTAGGTCATGATGGCCACCGGTATGTCGAGGGCGGCCTCGTGGACCATGGCGAGGACGTCGCGCGGGTGCGTGCCTGCCTCGAGGGAACGCCGGGACGCCTCCTGGATCACGCCTCCGTCCATGACGGGATCCGAGAACGGGATCCCGACCTCGACGGCGTCGGCCCCGACAACCTGGAGCCGACGCAGCAGATCCGGGTCCACGCCTGGGAACCCACCGGTGACGTAGGGCACGAACGCCCGTCCCCCCGCCTCGCGCCGGCTCCGCAGCGCCGCCTCGAGCGCCCCCATCAGGCGCTCATCCCCAGTGCGGCGAGCACCGTGTCGAGGTCCTTGTCGCCGCGCCCGGACAGACAGACCAACACGCTGGACCCGGCCGGCAGCGGACGGGTCAGCAGCCAGCCGATCACGTGGGACGGCTCCAGCGCAGGAAGGATCCCCTCCGTGCGGGCCAGGGCTTGGAAACCCTCGAGCGCCTGGGCATCGGTGGCGCTCACGTACCGAGCCAGGCCTGCGTCGTGCAGGTAGGCGTGCTCGGGACCGACCCCCGGATAGTCGAGACCGGCGCTGATCGAATGGGTCTCCACGACCTGGCCGTCGGGGTCCTGCAGGAGGTAGCTCATCGCTCCGTGCAGGATCCCGGGCTGCCCCTGGGTGATCGACGCGCAATGCTCCCCGAGGCTGGAGCTGCGTCCCCCTGCCTCGACGCCGATCAGCTCGACATCGGGCGCCCCCACGAACGCCGTGAACATCCCGATCGCGTTCGATCCGCCCCCCACGCACGCCACGACGTACCGCGGGTCTCCGCCCATCCGTTCGACGTACTGTGCGCGGGCTTCGTCACCGATCACCCGCTGGAGGTCGCGGACGAGCATCGGGAACGGGTGGGGGCCGACCACGGACCCGATGATGTAGTGCGTGGTGGTCACCGAGGCGGCCCAGTCACGCAGGGCTTCGTTGACGGCCTCCTTCAGCGTGCGCGTGCCAGCGATGCACCGGTACGACCTCGGTCCCTAGCAGCCTCATACGCGCGACGTTGGGCGCCTGCCGATGGATGTCCTCCTCGCCCATGTAGACGACGCAGGGAAGACCGAGTAGCGCGCAGGCCGTGGCGGCGGCGACCCCGTGCTGCCCCGCGCCCGTCTCGGCGATGATCCGCTCCTTGCCAAGGCGCTTCGCGATGAGGGCTTGGCCGAGCGCGTTGTTGATCTTGTGCGCCCCGGTGTGGGCGAGGTCCTCGCGCTTCAGCCAGATGTCGTAGCCCAACTCGTCCGACAGCCGGGCCGCCCGGGTGATCGGCGTGGGGCGCCCGACGAAGTCCCGGGCCAGCGCCCCCAGTTCCGCCAGGAACGCCGGGTCGGCGCGGAGCTCCGCCCAGGCCGCGGCGAGCTCGTCGAGCGCCGGGATCAGTATCTCGGGCACGTATCGGCCCCCGTAGGTCCCGAAACGTCCGCGCTCGTCCGGCACCGAAGGGCGCGTCGGCTCGGCAACCAGGCTCATACCGTCTCCTTCCCCAGCAGCTCCCGCACCTTGGCGGCGGGATCGTCGGCTCGCATCAGGGCCTCGCCCACCAGGATGGCAGACGCGCCCGACTCCACCGCACGCAGGACCTGCGCACGTGTGCCCACGCCCGACTCCATCACGGCAACGCGGTCCTCCGGGATCGCCCGCAGCTGGGTCACGGCGCGCTCGGGATCGACCTCCAGGGTCTCGAGGTCGCGTGCGTTGACCCCGATCAACCGCGCGTCCGTGGCCAGAGCGATCTCGAGGTCGCGCTCGCCGTGGGTCTCCACGAGCGCGGCCATCCCGAGGTCGCGGGTGGCAGCCAGCATCGCGATCAGCTCCTCCGGCGAGAACGACGCGGTGATCAGCAGCACCGCGTCGGCCCCGAGCGCCCGGGACTCGATCACCTGCACGGGGTCGATCAGGAAGTCCTTGCGCAGCACCGGCACGTCGACGCTGAGCCTCACCGCCTCGAGATCCGCGAGCGCACCATCGAAGTGCGAGCGCTCCGTGAGCACCGAGATCGCGGCCGCCCCACCGGTCTCATACGCTCGCGCCAGGTCGACCGCATCCGCCGCACCGTCGATCGGTCCGACGCTCGGCGACGCGCGCTTGACCTCCGCGATCAGCGCAGGAGGCGATGCCGTCAGGGCTGCCACGAAGTCTCGCGCCGGCGGCCGCGCCAGCGCACGTGCCATGAGGGCCGAGGCGTCCGGGGGTTCGGTTCGCAGGTCGCGGCGTATCCGCTCGTTGAGATCGGTGAGGAAGCCCATGGGAACAGCGAGTCTACGGGGCGCTCGCGGCGGCGATAGCTGCGGCGAGGTCGAGCGTCTGCTCGAGCGCGGCGCGACCGACGAGCGCGCCCTCGCAGCCGGCCGCGCGCACGGCCGCCAGGTGCTCCGGGGAGGCGATCCCCCCGGCGGCCAGGACGGGGCTCCCCACGGCGACGGCGGCCGCCAGGACGTCGAGATCGGGACCAGCCGCCGCACCCACACGCGCCACGCCGGTCACGACCAGACGGGCGGGCCCGATCTCGCCCAACCAGTCCAGGGTTCCCTCCAGCGGCAGCTCTACCGGCTCGCGACCGCGCGAACGGATCACGTTGCCGTCGCTCTCGACCCCGAGGGCCAGCCGGTCACCGAGCTCATCGACCAGCCGTCCTACGAGGTCGCGATCGACCAACGCCGCCGAGCCCAGCACCACGCGGTCTACCCCCGCGTCCAACAACAGGTCGACGTCCTCGGCGGCGCGCACTCCGCCGGCCGCCTGGACCTTCACCCCGGCGAATCGCGCCGCGCGGCGGATCGCCATCAGCGGTCGCAGGTTGGTCGCGGCGCCCGCGAACGCGAGGTCCATATCGACGACGTGGAGCCAACGGGCACCGGCACGGATGCACGCCTCGGCGGCGCTGACGGGGTCCCCACCGAAGGCATCGAGGGCCCGCGGGCCGTCGGGGGTGAAGCGCGCGAGGCGCCCGTTCGCCAGGTCGATCGCGGGGATCACGTGGAACGCCATGTCCGAACCATACCGATGCGACCGGTAGCATCGTCCCGTGGATCTGCCCGTGTTCGCCTTGCACGCGACCCTCTTCCCCGGCCAGCGTATGCAGCTCCGGGTGTTCGAGGAGCGGTACCTGCGGATGATGGAGGACGTGCTGCCCGAGGGGGAGTTCGCGATCGTCGCGATCCGCGAGGGGCAGGAGGTGGGAGGCGCCTACGAGCCGTACCGCATCGGCGTGTCCGTCCGGGTCGAGGACTACGAGGTGGAGGATGACGCCGGCCTGGTCAGCTACCGGTTGCACGTGCTCGCGGAAGAGCGTCTGGCGCTGATCGAGCGGCTCGCGCTCGACCCGTATCCGCGATGGAGCGCCACCCGGTTCCCGGACGAGGGAACGGCGGACGGCATGGCGGTCGAGTCCGCCCGGATCGAGCTGCTCCGATATCTGGCGGCGACCGGAGAGACGGGCGCGCCGGTGCTCCCCACCGATGAGGTGGCGGCCAGCTACACGCTGGCCGCCGCGGCGCCGGCCTTGGTGCCGGCCCGCCAGGCCCTGCTGGAGCTCACGGGGCCGAGGGAGCGGCTTCGCGCCGTCGGCGAGCTGTTCCGTCGCGAGTCCGCACTCGTCCGCGCCCTCGGCGCGGCGGTGGGTGGCACGGGGTTGAACGCCAACCCCAACTGAGGGCTCAGCCCACCTCGACCGTCTCGAGCCGCGCAGCGCCCGAGCCGAGCAGGCCACCGAGCTCCCCGAGGAGCGAGCTCTGGGGATCCACGCGATAGGAGCCCACCTCGAGCGGTGTGACCCCGGTGGAGCTCACGAAGCGCACGCGGACGGGCGCGCCTCCTGGATGGGCTTCGAACAGGTCCTTGAGCCGAGCGAGCACCACGGGCGTGCATGCCGCGGCGGCCAGGTCCACGACCAACGCCTCTGGGCGCGCGGGCGCGATCCCCTCCGCCCGCAGGTCGGGTTCGCGCACCTCGTTCGCCCGGATCTGGAGCTCGCGGCCACGCAGGTCGATGCGACCGGTCGCCAGGACGATCCGGTCGGTCTCGATCAGCCCCGGCACAGCCTCGAACACGTTCGGGAACGCGACGACCTCCACGCCGCCCGCCAGACCCTCGAGCCGGAACTGTGCGTAGGGTTCACCGCGCTTCGTGTACTTGCTGGCGACCGCCCCGATGATCCCGCCCAGGGTGACGAGGTCTCCGTCGCCGAGGGACTCGAGGTCCGCGATATCGTGCGAGGTCTGGGCCGCAAGCGCATCGGCGACGGCGAGCAGCGGATGGTCGGTGACGAACTGCCCCAGCATCTCCTTCTCGTATCGCAGCAGCTCCCGCTTGTCGAACTCCTCCCCCTGCAGCGCCGACTCATCCACAGGCGCGGGGTCGTCGCCATCGCCGCCCCCGAAGAGCGAGAACTGCCCCGCGGCCTCGGCCTTGCGCTCGGCCAGGATCGGTGCTGAGACCCTGTCCTGCCGCTCCAGCAAAGGCCTGCGCGCGTACCCGAGGGAGTCGAACGCCCCCGCCAGGATCAGGGACTCGAGCACGCGCTTCGTGAGGACGCCGGGCTCGACCTTGCGGCAGAAGTCGGCGTAGGAGGCGAACGCGCCCTGCTCCCGTCGGGCCTCGATGATCTGCTGGACGGCACCCTCACCGACGTTGCGGATGGCGGCGAGGCCGTAGCGGATGCGGGGGGTGTCCCCGGGCGCGGGAGCGAAGTCCGGCTCGGATTCGTTGACATCCGGCGGCAGGACCTCGATGCCCATCCCCCGGCAGGCGTACAGGTAGAACGGCTTGGCGTCCTTGTCGTCCTTGACCGACGTGAGCACCGCGGACATGTACTCGACGGGGTGGTGCGCCATCAGGTAGGCGGTCTGGTAGGCGACGAGGCCGTAGGCACACGCGTGAGAGGCGTTGAAGCCGTAGTCGGCGAACGGGATGATCATGTCGAACAGATCCGCCGCCAGGCGCCGGTCGTACCCCTTGGCCACCGCACCGGCGATGAACTTCTCCTTGAAGGGCATCAGGACCTCGAGCTTCTTCTTGCCCATCGCCTTGCGGAGCGTGTCCGCCTCGCCCATGGAGAAGCCGGCCAGCACCACGGCGACCTGCATGACCTGCTCCTGGTAGATCATCACCCCGTAGGTGTCCTTCAGGATCGGTGCGAGGTCCTCATGCGGGTAGGTCACCTTCCGGCGGCCGTGCTTGCGCTCGGCGTACTCGGTGTGCAGCCCGCTGTTGAGCGGGCCGGGGCGGTACAGCGCCACGAGCGCCATCAGATCCTCGAACCGGTCGGGGGCGAGCAGCTTGATCAGCTGGCGCATCCCGGCGGATTCCATCTGGAACACGCCCGTGGTCTCGGCCCGCTGGAGCATGGCGTAGGTGGCAGGGTCGTCGAGCGCGACGTGGTCGATATCCAGCTCGACGCCACGCGTGCGCAGGTGGCGCAGCGAATCCTCGATCACGGAGAGGTTCCGCAGCCCCAGGAAGTCCATCTTCAGCAGGCCGAGCGCCTCCACGCCGTTCATGTCGAACTGCGTCACCACCCGCTTGGAGTCGTCGCGCGAGTCCTTGGAGAGCTTCAGCGGCAGGTAGTTGACCAGCGGGGCGTCGCCGATGACGACCCCTGCAGCGTGCACGGAATCTTCCCGCCGCAGCCCCTCCAGGGCACGAGCGGTCTCGACGATCTCCTTGGCCTCGGGCTCCTTCTCATAGGCGCCGGCGAGCTCGGGCGAGAGCTTCAACGCCTCCTCGATCGGATGATCGCGCCCCATCACCGCCGGTGGGTACATCTTGCAGAGGCGGTCGCCCACCACGGGCGGGAAGCCCAGGACCCGGGCGGCGTCGCGGATACCCTGCTTCCCCTTGATCGTCTGGAACGTGACGATCTGTGCGACGTGATCGGCACCGTACTTCTCGGTCGCGTACCGGATGACCTCATCGCGACGACGCTCATCGAAGTCCATGTCGATATCGGGCATCTGGATCCGCTCCGGGTTCAAGAATCGCTCGAACAGCAGCCCGTAGCGCAACGGGTCGAGGTCCGTGATGCGCAGGCAGTAGGAGACCACCGACCCCGCCGCCGAGCCACGCCCCGGCCCCACCCGGATCCCCTGCTCGCGCGCGTGGCGGATCAGGTCCCACACGATCAGGAAATAGCCGCCGAACCCCATCGAGGTGATCACCTCGAGCTCGTGCTCGATGCGCTCCCGGATCTCGGGCGTCACCTCCCCGTACCGCGCGACCGCGCCCTCCTCCACGAGCTGGCGCAGATAGGCGTCGCGGTCCATCTCCCCCGGCGTCTCGAACCGGGGCAGGTGGTAACGCTGGTCCGCAGGCGCCCGGTCGCCGTACACGAGGTCAAGCTCCACGCGCTCGGCGATGCGCAGCGTCTGATCGCAGGCGTCGGGGCGCTCGGAGAAGAGGGCGCGCATCTCCTCGGCGCTCTTGAGGTAGAACTCCTCGGAGTCGAAGCGGAGCCGCTTCTGGTCGGACTGCAGCTTCTTCTGCTGGATGCAGAGGAGTACGTCATGCGGCTTCGCGTCTTCACGCAGCGTGTAATGGAGGTCGTTGGTGGCCACGACCGGTATCCCCAGTTCATCGCCGAGGGCGAACTGTTCCTTCAAGATGGCGTGCTGATCCGCCAGCCCGTGATCTTGGACCTCGATGAAGTAGTTGGCGGCGCCGAAGATGTCGCGGTAGCCGGAGGCCACCTCGCGGGCCCGCTCGGTCTGACCGGCCAACAGGGCAACGCCGATCTCCGAGGACAGGCAACCGGAGAGGCAGAGCACACCCTCCGCATACTCGGCCATGAGCTGCTTGTCCATGCGGGGCCGGTGGTAGAAGCCCTCGAGGTGCGCGTAGGAAACGAGCTTGAGCAGGTTCCGGTAGCCGGTCTCGTTCTCCGCGAGCAGGGTGAGGTGGTAGTACTTCTCCTCGCTCTCACCCGGGTTCCGATCGAAGCGCGATCCCGGGGCGACGTAGGCTTCGACGCCCAGGATGGGCTTCACACCGGTCGAGCGCCCCGTCTCGAAGAACCGCAGGGCGCCGAACATCGACCCGTGGTCGGTGACGGCCACGGCCGGCATCGCGAGTCGTTTCGCCTCGGTGAAGATCGTGGGGGCGTCCGGATCGGTCTTGGGAGGCTCGATCCGCGCTGCGCCGTCGAGCAGGGAGTACTCCGAGTGCACGTGGAGGTGGACGAAGCTGCGGTCGTTCGCGTCGGTCATGGGCGCGGCTCGGGCCTCCTCCAGAGGTTTTCCACACCGTCGCGATGGCGTTGTGGAGAACTACAGGCGTGTGATTCGCGGGGCCTCAACGTACGCCCGGGCCCAATCATCGTCAAGGCCGCAGGTGGGCGGGTGCGCGCCTCATCCCGATCCGACGCCACCGTCCCCTTCGATCGGCGACCGCGCGATGCGCAGCGCTCCTTCGAGGTCTTCGGGGAGCGGTTCCTCGAAGGTGAGCCTCTCCCCCGTCAGCGGATGATCGAAGGCGAGACGCCAGCTGTGGAGGAACGGCCTCTTGAGGCCGAGGGCCACCGCGTCCTCTCCTCCGCCGCCGTAGGCCCGGTCGCCGAGGATCGGATGGCCGATCGCGCGCAGATGCACGCGGATCTGATGGGTGCGCCCGGTCCGGGGAACGGCTTCAAGGAGCGTGGCCACGGCCGAGACGCTCCCGCACGGTGAACCCGGTCTGGGCCACTCGGCCCTCCACGTGGTCGATCACGATCTTGCGAGCCACGCGTCCCAGCGGGGCGTCAACGCTGAAGCGCTCGTCCGACACCGCTCCCCGAACGAGGGCGAGGTAGGCGCGATCGACGGCGTGCACACGGAACATGTCGGCGAGCGCCTCGTAAGCCCTGTCCGTTTCCGCCACGATCATGAGCCCGCTGGTCCCGGCGTCGAGCCGGTGCACGATGCCGGGCCGCAGGGGCCCGCTCATCGTCGAGAGGGGCACGCCCATCCCGAGGAGCCGGTTCACGAGCGTGCCGCTCAGCCGCCGCGCCGTGGGGTGCGTGACCATCCCAGCCGGTTTCGCGATCACGAGGATGTCGTCGTCGCGGTATCGCACCGGCACCGGGGGGCCTTCGGGCCGCAGGGTCTCGTCGAGGGTCAGGTCGGCCTCGAGGCGTTCGCCGCCACCGAGACGGAACGACTTGGGCCTCGGCTCCCCGTCCACGGTTACCAGCCCCAGCGCGATGGCACGCTGGACGTCCGCGCGCGTCCGTCCGCTCAGCCGTGCGAGGACGGCGTCCAGTCGCCCGGGCACGGCGTCGAACGTCTCACGCGTCATCCGTCACCTGGGCGAGCCGCTCCCGCCGGTCGGTCAGCACGCCGGCGAGCGCCAGCAACAGCGCACCCACCACGATGCACGCGTCGGCCACGTTGAAGATCGGCCACACGTGGGGGTCCACGAAGTCCACCACTCGGCCACGCAGCCAGGGTCCTCGGACCGCGCGGTCCGTGAGGTTACCCAGGGCCCCGCCGAGTATCAGGCCCAACGCGACGCACGCCAAGAGGCTCCGGTGTCGGAACGCCGTCACCACGATCAGGACCGAGACGATGGCGGTCGCCCCCGCGAACAGCCAGGGTGCGCCGGCGCCGAGGCTGAAGGCGCCGCCTGAGTTGGTGGTGAACCGTAGGGTGAGCGCGCCGGGGATCACCTCGATCGGATGCCGCGGCAGGGTCTGCTCGGCCCAGAGCTTGGTCGCGCGGTCCAGGAGGTACGCGGCGGTGGCGGTCGCGAACAGGATGGCGGCGCCGCGGCGCCCGAGCGGTTCCACGCCGGTCAGCGCCGCGATTGCGTCTGCGCGTCCTTGATGCAGAGGTCGACGTACGGCAGGGCCTTGATCCGGGCCTTCTCGATGGGCTTGCCGCAGACCTCGCAGGTCCCGTAGAGCCCCTCCTCGATACGCTTCAGCGCGCGCTCGATCTTCGCCAGAAGGTCGCGAACGTTCTGCTCGATCGAGAGATCCTTCTCACGTTCGAAGGTCGCCGTGCCCGCATCCGCGGACTCATCGTCCAGGCCCACGTCGCCGGCCGAGTCGGATTGGGTGGTGGCGAACGTGTCCTCTTCGATCGTGGTCAGTTGCGCGGACAGCTCGACCCGCTCGTCTTCGAGACGGGCGCGCAGGTCCTCGACCTCTTTCTTGGTCAGTCTGCTCTCGGCCATGGTTGGCGAAGGGTAGCAGAAAGGGGGTCCGGCCCACCCATCGCCGCAGTTCAGAGGCGGTGCAGCAGAGCGAGCGCGGCCTCGAGGTCGATCCCGTCCACGTCGAAGACCTTCGTGCGTGACCGGGCGCCCTTCCGCAGCGTCACGGCCGACCTCGACACCCCGAGAGCAGCCGCCAGGGCTCCCGCAGCCTCGGCGGTAGCCCGCCCACCCTCGGGAGCGGCGCGGACCCGGATCAGGATCGCCCCCTGCTCATCTCTCGTGACCTCCGTCCGTCCGGATCGAGGTCGAACCCGCACCGTGATGCCGTTCGCCATGGGTGTAGCATCCCTCGGACAGGCGACGACGGGAACACGATCGCGGGACAAGCGGAGCCAGAGCGAGCCGGGGACGGTGTGAGCCCGGAGCCGAGCCCTCGCGACCATCCTCCCCGAGCCGCTGCGCCCAACCGGTCGCTCCGCCGACCGCAGTAGGTGCAGCCGGAACCCGCCCGTGAACGCGGGAGGCCGTGATCGCGGCCGTGAGCGGTCGGAGCGCCGACGGGCGCCCGGCAAGCTGGGTGGTACCGCGGGGCCCGCGCCTCGTCCCGGCATCGACGACGGGGATGTGAGGCGCGCCGCATGGGACGGCGCACGAGGGCTCGAGGAGGTACCAGATGTCGCGGTTCGCGCCGGTTGATCCGAAGGTGAGCTTCCCGGAGCTCGAGCGGGCGATCCTGGCATTCTGGGCAGACGAGGACGTGTTCGCACGGTCCCTGGAGGCTCGAGCCGATGCGCCCCTGTGGGTCTTCTACGAAGGACCACCTACCGCGAACGGCAAGCCGGGCGTCCACCACGTGGAGCCGCGCACGTTCAAAGACGTCTACCCCCGGTTCAAGACGATGACCGGATATCGGGTGCCACGCAAGGGTGGTTGGGACTGCCACGGCCTGCCCGTTGAGCTGGAGGTCGAGAAGGAGATCGGCACCACGGGCAAGCGCGACATCGAGGCCTTCGGCATCGCCGCGTTCAACGAACGGTGCCGCGAGTCGGTGCGGCGCTACGTCGATGAGTTCGAACGACTCACCGAACGGATCGGCTACTGGATCGACATGCGCGACGCGTACTGGACGATGGACACGCCGTACATCGAGTCCGTCTGGTGGTCGCTCAAGTCGTTGTTCGACCGCGGGCTCCTGCAGGAGGACGATCGCGTCACCGCCTACTGCCCCAGGTGCGGCACCGCCCTCTCCGACGCCGAGGTGGCCCTGGGCTACCAGACCGTCGAGGATCCGAGCGTCTACGTGCGGTTCCCGATCGTGGAAGCGGCCGACGAGACCCTGGTCGGGGCGTCGCTCGTCGTCTGGACCACGACGCCGTGGACCCTGCCGTCGAACACCGGGGTCGCGGTCGACGGGGCGGCCACCTACGTAGAGGTGGAACGGGACGGCGAGCGCCTCATCGTGGGTGCCCCGCTGAGGTCGGCAACGCTCGGCGAGGAGGGCCACGTCCTGCGCTCGTTGAGCGGCGCCGACCTCTCGGGCGTCCGCTACCAGCCGCCCTACGCGAACGTCGAGGGCGCCCATCGGGTCGTGACGGCCCCGTTCGTGTCGATGGATGATGGCTCGGGGATCGTGCACCTCGCCCCGGCCTTCGGACCCGACGACCTCGCGATCGGGCGCGAGCAGGGTTGGGCCGTGTTCAAACCCGTCGGCGACGATGGACGCTTCACGGATCTGGCCCCTGAGTTCGTGCAGGGGATGTTCGTCAAGGACGCCGATCCGCTCATCGTGGAGGAGCTGCGAGGACGCGGGGTGCTCCTTCGATCCGACACGTACGAGCACAACTATCCCTTCTGCTGGCGGTGCAAGACACCGCTCCTCTACTACGCGCGCTCCACTTGGTACGTGCGCACCACCCAGGTGAAGGACCGCCTGCTGGAGGTGAACGGTGCCGTGGGCTGGTACCCCGACCACATCAGGACCGGCCGCTACGGCAACTGGCTCGAGAACAACGTGGACTGGGCCCTCTCGCGAGAGCGCTACTGGGGTACCCCGCTGCCGATCTGGCGCTGCGCACAGGGCCACCTCCGCGCGGTCGCGTCGCTGCGGGAACTCGGCGAACTGGCCGGGCGCGACGTGGCCGACGTCGACCCGCACAGGCCGGCCATCGACGAGATCACCTTCGCCTGCGCGACCTGCGGCGAGGAGGCGCCGCGCGTCCCCGAGGTGATCGACGCCTGGTACGACTCAGGGGCCATGCCGTTCGCCCAGTGGGGCTACCACCCGGATCTGGGTCGGGGGCTCGAAGCCTTCGCGGCCCACTTCCCCGCCGACTTCATCTCCGAGGCGATCGACCAGACCCGGGGGTGGTTCTACACCTTGATGGCCGAGGGCGTGCTCCACTTCGACACCGCCGCCTACCGCAACGTCGTCTGCCTGGGGCACATCATCGCGGCCGATGGCCGGAAGATGTCGAAGTCGTTGGGCAACATGTTCGACCCTTGGGAGGCGTTGGATCGGCAGGGCGCCGACGCGCTGCGGTGGTTCATGATCACCAGCGGCTCGCCCTGGGCGTCGCGACGGATCGGCAACGAGATCCTGGACGAGGTCCTCCGCCAGTTCCTGCTGACCCTTTGGAACGTCTACGCGTTCTTCGTGACGTACGCGAACGCCGAGGGGTTCGACCCGGAGGCCGAGGCGGGGCCCGTGTCAGAGCGCCCGCTGATGGACCGATGGGTCCTCTCGCAGCTGGCTCGGACGGTCCGGACGGCGCGCGCGGGCCTCGAGGCCTACGACGCAACGGGCGCCGGCCGCGCGATCGAGGCCTTCGTCGACGACATGTCGAACTGGTACGTGCGACGTTCACGTCGTCGCTTCTGGAACCCAGGGGGCAGCGGGGGTGAGGATCCGGCGGCCGCGTTCCACACGCTCTACGAGTGCCTCGTCACCGTCGCGACGCTCCTGGCCCCGTTCACGCCGTTCGTCGCCGAGGAGCTCTGGCGGAACCTCGCGGCCGGGCGGGGAGGCCGATCGGCCTCCGTTCACCTCGCCGACTACCCGGAGGCGCATGAGACCGAGATCGACGCCGACCTGGACGCGGCGATGGCGGTGGGTCGATCCATCGTCGAGCTCGGCCGGCGCGTGCGCGTCGACCACGGGGTGCGGACCCGCCAGCCGCTCTCGGGGGCCGTGATCCACATCGGTGGCGACCGCACCGGGCTGGGCGAGGTGCTCGAGGTCGTGCGCGACGAGCTCAACGTGAAGGAGATCGGCTTCGCCGGGTCCGTGGACGAGTTGGGCGGGTGGCGCGCGAAGCCCAACTTCAAGACGCTCGGGCCGCGCCTGGGCGCAAGGGTCCAGGAGGTGGCGGCGGCGTTGGCCGATGACGACGGCACCCTGGCCGCCGAGCTCGCGCACGGCCGGGACGTCACGGTGACGTTGACCGAGGGCGAGGTCACGATCGGCCCGGCGGATTGCGAACTGGCCCAGGAGGTGACCGGGGGCTTCGGGGTGGCCTCCGACGGCGGTGTGACGGTGGCGCTTGCGCTCGAGATCACCGACGAGCTCCGGGCCGAGGGCCTGGCGCGGGAGGTGATCCGTCTCGTCCAGGAGGCGCGCAAGTCCGCCGGGTTGGACGTGAGCGACCGGATCGATCTCGGCCTGCAAGCGGGCGGTGACGTGGGCGCGGCGATCGCGGTACACCGGACCACCGTGGCCGGCGAGACGCTCGCCGTATCCTTCTCCGACATCCCTCTGCAGGGTGGGTTCCGTCAGGAGGCGAAGATCGAGGGCGAGCCGGTGACCGTCACCGTCAGGATGGCGGTTCCGAACTCCTGAGGACCCCGACACCCAGGAGTATGAGTGCGCCCACACCAGCGACGGCCGACACGACCACGGCCCCTGGACCGTCGGAGACGAACAGACCGATCACCAGCGCGACGGCCGCCGCCATCACCAGGATGGCCGAGGCCGCGTAGAGCGACGCGACGCGCGGCGCGGCGTCTCCCGGACTCAGTCCTCGCCCCAGAACAGTTCGCGCAGCGAGTCATCGGCGGCCTCTGACCCCTCGGGCTCGCTTCGGCCCGCACGCGCGGGCTCCGGCTCCTCGATGCGCACCGCATCCTCCGCCTTGGGCACGTCCACCGTCGGCTCCCCCGAAGTCTCAGCCACGGTCTTCTCCTCGGCCGGCGTCGCGCTCGCGGTCCGGTCCGGGGCGGGAGAAGGGGCCGGCGTGGCTCGCTCGGGGGCGGACGCCACCGGCGGGGCGGAGCGCGCGCCCCTCGCCATCGTCTTCACCTGCTCGGCGTGGCCCTGGACCAGACCGGCGAGGCTCTGCAGGAACTCCTTCTCACGCGCGAGGAACGCCGAGACGGCGGCGCGCTCGGCGGCGGTGCCCGCCACGGCGCCGGATCCGCTGAGCGCGGCAGCTTGCTGGCGAGCCTCCGCGACGATCCGAGCCGCTTCATCGCGCGCCCGTTGGATCATCTCGTCCGCTTGCCGGTTCACGTCTGCCAGATCCGAGTTGCCCACCACCGGTGCGTCGGCGGGCCGCCGGCGCAGCCGCTCGTTCTCCGCCATGACGGCGGTCATGGCGTCGGTCACCTGGTCGAGGAACTCGTCGACGTCACGCATCTTGTAACCGCCGAAGCGCGAGACACGGAACTCCTTCTGCTGGATGTCCAGCGGCGCGATCATGCGCGACGCGGTCGATGGTGCCGCGTCCGCCGGCCCGAACCCCTGCGACGCTGCCTCGTTCTGCTTCTTGCTCATGCCCACCCCTTCCGGATCAGCTGCACACGACGCTGCGCGCCACGAAGATCACGATGAACGCCACGAGGATCGACAGGTCGATCATCCCGGCGGGCGGCACGATCTTGCGTAGCGCCCTCAGCAGTGGCTCCGTCACGTCGAACAGCAGCTCGTACAGCGAGCGTAACGGACCGTGCGACGGCGGGCGCACGCCCGCCAGTTCGATCCAACTCACGATGACACGTGCGAGCAGGATGAACGAGTAGACGGTCAGCGCGACGCATACGAGCCGCAGCACGGGGTTGACGGCGATCATCGGCGCAGAGGCTAGCAGTCGGATGGTGCGGGTCCGCGTCGGCGGCAGCCGATGGCGGGCGCCGGCTCAGAACTGGTTGTAGAACGCCGCCGCCGGCGATGCGCTCACGGTCCTCGGCGGAGACCTCCACGTCGGCCGGCGTAAGTAGGTAGACGCGGTTGGCCACCAGTTCGATCTTGCCGTCGAGCCCGTAGACGAGCCCGCTGGCGAAATCGACCAGCCTCCGGGCGATGGCATCGTCGGTGCTCTGCAGGTTCATGATGACCGCTGTGCCTTCTTTGAAGCGGTCGGCCACCTCGCGTGCCTCGTTGAAACGCTTCGGCTCTGACTTGTGGATCGCGCCGGTGGCCGTGGTCGCGGGTCGCGGGGAGGCGATCGTGCGCACCACCCCCTCGGTCTCGGACGGGACCTCCCGTACGGCCTGGGGTCGCATGCGCCTGACCGGCGTGGGCTCGACCTCGGGCATGTCGTCGACGAACTCCTCGTCCTCCTCAACGAGCCCGAGGTAGTTCAGGGTCTTCTTCCACACGCCGGCCATCTCCCGATCCTCCCTGACTCACGTCGTCCGTGCGACCGAACAACGCCGTTCCGATGCGCACCATCGTAGCGCCTTCCTCCACCGCAACCCGGTAATCCAACGACATCCCCATGCTCAAGTCCACCACCTCGGGGAGCTGTTCCCGGATCCGGTCCCTCAGGACTCGGAGCCGAGCGGAACCAGGGCCGAGCCTCCTCAGCGGTAGGGGTCGGGGGTGGGAGCGTCATGAGCCCTCGCAAACGGAGCCCATCCATGGCGGCCAGGCGCATCGCCACCGCCACCGCCTCGTCGGGAGGGACGCCCGACCGCTCGCCCGTGTAGTCAACCTCGAGGAGGGCGTCCAGGATGCGCCCGGACGCCGCGGCGCGCCGGGCCACGCGCTCGGTCGCTCGGTCACCCGTCACCGTCTCGACGACGTCGGCCAGGGCGGCGACGTGGTGGGCCGTGTTGGTCTGCAGGGTGCCGATGAAGTGCCAGCGGACGCCCTGGACCTGTCCGGCTAACGCCCGAAGCTCCTTGACGTAGTTCTCTCCGATCGCCGAGACCCCCGCTGCGACCACCCAGCGGATCGGCTGGATCGGGACGGTCTTGGCCGCAGCCACGAGCCGGACATCGGACGGATCCCGTCCGGCCGCCTCTGCCGCGCGGGCGATGCCGTCGCGGATCGCATCGAGGTTCCCGAGGATCTCGTCGCGGCTCCCGTGCATGCTCGAGAGCCTATCGACCCGTCCGGGTCACGGGCCTCGACGCCGGGAACGAGAACGGGGGCGGGGAGGTCCTCTCGGCCAAGAGGCGGGGGAAGGACGCCTCCTCGCTTCGGGTACCTCCCCGCCCCCACGTCGTGCACGGGGCCGCACGGGGCGGTGCTACTACCGTCAGCTCTTCAAGAAGTCTGGGATATCCAGGTCCTCCTCAGCGTCGAAGGAGACGGAGGGCGATTCCGACTCTCCGGAGGTGAAGATGTCGGCCTCGTCGTCCGCCTCGCCCAGCATCGCGGGCATGGCCTCGCGGGGCTCGTGCGACGCGGGTTCGCGCACGGGCTCCTCCAGCAGGCGGGAGAGGCGGCTCTCGAACTGATTGCTGGCGCTCGACCCCTGCGGGGTGACCTTGTCGAAGCCGGCCGCCACGACCGTGACCCGTACCTCCTCACCGAGGGCGTCGTCGACGACGGCCCCGAAGATGATGTTGGCGTCAGGATGGGCCACCCGTGTGATGGCGTCGGCCGCCTGGTTGACCTCGTGCAGCGTCAGGTCGGTGGGACCGGCGATCGAGAGCAACACGCCCTTGGCGCCGTCGATCGAGGACTCCAGCAACGGCGAGCTGATGGCCGACTTCGCGGCCTCTGCCGCGCGATCGGCGCCGAGCCCGATCCCGATGCCCATGAGCGCCGAGCCCGCGCCCGACATCACCGACTTCACGTCGGCGAAGTCCAGGTTGATCAGGCCGGGGGTCGTGATCAAGGAGGTGATGCCGTCGACTCCCTGGAACAGGACCTGGTCAGCCATCCGGAACGCGTCGACCATCGGGGTGTTCGGGTCCGCCACCTGGAGCAGACGGTCGTTGGGCACGACGATGAGCGTGTCGACCGCCTTCTTCAGCTCCGTGATCCCCAGGTCCGCCTGTGTCGCACGCTTGCGACCCTCGAACCCGAACGGACGTGTGACGACCCCGATCGTGAGCGCCCCGAGACCACGTGCGATCTCCGCCACCACGGGGGAGCCCCCTGTTCCTGTGCCACCGCCCTCGCCCGCGGTGATGAACACCATGTCCGCGCCCTTGAGGATCTCCTCGATCTCATCCGCGTGCTCCGTGGCGGCCGACTGCCCCACCTCGGGGTCGGACCCGGCACCCAGACCCCGGGTGGTCTCCCGCCCGATGTCGAGCTTCACCTCCGCGTCGGACATCAGCAGGGTCTGCGCATCGGTGTTGACGGCGATGAACTCGACGCCCCGGAGGCCTGCCTCGATCATCCGGTTCACCGCGTTCACGCCGCCGCCGCCGATCCCGATGACCTTGATGACGGCGAGGTAGTTCTGGGGAGCGTCCATCTCGTGCCTTCCTCCGTACCCGGGCCCCGGCCCGTTACCTGGGGAAACGCCTATCCGCACTGCATAACTCTAACCGTAAACTGCAACGTTATTGTTATATCTACATAACGTCGAGCACAGGAACCTACTAGGAAACCCCAGGTCCGTCAAGCGGTACCGTCAAGCTCATTGATGCATCGACTGTCACCGGTACGCGGAGTGGTCAGCGCGCGGGTACGACGGAGGCGCCGTTCGCCAGGGTCGCTGTTGGCGCCTCCGGGACCGTCACGTCGATCGTCGACATCCGCAAACCATGGCCCGCGGCGTATCCGAGCACCGCACGGAGGGCCTCCCCCTTCGCGATCGCCTGGCCGGCGTCGCCGTAGATGACCGTGAGGCCATCTCGCAGCGCCAGCAGGACCGCGTTGTCGTACCCCACCGAGATGGTCGCGACCGACGCCCGCAGCGGCACCGGGAGCGCCTCGGCGACCGTCGCCCCCGCCCTCAGTGCCTCCCCAGTGGGGGGGGCCACCGACCCAAGGGTCTGGACCAACGGCAGGCCGTCGGCCTCCACCGTGGGACCCAGTCGGGTCCCGTCACCCGCGATCAGTTCTAAGGTCGACCCTAGGTTGATGTTGGCGGCGGGCTTCCGCTCCGTGAGGTTGATATCCAGGGTTCCGGGAAGCCTGCGGGAGACGGTGGCGCGCGAGATCCAAGGATCGCGTTCCAGACGTCGCTCGGCGGCAGCGAGGTCCGTGTGAAGGAGGTTCGTCCCGTTCGATAGGTGCGCCATCCTGAGCACCCGTGCGCGGGTGAGGTGGTGGACGCCGCTCACCCGGATCGTTCTGGCCTCGAACAGCGGTGTGAAGGACGCCCCGATCGCCACGGCCACGAGGAGGAGAAGGCTTCCGACGACGATCACCCAGGGGGCGAGCCGCCGGCGCACGGCCGGATCCGCCACGTGCGGGAGCGGCTGCCCCGGGGTGGCGACGTCGTGTGAGATCGATCCCTCTCCCGCCTCCGGGGGGTCCACCGGCGCCGAGGCATCGCCGCCCCGCTCGGTCGCGTGGCCGGTGGCAGCCGTGAGGGCGGGCGGGGTCGGCACGTCGAGATCTGGGGTCGGCGGTTGGGCATCCGCCCGAGGTTCGAAGACGTCGGGAACCACGATCGCCCCCTCTTCGACGAGGGTGCCGGGTGGGCTGCCCGACGGCGCCTGCTCGTCAGGCGGCATCATCGAACGCTCCGATCAGGTGGACCTCAGGCTCCAGCGTCACGCCGGATTCCGAGGCCACGCGGGCGCGGATACCGGCGATCAACGCCACCACGTCGGCCGCGTGGGCTCCGGGATCGGCCACGATGAAGTTGGCGTGCTTGCGGGAGACGCTCGCTCCGCCGACGCGAAGCCCCTTCAGGCCCGCGTCCTCGATAAGACGGGCCGCGTGCTGTCCAGGAGGATTCTTGAATACGCTGCCGCAATTGGGCTCGGCAAGCGGCTGTGTCCGACGTCGCCACTCCCTGGCTTCGTCCATCCGGGCGCGGATCGACTCGGCAGACGCGCTCTCGAGCCTCACGGCGGCGGCGGTCACCACGAGGTCCTCCGACAACCGGGACCGCCGATAGGAGAATCCCATCTCCTCGGCCGGAACGAGCCTGACCCGATCCTCGCCGAGATCGTAGACGTGCACCTGCTCGACCACGTCGGCCATGGAACGGGTGTGGGCTCCCGCGTTCATCCGCACGGCGCCGCCGAGGGTCGCGGGTATCGCGATACCGAACTCGAGCCCCGTCAGCGCGTGCTGGTAGGCCACGCCCGCGAGGGCCGGAAGGGGCGTCGCCGCTCCCGCGGTGACCCGGTCGCCCTCTCTGGCAACCCACCGGTAGCCGCGCCCCAGGCGCAGGACGATGCCCGGGAACCCTCGATCGGACACCAGCAGGTTCGATCCCTTGCCGATCACGACCAGCGGCACGCCGCTGGCAGATAGCGCGCTCGAGACTGCGCTGAGGTCCGCGTCGGACTCCGGCTCCAGGTAGAGCGCGGCCGGTCCCCCGATGCGGAAGGTGGTGAGTGGCGCCATCGGGAACCCCACCCGGACGCGTTCGCCGCACGCATCCCGAAGGATGGTCTCCGCACGCACGAGGTCTGCGCTCATGCGGATCCCCGGATGCGCTCGAGGGTGGCGTCACCCAGCATCCAGACGTCGCCGCACCCCATCGTGATCACGAGGTCGCCTGGACGAACCTCCCGGTCGAGATACGCGAGGACCTCCTGCCGGTGGGGCACGTAGACGACCGGCGTCTCGGGGGACGCGAGACGAACCCCGTCCACGACGAGCGCCCCCGTGACGCCCGGGATCGGCTCCTGAGCCGCGCCGTAGACGTCGGTCACCAGCACGAGATCCGCCTCGGTCAGGCTCGCGCCGAGCTCGCGCCAGAGGGCCTGCACCCGCGAGTACCGATGTGGCTGCACCAGCGCGATCAGCCGAGAAGGCCCGCACCGGCGCGCCGTCTGCAACGTGACGGCCATCTCGGTGGGGTTGTGCCCGTAGTCGTCGTAGAAGTCGGCGCCCCTAGCGGTGCCGCGATGCTCGAAACGGCGGTGTACGCCCGAGAACGTGGCGAGCGCGAGGCACGCGGATCGGGGATCCAGTCCCAGCGTCATCGATGCCGCCACCGCGGCGGCGCCGTTGAGGAGGTTGTGCTCCCCGTCGATCAGCAACTCGAGATCCATGGGCGCGCCGTCTTGCGGGTGGAGGCGCCCTCGCGCGCCCTGCGGACCCAGCTCCAGCACCTCGAGACGGAGATCGGCGTCCGATGCTGCGCCGTACGTCGTCACGGGGGCCTCCGAGGCGACCGCGGCGCGGCGCGCGCCCGCGCCGTCGGTGCACACGATGGCCAGTTCGCAGCGGTCCATGAAGGCGGTGAACGCCGCCTCGATCTCCTGCGCGCCCCCCGGGTAGAAGTCGACGTGATCCACCTCGATATTCGTGACGATACCGACCGCCGGGCGCGTGAGCAGGAAGGATCCGTCGCTCTCGTCGGCTTCGAAGAGGAAGAGTTCGCCCGCACCGGAACGGGCGCCGCTGCCGCTTTCATTGAGGTCGCCGCCGATCAGGAACGTGGGATCGACGCCGGCGCGTTCCAGGATCACCGCGAGCATCGACGTGGTGGTGGTCTTCCCGTGGGTGCCCGCCACCGCCACGGCCCGGTGCCCAGCCGCGAACGCCGCCAGCGCTTGCTGGCGCGCCCAGATGGGCAGGCCTCGATCGCGCGCGGCCGCGAGCTCCACGTTGGACGGGCGGATCGCGCTCGAGATCACGATCGCGTCGGGGGTGCCCAGCCGCCCGGCATCATGCCCTACCCAGACATCGGCGCCCGTCGCCCGGAGCTCGACGAGCCCCTTCGAGTCCTTCATGTCCGAACCGGTGACGTCGATCCCCCGCGCGAGGAAGAGGCGGGCCAGGTTCCTCATCCCCGCACCCCCCACGCCGATCAGGTGGACAGCGCGGATGTCGTCGAGGGACGGCACCGGCAGGGTGGGGATGCTGCCCGGCGGCGGGACGTATCCGCTCATCGGGCGGCAGCCTCGATCACGATCTGGGCGAGCCGGCGATCCGCGTCGGGCTTCCCCCATGCGGCGCTCGCCTCTGCCATCGCAGCGCGGCGTCCACGGTCGTCCACGCCCTCGATGATCCGATTGACGAGGCCCTGCGGCGACAGGTCCGCATCGAGCTCCACGTCCGCCGCCCCCGCGCGCTCCAGCTCGCGCGCGTTCGCCTCCTGATGGTTCTCCGTGGCATGCGGATACGGGACCAGGATCATCGGCACGCCACAGACCGTCATCTCGGCGATGCTGGTCGCCCCCGCCCTGGTCACGGCGAGATCGGCCAGCGCGTACGCGAGATCCATCCGGTCCAGGAAGGGGAGGACACGGACGCGGAGGGGGACGTCGACCGGCGGACGGACAGAGGCTGCGTGGTCGGGACCCGTGAGCACGAGCAGCTGGAGATCTCCGCGATCCGCGAGCGCTGGCAGCGCACCCGAGATCGTTTCGTCCAGGTGGAGCGCGCCCTGGCTGCCACCGAAGACGACGACGGTTGTCCGCCCCTCCTCGAGATCGAACGTCGCTCGCGCCTCCGCAGCCAGTCGCACCCGGTCGACGGGGACCGCGAGGATCGGCGCCCGCACGGGGTTGCCCGAGACGGTGATCGCCGCGTGGCCGGGGATCCGGTCGCGCGCATCCTCGAAGGTGAGAGCCACCACCGCCGCGCGCCGGGCGAGGAGCCGGTTGGCCAGGCTCGGGACGGCGTTCTGCTCGTGGATCACCAGCGGCACCCTGGCCCGGCGGGCGGCGAGCCCGGGTGGGACGCTGACGTACCCGCCGACTCCCACCACGACATCGGCCTCCTCCACGAGAGGTCGGGATGCGCGCACGGATCGAAGCGCTACGAACGGAGCCCGGGCAGCTCGGCGTGAGAGCTCTCGGTACAGTGGCGCCGCGTCGACGGCGTGGAACGCGTAGCCCGCCGCCGGCACCAACCGGGCTTCGGGGCCCTTCGGGGAACCGGCGAACGACACGGTGGCGTCGTGGTCATCGCGCAGTCGATCGGCGAGCGCGATGCCCGGGAACACGTGCCCCCCCGTCCCTCCGCCGGCGATCAGCACCTTCACGCCCGGCTCCTCGCCGCGCCGGCGGTCGACGCCCGTCTACCCCCGCGGGGAGGCCGTCCGCTCGTCCGGGCAACGCTCGCCAACACGCCGACCCCTGCGAGCGTCACCACGAGGGCCGTCCCGCCGAAGGACACGAGGGGCAACGGCACCCCCGTGATCGGCAGGAGGCCCGTGACGGCACCCAGGTTGATGATCGTCTGCACACCGATCCAGCAGGTGATCCCGGCGGCGAGCAGCCGCCCGAAGGTGTCGGGCGCCCGCACCGCGATGCGGATCCCGGCGTAGATCAGGACCCCGAAGGTCACCAGGGTGAAGATGGCTCCGATCAGACCCAGCTCCTCACCGATGATGGCGAAGATGAAGTCGCTGTGGGCGTTGGGCAGGTAGTCCCATTTCTGGGCGCTGTTGCCCAGGCCGACGCCGAGCCAGCCACCCGAGCCGAGCGCGATCAGGCCCTGGATCAACTGGTATCCGGCACCCATCTTGTCCGCCGTGGGGTTGAGCCAGGCATCGATGAACCGCGTGCGCCGATAGCTCTCGCCGAAGATCAGGAGGGCAGCGCCCATGGCGCCCATCGCCGCGGTGGCTCCCAGATAGCTCATCCGGACGCCCGCCACGAACAGCATGAGGAACACGGACGCGCAGATGATGATCGTGGTCCCGAGGTCCTTCTGGAGGATGACCAGCGCGGCGACGAGGAGGACCACGGGCGCGAGCGGAACCAGGAGGTGACCGGGATCGTCGAGGTACCGCCACTTCTTCGTGAGGACGGTGGCGGCGAACGCAACCATCGCCAGCTTCATGAACTCGGACGGCTGCAGCGTGACGGGCCCGAGGTCGATCCAGCGCGACGCCCCGTAGAGCGCGGTGCCGGACGAAGGATGCAGCGCGATCACCATGAGCGGCACCACGGCCACCACCATCGGCACCGCTAGCTTCTGCCAGATCGAGTAGGGCAGCCGCCAAGCGACCGTGAGCGCGAGCCCGCCCGCCACGGCGTAGATCGATTGGCGCTGGAAGTACCAGAAGCTGGTGCCGTATCCCTCGACGGCGGAGATCGACCCCGCCGATAGCACCATCGTGAGGCCGAGCACCAACAGGATCGCGGTCGGGATCAGCAGCAGCAGCAGGCTCCGCCTCGAGGCGGCGGCGGCTTCCGCGCGACGCCGCTCCTCCGCGGAGGGAACGACACGCAGACGCGCGCGAGCCGCCGCTGGAGCGTCCCCACCGGCCGGACGCTTCCGCGGCACCGCGGTGCGGGGCGCGCGAACAGCCGAGGACGCGCGCGCCGCCGTGCGCTTGCGAGTCGCGCTGGTCTTGGCGGCCGCCGTAGCCTTCCGTCCGGCCGGGCGCCGTGCCTCCTCACCCTCAGCCACGAGCCGCCACCTCCCCCAGCGCACGGGCCGCAGCGGCGAACCGGTCGCCGCGCTCCGCGTAGTCGTGGAACTGATCCCAGCTGGCGCACGCGGGCGCCAACAGCACGGTGCCGTTGGGGCGGGCCAGCTCGAACGCGCGGCCGACCGCCGCCTCGATGGAACCCGCGGCCGTGACCGGTCGCAGCCCTTCGAACGCGGCCGCGATATCGGCCGCAGACGCCCCGATGGTCACCACGGCCCGGAGGCGATCCACGCGTGACCCCAGGGCGCTCAGGTCCTGTCCCTTCGCGTCGCCGCCCGCCACCAACACCGCGTCCACGACACCGTCGAGCGCCGCGAGGGTTGCATGTACGTTCGTCGCTTTCGAATTGTCGATGAACCGGACGCCGTCCACCACGGCCACGACCTCGCCACGGTGGTGCGCGGGGACGTAGCCGGCGAGCCCCTCGCGGACCGCCTCGGGCGAGGCTCCGAAGGCGAGGGACGCGGCGGCGGCGGCGGCGGCGTTCGCGCGGGAACCCGCCCGGGTGGCGTCGACCGGCCCCATTCGGCCTCCCGCCCGGATCAGCTCTCCATCGAGGTATCCCACGTCGTCGTCCCGTGGCACGTCCGTGGTGAACCAGCGGACCTCACACGGAGCCCTCGCCGACCACCGTGCAGCCTCGGGATCGTCGCGGTTCCCGATGTGCACGTCGCCGGCTCCCTGTAGGGCGTAGACCTTCGCCTTGGCCTCCGCGTAGGCAGCGAAGGATCCGTGCCAGTCGAGATGATCCGGGGCGAGGTTCAGGAGGAGGGACACGCGCGGGCGCAGGCTCCACTGCAACCGCAGTTGGAACGACGAGCACTCGACCACGAGGACGTCGTGCCCCTCTCGGGCCGCCACCGGGAACGGCGCGCCGATGTTGCCGCACGCCACCGCGTCGAACCCTCCCGCCCGCAGGCACGCCTCGATCATCCCCGTGGTGGTGGTCTTGCCGTTCGTCCCCGTGACCGCGATGTACGGGACGTCGCACACGCGCGCCCCCAGCTCCATCTCGCCCCACACCGGCAACCGGCGCTCACGTGCCCAGGCGAGCACGGGGGCGTCCTCCTGGACCCCGGGGCTGGCCACGACGAGCGTGATCCCGTCCAGATGCCGGGGATCGTGACCTCCGGTTCGCAGGTCAGCTCCCAGATCCCGGAGGCGTCCGGCGGCGGGTACGTCGGATCCGGGCCTCGCCTCCGAGACGCGCACGGAGGCCCCCTCCTCGATCAGCACCTGCGTGGCGGCCGCACCGGCGATCCCGCCCCCGATCACGAGCGCCCGCTCTCCCGCGAAGCGTCCGCTCATCCCAGACCTCCTCGGGCGATGAAGTCCGCGTAGTAGAGCCCCAGGCCGACGGCCACGCAGAGGCCGGCGATGATCCAGAAACGCACGATGACCGTGAACTCGGGCCACCCCGACAGCTCGAAATGGTGATGGATGGGCGACATGCGGAAGATCCGCCGATGGAATCCCCGGAACGAGATCACCTGCAGGATGACCGACATCGTCTCGATGACGAACAACCCGCCGAGGATCACCAGGAGGAGCTGCGTGTTCGTGGTGATGGCCATCGCGCCCAGCAGGCCCCCG
The DNA here is from genome assembly GCA_963796725.1 of uncultured Actinomycetes bacterium. Lineage (GTDB taxonomy): Bacteria > Actinomycetota > UBA4738 > UBA4738 > HRBIN12 > JAOUEA01. The sequence goes on from CAWCMT010000002.1 coordinate 83,926, forward strand.
ATCGCCAGGGCACCCGTGTCCCCCATGAATATGCGGGCGGGTGCGGCGTTCCACCACAGGAAGCCGGTCGGCGGCGCCCACCATCCCGGCCGCCACCATCGCCGCGTCGAGCATGGCGCGGCCGGTCACCGCGTAGCAGCCGGCGGCGTCGGGAGCCAGCGGGCTGGCGCACGGATGCCGGAATTGCCAGAACGCGATGAACACGTAGGCGGAGAAGACGAGGATCGTGGATCCAGCCGCGAGGCCGTCCAGGCCGTCGGTGAGGTTGACGGCGTGTGATGACGCCGTGAGCACCAGGAAGCACCAGACGATGAACAGGACGGTGCCCATCTTGAGGCCGGTGTCACGGATGAACGAGAGGTTGGTCGCGGTACCCGTTTGGCTCGAATAGTGCGCGACGATCACGGCGAAGATCAGCGACACGATGCCCGTCGCGAGGAACTTCTGGGACTTCGTGAGCCCCAGCGACCGTTGCCGGCTCACCTTCATGTAGTCGTCGAGGAAGCCGACGAGCCCGAAGCCGATGGCCGCCACGATCAAGGCGACGCCGGAGATGCTCCCCGTACCCGCCGTGACCCGGGTGGCGAGATAGCTGAGCAGCAGCGCCCGTGAGGATGACGATGCCCGCCCATCGGTGGGCGTGCCCATCTTCTCGAAGTGGGTGTGGGGGCCGTCTTCGCGGATCCGTTGACCCCAGCCCCAGACGCGTGAACGCCCTGATGGCGATCGGCGTACCCAGCAGGGTGACGGCCAAGGCCGACGGCTGCGGCGACCAGGATCGAGATCACCGCAAGGCCTCCGCCAGCCGTTCCAGTCCCGCAACACGAGAACCCTTGAACAGGACGACGTCACCGGCCTGCGCGGATCGAACGATGTCCTCCAGCGCCTCGCTCCGGCGTGTCGTACGCGGCGACGTGGTCGGGCTCGACGCCCTCGCGGACCCCCGCCGTCGCGATCGGCCTCGCCTCGGGCCCCACGGCGATCAGCCGATCGACCCGCAGGCGCGCCGCCAGCTCCCCCAGCCGCTCGTGCTCCTCCAGGGAGATGTCGCCGAGCTCGGCCATCGTGCCCAACACCGCGATGAGGCGTCGCCGACCGGCCATCCACCTCGCTGCCTTGAGGGCCGCCGCCATGGACTCGGGGTTCGCGTTGTACGCGTCGTTCACGACCCGAACCCCGTTCGCGGTGGTGAACGTCTCCATCCGCCAGTGCGAGACGGTGGCGCGGCCCAGCGCGGCCGCCACCGCCTCGACCGACACGCCCATGACGCTGCCGACCGCCGCGGCCGCGAGCGCGTTGGGCACCATGTGCTCGCCGGCCACCGCGAGCGTCACGGGGCACCCGATACGCCTCGCTGATCAACTGGAAGGAGGCGCGCCCGTCGGCGTCCATCCAGACGTCCTCGGCCCGCACGTCCGCCCCGAGCGTGCGCCCGAACGTGAGGACCCGGCCCGGCGCACGCTCCGCGTAACCGGCCACCACCTGGTCGTCGGCGTTCAGGATCGCCACGCCCTCCGGCCCCAGCGCGTCGACGGGTTCGGCCGAGGCCTCGACGATCCGCTCCCACGACCCGAAGATCTCCAGGTGCGCGACCCCGACGTTCGTCACGACGACGACGTCCGGCCGCGCGATCTCGCAGAGCAGCGTCACGTCGCCCGGGGCGCCGCGCCCCCATCTCCGCGACCACCGCCTGTACCCCGGGCGCGGCGCCCAGCAGGGTCACGGGAAGCCCGACCTCGTTGTTGAACGACTCCGGGCTCGCGTGCGTTCGCAGGGTGGTCGCGAGCACCGCCGCCGGTCATGTCCTTGGTCGAGGTCTTCCCGTTGGCCCCGGTGATGCCGACCACGGTCGCGCCGGATCGGCCGGCGTTCGTCGGCCGCCAAGCAGGACGAGCGCCTCGTTCGTGGAACGCACGCGATACCGCGGGGCCGTCCGCGCGGTGGCCGTCCCGTACCAGCGCGCCTGCGGCGCCGTTCGCGAAGGCCTCGCCGCACGAACCGGCCACCGTCCGTGTGCTCGCCCGGGAGCGCGACGAACAGCCCGCCGGGCCGCACGAGGCGGGAGTCGATGGCCACGGAGGACACCCATGCGTCGTCGCCGGTGCGCAGCCCGTCGACCGCCCGGGCCACGTCGGACATCAGGCGCGGGATCATCGGCGGCTCGCCCTCGGGCCGGATCGCGGCGCGCGGCCACGGCGCGGTCGTCGAAATCGATCGTGACCCCGTCCATCTCCTGGTAGGTCTCATGGCCCTTCCCGGCGATGACGACGACGTCGCCGGCCGAGGCCTCAGCGATCGCAAGCTCGATCGGCGGCGGCCGATCGGGCTCCGTCGCATAGCGTGCCTCCGCCCTCGCGCGCCCCGACCTCGATCTCGGCGATGATCGCGAGGGGGTCCTCGGATCGCGGGTTGTCGCTGGTCAGCACCGTGAGGTCGGCCAGCGACGGTGGCCTCGAGCCCCATGCGGGGACGCTTGGCGCGGTCGCGGTCACCCCCGCAACCGAACACGACGATGACTCGGCCCGACGTCAACGGGCGCGCCGCCTGGAGCACGCTGTGGATGCTATCCGGCGTGTGCGCGTAGTCCACCATCACGAGGAAGTTCTGCCCTGCGTCGACGGGCTCCACCCTGCCCGGCACCCCGGGCACGGCCGCGACGCCCTCGCACGATGGCCGCCTCGGGCATCTCCAGCAACCGCGCTACCGCGACCGCCGCGAGCGCGTTCGCGGCGTTGAACCGTCCGCGGAGCTGCGAGCGGAACCGGACCCCGTCGACCGTGAAGGCGAGCCCCCCGGCATCGGCCTCGACGTCGACGGCATGCACGTCCGCGGCGGCATCGATCCCGAACGTGGTGATGGGGATCGACGGCCGGTCGCAGCAGACGCCGAGCCCAGGTGTCGTCGGCGTACACCACGGCGCGCCGGGCGTGCTCCGGGGTGAACAGCCGCGCCTTGGCCGCGAAGTACGCCTCCATCGACGGGTGGTAGTCCAGGTGGTCCTGCGAGAGGTTCGTGAAGGCGGCGACATCGAAGACCACCCCGCTCGACCCGATGCTGCTCGAGCGCGTGCGAGGAGACCTCCATCGCCACCGCGCGACACGCCCGCGTCGCGCATGCCGGCCAGCAGACCGATGCAGGTCCGGCGCCTCCGGCGTGGTTCGCGCCAGCGGCACGGGCTCGCCGGCGACGCGCGCGCCCGTGGTCCCGATCACCCCGGTCCGCAACCCGGCCGCCGCGAAGATCGCCTCGAGGAGATAGGTGGTGGTCGTCTTGCCGTTCGTGCCGGTGACGCCCGACCATGGTCATGGCCGCGGGCGGGCTGCCCGAAGCACCGCGGCCGATAGCGGCCCCATCGCCGCCCGGACCGAGGGCACCATGATCTGGGGCAACTCGCCACGCTCTCGAGCCAGCGCTCGACGACGAGCGCCGCCGCACCCGCCGACGGCCGCCTCGGCCGCGAACGCGTGGCCGTCCGCCGTCGCGCCCGGGACGCAGAAGAACAGGCAACCCGGCCGCCACCTCCCGCGAGTCGAAGGCCACGTCCACGCACGAGGCGTCGCCGGCGTCGCCGCGGGCCTCGGCCCGCGGCGAGAACGTCGGCGAGCGCACGACAGCGCTAGGGGGGGAAGGGAGCTGCCACCGGACCGGAGCTTACCCGCGGGCCCCGGCCGCGGGCCGGGAGCCCTCATGGAGGCCGCGGGCCGAGGAGGGAGGCGGCACGGGGGCCACGGCAGGGATCCCCAGACGCTGGATCGCGTACCGGGCGATCTCCGAGAACAGCGGTGCGGCGGCGAGACCGCCGTAGACGTCCGCGGCTCGTCGATCGAGACCGCGATGACCACCTGCGGATCGCCGGCCGGCAGGAAGCCCACGAAGCGACGCCATGTACTTGTCGACGTAGTGCCCGTACGCGTCGATCTTGCGCGCCGTGCCGGTCTTGCCCGCGACCTGATAGCCGGGGATCTGCGCCTCGGCCCCGGTCCCGTCCTGCGACGACCTCGGCCAGCATCCGCGTGAGCATCTGTGCGGTGTCGGCGCGGATCGACCCGGTGGCGAGGGCGAGGCCGGGGCGGCGTGGAAGCCGCCGTCCGGGTCCCTGACTGCCGCGCACGAGCCGGGGCTGCACCCACACGCCGCCGTTCGCGATCGTGGCGTAGACGTCCGCCATCTGCAGCGGCGTCACCGCCACGCCCTGGCCGTAGGCGGCGGTCGCCCGGATCACGTCGTCCCAGGTCGTCGGGACCGACCCCGGCGGCCTCGCCCGGGAACCCGATCCCCGTCGACGTGGCCGTAGCCGAACCGGTCCATGTACGTCGCGAGGGCGTCGCTGCCACCTCGCGTTCGCCACCATCGCCGCCCCGATGTTGCTCGACTCGGCGATGATGTCGCCCAGCGTCATCGACTCCACCGGGTGCGCATGGGAGTCGTGGATCGTGAACCGCGGATCGACCTGCATCGAGACGGCACGTGGAAGGTCTGGGTCGGGGACACCGCGCCGGTCTCCAGCGCGGCGGCCGCCGTGATGATCTTGTTGACCGACCCGGGCTCGAACGTGTCGGTGACGGCCGGTTGCGCCACAGCTGCGGATCGGCGCGGGGCGAAGTCGTTCGGGTCGAACCAGGGGTAGGTGGCCATCGCGTAGACGTCGCCGGTGGCGGGATCCATGACGACCACGGTGCCGCCCTTGGCGCGTTCGCGTGGACCGCGCGTTGCGAGCGCCGTCTGCACCTGGAACTGCATCTGGCGGTCGATCGTGGTCACAGGTTCGCCCCGGGCACCGGCTCGGGCAGACGGTGTCGACGCCCGTGGAGATCGGGCAGCCCCCCGGCGAGAACTCCTGCGTGCGCTGCGCCGGGGGTGCCGCGAAGGGCCGTGTCGTACTGCGTTCTCGAGCCCGGCCAGGCCGTTGCCGTCCATCCCGACGAACCCCAGCACCTGTGGCGCGAGCGCCCCCGATGGGTAGTAGCGCTTGGGGACGGGGAGCCGTCGATCCCGGGGAGCTGGAGCGCCGCGAGTTCTGCGCCACGTCCGACGTCGACCTGGCGCGCGACGTAGGCGAACGTGCCCGGTGCGTCAGAGCAGGCTAGCAGACGTCTTCGGCTTCACCCCCAGCAATGGGCCGAGCTCAGCCGCCTCCCCGGTGGCGTCGGTCACGTAGCGTGGGGTTCACGTAGATGTCGCGGGCCTCCAGGGTGAGGGCCAGCGGGATCCCGTCGCGGTCGAGGATCTGCCCGCGGTCGGCGGGCAGGTCGATCGTGCGCTCCCGCTGCATCATCCCCAGCGTCTCGTACTGGCTCTGGTCGCGGACCTGGAGGCACGGCGAGACGCACCACGATCCCGCACGAACAGCAGGCACCGTCCCCACGAACAGCGCCACCAGCCGCGACACCGGCGGGCTGTGCTCAACCGCCGCTCCCCCGCCGTTGCCGCGGCGACCCGCACGGATCACCGTCGTCCCCGACGCTGGGCATCACCATCGATGCTCGTGAGCCCAGCCCGCCACGCGCTGCGGGAGATGAAAGCGAGGCGGCCTCTTCCTGGAGCTGAACGTGCCTGACCCGACAGGACGCTTGACCTGCGCCTGAACCGACTGCATCCGGTAGGTGGTCTGCACCGACAGGGCGTTGAGCGCGACGAGCCCCACGACGAGGACGGAGATGACCGCCCCGGCGAAGAGCCAGAAGGCCGGGTGGTGCCCGCGGCGCGCCCGCGCGCGGGGCTGGGGAGGGTTGGCACGTGGGCGCGCCGCAGGCGTCCGCGCGCGAGGCGCGGAACGCGGGGAGCGTGGTTGGGGGCTGGGAGGGCGCGGTCTTCCGCGCGGGAGCGGCTGCCGACTCGGCGATCTTGCGGGCCGGCTGGCTCACGCCGCCGCCTCGATGCGCTCGGCGGCCCGCAGGAGCGCGCTGCGGGCACGAGGGTTACCGGCCACCTCTGCCTCGGTCGGCCCGCAGCGGCTTCTTCGTGAGCACCCGCACCCGCGCGTCCTCACGCAACCCGAACTTCACGATGCGGTCCTCGAGCGAGTGGTAGGCGATCACGACCACGCGGCCACCGGGGCCGAGGAGTCCAACCGCCTGAGGCAGGGAGGCGGTGAGCTCCTCGAGCTCCCGGTTGACCGCGATACGGAGCGCCTGGAACGTGCGGCGCGCGGGGTGGGGGCCCCCCGGCCGCTTCCCGAGCGCACCCGCGACGATGCCGGCGAGCTGGTCGGTCGTCGTGACGGGGCGGTTGCGCACGATCGCGCGGGCGATCCTTCGCGACCGACGCTCGTCCCCGAACTCGTAGATCAGGTCGGCGAGCTCGCTCTCGGGCAGTCCGTTGACGAGATCGGCCGCCGAGGGCCCGTCGTCGCCCATGCGCATGTCCAGCGGCCCGTCCGTCCGGTAGCCGAACCCTCGCTGCGCCTGATCGAGCTGCATCGAGGAGACGCCCAGGTCGAAGAGGACGCCATCGACCGGAGCGACGCCCACCGCCTCGGCGTCCACCTCGGAGAACCTCGCCTCGACGAATCGAACCCGATCGCCGAAGCGCTCGAGCCTCGAAGCGGCGAGAGCGATCGCCTGGGGGTCCCGATCGATCCCGATCACGCGCTCGACGCCCGAGGTCGAGGAGGGCGGCCGCGTGGCCGCCCGCCCCCAGGGTCATGTCGACGACCGTACCCCGGTCGCCGAGGAACCCCGTCACCTCCGCCACCATCACGGGTTCGTGCGGGGCCGGTTCGCGCTGCCCCTGGCTCACCCGAGGCGACCGGCGAAGATGCCGATCCCGATCGAGGCCAACAAGGTCAGCGCGGTGATGCCGATCAACGAGAGGCTCTGCCGCACCTCGGTACCGAGCTTGTTCGGGGAAGGCGTTGCCATGGTGCGGTTACCTCCTGGGCTCCAACGTGCCGGACTGATACGCCCCGGCGAACGACTGCTCGTAGCGCGCGTAGCTGCGCCGATCCCAGATCTCCATCCGGTCCCGTACGCCGAGGACGACGACGTCCTTCTTGATCCCGACGGCGTCCCGCAGACGTTGCGGGATGGTCACGCGGCCCTGGGAGTCCAGCTTGGCCTCATCGGAGGCCCCGAAGAACAGCCGGGAGTACGCGCGTCCGTCGGCGTCGGAGAGGGGCGAGGCGGCGACCTCGTCGGAACGACGCTGCCACTCGGCCCTGGGGAAGACATAGAGACAGCCGTCCTGGCCGATGGTCAGCCAGACGCCGTCGGCGAAGGCCTCACGGAACCTCGCCGGCAACGACACCCGTCCCTTCGGGTCGAGCTGGTAGCTGTGCGTGCCGAGCAGTTCGGTCACGCGCCTCCTCCCCTCTCCTCCACTGCGCCCCACGTTTATGCCACCTACACTCCACCACGTCAACGGAGAACCGCCCCGAACTGCTGTTCGACCGCCCGCCGGAACCCACGTTCGGTCGCGGACGCCGCTACACTCCGGCCATGGGACGCGCCCTCGTCCTCAACGCAACCGACGCGCCGCTGGCGGTGGTGCCGGCCCGGCGCGCGGTCGTGCTCGTCCTCAAGGACAAGGCCGAGGTCGGTGCAGACCAACGGCATGGTGTTCCACGCCGAGCGCCTGGTGATGGAGGCGCCATCGGTCGGTCCGGCTTCGCCGCTTCGTCCGGGTGCCCTATCGGGCGCACGCCCCGCTCACCCGTCGGGCCGTCTTCGCCCGTGACGCGTGGTCGTGCCAGTACTGCGGGGCGCAGGCGGAGAACCTCGATCACGTGATCCCGCGTTCGCGCGGAGGCGAGCACCGCTGGGAGAACGTGGTGGCCGCCTGCCGCCGATGCAACGCCAAGAAGGAGGACGGACGCCCGCCGAGGCGGGCTTCCATCTGGCGCGCACCCCTACGCCCCGCGCGACGGGTTCCATCTGACACTCGGACGGCCCGAGCCGGGCTGGGACGCGTACCTCGTCTGACACGCCGGGTAGCCCCTCGGGAATCACAAGCGTGTAATCTGTCCCGGTCGGCCCGGGCGCGATGCCTGGAGTTGCGAACAGGGGCCGCGCGGGGCGTCCGCGTCCGGGCCGACATCCCTCCTCCGCGGCCGCGGAACATCCCACATCATTTGAGGAACCTTGCCCGTGATCGTCGTCACACCCGCCGAGTTCGCTGTCACAGCTCGATCGAGGGGTGGTCTGAACGCAGGGGCCGCGTAAGATGGCCGGGTTACGCTTGGAGGTGATCGGTGGAGGTTCGCGAGCGTCCGAACGACTGGCAGGACTTCGCGGCGCGGTTCCGCGAGATCGAGACCAACGTCGAACAGGTCGTACGTGGCAAGGATGCAGAGATCCGCCTGGCGCTCGTCACGCTGATCGCCGAGGGTCACCTGCTGATCGAAGACGTGCCTGGGGTCGGTAAGACCCTCCTTGCCAAGGCCATCGCGCGATCCATCGACTGCTCGTTCCGCCGGATCCAATTCACCCCAGACCTGCTCCCCACCGACGTCACCGGTGTGAACGTCTTCAACCAGGAGCAGCGGGACTTCGAGTTCAAGCCGGGCGCCATCTTCGCCAACATCGTGCTCGGGTGACGAGATCAACCGCGCATCTCCGAAGACGCAGTCGGCGTTGCTCGAGTGCATGGAGGAGCGGCAGGTCACGGTGGACACGCAGACCCACCCGCTGGGGACGCCGTTCATGGTGATCGCCACCCAGAACCCCATCGAGCACGAGGGCACCTACCCGCTGCCGGAGGCCCAGCTGGACCGGTTCATGCTGCGGCTGTCGATCGGCTACCCCAGCGCAGAGGTCGAGGCCGACATCCTGGCCAGCCACACGGGGGCCGAGCCCCTCAAGGAGATCGGGCCGGTGACGGACGCTCCCGGCGTCGCGTCGATGATCGAGCAGGCGCGTGAGGTGCACGTCGCGGCGGCGATCCGTCGTTACATCGTGGATCTGGTCGAGGCCACGCGGCGCCACTCCGACGTCTACCTGGGTGCGAGCCCGCGCGCCTCGATCATGATCCTGCGCGCCTCCCGTGCCCTGGCGGCCGCCGAGGAGCGCGACTACGTGATCCCCGACGACGTCAAGGCGCTCGCGGCGCCGTGCCTCTCGCACAAGATCATCGTGACGGCCGACGCCGTGATGAGTGGCCGCTCACCCGAGGTGGTGGTGCGCGAACTCCTCGAAGATGTCGCCGTGCCGGTGGCGGAGGGGTAGGCGGAGGACGGTGTTCACCACCCGAGGGGTCGCCGTCTTCGTGGCGGGCGCTCGCCCTGTGGGTGGTCTCGCGGGTGGTCGGCTCGCCCGGGATGGAGGTCGTGGGCATCGGCCTGGCCTCGGTGCCGTTCCTCGCGATCTTGCTGGGTCGGTGGTCGCGCACGCGGATCTCGGCCCGGCGCCGGCTTTCGGACGTGCGCGTGGCCCCCGGGACGCGCGTCAGCGTCTCCGTCGACGTCGAGAATCGCTCGGTGACCCCCACGTCGTTCCTCCTGCTGGAGGACCAACTGCCCTCCGCGCTGGGGCGGCCGGCCCGGCTGGTCGTGTCCGGCATCCCGCCACGCTCCACTCAACGCGTCTCGTACACGGTGCTGCCGCAGGCTCGAGGGCACTACCGGCTGGGGCCGCTCTCCGTGGATCTCGCCGACCCGTTCGCGCTCACCCGACAGCGCCTGGAGTTCGACGAGCTCGACGAGCTGCTCGTGACCCCGGAGATCGAGGATCTGAGCGCGGCGCCCGATGAGGCGACGGGGCCGAGCTTCGGCGCGATCGCGGACGCGACAGCTGTTCCGCAGCGGCGAGGAGTACCACATGATGCGCGAATACCAGGAGGGCGACGACCTCCGACGGATCCACTGGGCCTCCGTGGCGCGCACCGGGCAGCTCATGATCCGTCAGGACGAGGCCTCGCGACGGGCGAGCGGACTCGTCTTCGTGGACACCCGGGCGGCGACGTTGGGGCAGATGCGCTCCCCGTCGTTCGAGCGCGGCGTCTCGGTCGCGGCCACCCTCGGCACTCTCCTGGTCCGCAACGGCTTCCAGCTGCGCCTGGGGACGGCTGACGTGCAGCCCGCGCAGGTCACGGAGGATCGCTTCATGGACGTGCTGGCCGGCGCTCGCGCACTCAGGTGCGAGGTCGATCGGCCCCTCGCTCGCGCACCTGCGAGCCGGCGCCTCCGCCGACACCTCTCTGATCTTCATCTCCGGCCCCCCGAACGCCACGGAGCTGCCCTCGTTGATCCGTAGCGCGGCCGGCTTCGGGCCCAAGCTCGCGATCTTGATCTATCCGGTCGACCCCGACACCCTGTCGCCGGACCGGCAGGCGACCCTGGAGGGCGCGCGCGACGCAGGCGCGGCTGGCCCTCACACGAGCGGGCTGGGACTGCATCGTCCTGCCCCCGAGCATGAGGTTGAAGGAGCGATGGCACGCACCGCGGGAACGTCCGCTCGTACACAACGTCTGATCGCGGTCGCCGCCACGTGCCTGCTCGGCGCGGTGACGGCCTTCGCGATCGGGCGCGTGTTCCAAGGGCACGCGGCCACGTACCGGCTGCTGGCCGCGGCCCTGGCCTCGGCTCTGCTGGCCTGCGCGCTCGAACGTAGGAACCTGCTGGCGGCCACCGCGGTCAGCGCGGCCGCCCTCCTGGTGGCGATCGGCATCCTGATCTTCCCGGCCACCACCTGGCACGGACTGCCCACCGTGGACACCCTTCACGCGATCGGACGCGCCGCAGCGCTCGTGGGCCAGCAGGCGCGCGTCCAGGTGGCCCCCTCGCTCCCGTTGGCCCCCCTGATGCTGGCGGCGCTCACCGCGACGTGGGCGGCGGTCTTCTCCTCCCACGCCCTGGCGTTCCGCGCCGGCAGCCCGCTCCTGGCCCTGCTGCCGCCGGTCGCCCTCGTGGCGTTCGCCGACACCGTGCTGGACCAGTTCGTCAAGCCCGCTCTACGGCGTGGCGTTCCTCGCCGCGGCGTTGCTGGTCATCTTCGCGGACGGGCTCCGACGCCTCCAGGGGTGGGGCCCGGTGTGGACCGGACCGGGCCGTGACGCCCAGCTGACACGGACGGCCGGTCGCGGTGCGCGACGGCTGGCGTTCGCCTGCCTGGGCGATCGCCCTGATAGCCCCGGCCCTGATGCCAGGCTTCGGATCCAAGGGGTTCCTGGACTTCAGCACGAACGGGAGCGGAAGCGTGTCGCTGGATCCCCTGGTGAACATCGCTTCCGACCTGTCGTCGACGCAGGATCTGCCGGTCTTCACGGTGGAGACGAAGTACCCCACCTACTACCGGTCGGTGGCGTTGACGAACTTCGACGGGAGCCGCTGGACCCCTGACCCCAACGCCGATACCCGGGAGGTCAACCAGGGGGACCTCGCGGCTCCCACCGAGATCGATCCGACCACGCTCAACGCTACGCAGGGGGCCACTTACGACTTCGAGGCTGACAACCTGATCCTTGGCCCTTACCTCCCCCTGCCGTATCCGGCGACCAACCTGACGCTGAACCAGCCGCTCGCCTTCGACGCTAGTGGCTCCTCGATCGGGCTCCCCGAGCCGGTCGGACCCGGCACGAGCTACAGGGCTTACGCCAAGGTGATCGACCCCACGCCTGACCAACTGCGGCAGGCGAGCACCGTACTTCCGACGCCAGACCCCGCCGACGTCGCACTCCCCTTGGATACTCGGGAGAAGATCGAACCGATCGCCAAGAGTTGGGTCGGGTCGGAAACGAACATGTACGACCAGGTCATGGCGATCGAGAGGAGGTTCCAGTCCCGGTTCCAGTACGACTCCGACGATCGCGAGCAGCGACCCCAACCTCGCGCTCCTCGAATTCCTCACCAAGACGAAGAAGGGGTTCTGTCAGCAGTTCGCCGGGGCGATGGCCGTGATGCTGCGGTCATTGGGTATCCCCGCGCGGGACGCCACCGGATACACCGCGGGACAGCCGACGGGCGAGGGCATCTACCAAGTTACCCAGCACGACGCCCACGCCTGGGTCGAGGTCCGATTCCCGACGTACGGGTGGCTCACGTTCGACCCCACCCCGGGTGTGTCGGGTCAAACGTTTACTGCTACAACAACCCCGACCAGGTGCCGCCGTGCAAGGGCAAGGGTTGCGGTGACATAGGCGGCACAGGGCCAACCGAAGTCGACGACTAGGCACTACGGGCATCAGCGCCCCATCGAGACCGGCGTCGGCTTTTCTGCCGGCCGCTCAGAGACCGTTCCGACGCCACCGGACGGACGGTCACGGGTTCGCAGCGATCTTGGCCGGCAGTTATCCTGCTGGGACTGCTCGTGCTGCTCCTGATCCCGCTGGTCAGAGCCTGGCGCCGTCGTAGGCGCCTGCGGCGCGCCGCAGGGGAGCCTCGCCGGCTCATCCTCGCCACCTACGACGTCTTCACGGAGCGTGCCGCAGAGCTGGGGTTCCCTCGGGGCCCCGGGGAGACGCTGGAGGAGTATCGGCGCCGGGTGGCCGGCTCAGGGCGCCTGTCGGACGGGCACCTGGACCGGCTGACCCGGATCGCCTCGAGCGCGGCCTATGCGGCGGAGGAGCCGGACGAGGAGGACTCTCAGGAGGCCAGCGCGGCGGCCGCGACGACGCTGAAGGACCTCCAGCGCACGGCTCCCTGGCAACAGAGGATCCTCGGGCGCTACCGCACGGAGCGTTGAGTTCGTACCGCTCAGCCGACGCAGGACACGGCTGAGAGCGAGCCGCGGAGGAGGTCAGGTGCCGGTGGCGGTCTGGGCGGCGGCCTCGCGAAGCGCCCGGACGAACTTCTCGCGATCCTCCTCGAACTGGCGGACCGACGTGTGGACGCCCGGTCGCGATGTCGTCGATGGCGACGAAGAACGCCATCTGCCCCTCCCGCAGGGCGTCCATCACCTCGCCGTCGCGTCGGCAGATCTTGAAGATGCTCTGCCCGTCGGTCACCAGCTTCACCTCGGACAGGTGCCGGTCCAGCCCCGCCTTGCGGTTCAGGAAGTCCCACGAGCGCCGCACCCGCTGCAGCGACATACCGCCGTCCAACAGCGACTTCACGACCCGCAGCGCAACGAGATCACGGAACGCGTAGAGCCGCGGTACGCCGGGTCGGCCGCCGGTGCCCTGCACGGAGGGCTGCACCAACCCGATCTGGTCCCAGTACCGCAGCTGTCGCGGTGTCGCACCCGTGAACTTGCACGCCTGATGGGTGGTGAATCCCTCCATACGTAACCGCGCCCCCTCGACTCCTGCACCGCTCGACCAACAGCTTGTCCGGCCCGGCCGTCGGTGGAGTGTGAACCTCCGGTCGACGGTGACGCGCCCCTGGGGAAGGGGACCTCGTTGTACACCAGCGCGCGGAAGAGCGGCAAGCCGTGAGGTCAAGAGGGTCGCAAGATGACCCGAACGGGCTAGCGATCGAGGAGCGGTCACTCCGACGGCGGCTGGGAGGGGGGCCGGAACCGCATGGCGATCCGGCCGATCAACCCGTTCAACGAGAAGCCCTGGGCCTGCATCGCGCGCACCTGATCGCGCCCGAGCTGACCGAGATAGCGGTAGATCAGCAGTGAGGACAGCACCATCATCACGAAGCCCAGCGCCGCCACCCACGGGGAGACCACGAAGAGCAGGATCAGCACCAGCCCGGTGATGAACGCGAGCGACGCCAGCCGTATCCGCCGCGCCAGATGCGAGTAGAGATCGGTCCGCCCGACCTGCTCCACGAGCTTCGGGTCGTCCTCCTTGAGACGACGCTCGATCTCTTCGAGGATCCTCTGTTCGTGATCGCTGAGTGGCATCGGGATCCTGACCTTCCGGCCGTCGGGTACGGCCGTCATGGTTCGATTATAGGGAGGCTTGCCGATACATCGGAACCCAATTTCACGAGGTTCAACGCCGACGATCCCGATCCAAGAGGGAGGCGGGCATCGCGGCGCCCCTACCGAAGCGCCGCTCGATCCTGTCCACGGTGCGCTCCACGTCGCCCCATCGCTCCCCACGCAGGAGCGCCAGCTGCTCGGCGCCCGCCGAGATCAGCCCCGAGGCGCCAATGCCAAGGAGCCGTACACGGCGCCGCTCCCCCGGCAGGGCGCGGTAGAGCTCCGCCGCCACGTGATAGAGGTCCGTGCCCAGGTCGGTGGCGTCCGGCAGGGTCCGGGCCCGGCTCAGCGTCGTGAACGTGGCCAAACGAACCTTCAGGTTGACGGTACGGGCTCGGTAACCGTCGGCGCGCAGGCGGGCCGCCACGCGGCCGCTGAGCGCCAGGAGTTCACGCAGGATGGTCTCGGTGTCGTCGATGTCGCGATCGAACGTCTCCTCGTGGCTCACCGACTTCGGGGCCTCGTACGGCACCACGTCGCGATCGTCGATGCCGTGGGAGAGCTCCCAGAGATGCTTCGCGGACGCCTCGCCCAGGAGCCGTTCGAGGATGGCTCGAGGCGTGCGCGAGAGATCGCCGATCGTGCGGATGGCCATGCGGCTCAGGACCTCACCGGTCTTCTCCCCCACACCCCATAGCCGCCCCACCGGCAGCGGCTCCAGGTACGCCGGGACGTCGTCGGCGGGGACCACCTCCATCCCGTCGGGCTTGCAGCCGTCGGAGGCGAGCTTCGCCACGAACTTCGTGGAGGCGACACCGACCGAGCAGGTGACACCCACCTCGGCCTCGACGTCGCGGCGGATCTTGGCACCGATCTCGGCCGGCGAGCCGAACAGCATCGTGGCGCCCGCCACGTCAAGGAACGCCTCGTCCAGGGAGATGGGCTCCACCAGCGGGGTGTGGGCCAGCAGCACCTCGCGGAAGCGGTTCGAGTGGACGCGGTAGGCCTCGAAGTCAGGGGGGACGAAGATCCCCTCGGGGCACAGCCGGCGAGCCCGGACCCCGGGCATCGCCGAACGGACCCCGAACCGACGGGCCTCGTAGGACGCGCTGGCGACGACCCCGCGAGGACCGGCGCCGCCGACGATCACCGGCTTGCCCCGCAGGGTCGGGTCCTTGAGCATCTCGACGGACGCGTAGAACGCGTCGAGGTCCACATGGAGGATCGGCTCGCTGGGACGTGGGGCGGTCATGGCCCCCATCATCCCGCGGACCCGCCGCTCGCGTGCCACAGCTTGCGACCCTCCGCCGGGGCGGCGTGCCGCTGGGCTCCCGAGGTAGCCGCCACGGCCGCCATCGTTTCGCGCAGGTCGCCGCGCGTACGGGCATGGTGCAGCTCGGTGAGATCCCACACCTCCTCGGCGATCACGCTCACCCCTCGGACCCCGGTGCGCCGCAGCTCGCCCCAGACCGCGAGCGCATACCCGTGGAAGACGGTCTTCGCCACCTTGGGCTGCACCGACTCGAACACGGTGACCTCGATCGGTCCGGTGGCGTCGTCCAGCGTGAGGAAGATGATCCGCTGGCCGCTGCGGATCGCGGGGGTCTGGGAGGCAACCTTCACGCCCGCCACCATGACCTTCGTCCCGCCGCGCAGCGACCCCAGGTCCTGCGTGCGCGTCACCCCCAGATCCGCCAGGAGCGGCTCGAAGAAGCTCACGATGTGCCGGCTCGCGTCCATCCCCAGCACCTCGAGCTCGGCCCGCACGACCTCCGCATCCGAGTAGTCCTTGAACGAGTGAGCCGGCACCGCCGCATCGGTGAGCGTGAGCTGGTCGCCCTCCCGGGGCGCCTCCGCCGTCATCGCGGTGAACAACCGGTTCCTGCGGTTCCCCTCCCCCCGCAGCGCGTCGAACGCCCCGGCGTGCGCCAGGGCCTCCGAGACGGGCCGGCTCACGGTGGTCCGCCGCATGAAGTCGCCCACATCGGAGAACGGCCGCTCGGCACGGGCCTGCAGGATCGAACGGATCTCGGCATCGGAGATCCCGTGGACATCCTTCAACGCAAGGCGGATGCCGTAGCGCCCTCGGTCGGCGCCCACCGCCTCCACCATGTAGTCGGGCTCGCTCTCGTTGACGTCCAGCGGGAGGATCGGGATGTCGTGGAGCCGCGCGTCCTCAAGGATCAGCCGGCGGGGGTACATGCCGGGGTCGTGCGTGAGGAGCCCCGCGATGAGGTGTGCAGGGTAGTGGGCCTTCAGGTACGAGGACTGGTACGTCGGAACGGCGAAGGCGGCGGCATGCGCCTTGCAGAAGCCGAAGCTCGCGAACTGAGCGACGTCGTTCCAGGTCTTGGAGGCGACATCTCGGTCGACACCGCGTCCGACGGCCTTCTCGAGGAAGTCTGCCTCGAGCTCCGGGAGCATCGCCTCGTCGTTGAGGTTGCGTCTGACGTGGTCGGCGTAGGTGAGGGTGTAACCGGCGAGGGCGGCGAGGGTCCGCATGACCTGCTCGTGGTAGACGATCACCCCGTGGGTCTCGCGCAGCGCCGGCTCGAGGTCGGGATGGGCGTAGACGGGGCGTTCCATGCGATCGCGGCGGCGGAGGTAGGGGCGGATCATGTCCGACTTCACGGGGCCGGGGCGGAACAGGGAGATGTCGACGATCAGGTCCTCCCACCGCCGGGGCTGGAGCTTCTGGAGGAGCTCGCGCTGGCCGGGGAGCTCGTCTCGGCCAGGGCGACCGAGAGCGTGTGCTGGAGCTCAGCCTGATGTCGCTCGGCTGCCGCCGCGACCAGCTCCTTCAGCCGTTCTTCGGCCTCGGCGAGGAGCGTGTCGTCCGGGATGCGCTTCCGGAACATCGAGCCTGCATGGTAGGTGACACTCCTGTGAGGTGGAGACGCACGTGGATCTCGAGCGGGTCGCGGAAGCGGCGGAAGCGCTCGCCGCGCCCGGCGAGGCGCTGGCGGCGGTGATTCCGACCGAGCCCGAGCCGGGGCTGCGCGTCTACCTGTGCGCGTTCGAAGGGCCGCCTCGAGCCTGGGCCGCCGTGGACGGTGAGGGCGCGGCCGTGCGTGACCGGGCCCTGGTCCGCGAGCGCGGTCGCGATCGCGGCTCTGTGCGAGCTCGCCGAGGAGTCGGCCGGCGGGGGCAGGCTCGACGACCTGCGCAGACAGCTCGAGACGTTGCGGGTCACCGAGCACGTCGAGGGGATCGAGGCGGCCGAGACGGCGGCGCTCGAGCTTCAGCGCGTCGCTGAGTCGTTCTCCCGGCTCGCCACGCCCGAGTACCTCGACGAGATCGGGGCGGCGACGCGTGCGCTCGAGCAGGCGCTGGGCGAATGGCCGCGATCGCCGTTCGTCGAGGCGATGAAAGGTGCGTCCGCCGTCGTCGAGGAGCTGCAGCACGAGGTCGAGTCGGGGTTCAAGGGCGAGCTACGCTGAGAGGAGCAAAAGAGAGGAGCATCATGGAAGGCGGATTCAACTTCCCGTTCGGCGGCGACCCGGAGGAACTGATGCGGGGCCTGCGCGAGTTCGCGGAGCACCAGGCCGAGTCGGTCGCCGAGGCGCAGCGCGAGCAGTTCGCGACGCTGACCCTGAACACGGCCGTCGAGCTGACCGGGGCGGCGCTCGGCCGCGTGGACGTGAGCGGAGGCGCCGACGAGCAGGCAATCGCGCTTCGCGACGCGATGCGAGTCCTGTTTCCCGAGGCGGTGGCGCTCGTCAGCGCCGCGCGCCAGGGATTCATGCGCGAGCGGCAGGGCTAAAAGGCGCTAGCGCGTCCGCGCGAATCGCTGCACGGCCTCGAGCAGCTCCTCGGCCTTCGTCGCGGCGTCCGTCTCGTCACCCGAGGCCAGCGCGCCGGCCACGCAGTGGCGGACGTGCTCGTCGAGGATCCTGAATGCCAGCGACTCGAGCGCGGTGTTGACGGCGGCGATCTGGGTGAGAATGTCGATGCAGTAGCGGTCGCTCTCGACCATGCGCTCGATCCCGCGTACCTGGCCCTCGATGCGGTGCAGGCGCTTGACGAGCACCTCCTTGTCTTTCGCGTAGCCGTGCGTGTGGGTCGTTGCTTGGCTCATGTGGCTGCTCCTTCACGTGCGCTGCGGAACCGCCGCAGGCGCAGGCTGTTGGTGACGACGAACAGGCTCGAGCCTGCCATCGCCGCGGCGGCGACGATCGGGTTCAGCAGCCGGAGACGGCCAGCGGGATCGCGGCGACGTTGTAGGCGAAGGCCCAGAAGAGGTTGCCCTTGATCGTGCGCAGGGTGCGGCGCGCGAGGCGGATGGCGTCGGCGGCCGAGCGCAGGTCCCCGGACACGAGCGTCAGGTCGGAGGCCTCGATCGCGACGTCGGTGCCGGTACCGATCGCGAGCCCGAGGTCGGCCTGGGCGAGAGCCGGCGCGTCGTTCACGCCGTCGCCCACCATCGCCACGACCTCGCCTGCCTCCTGGAGCCTCTTCACCTCGGCGACCTTGTCGGCGGGATAGACCTCCGCCAGCACGCGCTCGATGCCGACCTCGGCCGCGACACGCCTTGCGGTCGCCTCGTTGTCGCCCGTGAGCAGCACGGGCGTGAGGCCGAGCTGCTTCAGCTCGGCGATCGCCTGCGCGCTCGTCGGCTTGACGGTGTCGCTGACGGTGAGCGTTGCGCGCTCCGGCCCGTCCCAGGCGACTGTGATCGCGCCGTTCCGGCGGCCGACCTCGACCTCGTGGCCCTCCACGACTCCGCAGACGCCCGTCCCGGGCAGGTTGCGGAATCGTTCGACCGGCGGCAGCGTGCCGATCTCCGCGGCTGCGGCCACGGCGATCGCCCGCGCGATCGGGTGCTCGCTCGCGGCCTCGACCGATCCGGCCAGCCGCAGCACCTCGGCGCGTGTGGCTCCGTTCACCGGTACGACCCCGGTCAGCTGCATGCGTCCTTCGGTGACGGTGCCCGTCTTGTCGAGGACGATCGTGCCCACTCTTCGGGTCTGCTCGAGGATCTCCGGGCCCTTGATCAGGATGCCGAGCTGCGCGCCCCGGCCGGTGCCGACCATCAGAGCGGTCGGAGTGGCGAGGCCGAGAGCACAGGGGCACGCGATGATCAGGACGGCGACCGCCGCTGTGAACGCCGTGGAGGCACCCGCGCCGAAGGCGAGCCAGCCGCCGAGGGTCGCGAGGGCGACGGCGATCACGATCGGCACGAAGACGGCCGAGACGCGGTCGGCCAGGCGCTGCACCGGAGCCTTCCCCGACTGCGCTGCCTCGACCAGCCGCGCGATCTGAGCGAGCGCCGTGTCCGACGCCGACCCTGGTCGCCCGGACGACCAGCCGGCCGTAGCTGTTGATCGACGCGCCCGCGACCTCGGCGCCCGGTGCGACCTCGACCGGGACCGGCTCGCCGGTCAGCATCGACTGGTCGACGGCCGACTCGCCCTCGGCGACGACACCGTCGGTGGGGATCTTCTCGCCCGGCCGGACGACGAGGAGGTCGCCGACGCGCACGTCCTCGATCGGAACGGCGACCTCGCGGCCGTCGCGAAGGACATGGGCCTCCTTCGCACCGAGCTCGAGCAGCTTCCGGATCGCCTCGCTCGAACGGCTCTTGGCGCGGGCCTCGAGGAAGCGGCCGAGCAGGATCAGCGTCGTGATCACCGCCGCGACTTCGAAGTACGTGTCCTCCGCGAGGCCGCCGGCGAGCACGACGATCGACCAGAGCCAGGCGGCGAGCGTGCCCATCGAGATGAGCGTGTCCATCGAGGCGGCCGCATGGCGCGCGTTCTTGAGCGCGACGCGATGGAAGCCGGCGCCCGCGTAGAACACGACCGGCGTGGCGAGCGCCAGCGCGACCCACTCCCAGCCGGCGAACTGGAGCGGGGAGACCATCGCGACGAGGGCAACGGGGACCGTGAGGGCGACGGCAACCACGAGGCGCAGCCGGAGCACTGCGAGCGGCTCGTCGTCGTGGACGTGGCCGTCGGCGACGTGTGCGTGGTAGCCGGCCGACTCTACGGCGCCGACGAGAGCCGCGTCCGCAACGGAGGGGTCGTAGCGCACGGTTGCCTGCTCCGTCGCGAAGTTGACCGTCGCCTCGACGCCTTCGAGCTTGTTGAGCGTCTTCTCGATCCGGACAGCGCAGGACGCACACGTCATTCCCTCGAGGTCGAGGCGCAGCTCCTTCGGCGGGCGCGGCGGTGCTCATGCCGCCTCGTATCCCGCTGCTTCGATCGCCGCCCGCAGAGTCGCGTCGTCGAGCTCGTCGCCGCGCACGACGACGAGCTTGGTCTCGAGGTCGACGTCGACGTCTCGCGACGCCGGCGATGCTCTCGAGCTCGGCGGTGACGGCGGCCACGCAGTGACCGCAACTCATGCCGGGGACGGCGTAGGTGAGCTCAGTCATGCGCGCGCGTTCTCACTATACCCGATGGGGGTATTTGCCCCAGCAGTCACGGCGACGAGGATCAGCTGCGCGGCGCTCACGAGCGCCGGTCGTGTCGCTGCGCAAGCCGTACGGCGACGTAGACGACCCCACCGACCATCAGGAGCCAGAAGGCCCCTGAGAAGGTCATCCAGAGCCAGTTCCAGCCGTTCATGGAGTGGTACATCGCTCCTCCTCGTAGGACTGGAGCTGAGCATCGGCCCCGGCTGGCCGGTGTGCTGGCCCTGGATCCGGTGCCGCTGGACCCGGCTGGCAGCGTGCTGGCCGATGCGGTGGTGGCGGTCGCCGCGGCGGTGGCTGCGGCCCGTGGCCGCTGGCTGGGGATGGTCACGGTGGCGGGGTGGGAGCTGGCGGCGGTGCTCACGCTGGGGTCGCTGCTGTCCCCGGTTGTCCGGTTCGCCCGCGTCCGTGACGGCCTGGCGCCGTCTGCCCTGGCCTGACGGTTCAACGCGACCTCGCCCCTGCCCGGGGACTGCACCTTCTTGCCACTCTCGGTGAGCCCGCGAGCGCGGGCGCGAGAGAAGGGACAAGGCGTGACGACTCTGGACGAGGCGGATAAGAAGGCGAGGCTGGAGCGGGCCCGGGAGGCGGGCCTGTTCCGGTACTCGCTGGTGCAGGAGCTCGCCGAGGCGGGCATCACCGCGGCGGAGCGGGGGCGGCGGGCCAGGGAGCTGGCCTGCCGTGTCCATGACGGGCCGGGCGGCCAGCCGGTGACGGTGTCGCGGGGGACGCTGGACCGCTGGCGGCGGGTCTATGAGGCCGGCGGGTTCGACGCGCTGGTGCCGTCGCCGCGGCAGTGCCAGCCGCGGACGCCGGCGGAGGTGCTGGCGCTGGCGGAGGCGCTGAAGCGGGAGAAGCCGGAGCGGACCGCCGCGCAGGTCCGGCGGATCTTGCAGCTGACCGCGGGCTGGGCGCCGTCGGACCGGACGCTGCAGCGGCTGTTCGGGCGCCTTGAGCTCAGCGGCCCGCCGCGGGAGCAGGAGGAGCAGCGGGCCTTCGGCAGGTTCGAGTGCACGAGGCCGAACGAGATGTGGACCGGCGACACGCTCCACGGCCCGGTCATCGCGGGCGGCAAGTGCTACCTGTTCGCGTTTATCGATGATCACTCCCGCGCGGTGATGGGCGCCCGGTGGGCCTATCACGATGACGTGGTCCGGATGGCGGCGGCGTTCCGTCCCGCCCTGCAGCGGCGCGGCGTCCCGCAGTCCATCTACCTGGACAACGGCTCGCCTTTTGTCGATGCGTGGCTGCTGCGCGGCTGCGCTGTCCTGGGCATAAAGCTGATCCACTCCCGGCCCGGGAAGCCCCCCTTAACCGGCCAATCTTCTGCTGGTACTGCTGCGCGGCTGGTGACTGGCTGAAGAGCTGACCTGCTGGCTAGGGCTGAAACCCTGGCTGGTTTTCCCGTGTTCATCCCGGCGTGTCGCGTTGACCAGGATGGGTCAGATCCCGTTACTCATGTCCCATGCCTGACGATGAGCGGCTGCGCGTTGACGGGAGCGGGGAACGATGGCGTATCAAGGGCGGGTGGCGCGGAGCGGACCTGCAGTTGTGCAACGACTATCTCGGCTACCTGGCCGACCGCCGCTACTCGCCGGCCAGCGTCCGCGCGTATGCGTTTGATCTGCTGCACTTCGCGCGCTGGCTGGCGGGCCAGAGCCTCGGCCTGGGGGCGGTGACCACGGACGTGCTGCTGCGCTACCTGGCCGCCTGCCGCGCCGAACACCGCGCGGGCCAGCACGACAACGTGATCTCGATGGCCAGCGGCCGGGCGACCGGGTTCGCCCCGGCCACCATCAACCGGCGGCTGGCAGCGGTCTCGGGTCTGTTCAGCTTCCGTGCGATGCGTGATCCGGGCATGCCGAGCCCGGTGCCCCGCGGCCCTGCCGCGCGGCGCGCCGCTGCCGGGGAGCGGGCCGGGCTGCTGGCTCACCTGTCCCGGCCGAGGCCGCGCTCGCAACTGCGGGTCCGCGAGCCGCGGCGGCTGCCGCGTGGGCTGGACCGCGCCGAGACCGCTGCGCTGCTGAGCAGCTTCCGCACAGACCGGGACCGTGCGATCGCCGGGCTGATGCTGCTGTCCGGGCTGCGGTCGGCTGAGGTGCTCGGGCTGCGGGTCGCCGACGTGGATATCGGCCGGGGCTGGGTGCGGGTAGTGGGCAAAGGCGACAAGGAACGCCGGGTGCCGGTCGATCCGGACGTGGCCGGCCTGATCCAGTCCTACCTGCTCGCCGAGCGCCCGGAAACGGCAAGCCGGGCGCTGTTCGTGGTGGCGAAGGGTCCGCACCGGGGACAGCCGCTGACGGCGGCCGGGCTGCGCCGGGTGTTCCGCTACCACCGGGAGATCTCCGGGGTGGCGGCGGGGCACCCGCATGCGCTGCGGCATTCCTTCGGCACCGCCCTGGCGGAGGCCGGGGTTGACCTGCCGGTGCTGCAGGCGCTGATGGGACACGATCACGCCGACTCCTCGGCGGCTTATATTCACCTGGCGCCCGCGCACGTGCGCGCCGCCTATGACGCTGCCCGGGAACGGCAGCGCGCCTGGCAGGCGGGCCGCTGATGCCGCCCGTTAGGACGGCGGTGCCGCCGCAAGCCGCGCCGATCTACGACGCCTACCTTGCCTGCCTGGCAGGCCGCGGGGTGGGCAACAAGACCTTCGACAGCGGAGCCCGCTGTTTCCTGGCCCGGTTCCCCGACCCGCAGGCCTGGGCCGGGCTGCCGCTGGCAGCCCGGCTGGCTGGCACCCGCCCGCAGCTGCAGCCGCTGCTGAACTTCCTGATGCTGCACGGCCATCTGCGGCCCGGCTATGACTACCTGCTGGAACGCAAGCTGACCGTGATCTTGCGGGAGGCGGCGGCCAGCCCGCTTGGTCCCGGCATCAAGCGGTTCCTGGCCGGTGCCGAGGCGCTGGGCTACTCGGTGCGGGCCCGCACCGGCATGGCCTCCGAAGTCGCGGTCCGCGCGCTCATCCAGACCGGGAAGCCGCTCGCGGAGCTGGCCGACGCCGACTTCGCCGAGCTCAGCACCGCGATCACCGAGCGGGAAGCCCGGCTGGGCCGCCCGCTCAAGCACTACCATCACGCGGTCTACGCCTCCCGCGCGGTGGTCTACCATCTCGGCGCGCCGGCCGAGCCGGTGCCCAAGCGGTCCACGCTGGGCCGGTGGAGCTGGGAACGCCACCTGGAGGGAGTCAGCCCGCAGGTGCGCCGGCCGATGGTGGCCTACCTGGAACGGCTGCAGGGCACCCACGCCCGCTCCTCGGTGCAGGGCACCGCGTCCGAGCTGGCGCACTTCGGCCGGTTCCTCGCCTGCCACGACCCGGGCCTGGCCTCGCTGGCGCTGCTGGACCGCCAGCATCACATCGAGCCCTACCTCAACGAGGTCGCCGCGGCGGTCAACCGCCGCACCGGCGCCCCGATCGCGGCCTCTACCGCCAAGCAGCGCATCCAGTCTGTCGGCAGCTTCCTGGACGCCATCACCGAATGGGGCTGGCCCGAAGCCCCGGGCCGGCGGCTGGTCTTCCCCCGCGATGCACCCAAGCTGCCGCACCCGCTGCCCCGCTACTTGCCCCCGGATCAGGAACGCGCGCTGCTGGCCGCGCTGGAAGACTCGCCGAACCGGCTTTACGCCGACGCGCTGCTACTGCTGCGCGCCACCGGGATGCGCATCGGCGAGCTTGTCGATCTCGAGCTGGACTGCGTGCACGAGGTCCCCGGATCCGGCGCCTGGCTGAAGATCCCGCTGGGCAAGCTGCTCACCGAGCGGATGGTGCCTATCGATGAGGAAACCGTGAAGCTGGTCGACCGGATCGTCGCGCACCGGTCACCGGGCCGGCCGCTGCGTCACCCGCGCACCGGCAAGCTGGCCGACTTCCTGCTCACCCACCAGGGCCGCCGCGTGTCGGCGGACACGCTGCGCGAGGAGCTGCGCCGGGCGGCCGCCGAGGCAGGCCTGGACGGCGTGGTGCCTCACCAGCTCAGGCATACATATGCCACCGCCCTGGTCAACGCCGGCTGCTCGCTGCAGGCCCTGATGGCGCTGCTCGGGCACGTCTCAGCGGAGATGAGCCTGCGCTACGGCCGGCTGTTCGACGCCACCGTCCGCGACGAGTACTCCCGGGCGCTATCCCTGGCCAAGGCCCGGCTCGGCCCAGTCCTCCCCGGCGAGCGGACCCAGCTGCCCCTTGCCGTCACTGGCGGGAACTGGCGCGACGCGCCGCTGATCAAGGCCCGCCTCGCCGGCGGCTACTGCCTGCGCACCGCCGCGCAGGGCTCCTGCGCTTACGCCAACATCTGCGAGCACTGCCCGAACTTCCGCTCCGAGGCCAGCTTCCTGCCCGTACTGCAGCTGCAGCGGGTCGACGCCGAAGCGCTCGCCGCCGACGCGCAGGCCCGCGGCTGGGGCGACGAGGCCGCCCGGCACCGCCGCCTCATCGAACGGCTCGACCTGCTCATCAACCAGGCCCATGCCAGCTGACCAGGAGCACGGCGAGCTGGCCCGGGCCGAAGCCGCCTGCGCCGAACTGGCCGCCGCCGGGCAGCCCGTCACCTTCAACCAGGTAGCCGTCCTCGCCGGGGTCAGCCGCACCACTCTCTACCGGCGGGCCGACCTGCGCGCGCTCGTCGACGAGCACCGTGCCCGCGGACGCGACGCCACCACCCTGACCGGCCTGACCGTGCAGATCGACCAACTGCGGCGCAGCATCGAAACCCTCGCCGCCCGCGTCCGCCGCCACGAAGAACAGCTCCGCCGCCTCGAACACGCACACCGCGAGAGCAGCCAGTAGCAGGCACGCGCCAGCACAGTTATCCACAAGATGATCTTCGATTGGCCGGTTAACCAGAGGGAAGAGGCAAGATCGAGCGGTTTTTCAGGACAGTGCGGGATCAGTTCCTCGTCGAGATCGGCGACGGGGCCGGCATCCCGGACCTGGCCGGGATGAACCGCCTGTTCCAGGCCTGGGCCGAGGCCGTCTACCACCAGGCCGTCCACTCCGAGACCGGTGAGGAGCCCCTCGCCCGCTGGGCGAAGGCGTCCCCGGCCGAGCGGGCGGTGCCGGACCCGGGCAGGCTGCGGGAGGCGTTCTTGTGGTCCGAGCGGCGCAGGGCGTCGAAGACGGCCCTGGTGTCCCTGCACGGCAACTCCTATCAGGTCGGCGCCTGGCTGGCCGGGCGATACGTCGAGCTGGTCTTCGACCCGTTCGACCTGAGCCGTGTCGAGGTCCGGGCCGGCGGGAAGCCAGCCGGGACCGCGGTCCCGTTCACCGTCGGCCGGCACCGCCATCCCAAGACCCGCACCCGCGGCGATGAGCAGCGCACCGAGCCGGCCCCGACCGGGATCAACTACCTCGCCGCCCTCGGTGACGACTGGGACGCCGGGCTGAAGGACCAGGTCAGCTACCGGTCCCTCATCGACGGCGGCCAGGAAGAGAAGGAACCAGGAGAACGACGATGACGGCAAGGACGGAAACGACCGTGGATGATGACTGCCCGCAGGCGGCCGGGCCGGCCGCCGCCCTCGCCCGCTCCGCGGCCGAGGCGATCCGCTCCCTGAACCACGCCACCCTCGGCCAGGACGGCCTCGGCCAGCCCGCCGACGCCTACGAGGTCCTCGGCGAGCTGTCCCTGGCCGCCTCCCGGCTCCCGCAGCTCCTGGGCCAGATCGGCCGCTGGCTCGCCGCGGCGCTGGCCGCTGGCCGGCTCGGCTGCGACGACGGCACCGACCCCGCCGCCGCCGTCAGCGGCGCCGCGACCCTCATCTCCAGTGCCCGCGGCAGCGCCGCCGCCCTCGCCGGGAACCTCAGCCAGGCCCAGCAGCAACTCGCCCCCGTCAACGGGAGGCCATCACGGAAGGACCCGCTCTCATGATCGACGCCGTCATCGACCGCTTCGGCCTCACCCAGATGCCGTTCGGCCGCGACCTGCCCCCTGGCCGGCTCCACCAGCACGCCGACTGCGCCGAGGCCGCCGCCCGCATCACCTGGGCCGTCGCCGGGAAGACCATCGGCGTGATCACCGGCGAGGTCGGCACCGGAAAGACCGCCGCGATCCGGGCCGCCGTCGCTGGCCTGGACCCCGCCGGCCATCACGTCATCTACATCGGCAACCCCGCCACCGGGATCCGCGGCATCCTCGCGGGCGTTGTCACCGCCCTCGGCGGACGGCCCGCCCACGGCACCGCCGCCCTCGCCGCCCAGGCCTGGAACGTCCTGGCCGGCGAGGCCGCCGAACGCGGACGGACCCCCGTCCTGGTCCTTGACGAGGCCCACCTCCTGGACCACGAGCAGCTGGAAGCCGTCAGGATGATGACCAATCACGAGATGGACAGCAGCACCCCGTTCGCCACCATCCTGGTCGGCCAGCCCACCCTGCGGCACAACATCAAGCTCGGCGTCCTCGCCGCCCTGGACCAGCGGATCACCGTCCGCTACCAGATGAAGGGCATGACCCCCGGCGAGACCGCCAGCTACATCCGGCACCACCTCGAAGAAGCCGGCCGGACCGCTGACCTGTTCACCGACGACGCCGTCACCCAGATCCACCAGGCCGCCCGCGGCAAACCCCGCACCGTCAACAACATCGCCGTCGCCGCCCTGATCGCGACCGCCGGCGCCGGCAAGAACCTCGTCGACCACGCAGCCGCCCGAGCCGCCATCGCCGAGATCACCGCGACAGACTGACCATCCCCGCGACACCCTGAACACCCAGCCCCGCCCGGCTCCGCCGGGCGGGGCTCTTCAACATGAGCACATACTCACCCCCGATGACGCCACTGTGCTCACCGACACATAACCCCGGCACCTCACCCACAACCACCGGCACCACCACCATCAAGGCCCCGCAGCCACCCCGGCCGCGGGGCTTTTACACATCCCCACATCGGCGCCGTCAGCGCCGCCTTCATCGGAATCTTCAGTGACGGCCAACACCCCCGCCAGCGGCGACGATGCCGCCCGCGGTCCCGCGACCTGCAAACGCCCCGGCTGCGGGCGCCCGCTGCCCGCCCAGGGCCGCGGCAGGAACCGGGTCTTCTGCAGCGACGACTGCGCCCAGCGGTTCCACAACGACGCGCGCATCCCCGCCCCGCCGGCGGCACCATGCACACTGGCGACCAGGAGCCGCTCGCCGCGCTCGACGCCCTGACCCGCCAGATCGCCGTCCTGGTCCGCGCCGCCCGCGAGCAGGCCGCCAGCCTCGACCCCGCCCATGTCCGCGCCCAGGTCGCCGAAGCCGAAGCCGCCCGCCGCCGCGCCGAAGCCGCCGCCATCACCGCCCAGGCCCAGGCCGCCGAAGCCCGCGAGGAAACAGGCGCCCTCGCCGAAGCGCTCGCCGCGGCCCGCGAAGACGCCGCCGCCGCACAAGACGCCGCACGCCACCAAGCCGATGACGCCCGGGCCGCAGCCGCCGCGCTCGAGCAGCTGCACGCCGGCACGGCCGCGCAGATCACCGCCATCCAGGCCCGCGCCGCCGGGCAGGTCACCGCCGCCCGCACGGACACCGAGCGCAGCGCCCGCGAGCGCGACGACGCGCTCGCCGCCGCACGCGATGCCCGGCAAGCCGCCGGCACCGAGGTCAGCCGCGCCCGCCAGGCCGAAGCAGACGCCCGCGCCGAAACCGGCCGGGTCCGCGACGACGCCGCACGCGAACGCGAAAACCTCCGCGAGCACCACCAGGCCCAGCTCGCCGCCGCGCACGAGCTCACCGCCGCCGAACGCGCCCGCGCCGAACGCGCCGAGACCCAGCTCGAAGCCGAGCGCGCCGACCGCCGCACCCTGACCAGCCATCTCACCAGCCCCGCCAGTGACAACGGACACCCCCAGCCAGCCGGCATCCCCGACCGCCGGGGTGGGGCCAGATCAAAGTAGAACAATCACCACCCAGTCAGAACGCAACCGCGCTAGGCGGGGCCAAATCAGAGCAGTAGGTGGGGCCAAAAGAGATTGACACGGCCAGCCAGATCCAGACCGAAGAGGCCAGGGCGACCACCGACCCACCGCCGCATCGTCCGCCTGGTGTTGCGCATGGCGGCCGACAACGAGCATTGGGGGTACCGGCGGATCGCCGGTGAGCTGGCCGGGCTCGGCGTCGCCGTCGCACCCTCGACGGTCTGGGAGATCTTGAAGAGGCATGGCATCGACCCCGCGCCCCGGCGCGCCGGCCCGGATTGGGCGCAGTTCCTGCGCTCCCAGGCCGAGGCGATCTTGGCCCTGGACCTGTTCACCGTCAACCTGCTGGACGGCACGAAGGCCTACGTGCTGGCCGCGATCGAACACGCCACCCGCCGGATCCGGATCCTGGGCGCCACCGCCCATCCCGGCAGCCAGTGGATCGTGCAGCAGGCCCGGAACCTGTGCATGGACCTCGATCAGGCCGGCGCCAACGTCAAGTTCGTGCTGCACGACCGCGACGCCACCTTCCATGAAGGCTTCGACGCGGTATTCACCGCGGCGGGCCTGCGGATCGTGCGCAGCGGCGTCCGGATGCCCCGGATGAACTCGATCATGGAGCGGTGGATCGGCGGATGCCGCCGCGAGCTTCTCGACCGCACCCTCATCTGGAACCTGCCCCACCTCCGCAGGATCCTGTCGGCCTGCGAGCGTCACCACAACGACCACCGGCCTCACATGGCCCTGTCCAGCGCCGCTCCGCTCAAACCGCTTCCAGCCGAGGTAACCGACCTCGAAGCCTTCCGGGTCCGACGACGCGACCGGGTCGGAGGCATCATCCACGAGTACCAGCACGCGGCTTGACCAGTGAGAACGACGTTTTCGGCAAGGACAGGTGGATAGCGCTGTCGGCCAGGCCGGGCCCGTGTTCACCGCGCCCAGCGCGCATCCCGGTGCCTTATAGCCCAAGGGGCCGGGGCCATCGTGTCGTCCACACCAATCCTGATCACGAACCGCCATGCAGGTCTTTCAGGTGGAAATGGCAAGAATCGACCGCTCTGGCGGCCCGCTCCGTCGAGCCTGCCTGGTTCTGGTCAGCTGATGCGCTGCCGGGTGTTTCAGCGCGGCCAGTCTGGGGTGCGGCCGGTGTAGCTGATGACGAGCAGGATGTCGGTGATGTCCTCGTTGCGGATCCGGGTTGCTGTGCTTGCTGGCAGTTGCAGCTGCCATTGTGCGGTGGGCGGGCCACCGGTTAGGGGGAGCCAGCTGGCTCCGTTGGCCCGCCGGGTGCTGATGACGCCGCCGATGGTGGTGGCCGCGCCGGCGGCGACCGCGCCGTCGTCGCGGGTCAGGGTGAGGCCGTCTACGGCTGCTTCGTCCGAGGCGGGATCGGTGCGGGTGAAGAACAGTAGCAGCTGGGTGAGCTGCGGGTCTTCCAGGTTCGGTGGGAAGTCCTGGGTCTGTGTGCGCAGCTGGACGGTGACCGGTGAGTGCGGGTCGTCCGGTGGCTGGTGCAGGTCGTACCAGGGGTCTGGGAAGTCGTCGCGGACGCTGTAGGAGCGGTCCGCGCTGACCCGGTTGTCCAGCTGGGTGAGCACGGTGTGCCGGTAGTCGTCGCTGTCTAGGGCGGTGTAGTCGATGGTGATCACGATGTCGGCGATGGTGGCGTAGTCGAAGGGGTTGGCGGCGCGGGGCATCCGCAGTTCCCACTGGGTGTCGACCCCCATGCTTTCGAACGGCAGCCGCATCCCGCTGGCGGGCTGCAGGTCGAAGACGCCGGTGGCGTTGGTGGGGGAGGTGAGGGCCACGCTTTCGGGGCTGCGGCGCACCAGTGTGGTCTGGAACGGGTCGGCGGTGACGACGCGGGACAGGCCGGAGGCGGTGAGGGTGGCGCGGATGCCGCGGATGGGCGGGATGAGGGCGATCATGGAGGTGCGGACCTGTTTGATCAGGCGGAGGTAGTGGCCGGGGAAGCCGTGGTCGAACAGGTCCATCGGGGTGGCGAAGGGGAGCACCCCGGTGAGGCGGAACTGCTCGAATTCGAAGGGGGCCAGCTGGGCGAGGGAGAAGCTCTGGCTGAGCTGGAGTTTGCGCTGGCCGGTGTCGAAGGCGTACTGGTCGAGGGTGTAGATGTCGCGGAGCAGGCGGGCTGACCCGGTAAGCCCGCGCCGGTCGGGCTGCTGGCCGTCGGTGCCGGGGGTGGTGCTGCCGGGCGGTACCGGCTGCCAGTAGTCGGCCTGGATGAAGTTGGTGGCTGGCTGCTGCCGTTCGAAGGCCAGCTGGGCCTGGGCGAGCTGGGCTATCGCGGTGGCCTGCTGCAGGAAGTAGCTGTAGACCCGGGCGAGCACCCCGCCCATCCATTCGTACAGGTCGGCGTTGGTGAACTTGTTCGACAGGAAGTCCACCGCCGCCTTGGCGTCATCGGCCCGGGTCTGCGCGATCTGCAGCTCCTGCTGCAGGACCTGGCGGTGCTGCACGGCCGCGGTGATCTGCTGCCCGGCGATCTCGGTGTCCTGGTCGGCGAGGTTGCGCTGCAGTTCCCACTCCTGCTTGCGCCGTTCCTGGCTCGCGCGGATCGAGTCGATCTGGGCGGCGGTGTCGGCGGCGATGGCCACAGTCGACGCGGCAAGCTGCGCTTCGGCGGCCACGGAGACAGCAGCAGCTGCCCCGGCCGCGGCTGGCGCACCAGTTCCGGCGGCTGCCGCGGTGAGGGCAGCCTGGGCGATCTGGCCGACCGTCCCAAAGTATGCCGCAAGGGCCCGTGCGTCGCCGGCGGTCTGCAGGTTGTCGATGGTGGATTGTTCCCACTGGTTGAGGCCGGCGTCGATCCAGTCTTGGTAGGTGTCGCGCTGGATCTCCACCCGTTCCTGCTGCAAGGTGGCCAGGCCGATCCCGGTGTTGGCCTCATCGACCTGCAGACTCTGCAGGTCGATCGTTGCCGCGCTCAGCCGCAGGTCCTGGGTGGCGCGCAGCAGGGTGTAGGTTTCAGCGTCCCGTTTCTCCAGGGTGGACAGGTAGGAGGCTTCCATCTGCTGGGCGAGGGTCACGAGTTGCTTGGCGCGGTCGATCAGGGTGCTGTAGCGGTAGGGGGTCGGGTGCAGCGGGGCCGCCGCTGGGACGACGAGCTGGCCGGAGCCGCTGACCACGGGAATCGTGCTGGCGGCCGGTGCCGTGGATGGCTGGGGGGCGGGCCGTTGCAGGCCGCTGATGTCGCGGCCGTGGCGGAGCTTGTCCAGGTTGAGCCGGGCGTGCCGGAGCAGGGTGTCCGCGATGGGGTTGTCCGCCGGGATCTCGGCCAGGTTCAGCTGCTCCAGGGCGGTCAGGTACAGGGCGCGGGCCCGGGGCAGTGATTCGTCCGAGGCGGTGGTGAACTCCGAGTCGGCGTAGTCGAGCAGGCACTGGGCGATGGAGATGATGGTGAACCGGGTGTAGGCGTTCTTGCGTACCCGGGCGAAAAAGTGCGGGTTCAGCTCTTCCCGCAGCCAGACAGCGCGGGTGATCCGCGGGGTGTCGGAGAACACCGACTCCATGTCCAGGCCGGGGTAGACCTTCCGGTGGCCGGGTGGCTGCTGGTAGTCGTAGACGGTCTGGAACCAGTCCAGGGCGGCCAGGTACTCCCCGGAGCGCTGTAGCTGGATCGCGATGGCCATCGGCACGAAGTAGAAGATCTCCTGGAACCAGTTCGGCGCCAGGTGGGGATCCTCGATGGTGATCGGCCCGGTGCCCGGGTCGTAAGTGTTGCGCAGATCCTGCTGGCCGATCAGCATGTGGGGCAGGTCCCACCTCTGGCCGGGGGGCAGGGTTTGCTCGGTGATCACGTAATCGTCGAGCCCGCCTTGCTTCGTTGGCCCCGTTGGCAGCGTCGCGTCGTCGCCGGACGCTCCGGCGAGTTCCAGGCGTAGCGCGGCCAGATAGCCGATCTGGGGGTTGTCCCCTGTGGGGTCACCGACCCCCTGGTTGGCTAGGCGGCGGGCCTGGGCCCGGGACAGTTGCGGCTGTGAGCGCAGCTGGCCGATCAGGCCCCAGAAGGCCGCGGTGGGACGGCGCAGCTCGTCGCGGCCGCGATCGCGCAGGCTGGGCAGCAGGTAGTTCTCCGGATGGTCTTTGACGAACTCCGCCGCCCGGCGGGCCGGGTAGCTGCCCATCCAGTGCCACTCGGCGTCGAACTGCTCCTCGGTCACCTCTGCCGGGCCGGTTCCCAGGCGCAGCTGCCACTGCGGCGCGGGGTTGGCGCCGGGCAGGTCGGTGCCGAACGTGCTGCCCGCGCGCAAGCCGAAGAACACGCCCTGGATCGTGCTGACCGCCTGGGCCACCCGGGTGGTTTGCTGGTCGTCGCTGCTGACATCGAGCAGCAGCCGCCGGGTGAGCAGGTCACCGGCCTGCGGGCGGGCTTGCGGGTCGAGCTGCAGGCCGATCGCGGTGACCAGGGCGTCGCGCAGCGCGGTCATCGCCTGTGACTGTGTCGCTGCCACCGCGTCCTGGACACCTTGCACGATGGTGGTGGCTTGCCCGGTACGGGCCCGCAGCAGGTCCTGCCACGCCACCCGCTGCTGCCGGCTGGCCCGCCACAACGGCAGCCGGGCTGGTGCGGCCGCGGCCGGCAGGGCGAAGAAGTCAGGTCCGACGAAGACGCCGGCCTGGGCCTCCTCCTGCTGCCAGCCGGGGTACCGGCCGCGTTTGAGGAGGCCGACCAGGATCCCGGCCAGATCGGCCCATTCCGGTTCGGTGACGGTCTGTGTGCGGGCCAGCCGCCGCAGCCGGACCAGACGCCGCAGCGCCGTCAGGTCCAGCAAGGCCAGCGCCCGGTTCGCGGCCTCGTTCGGATCCGGGGATGACTCGGTGCGGGCGGTCAGCGCGGTCTCCAGGACCACGTTCCCGGCCAGCTGCCCGATCACGGCGTCGAACGCGGCCAGGGCCGTCGCGCCGGCCCGGGCCTGGGTGATCGTGGCGGAGACCTGGTCGGCCAGGTCCGCGAGCTCCTGGGCTCGCGCGGTCCGCAGCTGCCCGGCGGCGCGCCGGGCGGTGTCGTCGATGACGCTGGAGCCGATCGCGGCGACGCCCGCCGGGTGGTCCGGGTCGAGGAGCAGGTCTTCGCTGACCAGGTCGGGGTCGATCACCGGGAGCTGCAGCCCGCCGGCCGTCACGGCGGGGTGCTGCTGCCAGCCGGCGCGCAGCCGGTCCAGCCGCCACACGGTCACCAGCGGCGCGGCCGGGTCATCGCCGAACGGGTCGGCGGCGATGGCGCGCAGCCCGAACAGTTCCTCCAGCCGGGCCTCGGTCACCTGGTCCGGGGTGGTGAACAGCTGGTCCAGGCGTCCGGCCTGGTCCAGCGCCAGCCGGTCGGCCAGCGCGCGGCGCGCCCCGTCCGGGTCGTCGGCGCTGTCCCGGGCCAGCCGCAGCTCCTCGTAGGAGGCGCCCAGCGCGGTGAGCAGCCCAGTGTAGGCCGACCACACATAGCCAGCATCGGCAGCGGAAGTGTCGATACCCAGCGGCGCGGCGAACCGGCGCAGCACCTCCACCGCGATCCGGGCCTGGCCCACCGGCCGCCCGGCGGCCTCTCGGTCAGCCGGGTCGGCGAGCCGCCCGACCGGCTGGCAGAACGCGTCCTCGAACGCCTGGGCGACCTCGCTGATGCTGGGAGCGCCGCTGCCGCCGGGGAACCGGATCCTCATCCGGGCATAGTCGAGCAGGCCGGCAAGGTAGTCCTGGTGGCCGAACGCCGTCATGCCGCATCTCCTTCTGCCTCCTCCTGGACGTCGATCTGCAACTGCTGGAACGGCGACTCGTTGCCGGCCATGTCGGCCGCCCAGATCTCCACCAGGTGCGCCCCCGGCGCATCAAGGGCCACCTGCGCCCGCCACGTCAGCCAGTCCGCGGACGTCTGCTCGGCGGGGGTGTCCGGGCCCCCGTCCAGCCGCCAGCTCACCGCGGCGATCTTGCTCTCCGCATCCGTGGCCATCCCGGTCACCGGCACCACCACCCCGCCGTCATGCCACAGCACCCGGTGCGGGTTGTCCGGAGGGTCGTTCCACAACACCGACGGCGGCGTCACATCCGGGGTTACCGTGACCGTCTTGGTCCTGGTGTGGCCGGTCCCGTCCGTCGCGGCCAGGCCGATCTCGTGCGGCTCTTGGCGGTCCGGCAACAGCACCACAGCGCGCCACTGAGCCCAGCCCGGCGACAGCTCTTGCGCGCTTCCCGATGCCTCGCCCAGCTGCCATCGCACCGAGACCACCCCGGAGATGTCCTCCGCAGTGCCCTCGATCACCGTTACATAGGGCGGGCCGCTTGACGTCTCGCAGCTAGTCACCTCCAACTTCGGTGGTTCGGTGTCCACGGTGAAGGTTCCCGAGGCGGTGCGCCGCACCGGCCGGTTCACGGTGTGGGTCTCGGTCCGGCCGCCGACCGTTCTCGTGGACACCTCCGCCGCCGTCCCGGCCAGCTCCGCCGTCACCGACAGCTTTTCTTTGTGTTTGGGCGGATCCTGCACCACGTCGAACGACCAGCGCAGCACAGTGCCGTCGGCGGCCACCACGGCCGCGCCGCTCGCCGTTAACGGTCACGGTGACAGAGAACCCGCCGGTGACGAAGACGTCGTACTCGAGCCTCTGCCCCTGACCGCCGGACTTGATAAAAAACACGCTGTGCATCCGAATCGACGCCGTACCCGCAAGCCGGAACCTTGGCCTGACTACCTTCTGACGCGGGGACGTCATAGCGAAGGTCGCTCCCACCAGCCGCGTCGTGGAAGACTCCAATGTGCCGGGATCACCCCCGGGCTCACCCCCGCCCGAGCCCACACCGACACCATCTGCCCGGTCCGTAGATGCCATCACAAACTCCTCCTGCCTATGTAGTGGATGGGGCGGCCTGGATCAATCCGGCGCCGACCAACCTCCGAACTGGCGTCACCGTTGTCATGAATTCGTCGATCATCCGTGTTTGACACGAATAATTGGCCATATGCTGTCCGCGGGCGGAGACGAATCTATTCGTCGGTACCGGAGGCCGCGGACCGTCGTGCCCACAGTTTCCCAGCCGCCGGTTCAGAAATCTTCGAATATCAGCTTCTTTGCCATCGCCCGAGCGGAACCCGTTGCATGCTATGAATCGGCTAATGGCCGCAGCCGGAGTCCTATTTGCGGGAGGGTTTCGGCCGTACGAATATCCCCAGCTGCGGATTTCTCCTGACGCGCTCGACTTCCCGACGAAGTTTCGCCCCGTGGCTCCGGTTGGGCTCCCGCGGCTCAGGCATTAGCATAACCTCTTCTCCCGGCCTCGTGAATACATGCTCGTATCCACGGGCATGTCCGACGTCAACAGGGCCGGTGTAGCCACGACGGCGTGCAATGTCCCTAGCCCACCGCCGGTCGGCCCTGGTAATGGATCTCCCTTTGCCCTCGATCTTGCGGCGCCGAACAAGACTGATCTCGTATACGTCAGGCTCCTGAGGCTGGCCGCGCCGCAAAGCATCCATCACATCCCCGTCGTTGAGACTCGATGCCTCCTCGTAGGACCCGAGAGTGGCGCCTTCCTCCGCACCACCACCACCACCACCACCACCTCCTCCTCCTTCTCCTTCCTCCGCACCACCTCCTATGGCGGCCAACGCCAAGCCCGCTTCTTCAATCGACCCAGCAACTTGCGACCAGCCCAGTGCTCGCTCCCTCGACACGCCTCGTGCTCGTAGAATGATAAACACGGGCAGAGCCACGACTGCCCCTGGACCCTGATTGGGGGGCCGGCGTTGACGTAGTCAATCTGACTCCGCTTGATGACATCCTTTCTCCGGCCTAGCCTGCCGTTCGCGTCCTCTATTACCTCATTCTGCCAGCGCTCCTGTGCTTCTATGTCAGCTTCGACGTCAGCGCTCGTCCTCGTGCTTATTGCCTCGAGGGCTGCGGCAGAACGTTCGTCTTGTGAGAGACCTAGTGGATTCGACTCAGTACACTTTACATCCGAGAATCTCTTCCCTTGGGTCCCAACGGCCTGCATGCCAGTGGGGTCTGTAGCAGTGGATGGTCGGTTTTGCGCATAGCGATACAGATTGAGACCGTCAAGCGTTTCCATCGGGTCACAACTGATCCATCGCCCCAGCCATGCTGCATAGTATCGTACGCCGTAGTAATAGAGGGAGCTCTCTTCGTCGCGATCCTTGCCGTTGTATCGGTAGCTCTTCTTCGCGAAGCTGCCGAAGGTTGACTCACCGTAGGGTGAGTACTCTTCA
>CAWCMT010000003.1:0-494681 GCA_963796725.1 uncultured Actinomycetes bacterium
ACCGCTCACTTGGCAACCGGCGCGCTCGGCTCGGTCGGCTCGGTCGGGGCCGCCGGTGCGCTCGGCGGGTTCGGCGCGGCCGCCGCGTTGGGCGCGGCCGGCTTCCCGGTCGCCGTGGGCGCGCTCGGGCCCGCGGGGCGTCGCCGCCGGCTGGTCGAGGATCGAGCGCGGCGCGCGACCGTGGCTCGCGACGATCGCCAGCAACAGGCTGGTCGCGATGAAGCTCGCGGCCAGGATCGCCGTGGTCCGGGTCAAAAGGTTGGCCGAGGCGCGGCCGGTCATGAGCCCGCCGAAGCCGCCGCCGCCCATGCCGAGCGCGCCGCCCTCGGAGCGTTGCAGCAAGATCACGCCGACCAGCGCCAGCGCGATCAGGATATGCACGATCAGGATGATGGTCGTCATGCGCCGTTCACATGAATTTCGGGATGTACGGTTTGCGGATGCTGCGGCTGCCGGCTCGCCGGGCGCGGGCCAGGTCAGCCACGGGCCGACTGCCCCGCCGTGTAGATGGCAAGGAATTCCTCGGCATCAAGGCTGGCGCCACCGACCAGCGCGCCATCGACCTCGGCCAGCGCCATGATCCGACCGGCATTGCCGGCCTTGACCGAGCCGCCATACAGCAGACCCACCTCGGCGCCGTCCGCGACCAGCGCGGTGAGCCGCGCCTCACGTGGGCGTGAATGCGCACGATATCGTCGTCACCCGGCGAGCGCCCGGTGCCGATCGCCCAGACCGGCTCGTAGGCGACGATCAGATTGGTGGCCGACGCCGCCTCCGGCAGGCTGCCCTCGAGCTGGCCGTCGAGCACCTCGAGCGTGCGGCCGGCCTGCCACTCGGCCTCGGTCTCGCCGATACAGACGATCGGGATCAGGCCGGCGGCCTGCGCCGCGGCCGCCTTGGCGCGCACGAGGTGGTTGGTCTCGCCGTGGCCGTGGCGACGCTCGGAGTGGCCGACGATCACCGACCTGCAGCCCGCGTCGACCAGCATCGCGGCGCCAAGATCGCCGGTATGAGCGCCGCTCGCCTCGCTCGAGCAGTCCTGGCCGCCGAGCAGGATCGCGCTGCCGACCAGGGCCGGCTGGATCGGGGCGAGGAGGGTCGCCGGCGGACAGATGCCGAGCGTACCGGCACGCAGCGCGACCGCCTCGCGCGCCCGCAACGCCCGCACCCGGGCGAGGCCGTCCGCGCGCAGCCCGTTCATTTTCCAATTGCCGATCACGATCGGCGTCGCCAGAGACATCACCAGTCACCACCGCAGGCACGGGCCGCGAGCTGCGCCGGCTCGACGCGGTGCCTGTCTAGCATACCGCCACTTGGCTTGCCAGCATCCGCAGGGCCTGCTCGGGTCCAGGGCCTGCCAGCCTTGGCCTGCCGGCCTTGGCCCGCCGGCGAGGGTCCGGGGGGTGCCAACTTGCAGGTTGCCGGCGCGCCGGCGGCTGCCTACATTGGGGCAGCCCATTTGGGGACCGGCTCGTGCCGGTCCGGGATCGGCTCGTGCCGGTCGCGCAGCGAAGCCCCTGGTCGAATCATGCTCAACGTGCTCCGCCAGAGAGCGGGATCCTGGGTCGTCAAGGTCCTGCTCCTCCTGCTCGTGGTCAGTTTTGCGATCTGGGGCATCGGCGACGTGTTCTTCCGCGGCTCGCGGAATCCGAGCGTCGCCAGCGTCGGCGGCACCCCGATCCCGGCCAGCGAGCTGGCCGAAAACTTCAACCGCGCGCTGAACAATCTGCAGCGTCGGGTCGGCACCACGATCGATCGCCAGCAGGCGATCCAGCTCGGTCTGATGCAGCAGACGCTGCAGGACATGATCGGCCGCCGGCTGGTCGACCTGCGCGCCCACGACATGGGGCTGACGGTCGCGGACGACACGCTCCGGCAGATGGTCACCGCGAACCCGATGTTTCAGACCGCCGGGCAGTTCGATCGCGAGCGCTTCGAGCAGCTCCTGCAGGCGAGCGGGCTGACCGAGCGCAGCTATCTCGCGAGCCTGCGCCAGGACGTCGTCAACGGCACGCTGACCGACAGCCTGGCCGGGCCGGTGGCGGTGCCGGCTGCCCTGGTCGACACGCTCTACCGCTATCGCAACGAGCAGCGGCGCGGCCATTACGTCGCGATCGGCGCGGCCGCGATCACCGACCCGCCGCAGCCGACCGACGACCAGCTCACGGCGTACCACGACGACCACAAGGACAAGTACACGGCGCCGGAGTTGCGCAAGCTGACCTACATCACGCTCGAGGCCAAGGATCTGGCCGACGAGGTCCAGGTCGGCGAGCCCCAGATCGAGGCCGAGTATCAGGCCCGGATCGACCACTATCGGACGCCCGAGCAGCGCGCGGTGGTGCAGCTGCTGGCACCCGATCGGGCGACGATCGACAAGGCCGAGCAGGAGCTGGTCGCCGGGACCGGCTTCGACGAGGTGGCCTCGAAGCTCGAAGGTCAGGGGCTCAAGAGCGAGCCGCTCGGCGAGATCACCAAGAGGCCCTGCCGCCCGAGATCGCCGACGTGGTGTTCGGGCTGACCGAGGGTCAGGTCAGCCAGCCGGTCCAGAGCCCGTTCGGCTGGCATCTGTTCAAGGTGACCAAGATCACGCCCGAGGCGGTCGTGCCGCTGGCCGTGGTCCATGACGACCTGGCCAAGGACCTGGCGCTCGCCGGGGCCAGGGACCGGCTGCCCAATCTCGCGACCAAGCTCGACGACGAGCTCGCGGCCGGGAGCAGCCTCGCCGACGCCGCCAAAGCGGTCGGCCTCGAGGCGAGGTCGCTGCCGCCGGTCGACGCCAAGGGCAACGACGAGGGCGGTCACCGCCCGGACGGGCTGCCGGCGTGGCCGGAGTTCCTCAAGGTCGCCTTCGAGACCCCGGCCGGCGAGCCGAGCCTGCTCGAGGAGACCGAGGCGGGCGGCTATTTCGTGCTCCGGGTCGACGAGGTCAGGCGCCCCGGGTCAGGCCGGTCGACGAGGTCCGGCCGCAGCTGGTCGAGGCGTGGCAGGCCGAGCAGCGCCACGATCTGGCGCAAAAGCGCGCCGAGGATCTGCTCAAGCGCCTGCAGGACGGGGCGACGCTCGAGACCCTGGCGGCGGCCGACAAGCTCGACGTGACCCCGATCAAGCCGGTCAAGCGCGGTGCGACCGGCGACGACCAGGGGATCAATCGCGCGGTCGTGCGGGCGCTGTTCGCGACCGCGCCGGGCCAGGTCGCGGACAAGGTGGTCGAGGTCGCGGACGGCTTCGCCGTGGTCGCGACCGACGAGGTGATCGCGGCCGATCCGGGCGCCGATGCCGACGGCAGGAAGAAGCTCGAGACCGAGCTCGAGACCGATCTGCGCAGCGACCTGCTGGCCCAGTTCGAGGCCGAGCTGCGACGCAACTACCCGGTCTCGATCGACGGTGCCGCGATCAACCGCCTGATCGACGCCGACGGGCAGGTGCCGCGCGGGCCGGCCCCGCGCATGCCGGACCCGGCGTTCTGAGCCCGCGTCCTCAATCGCCCAACTCGCCCTGAGCCCCGAGCCTGTTCCAAGCCCCGATGCCGCCCCGCCCCGATCCGGCCGAGTTCGCCGCCCGCTACGATGCCGGGCAGCCGCAGGTGGTCTGGACCTCGCTGGTCGCCGACCTCGAGACGCCGGTGTCGGCGATGCTCAAGCTGGCCGAGGGCCGGCCCTACAGCTTCCTGCTCGAATCGGTCGAGGGCGGCGCCGTGCGCGGCCGCTATTCGGTGATCGGCCTCAAGCCCGACCTGATCTGGCGCTGCTTCGGCGAGCGCGCCGAGATCAACCGCGCCGCCCGCCACGACCCGAGCGCGTTCGAGCCCTGCGCCGGCGGCGCGCTCGCGGCGCTGCGCGGCTGATCGGCGAGGCGCGGATCGCGCTGCCCGAGGCGCTGCCGCCGATGGCGGCCGGCCTGTTCGGCTATCATGGGCTACGACATGGTCCGGCTGATGGAGCGGCTGCCGGCGGCCAATCCCGACCCGCTCGGCATTCCCGACGCGGTGTTCGTCCGCCCGACCGTGATGGCGATCTTCGACAACATCGAGGACCGCTGGTGATCGTGACCCCGGTCTGGCCGAGCCCGGAGCTCGGCGCGCGCGCGGCCTACGATCTGGCGCGCGAGCGGCTGGCCGACGTGGTCGCCGACTTCGACCGCGGGCTGCCGCCATCGCGGCGACTGGCGCGGCGCCAGCGCGCTGCCGGAGCCGGCGTCCAACGTCACCCGGCGCGCGCTACCACGAGATGGTCGAGCAGGCCAAGGAGTACATCCGGGCCGGCGACATCTTCCAGGTGGTGCCCTCGCAGCGCTTCACCCTGCCCTTCGACCTGCCGCCGTTCGCGCTCTATCGCGCGCTGCGCCGCCTCAACCCGTCGCCGTTCCTGTTTTTCCTCGATTTCGCCGACTTCGCGCTGGTCGGCTCGAGCCCGGAGATCCTGGTCCGGCTGCGCGACGGCACGGTCGTCGTCCGCCCGCTCGCCGGCACGCGGCGCGCGCGGCGCGACGCCGGGAGGAGGATGCGGCGCTGGCCGCGGAGATGCTGGCCGACCCGAAGGAGCTGGCCGAGCATCTGATGCTGCTCGACCTCGGGCGCAACGACGTCGGCCGGGTGGCCGAGATCGGCAGCGTCCGCGTCACCGAGAAGATGGTCGTCGAGCGCTACAGCCACGTCATGCACATCGTCTCCAACGTCGAGGGCCGGATCCGGCCCGACCAGGACGCGCTGGACGCGCTGATCGGCGGCTTTCCGGCCGGCACCGTGAGCGGCGCGCCCAAGGTCCGGGCGATGGAGATCATCGACGAGCTGGAGCCCGAGCGGCGCGGCTTCTATGCCGGCGCGGTCGGCTATTTCAGCGCCGACGGCAACATGGACACCTGCATCGCGCTGCGCACGGCGCTGGTCAAGGACGGCCGCATGTACGTCCAGGCCGGCGGCGGCGTGGTCGCCGACAGCGACCCCGAGGCCGAGTATCAGGAGAGCTGCAACAAGGCACGCGCCCTGATCCGCGCCGCCGAGGAGGCGGTCAGCTTCGCGCGCTCCAGCCAGTAGCGCGGCCGGCGCGTCAGCCGGCCCCGGGGATGCGCGACTACTGGATCATGTTGTGGGCGGAGACGTAGCGGCCGCAGGCGTTGGCGACGATCAGCAGACCGTCAGCGCAGCTCTCGCGCGCGACGACCGTGCTGATCGGCACGAGGGCGAAGCCGCGTTCCTCGAGGGTCGGCAGCCAGCCGCGCAGGGCTTCGATGGTGAGGTCGTGGGGGTGGCCGATCGCGACCGCGACGCCGCGGCGGCGCGCGATCCGCTCGGTGGCGGCGAGCTGGCGGCGGATCGCGTTCAGGTCGGCCTCGTTGTCGAGGAACACGTCGCGCTCGGTATGCGGCACGCCCAGACGCTGAGCCTCGGTCGCGGCGACCGACTTGGAGGTCGTGCGCGAATTCGACGAACAGCAGCCCGCGCGCCTTCAGCTCGGTCATGAGCTCGTCCATCTTGGACCGGTCGGCGGTCAGCAGCGAGCCCATGTGATTGTTGACGCCGACGAAGCCGTGGAAGCTGCGCAGCTGGGTCCGAAAGCGCGACAGGAGGTCGCTCGGGGAGAGCGAGCCCAGCAACGCGTCGGGCCCCGGCCAGTCGGTGCCGACCGGCTCCATCGGGACGTGCAGCATCAGCTCGTGGCCGGCCGCCCGCGCCGCTTCGGCCTGCTGCTCGAGCGCGCCGGCATAGGGCAGAAAGGCGAGGGTCAGCGGCGCTTTGAGCGTGTTGACGGCAGCCGTGTTGTGGCGGTTCAGGCCGAGATCGTCGATCACGATCGCGATCTCGGGCCGATCGTCGATGATCGGCGGCGTGACCGCGTTGCGCAGCCAGGTCGGCGCGCGCTCGTCGCGCTGGTCGGGCGCCTCGTGCGGCAACAGCTGGGCCACGCTCGAGTTGGCGGACGCGGCTCGAAGCGCGGTCGCGGTCGCGCTGACCGTGGCCGGCGTGCCGCGATCGTCGCCGTCGAGCGCCAGGTCGGCGGTCCGGACCAGGCCGAGGCGTGCCGTCGGGCACGCCAATCGCCGGCATGGTCCTGGCGATCTGGGCGAGCCGGCGCGCCCGCGGTCTCGGTCGGCATGCCGCCTTCCGACACGCCTTCGACTTCGCCCTTGGCGGACACCGCCTTGCTCGCCTCGGTGACCAGCACGAGCCCGTCGCGGACCGCCTCGTCCCGGCCCTCGAAGCTCTCGTCGACGACCTGCAGGCTGCGCTCCCAAAGCCCGTGATGATCGATGTCGGCGCCCGGGGGTGGCGGCCACAGCAGACCACAGCCCGACGGTCAGGGCGATCAGGCCGACCACCCCCTGCGCCGCATTGAAGCGGTGCTCGATCAAAGAGTGGCGTAGCTTCGCTCGACCAGCTCTTGCGCCGGCGGCTGCGTCGACGTCTTGTGATCATGCGAAGGGCGTTTCCTTTCCAGAACCGGCTGATCACCGGCCGAATATCGCAGGCATCATAGCAGACAACGTCACGAGCGACACCAGCCCTATTCACGTCGATGCCGCTTTCCATCGATAGTGTCGATCTGGTCGACCACCAACCGGGTCGACGACCGCCGCGGGAGCAGGTCCGGGATGATAACCTGAACGCGACGGTAAGGTTGCGTGGAATTCACCAATGCGTATCTCGGTGCAACGTTCAGGCGCCGCTCCGGTCGCCCGGCACCGCCGATTGGCGCAACTCGATCATCGACCGGCGCGCGCCCGGATTGCGTCGGTCGAACCGAGACGCGGTCGCGCCGGGCGCTTTCCCCTTGACGCCGCCGACCGGGCCGGGCTTTGGTGGCCGGCGCGCAATCCTGCACCCGAATGCCCGGCCGATGACCCTCGCTGCTGCTCGATAACTACGATAGCTTCACCTACAACTTGTACCATTACTTGGGCGAGTTGGGCGCCGAGGTCGACCGTGCGACGCAATGACACGCTGGGCGTGGCCGACGTGCTGGCGTTGCGGCCGACT
Organism: uncultured Actinomycetes bacterium; assembly: GCA_963796725.1. GTDB lineage: Bacteria > Actinomycetota > UBA4738 > UBA4738 > HRBIN12 > JAOUEA01. The sequence continues at coordinate 6,977 of CAWCMT010000003.1, forward strand.
GCGATCGTGATCTCGCCCGGGCCCTGCGATCCCGACCGGGCGGGCATCTCGCTCGATCTGGTGCGCGCGGCGGCCGAGCTCTGCCCGATCCTCGGGGTCTGTCTCGGCCATCAGGCGATCGCGCAGGCGTTCGGCGGCCGGATCGTGCGGGCGCCGGAGATCATGCATGGCAAGCTCAGCCCGATCGAGCACGCCGGTGACGGCCTGTTCGAGGGCCTGCCCTCGCCGTTCATGGCGACCCGCTACCACTCCCTGGTCGCCGAGCCCGCGAGCCTGCCGGCCTGCCTGGCGGTGACCGCGCGCACCGCCGATGGCGTGATCATGGGCGTGGCGCACCGCACGCTGCCGATCTACGGCGTCCAGTTCCATCCGGAGAGCATCGAGACCGAGCACGGCCATCGGCTGCTGCGCAATTTCCTGGCCACGGTCGCGATCAAGGTGGCGGCGTGAGCACGGCCCCGGCACGGTCCGATCGGATGAAGGCGCTGCTGGCGCTGGTCGCCGACGGCCAGTCGTTGGCCCTCGATCAGGCGCGCCAGGCGTTCGAGATCATGATGGCGGGCGACGCGACCCCGGCCCAGGTCGGGGGCTTCCTGATGGCGCTCCGGGTCCGTGGCGAGACCGTCGACGAGCTGACCGGCGGCGCGCAGGCGTTGCGCGAGCGCATGGTCAGGGTCAACGCGCCGGACGACGCGCTCGACACCTGCGGCACCGGCGGCGACGCGTCCGGGACCTTCAACGTGTCGACCGCGGCGGCGCTGGTGGTCGCGGCCTGCGGCGTGCCGGTCGCCAAGCACGGCAACCGCGCCCTGTCGTCCAAGTCGGGCTCGGCCGACATCCTGGCGGCGCTCGGGGTCAACATCGACGCCGAGCCGGCCCGGGTCGAGCGGTCGATCCGCGAGGCCGGGATCGGCTTCATGATGGCGCCGCGCCACCATGGCGCGATGCGCCACGTCGCCGGCGCGAGGGTCGAGCTCGGTACGCGCACGATCTTCAACCTGCTCGGCCCGCTCGCCAACCCGGCAGGCGCCAGGCGCCAGCTGCTGGGCGTGTTCGCCAGCGACTGGGTCGAGCCGCTGGCCCGGGTGCTGGGCCAGCTCGGCGCCGAGCGCGCCTGGGTCGTGCATGGCTCCGACGGCCTCGACGAACTGACCACCACCGGCCCGTCCGAGGTCGCCGAGCTGAACGGCCGGCCGGGTCCGGCGTTCGAGGTCACGCCCGAGCAGGCCGGCCTGCCGCGGGCGCGGACCGAGGACCTGCGCGGCGCCGATGCCGAGACCAACGCCGACGCGTTGCGGGCGCTGCTCGACGGCGTGCGCGGGCCCTATCGCGACATCGTGCTGCTGAACAGCGCTGCCGCCCTGGTGGTCGCCGGGCGCGCCGAGGACCTGGCGAGCGGCGTCGCGCCTGGCGGTCGAGGCGATCGACCGCGGCGCCGCCAAGGCGGTGCTGGCGAGACTGGTCGCGATCTCGAGCGAGGCCCCGCCCGGTGGCTGACGTGCTGGCCGAGATCTGTGCAAGGCGGCGTCCGGCGGTCGCGCGCCAGAAGGCGCTGGTGCCGCTCGCCCAACTCGAGCGCCGGCTCGCCGACCGCCCGCCGCGCGGCTTCGTCGCCGCGCTCGAGGCCAAACTCGCGGAAAGCCGGTTCGGGCTGATCGCCGAGATCAAGAAGGCATCGCCCAGCCGCGGGCTGATCCGGCCGGACTTCGATCCGCCGGCGCTCGCGCAGGCCTATGCCGCGGGCGGCGCCGCCTGCCTGTCGGTCCTGACCGAGACCGAGCATTTCCAGGGCGCCGACCGCGATCTCGAGGCCGCGCGGGCGGCCGTGAGCCTGCCGTGCCTGCGCAAGGACTTCATCCTCGAGCCCTATCAGGTGGTCGAGACCCGGGCGCTCGGCGCCGACTGCATGCTTCTGATCATGGCCGCCCTCGAGGACCGCGAGCTACGAGAACTCTCGCGCCTGGCCAATGAGTTGGACATGGACGTTCTGATCGAGGTGCACGATGCTGCCGAGCTCGATCGCGCGCTCCGGCTCGACGTCCCGGCTGATCGGGATCAACAACCGCAATCTCAAGACCTTGCAGGTCGATCTGGGGTCACCGAGGCAGCTGGCGCCGCGGGTGCCCGCAGATCGCCTGCTGGTCGCCGAGAGCGGCCTCTACACGAACCAGGACCTCGAGCGCATGGCGGCGGTCGGGGCCCGCTGCTTCCTGGTCGGCAAATCCCTGATGCGCCAGGCGGACGTCCGGCGCGCGACCGCGCGCCCTGCTCGGCCTGACGGTCGCGGCATGAGCGAGCTCAGCCATTTCGATGCCGCCGGCAACGCGGTCATGGTCGACGTCACCGCAAAGCCCGCGACCGAGCGGGTCGCGGTCGCCTCGGCGCGGGTGCTGATGCAGCCGGCGACGCTCGCCCTGATCGAGGAGGGCGGGGTCAAGAAGGGCGACGTGCTCGCGGTCGCGCGGCTCGCCGGGATCATGGGCGCCAAGCGGACGCGGACCTGATCCCGCTCTGCCACCCGCTGGCGCTGTCGGCGGTCCAGGTCGAGCTGGCCTGCCGGGCCGAGCCGGCCTCGGTCGAGATCACCGCGACCTGCCGCGTGCGCGCCCGGACCGGGGTCGAGATGGAGGCGCTGTGCGCGGCCAGCACGGCGGCGCTCACGGTCTACGACATGTGCAAGGCGGTGGATCGCGGCATGCGCATCACCGACCTCCGGCTGCGCCACAAGGCAGGCGGCCGGTCCGGATCGTTCACGGCCGGCTGATGCTCGTCGGTCGAGGATGCGCTCGCGCGCGATCACCGCGGGCTTCCGGCCACAGCCTGCCGAGTGGGTGCATCTCGGCGCCGGCCATGGCCGGGTGCTGGCGCAGGATCTGGTGGCGCCGCGCGATCAGCCGCCGGGCGCGGTCTCGGCGATGGATGGCTATGCGGTCCGGGCGGCGGATCTCTCGGCGGCGAGCGGCGAGATCCGCCTGATCGGCAGCGCGCCGGCCGGCGGCCGGTTCGAGGGCCAGGTCGAGGCGGGCGAGACCGTGCGCATCTTCACCGGCGGCCTGCTGCCGCGATGGCGCCGATGCGGTGGCGCTGCAGGAGAACGCGACCGCCGGCGGGCGGCCGGGTCCTGCTCGAGGGCGGGGTCGAGCCCGGCACCTTCGTCCGGCCGGCCGGCCTCGACTTCAGACGGGGCGAGATCGCGCTGGCGGCCGGCCGGCGGCTCGGCGCGCGCGATCTGGGCTTTGCCGCCGCGCTCAACCAGGTCTGGCTGCCGGTCCGCCGCCAGCCGCGGATCGCGCTGCTCGCGACCGGCGACGAGCTGGTCATGCCCGGCCTGGCGCCGGCGCCAACCCAGATCGTCGAGCTCCAACACCATAGCCCTCGCGGCGATGGTCGCGGCGTGGGGCGGGCTCGCCTCGGACCTCGGTGTCGCGCGCGACGAGCCGGCCGAGCTCGCCGCGACCGCCGACCGGGTCGCCGGCATCGACCTGCTCGTGACCCTCGGCGGCGCCTCGGTCGGCGAGCGCGATCTGGTGCGCAGCGCGCTCGGCGCGCGCGGCCTCGAGCTCGACTTCTGGCAGATCGCGATGCGGCCCGGCAAACCCTTGATGTTCGGCACGATCGGCGGCGTGCCGCTGCTCGGCCTGCCGGGCAATCCGGTATCGGCAGGGGTCTGCGCGGTGCTGTTCGTGCGCGCCGCGATCTGCGTCATGCAGGGCCTCGATCCGACGCCGCCCGAAATCCCGGCCGTGCTTGGCAGCAGCCTCAGGCCGAACGATCGCCGCCAGGAGTATCTGCGCGCTCGCGCCGAGTGGGACGCCGACGGCCGGCTGGTGGCGACCCCGGCCGAGATCCAGGACAGCTCGATGCTCGCGACCTTCGCGCGCGCGGACTGCCTGATCCGGCGGGCGCCGTTCGCGCCGGCGATGCCGCCCGGCACGCCGGTCCGGTGTCCTGCCACTCGCGGCCGGCCCGATCGGGGTCTGACCGGTCTGAGGCCGGCGTCTGGGGCACAGCGCTGTGGCGCGACTGCAACCCTCGCCGGATACAATCTGTGGGGAGGCTTGGAACCCGCCAATCGATCCGATAGTTTGGATGATGCGGTTTGATGCGTTGACGGCCGATGAGAACTTATGTAGAACAAAACGCACAAGCGCGATCTCAGAGGGGGAGAAAAGGTGCTCACTCAGCGCCAGCACCAGCTGCTCCAGTTCATCCAAAGCTATCTGGGGAACCACGGCGTGCCGCCCTCGTTCGAGGAGATGCGCGACGCGCTCAAGCTGAAATCCAAGTCGGGCATCCACCGTCTGATCACGGGGCTGGTCGAGCGCGGCTACATCCGCCGCCTGCAGTACCGCGCGCGCGCGCTGGAGGTCATTCGCCTGCCGGCCAACTGGCGGGGCGACACGGTCGAGCCGGACGCTGCGACCAACGTGGTCCAGGGACATTTCGGCGCCAGGCCCGACCTCGCGGCCGAAGAGGGCGGCACGCTGAGCCTGCCGCTCTACGGCCGGATCGCGGCCGGCACCCCGATCGAGGCTTTGCGCGACCATACCACCCAGGTCGGCGTGCCGCCCCACCTGCTCGGCAGCGCGGGCGACCACTATGCGCTCGAGGTGGTCGGCAATTCGATGATCGAGGCCGGCATCCAGGACGGTGACATCGTCGTCATCGAGCGCCGCGACGCGGCCGACAACGGCGACATCGTGGTCGCGATGATCGACGATTCCGAGGTCACCCTCAAGCGCATGCGGCGCAAGGGCGGCACGATCGCGCTCGAAGCCGCCAATCCGCAATACGAGACCCGGATCTTCGGCGCCAACCGGGTCAAGGTCCAGGGGCGCCTGGTCGGCCTCATGCGCCGTTACTAGGCCGCCACCGCCGCGAGCACGTCGCCCACCCGATCGGTGAAGACGGCGGTGACGCCCGCCTCGAGGAGCGCGCGCGCCCGCGCGGGATCGTTGACCGTGTAGAGCAGCAGCGGCACGCCCGCGGCCAGCACGGCTGCGCGTTGCCGGACCCCGAGCCGGCGCTCGTTCAGATGCAGCGTGCGGCAGCCGTAGGCGGCGAGCTCCGCCCGCCAGCGCCGCGGCAGGCCGCCGGCCAGATAGCCGCGCGGGATTTCGGGAGCGAGCTCCTTGGCGACCGCGAGGCAGGCAGGCTCGAAGCTCGAGATCAGCGGCATCGGCCGGTCGCGGGGCCACAGCCGGCGCAGCATCGGGACGGCAACCCGCGCGGTCTCGGCCTCGCGCCCCGGGCAGGGCTTGAGCTCGACGTTGATGCCGAGCCCGAGTTCGGCGCAAAGCGTCAGCGCCGCCTCGAAGGTCGGCACCCGCTCGCCCCGGAACGCCGGCGCGAACCACCCCCCGGCATCGAGCTTCTGCAACTCGTCGAGCGTGGTCAGGGCGACCTCGCCACGTCCGCCTGTGGTCCGCTCGAGGCGCTCGTCGTGGATCAGCACCGGATAACCGTCGCGGGTCAGCTTGACATCAAACTCGACCCAGCTCGCCCCGAGATCCTTGGCTTTTCTGAGGCTTGAGAGCGTGTTCTCAGGGGCCGATGCAGCCGCGCCCCGATGCCCGATCACCCGGGGGATGGCCAGCGCAGGTTGGGGGGCTCCATGCATGCTTTGACCTAAAGGGATTAGGATTGTCAGGGTAGCATGAAGGCAAGGTGAATTAACCCGTCGGTCAGTTCCAGTGATTTCGAGCGGGCGATTTCGAGACCGGCGCTTCATTCTCTTCAGGCCGCCGTGGCTCGCGCTCGCGGCGCTGCTCGTGGGCAAGGGCATCGCCGGAGCCTTGTGGCAGGCGCCGAGGCCAAACCCGTTCGAGCCCGTCCGCCCCCTCAGCCTCGATTGGCTGGCCTACCCGGTCGAGACCAACGCCTTCCTCCGGCTGCTGCTTCGAATCCAACCGGCTCGCGGGTGGTTGCGGGAATGCCCGGCCGCTCGCGGTCCTGGGCAGGTGAGTGCGCCGCCAGCCTTGCCCGCGCGCGCGAATGCAGGCAGAACTGCGCCCGCCGGGCGGCCCGCCCGGCGTCTCGAGCCGAGGAGAAGGGATGATGCGCCTCAACGTCCGCCAGTTCGCGCTTCTGGTGCTCGCGGCAACGATCACTGCCTGTACGAGCGGTGGACCTTCGCCGGCGCCGGCGGGCCCCCACAATCAGCCCGAGGCCGGCATGGCCGCGCCGAAAGCGCCCGGCACCATCTATATCGGCACGGCCGGCGTCACCGGCGTCTACTACCCGGCCGGCAGTGCCGTCTGCCGCGTCGCCAATCCGACCCTCAAGCAGAACGGCTTGAGCTGCGAGGCGGTCAGCACCGAGGGCTCGATCGCCAACATCGATGGCCTGCGTTCGAGCGATCTCGACATGGCGATCGTCCAGAGCGATCTGCAGTTCGAGGCCTACCACGGCAGCGGGCCGTTCGCCTCCGCGGGCGCTTTTCCCGAGCTGCGCGCCGTGTTCGCGCTTTACCCGGAGCCGTTCACCGTCGTCGCGCGCAGCGATTCGGGCATCCGGACCTTCGATGATCTGAAGGGCAAGCGGGTCAACATCGGCAACCCCGGCTCGGGCCAGCGCACGACCATGGAGCAGCTGATGCAGGCCAAGGGCTGGACCATGGAGGACTTCGCCTCCGTCTCGGATCTGGACTCGACCCAGCAGGCCGATGCGCTGGCAGCCAACCAGGTCGACGCCATCGTGTTCACGGTCGGCCATCCCTCGGGCGCGATCCTCCGTGCGACCAAGGTGGTGAGCGCCCGGCTGATCCCGGTCACGGGACCCGAGGTCGACCAGCTGATCGCGGCCAACCCTTACTACTCCAAGGTGGTCATCCCCGGCGGCTTCTATCGCGGCACCGATACCGACACCGAGACCTTCGGCGTGCGCGCGACCCTGGTGACCTCGAGCGCCATGCCCGACGAAGAGGTCTATGAGGTGGTCCAGTCGGTGTTCGGGAACTTCGATCGCTTCAAGAAGCTGCACTCCGCCCTGGCCCGGCTCAACAAGCAGGAGATGGTCAAGGCGTCGCTCTCGGCGCCGCTCCATCCGGGCGCGGAGCGCTACTACAAGCAGGCCGGGCTGATGTGATCGCGCCCTGGAGCCCGCGGATATCGAGCGGGTCTTCGAGCCGCGCTCGCCCAATAGCAGGATCGCAGTGAGCGGTCGGGCGCACTCGATGCCCCGGGGGGAGAGCCAGAAGGCGGGACGATGAGCGGACCACTGCAGGTGATCGGCGGCGGGCTTGCCGGCAGCGAGGCGGCCTGGCAGGCGGCGCGCGCCGGCGTTCGGGTCGTGCTGCACGAGATGCGCCCGCTGCGCGCGACCGAGGCGCACAAGACCGGGACGCTCGCCGAGCTGGTCTGCTCCAACTCGTTCCGCTCCGACGATCCGCAGAACAAGCTGCGCGAGGGCCTCGGTCGTCCCTGTCCGACGAGGGCCACGATGTGGTCGCCGCGATCGGCGACGCGTTGGGGCTGGTGGAGGCGGTCGAGCGACATCGCCCCGACGTGTGCGTGGTCGACGTGCGGATGCCGCCGTCGTTCCAGGACGAGGGCCTGCGCGCCGCACTCGAGATCCGCGGGCGCTGGCCGGGAACCCCCGTCCTCGTGTTGTCGCAGTATGTCGGGGACGCTATGCGACCGAGCTCCTGTCAGACGACACGAGGGCCGTCGGCTACCTGCTGAAGCAGCGGGTGGCCGACAAACGCGACTTCCTCGATGCGCTCGAGCGGGTGGCCCGCGGCGGCACCGCGCTCGATCCTGAGGTGGTGGCCCAACTCCTGGCGAGAGCCCGGCGGCACCCGCACGACGAACTCACCCCGCGTGAGCGCGAGGTCCTTGCGCTGATGGCCGAAGGACTGCCGAACGCCGGGATCGCCCGACGACTCGTGATAACCGACGGCGCCGTCGAGAAGCACGTGACCAGCATCTTCGCAAAGCTCCGGCTGGAGCCCGTCGAGACGGATCATCGCCGCGTGCTCGCGGTGTTGCGTTACCTCGAGGATCGATAGCGATCGTTGCCAGCAAGGGAATCAGTGTCTGCGCGTCCTCGGCGAGGTATCGAAGGTCGGGGGCCGGATCTGTTCAGCCGCGAACGAGCAGGGACACGTCGAGCCACGGGTGGGGGACCGCGTGTCGTCGTGCCCGTGAGGACCTCGTGGCGATCGTGGTGATGCGGCTGCGCCGATCCACCGCGCCCGCCCCGTGATCCGGGCCTCTTCGAAGGGCGCCACTTTGAGGCGGTCGCGATCGCCTGGGCGGGCTCAGGCGAACGCGAGGTCGGGCCGACGCCCCGTCTCGCGCAGGAACAGGTCGATCGCCACGCTCGTGATCGCGGCCCAGAAGCACCACAGCGACGTGAGGTTGCCCACCATGAGCCAGACGAGCAGGCCGACCGCCATCAGGTTCATCATGCCGAACGCGCGGATCCACCGGTCGGTGGACAGGAGCAGCGCTCCGCACGTGGTGGCCAGGTACAGCGCGCCGACCACCGACCCGCCGGGGAGGTCGACCAAGTAGGAGACGTGCATCCCGTCTACGTGGGCGCTCACGGGCCCGCGGACCAGCGCCTCCACCAGGATCGCCGTGACGAGCACGCCGACGCCGACCGGCAACGCCAGCAGCCGTTTCCGGGAAGGGGACGGCTCGACCTCGCGCACGGCGAGCGGCACCCACAAGGGAAGGACGAAGGCGACGGCGAGGTAGAGCCAGATCGCCGCATCACCCACGATCCGCGAGACGGAGCCGGCGAGCCCCCACCACACGAAGGCCTCGATCAGCTGATGGATCCCGAGGGCCAACGGCAACGCCGCCAGCGGCAGTTCCTTCGGGGTTCGCACGCGTCGCAGGGCGTCCACGCCGACCGCGGTCACGAAGACGCCCGCGGCGAGGTCGGCCTGGGCGGAGAAGCACATCTCGCTCCACCCTCGCACACCTCGCCGGACCGTGCTCCGTCTCGGGGGATGAAGAAGATCGACCCGTGGAACGCCGCCCCCTGCTGTCGAAGTCCCGGTGTCGTATGGGGTCGGCCCCGGCGGGGCGGCGTCCCGCCCTTCCGCTCGAAGCGCGGGTAGGCTCGACCCGACGAAGGAGATCGACATGAGGCATCCGCAGTCCCGCGCGCCGGAGGAACTGACGGTCCCGGAGCTGACCACGCCCGGCATCGACCGGCGCGAGGCGTTCACGGACGACGGCGTGTGGGTGGGTACCATCGCAACCGAGCCGCACTCGTGGTCAGGCTGGCACGTCCATCCGGGCCACGACACGTACGGCTACGTGACCCAGGGCCGCAGCCGCGTGGAGTTCGACGCGGACGGCAACGGCATCGAGGCCAGGGTGGGCGGGTTCGTATGGATCCCCGCCGGTGTCCCGCACCGCGAGGGGAACCCGGGCGACGTCGCGAACGCCGGCGTGATCTTCCGCGTCGGGAGCGGACCCGTGATCGAGCCGCTCGACGGCCCGCCCGATCGTACCGAGACCGCGGGGCCGAGCGGTACTGGATAGACGGCGTTCCAACCGCACTCGCTATCCCCATCAGGGTCGTGCGCGCTCCGCCGTGCCCTATCTCCTATCCGTGCTCCGTCTTGGCGCTGCCGCGTCTCTCCGCTAGCATCGTGCTGCGGGGTGGAGCAGTCCGGTAGCTCGCTGGGCTCATAACCCAGAGGTCGTAGGTTCAAATCCTACCCCCGCGACGAACCCGAGAGGGCCCCGCGGCTGCGGGGCCCTCTTCGCGTGTCCGCCCGGGTCGGCTAGGCTCCGACACATGACTTGGCTCGTTGGTCTCATCGTCCTGTTCGTCGTGTTCCTCGTCGCCGTGGTCGTGATCATCCGGTACCTCTCCAGACCGCACACGAGGAAGTCGGACATCGACGAAGCGCCCTAGCGCCGCGGATCCGGATCCTCAGCGATCCGTCGGCATCGGACGACCTATCGATGGTCGAACAACGCATCGATATCCGGCAGAGCCTCGAACCGAGTGAACGATCCTTCCTCTGCGATCTCCTGCGCGGCTCGAAGGAACCCGGCCCACGCGGTGCGGGCGAGCGTGCCTCCCACGCTGATCCGTCGAACGCCCAGATCCGCAGCCTCGGCGACGGTGAGGAACGGGGCGTTGATCAGCAGGTTGACCGGCTTGGGCGACACCGCGGCGACGATCGCGCCGATGTGCTCGATCGACTCGACCCTCGGAGCGTAGAGGCAGTCCGCCCCGGCCTCGGCATAGGCGCGCAACCTCCGGATCGTCTCGTCGATGTCAGGACGTCCGCACACGAATCCCTCGGATCGACCGGTGAGCAGGATGTCGGTGCGGCTCTCGTCGATCGCTCGCCGCGCGGCGCCGACGCGCTCGACGGCCAGATCGAACGCGAAGAGCGGCTCCACCTCGTCGCCCGATGAATCCTCGATCGAGAGACCCGCTATCCCCGTGGCGGCCGCGAGCTTGACGTGCTCTCCGACCTGCTCCGGATCGACGGCGAAGCCACCCTCGAAGTCGGCGTTCACCGGCACCGCCACGGCGTTCGCGATGCCGCGCAGATGATCGAGCGCCTGATCCAGGGTGACGTGGTTGTCCGCGCGACCCGCTGTCCACGCGAAGCCTGCACTCGTCGTCGCGAGGGCCTCGAAGCCCATCTGCTCCAGCGCCCGCGCGCTCCCCGCGTCCCAGGGGTTCGGCATCACGAAGCAGCCGGTCGCATGCGATCGGTGAAACGCCGCGACCCGCTCGCGCTGTTCGCTCATCCCGAACCTCCTGGACCCCGGCGTCTATCACGATACTCGCGCGCCGATCCGCGCTCGATAGACTCTAGCTGTGACCTCCCCCCGTCGCGCGGTGCGCGCCGTCGCGTTCCTCCCGGTCCTGTCACTGGCCGCCTCGCTGTTCCTCCTGCCGGTCGCGGGCCACGCCGCCAACACGGTCGTGCGCGACCCAGCCGATCCCGTCTACGTGATCCACCTCTCCACCGGGCCATCGGGTCGGACGTGGAGGGGAAGGGAGCGCCTGTCGTTCACCAATCTCCGCGCCGCCGACCTCGATGCGGTGTGGCTGCGTCTGTGGTCGAACGGCGTCCTGGGTTGTGGCGGCGATGCCGGGGGGCAAGACTCGATCGAGATCTCCGGGGTGCTGGGTGGCACGGCCGACGCCCTCTCGGTCGGCTGCACCGCCCTGCGGATCGTCCTCGATGCCCCGGTGCCGCAGGGCGCACGCGGCTCGATCTCGATGGATCTCAGGATCCACGTCCCGAAGGGCAACGACCGTTTCGGCTTCCACCACCACCTCGCGTTGCTGGGGACGGCGCTGCCCACCCTCGCGGTGCGTGACGACGCAGGGTGGCATCACGGCGACCCGTTCGTGGACCTGGGCGAGAGCTTCTACTCGATCACGGGCTCCTATCACGTCACGCTCACGGTGCCGCATGACATGGAGACACCGTCCACCGGGCTTCGGGTCGCCACGGAGGCGGTCGCAGGCGACCGCGAGAGGCGGACCTTCGCCGCGACATCCGTGCGGGACTTCGCCTGGGCGGCGGGCGATCTCGGCCGTGTCTCGCGGTATGCCGGGGGAACCAGGGTGGTCTTGTCCTATCCGCTCGGGACCGCGCGCAGCAAGGTCTCGCTCGCGCTCGCACGGGCCGTCGCTGCGATGCGTGCCTACGACGGTGCCTTCGGCTCCTACCCCTACAAGGAGATGGACGTCGTCCTCACCTCGTTCACGACCTTCGGGGGGATGGAGTATCCGACGATCGTCTTCGCCAACGCGGGCGCCATCTCTCACGAGGTCGCGCATCAGTGGTGGTACGGCATCGTCGGGGACGACGAGTACGCGGAGCCGTGGCTCGACGAGGCGTTCGCCACCTGGACGAGTTTCATCCCTCGTGGCGGATGGCACGATTGCTCCCAACCGGTCTGGCCGCGCCCATCCGACCGCATCACGAGCGACATGGGCTACTGGGCCACGCACCCCGGCGACTACGGCATGGTCGTCTACGACGACGGCGGCTGTCTCCTCGCGAACCTGTCGCATCGTTTCGGCTACGTGCGGTTCCTGCACGTGCTCCGGCACTACGTGCACGCGCACTGGCTCGGTGTCTCGCGTACCGCAGACTTCCGGACGGCGATCGAGGACGCGGCCGTCGCCGACGGTCTCGCAGGGATCGGGCCCGCCTACTGGGCGAAGTGGCGCGTGGACTAGGCGGGCTCCGCTCGACTAGCATCCGCACGCCGGGGAATCCGAAAGGGGCACGAGGTGGCCGTCAAGGAAGTCGTCAACCGTCTTGAGCAAGTCCCCCTCTTCTCGGGGTGCTCGCAGCGCGACCTCCAGACCATCGCGCGGAGCGTCGAAGATATCGACCACCCGGCCGGGACCGTCGTCGCCCGCGAGGGGGAGCCCGGCGTCGGGCTCTTCGTGATCGCCGACGGTACCGCCGACGTCACGATCGGCGGCAAGAAGAAGGCCAGCTTGGGCCCTGGGGATTTCTTCGGTGAGATCGCGCTCCTCGACGGCGGGCCTCGCACCGCCACGGTCACCGCCACCACCGACGTCAGGCTGCTCGGGCTCACCGAGTGGGTCTTCCGTGGGCTGATGCAGGAGCACCCTTCGATCGCGGTGAAGACGCTGCAGGCCATGGCCGGCCGGCTGCGGCGGGCCACGCAGGCCACCACGGTCTGATCATCCCTGCCGAGGGGCCGGGCTGATGCCATCCCTGACCCTCCGGGATGGCGGACGCATCTACTTCGAGCTCCACGGGGACCGAGCCCTCCCGCCGCTGCTCCTGATGGAGGGGCTGGGTGGCGATCTTCCGGGATGGCGCCGAAACGTCCCCCGCCTCGCCTCCGCCCATCGGGTGATCGCGTACGACCATCGCGGCAACGGCCGCTCCGATGACCCCCCTGACGCCAGCACCATGGCGACCTTCGTGGATGATGCCGTGTCGCTCCTGGAACATCTGGAGACGCCGCGCACGCACGTCTACGGGCAGTCCTTCGGAGGGATGGTGGCGCAGGAGTTCGCGCTCACCGCGCCGCACCGCCTCCGCGCGCTGATCCTGGCCTGCACGCACTGCGGCGGGACCCATGCCGTCCGCGAGACCGAGAAGGTGCCGAAGGACAGGCCCTACCTGGCTCTGTACGGCGAGCGCTTCGCGGTCGATCACCCGGAGCACGTGGCGGAGGATCTTCGGGTCGGCAGAGAACAGATGCAACATCCGGAGGGTCAGCGGAGACAATGGGTGGCGATGCAGGGGTTCGACGTCTACGACCGACTTCCGGACTTAGGAGCACCCACGCTGGTCCTGCACGGCACCGACGATCGGACGGTGGCCCCGGCCAACGCCCGTATCCTCGCCGAGCGGATCCCCGGCGCGGAGCTTCGCTGGCTGGAGGGCGCCGGGCATCTCTACCACTCAGAACAGGCCGAGGTCGCCGACGCGGTCGTGCTCGACTTCCTCGCGAGGCACGCGGATGCCTGAGCCCCCCGCGGAGGTCGTTGAGCCTCGCCTCGCGGCGCGCGGAGGAGCGCGCCGCCGGTAACTTCGGAGAGGCCGACGCGCTCCGGGATCGCATCGCCGAGATGGGCTGGACCGTCCGGGACGGCCCCGAGGGCTGGTCGCTCGAGGCCGCCGTCACGGAACCCTCCCCGACGGACGGCCCGATGCGCGCCGCCGACGTGGCCAGCCTCCTGGTCGAGGCCCCCACCGCAGACGTCAGCATCCACTGGGTCTGCGAGGGGTGGCCCGAGGATATCGGGCGCGCCGTCGCCTCGTTCCGCGCGCACCAGGGTGCCCGCGACGTCCGCTACGTGGTGGCCGACGTCACCGGGTCAGACGAGGACGCCTTCGGAGACGGGCGTGGAGGTCGTCCGACTGGAGGAGGGCACCGGCTGGGGCGCGGCCCGGAACGCGGGCCTGAAGCGCTCCGCCGGGCGCCTCGTGTTCGTGCTCGACGGGTCGATCGAGGCGACGGGCGACGTGTTCGGGCCGCTGGAGGCGGCGCTGGCCGATGACTCGGTCGGGATCGCCGGGCCCTCTCGGGATCGTGACGCAGGATCTGCGCGAGTTCGACGAGGCCCCGGGACCCGGGCCCTGCGACGCCGTGGAGGGCTACTTCATGGCGATGCGCCGAGAGCGGCTGCTGGATGCCGGCCTCTTCGACGAGAAGTTCCGGTGGTACCGCACCGCCGACATCGAGTACTCGTTCCGGGTGAAGGATCTGGGCCTGTCCACCCTGGTCGTCGACGTGCCGGTGATCAAGCACGAGCACCGGATGTGGTTCGGAACCTCACCCGAGGAGCGGGAGCGCCTGTCGAAGCGGAACTACTACCGCTTCCTGGACCGGTGGCGCGACCGCTGGGACCTCGTCCTCGACCCTCGCCCGCCCGAACAGCACGATCACGGTTCCGACCACCGGCACTGAATCGCTCCACCGCGGCCGTCGCCGCGGCTAGTTCGTGGGCATCGGCGGTGCCGGCGGCAGCGCGATGCGAGGCGCCGTCGATCCCTGTGACGGCGGGGGGGCGGGCTGAGCGGCCGCCGCTGCGGCCGCCGCCGCCTCTTCCTGCCGGGTACGCTCCTCGCCCTCGCGGCGAAGCACATCCGGATCGGGGATGACCTTGGACCCCGAGGCGTAGGCCAGCAGGTCGGCGCCGTCGATCGTCTCCACCACCAGCAGCAGTCGGGACAGGCTGTCGAGCAGGTCGCGATGCTGGTGCAGCAGCCGCTCGGCTTGCTGATGGGCATCGTTCAGGAGGCGCGCGACCTCCTCGTCGATCGTCTGCGCCGTGGCGCCCGACACCTTCGCCCCGGTGCCGAAGAACGCGTTGGGGTCGTCGTGACCGAACGACTGCGGGCCGATCTTGTCGCTCATCCCGTACTCGGAGACCATGGCCCGGGCGATCTGCGTCGCCTTCTCCAGGTCGTTCTGTGCCCCGGTGGAGATCTCGTCGAACACGACCTCCTCGGCGACACGTCCGCCCATCGCGAACGCGAGCATGTCCTTCAGCTCGGGCTCGGTGGCCAGGTAGCGGTCCTCGAGCGGCCGCGTCATGGTGAGCCCCAGCGCCGCGGTGCCGCGCGGGATGATCGTGATGCGGTGGACCGGGTCGAGGTTCTCGCAGTAGTGGGCGACCAGCGCGTGGCCCATCTCGTGGAAGGCGACGCGCGTCTTCTCCTTCTCGCTCATGACGCGCGACTTGCGCTCCAGGCCCATCGAGGCCCGGTCGATCGCCTCCTCGAGCTCGTCCTCGCTGACAGCGTTCTTCTCCCTGCGGGCCGCGAGCAGCGCGGCCTCGTTCACGACGTTCTCGAGGTCGGCGCCGGTGAAGCCCGGGGTGCGCGCCGCGATCGTGTGGAGCTCGACGTCCTTGCCCAGGGCCACGCCGCGGGCGTGCACCCGCAGGATCTCCTCGCGGCCCTTCAGGTCGGGGCGGTCCACCACGACCTGCCGGTCGAAGCGGCCGGGGCGCACGAGGGCGGGATCCAGGACGTCGGGGCGGTTCGTGGCGGCCATGATGATGACGCCCTTGCTCGCGTCGAAGCCGTCCATCTCGACCAGGAGCTGGTTGAGGGTCTGCTCGCGCTCGTCGTGGGCGCCGAAGCCGGCGCCGCTCACGCCGGCGCGGCCCTTGCCGATCGTGTCGATCTCGTCCAGGAAGACCAGTGCCGGCGCCTTCTCCTTCGCCTGCTGGAAGAGCTCGCGCACCCGCGCCGCGCCCAGGCCCACGAACATCTCGACGAACTCAGAGCCGCTCATGAAGAAGAAGGGGACGTTCGCCTCACCGGCCACGGCCCTGGCCAGCAGGGTCTTGCCGCATCCCGGGAGGCCCCAGCAGGAGCACGCCCTTGGGGATGCGTCCGCCCAGCCGCTGGTACTTCTTCGGGTTGGAAAGGAACTCGACGATCTCGCGGAGCTCGTCCTTCGCCTCGTCGACGCCGGCCACGTCGGCGAACGTGGTCTTCATCTCCTTGCGGTCGTAGATCTTGACCTTGTTCTTGCCCATGTTGAGGGCGCCGGCTGCTCCCGCGTTCATCCGGCGGATCACGAACCAGTACAGCAGCCCCATCAGCAGCAGGAACGGCAGCACCTGGATCAGCAGCTGGGTGAACACGCTCGGCTGCTGGAACTCGTACGTCACGCCGTTGCTCGTGAGCCAGTCCGTGAACGTGGTGTCGATCTGGAAATTCCCCGGCAGCGTCGCGGCGAACCTCTCCTGGCCGCTGCCCGTCTTGATCTCTCCCGTGATCGAAGTATCCGAAACCTGCACGGGCGAATCTGCACTGGAGACGATGTCCCCATTCGTGACGGCGTTCTGGAACTCGCTGTACGAGATGTTCCTGCTGGACGCGTGGCTCACGAAGCTCTGGAACAGGAAGACGCCGAGCAGGGCGACCAGGGCGATAGCGACCCAGGACCCCGCGCGGGGTCGTGGTGGGGCGCCGGGGCCCCCGGAACCGTCGCCGTTGGAGCGGCGATTGAACGGGTTGCGGTCGTTGTCGTCGGGCATGCTGCACCCATCTTCCCACCGGGTCGGGAGATATGACAGTCGGTCCGTTCGGCTCGTTACTGAAGGTTCACACACGCGAGCGGGTGCGGGAGCCGCCCCGCGAAGAGAATCCTGGATACTGTGGCCACCGGTTCGCATGGTCCGGAACGAAGTGCATCGACAGGGGAGGTGGCGTCCGATGGCCCAGGCGGCGACCGACGACGCCGCGTTGCGCGAGCGGTTCGAGCGCGACGTGCTTCCCCTGCTGCCCAGCCTGTACGGAGCGGCCATGCGGCTCACCCGCAACCCCACGGACGCCGAGGACCTCGTCCAGGACACGTACCTGCGCGCGTTCCGTGGTTTCGCCGGCTTCCAGGAGGGGACGAACCTCAAGGCGTGGCTCTATCGGATCCTCACCAACAGCTTCATCAACACGTACCGCAAGAAGCAGCGGCAGCCGCAGATCGTGGAGGGTCCCGACGACGTCGACGAGTGGTACCTCTACGACCGCCTGGGCGGTCGCAACGTCGAGGTCTCGGCGGAGAACGAGGTCCTGGACCGCATCCCCGATGCCGATGTCAAGCAGGCCCTGGAGTCGCTGCCGGAGAATTTCCGCATCCCCGTGCTGCTGGCCGATGTCGAGGGGTTCAGCTACAAGGAGATCGCCGAGATCATGGAAACGCCGATCGGCACGGTGATGTCACGCCTGCATCGGGGAAGGAAAGCGCTGGAGAAGGCGTTGTGGCAAACGGCTCGCGAGCGAGGATTGGTGGATGGCTGAGCGCGGCTCCAACTGCGAAGAGACCCTCAAAGAGATCCAGCGCTTCCTCGACGGCGAGGCCGACGTCGCCGTCAGCAGCCAGATCGAGCTGCATCTGACGCGCTGCGACCCCTGCATGCAGCGGGCCGAGTTCCGACGTCACCTCAAGGTGATGATCGGGTCGAAGTGTGGGGGCGACGACCTGCCCCCGGATCTCCAGGAGAAGATCCTGGGCCTCATCCACGATCTCGACCTCTCCGGCTGAGTCGAACCCTGTCCCGCGTGGTGGCGAACCCCTCCTGACCGAGGAGGAGATCGATGCAGGAACCCCGCATGCAGGGAACCCACCCCGGGCACCTGCCACCCCCATCGAAGACTCACGGCGCCGGCCGCGTGTGCGAGGCCTCCGGCTGCAACACCCGGCTCTCCGTCTACAACCCCGCTCGCCGGTGCTGGCAACACACGGACATCACGTTCCCCACCTATCGCGGCAAGCGGCTCCTGCCGGGCAACGCCTGAACACTCGCCCGATCGCCGTGTCCGGCCGTAGGATTCGCCGGGGGTGATCCGGGAGATGGAACTGGGAACGATGCTGGGCGTGTGGGCCCACCCCGACGACGAGACCTATCTCGCGGCCGGGCTGATGGCCGCGGCCGTGGACGCGGGGGAGCGGGTCGTATGCGTCACGGCCACGCGCGGCGAGGGCGGCTCGCTCGACGAAGATCGCTGGCCCAGCGAGACCATGGGAGCGGTCCGCGAGGCGGAGCTGATGCGCTGCCTCGAGATCCTCGGTGTGACGGAGCACGTCTGGCTGGACCTGCCGGACATCGACATGGATACGCCCCTGCCTGAAGGCGGGTACGACCGCGTCCTCGACCTCACGCGAGCGGTACAGACCCGACACGGTCCTCACGTTCGGGCCCGACGGGATGACCGGCCACGCTGCGCACAAGACGGTCTCGGCTTGGGCGACGCGGGCCTTCCACGAGGCCGCGCCGGCTGGCGCCCGCCTCTACTACGCCACCAACACGCCCGAGTGGGCGGCGGAGTTCGTCCCCCTCTACAACCGGTTCAACATCTTCCGCCCGGGAACGCCGCCGGTCACGCCCCGCGACGAGCTGGGGATCGATTTCCCGCTCCCGCCCGAGATCCTGGAGCGGAAGCTGCGGGCGATCGCGGCCCACGACTCCCAGGTGGGAGGGATGATCGATGCGTTCGGCGAGGACATCTTCCGCCGCGCGATGAAGGACGAGTACTACTCGCTCGCGGCGGAGAAGGGAACGGCATGACGAGGGCGCGACCCGCGCCCATCCGGGACCTGGATTGGGATCCCGATCGGGCGCGCGCGTTCGCCGAGGGCGCCGTCGATATCTGGCAGACACTTCTCCAGCGGCTGCCGAACGAGCCGGTGGTGCGGCGTTGGACGGCTGATGAGGTTCGCGAGGCCGTGACCATGGACGTGCCCGATGCGCCGATGGCGGATGGCGATCTGCTGGCGTACCTAGGGAGCGTGATCCTGGAGCACTCTGCCTATCTCGGGCACCCTCGATTCATGGCGTACGTCAGCGGCGCGGGGACCGTGCCGGGGGCGGTGGCCGACCTCCTCGCCTCCGGCGTCAACATGAACGTCGGGGGCTGGGTCCTCGCTCCCTCGGCCACCGAGATCGAGCTGCATCTGTGCCGCTGGTTCGCGCAGGACGTGTTCGGGCTGCCGGAGGGCTCCGGCGGCGAGATCACCTCCGGCGGCGCCATGGCCACGTTCATCGCGCTGAAGGTCGCCCGCGACCGGCGCGCCGGCTGGGACGTGCGGCGTGCGGGCGTCGCGGCCGGTCCTCCGCTGGTGCTCTACCTGTCGGAGGAGACGCACGTCGTGTCGGATCGGGCCGCGGACGCGCTGGGCATCGGACTGGACCAGGTCCGCCACATCCCGGTGGAGGGATACCGCATGCGGGTCGATGCGCTGAGGCAGCAGATCGTCGCGGATCGAACCGCCGGTCTGGCGCCGTTCGCCGTGGTGGGAACGGCGGGTACCACCGCGACCGGCGTGGTCGACCCGCTCGATGCGATCGCCGACGTCTGTGGGGAGGAGGGCCTGTGGTTCCACGTCGACGCGGCCTACGGCGGCCCCGCCATGCTGGCCGAGGATCTACGGCCCCTGTTCGCCGGGATCGATCGCGCGGACTCGATCGCGTTCGATCCGCACAAGTGGCTCTACACCCCGCATGCAGGCGGGTGCGTGGTCCTGCGTGACATGTCCCAGCTGCAGGGATCCTTCGATATGTACGCGAGCTACACGGTGCAGGACAAGGAGGCGACGCACCACGGGCTCGACATGGGCCGGCTCGGTCCGAACTTCAGCCGGAGCTTCTGGGCGCTCAAGGTGTGGGTCTCGCTGTTGGCACACGGTCGTGACGCGTACGGCAGGCGCATCTCCCACGACGCGGAACTGGCGCGCTACCTCGGAGCGTTGGTCGAGGATCGCGACGACCTCGAGCTGATGGCGCCCGTCGGGCTATCCGTCACGTGCTTCCGGTACGTACCACCCGGGCTCCCCGATGCCGATCCCGAGGCGCGCGAGGCGTACCTCAGCCTGCTGAATCAGCGGCATCATGACGGAGGTACATCTGGACGGCCGCGTCTTCTTCTCCAACGCGATCCTGCAGGATAGGTTCGTCTTGAGGACGTGCGTCGTGAATTTCAGAACGGAGGCCGAGGACATGGAGGCGGTGGTGCAGACCACGGTGGAGCTCGGGGCGGCGCTCGATCCGGAGCTGCGCCCGGAGGGGCTCCGGTGAGCCCCCGCGCGTACGCCCTGCTCGGATCCGGAGAGTTCGATCCGTGGTCGACCTCCGTGGACCGGTGGTTGGTGGGGCGACCGGCCGCACCGGACGGACCGGTCCTGATCTTCCCCACGGCCTCGGCCGCCGAGGGCGACGACGTGTTCGACATGTGGGCGGGCAAGGGGCTTGCCCACTACAAGGGTCTCGGGATCGACGCCGAGGTCGTACCCCTCAAGACCCGTGAGGACGCGCGCGACCCCGCGATCGTGGGCTCCATCGGGAGCGCGTCGGCCGTGTACTTCTCCGGAGGGAACCCCGCGTACCTGGCAGCGACGCTGCAGCGGACACCCGCCTGGGACGCGATCGTTGCGGCCCTCGATGCGGGGACCGCCTACGCCGGATGCAGCGCGGGGGTCGCGTGTCTGGGAGACATCGCGCCCGACAGCTCCAGGCAGGAGCTCGATCAGGAGCTCCTCCAGACCGGACTCCGGCTGTTCCCGGGGACCTGGTTCGGACCGCATTGGGACGCGCTGGATGGGTTCGCGCCCGGGCTCACCGATTTCATCGTTTCGGAGGTTCCCACCGGGGTGCGTCTCGTCGGGATCGACGAGAACACGGCCATGGTCGGAGACGGCCGCACATGGGAAACGGCGGGGGTGGGCGGGGTCCACGTGATGCTCGGCGGCGACTGGATCCACCATGAGCCGGGCGAGGGGTTCGAGCTGGGACTCGCGCCGGTGGCGGGCGCCTGAGCCGGCCGGTACCCTGGCCGCATGCCCGCCGCCTCGACGATATCCCGGGAGTCGCCCATCGACGCCCGGGCGCCGGTCATCATCAAGCGGCTGAAGAAGGCCTATCCCGACGCCAAGGTCGCGCTGAACTTCACTACGCCGTTCGAATGCCTGATAGCCACCGATCCTGTCGGCGCAGTGCACCGACGAGCGGGTCAACATCGTCACCAAGGATCTGTTCAGGAAGTACCGTGGACCTGCCGACTACCTCGCCGTGCCGGAGGACGAGCTCCGCGAGGACATCCGCTCCACCGGCTTCTACAACCAGAAGGCCAAGTCGATCCGAGGCGCCTGCGCGCGGATCGTGGAGGTCTACGGCGGCGAGGTGCCCGACACGATGGAGGACCTCATCACCCTTCCAGGGGTGGCGCGCAAGACGGCCAACATCGTGATGGGCAACGGGTTCGGCAAGGTCGAGGGGATCGCTGTGGACACCCACGTGCGGCGACTAGCGAACCGCCTCGGCTTCAGCGAGGAGTCCGATCCCGACAAGATCGAGCGGGATCTCATGCGGCTGGTGCCCCGCAAGGACTGGTTCCCGTTCACCTACCAGCTCATCGACCACGGTCGCGCGATCTGTCAGGCGCGGAAGCCCGACTGCGCTGCATGCACGATCAGCCATCTCTGCCCGTCATCGACGGTGTGAGCGGGGCCGGGTCAGCCGGCGACGGCGGTGAGCTCGGACGCGATATCCAGATCCCCGGATGCAGCCTGCGCGGCGGCCTCGCGCTCGGCGGCCTCGCGCCGGCGCTGGCGGCGGATCACCCGGCGCTCCTCCTCGTCGAGCCCGCCCCATACCCCCGCGTCCTGGCACGTGTCGAGCGACCAACGGAGGCAGTCACCCATGACGGGGCACGTGTTGCAGACGGCCTTCGCGCGTTCGAGCCTGCCGGACCGCGGGTCCGGTGGTGCCGACGGGGAAGAAGAGCTCGGGGTCTTCACCGATGCAGGCGGCCAGCTCGATCCACGTGGAGCCGCGGGGGTCATGCCTGAACTTCGGTTCAATCATGGGATCACCGTTCGCCGGGCCGGGACACCAACCGTGCGCGTGGGAGGAGCCTAGTGTCTGAACAGCCGTTCAGTCAAGGGACCAGCACGCTGATCGTTGCCCACCGTGGTGCCTCCGCGCGGGAGGCGGAGAACACGTTGCCGGCGTTCGAGCGGGCGATCGCGATGGGCGCGGACGCCGTGGAGTTCGACGTGAGGATCGCTGCGGACGGCACCGCGGTGGTGATGCACGATCCGGATGTCTCCCGCACGACGGACGGTGAGGGGCTGGTCCGGGATCTCACGCTCCCCGAGTTGAAGACGCTGCGGATCGATCTGCGGGATGGTGGGGTCGCCGAGGTGCCCACCCTGCACGAGGTGCTCTCGCTTTGTTCCGGGCGGGTGGGCGTGGACGTGGAGATCAAGAACATCCCGGGCGAGCCTGACTTCGAACACGACCGTGAGAGGGCGGTGGAGGCAACCGTGCGGGCCCTCGACCAGGTTGGCTTCTCCGGCATGGCGCTGGTGTCGAGCTTCAATCCGTTCTCCATCGCCCACGCGCGGACCCTGGCGCCCGACCTTCCCACGGGCCTGCTGACCGAGTACTCGGTGGACGCCCGGGTCGCGGCGAGCTACGCCGCCGATCAGGGTCATGCCTGGGTCCTGCCGTTCGTGGAGCGGGTGCGCGAGGCCGGGACGAGCTTCCCAGCGGAGGTCCATGCACTGGGTCTCCGGCTGGGGACCTGGGTCGAGGACGATCCGGCGGCCGCGGTGGTGTTGGTCCGCTGGGGCCTGGACGCGATCGCCACGAACGATCCCGAGACCATCGTGCCGGGACTGGCCGCTGCGGGGCTGCGCTGATGTTCCGACGACGCCGCCTGCCGCACGAGCTTCACGCGGCGGAGACGGCCTTCGCGACCGTGCTGGGCGAGGTCGAGCCTGCGAAGGCGGCCCTCACGGACTGTATGCCCTCGACCCGGTTGCCGGGACGCCCCCTGCCCGACGCGCTGGCGGAGTACGAGGGCCATCTGCAGCGGGCCGTCCAGCTGATGCCGACGTGGCGCAGGCCGGAGACGGAGGAGGTCTGGGTGGCGTGCGCCGCGGGGCTCGATCGTGCTCTCGCCCTCTCGCGCCGGCTCCGCGAAGAAGCCCCGGACCTGGGTGGGTTCGAGGGATTGCTCGGGACGATCGAGGGGTTGATGGACCCGCTGGATCCGTTCGAGTCCGCCGCGGGGCGCTTCCGCGACCTCCGCGTCTGAGCCCGTTCGTTTCAGCGCCCCGCGCAGCCGCGGTAGCCTGACGCGATGCCGAACCGGGATGACCTTCCCTTGGGCCCACGGGTCGCGGGAGCCGACGCGCGTCGACCTGTGCGCCGGTCCCTCGAGGGGGCCACGGTGGCGCTGGTGCCGATCGACGCCGAGCTCCAGGCCCCGGAGCTCTTCGCCGGATCCCACGGCGCGCCCGAGGCCGAGGCGCTCTGGACGTACATGCCCTACGGGCCATTCGCGGATGCGACGGAGATGGGCCGATGGCTGGCCGGCCTGTCGGGGTCGGAGGACCCGCTGTTCTTGACCGTTCAGGAACGGTCCTCGGGGATCGCGGTGGGCATGGTCAGCTTCCTCAACGTGGATCCCGCCATGCGTCGCGTGGAGCTCGGTCACATCTGGTTCGCGCCGCGCGTCCAGCGGACCACGCTGACCACCGAGGCCATCTACCTGCTGCTCACCGAGGCGTTCGAAGGGCTCGGGAACCGGCGCGTGGAGTGGAAGTGCGACGCCCTGAACGCGCGCTCGCGGGCGGCCGCGCTGCGGTTCGGGTTCGCCTACGAGGGCACCTTCCGTCGGCACATGATCGTGAAGGGGCGCAACCGCGACACCGCCTGGTTCTCGATGATCGACGAGGAATGGCCGGCCCGCAGGGCGGCCTTCGACGCCTGGCTCCGCGACCCCGGCCCGGGGAGGCTCACGCACGGTCCCGCGGTCTCACCATGATCGCCGTCGGCCTCATCGGAGTGGAGAAGTCCTACGCCGCATGGCCGGTCCTGCGGGGGGTCGATCTCGAGATCCCGGATCGGGCCAGGATCGGGATCGTCGGTCCCAACGGCGCCGGGAAGTCGACGATCCTGCGCATCGTCGAGGGAAGCGTCGACGTCACCGCCGGCGAGGTGGTCAGACGCAAGGGCCTGGTGACCGCCTACCTGGAGCAGCACGCCGACGGCGACGGGCGAACGGCGGAGCAGACCGTGCTGGCCGCCCGCCCCGACGTGGCGGGCCTGGACGCCGAACTGCGGGCCGCCGAGGCCGAACTCGGCCGTCCTGAGGTGGTGAGCGACCTGGCCAGGATGGAACGGGTGCTGGCGAGACAGCAGGCTGTGCTCGACCGCTGGGTGGCGGCGGGCGGTGCGGGCCTGGCGGGGGAGGCACGAGCGCTGCTCCGGTCGCTCGGACTCGACGAGGCGGCCCTCGAGCTGCCGACGACGGCGCTCTCGGGCGGTCAGCGCAAACTGGTGGCGCTCGCAGCGTGCCTGATCCGCCAGCCCGACCTCCTGCTCCTGGACGAGCCGGAGACGCACCTGGATGCCGACCGCCGGGCGATGCTCGAGGAACTGGTGCACGGCTTCGATGGCGCTGTGGTCACCGTCTCGCACGACCGCTACCTGTTGGATGAGACCGTGGACACGATCGTCGAACTGGACGGGGGAACCGCGACCAGCTGGCCGGGCAACTACAGCGCCTTCGCGGTCGCGAAGGAGATCGCGCTCATCCGCCAGCAGCAGCTCTACGTGGCGCAGCAGAAGGAGATCGCCCGGCTGGAGGAGGCGATCAAACGCTTCGAGCTGTGGGCCTCGATCGTCGTCAACGAACGCCACATCAAGCAGGCGCGGAACAAGCAGCGTCAGATCGACCGTATGGACAAGATCGACAAGCCCGTATTCGAACGACGGAAGATCGCTCTGGAGATGCGTGCCGCGTCACGTGGAGGGAACAAGGTCGTGACGCTGCGTGACGTGACCGTGGCGTTCGGCGACGATCCCGTGCTGCTGGATCTCTCGGTTGAGATCTACCGCGGCGAGCGTGTGGGCGTGATCGGCGCGAACGGAGCCGGCAAGTCGGTCCTGGGGACCGTGCTCGCCGGCCTGCGCGAGCCGGACGCAGGCGCGCGCTGGGCGGGGCCGGCGGTGGAGTTCGGCTACCTGGCGCAGGGGCACGAGACCGAGCCGCCCGAGCTCACGCCGATCCAGTTCGTGCGCAACGCCAAGCCGATGTACGAGGAAGACGCCGTCTCTCTGCTCGGACGGTTCCTGTTCCGCTACGACCAGATGCGGCAGCCCGTCGGCTCGCTCTCGGGAGGCGAGCGCACGCGGCTGCAGCTGTGTCTGCTGATGCTGTCGGGGGCCAACTGTCTCCTGCTCGACGAGCCCACGAACCACCTCGACATCGAGTCGATGGAGGTGCTGGAATCCGCGCTCGAGTCCTACGACGGCACCGTCATCGTCATCAGCCACGACCGTTACCTGCTCGACCGCATCCCGGACAGGATCGTCGAGGTGCGCGACGGACGTGCCTTCGCGTTCCCCGGCGGCTACGACGACTGGGCGGCGACGAGGGAGCGGATGCGGGCGTGACCGTGCGCATCCTGTTGCCGGCATGACCGCGCAGAGGCTCGCGCGGATCCAACGCGAGGTGGTCGCTTGTCGCGCCTGCCCACGACTGGTGGCCTGGCGGGAACGGATCGCGATCGAGAAGGTGGCCAGGTTCGCCGACCAGACCTACTGGGGGCGGCCCGTGCCGGCCTTCGGCGATCCCCGGGCGCGCATCCTCATCCTCGGTCTGGCCCCCGCCGCGCACGGCGCGAACCGGACGGGGCGGATGTTCACCGGTGATCGATCCGGAGACTTCCTCTACGCGGCGCTCCACCGCGTCGGCCTGGCGAACCGACCGACCTCGGAGGCGCGCGACGACGGTCTGGCGCTGGGCGACGTCTGGATCTCCGCGGTGAACCGTTGCGCTCCGCCGGGGAACCGCCCCACGCCCCAGGAGCGCGATCGCTGTCTGCCCTACCTGGAGCGCGAGATCCAGGCGCTCGAGCGGTTGCGGGTGATCGTGGCGCTGGGCGCCTACGCGTGGGACGGGGGGTTGCGGGCGCTGTCCTCCGGTAACCCGATAGCGCGGCCCAAGCCGCGTTTCGGTCATGGGGCGGAGGCGACGATCGGGTCGCTGCGGCTGCTGGGCTGCTACCACCCCAGCCAGCAGAACACCTTCACGGGAACGCTGACCCCTCCGATGCTGGACGCGGTCCTGATCCGGGCGCGTGCGCTCGCCGGCGGAACCGACGCACCTCGACGAGAGGTCTCGCCACCCCGAGCCTGACGCCCGACCCTAGCGCGGGGCGCCCGTATGCTGGGCGTCATGGGTCGACACCGCAGCTTCTTCGCCGTGCGCCCGGAGGAGACCGAGCCGCGTCCGATCGACCGCGCCACCGTCCGCCGGGTGGTCTCGACCTTCCGCCCCTACCGCGCGAAGGTCGTCGTCGTCGCCGTGCTCATCGTCATCACCTCGGCCTTAGGCGTGGTCAACCCGTTGCTGATCGTGAAGGTGTTCGACAACGCGCTGTTCGGCAGCCCCCCCGCGAACACGTGCGGCGGGCAGGCATGCCCGAACCTGCCCCTGCTCTATCGGTACGTCGCGTTCATGATCGCCATCCCGATCATCACCAGCGTGCTGGGCATCGGCCAGACCTACCTGGCGAACGTCGTCGGGCTTCGGGTGATGCAGGACCTGCGCAACGCGCTCTACGCCCACCTGCAGTTCATGCCCCTGCGGTTCTTCACCACCACGCGGACGGGAGAGATCCAGTCCCGGCTCTCGAACGACGTGGGGGGCGTGCAGACGGTGGTGACCGACACCGCCTCCAACGTGCTGTCGAACCTGGTGACGATCATCAGCACGCTCGTCGCGATGCTGATCCTCTCCGTGCCGTTGACCCTGCTGTCCATCGCGCTGCTGCCGCTGTTCCTCTGGCTGACGGTGAAGGTGGGGCGGGCTCGTCGTGAGGTGGCCACGAGCACGCAGAGGACGATGGCCGACATGACCTCGATCACCGAGGAGACGCTCAGCGTGAGCGGCATCCTGCTGTCGAAGTCGTTCGGGCGCCAGCGCCACGAGATCGCCCGATTCGACGAGGAGAACCAGCGGCTCACCGGCCTGCAGATCCGCCAGACGATGATCGGACGATCCTTCTTCGCGGTCGTGAGCACCTTCTTCTCCATCACCCCGGCCTTGGTCTACCTGGTGGCCGGGTGGGTGCAACAGCGGGACCCCTGCGAAGCCGATCCAGGCAGGGATCCTGGTGGGCTTCACGACGCTGCAGTCGCGACTGTTCTTCCCGATCGGATCGATGCTCCAGGTCTCCACCGACGTGCAGGCCTCCTTCGCGCTGTTCGACCGGATCTTCGAGTACCTCGACATGCACCACGAGATCGCAGACCCACCGGACGCCGTGACCCCGGACCTGACGCACGTGCGGGGCAAGGTGGTCCTGGACCACGTGCGGTTCCGCTACGAGACTCCGCCGGACCAGCCCATGCCGACCCCCGAGGATCTCGCCCTGGCGAACGAGGCTCCGCGCGAGTGGACGCTCGACGACGTCAGCCTGGAGATCGAGCCGGGTCAACTCGCGGCGCTGGTGGGTCCCAGCGGCGCCGGCAAGACGACCGTTACCTATCTGGTGCCCCGCCTCTACGACGTCCAGCGGGGGAGGGTGCTGATCGACGATCTCGACGTGCGCCGCTATGCACTGGAATCGTTGGGCGACATGATCGGCGTGGTGACCCAGGAGACCTACCTGTTCCACACGACGATCCGGCGCAACCTGATGTACGGACGCCCCGGCGCGACCCAGGAGGAGATGGAGGCGGCCGCGCGCGCCGCCAACATCCACGACCGCATCATGGAGCTGCCCGAGCGGTACGACACGATCGTGGGCGAGCGCGGGTACAAGCTCTCGGGTGGCGAGAAGCAGCGTCTCGCCATCGCCCGCGTCGTCCTGAAGGACCCCCGGATCCTCATCCTGGACGAGGCCACGTCCTCGCTCGACACGACGTCGGAGCGCCTGGTCCAGTCCGCGCTCGAGCCGCTGATGGAAGGAAGGACCACGATCGCGATCGCGCACCGGCTCTCGACGATCCTCAAGGCCGACGTGATCTTCGTGATCGACCGCGGCCGCGTCGTGGAGCGGGGCTCGCACGACGAGCTCCTGGCGCGCGGCGGGCTCTACGCGCGCCTCTACGAGCAGCAGTTCCGGGGCGGCCTGGTCGAGGCGGAGCTACGGGACGGCGTCCTGCTGGCCTCGGGCGAGGTCGTGCCGCCCGGGCAGTCAGGTTAGGGCGCCAAGCGTTTCGCGTAGCTCAGGAGGACGAAGCCGTCAGGGAAGACCTCGTCCTCGCCTCGCACGTAGCCCATGGACTCGTACATGCGCTGGGCGGCCACCATGCGCTGCGTCGTGTTGAGCGACATCAAGGTGCGCCCCGCCTCGATCGCGCGCGCCTCGCATGCCTCCATGAGGCGCCGGCCGATCCCGTGGCCACGCGCGTCCGGGTGCACGCCCAGCATGCGTATGTGCGCTTCACCCGGTGGCAACGGCTCCGCCTCCAGCTCGGTGCGTCCATCGAGCTCGAGGGTGGCGCTCCCCAGGAGTCGTCCACCCTCGTCGGCGACCAGGATCACCGTGCGACCGGCCCGCGAGGGAAGGTCGCGGATCCGCTCCAGGTATTCCTCCCAGTCGGAACCCTGCACGACGAACTCACGGTAGGCCTCCGCGGTAGCGTGGCCCGCGTCCAGATGATCCTCGGGCGTCGCCTCACGGATCACCACGGCGGGAGACCGCCCGGCCGACGTGGGGCCGCTCATCCCGTGACGCTCACACCCAGGAGGGATCCGATGGCGTAGGTGACGGCGACCGCGGCCACGCCGATCCCGAGGATCCTCGCGGCCGAGCGGATCGGCGAGCGGCCGGTGAGGCGCGCGGTGATCACGCCGACCGAGCACAGCGCGGCCGCCGTGATCGCGAGCGCGGCGATCTCGGCCCCCTTGCCGCTCCAGAAGAAGAACGGCAGCAGGGGGAGCAGCGCCCCCAGCGCGAACATCGCGAACGAGGAGATGGCCGCACCCCACGGTGACCCCAGGCCCTCGTCCGGGTCGAGCCCGAGCTCTTCGCGCGCGTGGGTGTCCAGCGCGACCCTCGGATCCTTCATCACCTCAGCCGCCACGAGCTCGGACAGCTCGTCGGAGAAGCCCTTGGTCCGGTAGATGTCCGCCAACTCGGCCTGCTCCGTGACGGGATCCATCTCGAGTTCGCGGGATTCGAGGTGGAGCAGCCGCTCGAGCATCTCGCGCTGGACGCGCATCGAGACGTATTCACCGGCGCCCATCGAGAACGCGCCCGCCAGCAGGCCGGAGATGCCCGCGAGCACGATGAGGCTGCGGCTCTGCGTTCGCTCCGGCGAAGCCCATGATCAGCGCGGCGTTCGTGAGGAGTCCGTCGTTGATGCCGAAGACGGCGGCCCGAAGCGCCCCGCTCTTGCCGGCACCGGGCGTCTGCTCCTCGATCCCGGGGCCGTGACGAGACGTGAGGTCGTTGCCCTTCAGGAGCCGACGCCGGGCATCGAGCAGCTTGGGCAGCTGCCGCTTGGTCTCCCGATCTTCGGGAGGCAGGATCATCTCGCTCATGCCAGGAGCCTATCGAGTCACCGCGCATCCGTGGCCGTCCGCATCGGTCAGGTTGATTGACCACCCGGTGGGCCGCTGGCAGGATGAACGCCCATGACTTCCCCTGACCTTGGACGCCTGCTGTTGGAGGGCCATCGCGCCCTGGCGGCGGAGCTGGTCGCATCGCTGGAGGAGCGGGGCTACCCCGACCTCCGTGCCGGCCACCTCGCGGTGTTCCAGCACATCGATCGCCGTGGTGGGACGCGGCTCACCGACCTGGCCAACCGAGCGAGGATGACGAAACAGGGGATGATGCTGACCGTCGACGACCTCGAGTCCCGCGGCTACGTTCGTCGCGTCGCCGATCCTTCGGACGCGCGCGCGAAGATCGTGCGCCTGACCGCGCACGGTCGCCGGGCAGCCGCCGAGTCCACCCGTGCGGTCCAGGCCCTCGAGACGAGGACCAAGCGATACCTGGGGGATCGCCGTTACGAGACCCTGCGCGAGGTACTCGAGGACCTGACGGCGACGGAGGAGGATGAGGCGGTCTCCTGAGGGCCGCCACCCCGCGCAGGGTCGCTGCCCAACCGCGTTGAGGATGGCCCGAAGCTGGGCGGGATCACTCGACGGGGACCGTGAGGATCTTCGCCGGCTCGAGACGCAAGGTTCGTCCGCCGACCTGGGCATCCGAGGCGCGGTCGGCATGAGGGTTCCACAGGCGCAGTTCCAGTACGTCCTCGACGCGCCGGATGTTCGACAGCTGGGCGTCACCGGCGATCGGCACGAACGATCCATCCGCGGGGAGGGTGCCGCCCCCGCTCGCCGGGGCCTCGGCCAGCGGCAGCGCGAACCGTTCCCAGTGCGGCAGGAGGCCGTCGTGCTCGGCATCAGCCCACACCCCGAGCGAGAAGGGGGTCTCGCCCATCATCTGGGCGTCCGGGGTCGGCGTCCGGGGACCCGCCTCGAAGGGGCGTGTGGCGAGCACCTCGGCGCTGATGCGCCCGACGCAGCGTAGGAGCGTGACGGCGAGCGCACGTCCACCGACCACCTCGTACTCCATCACACCTTCGTGGAACACGGCGGTGGTTCCGGCCATCACCACGCCGCGCGCGGGCCACGTGGAGGAGGCGGCTTCGATCGCGCTTCCCTCGCCTATGAGCGGCCGCTCCACGAGTTCGAACGGCGCGCCCGCCGTGGAGCCCTCGACGGGGGTCGGCAGCTCCACGAGGATACGGAGCCGGTGGTCCGGGCGTTCGTTGTGGATCACGCCCTCGAGCCGGAGGAACGGCTCGTCCGCACGGTGGACGAGCCGGAGGAGAACCCGGAGTCCGTCCCACGAGGCCTCCACCTCGTGGCCGTCGATGTGCAGGCTGTCGGGTGCCGCCGGCACCTGGTCCTCCTCCGCGTAGCAGAAGTTGTAGAGATCGCCGACGTCGGGCTCGTCCAGGAAGCGGATCGAGGTGCCGTCCGCCTTCACGCCGGTTCCGTCCGGGAGGGGTTCCAGCGCGACCTCGACCATGTCCGGGTCGTGGCCCGATGGGACCACCGACCACCCGTTGGCGGGCACGCCTTCGCGCTCGAACGGCGAGGGGTTGTAGCGGATCACCCCGCCCCGCTCCACCCGCGAGCCGAACGACGTCAGCGCGCGTTCCACGATGTCCTCGCCGATCGCCCGGACCTCGGCGAACCTCGCGTCCACGTCGCGCGCGACCTGGTCGTGCGAACAGCCGCAGGCCGAATCGTGGGCGCCGTTCCAGAGCATCAGCGTCCAGGCCCGGTCGAGCTCCTCCTGCGGCCATCCGAAACCGGGTGCCTGTGCGGCGAGCGGCTCGGCGTAGCGTTCGATGAGGGCCTCGACGCGACCCCGTTCGCGCTTCTGCCCGACACGGGCGGAGTAGACGTTGGGGAGCAGGTGTGCCCGCGCCGACGATCGGAGTTCGCCCCGCCACCTGGGTATGGCGTCGAGACGCTGGCCGCGCACGTGTTCCGCTATCCCGGCGATGGTGACCCGGAGCTCCGGGGCCAGGGCGCCTGCGGCCGCGACGCGCCGAGGGAGGGTGGCGTCGGGCCCGGCATGGTCGTAGCCCACCATGACGATCATCCTGTCCGCAGCCATGAAGGGACGGAGCCGCTGCGCGCTGCGGCGCATGACGTCCGCGAGCTCGGCCGGATCCTCCGCGCGGTGGAACGCCTCGCCGTTGAAGTAGCCGAACATCATGTACTCCGTGGTGACCGTGGAGCCGTCGGGCGCCTCCCACAGGAACGACGTTCGGTCGACGGCCTCGGGGACCCCCCGCCACACCATCGCCCTCTCGACGCCTGCGGAACGCAGGATCTGGGGCATCTGACCGATATGGCCGAACTGATCCGGCATGTAGCCGACGTCCAGGACACGGTCACCGGCCAACTCGCGGGCACGAGCCAGCCCCATCTCCAGGTTGCGGATCTGCGATTCCCCGGAGGTGAGGAACTCGTCCATCTGCGTGACCCAAGGTCCCGCCGAGAGCTGGCCGGAGGCGAACATCCTGCGAAGGTCTGCCTCGCGTTCCGGCCTGCGGGCCAGGTAGTCGTCGATCATCGCCGTCTGACCGTCGAGGTGGAAGTGCGGGAATCCCTCGGTGCCCAGGTCCAGCAGGGTGTCCATCATCTCCACCAGGCGGTCGGAGAAGACCGCGAACGGCTCGTACCACTCGCGATCCCAGTGCGTGTGAGGCACGAGCGTGACGACCGTCGGCTCCATGACGCGAGTCTGCCACGGAACCGGCGTGCTGGAATCGGTCGTTCGGCCGGGTGAGACTGGACTCCATGTTCCACTCGGCGATCCCTCTGTGGCAGATCGCGGTCCGGACCGCCGCGGTCTACTTCGTGGTGATCATCGGTCTCCGACTGTTCGGGAAGCGCCAGTTGGGGCAGATGAGCATCGGTGACCTGGTGATGATCCTGCTGATCGCCAACGCCGTGCAGAACGCGATGGTGGGACCGGACACCTCATTGATCGGGGGGATCACGGCGGCCGCGACCCTGCTGGTACTGAACGTCGCGGTGGTCAGGACCATATCCCGGAGCCAGTCCGCCGAGCGGTTGTTCGGAGGAGCGCCGACGCTCCTGGTGAAGGACGGCAACTACGTGCCCCAGGCGCTCCACCATGAGGGGCTCGCGCAGGAAGAGGTGGAGATGGCGATAAGGGAGCACGGGATCGGGGACGTCTCCGCGGTCCGCGTGGCGTACCTGGAGCCCGACGGCACGATCAGCGTCGTCCCGATGGATTCCAAGGTGCTCCGCGGCCGGAAGAAGGTGCGACGGATCCGGCAGTTCAAGCGGAGCTGAGCCGGCCCGGTAGCATGGCGTCATGCCACAGGAGGCCACGGGCAAGACGGGGGTCCCAGCGAGAAACGCCAGAAGCCGGAGCGGCCGCGCGATCGACTGGGTCGCCCGCTGGCGTGGGGCGCCACGAACGAGCTCGAGCTGGAGGACTTCGACCACCTGAGCCTGTCGGAGAACCACGAGCTCGGGCGGGCGCACACGCGGGCCGGGCGCTACTTCCCCGCCCACGAGGCATGGGAGACCGCATGGAAGCAGGCCCGGGGGACGGGCGATGCGGAGTTCTTCAAGGGCCTGTCCCAGATGGGCGCCGGCTACGTCCACCTGCAGCGCGGGAACGCCCACGGTGCGACCACGCTGCTCCGGCGGGCGTCCGGGCGCATCGGCGTCTACCCCGACGGCCATCTCGGGATCCCGACCGCCTCCCTCGCCGCTCGCTTGGAGGCGGATGCGCAGCTGGTGGCATCGGGGGCCCTGGTCCCCGGAGAAGATGCGACCTTCGACCCCCCGGACGTCTAGCAGGACAGGGCTTCCTGCGTGTAGCCTTCCCCTAGGATGAGCATGGCTGCGCACGAGGTGGAGTGGAGGGGTCGTACCGGCCCGTTCAGCGTCCTGGTCCGACCTGGGGTCTTCTCTCCCACGACCACCAGCCGCACCCTGGCCGACGCGCTCGAGATCACCCCCGGCGACACCGTCATCGACGTCGGCTGCGGATCCGGGGTGCTCGCGTTCGTGGCCGCGAAGCTCGGCGCGGGGAAGGTCTACGGGTGCGACCTCTCGGGGCCCGCGGTGGAGGCCGCTCGTGAGAACGCCGACCGGCTGGGGCTCAGCGACATCTGCGAGTTCCGCCAGGGGAACCTCCTGGAGCCCGTGCGCGACGTCCGCGCCAACGTGCTGATCGGGGACGTCTCGGGCATCCCCGACGAGCTCGCGAAGGTGACGGGCTGGTTCCAGGACGTCCCGGCCGGTGGACCCACGGGGGCCGAGCTCCCGCGTGCCCTCTTGCAGACGATCGGCGACACCCTGGAGCCAGGGGGACGGCTCTACCTGCCCACCGGCACGCTCCAGGACGAACGCTCCATCCTGGATGCCGCCCGGATCGTGTTCGGCGACAACATGGAGCCGGTGCTCGAGCGCGAGTTCCCCCTCCCTGACCTCGTCGCCAAGGCGCAGGCCACCGCGCGCCTCATGAAGGAGGGTCTGCTCAGCCTCCACAAGCGGGGTAGCCGCATGCTCTGGAGCCTCCGTATCTGGCGGTGCATCCGCGCCGTCGAGGTCTGAGGCGGGCCCGGGAGCCCTCGCTTCAGTTCCGGCTGTCCCGCATGAAGCCGAAGACGGACCATCCCAGCAACGCGACCCCGGCCGGCGCGATGATCAGGCCGTAGACGAGCGAGGCGCCGATCACGATCACGCCGAGCACGGTGAACACGGGCCAGGCGGAGGCCAGGGGGAAGGAGCCGACCGCCGCGCCCGCCTCGGCGTCCGGGTCGGCCTGCGGGTCGTCCTGCGGGCCGCCGGTATGGCCGGGCACCTGCCGCGCGAGCCAACCGGCCACGATGAGTGGCATGAACCCGAGGAACACGAGGAGCACCATCCCGGTCCACTCGTACGTGATGGCCCAGTAGAGCGCCCCCAGAGCCCAGGCGAAGCCCGCCAGCACCCAGAGGTAGCGCGACCCGATCCTCACGGCGCCAGCTCCGGATGATGCAGATCGAACGCGGGGCGTTCGGAGCGGATCCTCGGCAGCGCGTCGAAGTTGTGCTCCGGCGGCGGTGAGGACGTGGCCCACTCGAGGGAGTATCCGCCCCATGGGTCCGGTCCCGCGGGGACCGGATGGCGCCGCGCGTCCCAGAGCCCGTAGAGGAACAGCAGCACGCCGAGCGTCAACACGCCGGCCCCGATCGTCGAGACGAGGTTCGGCGTGTCGAAACCGAGCCCGGGGGCGTAGCTGACGATCCGCCGCGGCATGCCGCGCATGCCCACCACGAACTGCGGCCAGAACGTCAGGTTGAACCCGACGAACATCAACGCGAACACCCCACGCCCGATCCTCTCGGAGAGCATCCGCCCGGTCATCTTCGGGTACCAGAAGTAGATGCCCGCGAAGATCCCGAACACGGCGCCGCCCATCATCGTGTAGTGGAAGTGGGCGACCAAGAAGTACGAGTCGGCGACCTGGAAGTCGATGGGCGCGCTGGCCAGGAGTACACCGGTGACGCCCCCGATCAGGAAGTTCAGCAGGAACCCGATCGAGAAGAGCATGGGGGTTCGCAGGTGGATCTTCCCTCCCCACATCGATCCGATCCAGTTGAAGAACTTCACCCCCGTGGGGACCGCGATCGTGAACGTCATCGGCCGAGAAGAAGGGGTTGTCGACGGCGCCGGTCGTGAACATGTGGTGCGCCCACACGCCGGTGGACAGGGCACCGATCGCCAGCGTCGCCAGCACGAACCCCGTGTATCCGAAGAGCGGCTTGCGGCTGAAGACCGGGATGATCTCGGTGATCACGCCGAAGAACGGCAGGATCAGGATGTACACCTCCGGGTGCCCCAGGAACCAGAACAGGTGCTGGTAGATCACCGGATCGCCGCCGCCCAATGGGTCGAACGCATGCCCTCCCAGCCTGCGATCCAGGAGCAGGAGGACGAAGGCGGCGACCGCCGGAGGGAAGGCCACGAGGCCGAGGATCGCGGTGACGATCATGTTCCACGTGAAGATCGGCAGCCGCCACATCGTCATGCCGGGCGCCCGCATCAGGAAGGTCGTCGTGAGGATGTTCACGCCGTTGAGGAGCGTCGAGATCGCGACCAGGGCCAGCCCGAGGATCAGGAGGTCGGGCCCCACCCCCGGGGACATCCGAGCCTCGGACAGGGGCGGATAGAGCGTCCAGCCCGTCGCCGCCCCGCCCCCGGCCGCGGCGAATCCCGAGAGGAGGACGAGCAGCCCGCCACCCGCGAAGAACCAATACGACAGCGCGTTCACGCGGGGGAACGCCATGTCGGGCGCGCCGATCTGCAGCGGGATCAGGTAGTTGGCGAGGCCCGCCGCGAACGGGGCCACGAACAGGAAGATCATCGTGATGCCGTGGATCGTGAACAACCCGTTGTAGGCAGGCGCCGAGATCAGCTGACGACCCGGCTCCGCCAGTTCCAGGCGCATCGTGTCGGCCAGCGCGCCGCCCACCAGGAAGAAGATGAACGAAGTGACGCAGTAGGCGATCCCGATCTTCTTGTGATCCGTGGTGGTGAGCCACGAGACCACGCCCGCGCTCGGCTGGGGCGGCGTCGGGGCGGTCTGCGGTCGCTCGATCGTGGTGCTCATGCGCCGGCCCCGGAGGTGGTTGCGGCGGCCTGGGCGGCGGCCCACGCGTCGAACGTCGTCGGATCGACCACCTTGACCGTGAACGTCATGTAGGCGTGGTTGAGGCCGCAGAACTCCGCGCACACGCCGTGGTAGGTCCCGTCGCGGCTCGGCGTGAGATCGAACGAGGTCACCCGGCCGGGGATGGCATCGCGCTTGAACAAGAACTCGGGTACCCAGAACGCGTGGATCACGTCGTCGGAGGTGAGGACCACCCGCACCGTCCGTCCTCGTGGAAGCTCGATCGTGGGGCCGGGGACGCCCTCGCCGCTCGGGTCGCTCACCACGGTGAAGGGCGCCGGATCGTCGAAGGAGAACCGCCAGCCCCAGGCGAACGCCTGCGCGTGCAGCGTGACGTCGGGTGCCGGCGTGAGCGCGTCGACCTTGTCCTCGGTGCGGTAGGACAGCACGAACAGCACCACCACGATCACGATCGGGATCCCCGTGTAGATGATCTCCAGCGGAACGTTCACGCGGAACTGACGACCGAGCGCGTCGGCCGCGTCGCTCTTACGCCGCCGGTAGCGGATGAGCGACCAGGCGATCAAGCCGTAGACGATGGCGCCCACCACGATCCCGGTGACCATGAAGACGTGCCACAGGTCGAAGATGTCCTGCCCCTGCCGCGTGGCGCCGCCGGGCATCCCGAACCGCGCGTCGCAGGCGCCCGTCGCCAAGACGACCCCGCCGAGGAGGGCTGCGCGTGAAGCCTTCCGACCCCTCATCCGGCCTGTCCCGCGGCGGTGCCGCCGTCATCGTGGTCCTCGTCGAAGCCGCCCGCAGCGGTCCGTCTGAACGTCACCCGCTCCGGGGATCCCACGGGGTGGGCGCCGCGGCGCTTCAGATCGCGGCAGACCGCGTACACGATCGCACCGACGACCACCGGCAGCACGAACAGGCTCACCTTGAGCACGGTGTTCAGCGTGTCCACCTCGACCTGCAGGTACTTCGCGAGGACGTCATTGCTGCCGGCGAGCATCAGCACGATGAAGAAGGCGATCGCCCCTCCGCCGATGCCGCTTCGGACCGGCGCCTCCCGTGGGCGCTGCGCGAAGTGGTGCGTGGCGGTGTCGTGGCGAGCCCGCGCCTCGACGAAGGGCCAGACCGCGATGAGCGTGAAGATGATCCCTGGGACCACCACCGCGGGCAGGAACAGCTCGCCGATCGTGTGGCCGAACACGTGGAACTCCCAGTTGGGCCAGAGGCGCAGGAGCCCCTCGAGCCAGCCGACGTAGAAGTCGGGCTGCGCCGGCGAGGGTGCCGTGTAGGGCACGAACGGGCCGTAGAACCACACGGGGTTGATCTGGAACAGCCCGCCCAGGAGCGTGAGGACCGCGAAGGTGGCGAAGGCGAGACCCACACCCTTCATGGCGAACTTGGGCCAGACCGGTGTGCCGGTGACGGTGTCCTCGGTGCGCCCCGGCCCGCGGAACTGCGTGTGGGTCTGGTGCCAGACCATCGCGAGGTGCGAGCCGAGCATCGCCATGATCAGCAGCGGGATCAGCAGGATATGCATCACGAAGATCCTCGGGAGCAGTTCGGGTGAGGGGAACTCCCCGCCGAAGAAGAGGAACGCCAGCCACGTGCCCACCAGGGGGATGGAGAGCACCGCGGAGTAGATGATCCGTAACCCGGTGCCCGACAGGAGGTCGTCGGGGAGCGAGTAGCCGGTGAAGCCGGCGCCGATCCCGGCCACCAGCAGGCCGACGCCCACGAGCCAGCTCATCTCGCGAGGCTTGCGGAAGGCGCCGGTGAAGAAGACCCGGACCACGTGCGCGAGCAGCGCCGCCATGAACACCAGGGCCGCCCAGTGGTGGGTCTGGCGCATCACGAGCCCGGCGCGCACGTCGAACGTGATGCGCAGCACCGAGTTGTAGGCCTGCGAGACCGTTGCACCCTGCAGCGGGGCGTACGGACCCGCATACGTCGTGGCTTCCGGTGACGCGACGTAGAAGAACGACAGGAAGATCCCCGTGAGGATCAAGAGCGTGAAGCTGTAGAGCGCGACCTCGCCAAGCATGAACGACCAGTGGTCGGGGAACACCTTGCGGAGGTTCCGCTTGAGGAAGGAGGTGGCGTCGAGCCGTTCGTCGATGCCGTCCACGGCGCGTCGGATGATCACGATTCGCTCCAGAAGCTCGGCCCCACCGGCGTGGCGAAGTCGGACTTGGCCCGCAGGATGCCGTCGGCGCCGACCTCGATCGGGAGCTGGGGGAGCGGCTTGGGTGCCGGGCCGTACACGGGCTTGGCCCCGTCCAGCACGTCGAACGTCGACTGGTGACATGGGCATCGCAGCTCGTGATCGGTTGCCAGGTAGAGCCCGAGCGGGCAGCCGGCGTGGGTGCAGATCTTCGAGTAGGCGACCAGACCGTCGGGGGCTCCGGCCATCCCGTCCGGCGGCAGCTGCAGCAGGTCGGGCGGGCTGACACGGATCAACACCGCCTGCGAGTCTGCCGAGCCTTCGAAGCCTTCCGGGAACACCGTGATGAACGAGTCGGCGACGAGCGTGTCGGCGCGCACCAGCTCCCCGGTCTCGGAGACGAGTCGCGCCCCTGGGGTCCACTTCGTGGAGGTGAGCGAGTCGCCCGGCGCGCGACCCAGCGAACGGATCGGGATCAGCGCCGCCAGCCCGAGGGCGGCGGCCGCACCGGCGAGCAGACGCGACAGGAAGGTGCGGCGCCGGATCTCATCGACGCCGGACTCCACGGTGTCGGCGGCGCTCTCCATGTCCGCATCGGATGGGCGTGGCTGGCGGGGGTGCGTCTCATCATGGATGTCCGCCATCAGCTTCTTCGACCAGATCATGAGACCGGCCCCGATACCCCCCAGCGCGACGAAGAGCAGGGCCCCCTCCGCCTGGGTCTGTCCGCCGCCGACGTACACCGCGAAGAGGCCGATGAACGCGACGATCGAGACGATGAAGCAGCCGGCCACGATGCGCTCGGCCCGCCGCGTGGAGCGTGGTCCCGGGCCGCTCAAAGCTTGGACCCCGTGAGACGGAGCACCAGGATCAGCAGTCCAAGCCCGACCACTACGGCCACCAGGCCCTCGGCCACGGCCCCGACCCGACCCAGCTGCAGCCCGCCCTCGGACCCGTTGTCGCGGATCCACAGGAGATACCGGGCGAGCGAGTCGACGTCGGCCTGCGACAGGGTGTGGTCTCCGAAGGCGGGCATCAGGCCAGGCCCCGTCCGTATGGCCTCCCCGAACTGCGTGGCATCCGGGGGGTACAGGGAAGGTGCGATCTGGCCACCGCCGACCGAGTCGCCCGTGGCCCCGGCCCCGTGACACCCGGAACAGTTGGCGAGGAAGAGGCTGCTGCCGCGCGCGAGGTCACCTTCGGAGGGGTTGACCTCGGGGATCGCCGGGCCACCAGGCGCGATCGTCTGGACGTACGCGACGAGCGCGTCGATCTGCGACCGCGTGAACTTCGGCTCGCCCCGCTGAGGCTGCACGCCCGGGTTCGCGAGTGGCATCCGCCCGGAACTGACCATGAAATCGACCGCGGCCGGCCCCAAGCCCTGGAGCGCGACTCCGTTCTGGGTGCCCTTGGCGTCGAGGCCGTGGCAGGTGGAGCAGTTCGCCTCGTAGAGCGCCTGGCCCTGGGCGAGGTCGGGCGCCTGCGCGTGACTTGCCGGCGGGCGCAACGACCACGCGAACTGGGCTGCGACGGCGACCAGCAGGCCGATCCGCAGGATGCGCGAGAGGATGCGGGCCTCCTGACGAACGCTCACCCTCCCCCTCTCATCGCAGCACGAAGATGGTCGCGAACAGCGCGATCCAGACGACGTCGACGAAGTGCCAGTAATACCCGATCGCGTGGGCGCCCTCGATCCGGCCGTCCCGGTACGCGCCCTGAGCGAGACGGCCCAGCACCACCAGCATGAGCACCAAGCCGGCGAGGACGTGCAGCCCGTGGATCCCGGTGAGGGCGTAGTACATGGTGCCGTAGGCATCGCTGGAGATCTTGAAGTCCAGGTGGGTCCAGTCGAATACCTCTAGGCCGAGGAACCCGGCGCCGAGACAGAACGTGGCGATGACCCAACCACGCATCCTCCGGAACTCTCCCCGCTTGCCCGCGAGGGTCGCGAGGTGATAGGTCCCGCTCGACAGCAGCAGGAGCAAGGTGCCGATCGCCGCCAGGCGCACCGCGAGCTCCACGCCGGCCGGAGGCCAAGGGACCGTTTCGGCACGGAACGTGAAGTAGGCCGCGAACAGCCCGCCGAACAGCAGTAGCTCGGACGCCAGGAAGACGATCGTCCCGAACAGGACGGGGACCACCTGGGGCGGGGCGAGCTCTGCGGATGCCGGCGCCTGATCCATGCGGCCTCTTTTCTAGCACGATGCGTCAACACCGCGTACGTGGT
Source organism: uncultured Actinomycetes bacterium (assembly GCA_963796725.1). Classification (GTDB taxonomy): domain Bacteria; phylum Actinomycetota; class UBA4738; order UBA4738; family HRBIN12; genus JAOUEA01. Next base: position 47,517 of record CAWCMT010000003.1, read on the forward strand.
CGGCCCTGCGATCCACGTTGGCGTGCGGATCCGGGGGCGCCGCGTCCCCTCGTGGGAGGATGGGGCGATGGTGGCGATCACCGTGCCGGCGGCCGGGGGAGGATGGTCCGTCCTCGCGCATTGGGTCTTCGATCCGTTCGTGGTGGCCGCGATCCTGGCCGCGGGCTCGCTCTACGCGGCGGGGCTGGTGCGGCTCCGACGAACGGGGCGGTCGGTCGACCGATCGGCCGCCATCGCCTTCTTCTGCGGCCTCTCCGCCCTCGTGCTGGCCCTGGTCTCGCCGGTCGACGCGTATTCCGACGTCTCGTTCACCGTGCACATGGGGCAGCACCTCGTTCTCACCCTCCTCGCGCCACCCCTGCTGGCGCTGGGCGCGCCCATCACCCTCGCGCTGCGGGCAACCTCTCCCAACACGGGCCGCTGGATCTCGCGCGTCTTGAACGGCAGGACCGCTTCGTTCCTGTCACGGCCGGTGGTGGGCTTCCTTCTGTTCGTCGGGGTGCCGTTCGTCGTGCACTTCTCGCCGATGTTCGATCTGGCCCTGCGCTCCCAGCCGGTGCACGCCGCCGAGCACGCGCTGTGGCTGGGCGCCGCGCTCGTGTACTGGTGGCCGATCGTGGGGCGCGACCCCTCGCCGCACCCGATGCCACATCACGTGCGGCTGTTGTCTCTGTTCCTGTCCATGCCGGCCATGGCGTTCCTCGCCGTGGCCATCTACTCGGCGAGTGCGCCGCTGTATCCAGCCTATGCCTCACTCCCCGCGCCCTGGGGGCCGGCGGCCCTGACGTCGCAGCGGAACGCCGCCGTGCTGATGTGGGTGGGCGGCACGTTAGGCTCGGTGCTCGCCATGCTGATCGTCGCCGCCGCATGGAAGCGTGAGGAGGACGCCCGCCAGCGTCGGATCGAGGCGCGGGAGGATGCCGCGGCGGCCCGGGCCGAGGTGTGACACCTCAGTCGGTAGGTCGCAGCACGGCGACGGCGTCCACATCGTAGCCGGCGGCGCGGAGCAGGTCTGCGCCGCCGCGATCGATCGCGAGGATGATCCCGCGGACGTCGGCCCCGGCCTCGGCGAGCACCTCGGCGGCGCGTTGCACCTGGTGACCCGTGGTGCTCACGTCCTCGATCAGCACGGTGTGGGCGCCCGGTGGGACCTCGCCCTCCACCTGGGCCCGCGTGCCGTACTCCTTCGCCTGCTTGCGCACGACGGCGATCGGGAGCCCCGTCGCGAGCGCCACGGCGGCGACCAGCAGCATCGCGGCACCCTCCGGCGCCCCCAGCAGCTGGACGTCCTCGGGGAGCATGCCCGCCACCTCGTGCGCGAGATCGCGCAGGAGATCGGCGCGGGTGAGGAACCGGAACTTGTCGAAGTAGACGGAGGAGCGACGCCCGCTGGAGAGGACGAAGTCGCCGTGGAGCTCGGAGGCCTCGACCAGCCGGCGGACCAGGGCGTCGTTCATGGGCCGGTAGCATACGGGGCGATGGATCTGGTACCGGGCTGTCGGCCGACCGCTGTTCTTCGCGATGGCGCCCGGAGACCTCCCATCGCGTGGCCGGCGCGATGCTCGGGCTGCCGCTGCCCTGGGCACGGATCGGCCATGCCTCCCTCGATCCGATCCTGGCCACCTCGCTCGCCGGGGTGCCGCTTCGGAACCCGATCGGCCTGGCCGCGGGTTTCGACAAGACCTGCGCGCACCTCGACGCGCTGGGCGAGCTCGGGTTCGGCTACGTGGTGGGGGGCACGATCACGCGGGCCGCCCGTGCCGGGAACGCCTCGCCGCGGATCGCTCGCTACCCCTCCCGCAGGTCGATGACGAACTCGATGGGCCTGCCGAACCCGGGGGCCGAGCCGGCCGCCGAACATCTGAGGCGGACCGTCGACGGGCCCGCGCCGCGGTTCGTGAGCCTCGCCGACGAAGACGTGGACGAGGCCGTGTCTGCGCTCGCCCTCCTGGAACCCTCGTCCGACGGGATCGAGCTCAATGCCAGCTGCCCGAACGTGGCGTGGGGGCGCGACAGGGACCAGGAGGACCACCTCCGCACGTTGGTCGCGGCCTTCGTCGCCCGCACGGCACGGCCGGTGTTCGTGAAGCTGCCGCCCTTCGTCAGCGACACGGAGCGCGAGGTGGTGCTGGCGCTCGCGGGCATCGCCCAGGAGGCCGGTGCCGCCGGGTTGACGTGCGGGAACACACGGCCCGTGCGGGACGAGCGGCTGGCGGCGGGGGCCGGGGGGCTCTCGGGGCGGGCCCTGTGGCCGCACACGGTGGCGGCCGTCGAAGCCGTGCGGAAGGCCACGGGCGCCTCGATCCCGATCAACGCCTGCGGGGGCATCTTCGACGCGGACGACGTCGCGTCCTGCCTGGAGGCGGGGGCGGCGACGGTGCAGATCTACTCGGCCCTGATCTACGAGGGGCCCGGGGTGCTGGGCCGCCTCACGAACGGCCTGGCGGCTCGGCTGCGGCAGGGACCTCTCCCGTCCGGCCGTGACGGAACGGCGCACTGATCCCGAACCCTCCTGCCGATCGGTTGTGTTGCCGCGGAGAGCGTGCGGGGGTCAAGATGAGCCCCGTTCCGTAGGGGGAGACAGAGGGGAGCTCGTGTGTCGGTGTCTTCCGGCACCCTGGCCGACGGTGACGTCGGTCGCGGCAGCGTCGGCGGTCCGCATGGAGGGTGTCGTGAAGCGGTTCGGCGACTTCACGGCCGTCGACGGGGTGGATCTGGAGGTCCGCGAGGGGGAGTTCTTCTCCATGCTGGGCCCGTCAGGGTCGGGCAAGACCACGTGCCTGCGCATGATCGCCGGGTTCGAGCAGCCGACCGAGGGCCGGATCCTGCTCGGCGGGCCACGACGTGTCCGGGCTGCGCTCCCTACCAGCGCGACGTCAACACCGTGTTCCAGGACTACGCCCTCTTCCCGCACATGACGGTCGCAGAAGAACGTCGAGTACGGGCTGCGGGTGAAGAAGGTGCCGAGCGTGAGGAGCGTCGGCGCCGCGCCGGCGAAGCGCTGGACGATGGTCCGTCTCGACGCAGTTCGGCGACCGCAAGCCCGGCGCAGCTCTCGGGCGGCCAGCGGCAGCGCGTCGCCCTGGCCCGGGCCCTCGTCAACCGTCCCGCGTGCTGCTGCTGGACGAGCCCCTCGGCGCGCTCGACCTCAAGCTGCGGCAGGCGATGCAGATCGAGCTGAAGGACATCCAGCAGCGGGTGGGGCTCACGTTCATCTACGTGACGCACGACCAGGAGGAGGCGCTCACGATGAGCGACCGCCTCGCGGTGTTCAGCCAGGGCAAGATCGAGCAGGTGGGATCGCCGGCCGAGGTGTACGAGGAGCCCGGCCACCGGATTCGTCGCGGGCTTCGTCGGCGTGTCCAACGTGCTGGAGGGGGAGGCCGCGCCGCGCGATCGTGGGCGATCCGCACCCCGTCACGATCCGTCCCGAGAAGATCCATCTGGAGCTCGAGCCGGAGGGCAGCGGTGCCGACGACGGCCACTGCGCCGCGACGGGGACGGTCGCCAAGGTCGTGTACCTGGGCTCGGTCACCAGATACCAGGTGGCGCTGGACGCGGGCGGCGATGCTCGTGGTGATGCAACAGAACCTCGCGACCTCCTCGATGGAGGCGCTGCAGGTGCGCGGCCGCAAGGTGCGGCTGGTGTGGGAACGCCAGCACAACCGGCGCGTCGAGCAGACGGACACGAACGGAGGGTCGCAGGACCCGGAGGAGGAGATCGGATGAGGAAGCTGCATAGCGTCCTCGGGTTGATCGGCGTGCTCGCGCTGGTCGCCGCGGCCTGTGGGAGCAACAACGGAACGGCGTCGGGCGGCGGGTCGGCCTCGGTGAGCCTGGCGAGCCCATCGGGCGCGATGGAGGGTGCGCTCAAGCTCATCGCATGGCCCGGCTACACGCCAGAAGTCGTGGGTGAAGCCGTTCGAGACCGAGACCGGCTGCAAGGTCACGGTGAAGTACGGCATCGACCTCGGATGAGATGGTGACCCTGATGCGCCAGGGCGGCTACGACGGCGTGTCGGCCTCCGGGGACGCCACGAACCGCTTGATCGCGGCCGGCGACGTCGCCGGCATCGACACGAGTCAGTTCCCCGAATACACCGACGTGATGCCGACGCCTGCAGTCGCCGCCGCACAACACGGTGAACGGCGTGCACTACGGGGTGCCGTACATGTGGGGCCCGAACGTCCTCATGTACAACATCGACAAGGTGAAGCCGGCGCCGACCAGCTGGGACGTCGCGTTCGAGACGCAGCTGAACGGTTCGGCGAACCCGTACGCGGGCAAGGTGACCGCCTACGACAGCCCGATCTACATCGCAGACGCGGCGCTGTATCTGAAGGCCCACCAGCCCGACCTGGGCATCACCGACCCGTACGAGCTGACCCAGGACCAGCTTGACGGCGGCCACCGATCTGCTGAAGCAGCAGGCCGGGATGGTCAAGAAGTACTGGGCCGTCTACACCGATGAGATCGACGGCTTCGAGAGCGGCGACATGGTGGTCGGGACGGCATGGCCGGTGAACCAGTCGATCCTCGTGGCCGACAACAAGGTGAACGTGGCCTCGGTGATCCCGTCCGAGGGCGTCACCGGCTGGGCCGACACGTGGATGATGTCGAGCAAGGCGGCGCACCCCAACTGCATGCTCGCGTGGATGGAGTACACGCTCCGTCCGGACGTGCAGACGCAGGTGGCCGAGTACTACGGGGCCACCCCGTCGAACACCCAGTCGTGCACACAGCTGAACAAGGACCTGGGGCAGGACGCCGCGAACTACCACTGCGGCGACGACGCCTTCCTGTCCTCCGTGGCGCTGTGGAAGACGCCGTTGTCCGATTGCGGCGACGACCGGGGCAGTACCTGCACGGACTACTCGGCCTGGACGAACGCCTGGACCGAGGTCCGAGGCCAGAGCTAGGCGCGAAGGAGGCGAGCGTGGGGCCCGGCCGAAGGCCGGGCCCCACGTGACCACCGTGGCCACCGCACCGACCAGCGCACCCCCGGGAGCCGTCGACCGCACGTCGGCGGCGCTGTTCCGCCATCCCAAGGCCCGCCTGGGGCTCACGCTGGGCCCCACGCTGACGTGGATGATCGTGGTCTACCTGATCTCGCTCGTGTTGATGCTCGTCACGGCCTTCTGGCAGACGAACGAGCTCACGTCGCAGATCGTCCGGGTCTGGTCGCTCGACAACTTCAAGGAGCTCTGGAACGTCGGGGTCTACAGGACGATCACGTTCCGCACGTTCGGGATGGCGTCCGTCGTCACGATCACCGACCTCACGCTGGCGTTCCCCATCGCCTACGTCACGGCGCGCATGGTCCGGCCGCGGACCCGGACGTTGCTGCTGTTGGCGGTCGTGATGCCGCTGTGGTCGAACTACCTGGTGCGCGTCTTCGCCTGGCGCACGATCACCGCGGGGAGCGGCCCGCTCCAGGCGCTCATGGACGCGCTGGGCATCCACTACAGCATCTCCGCGTCGAACTGGGCGGTGTGGCTCACCTTCTCCTACATGTGGCTTCCGTTCGCGATCCTGCCGGTTTACGCGGCGCTCGAGCGTGTGCCCGACTCCCTGCTCGAGGCCTCCGGGGACCTTGGGGCGCGCAACGGGAAGACCTTCAGCCTCGTGATGCTGCCGCTGGTCTTCCCCGGCCTGGTCGCGGCGTCGATCTTCACGTTCTCTCTCACGCTCGGGGACTACATCACGCCCACGCTGGTCGGCAAGGCCTTCTTCATCGGCAACGCGATCTACAACTTGGCCGGCGTGGCACAGAACCTGCCGCTGGCCGCGGCGTTCGCGCTGCGTCCCGATCGCGATCATGGCCGTCTACCTCCTGGTGGCGCGGAAGCTCGGCGCCTTCGAGGCGCTCTGATGGAGTCCCGCTTCGTCCGCGCGCTGCTCAAGTTCGGGACCGGCGTCACCTTGCTGTTCCTCTACGTTCCCCTCGTGATCCTGTTCCTCTACGCCTTCAGCAAGGGCATCACGAGATCGTGGCCGCCCGACCTGTGGACCACCGAGTGGTTCGTGAAGGCGTGGCAGGATCCTCAGCTACCGGGGGCGCTCGCCAACTCGCTCCTGGCCGCCACGGGCGCGACGCTGGCCGCCCTCTTCCTCGGGTCGTGCGCGGCATTCGCGGTGTCACGGTTCAAGTTCTTCGGCCGCGACACGGTCTCGTTCGTGCTGGTGCTGCCCATCGCCCTGCCCGGGATCGTGACGGCGATCGCCCTGTCGTCGTCCATCACGTACGTCGGCATCAACCGTGCGCTCGGCACGATCATCATCGGACACGCCACCTTCTGCATCGTGGTCGTGTTCAACAACGTGGTGGCGCGGCTTCGCCGCACGGGGACGTCGCTGATCGAGGCCTCCTCGGATCTGGGCGCCAACGGACTCCAGACATTCAGGATGGTGACGTTCCCGGCGCTGCGCACCGCCCTGATCGCCGGTGCACTGCTGGCCTTCGGGTTGTCGTTCGACGAGATCGTCGTGACCAACTTCACCGCCGGCTCAACCCTCACCGTCCCGCTCTGGGTGTTCAACAACATCCGTCTGCCGAAGCAGCAGCCCGTCGTGAACGCGGTGGCCGTCGTGCTGATGGTGGTCTCGATCATCCCGGTGTACTTCGCGCAGCGCCTGGCCGGCGGGGTCGAGGGAACCTCCGCCGGACGCGCCGATACGAATCCGGCCACGTCGACGATCGCCGCCGAGGCCGCGTGAGCTAGAGGTACTGCCCGCTGCGCGGTGTTGACCCGTCGGGGGTCGTCTCGCCCGAGCCCGGCAGCCCTCGGCGCCGCAGCTCCTCGAACTGCTGCCGCGCGGCCGCCTGCTGCGCGAACATCGCGGCCTGGATCCCGTGGAAGAGCCCTTCGAGCCACCCCACCAGCTGGGCCTGCGCCACCCGGATCTCCGACTCGGTGGGCACGCCCTCGAGCGGCGGGGCGAGCTCCGCCAACTCCTCCTTCAGATCGGGCGACAGGACCCCGGCGAGCTCGCCCACCGCCCGCTGGTAGATGTCCGCGAGACGCTTGCGACCGGATTCGTCAAGCGACGCCTGCCGGGTCTCGTCGAGCAGCTCCCGCACCATGGATGCGATTCGCAGGAGCTTCGCCGGCTCCGTGATCGTCTCGGCCTGGGCTTCCTGCTGCTGCGCCTCGTCGGCCCGATCGGCGTCCACGGCCTCGACGGGCACCGCCGTGAGCGCCTCCTGCGGTTGCGGTGCGTCCGGTTCCGTGCTCATCCGACCAACCTATCAGCCTTCTCGGTGGGGCTAAGGGTCCCGGCATCGGCGGCCCCGAGGTTCCTGATGAACAGGGCCTCGGCCAGCGCCACCCTCTCGAGGTCTCCGAGGTCCACGCTCTCGTCGATCGAGTGGAAGTTGGACACGTGATCGCCCGCGCCGATGATCAGCACACCGATGCCCGGGAAGGTCTGGGCCATCAAGGGGACCAGCGGGATCGACCCGCCGCTGCCCATCTCCAGGACCTCGCGCGTCGAACGCCTCCGCGAGCGCCCCCTTAGCGGCCGCGTAGGCGGGTGTGGACGTGTCGACCAGGTAGCCCATCCCCGCCTCGGCAGGGTGGATCTCGACCTGGACGCCCCACGGGGCGGCCGCCCGCAGGTGCGACACGAGCGCGTCGTTCGCGGCCTCGGGATCCTGACCCGGCGCCAGCCGGAGGCTGACCCGCGCCGAGGCCACCGGGACGATCTGGTTGGAGGACTCGGCGACGCGCGGCGCGTCGAAGCCGAGCACGGAGACCGCAGGCCGCGACAGCATCCGGTCGGCGAGCGGGCCCGTGCCGATCAACTCGACCGAGTCCAAGACGCGAGACTCCTCGCGCAGCTCGTCTTCGGTGCTCGGCGTGCCCTCCCACGTGAAGCGGTGCAGGCCCGCGATCGCGACATCGCCCGCGTCGTCGTGGAGCGTCGCGATGATGCGGCACAGCGCAGTGATCGCGTCGGGGATCGGACCTCCGTAGGCGCCCGAGTGCTGGGCGATCGGGAGCACACGGACCGTGATGCGGCAGTCGGTGACGCCGCGCACGCTCGTGCCGATCGTGGGCACCCCGGTGCGGTAGTTGCCCCCGTCGGCGATCAGGGCGATGTCGGCACGGAGCTCCTCGGCGTGTCCGAGCACGAGCTCGGGGAGGTGCTCCGTGCTGCACTCCTCCTCGCCCTCCACCAGGACCTTCACCGTCACGGGCAGCGCGGCTCCATCGGCCGCGCCCAACGCGCGCAGGGCCGCACAGTGCACGGCCACGCCGCTCTTGTCGTCAGCGGCGCCCCGCCCGTACAGCCGTCCGGCGCGCGTCTCCGGCGCGAACGGCGGGGTGGTCCAGGCCGAGGCATCGCCCTCGGGCTGGACGTCGTGGTGCGCGTACAGCAGCAGGGTGGGCGACCCCTCCGGACCGGGGATCTCGCCGAAGACGGCCGGGTGTCCGCCGTCGAGCTCGATGAGCCGGGCCCCGTGCACGCCGGAGGCCGCGAGGAGGTCGCGGGTCAGCTCGGCCGAGGCGCGGACGTGTACGGGGTCGTAGCCCGGGTGGCCGATGGATGGGATCGCGACCAGCCGGGAGAGCTCCTCGACCGTGCGCGGCATGTCGGCGGCCACACGCCGCCGGAGATCGTCGGTGTCCATGGCGGTTGAGCCTATCGTGCGAAGCTGGCTGCGGTTCGCTCGCGAGACGCCCGGCGGTCAGGCGCGGAGCTCGCCCTCCTGCTCGGCCACCCGCCAGTCGTACGGGCTGGTGAAGGAGGTCACCAGGCGCGCGTAGTTCGCCCGGGCGAACGCCACCGGGTTCGGGACGTTCCGCAGGCTCATCGAGCCGCGCATCTGCTCGACGCTGTCGTAGCCGTGTTCGGTGAGCCACGACTCGATGCCGGCGAGGACCACGCCAACGTGCTCGGGGCCCTCGTGCAACAGGGCACTGGCCATCATCGTGACGTCGGCCCCGACCAGCAGCGCCTTCAGGGCGTCCTCCGCCGTGTGGATCCCGGTCGAGCAGGCGAGGGAGGCGTGGATGCGGTCGCGGAGCACCCCGATCCACCGCAGCGGAAGCGCGAGCTCCTCGGAGGACGACAGGTGCAGCGTCGGGTCGATCCTGAGGAATTCCAGATCGATGTCGGGTTGCATGAACCGGTTGAAGATCACGAGGCCGTCGGCGCCTGCGGCGACGAGCCGATGGGCCATGTGTCCGACGGAGGAGAAGAAGGGGCCGATCTTCACCGCCATCGGGATCGAGATCTCCGCCCTCACGGCCTCCACCAGATCGATGTAGCGCTGCTCCACCTGGTCCGCGGTCTCGTCGGGGTCGGCGGCGATGAAGTACACGTTCAGTTCCAGCGCGTCGGCCCCGGCGGCCTCGATCCGCTTCGCGTACGCGACCCAGCCGCCGACCGTGATCCCGTTGAGGCTCCCGATCACGGGGATCTGGAGCTCCCGCTTCGTGGCCTCCAGGTGGTGGAGGTAGGTCTCGGCCCCCGTCGTGTACTCCTCGATCTCGGGGAAGTAGCTGAGGGCCTCCGCGAAGCTGTCGGCCCCCGTCTCGTACATGCCGTGGATCTGGATCTCGTCGTGCTCGTATCTGCTCCTCGAACAACGACGGCAGCACGATCGCGCCTGCGCCGGCGTCCTGCAGAGCCTTGAGCGTCTCCATGCGCTGACCCATGGGAGAGGCGGAGGGCACGACGGGATTCGCGAGCTCCAACCCCAGGTAGCGGGTGCGCATGATCGACGCTCATGACTCCTCCTCCGTCGGATCCGGTGACTCAGCCTCGTCTCTGCCGGCGAGCCCGTGTTCGATCCCGGCCATCTGCTCGTAGACATGGCGCCGCTCGTCGACGTCGTCCTGGGCCTGCCGGCCGAGGGCGCGCGCGCGATCGGGGTCGGTCCGGCTGAGCATCGCGAACCGCGCCTCGGTCTGCTCGAAGTCCTTGAGCGGGATCGACGGCGCCTTCGAGTCGAGTACGAACGGGTGTTCACCCCGCTCGACCGCCTCCGGGACGTAGCGCCACAGGGGCCAGTAGCCGCTGCGCACGGCCTGCTTCTGGTGTTCCATACCCTCCGACATGTCGATGCCGTGGGCGATGCAGTGGCTGTAGGCGATCACGAGTGAGGGCCCGTGGTGGGCCTCCGCCTCCGCGAGCACCTTCACGGTCTGTGGCATGTCCGCCCCCATCGCGATCTGACCCACGTACACGTTGCCGTAGGCCGTCGCGATCATCCCGAGGTCCTTCTTCCCGCCCGACTTCCCGGCCGCGGCGAACTTCGCGACGGCACCGCGTGGCGTGGCCTTCGACGCCTGTCCGCCCGTGTTGGAGTAGACCTCGGTGTCGAGCACCAGGACGTTCACGTCGCGACCGCTCGCCAGCACGTGGTCGAGGCCCCCGAACCCGATGTCGTAGGCCCAGCCGTCCCCGCCGACGATCCACACGCTGGTGGGGACGAGTGCATCGGCCACCGCCTCCAGGTTGCGCGCCGCCGCCACCTCGAGGCGCGCGAGGCGCTCCCGCAGCTCGGCGACCCGTAGTCGCTGCGACCCCACGTCTTCGTGGGACCGGGCGGCGACGCCGTCCCGCAGCCCGTGGACCAGGTTCCCGCCGAGCTCGGTCCCGAGCTCGTCGAGGAGCTCGAGGGCGAGCTCGACCTGCGCGTCCACGCCCAAGCGCATCCCGAGCCCGAACTCGGCGTTGTCCTCGAACAGCGAGTTCGACCACGCGGGGCCGTGGCCCTGCGCGTCGGTCGTCCACGGCGTGGTGGGGAGGTTGCCGCCGTAGATCGAGGAACACCCCGTGGCGTTGGCCACCAGCAGCCGGTCACCCACGAGCTGTGTGAGGACCTTCAGGTACGGGGTCTCGCCGCAGCCGGCGCAGGCTCCCGAGTACTCGAACAACGGAGGGAGCTGCTGCGAGCCCTTCACCGTGTCGGCCCGCACGGTCGAGGGGTCGGGATCGGGGATCGCCATGAAGGTCTCGAACCAGGCACGTTCGTCCTCCAGGTGTTCCAGCTTGTCGCACATGTCGATCGACTTGTGCTTGACCTCCTCCTTGCTGCGTGCGGGGCACACGTCCACGCAGATCCCGCAGCCCGTGCAGTCGTCGGGCGCCACCTGGATCGTCATCCAGCGTCCCGGGCGCTCCCGATCCCTCCACTCCTTGTGCTTGAACCCCTCCGCGGCGTCGTCGGGCAGCGTCTCGGGCTCGTAGACCTTCATCCGTATGGCGGCGTGGGGGCATACGAGCGCGCACTTCGCGCAGTCGATGCAGATCGAGGGGTCCCACACGGGGATCTCCCGTGCGATGGACCGTTTCTCCCATCGTGCCGTCCCGGTGGGGAAGGTGCCGTCGACGGGGAGCGCGCTCACCGGCAGGAGATCGCCCTCGCCGGCGATCATCGCGGCCGTCACCCGCTGGACGAAGTCCGGCGCCTCCGCCGGGACGGGGGGCAGCATCGGGGGTCCCTCTCCGATCTCGCTCGGGACCTCCACCTCGTGGAGCGCCGCGAGCGCGCCGTCGACCGCCGCGAAGTTGCGGGAGAGCACCGTCTCGCCTCGCTTCCCGTAGGACTTCACGATCGCGTCCTTGATGGCTCGCGTGGCCTCCTCACCCGGCAGGATGTCGGCGAGGGCGAAGAAGCAGGTCTGCAACACCGTGTTCACGCGCGTGCCGAGTCCGGCCTCCTTGGCAACCGCGTACCCGTCCACCACGTAGAACCGGAGTCCCTTGTCGACGATGCCTCGGCGTGTCGGCTCGGGGAGTTGATCCCAAACCTCCTCGGGTCCGTACGGGCTGTTGAGGAGGAACGTGGCCCCCGGGGCCGCCAACGCGAGGACGTCGGTCCGCTCGAGGCGTTCGAACTGGTGGCACGCCACGAAGTTGGCGTGGCGGATCAGGTAGGTCGAGCGGATCGGGTTCGGTCCGAAGCGCAGGTGCGACACCGTGACGCTGCCGGCCTTCTTCGAGTCGTAGACGAAGTACCCCTGGGCGTGCAGGTCGGTGTGCTCACCGATGATCTTGATCGAGTTCTTGTTGGCGCTCACCGTGCCGTCGGAGCCCAGGCCGAAGAAGACCGCGCGCACGACGTCGTCGGGCTCCGTGTCGAAGTCGGGGTCGACGGGAAGGCTCAGCCCGCCGACGTCGTCGACGATGCCCACGGTGAAGTGCGTGAGCGGTTCCTCGGCCTGGAGTCCGTCCAGCGCGGCCTTCGCCATCGCCGGGGTGAACTCCTTCGAGGACAGGCCGTAGCGGCCGCCGGTCACGCGCGGCATCCCACCAGTGAAGCGCGCGCGACCGGCGGCCACCTCTTCGGCGAGGGCCGTCACGACGTCCTGGTAGAGCGGCTCTCCCGGTGCGCCCGGCTCCTTCGTGCGGTCCAGGACGGCGATCCCTCGGATCGACGCGGGAAGGGAGGCCACGAGCGCCTCGGGGGAGAACGGCCGGAAGAGCCGGACCTTGACGAGTCCGACGCGCTCCCCACGGCGCACCAGTCCTCGACGGCCTCCTCGGCGGCTCCGCAACCCGACCCCATGAGGATCAGGGCTCGCTCGGCCTCCGGGTGGCCCACGTAGTCGAAGAGGCGGTAGCCGCGCCCCGTCAGCGCCGCGAAGCGATCCATCGCGTCCTGCACGGCGTCGGGAACCGCCGCGTAGAAGGGATTGGCTGCCTCACGTGCCTGGAAGAACACGTCGGGGTTCTGCGCCGACCCCCGCAGCGCGGGGTGCGCGGGCGACAGCGCGCGCTCGCGGTGGGCCCGCACGAGGTGGTCGTCGATCATCGCGCGCAGGTCGCTCTCGTCGAGGCTCTCGATCTTGTCGACCTCGTGGGAGGTCCGGAAGCCGTCGAAGAAGTGCAGGAACGGCACGCGGCTCTCGAGCGTCGCGGCGTGGGCCACGAGGGCGAGGTCCTGCGCCTCTTGCACGCTGGAGGACGCGAGCATCGCGAACCCGGTGGTCCGGGCCGCCATGACGTCCGAATGATCCCCGAAGATCGACAGAGCGTGCGTCGCGACCGTGCGCGCCGCGACGTGCATCACGAACGGCGTCAGTTCGCCGGCGATCTTGAACATGTTCGGCAGCATCAGGAGGAGGCCCTGAGATGCCGTGAACGTCGTGGCGAGTGCGCCCGCCTGCAGGGCGCCGTGCAGCGCCCCCGCCGCGCCCCCCTCGCTCTGCATCTCGATCACCTCGGGGACCGCCCCCCAGAGGTTCGGGCGGCCGAGCGCGGACCACGCGTCCGCGAACTCGCCCATAGGGGAGGACGGGGTGATCGGATAGATCGCGATGACCTCGGAGAGTCGGTGGGCGACGGCGGCGACGGCCTCGTTGCCGTCCACGGTGAGATGGCGGCGGGTCTCGACCCGCCCGGATGCGGACTCGGTCTTCATGTTCGGAATCGTCCCTGCCGCGGCCGGGTGTCCGCAGGGCCGAAGGACCCCCACCGGCGGGGCCGAACGTTCACGGAGCCAGGCGGTCGACCCGCCAGCCGTCGCCGGTGCGGGTGTAGAGGATCCGGTCGTGTAGCCGGAAGGCTCGGGCCTGCCAGAACTCGATCAGGTGCGGCACCAGTCGGTAGCCGCCCCAGAACGGCGGTCTCGGCACCTCGTCCGGATACGTCCGGTCGAACCGTTCGAACGCGTCCATCAGCTCTGCGCGATCGCGCAGCGACCGGCTCTGCGGGGAGGCCCATGCGGCGATCTGCGCCTCCCGCGGCCGCCGGGCGAAGTAGGCGTCGGACTCGGTTCCGCTGCACATCTCGACGACGCCCCTGACGGTCACCTGCCGGTCCAGCTCACGCCACAGCATCGCGAGCGCCGCGTGCGGGTTGCCGGCGAGGTCGCCCGCCTTCCCGCTCTCGAGGTTCGTGAAGAACTCGCATCCGCGAGCGTCGATGCGTCGCAAGAGCACGTGGCGCACGGAGGGTGCGCCCTCCGCGTCCACGGTCGCGAGGGCCACGGCGTTCGACAGGTGGATCCCCTCGGCCTCCGCGTCCTCCAGCCACCGCCGGAACTGATCGATCGGGTCCGACGCCAGGTCATCCGCGTCGATGCCGAGGTCGGGTTTGTCGCTCATGAGTGGCCAGGCTACGGAAAGAGACGTTCGATGCGCCAGCCGATGGGTTGGCGCGTGTAGCGGAAGCGGTCATGCAGACGGTGCCGTCGGCCCTGCCAGAACTCGACGGTGCTGGGCGCCACCAGGAACCCGCCCCAATGCGGGGGCCGCGGTACCTCGCCCGGGAAGCGGATGGCGGCCCCCTCCAGGCGTGCGTCCAGCTCCGCGCGATCCGCCAGCGCCTCGCTCTGGCGGGACGCCCACGCCCCCAGTTGGGCGTCGCGCGGGCGGGTGGCGAAGTAGGCGTCGGACGCCGCGTCCGAGGAGCGCGTCACGGGTCCGGCCGCATGCACCTGGCGATCCAGCTCCTTCCAGAGGAACACCAGGCCGGCGTGGGGGTTCGCCGCCAGGTCCCGTCCCTTGTGGCTCCCGTAGTTCGTGAAGAACTCGAAGCCCCGCTCGTCGACGCCGCGCAGGAGCACGTGGCGCACGGACGGACGTCCCTCGGCGTCGGCGGTGGCCACGGCCATGGCGTTCGGCAGCGGAACCCCGGCGGCCTCCGCGTCACCGAGCCATCGAAGGAAGAGCTCGATCGGGTCGTCCAGGAGGTCGTCGCGATCCAGCGGGCGGTCCTCGTGGAACCCGGAGGGTGCCCGCATGCGCCGGGGGTCCGTCATGTCGCCATCGTACGGGTGCGGCCGTGCCCCCGGCAGGACTCGAACCTGCGCTTCCGGCTCCGGAGGCCGACGCTCTATCCGCTGAGCTACGGGGGCGGGGTGCAGCGAGTCTAGCAACCGGCCAACGCGCCCCTCGGCGCTCCGGCGTGGCGGACGTGGGGCGCAGGAGGGCACGTCTCGGCCGGCGGGTGGGACCCCGGTATCCTCGGGTCCATGACCGAGGCCCAGCGGATCCTGCTCGCCGACGACGACACGGCGATGCTGCGCCTGCTCGAGGTCAACTTCCGGCTGGAGGGGTTCGCCGTGGAGACCGCGACCCGGGGTGACGATGCCCTCGAGCGGGCGGCCACCCGCACGCACGCGGCCATCGTGTTGGACGTCCTGATGCCGGGGCTCGACGGCGTGTCGGTCGCCCGCGCGGTGCGCGAGACACCGGGCTGCGACGTCGTGCCGATCGTGTTGCTCACCGCGCGCTCGCCCGAGGATGTCCTCGAGGACGCCGGGGGGATCCGCAGGCCTCGTCCGGCTCCACAAGCCGTTCGATCCCGCCGACCTGATCGCGCTCGTGCGGGACCTCACCCGGAGCTCCTCCGCATGAGCATCGAACGGGATCTGACCGCCTGGCTGCGGGCGGGCCTGATCGCCGCCGCAGGCGACCTGGGTCTGGAGGTCGCCTCCGTACCGGAGCCCGAACTCCTGGCCCCCAAGCAGAAGGAGCACGGCGACTTCGCGACGAACGTCGCGCTCACGTTGGCGAAGCCTGCCGGGCGTGCGCCTCGGGACGTGGCCCAGGTGCTGGTGGACGCCCTGGCGCCGGCGGCGTTCGTCGAGAAGGTCGAGATCGCCGGACCGGGCTTCCTGAACATCTTCACCACCGACGATTGGCTCCACGACGCACTTCGCACGATCGCCGAGCGGGGACCGGACTACGGGCGGGCCGCCGCACGCGAAGGGCGCATCCAGGTGGAGTTCGTGAGCGCCAACCCGACCGGCCCGCTCCACGTGGGACATGCGCGCAACGCGGCGCTGGGCGACGCCCTCGCACGCCTGCTCGAGGCCGCCGGGTGGACCGTTGAGCGCGAGTACTACTTCAACGACGCCGGGCGTCAGATGGACCTGTTCGGCGCGTCGGTGGCGGGGCGGTACCTGCAGGTCCTGGGCCGCGAGGCCACGATGCCCGAGGAAGGCTATCTGGGGGACTACGTGACGGCGCTGGCCCGCGAGATCGTGGCCGAGCACGGTGACGCCTTCGCCGATCTGCCGCCCGACGAGCGCGAAGCCGCCCTGCTGCGCGAGGGGTCCCGCAGGATCCTCGAGCAGATCGCCGCCACGCTCGCGCGGTTCGGCGTGAGGTTCGATTCGTACTTCTCCGAGGCCGAGCTCGAGCGCCGGGGTGAGATCGACGCCGCCGTGGCACGCCTCCGTGACGCCGGGGTCGCTTACGACGCGGAGGGCGCCACCTGGTTCCGCTCGACCGGCTTCGGCGACGACAAGGACCGGGTGCTGGTTCGCTCCAACGGTCAGCACACGTACTTCGGCGCCGACTGCGCGTACCTCGTGGACAAGTTCTCGCGCGGCTTCGACCGGATCCTCTACGTGTGGGGCGCCGATCACCACGGTGACGTCGTGCGGGTCCGCGGGGCCGCCCGCGCGATGGGCTACGACCCGGAGGCGGTGGAGATCCTCCTGTACCAGTTCGTGGCGTTCCTCCGGGGCGGGGAGGCCATGAAGATGAGCAAGCGCGCGGGAACCATCGTGACGCTGGACCAGCTGATCGACGAGGTGGGCGCCGACGCGGCCAGGTTCACGTTGTTGAACTTCTCGAGCGACTCGGCGATGAACTTCGACATCGAGGTCGTGAAGCAGCAGACGATGGACAACCCCGTCTATTACGTCCAGTACGGTCACGCCCGGATCGCGAGCATCCTGCGGCGGGCGGGGGAGCGCGGTATCGAGCTGCGTCCGATCGACGCGGTCGATCTCGGACTCCTGAGGCATCCCACCGAGATCGAGTTGCTCAAGGCGCTGGCCGAGCTTCCCGGAGCGATCGCGACGGCCGCGGACCTGCGGGCGCCCCATCGGATCACCCACGCCTCGCAGGAACTCGCCGGCCGCTTCCACCGCTTCTACACCGAGTGCCAGGTGGTGGACGTGGAGGCGCCCGAGCTCACCCAGGCACGGCTCTGGCTCTGCGCCGGGGCGAAGCAGGCGATCGCGAACCTGCTCGCGCTCCTGGGCGTGAGCGCCCCGGAGTCGATGGAGCGGACGATGGACCCCTCAGAGGAGGCGGATCGCGATGCCGATGGCTGACCTCGGCGCCGAACCCGTGGACGCCACATCGCCTTCACCCTGGCCGGCCTCGGCCGTCTTCGGTCCGGGGGGCCTCTCGGTCGGCGGCGTCGGTACCGCGGCGCTGGCCGCCCGGTACGGCACCCCGTTGCTCGTCGTGGACGAGGACGACCTCCGCGAGCGGGCCCGAGCCGCACGCGCCGCGTTCCCTCGCACGCTCTTCGCCGTCAAGGCGTTCACGTCGCACGCGGCGATACGGATCGTGCTGGATCAGGGGCTCGACGTCCTGGCGGCGACCGGCGGCGAGGTCGAGGCTTGCCTGCGCGCGGGCGCGCCCGCGTCGCGCATCGTGCTGCACGGCAACAACAAGTCCGACGCGGAGCTCGCGCTCGCGGTGGGCGCGGGTCTGTCGCTCGTCATCGTGGACGGACGCGAGGAACTCCGTCGGCTGGACGCGGCAGCGCGCGATGCGGCCCGAACCCAGCCGGTGCTCCTACGGGTGATTCCCGACGTCACCGTCCTCACCCACGCACGCATCGCCACGGGCCAGGCGGGATCGAAGTTCGGGACACCGCTCGGCGAGGTCGTCGACGTCGTGCGGTTCTGCGCCGAGCTGCAGGGCCTCCGGTTCGACTGGGCTCCACGCGCACGTGGGCTCCCAGGTGAGCGACGTGGCACCCTACCTGCGGTCCGTCGACGCCCTGGTGGACCTCGCGCTCCGGCTCCGCGATGAGCTCGGCGTCGAGGTGAGCACGCTCGACGTGGGCGGGGGATTCGCCGTGAGCTACACGGGCGAGCCCGCCCTCGATCCTTCTTCGGCAGGTCTCGCGATCCGGGCACGCCTGCGCGAGCGCTGCGAACGGGCGGCGCTGCCAGAACCCGTGTTGGTGGGCGAGCCGGGACGGTCCCTGGTCGCGAACCCGGTGCTGACCTTGTACCGGGTCGGAGACGTGAAGCGGTCCAGCGGCCGGACGCTCGTGGCGGTGGACGGCGGGATGAGCGACAACCTGCGGCCCATGCTCTATGACGCCCGGTTCGCCGTCGCATCAGCGGGTCCGCCGACCGCGACGACCAGCGAGACGGCGACCGTCGTGGGTAAGCATTGCGAGTCCGGCGACGTGTTGGCCGAAGCGGTGGAGCTGCCCGCGGGCATCACGCGCGGCGACATCCTGGCGTTCGCCGCCACAGGCGCTTACACGTACTCGATGGCGAGCGCGTACAACCGGGTCGGGCGACCTGCCGTCGTTGCCGTGGGCGACGGTCGTGCGACGCCGTGGCTCCGGCGCGAAGATGCCGCCGACATGGACAGGTTCGAGACGGGGGCGCACCGACCCCCGCCCCTCGACGCGCCCGCACCCGACGGGGTCACCGTCCGCCCCGCCACGCCCGCCGACGCGCGCTCCTTCCTGGCCTTCTGGACGGCGATCGTGGAGGAGGGGCGCTACGTGCGCAGCGAGCGCGTGGGGAGCCCCGTGCGCGTCTACCGCCGCCGGTTCCGGCGCGCATCGACCGAGCGGGAGGCCCAGATCCTGGCGGTCGATCAGGCGGGCGCCGTGGTGGGACACCTCTTCATACAGCGGGAGTCGCACCCGGTGACGCGGCACGTTGCCACGCTCGCCATCGCGGTGACCGCCGCCCATCGCGGCCGCGGGGTGGGCACAGCCCTCATGGCCGAGGCGTTCCGCTGGGCCAGGGGGGCGGGCGTCGAGAAGATCGTGTTGTCCGTGTACCCGCACAACACCGGTGCCATCGCCCTGTATCGCAAGTTCGGCTTCGTGGACGAGGGCCGACTCTCCCGCCAGTCGAAGAAGTCCTACGGCTACGAGGACGAGATCCTGATGGGGGCCTGGATCGCCGGCGGCGACGTCAGCCCGGATGCCTGACCGGGAGCCAGCGGAGGAAGCCGACGTGTCCCGAGCCGTAGGTGGTCAGCCCCGCCCGATAGGCCTCAACGCCGTCGGCCCCCACCCACACCTCGAGGACGCCCCCTCGGGGCGGGCCCGCGGGACCACCATCGAAGAGGAGGTTCCCGAGGCTGGTCGCCACCACGGTCGGCCGCCCGTCGCGCTTGGGGTTGATCGTGCCGATGGCCTGGAGCGCGTGGGGCCCCGAGCACCAGACCACGTCCGCGCCCCAGCGCGCCAGGAAGCGTGCCAGTCGGGCGAGGCGCGGATCCGGGTCGAGTCCGAACGCGAGCCCACCGTGCAGCGACACGGTCACCACCTGGGCCGATCGGGCCGCTCGGCGGACGGCCGATCGGGCGGCGGCCGGCCGCCAGCCCGCGACGCCGCGTGCGGGCCGGATCGCGCCCTGCCCGTCCTCTGAGGCGTCGAACGCCAGGAACGCGATGCGGATGCCGCGCACGGTCTCGTAGACGATCCGCGGAGCTCCGGCGGGCGTCGCCGTTCCCACCGACCGGATGCCGACGCGAGACAGCGCGCGCGTCGTGTCGCGGACGGTTCGAGGCCCTGCGTCGCCGGCATGGTTGTTCGCCACGACCATGGCGTCGAACCCGGCGCCGGCAAGGATCCTGGCTGCCGCGGGATCGGCCTCCAGGACGTTGGGGTCGGTCACGGCGTGCGGCCGCCGCGTGAGTGGCGACTCCAGGTTCGCCACCGCGACGTCGGACGCCCTGACAGCGGGCCGCAACTCGGCGAACACGGTGCCGGGTGCGTCGAGGATCCTCGCGGCGACCCCGCGGCCCAGCATCGTGTCGCCTCCGAACAGCAGTTGCACCGGCGCCGGACCCTGCGAACCCAAATGCTTCGACGGGGAGAGGGACGGCGTCCGCGAGGGGAGGGAGGATCCCATCCAGGCGCACCCCACCGAGAGCAGGCCCGCGACCGCGGCGGCGACCGCACGATCCGTCCGTCTCACGGCAGCGGTTCCCGTTCCGCGCGGGTCAGCACCCAGGGGCGCAGTCCACCGGGCCGACCTCGAATCCTCGGGCGACGTCGTAGGGGTTGGCGTTGAAGGTGTCCTCGTTCCCCGGGCCGCCGTAGAGCAGGTCGCCGTTGTTGCCGTCGAGCGTGCTCACGCAGCCGTCGTTGCCCCGTCCCGCGTAAACGATGTCGCGTGCGCCGAACGCGAAGACCGTGTCGGCGCCCCCGCCCGCCCGGATCAGGTTGTTCCCGCTGTCGTCGTAGATGTAGTCGCCGGAACTGCCCCCGAAGATGACGTCGTTCCCCTGGCTGCCGGTCAGGTAGTCGTAGGCGCCGTTGCCGAAGAGTCGGTCGTTGCCGCGCCCCCCGATAAGCGTGTCCCTGTCCCAGGCACCCACCAACCGGTCGCTCCCGTCGTCCCCGTACAAGGTGTCGGCGCCGTGACCGCCGAACAGACGATCCTTCCCGGCGCCACCCATCAGCTGGTCGGGTCCGCCCATGCCGTAGATGCGGTCGTCACCGCCGAGGCCGCAGATCACGTCGCGGTGGTCGGTGCCCCACAGGACGTCGGCCTTGGGGGTGCCCGTGATCGTGCACTTGGTCGCGCGCAGGAGCCTGGGCGACAGCGGGAGCGCAGTGCTCGCGCAGCGCGGCTGGGGGGCATCCGGGGTTGCCATCACCACCCCCTTCAGACATGCGGGCGCGGGCGATGCCGAGGCGACCGGAGCGGCCGCGGCCAAGATCAAGACGATCGATCCCGCCACCGCTCCGAAGAACGAAAGGCGTCGCATGGCTCTCCTCCTCACTGCGTCGGAGGCCGTGAACCGACCTATGCGTGCACAGTAGCGCGGACGCCGGCACCGGGCATCTCCGATCGGCACTCGGGGACCGGGACCATGGCCTCGCGCGTGACCGCGGTCCTTCCGTCCGGGATACTGGTCCCATGCCGGGTGAGAGGTCCCGGCCGTCGAGACCGAGGCGAGATGAGCGAACGGATCGTCCGCGTGGGCATGCTCGGGTGCGGCACCGTGGGTGCCGCGGTGATCCGCATGCTCGACGAGCACGGGGACGACATCGCGCTGCGGGCCGGCTGCCGCCTCGAGGTCGTTCGCGTGGCGGTTCGCGATCTGGATCGTGTCCGCGACGTTCCGCTTCCCGCGGCGGCGTTCACCGACGACGGCGCCGCGATCGTCGACGACCCGTCGATCGACATCGTCTGTGAGCTCATCGGGGGGGTCGAGCCGGCCAGGGCCCTGATCCTGCGCGCGTTCTCGAAGGGGCGATCGGTCGTGACGGCGAACAAGGAGCTCCTCGCGAACGACGGGGAGACGCTCTTCGAGGCGGCAGACGCGGCCGACCGCGATCTCTACTTCGAGGCGGCGGTGGCCGGCGGGATCCCGTTGATCCGACCGATGAAGGAATCGCTCGCCGGCGAACGCATCACACGCGTCCTCGGGATCGTGAACGGCACGACCAACTTCGTGCTGACACAGATGACCGAGCGAGGCTCGTCGTTCGACGAGGCGCTCTCCGAGGCCCAGCGGCTGGGTTACGCGGAAGCCGACCCCACCGCCGATGTCGATGGGTCCGATGCGGCCGCCAAGTGCGCCATCCTGGCTTCGATCGCCTTCAACACGAGAGTGGTGGCCGACGACGTCTACCGCGAGGGTATCGCCGGGGTCGCGGCGCAGGACATCGCCGACGCCGACCGGATGGGCTACGTGATCAAGCTGCTGGCCATCGCCGAGCTCGACGGGGACGCCGTCAGCGCGCGCGTGTACCCGGCGATGATCCCGGCCGCGCATCCGCTGGCGAGCGTCCACGACGCCTACAACGCGGTCTTCTTGGAAGGCCCCAAGATCGGGCAGTTGATGTTCTACGGACGCGGCGCCGGCGGTGACCCCACCGCATCGGCGGTCGTGGGGGACCTGGTGAGCGCGGCGCGCCATCGGACGAACGGCGGACGCGCCGTAGGCTGCACCTGCCTGGTGGCGCGGCGGATCCGCCCGATGGACGACACCCGTGGCCAGTACTACCTGAACCTGCACGTGGAGGATCGCCCCGGGGTCCTGGCAGAGATCGCCGAGCAGTTCGCCCGCAACGGTGTGTCCATCGAGCGTGTCTGGCAGGAGGGGGCGGGAGACGAGGCCACCCTCGTCTTCATCACCCACCGGGCCCAGGAGGGCGCGTTCCAGAAGACGGTCGAGGAACTCCGCGAGCTACCGGCCGTCCGGGCGGTGGCCAGCCTCCTTCGCGTCGAGGGCGAGGAGCCGTGAGCGGGCGCACGCACGATCCGCTCGCTACTAGTCTGACTCGGACTAGTGGCGCCCACCAATGGCGCGGACTGATCGAGGAGTACCGGGATCGTCTCCCCGTCTCAGACGCGACGCCGATCGTGACCCTGCGGGAGGGTGGCACGCCACTGGTCCGCTCCTCGCCGCTCAGCGACGAGACCGGCTGCGACGTGTGGCTCAAGTTCGACGGCGCCAATCCGACGGGGTCCTTCAAGGATCGCGGGATGACGCTGGCCATCAGCAAGGCCATGGAGGAAGGGGCGAAGGCCGTCGTGTGCGCCTCGACGGGCAACACCTCCGCGAGCGCGGCGGCCTACGCCGCTAAGGCGGGACTGACCTGCGCCGTCTTGGTCCCCAAGGGCAAGGTCGCGCTCGGGAAGATGGCTCAGACCCTGGTGCACGGGGCGCGGATGCTGGAGGTCGAGGGCAATTTCGACGCGTCGCTCGACCTGGCGAAGGACCTCGCGGCGAACTACCCGATAACGCTCGTGAACTCCGTCAATCCCTTCCGACTCCAGGGACAGAAGACCGCCGCCTTCGAGATCTGCGACGCGCTGGGACGGGCGCCCGACGTCCACTGCGTGCCGGTGGGCAACGCGGGGAACATCTCGAGCTACTGGATGGGCTACCGGGAGTACCTCGAGGACGGCCTCATCCACGAGCCGCCGCAGATGCTGGGGTTCCAGGCACAGGGCGCGGCACCGATCGTGCGTGGCGAGCCGGTGAAGGACCCGCAGACGATCGCCACGGCCATCCGGATCGGCAACCCGGCGTCGTGGGATAAGGCGGTCGCCGCGGCATCCGAGTCCGAAGGCGGGATCTACGCCGTCACCGATCGCGAGATCCTGGCCGCCTACCGCCGGGTGGCGCGGGAAGGTCTGTTCGCGGAGCCGGCCAGCGCCGCCAGCGTCGCTGGGCTGTTGCAGCAGCACGCCGAGGGCAACCTCGCCTCGGGGGCCACGGTGGTCTGCGTCCTGACGGGCCACGGCCTGAAGGATCCCGAGTGGGCGATCGCCGGTGCCGCCCAACCGACGGTGGTGGCGGCGGACCCCGCCGCGGTCGCCGCCGAACTGGGCCTCTAGGCCGCCTGGGCGAACGGCCGGGCCGGAGATGGAGGCGGTGTAGGCTGCCGCGATGCGCCTCACCGTCCGCGTTCCCGCCACATCGGCGAACCTGGGACCTGGGTTCGACTGCTTCGGTCTGGCGTTGGAACTGGTGAACGAAGTCGCGCTCGACACCGAGGAAACGCCCGGGATCACCTGGGAGGGTGAGGGGGAGCACGAGCTGCCGCTCGATGGCACCGACATGGTCTCGCGACGCCATGGCGACCCTGGCGGCGGAGGCCGGGCGGCGCCTGCCTCCGGTCGCCCTGCGGTCCTCGAACGCCATCCCCCTCGAGCGAGGGCTCGGCTCGTCCTCAGCCGCCGCGGTCGCCGGGATGCTGCTGGCGGCGGCGCTCCTGGAGCTTCCCCGAAGCCTCC
The DNA here is from genome assembly GCA_963796725.1 of uncultured Actinomycetes bacterium. Classification (GTDB taxonomy): domain Bacteria; phylum Actinomycetota; class UBA4738; order UBA4738; family HRBIN12; genus JAOUEA01. Next base: position 71,183 of record CAWCMT010000003.1, read on the forward strand.
GACGCCGCGTTGCTGTTCGATGCGGCGAGCCGCCTGGAGGGCCATCCGGACAACGCCGCGGCCGCCGTCTACGGCGGGTTCACGCTCGCGCCACCGGACGGCGCGGTCGTGCGGCTCGATCCGCACCCCGATCTCCGACCCGTGGTGCTGATCCCGGACGTCCGGCTGTCGACCGCCGAGGCTCGCCGGGCCCTCGCCGACCCGATCCCGCGTGCGGACGCCGTGTTCAACCTCTCGCACGCAGCCCTGACCGCCGTGGGGATCGCCTGGCGCCCGGATCTCCTGGGTTTCGCGCTCCGCGACCGGCTCCACCAAGACGCCCGGCTGGAGCGGGTGCCGTCGGTCCGGGCGGTGTTCGAGGACATCGTCGGAAGCGGTGTGCCCGTGGCGGTCTCGGGGGCCGGTCCGTCGTTGATCGCGTTCGAGACCGAGGGCACGCCATATCGCGGATCCGGGGCCGGGCTGGCGGGTCCTGCGCCCCCCGATACGGGCGAGGGGGGCGGAGCTGCTCCGCTGATCCCTCAGCCGGTGCAGCTGCCGGTGCGCACCGGCAGCTGACCCCCTGCGGCCCCTCGCACGAACGGGATGGCGTCGGCCGCGGTGATGGCGTAGCCCACGGCGTCGTCCACGACCGAGCTCGCGAACACCACGCCCGCGACCTTCCCGTTCGGCAGGACGAACGGCCCGCCGCTGTTGCCGTGGCGGATCGTGGCCTGGACCTCGTAGAGCTGGCGCGTCACCTCTCCATGCCCGTAGATGTCGCGCCCGACCGGGGCGAGAGCCTGCCGTACCGCGGCCGGGTCGCCTTGGAGCGGGCCGCCTCCCGGGTAGCCGAGCACGGCGCCGCCGGTCCCTCGGCTCAGCGTTCGGTGGGCGAAATGCAGGACCGGAGCGTGCAGGTCGGGCACGTGGAGGAGGGCGAGGTCCCGCCTGGGGTCGAACGCCACGACCGTGGCCTGGTAGTCCGTGGATCCACTGTGGATCCACTGCCGGTCGGTGCCGGCCACCACGTGCGCGTTCGTGAGCACGTAGGTGCGATCCACCACGAAGCCGCTGCCCTGGTTGAGGTAGCCCACGTAACAACCGTCACCCAGCACCTCGAACGTGCTCGGGGCCGCCGCGCGGAAGGCTCGGTTCGCGAGGGAGCCGGGCGGCGGTGCGACCGGATCGGCGGGGACGGGCGGCAGCCCGACGAAGACATCCGGGAAGCCCAGGAGGCTCATCAGATGCTGGGCCTCGCCCAGCAATGACGGCGGCGCGGGCATCACGGCGTCGATCCCCTGCACGATGCGGGAGTTGCGGATGCCGCGCGCCACCTGGGGGAACGGGCCGTTGGCGAGGTTGAGCGTCAGGAACCAGGTGACCGCCAGGAGCGCCACGACCGAGACCACCGAGCCCAGCACCGAGTCGATCCGGCGGAGCGAGGTGCCATGGGTGCGCTCGCGGAGTCGGCTCCCGGCGAGCCAGCCGGCGAGGTTGCCTGCGGCACCTCCGACCACGATGGCCGCCATCACCAGCGCCAGGTGCGTCATCGGGTCGTGCCCGAGGGAGGCGAGCCTCGGCGCGAGGAGGGCGCCCATCAGGACCCCTACGCCCAGGCCCACGAGACCGATGACCTGCAGCACGGCGCCACGCCGGTAGCCCCCGATCACGGAGAGGGCGATGAGGGCGACGAGCATCACGTCCAGCCAGGTCACAGTGAGGCTATCGTCCCACGGTTGCGCCGAGCTGAGGCGGTGCTCCCGGGTAGACTGAGAGACCGTGGTAACGATCGCTCACATCTCCGATCCGCACGTCGGCTCGCCCTTCTTCGTGCCGAACCTGATGAACCGCGTGATCAAGGAGCTCAACGAGCTTCGGCCCGATGCCGTCGTGTGCACCGGAGACCTCACCACGGAGGGCTACCGTCAGGAGTACAAGAACTGGGTCGCCTACGCCGACCGCATCGAGGCGCCGATCCACACGGTTCCGGGCAACCACGACTCACGCAACGTCGGCTACCTCCACTTCGAGGACCTGATCGGGCCCCGCATGTGGTCCGTCGAGGTCGAGGGCGTGCGCATCGTAGGGATCGACTCGTCGGAGCCGGATCTGAACGAGGGCAAGGTCGGGCGGGTCCACTACGATTGGATCCGCGGGCAGTTCGCGGATCCCGCGGATCTCAAGGTCCTTGCGCTGCACCATCACCTGCTGCCGATACCGGGCACCGGGCGGGAGCGGAGCACGGTGATGGACGCGGGCGACCTCCTGGAGGTCCTGATCCACGCGGGGGTCCACGTCGTCCTCTCCGGCCACAAGCACGTGCCCTACGTCTGGCGGCTGGAACAGATGTACGTGGCGAACGCCGGCACCGTGTCCTCGTTGCGGGTGCGCGGCTACACGAAGCCCTGCTACAACGTGCTGGAGTTCGATGGCGGCCAGGTGAAGATCCGCAGGAAGTTCCCGTTCGGCGACGACACCGTCATGGCGCATTTCTCGCTGGGCGGGGAGCAGTACCACCGAGAGCACGAGCTTCCGGTGCAGGAGCGAACGGTGCCGGTGGGCGACTAGCGCACGCACCGCCGCTTCCAGATCCATCCGAGAGAGAGGGCTCTATGCGCACCGTCGCCCTCGTCGACGGCGAGCACTATCCACCCGTGACGCGATGGGCGCTGGCCACTGCGGCTTCACGCGGCCACGCGATCGTGGGCGCGCTGCTGATGGGTGGTATCGAGAAGCTGCAGGCAGGCGTCGTGCCCGATCTGGGCGTCCCGCTGAGCGTTGCCGGTCCCGACCGCATGGCGTCCATGGGGGAGGCGCTCGACCGGTGGGCTCCCGACGTGGTGCTGGATCTCTCCGATGAGCCTGTGCTCGGCTACCGCGAGCGGATGGAGCTCGCCGCCGTCACCCTGGCCCGGGGTGTGCCGTACCTGGGCGCCGACTTCCGTTTGGATCCGCCCGTATCGGGACCGCCGCTGGACGTTCCCACGATCGCGGTGATCGGGACCGGGAAGCGCACGGGTAAGACGGCGATCGGCGGCGCCCTCGCGCGGCTCGCTGCACGACGCGGACTGGAGCCCATCCTGGTGGCCATGGGGCGCGGGGGCCCGAGCCGAACCGACGGTCGCCGAGGCCGGGAGCGTGGACCTCGCTCGGTTGCTGGCCCTGGTCGCGGCCGGTGAGCACGCAGCGAGCGACTACCTGGAGGACGCCCTCACCAGCGGCGTGACCACGGTCGGGGCACGCCGGGCCGCAGGCGGCCTGGCGGGAGCGCCCTACGCGACGAACGTTCGGGAGGCCGCCGAGCTGGCAGCAGCACGAGGGCCGGGTCTCGTGATCCTCGAGGGCAGCGGCGCCTCCGTCCCGCCCGTACCCTGGGACGCCGGCGTTCTCGTGGTGCCGGCGAGTGCGCCGGGGGAGTACCTGGGGGGATACCTCGGTCCCTACCGGCTCTTGCTGTCGGACCTCGCGGTTGTTACCATGGCTTCCGGTCCGCTCGCCGGACCCGAAGATTTCTCCGCACTCCGACCCCATCTCCGGCGTTTCCTCGGTGATGCGCGGTACTTGATTACCGACTTCATCCCGGAGCCGTTGGCTGAGGTTCGAGGCAGGCGCGCGTTCTTCATCACGACCGCGCCGAGGGCGGTGGCCGAAGCGCAAACCGCGCATCTGCAGACCGCCCACGGTTGCACGGTCGTGGGATGGAGCTCGCGGCTGGCGGATCGGGGCGGCTTGGCGGAGGACCTCGATGCCGCCCCGGACTACGACGTGCTCCTCACGGAGCTGAAGGCCGCGGCGGTCGACATCGGGGTGCAGCGAGCGATGGCACGAGGGGCAGAGGTCGTGTTCGTGGACAACCGTGCACGGGTGGTCGAAGGCCACGGCGACCTCGACGATGCGTTGGGAGCCGTGATCGACGACGCGCTGGAGCGAGGCGGGAACCGGTGAGCCAGAGGGCAACGAGCAAGCCGCACATCGTCATCTCCGACCGTGAGCCCGGGCTGCCCTTCTCCAAGGGCCTGATGGCGTCACAGGTCATGGTGACCGGCCTCTCGCCCTTCCGGGCGTACCAGGTCGCCGAGGCGGTGGAGGATCGACTGCACGAACAGGGACGGGAGTCGCTCACCTTCGAGGAGCTCGCGCAGGAGGCGCTGGCCGTCATCACCGAGCTCCACGGTGAGCGGTACGCCAAGAACTACTTGCGCTGGCGAGAGGTCGAGTTGTTGGACGTGCCGCTCGTGATCCTCATCGGCGGCGTCACCGGGGTCGGGAAATCAACCATCGCGACCCAGCTGGCCGCCCGGCTCGGCATCGTCCGCGTGGTCGCCACGGACGCGATCCGGGAGGTCATGCGCTCGATGTTGTCGCCGGAGCTCATGCCGACGCTGCACACGTCGTCGTTCCAGGCGGATACGGCCCTTCGCGAGCTGCCCTCCAAGTCGGCTGACGCGCTGGTGCTGGGCTTCCGGGAACAGACGGCCGCCGTGTCCGTCGGTATCGACGCGCTGATCGAGCGAGCGGCGACGGAGGGGGCCAGCATCATCATCGAGGGCGCCCACGTGGTGCCAGGGTTCTTCGACGTGGCCTCCTACGGGGACCGCATCGTGGCTGTATCGTTCCTGATCGGGGTCGAGGACGAGGAGCGTCACCTTTCCCACTTCGCGGCCCGCGAGGGCGCGGTCTCCTCGCGACCGGCGGCTCGCTACGCCGATGGGTTCGACAAGATCCGGAAGCTCCAGCGATGGGTGAAGAGCCAGGCCTTGTCGCACGACGTGCCGGTGATCCCCAACTACAGCTTCGACCAGTCGATCGCCGCGGTGATCGACCTGGTCATGGAGCGCGCCACCACCCGCGCCGCCGAGCTCCGCGCGGCCGCCGAACGAGAAGGGAAGTCAGCATGAGGCTGTTCCTCGACACCGCCGACATAGAGGAGATCCGAGAGATCAACCGGTGGGGCGTGCTCTCCGGCGTCACCACCAACCCGTCGCTGGTCGCGAGGGAAGGACAGGATCCCGACGCCGTCTGGAAGGAGATCCTGGAGACCGTCTCTGGCGATATCTCGCTCGAGACCACGGCGACCGAGGCCGGTCCGATGTACGAGGAGGGTCTGGCGCTGTCCGCGAAGGCGCCCAACGCCGTGGTCAAGGTGCCGATGACCCCCGCGGGCCTCGAAGCGGGCAAGCGGCTGACCGGCGAGGGCATCCGGATCAACGTCACGCTGGTGTTCTCCCCGGCCCAGGCCATCCTGGCGGCCGAGGTGGGTGCCTACATCGTGTCGCCGTTCCTCGGTAGGCTCGATGACGTCGCGAGCGACGGCATGGGCATGCTCCGCAGCATCTGCGACGTCTACGAGATCCAGGGCTACCAGACCAACGTCCTGGCGGCGTCCCTGCGGCATCCGATGCACGTCGTTGACTCCGCGATGGCCGGAGCCGACATCGCGACCATGCCGTACGACGTCTTCACGAAGCTCGTGAAGCACCCGTTGACCGACCTCGGCCTGGAGAAGTTCCTCGCCGACTGGCAGAAGCTCCAGACCGAACTGAAGGGAGAGGCCTAGCCTCATGGACACCATCACGGATCGCAGCGCCCTGGAGGGCAAGCTCATCCCCGAGCTGCAACGGATCGCCCAGGAGATGGGCATCCAGGGGACGCAGCGCTTGCGCAAGGCGGGCCTGATCGATGCCATCGTGGAGCGCTCCGGCGCCCAGGAGACGGCCGGCGGGGGCGCAGATCCCGGCAGCGCAGGCAACGGCGGCGCCGAACGGGCGCGGTCGCTCCGACGGATCCGGAGGCGGGGCGGGCCAGGACGACACCGCGGCGACATGGACGCCGACGCCGGCGACGGGGATCGGCGTGGGCCGCTCGATGTCGCGGAGGACGAGGAGCGCGCGGACGAGCCGCAGGGGGCCGATCGTGGTGAGCGGGACCGGGAGGGCGACCGGAGCCAGGACCGAGACCGGAACCAGGACGATCGCAGCCAGGGCCGCGACCGCAACCAGGGCCGCGACCGCAACCAAGGCGGTCAGGCAGGTCAGGGGCGCGACCGCAACCAGGGTGGCGACCGCAACCAGGGTGGCGGGCAGGGTGCCGATCGGGAGGGGCGCCGACCGCGGCCCTCGCGCGAAGAGCGCCGACGTCAACGCGAGGAGCGTCGACTCCGCGAGGAGCAGGAGCGCGCGGAGGAGCTGCAGAACGCACCGATCCACACGGGGATCCTCGACCTGCTGCCCGACGGCTACGGCTTCATGCGCACATCCGGCTACACGCCGGGCCCGGAGGACATCTACGTGTCCCTCTCGCAGGTCCGTCGCTTCTCCCTGCGCAAGGGCGACGTGGTGGCCGGCAAGGTCCGACGCCCCAAGGACAACGAGAAGTACTTCGCCCTCCTGGAGGTCGAGACGGTCAACGGCCTCGACCCCGAGGCGGCGAAGGATCGCCGCAACTTCGACAAGCTGACGCCGCTGTTCCCGGACGACCGGTTCCGCCTCGAGAACGGTGCGTCCGCCGTGTCGGAGCGGATCATCGACATGATCGCGCCCATCGGCAAGGGCCAGCGGGGCATGGTCGTCTCGCCGCCGAAGGCGGGCAAGACCACGATCCTCAAGCAGATCGCGAACGGGATCCTCGGTTCCAGCCCCGACGTGCACCTGATCGTCCTGCTGGTCGACGAGCGACCCGAGGAGGTCACCGACTGGCAGCGGACCGTGACCGCGGCCGAGGTCGTCTACTCGACGTTCGACAAGCCCACGGATCAACACGTCCAGGTGACCGAGCTGGTGCTGGAGCGGGCGAAGCGCCTGGCCGAGCAGGGCCAGGATGTCGTGATCATCCTGGACTCCCTCACCCGCCTGGCCCGCGCCTACAACCTGTCGATGCCGACGTCCGGCAAGATCCTCACCGGCGGCATCGACTCCGCGGCCCTGTATCCGCCCCGGCGGTTCTTCGGGGCGGCGCGCAACATCGAGGAGGGCGGCTCCGTCACGATCATCGCGAGCGCGCTCGTCGAGACGGGCTCGCGGATGGACGACGGGATCTTCGAGGAGTTCAAGGGCACGGGCAACATGGAGCTTCGCCTCGACCGCTCGCTGGCGGAGAAGCGAATGTTCCCGGCCATCAACGTGGACGCGTCCGGCACGCGCAAGGAGGAGCTGCTGCTCGGCCCCGAAGAGCTCGCGCTGGTGATCAAGCTGCGCCGCGTGCTGCACGCGCTCGAGCCGGGCGCGGCGCTGGAGCTCCTGACCGACAAGATCCGCGCCACGAAGTCGAACGAGCAGTTCCTCAAGGAGATCGCGAAGGCACCGTCGGGCAGCTAGCGCACGGGAATAGCCCGGCGTTGAGCACGGTGCCAGGTACCCTTGACCGGTTCCACCGAAGGAGACGAACGATGAAGCAAGGCATCCACCCCGACTATCAGGTCGCGAACGTCCACTGCTCCTGCGGCAACACGTTCCAGACCCGCTCTACGGTGAGCGAGATCCGCGCCGACATCTGCTCCAACTGTCACCCCTTCTACACGGGCAAGCAGAAGCTGGTGGACACGGGCGGGCGGGTCGAGCGGTTCCAGCGCCGGTACGCGAAGACGCAGGCGGCGCAGGAAGCCGCGAAGTCGTAGCCCCACGTGCCCGAGTCCTCGGAGGCGCCGGCCAAGGCGAACCACCTCTACGGCGGCCAGGCCGTGATGGAGGGCGTGATGATGCGCGGCGCCGCCCATTGGGCGGTGGCGGTGCGTCGGCCCGCCGGCGACATCCACGTCGAGTCCCACCAGATCGACTCCGTCGCGCGACGCCATCCCCTCCTCGCCAAGCCGTTCCTGCGCGGCGTCATCGTGCTCGGCCAGTCGCTCGTCGATCGGTGCGCGCGCCATGATGGTGGCCGCGAACCAATCGATGGAGGAGGGCGAGCAGCTTTCCTCCCGGCAGATGGCCGTCTCGTTGGCCGTCGCCATGGTGGTCTTCGTGGCGGTCTTCATCCTCGGTCCCACCGCCGTCTTCGCGTGGGTCGGCGACCGCCTGGGCAACGGAGTGGCGGATCTGGTGTTGGAGGGGGTCTTCCGGGTCGGCCTGTTCGTGGGCTACCTGTGGCTGATCGGCCGGTTCGAGGACATCCGTCGCGTCTTCCAGTACCACGGTGCCGAGCACAAGACGATCGCGGCCTTCGAGCACGACGTGCCGCTGGAGCCCGCCGACGTGGATGCGTTCCCGAAGGAGCACGTCCGGTGCGGCACCAACTTCCTGATCATCGTGATGATCATCACGATCTTCGTCTTCACCCTCTTCGGGACGCCGGGCATCCTGTGGCGGCTCCTGACCCGGCTGATCGCCATCCCCATCATCGCGGGGGTGGCCTACGAGGCGCTGCGCCTCGGGGCACGATTCCCCGACGCCACGATGATGAGGGCGCTGATGCGACCGGGGATCTGGCTGCAGCGGATCACCACCCGGGAGCCCGACGAGGGGCAGATCGAGGTGGCGATCGTCTCCTTCGAGGAGGTCCTCCGTCGCGAGGGCGAGGCGGCGCAGCGACGGGTCTGAATGCGGACCGTCGGGCTCGCCGTCGAGGAACGGTCGTTGCATCCGCCGTTCGAGGAGCCGAAGATGACATCGATCGACCATCGGAGGTCTTCCCATGCCCACGAACGACCCGCGCCCCAGCCCCAGCGCCGACGTGATCCGCCGATTCGAGTTCGCCACCGTCCGCAGGGGATACGACCCGGACCAGGTGCGCGACTACCTCGACACGGTGGCGGCCCGGATCGAGTCCCTCGAGGGGGACCTGAACGCGGCCGAGACCGCGCTCGAGACCGCGAAACAGCAGGCGGCCGCCGCCGTGAGCGAGCCCGCCGCTGACCAGCCGGACCCGTACGAGGCCTTCGCCAAGCGGTTCGCCGGACTGCTCGGAACCGCCGACCGCGAGGCCGAGCGGCTGGTGGACGAGGCGAAGGCCGAGTCGACCAGGATCCTGGACGAGGCACGGATGGACGCAGACCGGGTCCGTGTCGACGCGCAGGACCGTGCCGAGGAGGCCCGCGCCGAGGGACGACGGGCGCTGGAGGAGGCCCGCGCGGAGGCGGAGCGAGCGCTCTCCAGCCTCGCCGGTCGCGCGCCAGCATCTGGTGGATCAGCTCCAATCCATGCAGGCGCGGCTGATCTCGGCCGCTCAGGATCTCGAGGTCGTGATCGAGGAGGATCCGATAGACCTGCCGTCGCCCGTCGTCGAGGCCGAGGCGGAGACACAGGTGGAGGCGGAGGCGGGGGCCGCGACAAGCCGAGACGGATCGACCCCGACGTCGCCGAGGATGCGGCGACCCCGGCACTCGAAGCGGAGGAGCCCTTTCCCGACCCCGGGTACGAGGACCTCTGGGTTGCCAGCGAGGGTGACGCCGGCGATCTCCCGGATCTCGGCTCGATCGAGTTCGATTTCGACGAGGATCACGCTCCGGACTGATCGCCGCCCCGGCCCGTGCGGTCGATCGCCGCACGCGGCTGAGATGATCGACGCATGGCCACCGGTATCGACGCACGGCTCGAAGAGATCGAGGCTCGCTACGAAGCGGTCTCGGCCGAGATGTCGCGTCCAGGCGTGGCCGACGATCCGGACCGGCTCCGCACCCTCGGCAAGGACTTCTCGGAGCTGGGCGAGATCGTGAGGCCCTACCGCGAGTACCTCGCGGCCGCCGCGGCTGCCGAGGATGCCCGTGCGCTCGCCCAAGCGGAGACCGATCCCGAGATGGCTGCCTACTTCCGAGACGAGGCCGAGGCGGCCGAAGCCCAGGCCGCCAAGGTGCGGGCGGGGCTGGAGGTCCTCCTCACGCCGAAGGATCCCAACGACGGCAAGGACCTGGTCGTCGAGATCCGCGCCGGCGCCGGTGGGCAGGAGGCTGCACTGTGGGCCGGCGAGCTCGAGGAGATGTACGAACGCCTCGCGGAGCGGCACAGGTGGAAGGTCGACGTCTTGTCGGCGTCGCCCTCGGATGTCGGAGGGTACAAAGAGGTGGTCCTCGAGGTGCGGGGGAAGAACGCCTACCGGGCCATGAAGCACGAGTCCGGCGTGCACCGGGTGCAGCGGGTGCCCGTCACCGAGTCTCAGGGACGGATCCACACCTCCACGGCAACGGTCGCGGTCCTCACGGCCGCCGAGGACGTCGAGGTGGAGCTACGCCCGGAGGACCTGGAGATCCAGGTCTATCGATCCTCCGGACCCGGAGGGCAGTCGGTCAACACGACGGACTCGGCCGTGCGGATCATCCACAAGCCGTCCGGTCTCAAGGTGGAGTGCCAGGAGGAGCGTTCGCAGCTGCAGAACAGGGAGAAGGCCATGCGGTACCTGCGGGCTCGTCTGCTGCAGCAGGCCCAGGACGCCGCGGCAGCCGAGGAGGCGGCCGCGCGCCGATCGCAGCTGGGCACCGGCGATCGATCGGAGAAGATCCGCACGTACAACTTCCCCGACGGGCGCGTCACCGACCACCGGATCAAGTACACGTCGCACCAGCTCCTCGACGTTCTCGCCGGCGGACGAGGAACTGGACGGCTTCATCGACCGGCTCAACGCGGCCGAGCGCGCGCAGCAGCTGGCCGAGGGCGCCGACCCTGCGACGTGATGCTCCCGGTCCAGGTCGTGCGCCGGGGGGCCGAGTACCTTGAGCGCCACGGGGTGGACGCTCCGCAGGCGACGGCGATGGCGTTGATGGGCTCCGTGCTTCACGTCGACCCGTCCCAGGTCCAACGGCGCCGCGAAGCCCTTACGCCGGCCGAGGCGAAGGCGTTCGGACGGAGGCTGTGCCGCAGATGTGCCGGTGTCCCCACCCAGCATCTGACGGGTGAGCAGGGCTTCCGCCACCTGGTGCTGTCGGTGCGCCCAGGCGTGTTCGTGCCGCGTCCGGAGACCGAGGTGCTCGTCGACGCGGCGCTCGCCCTGCTCGATCCGGAGGGGGCGCCCGTGGTGGTAGACGTGTGCACGGGTTCGGGCGCGGTGGCCTTGTCGATCGCGCAGGAACATCCGGGTTGCCGTGTCTGGGCCACCGACCTGTCGACCGATGCGGTGGCCCTGGCGCGCGGAGAGGCCGCCCGCCTGGGACTCGGCGTCACCGTCGTGCATGGTGATCTGCTCGAGCCGCTACCCGAAGCGTTGCGCGGTGCCGTCGACGTCGTGGTCGCGAACCCTCCCTACATCGCGGAGGCGGATCGGGCGTCGCTCCCGCCGGAGGTTCTGGCCGAACCGCCGCTCGCGCTCTTCGGCGACGCCACGATCTACCACCGCCTGGCGGCGCAGGCCCGCGCGTGGCTCCGGCGCGGCGGAGCCGTCGCCGTCGAGATCGGCGAGACGATGGGGGAGGAGATCGACGATGTCCTCCGTGCAGCCGGCTTCGTGGAGGTGCGGGTGCTCCCCGACCTGGCGCGCCGCGACCGTGTGGTGACGGGGCGCCTGCCATGAGTCCGAGCCCGGTCGCCGACGCGGTCGCTGCAGCGCGCGCCGGCGAGCTCATCGTCTTGCCCACCGACACCGTGTACGGGATCGGCACGCGCCCCGACGACCCGCGCGCCACGGCCCGACTGTTCGCCGCGAAGGGTCGCCCACGCCACCTCGAGCTGCCGATCCTGGTCGCCGACGTGACGGCCGCGAGGAGGGTCGCGGTCATGGATGTCCGTGCAGAGGGACTCGCTGCGGCCTGCTGGCCGGGCGGGCTCACCCTGGTGCTCCCGCGGTCGGCCGCGAGCAAGGGCTGGGAGCTGGGGGGCGATCCCGAGACCGTGGGCGTGCGCGTTCCGCGCCACCCCCTGGCCCTCGCGGTGCTCGAGGCGTCCGGACCTCTCGCCGTCACGAGCGCGAACCGGTCCGGCGCCCCCCCGGCGGCCACATGCGACGAGCTGGCGGAGGTCTTCGGCGATGCCGTCGAGGTCGTGCTCTGTCAGGAGGAGCCGCTCGAAGGCGCGGCCTCGACGGTCCTCGATCTGACCGCGCCCGGGCGGGCCGTCATCCTGCGCACGGGGGCCGTGTCGGCGGACACGGTCGCCCGGCTACTTCCGGCGGGAACCTCGCTGCTAGACTCGCCGCCTCGCCCATGACCGCCTCCATCCTCGTCGTGTGTACGGGCAACATCTGCCGCTCGCCGATCGCGGAGGGCTTCCTCCGAGACGCCCTGGCGTCCCGATTCGGGGAGCGAGCCCCGGCGGTGAGGTCGGCGGGAACGATGGGGTGGGAGGGCTCGAGCGCGATGCCGGAGTCGATCGAGGCGGCAGCGGAGCACGGCACCGACATCGCCGGACACCTGGCGCGAGAGCTTCGACCGCAGCACGTCGAGGACGCGTCGCTCGTCATCACGATGGCGGGCGAGCACCGACCGCTCGTGGTCGCGCTGGACCCCGATGCGGCGGGCGAAGACCTTCACGCTGAAGGAGCTCGTGCGGATGCTCGAGCATCTGCCGCCGGCGCCCGACGCGGAGCCGCAGGCCCTGTCCGCGCGGGTCGAGCAGGCGGAGGCGGCGCGCCAGCGGCGGGTTCACCGGGAACCAGCACGACGAGGACATCGCCGACCCACTCGGGATGCCGCTGTCCAGCTACCGCGCGATCGCGTGGGAGATCGGCTCGTGGGTCGACCGGCTCGTGGCGGGTCTCTTCGGCGCCGACGTCACCGCCGAGGAGGCCCGGCCATGAGGATCGCGCTCGGATGTCGACCACGCCGGCTACCCCCTGAAGGTGGAACTGAAGGCCTTCCTGCATCGAGGGGGTCATGAGGTGATCGATGTCGGGACCGACTCCACGGATACGGTCGACTACCCGGCGTTCTGCGCCGCCGCCGCCCGGCTCGTGGCAGACGGCTCGGCCGACCGTGCGATCGTGATGGGCGGCTCCGGGCAGGGCGAGCAGATCGTGGCGAACAAGATCCATGGGATCCGCGCCGCGCTCTGCCACGACCTGTTCGTTGCGGAGTTGTCGCGCCGGCACAACGATGCCAACGTGCTCGGTATGGGCGCGCGCGTCGTGGCGCCCGCCTACGCGCGCGAGATCGTCCGGGTCTGGCTCGACACCGAGTTCGAGGGCGGACGCCATGTGAAGAGGATCGAGCAGATCGCACGGATCGAACGAGGGGAGCGGTGAGATGAAGGAATACGCGGCCGATTGGGAGGCCCTCAAGGCGACGGATCCTGAGGTGGCGGGCGCCATCGCCAACGAACTTGAGCGCGAGCGCACGTGCCTGCGCCTGATCGCGTCGGAGAACTACGCGAGCCCCGCCGTACTTGCCGCGATCGGCTCGAGCATGAACAACAAGTACGCCGAGGGGTATCCGGGGCGCCGGTACTACGGGGGCTGCGAGTTCGTCGACGTCACGGAGCAGCTCGCGATCGACCGAGCGAAGGCGCTGTTCGGTGCGGATCACGCGAACGTCCAGCCGCACGCGGGTGCGCAGGCCAACATGGCGGTCTTCGGGGCGTTCCTCACGCCCGGCGACACGAGCGAGAAGGTGCTGGGGATGGTGCTGGCTCACGGGGGCCACCTCACGCACGGCTCGCCCGTGAACGTCTCCGGCATGTGGTTCAACTTCGTCGGGTACGAGGTCGACCGCGAGACCGAGCAGCTGGACATGGATCGGGTCCGGGACCTCGCGAAGCAGGAGCGCCCGAAGATCATCCTGGCCGGCTACACCGCCTATCCCCGCGAGATCGACTTCGCAGCGTTCCGGTCGATCGCGGACGAGGTCGGCGCGCTGCTGTGGGTCGATGCCTCGCATTTCATCGGTCTGGTCGCCGGCGGCGCTTACCCCAGCCCTGTCCCGCACGCCGACGTCGTGACGTTCACCACGCACAAGGCGCTGCGCGGACCCGCGCGGCGCCATGATCCTGTGCAGGGAAGAACACGCCAAGGCGATCGACAAGGCCGTGTTCCCGATGATGCAGGGCGGCCCGCTCGAGCACTGCATCGCCGGCAAGGCGGTGGCGCTCAAGGAGGCCTCGACCCCGGAGTTCCGCGAGTACGCCGTCCGCACGGTTCGCGACGCGCGCGCCCTGGCGGCCGGCCTCGCCGAGGAGGGCATGCGTGTGGTCTCCGGAGGCACCGACTCGCACCTGATCCTGGCGGACGTCCGACCGATCGGCATCGACGGCAAGACGGCGGAGGCGGTGGCGGACGAGGTGGGCATCGCCCTGAACAAGAACCAGATCCCCTACGACCCGAACCCGCCGTCGGCTCCATCGGGCATCCGGGTGGGCACCCCCGGACCGTCGACGCTGGGCATGGACGAGCCCGAGATGCGCGAGATCGCCTCGCATCCTCGGCGACGTCCTGAAGTCGCCTGGGGACGCGGGGGTCAAGGAGAAGGCGCACCAGCGCGTGCGAGACCTGATGCAGCGGTTCCCGCTCTACCCGTAAGGGCGGCGGGCATCTGTGGCGTGCTGCCCCGGTTGCCGAACGGCAACCGGGGCAGGACACTCTGCGCCGTCGTGATCGCCTATCTTCTACGTCTTCCTTGCCGCGACGGGAACGACGTTCGTGCTGACGCCGGTCGTGCGCCGGCTCATGGTGCGGTCGGGAGGCATCGATCAGCCCGTCAGACCGCAAGGTGCACCCGACCCCCACGCCGACCATGGGCGGGCTCGCGATGTACGCGGGACTGCTGGTCGGGCTCGCGGTGTCCCAGGTGCTGCCGTTCTTCACGGACATGAACCGGGGCAGCGCCGAGCCGCTGGCGACGGCTCGTCACGGCAACGCTGATCGTGGCCCTGGGTGTGATCGACGACAAGCGGGGCATCAGCGCCCTCACGAAGTTCACGGGACAGCTGTTCGTGGTCGGGGTGCTGATCCTGCTGGGCGTCCAGCTCGCCTACTTCTGGTTCCCGAGCCTGCAGACCGTCCTGCTGGACGCGAACAGCTCGGTGCTGCTCACGATCGTATGGGTCATCGTCGTGGTGAACGCCGTCAATCTCGTCGACGGACTGGACGGCCTTGCCGCGGGCATGGTGGCCATCGCTGCGGCTGCCTTCTTCATCTACATGGTGCAGAACTCCCAGCCTCTTCGGCGACGCCTCAACCGCCGCTCTGCTCTCGGCCATCACGGTCGGCGTCTGTCTGGGGTTCCTTCCCTGGAACTTGTACCCGGCGAAGATCTTCATGGGGGATACCGGGGCGATGCTGCTGGGGCTGCTGCTGTCGATCGCGACCATCTCCGGCGTGGGCCGCAACCCGATCCCCCCGAGCGGGGGCGACCTCGCGGCGGTGGCGGGCGCCGTCTTCGTGCCGCTCCTGGTGCTGTTCATCCCGCTGCTCGACGTGGCGCTGGCGATCATGCGGCGGACCGCGCGGGGGCAGGGGCCGGGCCACGCCGACAAGGAGCACATCCACCACCGCCTGCTGGAGATCGGGCACACGCAACCCCGCGCCGTCCTGCTGATGTACCTGTGGAGCGCCCTCATCTCCGGAAGCGCCCTGGCCGTCGGCCTGATCGACGGGCGCGCCATCGTCGGCGCCATCGTCGGCGCAGCGGTAGTGCTGTTCTTGGTGACCGCATTGCCTCGGGTCACCAAGGGTCGCAACGGGAACGGCGAGGGCGAAAGCGGAGGTGAGGCGGGTCCGGCGGCGCAGGTGCGCGCGGGCGATGACCTCCCTGGATGATGCAACGCACCAACTCCTCCCTTGTCCGTTCCGTACAAGTAGGTAAGGATGGGTCTCCGATCCCGGGGCGCACGATCGACGCAGGACGGGTGATAATCACCCCTCCGCCCGATGGCGGCATCGCCGGGCGTGACGAGGGGTTCCGTGAGTAGGGGGGTGGCCGTGCCGGAGGTCGACGTACGTCTCGAACGCGTTTCCAAGTTGTTCGCCGACGTAGCCGCCGTCGACGACCTCTCGCTCGACATCGAGGAGGGCGAGTTCTTCAGCCTGCTGGGGCCCTCGGGCTGTGGCAAGACGACGACCCTCCGCATGATCGGCGGGTTCGAGGACCCCAGCTACGGGACCGTCTACCTGGGGGGTCGCGACGTGACGGATCTGCCCTCCCTACAAGCGCGACGTGAACACCGTGTTCCAGTCCTACGCCCTGTTCCCGCACCTGAACGTGTTCGAGAACGTGGCCTTCGGGCTCCGCAGGAAGAAGGTGGCCGGCGACGAGGTCAAGACGCGTGTCGGCGATGCACTCGCTCTGGTGGAGATGGCCGGGTTCGAAGACCGTAAGCCTCCGCCAGATGTCCGGGGGTCAGCAGCAGCGCGTCGCGCTGGCGCGGGCTCTGGTGAACCGTCCCAAGGTCCTGTTGCTGGACGAGCCTCTTGGCGCCCTCGACCTCAAGCTCCGCAAGCAGATGCAGCTGGAGCTGAAGCGGATCCAGCGTGGAGGTCGGGATCACCTTCATCTACGTCACGCACGACCAGGAAGAGGCGATGACGATGTCGGACCGCCTCGCCGTGATGCGCCACGGGAAGATCGAGCAGATCGGCGGGCCAGAGGATGTCTACGAGAGTCCCGCGACCGAGTTCGTGGCGGGGTTCCTCGGCGCCTCCAACATGCTGTCGGGCAAGATCTCCGGCACGTCGGGGACCGTGACGACCGTGCGACTCGACTCGGGTCAGGAAGTCCGGTTGCTGTCGTCGGAGATCCCCTCCGACGTCGAGACCGAGGTCAAGGTCGGCGTGCGACCCGAGAAGATCACCATCGAGCCCGACCAGGGCGCGGCGCCCGTGGGCGTCAACTGCGTCTCCGGGCTGTTGCGGATGTCGACCTACATCGGCGTCAGCCATCAGTACAAGGTCGGAGGGTCCGGAGGGCAAGGAGCTCACGGTCTACGTGCAGAACCTCGACATCACCAGGGCGCCCGCGTCCGGGGGAGGCAGTACGCCTGGTGTGGAAGCCCGAGCACACGTTCGTCGTGAAGCCTTCAGCACCCTTGAGCGAAGAGGAGGAAGAGGAATGACCGACCCGCAGCGGATCCCCGATGCGTCCCTGGTCCGTGGCGCGATGATGCGCCGAGTCAGCCGTCGCGACATGTTCCGCTACGCCGGGGTGGGCGTCGCCGGGGTGAGCATGGCGTCGATCCTCGCCGCGTGCGGCGTGAGCGGCGAGAAGGCGAGCGCGGGCGGGACCGGGGCCGATACGCCGGGGTCCGCAGCGTGGTGGGCCGAACAGAAGAAGACCCCCGTGAGCGGGACGACGGTCAACTTCACGAACTGGCCGCAGTACATCGACATCAAGAAGGTGAACGGGCAGCGGACCTACCCGACGCTGGACGCCTTCACGAAGGATACGGGCGCCAAGGTCGTCTACAGGGCCGATATCAACAGCAACGACCAGTTCTACGCGTCGATCCGCCCCGACCTCGAGGCGGGGAACCCTTCGCCCAGCGACATCATCGTCATCACGAACGGACAGGTGCCTCAGCGAGATGCTCAACCTGGGGTACCTGATCCCGCTCGACCCCGACCTGCACCCGAACTTCGACGCGAACGCCGACCCCACCGTGGCGGACCCCGTCGTACGACCCCGGGAACAAGCACACCCTGGCCTGGCAGTCGGGCTTCACGGGCATCGTCTACAACACGCAAGTACATCGACCCCGCACCGACCAGCTTCGACGATCTGCTGAACCCCAAGTACTCGGGCAAGATCGGGATGTTCGCGGAAAACCAGGACCAGCCCTGCCTGATCCTGATGCAGCTCGGGATCGAGCCCGAGACCTCGACGCCCGACGACTGGAAGAAGGCCGCCGACTGGCTCCAGAAGCAGAAGGACATGGGGATCGTCCGCAAGTACTACACGCAGGACTACCTGACGGCGCTGGAGAACGAGGACATCTGGATCGGGATCGGCTGGTCGGGCGACATCCTGATCGACAACCTCTACTACGACCTCCCCCAGCTCGGCTTCGTGATCCCCCAGGGCGGGGCGGTCATCTGGACCGACAACATGTGCATCCCCCAGGGAGCCGCGAACCCGGTGGGCGCCGAGATGCTCATGGACTGGTACTACAAGCCCGACATCGCGGCGCAGCTCACCGAGTGGAACAACTACGTCAGCCCCGTGCCCGCCGGCAAGCAGATCATCCAGCAGGATGCGGCCGCGGCGAAGGGCTCCGATAAGACGGTGCTGGAGAGCGTGCTGAAGAGCCCCTTGGTCTTCCCGACGCCGGAGGTCGCCGCCAACGTCCACCGCTACCGCATCCTGACGCCGGCAGAGGAGCAGCAGTGGAACGATCTGTTCGTCCCGATCTACGAGAGCTGAGCGAGCCGCCGAAGCGTAAGGGCAAGCGGAGGGGCCAGGCCGCCGCTCCGTACGCACTCCAGGCGCCGGCGAACCTCTGGCAGATCCTGTTCTTCGTCATCCCGATGGCGGCCATGCTCGTGCTGTCCCTGGAGTCCGGGAACAGCACGGATGGGTTCGTCTTCACCTGGCACTTCCAGAACTACGTGGACGCCCTCACCAAGTACACGCCCCAGTACATCAACACGTTCCGCAACGCCTTCATCGTTACCGGCCTGTGCTTGCTGATCGGCTACCCGATCGCGTATTGGATCGCCTTCCACGGGGGCAAGCGCAAGAGCACGTTCCTGTTCCTCGTGCTCCTGCCCTTCCTGGTCTCGTTCGTGATCCGGACGCTCTCGTGGAGCTTCATCCTCGCCGACGACGGGATCATCCTGAGCCCCCTCAAGCGTTGGGGTGTCCTGCCGGCCGACTACCACATCCTGCAGACCACCGTGGCCGTGGTGGCGGGCATCACCTACAACCTGCTTCCGTTCGCGATCCTGCCGTTGTTCGTCTCGCTCGACCGGATCGACAAGCGCCTGGTGGAGGCCGCCGGGGACCTGTACGCCAACCGTGCCAAGGCCTTCTGGAAGGTCGTGTTCCCGCTGTCGCTCCCGGGTGTGTTCGCGGCCGTGCTCCTCACGTTCATCCCGGCCGTGGGTGACTACGTGAACGCCGATGTCTTGGGCGGGACCGGGTCGAAGATGATCGCGAACATCATCGAGAGCCAGTTCCTGACGTTCAGGAACTACCCGCAGGCATCTGCCCTCGCCTTCATCGTGATGATCCTGATGCTGGTGGGCGCGATCTCCTACGCCCGGGTGTTGGGCACGGAGGAGATCACGACATGAGCGACGTCGCCACGATCGATCAGGCTCCGCCCGCGGGCGAGTCGCGATCGGAGGATCAACAAGCCGAAGAAGCGCTGGACCCGGCTGATACTTGCCCGTCTACACGGCGCTCGTGATCCTGTACCTGTCGTTCCCCATCTTCGTGATCATCCTGTACAGCTTCAACGACACGGACGTGGGCTTCGGCACGGCCCCGCGGGTGAAGTCGCAGTGGGGTGGGTTCACGACCGCGTGGTACAAGCAGCTGTTCGATATCCCGGACCTCACGACGGCGCTGCGGCATAGCCTCATCAACGCGGTGCTGGCGGCGACCATCGCGGTGATCCTCGGCACCTTCCTCGGCATCTCCCTAGGGCGATACAAGTACCGAGGCAAGGGGTCGACGGACTTCCTGCTGTTCCTGAACATCTCCTCACCCGAGATCGTGCTCGGAGCGGCGCTCGCGGGCTTCTTCGTGTCCCTCGGGCTGATCTCGCGCGGGCCCGGCACCGTCCTCCTGTCCCACGTGATGTTCTGCATCCCCTTCGTGGCGGTGACCGTTCGAGCGCGGGTCCAGGGGCTGGATCGATCGTTGGAGAACGCGGCCATGGATCTGGGGGCGAACCCCATCACGACCTTCATGAGGGTCACGCTCCCGCTCATCCTGCCCGGGATCGTCGCCGGCTTCATGCTGGCCTTCGCGCTCTCCATCGATGACTTCGTGATCAGCCAGTTCGTCCAGGGGGGCTTCCAACTCTTCCCGACGTGGGTCTACGGGAGCGCTCGCGTGGGGATCCCGCCGCAGGCGTTCGCGATGGCGGCCATCATCTTCACGGTCGGTGCCATGATCGCCCTGGCGAACCTGCTCGTTGGCACTCGCAAGAAGGCCGCCTAGACCTCCGCGGACCGCCCAAAACTCGTGAAAACTTTCACAAGCTCAGCCGAAAACAGGCTCTGACCTGCGGAAACAGTCTTCACAACTTTTTGACGGTGCTCCGAGGCGCTGCCTATACTCTGACCGCCCATGCCGGGACGCGATCAAGGGGAAGCGTGGAGGGGAGCCAACCAAGCCTGGAACATCATCGGCACCCTCCTGGGCGGCATCCTCGTCTGGGGAGGGGTCGGGTGGCTCCTGGATCGGTGGCTCGGCTTCGACGGTCTCTTCCTGCCGATCGGGATGGTGCTCGGCATCGGCGCGGCGATCTGGTTGGTCTATCACCGATATGGCAGGAACCCTGAACCCGACTGAGCGGCCCGAACGCGAGATGGTCCGCCGAGCCCTGGGCCCGGCGGTCGTCGCGTTCGTGCTCGCCACGGCCGCCGGCTGGCTCCTCGGGGGCCCTGGATCGGCAGCGTCCGCCGGCATCGGGATCGCCGTGGTCGCCGCTAACTTCGCCGCGAACGGGCTGTCGTTGGCGTGGGCGGCCGGCGTGTCAGTCACCGCCGTCCAGGTCGTGGCCTTCGTCGGGTTCATCGCCCGCCTCGCCATCGTGGTCGCCGTGATGTTCGCGTTGAACACGCTGGCTTGGTTCTCACCGGTCGCGTTCGGACTCGCGGTCGTGCCGGCCACGTTGCTGCTCCTCGGCTTCGAGGCGCGGCTCGCGATCCGCGGTCTCGGCGCCCAATTACAGATCCCCGCCGATCCGGCGGCGCAGCGCGCCGCCGCCGCCCTGGCCGCACGGGAGGCTCTCTAGATGCTGGTACCGCTCCTCGCCGAGATCTCCAAGCCACCGGACGGTTTCTCGCCGCCGGGCACGGAGATCTTCGACTACACGAAGAACTGCTTCATCGGCGGCGGCAAGTTCTGCATCGATAAGCCGTCGTTCTGGATGCTCATGTCGGCCGTGATCATCGGGGCGTTGCTGCTCGTGGCGTTCCGCAAGGCGAGCGTGATCCCCAAGGGCATGCAGAACGCGATGGAGTCGATCATCGAGTTCATCCGCAATGGGATCGTGATGGAGGTCATGGGCCCCGAGGGGCTCCCGTTCCTCCCCTTCCTCACTGCGCTCTTCCTCTTCATCTGGGTGAACAACACGTTCGAGGTGGTGCCGTTCATCCAGTTCCCGAGCACGTCGCGGATGGCGATGCCCGCGGTCCTCGCGGTGCTCGTGTGGCTCGTCTTCAACATCGTGGGCATCGTGAAGCAGGGGGGGCTGCATTACCTCAAAGGGGTCCTGTTCCCGCCCGGTGTGCCCACCGCCATCTACGTCCTGGTGACGCCGATCGAACTGGTCTCCGTCTTCCTCGTTCGGCCGCTAACCCTGGCCGTGCGACTCGCGGCCAACATGATCGCGGGCCACCTGATCCTCACCATCTTCTTCCTCGGCACCTGGTACCTGCAGTGGAAGCTGGTGACGATCCCGTTCGCCGCCGCGTCGTTCGCCCTCGGAACCGCGCTGGTGGGGTTCGAGCTGCTGGTGGCCGTGCTGCAGGCCTACATCTTCACGATCCTGACCGCCGTCTACATCTCCGGGGCCATCCACCCCGACCATTAGGAGGAGGAACCATGTCGCACCTGCTCGCCCAGTCCGCCGCGGAGGCCGTGAACGTCGGCGTACCCATCGGCAAGGGGCTCGTCTACGGCCTGGCCGCCATCGGCCCCGGGATCGGGATCGGCTTCCTCGTCGGCAAGTCCGTCGAGGCCATGGCTCGCCAACCCGAGGCCGCGGGCATGGTCCGCACCACGATGTTCCTGGGTATCGCCTTCGTCGAGGCGCTGGCTCTCTTCGGCTTCGTGCTGTCGTTCATCGTCAAGTAAGGGGGATCGATGCTGCATCTTGTGGTGGTTGCCGCCTCGGAGCCCAACCCGATCCTCCCCGACGTGGCCGAGATGGTCTACGGGAGCATCGCCTTCCTGATCGTCTTCGGACTGCTCGCCAAGTTCGCCTTCCCCGCGCTCAACAAGTTGCTGGCGGAGCGCTCCGCCAAGATCCAGGGCGAGATGGAGAAGGCCGAGACCACTCGTGGCGAGGCCGACCAGCTGCTGGCCGACTACCGGTCCCAGCTCGCCCGCGCCCGCGAGGAGTCGAACCTGATCATCGAGGAGGCGCGCAAGACCGCCGAGCAGCTCCGCCGCGACGTCCAGGCCAAGGCGGAGCAGGAGTCGCAGGCCACGGTGGCGCGGGCTCAGGAGGAGATCCGTGGCGAGCGCGACCGCGTCTTCCAGGAGCTTCGGGGACAGGTCGGCGACATCGCCGTCGAGCTCGCGGGAAGGGTGGTCGGCGCATCGCTGGATCGCTCGGCCCACGAGCGACTGATCGACGAGTACATCGACCAGGTCGCCGGCAACGGGAACGGGCAGAACTGAGATGACCGAGAAGGACACCGTCGTTCACGGATACGCCGAGGCCTTCCTCGCGGTGGCCGAGGCCGACGGCGTCTTGGACAAGGTCGTGGAGGAGCTCATGGCCTTCGACGCCGCCGTGGAACAGCACGGCGAGCTGCAGGAGGCCCTCACCGACGCCTCGTTGCCGACCGAGAACCGTAAGGCGGTGGTGCGCGACATCTTGGGCGAGCGCGCGCATCCCACCACGGTCAACCTGATCGGCTTCGCGGTGGAGACCGGCAGGGCGAAGCAGCTGCGGTCCATCGTCGAGGCCATGGGCGCGCTCGCATCGGCACGGCGTGACGCCGAACTGGCCGAGGTGCGCAGCGCCGTTCCCCTGGACGACGCCCAGAAGACCCGCATCGCGCAGGCGCTGTCCAGGGCCACCGGCCGCAACGTCGAGGTCAAGGTCGTCGTCGACCCCACCGTGGTCGGGGGCGTGATCGCCCGCGTCGGGGACGAGGTGTTCGACGGAACGGTGGCCACCCGGCTGGACGACGCGAAGCATCACCTAGGGAGCGTGTGACGAGATGGCATCGAACATCGAGATCGACCCCGCGAGCATCGCCGAGGCGCTGCGGAGGAACGTCGAGAGCTACACGCCCTCGGTCGATCGCGGCGAGGTCGGCCGCGTGCTCGAGACCGGTGACGGCATCGCCCGCGTCTCCGGCCTGCCGCGCGCGATGGCGAACGAGCTCCTGGAGTTCCCCGGCGGCGTCCTCGGCCTCGCGTTCAACCTCGACGAGTCAGAGATCGGCTGCATCATCCTGGGTGAGTCGTCCCACATCGAGGAGGGCGACCCGGTCAAGCAGACCGGCCGGATCCTATCGGTGCCCGTCGGCGATGGGTTCCTCGGCCGCGTCGTAGACGCCCTCGGCCGCCCGCTGGACGGCAAGGGCGCCATCGCGTCCACCGAGCGCCGCAACCTCGAGGTCCAGGCCCCCAACGTGGTGAGCCGCCAAGGGGTGAAGGAACCGCTGTACACGGGCATCACGGCGATCGATGCCATGACGGCCATCGGCCGGGGACAGCGTCAGCTGATCATCGGCGACCGCCAGACCGGCAAGACCGCCGTCGCCATCGACGCCATCATCGCCCAGCGCGAGCTGTGGGGCACCGACCAGCAGGTCAAGTGCATCTACGTCGCCATCGGACAGAAGGCCTCGACCGTGGCCGAGGTCGTCGAGACGCTCCGTGAGAACGGCGCGCTCGAGTACACGACCATCGTCAACGCCTCGGCCTCGGACCCCGCGCCGTTCCAGTACCTCGCCCCGTACGCGGGCGCGGCCCTGGGCGCCCACTGGATGTACAACGGCGAGGCGTCGCTGATCGTCTACGACGACCTGTCCAAGCAGGCGACCGCCTACCGCACCCTGTCGCTCCTGCTGCGCCGCCCACCGGGCCGCGAGGCCTACCCCGGCGACGTGTTCTACCTGCACTCCCGGCTGCTGGAGCGGGCGGCGAAGCTCTCCGACGAGCTGGGGGCCGGTTCGCTCACCGCGTTGCCGATCATCGAGACCAAGGGCGGCGACGTCTCGGCCTACATCCCGACGAACGTCATCTCGATCACCGACGGCCAGATCTACCTGGAGCCGGAACTCTTCTTCTCGGGTGTGCGACCCGCCATCAACGTCGGGGTCTCGGTCTCGCGCGTCGGGGGCAACGCTCAGATCAAGGCGATGAAGAAGGTCGCCGGCCGCCTGCGCATCGACCTCGCTCAGTATCGTGCCCTCGAGGCGTTCGCGCAGTTCGGGTCGGAGCTGGACAAGGCGTCGCAGCAGCAGCTCGCGCGAGGCGCGCGGGTGATCGAGATCCTGAAGCAGCCGCAGTACGAGCCGCTGCCGGTGGAGCGACAGGTCGTCTACGTGTACGCCGCCACCAACGGGGTACTCGACGACTACCCGGTCGAGGACGCGAAGCGCTTCGTCGTCGGGCTGTCCGAGTACCTGGACACGCGGGCGCCAGACGTCCTGAGCACGATCCGATCCTCCGGCGACCTCTCCGACGACACCACCGCGGCCCTCGACCAGGCGATCGCTGACTTCTCGGCGACGTTCGTACCCACCGAGACCGGGCCCGGCTCCGAGGCGGCGCTCGGCGCGACCACGCCACCGGACGAACTCAAGCCCGACGTGGGCTGGGACAGGATGTCCTCTCACGAGGGCGATCGTGAGGCGCCACACGTGCCGACCCCGGAGGAGGCGCGGCAGGAGTTCGAGTCCAAGGCCGGGCCGCTCGGTCAGACGGACTTCCCCGCGTAGGCCATGGGCGCCAAGATCCGTGTCGTCCGTCGAAGGATCCGCTCGGTCCAGTCGACGATGAAGATCACCCGCGCGATGGAGCTCATCGCGTCCTCTCGGATCGTGAAGGCGCAGAAGCGCGTGGAGGACGCGCGGCCCTACGCGATCCAGCTGACCGCGGCCATCGAGGACATCGCGTCGCGCAGCGGCGCGGTCGCCCACGCCCTGTTGGAAGCCCGTGAGCACCCACGGCGGGCGGGGGTGTTCGTCGTGACCTCGGATCGCGGCCTCGCGGGCTCGTACAACTCGAACGTGCTGAAGGAGGCGGAAGTGACGATCGAGGCCGTTCGCGCGCGAGGCCTCGAACCGGTCGTGTACGTCAGCGGGAAGAAGGGCGTCGGCTACTTCCGCTTCCGCGGTGTCGATCTCCGTGCGGAATGGCAGGGCCACAGCGAGGTGCCGTCCTACGACGTGGCTGAGGAGATCGGACACCGTTTGATCGAGGATTTCGCGGAGCGTGAGATCGACGAGCTCTTCTGCGCGTACACGGACTTCCGCTCTGCCTTCACGCTGCGGGCGACCTCGCAGCGGTTCCTCCCGATCTCGCCGCACGAGATGAACGGCGAGGGCCACGGTGTGCACGCTGAGTACCTCTTCGAACCGGGCCCGACGGAGATCCTGGAATACCTGTTGCCGCAGTACGTGGTCACGAAGGTGTACGCCGCGCTGCTGGAGTCGGCCGCCTCCGAGAACGCGGCGCGCCGCCGGGCGATGAAGGCGGCTACCGAGAACGCGGAAGACATCATCAAGGTCCTCACGCGGCAGGCGAACCGCGCCCGCCAGGACGAGATCACCACCGAGATCATGGAGATCGTGGGCGGGGCCGAGGCCCTGTCGAGCGCATCAGGGGAGTGAGCCATGCCAGCTGAGCACGAGAACATCAACGGGAAGGTCGTCCGGGTCATCGGCCCTGTCGTCGACGTCGAGTTCCCGCCCGGTGAGCTGCCCGAGATCAACACGGCGCTCACGGTGGACGTGGACCTCGGCGGCACCACCACCACCATCACGTGCGAGGTCGCGCAGCACATCGGCGACAGCCAGGTGCGGACCGTGGCCCTGAAGCCCACGGACGGCCTCGTGCGAGGGGCCCCGGTACACAACTCGGGGGCCCCGATCACCGTGCCCGTGGGCGAGGGCGTGCTCGGCCACGTCTACAACGTGCTGGGCGAGCCGCTCGACACCACGGAGGACCAGATCCACGCCGCCGACCGGTGGCCGATCCACCGCGACAGCCCGCCGTTCGACGAGCTCGAGCCCAAGTCCGTGATGCTGGAGACGGGCATCAAGGTCATCGACCTGTTGGAGCCCTACGTACAGGGTGGCAAGATCGGGATGTTCGGCGGCGCGGGCGTGGGCAAGACCGTCATCATCCAGGAGATGATCCGCCGCCAGGCTCAGCAGCACGGTGGCGTCTCGGTCTTCGCCGGCGTGGGTGAGCGTACCCGCGAGGGGAACGACCTCTTCACCGAGATGACCGAGTCCGGCGTGATCCAGAACACCGCGTTGGTGTTCGGGCAGATGGACGAGCCGCCCGGGGTGCGCCTGCGTGTCGCCCTGTCGGCGCTCACGATGGCTGAGTACTTCCGGGACGTGGAGCGCAAGGACGTGCTCCTGTTCGTCGACAACATCTTCCGATTCACCCAGGCGGGATCCGAGGTTTCGACGCTCCTGGGCCGCATGCCGTCGGCGGTGGGGTACCAGCCCACCCTCGCCGACGAGATGGGCGAGCTGCAGGAACGCATCACCTCCACGAAGGGCCGGTCGATCACGTCGCTGCAGGCGATCTACGTCCCGGCCGACGACATCACCGACCCGGCGCCGCACACGGCCTTCGCCCACCTGGACGCCACGACGGTGCTCTCGCGCGACATCGCATCGCTCGGCATCTACCCGGCCGTGGACCCGCTGGACTCCACGTCCCGGATCCTGGACGCCCGGTACGTGGGCCAGGACCACTACGACGTCGCACGGCGCGTCCAAGAGATCCTCCAGCGCTACAAGGATCTGCAGGACATCATCGCGATCCTGGGGATCGACGAGCTGTCCGAGGAGGACAAGGTCATCGTGGCGCGGGCTCGCAAGATCCAGAAGTTCCTGAGCCAGCCGTTCTTCGTGGCCGAGCAGTTCACGGGGATCCCCGGGAAGTACGTGCCGATCGACGAGACGATCACGTCGTTCCGCGGTCTCTGCGAGGGGGAGTACGACCACCTTCCCGAGCAGGCGTTCCTCTTGGTCGGGGGGATCGAGGAAGCGGTGGCGAACGCGAAGACGATGGAGGCTGCGTAGGTGCCGCTCGAGGTCCACGTCGTCACCCCCGAGCGCGAACTCTGGTCGGGTAGCGCAACCTTGGTGGTGGCACGCGGCGTCGACGGCGAGGTCGGGATCCAGTCGGGGCACGCCCCGCTCCTCATCCGCCTCGCGATCGGAGCTGCTGCACGTCCACAGGCCCGACCAGCCGGAGCTCGTGGCTGTGATCGACGGCGGCTTCATGCACGTCACCTCCACCGGCATGGAGTCTCGCGTCGACGTGATGGCCTCCCATGCCGAGCTCGTGGGCGAGATCGACGTGGAGGCGGCGCGGCAGCGCGCGGAGGCAGCTCGCGAGGTCATCGCGGAGGGTGATGGTGCCGGCGAGGAAGGCGAGGCCGAGGTCGAAGCCGCGAAGGCGGACCTCGCGAAGGCCGAGGCCCGCATCGATCTGGTCAGCTGAGGTCCTATCGCCGACCCTGACGTGCTGCCCCGGTTGAGGGCCGCGACGCCGCGTACCCTACACTGGTCGTTCCATGGATCGTCTCCTCGTCACCGGGGGAGCGCGCCTCGCGGGCCGTGTCCGCGTCGTCGGGCGCCAAGAACTCCGCGCTGAAGCTGATGGCCGGGGCCCTGCTGGCGCCCGGTCGCACCGTGCTGCACAGCGTTCCCCGGATCCAGGACTGGTCCTCATGGGCGAGCTGCTCGAGCACCTGGGCGCCGGCGTCACGTGGGAGGGCGGCTCGGTCGGCGATCGACACGGCCGAGCTCGCGTCGGTGGAGGCCCCCTACGAACTGGTGCGCCAGATGCGGGCGTCGATCGTGGTGCTCGGCCCGTTGCTGGCCCGTGCCGGACGAGCGCAGGTCGCGATGCCTGGAGGTGACAACATCGGATCGCGTCCGATCGACCTGCACATCAGCGGGCTGCAGCGGATGGGAGCGGAGGTCCACGCCGAGCACGGATTCCTGCTGGCCGAGGCGCCGCACGGACTCACGCGGAAGCGTCATCACGCTGGACTACCCGAGCGTGGGCGCCACGGAGAACCTGATGATGGCCGCGGTTGCCGCACGCGGCACCACCGTGATCGACAACGCCGCGCGCGAGCCCGAGATCGCCGACATCGCCGACTTCCTGAACGCCATCGGGGCGAAGGTCGGAGGGGCCGGCACGAGCACGATCGAGATCGATGGCTCGAGCGGCTTCACGCCGGCGGAGCACACCGTGATCCCGGATCGCATCGAGTCCGGGACCTGGGCGGCCGCGGCGCTCGCCACGCGCGGCGATGTCACGCTCGAGGGAGCTACGGCCGGACCACCTCGAGCTGCTCCTGGACAAGCTCACCGATGCCGGTGCCAACATCGAGCTCACGGATGAGGGGCTGCGCGTGCGCCAGGAGGAACGGCCGAGGGCGGTGGACTTCGTCACCCTGCCGTACCCGGGGCTCGCCACCGACTTCCAGCCGATCATGATGGCGGCGCTGGCCGTGGCCGGATGGCACCAGCATCGCCACGGAGAACGTCTTCGAGCGCCGGTTCCTCTACGTCGATGAGCTCCGCCGGATGGGTGCTGACATCCACACCGAGGGGCACCACGCGGTGATCCGCGGTGTCGAGCAGCTCTCCGCCGCGCCGGTGGAGGCGCTCGACATCCGGGCGGGCGCCGCCATGGTGATCGCCGCCCTGTGCGCCGACGGGGTCACGGCATAGCGGACATGTACCACGTGGACCGCGGCTACGAGGACTTCGAGGATAAGCTCAGTCGCCTGGGCGCCGAGGTCCGGCGCGAACGCGAACTGGTCACGCTCCCGTGAGCCTGATCCCTCCCCCCCGGCCGGATCTCGGCCTCCCCTTCGACGGCGAGCCCGTCCTCCGTGTCGGGGGCGGCCCACGCTGGTCGAGGCTCAACGAACGCCGCCCCGCGCCGTGGGGGGCATGGACGGCCATAGGGTTGTTCCTGCTCGGCGAGGTCCTCGTCGGCCAACTCCTGATCCTCGTCCTGTTCGTCGCGATGGGTGTCACCACACCGTCCACGGGGGCAGCGGGCGCGCCGGAACTGGCGGCCACGCTCGTGGCGGACGGATTCGCTGATCGTCGTGCTCCTTCTGTACCTGCGGCTGCGGGTCGCACACTGGCGCGAGGTGCTGGGCATCCCGCCGCTCCGCCCGGCGCTGCACGAGTGGGCGGTCGGCGCCGGCATGGGGCTGCCGCTCTACTTCGGCATCGCGATCTTCGTGTCCACCGTGCTCGCCGGTCTGCTGAGCGCCCTGTCGGGGCACTCGGCGTCGACGCCCGAGCAGGTGTCCTCCTCGCTGTCCGCGGGTGGGGTCGTGCTGCTGATCCTGGTCTCGGTGATGGCGGCCCCGCTGGGAGAGGAACTGTTCTTCCGTGGGTTCCTCTTCAGGGGTTTGCGCGACCGTCACGGATTCTGGGTGGGGGCGATCGTGTCGTCCCTGCTCTTCGGTCTGGCCCACTTCGTTGCCGCTCCCTGGCAGGACACGGTGCTGCTCCAGGCCACGATGGTGTTCACCGGCCTCGGGCTCGCCTCGCTGTACGAATGGCGTGGCAGCCTGCTGGCGAACATCGGAGCCCACATGGCGTTCAATACCGTGGGGGTCATCTTGATCCTGGCGACACGATGAGCGAGGGTGGGGGAGGAGCCGATGCCTGAGTTTCCGACCGACCCCTGGTTCAAGGAGTTCGTGGAGCGGATCAACGCCTCGGAGGCGTACCGAGAGGCCGCGGAGACCTGGGAGGGCGACGTCGCGTTCTTGATCGAGGCCGAGCCGGACAAGCGGGTGCCCTCGGACGTCTGGGGCTACCTCGACCTCTGGCACGGGACCTGTCGCTCCGGCGGCGTCGTTACCCCGGACGAAGGAGAGAAGGCCGCGTATCCTGATCCGAGCCCCGTACTCGCGCTGGAAAGAGGTCCTGCTGGGAGAGCTCGACCCCACGCGCGCCATGATGCAGGGCAAGCTGCGGGTCCGCGGCGATCTTCCGACGATCCTGCGGTACGTGAACGCCGCGAACGAGCTGGTCGTGCTGACGGGCGAGGTCGACACCATCTTCCCCGACGAGGGCTAGATGCGAGCCGTCGTCTTCGACGACGTGGGCAGCGTGCGGGTGACCGAGGTCCCAGACGCGGTCGTCGAGGAGCCGGGCGACGCGGTCGTCCGGCTCACCCGGACCGCGATCTGCGGATCCGACCTTCACTTCTTCCACGGGAAGACGCCGGTGATGCCTGGGGAGGGTCTCGGGCACGAAGGCCGTCGGGGTCGTGGCATCGGTAGGCGCAGGCGTCGAACGCTTCGTACCCGGTGATCGCGTCGTGGTCGCATTCAACATCGCTTGCGGTGCGTGCTGGTTCTGCCGGAGGGGGCAGACGCAGCTGTGTGAGCACTTCCGCAACCTGGGCGCCGGGGTCTTCGGAGGGTCGCTCGGCGGGGCCCAGGCGGAGTTGGTGCGGATCCCGGCGGCCGACGTCAACCTGCTGTCGGTGCCCGCCGCCGTGGACGACGAGGCGGCGCTCTTCGTGGGCGACATCCTCACCACGGGGTACTACGGTGCCTCGCTCGCCGGGGCCGGAGCCGACGACGTGGTGGCCGTGGTGGGTGCCGGACCGGTTGGGTTCTTCTGTGTCCAGGCCGCGCGGGCGCTCGGTGCAGGCCGGGTGGTGGCGCTCGATCCCGAGCCCTCGCGCCTCGCGCTGGCCGAGCGTGCCGGGGCGGAAGCGGTGGACATCCGGGCGCGGCATCCGTCGACCGTCATGGCCGAGGCGACCGAAGGGCGCGGGGCGGACGTGGTGATCGACGCGGTGGGGAGTGCCCCCGCGTACGAGAGCGCGATCGACCTCGTGCGCCGCGGCGGCCGGGTGGTCGTGTTGGGCGTGTACGCGGGGGAGTCGGTGGAGCTCCAGCTCGGTGTGTACTGGGCGCGGGCGCTGGACGTGCGCTTCGCCGGGATCACCCCTGTGCACGCCTGGTGGGTGCGGGCGATGGAGGCGCTGGTCCGCGGGGATCTCGACCCCTTGCCCTTGATCAGCCATCGCATGCCCTTGGAGGACGCCGCCCGAGGGCTACGCGCTGTTCGCGCGGCGCGAGGCGACGAAGGTCATCCTGGTGCCGTGACGGACCGACCCCACGCCCGAGACCACACGGCGGCGACCCCCGAGGTCCGCTTCGCCGATCCGGAGCCTCACGGGCTCGCGGAGCTCCTGGGCGGGCTGATCGGCAGAACCTGGCGAGGGATCCGCGGCGTGCGCGGCTCCTGCGACCTGCGCTGGTATCGATCCAGGCGACGGACGCCGAGGTCGCCGTCACGATCAGGATCGAGCCCGGCCGCGTCACGCTCGTCCGACGGATGGGCCGAGCACGCCCACCTCTCGGTCCGGCCGCCTCGGCCGAGCTGTTGGCGTTGACCGCCGCCCCGCTGCTGCGCGGCTATCCCTCCCCGAGGCACCTCGACGGGCGCAGGGCGTTGCGGGACGTCCTCACGGGACGCGTGCGCATCCGCGGGCTCGCGTCCCACCCGCGCCGTCTGGCGCGCTTTACGATGCTGCTCTCCGCCCACTAGCCGACCGAGGGGCTCCCGGCCGTTGGATACCACCGCAACCACGTCGAACGCCCCGCCGCCGCGTCCCGATGGCTCGGACGTGCTCCACGGGCCCCACCGGAGGTGGTTGCCGACCTTCGCGGTGATGGCGGTCGTCGCCGTGGTGGTCATGGGTGGCTACGTCGTGGCCGCCGCCCTGTCCGAGCCCGTGGGCGCGCCGGTGGATGTGGGAGGTGTCGGTCAGCCTCCAACCGTTGAGGGGTTGGCAGGCGACCGAGACGCAGGAACTGCGGAGGGTTCCCCTTCGTTCGGCTCACGCGAGGCAGCGGGAACCTCGACACCCTGGTGGTCGCCAGCGGCGGACGGGACCGCGACGGCGCTGGCGGCCGACTACGTCGACAACGTGCTCCGATCGCAGCTCCGCCGCTTGTCCGTGTCCGACCGACCGCAGACCGTGACGCTGGCGTCCGGGCAGGAGGCCGTGCGTCTCGACTACGTCGGCGTCACCGACACCGGGACGTCGGTCGAGGGCGAGGTGACCGCGCTGATCGCGCCCGGCGGCGACGGGGTGGTCTTCGACGGCTGGGCGCCGGAGGGGCTGCTCGCGTTCGTGGACGGCGACATCGCACACGATGGTCGATACGGCGGTGATCACCTAGATGGCCATGATCGGGCAGGGGCGTCGCCAACAGCGCAACGCGCTGCACCAGACGCGGTTCTTGCAGCCGCGCGAGCCCGCGTTCTGGCTGTACGTGGTGCTCGTCGCCGGCGACGGGCGCGGTTGCGGTGGTGGAACAGAACCTCTTCCGGAGCCTCTCCCCGTCGGGGTGGGCTCCTGTCATGGACGCTGCTCGCTCTGTACGTGCTTCCCGGTCTTCCTGGTGATCTACTTCCTCGACCTCTACGAACGCGAGCCGCTGCCGCTGATGATCGCGGCGATGGTGTGGGGTGCGGTGGCGGCGACGACGCTCTCCGCGATCGCCAACGGGGGGTGGGGCCTGGTGGTGGCGCGGGCGGGTGGCCCGCAGTTCGCGGCGCGGTGGACGGCCGCGCTCACCGCGCCGATCGTCGAGGAAACCCTGAAGGGGGTGGGGGTCGTGCTGATCTACCTGATCGCCCGCGACGAGGTCGACGACATGATGGACGGCTTCGTGTACGGCGCGGTGTGCGGCCTGGGGTTCGCCGTGGTCGAGGACGTCTTCTACTTCATGGGTGTGTTCGGTGGCCAGCCGTCCGGGGTGCTGCGTGGATTCATGCTCCGCGTCGTGGCGAGCGGGCTGTACTCGCACGTGCTCTACACGGGTCTGGTCGGGATGGGCATCGGATACGTCGTCTCGCGCCGGAGCCGCTCCGCCATCGGGCGCCGCCTGATGGTGTGCGCCGGGCTCTGCGCCGCCGCGGTCCTTGGGCACTTCCTGTGGAACTCACCGTTGCTCGATCTCTACCCGACGCAGCCCTGGACGGTCGGGGACTGGCCGATCGTGTTCCTCGCGACGGCGGTCAAGGGTCTGCCCCTGCTGGTCTTCGTGGCGGTCGCCGTCCGGCTGGCTCGCGGACGCGAGCGTCGTTGGCTCGAAGGAGAGCTCGCCCCGGAGGTGGGCGGGGACGGCCTCTCGGCGGAGGAGCTTCGGACGCTGACCGCGCCCGCGCTCCGTCGGGCGGCGCGCCGGGACATGCGCAGGCGCGCAGGTCCTAGGGCGGCGGGGCTCCTGCGCCGGCTCCAGAGGGAGCAGCTGAACCTGGCGATGGTGCGCTCACGGGTGGCGACCGACGACGACCCGGCGCTGGTGCGTCAGCGCGCGTATTGTCGATCGCTCCGCGATGCGCTCCAGGCCATGCCCGGGGCGGCACCCGCCGAGGTCGGCGCGGGTGAAGGGTAGGCTTCGTCGCCATGGACGTCGACGCGTTGGTCAGCGGGGTGCTGGGCGGCGGGCGGCGGGCCGTCGCGCGCGCCATCAGCGCCGTCGAGGACCAGGCACCGGAGTTGGAGGCGCTGTCCGCGGGGATCGTGGGAGCGACGGGCGCGTGCCGCCACGATCGGCCTCACCGGCGCCCCGGGCGTGGGCAAGTCCACGTTGGCCGCAACGCTGGTCCGCGAAGCCCGCACCGCAGGCCGGACGGTGGCCGTGCTGGCGGTCGACCCCACCTCGCCGTACACGGGTGGCGCGCTCCTGGGGGACCGGGTGCGGATGCAGGACCATGCGACCGATCCCGGCGTCTTCATCCGCTCGATGGCCACACGCGGACATCTGGGCGGGATGGCGCTTGCCGCCCCTGAGGCCGTGCGGATCCTCGACGCCGCGGGCTACGACCTGGTGATCGTCGAGACCGTCGGCGTGGGACAGGCCGAGGTCGACGTGGCCGCCGCCACCGACACGGCCGTCGTGGTGCTCGCCCCGGGCTCGGGTGACGCGGTGCAGATCGCGAAGGCGGGGATCCTCGAGGTGGCCGACGTCTTCGTCGTGAACAAGGCGGACCGTGAGGGCGCGGGCGAGGTCTCGCGTGAGCTGCGGCAGATGCTCCACCTCGGATCCGTTCGGACCTGGGACCCGCCTGTCCTGCAGACGTCGGCTACGCAGGGCGCCGGCATCGTGGAGCTGTGGGCGGCGATCGAGGCCCACCGGGCCCAGGCTCGAGGGCTCTGGGGACCTCGCTGCCAAGCGCGAGGCTCGGATGCTCAGGGAGGTCGAAGCGCTCACGGCCGAGCGGTTCCGTGCCGCGGCCGCGGAGGCCCTCGGCGGCGACCAGGCGCTCGCCGGCGACCTCCTCGCACGCCGGACCGACCCGTATCGGGCGGCGGCTATGCTGATGCGGTTGGCCGCCGAGCGCGCCGATCCGGACCGGTAGTCCGGACGTCCAGGCGGCCGGAGGCGGCCCATGGCCGAGGTCGATCACGGTGAGACCCCAGCGAGGCGGGATCGCCCGCACGCCACCCGATCGGGCGAGCCGCTCCGCCCGACCTACGGCCCCGAGGATCTCGAAGGCTGGGACCCGCGGACCGCGCTGGGCGCCCCCGGGGCGTTCCCGTTCACGCGGGGCGTCTACCCCTCCATGTACCGCGGGCGCCCCTGGACGATGCGGCAATTCGCGGGGTTCGGCACGCCGGCGCAGACCAACGCCAGGTACCGCTTCCTGCTGGAGCGCGGTCAGGGCGGGCTCTCGGTGGCGTTCGACATGCCCACCCTGATGGGCTTGGATTCGGACGATCCCCGCAGCCTGGGCGAGGTGGGGCGATGCGGCGTGGCCACGGATTCCCTCCGGGACTTCGACACGCTGTTCGAGGGGATCCCGCTGGGGGAGGTCTCGACCTCGATGACGATCAGCGGACCGGCGCCGGTCGCCTTCGCGTTCTTCCTCGCCGCCGCCGAGGGTCAAGGGGTGCCGTGGGACCGGCTGCGGGGGACGTTGCAGACCGACATCCTGAAGGAATACATCGCGCAGAAGGAGTGGATCTTCCCTCCCCGTCCTCACCTGCGGCTGATCGGGGACCTGATGGAGTTCTGCGCCGAGCGTTGCCCGAAGTTCCACCCGGTGAGCGTCTCGGGCTATCACATCCGCGAGGCGGGGGCGACGGCGGCGCAGGAACTGGCGTTCACCCTCGCCGACGGATTCGCCTACGTCGAGCTTGGGCTGCGGCGGGGGATCGACCTCGACGCCTTCCTACCGGGGCTTTCCTTCTTCTTCAACGCGCACATCGACTTCTTCGAGGAGATCGGGAAGCTCCGCGCGGCCCGGCGCATCTGGGCTCGCTGGCTGCGCGACCGCTACGGCGCCGCCGAACCCGAGTCGATGAGGCTCCGGTTCCACACGCAGACGGCCGGCGTCTCGCTCACGGCGCAGCAGCCCATGAACAACGTGGTCCGCACGGCGATCGAGGCGCTGGCCGCCGTCCTGGCGGGCACGCAGTCGCTCCATACGAACGCGCTGGACGAGGTGCTCGCCCTGCCGACCGAGGACGCCGCGAAGCTCGCACTCCGCACGCAGCAGGTGATCGCGGAGGAGACCGGGGTGAGCGAGGTCGCCGACCCCCTGGGCGGGGCGTACTTCGTGGAGGCGATCACGGACCGGATGGAGGCGCTCGCCGAGGATCTGTTCGCCGAGATCGAGGCGCTGGGCTCCGGGGGCCTCCTCGAGGGAGTGCTCGCGGGGATCGAGCGTGGGTGGTTCCAGCAGGCCCTCGCCGATTCGGCGTTCGACGAGCAGCGCCGGTACGAGGCGGGGGACCTGGTCCAGGTGGGCGTGAACGCGTTCGTGGACGACACGGGGCCCGGCGTGGACGTGCTGCAGATCGGCCCGGAGGCGGAGCGGACGCAGGTCGGGGCCCTGGCGCGCCTCCGTGAGGAGCGCGATGCGGGGGACACCATCGCCGCGCTCGCTCGGCTACGCGCAGCGGCCCGAACCGATGCCAACCTGATCGACCCATTGGTCGACTGCGCCCGCACGCCTCTGCACCGAGGGCGAGATCGTGCAGGCGCTGATCGACGTCTTCGGGGACTACCGCGAGGTCCCACGATTCTGAGCTCGAGTCGACGATAGATGCATTGGGTTGCAACTGCAACGGGTTGCCGTACCTGGACCTCACTGCCTATGATGGCTCCGCCCAGGCGGACGACGACGTCGGATAGAGGAAGGTCCCGTGCACATCCCCGACGGATACCTGAGCCCGCGACCTGCGGTGTCTTCGGCGCGGTCATGCTCCCGTCTGGTGTCAAGGCGCGGCGCGCGTCGATCGGCAAGATCGTCAAGAGCCGGTACGTGCCGCTGATGGCGATCGGGGCCGCGTTCAGCTTCCTCATCATGATGTTCAACGTGCCGATCCCGGACGGCACCACGGCCCACGCCGTGGGGGCGATCCTGATCGCCGTCGTCCTCGGACCCTGGGCCGCCGTGATCGCGGTGAGCATCGCCCTCGTCATCCAGGCCCTGTTCTTCGGCGACGGCGGCGTCCTCGCGATCGGCGCCAACTGCTTCAACATGGCGTTCGTCATGCCGTTCGTCGGCTACGGCGTGTACCGCGCTGCTCGCCGCGAACACGTCGCTGACCTCGCCGCCGGCGGGCCATGGCGGCCGGCATCGGCGGGTACGTGGGCATCAACGCCGCAGCCCTGTGCGCGCGCCGATCGAGTTCGGGCTCCAGCCCGTGCTGTTCCACACCGCCAACGGCACGCCGCTCTACGCGCCGTTCCACCTCTCGCAGACGATCCCCGCGATGACTGCTCGCCCACCTCACCGTCGCGGGCGCTGGCGGAGTTCGTCGTCACCGCCGGCGTGGTGGCCTACCTCCAGCGGGCCAACATCCCGATCCTGCGGCTCAATCACGCGAACGTGCCGGTGACCGACGAAGAGCTCGCTCGGAAGCGGCGGCTCGGGATGGCGATGGGCGCTGGTGGGGCTTCGGCGCTGATGGCGTCCTCACGCCGCTGGGGCTGCTCGCCCCCGGCGGCGCGTTCGGTGAGGACGCGCCGCAGCGGCCTCAACCTGGCGAAGTACGGCCTAGTCGGCTGTACCCACCGGGCTGGACAGGTTCAGCGGCTTCTGGAGCCACACGCTGCTGGGCGGCTACGGGTTCCAGGACGGCGAGCATCCCGTGGTCGGGTACCTCGTGTCGGCCGTCGTCGGCCTGGTCGATCATCGCTGCGTTCATCGCCCTGTTCATCATGGATCGCGAGGGCCCTGATGCGCCGCCGTGCGGCGGATGACGACGGCGTCGAGCCCGAGGCAGGCGACGGCGCGCCGCGTGATCGATCCCGCACCGGCCGCCGCGCGCACCCCCGAGTGGCTCGTCGAGAGCGAGGTGGGGCTGTGCCCGTGCGGCTGCATCGGCAGGCGCAAGAAGCGGAGTTCGTCGAGAAGACCCTCGACGGCGACGGCCAACGTGATGCGCC
Source organism: uncultured Actinomycetes bacterium (assembly GCA_963796725.1). Taxonomy (GTDB): domain Bacteria; phylum Actinomycetota; class UBA4738; order UBA4738; family HRBIN12; genus JAOUEA01. The sequence continues at coordinate 108,520 of CAWCMT010000003.1, forward strand.
AGGCGATGTTCAGCGACGATGTCTCGGCGACAGGACGGATTCCTCCAGAAGATCGACCCGCGGGTGAAGATCCTCTCGCTGCTGGGCGTTGCTCGTCGCCACGGCATTCGTCCGCAACATCCCGGCCTTGATCGTGATGTACGCGGTGACGCTGGTGCTGGCCGACCAGCTCGAAACTGCCTCTCGGATTCTTCGTCAAGCGGGTCTGGCTGTTCATCCCGATCTTCACGGGGATCGTCGTGCTCCCGGCCACGTTCAGCTTCATCACGCCCGGGACAGATCGTCGTGCCGCTGTGGACGTGGCACGGCACGCAGGTGGGGATCACGCGCAGGGGCTGACGGCCGCCGGCCTGATCGTGATGCGGGTGGCCGCCTCGGTGTCGCTCGTCGTGCTGATGACCCTCACCACGCCGTGGACCCAAGCTCCTGGCCGCGCTGCGAGCCCTGATGGTGCCCAAGATCTTCATCCTGATCGATCGGGATGGCCTATCGCTACATCTTCCTCCTCCTGCACGTCGGTGACGGACATGTACACGGCGCGCCGAGTCCCGTGCGGTGGGCAACGCGAACGCCGACTACAAGGAGGGCCAGCGCTTCGTCACGGCGTCCGCCGGCGCGCTCTTCGGCAAGGCCCACGCTCTCAGCGAAGAGGTGCACATGGCGATGGTCTCGCGCGGCTACACAGGTGACGCGGAATCGCTGTCCGGATTCCGATCGGCCTGATCGACGCCGCCTTCCTCATCGGCTGCTCGGTAGCTGCGTTCGCGGTCCTATGGGGAGACTGGCCCTTGGTCGCTGAGCACCGTCCCGCGGTCGACCACGGCGCGCACGAGGGTCACGCCCACGCGTACGGTGAGGACTGCGACATCGTGCCGCTCGGTGACGACCTGTTGGTCTGCCGCGACCTTCGCTACTCTTACCTCGATCGTTTCCCGGCGCTCGAAGGCGTGTCGTTCACCGTCCGCCGGGGCGAGAAGGTCGCGCTCTTGGGCGCGAACGGCTGTGGCAAGTCCACCCTGCTGAAGATCCTGGACGGCCTGCTGTTCCCCGACTCGGGCACGCTCGAGGCGTTCGGCCAGACCGGTCACCGAGGACAACCTCGAGGATGAGCAGTTCTCCATGGGCTTCCGCTCGCGCGTCGGATTCATCTTCCAGAACTCGGACGCACAGGTGTTCTCTCCGACCGTGCGCGAGGAGATCGCCTTCGGCCCCCTGCAGATGGGATGGGAAAGGGCGAAGGTCGAGGAGCGGATCGCGGACGTGATGGCGATGCTCGGGATCGATGACATCGCTGATCGAGCGCCGTTCCAGCTCTCGGGCGGGCAGAAGAAGAAGGTGGCGATCGCCTCGGTGTTGGTCATGAACCCGGAGGTGCTGCTCTTCGACGAGCCGACGGCCGCGCTCGACCCCCGGACCCAGCAATGGCTGATCGAGCTGATCGTCGAGCTCAACACCGCCGGCAAGACCGATGATCCTGGCGACCCACGATCTCGACGTGCTCGACGTCGTGGCGGACCGATGCCTGGTGTTCTCCGAGGATCATCGGGTCGTGGCAGAAGGGCCTCCCGCTCAGATCCTCGCCGACCGGAGCCTCCTGCTCGGGGTCAACCTGATCCACGAGCACAGCCATCTGCATCCCGGCGAGCCGCCGCACGATCACGTGCACGACCCGGGTCACCACGATGCCGAGCAGGAGTTCCTCGGAGCCGGCTAGCCGGAGGTGGTCGCTGAGGCGCAGGGCTCGCATCGGCCCGTGATCGCGAAGTGCGTCAGGTCGGCCTCGAACCCATGATGGGCGCGGATCAGCTCCTGGAGCGCATGAGCCTCGTCCAGCGACAGGGCGTCGTCGCGTCCGCAGTTCCCGCACGTGAGGTGGACGTGCTCCGCCTCCGCCCGGCGGTGGTACTCCGCGCCGGACTCCAGGTGAGAATGGGACAGCACCCCGATCTCCTCGAGCGTGGCCAACGTCCGGTAGACCGTGGAGGCGTTGACACCGGGCATCTCGCTCTGGACCCGCCGCGCAACCTGGGTCGGGGCGATGTGGCCTTGGGTCCGCATGACCTCGGAGACGATGGCACGGCGCTGCGGGGTCATCCGCAGGCCGTGGGCGCGCAGCATCGCCATCACGTCGCCGAACTCCAGTTCCGAACGCTCCATCCCGAGGAGTCTAGCAGCGCGTTGCAGGTGCAAGATAACTTGCAGGTGCTGTGCACGGCAGGAATGATCTGTTCGGCGGTGGCAGCCCGAGCGCGCGTACGGCCCAGGGCAGCGCGAAGCGAGCCTGCATGAGCTGCATCGGACGCACGTGCGGCGCCTCGGGGATCGGCGGGCGCGCGGCCTGGTAGGCGAAGAACCCAGCCAGCATGGCGGCGAACGAGGCGCCGTTCGGCAGGAGTTCCGGAGGACCGCCCTCCGCGTGGAGACTGGGGAGCCACGCCGCGATGTCGAACGCGGGGTTGCCGATCGATGCCCAGTTCCGATCGATCAGCACCGCCCGACCGTCCCGCAGGCAGAGGTTGTCGCTGCGCACGTCGAGATGCAGGAGGGACTCCCCACCCACGGGCGCCTGCATCGCGATGTCGTGGAGCAGCGGCCCGTGGCGGGTCACCCAGTCGGCATCGAAGAGCCCGAGGGCCACGACCGGCTCGGGGTCGGCCTCGATGCGACGCCACCCGTCCAGGAAGGCGATGCCCCGACTGTCGATGGGGACGAGGTCGGGGTCGGGGGTCGTGGCATGGACCGCGGCCAGCGTGTCGAGCACGGCATCCACCCCCGCCGCATCCCAGGGCGGCGGCCACCCGGCCTCGCTCAGATCCTCCAGCACGAGAACGGGGCGCGCGTCGTAAGCCGCGTAGCCGGCACGAACGGCAGCCCTCGATGGCGCACGTAGAAGACGTGTTCGTCGCGGATCCACGAGGCGGTGTCCAGGGTCGCCCCGACCTTCACGAAGACGAGGTTCGTCGGGGAGCCGAGCGATCAACGGGAGGCGGCGGTCTGCCCTTCCCGGGGCCCGCGCCCAGCCCGGCCTCGCGCCGAGCGCTGTCGCCGTCGTCGGGGGCAGGTGTGGATCCCATCGGCTGAGCCTAGCGTCGCGGGACCGGTCGTCGCCGGTACGCTGCGGTTCATGACGGTGATGGTCACGGGCGCCTCCGGGGTGATCGGCCGGGCCCTGGTACCACGGCTGCTCGTGCGCGACGAGGTGCGAGCATGCGTCCGACGCCCGGAGTCAGCGGAACCGCTCCGGGCGCTCGGCGCCAAGGTGGCTGTCGGCGTTGGCGAGGACGTCGATGCACTCGTGGAGATCCTGCCCCGGGTCGTCACGCTGATCCACCTGGCGGGCGGCCCCAACCAGCCTGGCGAAGAGGACGTGCTCGGCGCCAACCATCGGGCCGCGCTGACGGCGCTTTCGGCCGCGAGGGAGGCGGGTGTGCCGCGCTTCGTCCTGGTCTCCGTTCCGGGAGCCTCGCCGGATTCCGCGGACCCGTACCTGCGGGCCAAGGGTCTCGCGGAAGAGGCGGTGGCGACCAGCGGACTGGAGTACGCGATCGTTCGCTGCAGCCACGTCTACGGGCTCGGGGGGCTCTGGTTCACGGCGGTGGTCAGCGCGGCGCTTTCCGACCCACCGCTCGCCCTCGGTTCCGCGCCCGTGGCGCCGTTGTTCGTCGACGACGCGGCCGGCCGTGCTTGCCGCGGTGGAGGACCGGCCCGAGAGCCTCTCCGCGACCTGGGCGCTGGAGGGCCCCGAGGCGATCTCGCCCTCGGATCTGGCGCGCAGGCTGGTGGGTGGCGACGCCCCGGTCGAGACCCTGGCGATGGAGGGCGCCCACGAGCGGCTGGAGCGCCTATTGGAGGTGGCCCTCAGCCACGAGGCGATCGAGCATCTGCTGAGGCCCGCGCGCGCCGACGCTCCGGACGCCGCGGAGGCGTTCGGGGTGGTCCCCACCTCGCTCGACGACGGCTTGCGAAGGGTCATGGAGGCGGCGGCCTCCGAGCCGACCCCCGCACCTGGTCCGGGGTAGCATCCCGGCCATGAGCGACCCCGTGCGCCTCGAGGTTGACGACGGCGTCGCCGTCCTCACACTGGACCGTCCGCCCGTGAACGCGATCGACCTGGAGCTCGGGCTCGCGTTGCGGGAAGCGATCCGCGAGGCGGGCGGTCGCGAGGACGTCGGCGCGCTCGTCCTCACCGGGCGGTCGGAAGCTGTTCGCCGTGGGCGCCGATATCAAGGCCATGGCCGCGTGGGGGCCCGAGGAGGTGCGTCCCAGCGTCGATGCGCTCGGCGACGCGTGCGACCTGCTCGAGGATCTGCCGAAGGTCTCGATCGCCGCCATCAACGGTTTCGCGCTGGGCGGCGGGCTGGAGCTGGCGCTCGGTGCCGATCTTCGCTACCTGGCGGAGGACGCCAAGGTGGGACAGCCCGAGATCAACCTCGGCGTGATCCCCGGAGCGGGCGGCACGCAGCGGCTCACCCGACTGATCGGGCCGGGCCGCGCGGCGGAGCTCGTGTACACGGGTCGCCAGGTGCCGGCGGACGAGGCGTTGGCGCTCGGCATCGCGACGCAGGTCCGGCCTCCGAGCCAGGTATTCGACGCCGCGGTCGAGGCGGCGCGTTCGTTCGCCAAGGGTCCTCGCGACGCGCTGGCCGCCGCGAAGGCGTCGATCCGGGCGGCGATCTCGACCCCCGGAGCCGAGGGGATCGCACGGGAGCGCGCGGAGTTCCTCGCCCTGTTCGGCGGCGCCGACCAGCGGGAGGGCATGCGCGCCTTCCTCGAGAAGCGGCCCCCTCGTTTCGGCGCCTGACGGGCCGGCGCGCCCGTAGGATCACCGACCTTCTCCGCGATCCAGGCCGTTGAACCTATGCACCGCCCCCTCGGGGAATGAACCGGTGTGTGGGGTCGTTCGAACTACGTGCGAGGGTTCAACCACCACCAGTGCCCGATGGGCCCTTCGGAAGGATGTGAGTGAACGATGGCAGAGGACCGGTACCGCGGCGTAAGCGTGCGGCCGCTCCCGCGGCCCAACAAGCAGTTCACCACCGGGCGGGTCTGCGCCGAGCCCGGCTGTGAGACGAAGCTATCCCGCTACAACAAGTGGACCTACTGCTGGCAGCACGAGCCCGTCCACGCCTACGTCCCCCGCGGCAAGCGCCGCAGCAAGAAGGAGGCGGCGTAGCCGCCTCCGCATCACCAGCTCCACCCCCCAGAACGGCCCTCCCTCCGGGAGGGCCGTTCCCACGTCCCGGGTGTCGGGCCGGGACCGCGGATGGGGTACGGCCTACCTAGGAACGCGCGTTCGCGGCTGCCCGGTTCGAGGTAGTTGGCGTTCAAGGTGGCTCGGGGACCGACCGATGGTTGGGGGACCGCTCCCCCCGAGCGACCCCCATATGACGAACGAGATCGCCGAGCCTCCCGCGATGCGCGAGGGCGACTGTCCGTACTGCGAGCGCACCGTGCTCGTGTACGAGGACCCGCCCCGCTGCCCGCTCTGCGCCTGCCCACTGGACGGGCGCTCCATGCGTCCGTACGCGTTCCCGGGCGATCCCGCGCCCACCGCCGAGTAACGCGGCGGCTCAGTCATCGAGGAGTTCGACCGGGCGCCGGCCGCGGTTGTCGCTCAGCAGCTCGACCGCTTGGGCCCCGCGGAGTTCCTCGATCAGGATGGGGCGTTCGGCGACCCATCCGTCCTCGAGGGCGACCTCGCGTCCGATCCCCGGCAGCAGGCCCGCGTCGAGCGGCGGCGTCCACCATCGTCCGCCGAGCTCGACCGCGACGTTGGCGATGGTCGCCTCGGTGATCTCACCCCTGAGGTTCGTGAGGATGACGTCCTCCGCGTCGGGATGGCGGGCTCTCGCGTCATCGAAGTGCCGCCTCAGCGTGGTCTTGTGGAACAAGAGCGGGTCGGCGGGGTCCACGGGCTCGACGGTGTCGAGCGCGACACGCGTCACCGGGACCGGACGCGGGGCCGCCACGGCGCCCGAGTCGACCTTCCCGCGCCGGTCGATCGTGACGCGCACTCGGGCCGCGCGGTCCGGGAAGCGCGCGGCCTCGCGCTCCAGCGCCGCCGTGACGGCAACTTCGTCGTACGTGAAGCCGAAGTAGCCTGCCGATGCGCGGAGACGAGCGAGGTGCCTGTCGAGGTGGCGGAAGCCCTCGCCCGGGCTGTGGCGCACCGTCTCGTAGAGCTCGAAGTGGGGCCGGCGAGCCGTGAGCACGCGCGCCTTCGCGACCACCTCGTCGAACTCACCGGGAGCGCTGGAGTCCCACGTGATGCCTCCGCCCACGCCGTACTCGGCGTCGCCGGTCTCCGTATCCAGCATCACGGTGCGGATCGGCACGTTGAATCTGGCCGAGGGCCCGCGCCCGGCCGGCGCGAGGTAGCCGATCGCCCCGCAATAGACTCCACGGGGCGAGTCCTCCAGTTCGGCGATCAGCTCCATCGTGCGGACCTTCGGGGCCCCGGTGACCGAGCCGCACGGGAAGATGGCCTCGAAGACCTCGCGCGCGCCGACGCCCGTCATCAGCTCCGCCTCGACGGTCGACGTGAGCTGCCACACGGTCTCGTAGCGCTCCAGGTCGAACACGTCGCTCCACGACACCGATCCGGGCCGCGCGACCCGGCCGAGGTCGTTGCGGAGCAGGTCGACGATCATGGCGTTCTCGGCGCGGTCCTTCACGGAGCCGCGGAGACGGTGAGCCACCTCTTCGTCCTCCGCTGCCCAACGCCCACGTGGCGCCGTACCTTTCATCGGCCGCGAGGTGATCCGCGAGCCGTCGATCCGGAAGAAGAGCTCGGGGGATGCCGACAGGATGCGGTAGCGCCCGAGGTTGAGGTAGGCGGCATAGGCGCCACGCTGTGCGTAGCAGAGGTCGCGGTAGAGGCCGCGCTCGTCGCCGGCCACCCGCCCGCGCAGGCGGAGGGTGTAGTTGACCTGGTAGGTCTCGCCCGCCGCGATGCGTTCGCGGATCGTGGCCACCGAGGCGTCGTAGCGCGACCGGTCGATCGAGGGCAACCACGCCTCCCCGTTCTCCCCGGTCGGGGGGACCCCGCCGGGCTCGGGGAGCACCGTCTCCTCCCGGCGCTCGAACATGCCGAACCAGGCGAGCGGGAGCCGGTCGAAGGGGTCCCCGGATCCCCGACCGCGGACGGCGAGCGCGGGATCGAGACCCGGTGCCGCCTCGTAGGCGACGAAGCCGGCGGCCCAGAGACCGCGGGCGGCGGCGGCCCCAGCCGCCTCGAGCACGCCCGGGACCTCGTCGGGCCGCGTGGCCTCCAGCACGGCGACGGGATCCGACAGGCGGAAGGAGGGTTCGGCCCCGGTGAGGTCGTCGAATCGCGCCTCGAGCATGGCCGGAACCTTACGGGCTCGGTTCCCGGGCGTCCGGCTGTTAGCCTCGCTCGCATGACGCGGGGCTCGGTGTTGGTCGCGATGTCGGGCGGGGTGGACTCGTCCGTGGCGGCGTGCCTGCTGCTGGAGCAGGGGTACGAGGTGGTGGGCTCGCACATGAACCTCGTCCATCTCGACGGTGTCGAGCACGGGTGTTGCGGCCCCACCGCGCGCGCCGATGCGCAAGAGGTTGCGCGGATCGCCGGCTTCCCATTCGAGATCGCCGATCACTCGGCCGCATTCGCCGACACCGTGATCGGCGACTTCGCGGAAGAGCTCGCGGCCGGCCGGACGCCGAACCCCTGCGCGCGCTGCAACGGTGAGATCAAGTTCGGCGCGTTCCTGGCCCGCGCGGACGAACTCGGTATCGACCGCGTGGCCACGGGCCACTACGTGCGCAACCGGCTCGGGCGCGACGGGCTTTGGCGTTTGCACCGCGGAGCGGATCCGGGGAAAGACCAGAGCTACATGCTCCACATGCTGGGACAGGCGCAACTCGCGCGCTCCTCGTTCCCCGTGGGCGGGCTGGCGAAGTCGGAGACACGCCGGCTGGCCGAGCGGTTCGGCCTGCCGGTGGCTGAGAAGCCCGATTCCCAGGAGCTGTGCTTCGCGCCGAGCGGGGATGCCGGTGGATTCGTGCGGTCCGCCCTGCCGGCGCTCATCCGGGGCGGCGGCGAGGTCGTCGATCCACAGGGTCGGGTGCTCGCCGAGCACGACGGGACCTTCGCGTTCACGGTCGGCCAGCGGCGGGGACTGGGGGTCTCGACGGGGCGGCCCGCGTACGTGATCGAGGTCGACGCCGGAGCGAACCGGGTCGTCGTGGGGCCTCACGAGCTGCTCGCCCGCGGGGGACTCGTGGCAGATCGGGTGTCGTGGGTGACCGGCGCTCCTCCCTCTGCGGGGCCCTTCGAGGCGGAGGTCCAGATCCGGTATCGCGGCGAGAGCGTGGCCGCGGTGATCACACCCTCGCCGTCAGGCTTCCGCGTGGCGTTCCGCCAGCCGCAGCGCGCGATCGCACCCGGTCAGAGCGCGGTGGTCTACAGCGGAGACGAGCTGCTCGGCGGCGGCCGGATCGTGGAGTCGCTACGCTGAGCCGAACCCACGGGTCCACAACCTCACGCGAAAGGCCGACGTCATGAGCGACCACCCGAACGCTGCGATCATGCGGACATCCCTCGAGGCGTTCATCGCGGGCGACATGGCGACGATGCTCGAGCACCTGGACGAGGGGGTCGTGTGGCACGCTCCGGGCACCAACCGATTCAGCGGCCGCTTCGACGGGAAGGGCGCCGTCGTGGAGCGGTTCCGCAGGATGGCGGAGGCGGGCATCGTCACGACGCTCGAGATCCACGACGTGGTCGGCAACGACGAGCACGCGCTGGCGATGGTGAACGCCAAGGTGACCGGAGCGGACGGCCGAACCCTGGAGGGCCCCCAGGTGCAGGTGGTCCACATCAGGGACGGCAGGGCCGTCGACTTCTGGGCCATGAACCAGGATCAGGCCGCGCTCGACGTCGTGATCGGCACCTGATCGGCAACGGCCCCTTGCCTGGGCGGCGGCGTGGCTCAGGCCGGATACCATGACGCGGTGAAGCTGCTCCGGCGTCGCGCCAAGAGTTTCGACATCCAGGTCCAGGACCTGACGCTGCACATCTCGGCCCCCGAGGACTTCGCCGAGGAGTCGCGCGCGGCCGCGCTGAGCTTCTGGGAGCAACTCCAGTCCTATGCGCTGCGCTATCCGGCGTTCAGACAGTCCAAGCGCCCCCTCGGGGAGGTGTCGGCGGATGCCCCCGACATCGTCAAGGAGATGGTCGCCTCAGCCACCACCGCGGGCGTCGGGCCCATGTTCACCTTCCGCGGCGCCGTGGTGGATCAGGTCGGGCGCTACCTCGCCGAGCAGCTCTCCGAGGTGACCGTGTCCTGCGACGGGGACTACTTCATCAAGGCCCGGAAGCGCATGAAGCTGGCGGTGCGACGCCACGGCGGGGAGCCGCTCGCCGTGGCGCTGCTCCCGGACCCGCACGGTGTCGGCGTCTCCACCACGCTCGGACGGGGTCGCGGGCATTCTGGCCCCGACGGGCTCGCGGTGATCGCGAGATCCTGCATGCTGGCCGACGCCGCCGCCGCCGGCGTGCAGGCCGTGCTGGGGAAGCCCGAGGGCTTCGGGATGGCGCTTCGCTACCTGCAGGAGGTCCCGGGCGTCCGCGGCGGGGTGATCGTGGTTGGAGGCACGATCGGCGTGGCCGGCGGGGTGGAGATCGCGGATGAGCGCCGCCGAGGAGCGCCGCCGGGCCGAGGCCAAGGTCAGGGTCGAGGAGCTGCGGTCCGCGATCGATCATCACCGGTACCGCTACCACGTGCTGGACGACCCCGAGGTCGCCGATGCCGAGTACGACGGCCTGATGCGCGAGCTCCGGGAGCTCGAGGATGCGTTCCCGGAGCTGCAGACGGAGGACTCGCCCACCCAGACCGTGGGCGGCGCCGTCGCCGACCTCTTCGCGCCGGTCACGCACAGGGCGCCGATGCTGTCGCTCGACAACGCATTCAGCTTCGAGGAGTTGGACGCCTGGGCCCGGCGCCTGGTACGGGGCGGCGGCGAGGGCGCGCGGTTCGCGTGCGAGCTCAAGATCGACGGCGTCGCCTGCGCCCTCACCTACGAACGCGGCGTGTTGGTGCAGGCCGCGACCAGAGGTGATGGCCGGATCGGCGAGGACATCACCGCCAACGTCCGGATGGTCGAGGGTGTGCCGAGGCGGATGGCGAGGGCCGACCCGCCGGCCATGATCGAGGTGCGCGGGGAGATGTACTTCCCGGTCCGAGCGTTCGAGGCGCTGAACCTGCAGCTCACGGAGGCCGGGCAGCGCCCCTTCGCCAACCCGCGGAACGCCGCGGCGGGGTCGTTGCGTCAGAAGGACCCGAAGGTCACAGCGTCACGTCCGCTGCGCCTGTGGGTGCATTCGTTCGGGGCGGCGGAGGGCGTGGCGTTCGACTCCCACCTCGGATTCCTGGCGTGGGCACGTGGGGCGGGTCTGCCGGTGCCGTCGACGACCGAGGGTCGCGACTCGATCGACGGTGTGAAGGAGTACCTGAAGCACTGGGAGGCCGCCCGTCACTCCGTGGACTGGGAGATCGACGGCACCGTGATCAAGGTGGACCAGACCGACCTCCAACGGGAGTTGGGCGCCACGGGCCATGCGCCCCGTTGGGCCATCGCGTACAAGTTCCCGCCCGAGGAGCGCACGACCACGCTGGAGCGGATCGACGTCCACACCGGCCGCACCGGCAAGGTGACCCCGTTCGCGGTCCTGGATCCCGTCTTCGTGGGCGGGGTAACGGTGACCTACGCCACGCTGCACAACGAGGACGAGGTGCACCGCAAGGACGTCCGCCCGAAGGACACGGTGATCGTGCGCCGCGCGGGCGACGTGATCCCCGAGATCGTGGGCCCGGTCCTGTCCAAGCGGAAGCGGGGCGCACGGATCTGGCACATGCCCTCCGCCTGCCCGTCCTGCGGCACGCCGTTGGTGCGCGGCGAGGGGGAGGCGGATCACCGGTGCCCGAACAGGCGCGGATGCCCCTCGCAGGGCATCGAGTGGCTGTTCCACTTCGCCGGACGAGGGGCGATGGACATCGAGCACCTCGGCTACATGACCGTGATGCGGCTGTTAGAGGCCGGGCTGATCGAAGATCCCGCAGACATCTACGCGCTGGACGCCGAGAAGCTCGGACGTCTTCCCGGGTTCAAGGACAAGGCGATCGCGAACGTCCTCGACCAGGTCGAGGCGTCGAAGGACCGGCCCTTGTGGCGGCTCCTCGTGGGTCTGAATATCCGCCACGTGGGGACGCACGTGGCTCAGGTGCTCGCCCGCGCGTTCGGCTCCGTGGATGGGCTCATGACGGCCAGCGAGGATCGCATCGATGACGTCCCCGAGATCGGGCCGGAGATCGCCGCCACGGTCCGGGGATGGTTCGACGACGAAGAGAACGTGGCGCTCGTCGAGAAGCTGCGCGCCGCGGGGGTGCGGATGGCCGACGAACATGTCGCGGCGGCGGAAGCGGGACCGAGGCCGCTCGAGGGGCTCTCGATCGTGCTGACCGGCGGGCTCGAGACGATGAGCCGTGAGGAGGCGACCGCGCGGGCGCAGGCGGCGGGGGCTCGTGTCAGTTCCAGCGTCTCCAAGAAGACAGCGTTCGTCGTTGCGGGGGAGAGCCCGGGAACGAAGCTCGCGAAGGCCGAGGCCCTCGGGGTCCCGATCGTCGACGAGGCGGAGTTCGCGTCGAGGCTGGCGGGCGCGTGAAGGGCGATCCGTACGTCCGCTATGCACGGTGGGAGCCCCTCACGCCCCTCGCGAGATCCGTGATCGCGGCCCTCGTCCTGTCGGCGGCCCTGGCGGCGCTCGAGCTCGTGGCGCTCGCCGTGGCGCCCGCTCCGGTCAGCGTCTCGGGCACGATGGACGTGATCGCCCCACGGTTGCAGGAGCAGCTCGCGACCGGCCTCGGCGGCGGGTTGGGGTCGCTCGTTACGTTGGCGCAGCTCGCGACCGGCGTCCTGTGGCTCGTGTGGCAGCACCGGGCGCAGTCCGATCTGTACGCACGGGGCGTGCCGGGGCTCAGGTACACGCCCGGGTGGGCCGTCGGATGGTGGTTCGTGCCGTTCGCCAACCTCGTCATGCCGCTGGTCTGTATGCGGGAGCTGTTCGGCGCCACGGCCACGGGGTCCGGTCAGCGGGTCCGCCGCGACTGGCGGCTGCCCGCCTGGTGGGGTCTGTATCTCTGTGGCATCGTGGCGCTCGTGGGGTTCGTGCCGCTCTTCACCGACTTCTTCCGTAGCGCCGTGTCCCAGAGCGCCACCTCGGACCCGCGACAGATCGTCGTGACGATCTCCGCGGATGCGATCCGCAGGGCCCGGGTGTGGTCTGGCATCGGCCAGGCTACCCGGATGGCGGCCGCCGGCTTCGCGGCGTGGATCGTGTGGACGATCAGCACGAGGGAGGACGCCAGGCTCGGTTCGATCGTCCGGTCCGCAGGCGGAGCAACTGCGCGGATCGTTCGGGGACCCTTCCATGCCACCGCCACCGCCGCCGAGGCCGGATCTGTAGCGGGCCGAACGAACGCGCGCCGTGGCGCGAGCCGAGGCCGGTCCCCGCGCGGCTAGACTGACCCACCATGCCGGTCGAGATCGACATCGATCACGTCGCCAAGCTCGCGCGCCTCGAACTCAGCGACGAGGAGATGGACCGGATGCGGACGCAGCTCGCCGTCATCCTCGAGCATGCCGCCAAGGTGGGGGAGGTGGCCGCCGACGACGTCCCGCCCACGGCCTACGCGATCCCGCGGTCCAACGTGCTCCGCGAGGACGTGCCCGAGCCGTCGATCAGCCACACGCCGCGCTCGCCAACGCCCCGGCCGAGTCGGACGGGCGGTTCGTGGTCCCGAAGGTCGCGGAGACGGGAGCATGAGCGTCACCGAGCCCGTCGATCGCACGGGCCACGAGCTCGCCGCCGCGCTCGCGGACGGCTCCCTCACGGCGGTCGAGCTGGCCGAGTCGGCGCTGCGCCGCGTCGAGGCGGTCGACGACCGCGTGCAGCGCGTTCCTCACGCCCACGCCCGCAGGTGGCGCTCGAACGCGCCGCCGAGCTCGACGCCTACCTCGGCACCGGCGCGCCGCAAGCCCGACGTCGCCGGCATCCCCATCGCGCTGAAGGACGTCCTCACCACGAACGGCATCCGCACCACCTGCGGTTCGAAGATCCTCGAGGACGTACATCCCGCCCTACGACTGCACGGCGTGGACCCGCCTGTCCGGGCGGGCGCCATGCTGATCGGCAAGACGAACTGCGACGAGTTCGCGATGGGCTCCTCGAACGAGAACTCGGCCTACGGGCCGGTCCACAACCCGTGGGACCTCGACATGGTGCCCGGCGGCAGCAGCGGGGGGAGTGCCGCCGCCGTCGCGGCGGGCGAGGTCGTCTGGGCGCTCGGCACCGACACCGGGCGGCTCGGTTCGCCAGCCCGCCTCGCTGTGCGGCGTGGTAGGGCTGAAGCCGACCTACGGCCTGATCAGCCGCTACGGGCTCGATCGCCTTCGCCTCGTCGCTCGACACGGTCGGGACCTTCACGCGTGACGTCCGCGACGCCGCCACGCTGCTCAACGCCGTGGCCGGCAAGGATCATCGGGACGCCACCAGCCTCGACGTCGAGGTCCCCGACTACCCCGCAGGGCTGGACCGAGGGCGTCCAGGGGCTGCGCGTCGGCGTGGTGGCGGAGGCGTTCGGCGAGGGTGTGGAGCCCGACGTGGCCGCCTCGGTCCGCGCGGCCGTGGACCGCCTGGCGGCGCTGGGCGCGGAGGTCGGCGAGGTCTCGCTCCCGCACGCGGAGTACGCGCTCTGCGCCTACTACCTGATCGCGCCGTCGGAGGCCTCATCGAACCTCGCCCGCTACGACGGCGTGCGCTACGGCCTCCGCGTGGAGGGCGACGACTCGATCGAGATGATGTTCCGCACGCGCGGCGCCGGGTTCGGCCCCGAGGTGAAGCGCCGCATCATGCTCGGCACCTACGCGCTGTCGGCCGGCTACTACGACGCCTACTACGGCCAGGCGCAGAAGGTCCGCACGCTCATCATCCGCGACTACGAGGCGCGCGTTCGCCGACGTCGACATGCTCGTGTCGCCCACGTCGCCCACCACGGCGTTCCCGATCGGGCAGAAGGCGGACGACCCGATGGCGATGTACCTCAACGACATCTTCACGATCCCGGCGAACCTCGCGGGCGTGCCGGCCATCAGCGTGCCCGTGCGGGCTCGACGCAGCCGGGCTCCCGATCGGGCTGCAGCTCACCGCCCCCGTCCTGGCCGAGCCACCTGCTCCTGCAGCGGCCGCCGCGCTGGAGGCCGACCTGGGGCTCGACCTGCGGCCGCCGCTGCTGGCGGCCGTCTGAGCTCTCGCCGCCGCCGAGCTCCGGCTCGGCATCCCGGCTTCGACCGCCCCCTCGACCTCGTCGCCCGGGCGACGGGCCGGCCCGCCGGCGGACACGATGAGCGCCACCGACGCCAGGACCAGGGCGGCGGCCAGGAGGGTCCGGGACGTCAGGGCCTCGCCCAGGACGAGCCAGCCCAGCGAGACCGCCACGATCGGATTGACGTAAGCGTAGGTGGAGACGAGCGATGTGCGGACGTTCCGGAGCAGCCAGAGGTAGCAGCTGAAGCCTACGAACGAGCCGGCGAGGATCAGCCAGAGGAGCCCGAGCCACGAATGCATCGTGACCTGCGAGGGGGAGAAACCGCTCAGTTCGCCGGTCGCCACCGCGACGGCGAGGATGACCCCGCCCCCGACCAGCTGTTGCATCCCGCTCCCCAGCAACGGCCCCCTGGGCAGCGGCGCCGTGCGCGCGTACAGGGACCCGGCGGTCCAGCACAGCGAGGCCAGACCGCGACGAGCATGCCGCCGAGCGGCGCCCGCCCAGATGGAGCGTTGGTCCCGATCAGGAGCGCGGCGCCGAGGAACCCGCCCATGAGGCCCGTCACCACCCGCCAGCCGAGGGGGGCGCTGCGGAACACGACGCGGTCGAACAAGGCGAGCCACAGCGGGATCAGCGCGATGATGAGCGAGACGATCCCGGTGGGGGTGCCCATGTTCTCCAGACCGCCACGAGGGCGTTCCCCCCCAGGAGCAGGAACGAGCCCACGATGGCCGCGGCCTTCCACTGGCCCCGCGTCGTCCGCTCGCCCGTACGGGCCGAGTGACGAGCACCATCACCGTCCCGGCGAACAGGAATCGCGCCGCGGCGCCGAGGAGGACGGGAACGGATCCGTTGACCTTCTCGATCCCGAGGTAGGTCGTGCCCCAGACGAAGTAGAGGGCGCCGAGGACCGTCCACACCACGCCGGTCTTCGGCGCGGTGCCCGGCCCACGCGCCCCCTCGGCCCCCACGGCGGGCAGTGTACGGGCCCGGCCGGCGTCGGGACGAGCCGGTCGGGTACCTCCGGTAGGCTAGGCCGCGTCATGGCCGAGTGGGAAGCCGTCATCGGGCTCGAGTGCCACGTCGAGCTCAGCACGCGGACGAAGATGTTCTGCGGGTGCCGCGTGGCGTTCGGCGCCGAGCCCAACACCGAACGTCTGCCCCGTCTGCCTCGGGCACCCCGGCTCGCTGCCGGTCCCCAACGCCGAGGCCATCCGGCGCATCATCAGGATCGGGCTGGCCCTGGACTGCGAGATCGCGCCGTACTCGCTGTTCCACCGGAAGAACTACTTCTACCCGGACATGCCGAAGAACTATCCAGATCAGCCAGTACGACCTGCCGATCTGCGTGGGAGGGCATCTGGACGTCGAGCTGCCCGACGGCACCGACAAGCGGGTGGGCATCACCCGCGTGCACATGGAGGAGGACACGGGCAAGACCGCCCACGCCAGCGCAGCGGGCCGGATCCACGAGGCCGAGTACGCGCTGATCGATTTCAACCGGGCCGGCACGCCGCTCGTGGAATGCGTCAGCGAGCCCGACATGCGCAGCCCCGAGGAGGCCGCCGCCTACCTCCGCGAGCTGCGCGCCACCTTGGAGGCGCTCGACGTCTGCGACGTGCGGATGGAGGAGGGCTCGCTCCGATGCGACGCGCAACATCTCGATGCGCCCGGCGGGGACCGGGCGCGTTCGGTACCAAGGTCGAGATCAAGAACATGAACTCGATCCGCTCGCTGGAGCGCGCGCTCAACTTCGAGATCGGGCGTCAGACGAAGGCGCTGGACGACGGGCGAGACGATCGTGCAGGAGACCCGGCACTGGGACGAGGACGCCGGCGCCACGAAGTCCATGCGCTCGAAGGAGGAGGCGTTCGACTACCGATACTTCCCCGAGCCCGACCTGCCCCCGCTCGAGCCGGGCGCCGCATGGATCGAGGAGCTCCGCGGCAGCGCTGCCCGAGCTTCCGCGCGCGCGAAGCGGATCGCTACCAGCCGCGTTCGGCCTGCGGCCCGAGGTGGCGCGCGTCCTCGTGGCCGACCGCGCGTCCTCCGCGGCTGTTCGAGGACGACGGTGGCGCTGGGGGCGCCGCCCGAGAAGGCCGCGAACTGGGTGACGCAGGACGTCGCCGGCCTCGTCAACGAGCACGGCGGCGAGTCGCCGAGGCAACTGACGCCCGCGCACCTCGCCGACCTGATCGGCTGTGGAGGCCGAGACCGTCAGCGGCCAGGGCGCGAAGCAGGCGCTGGAGGAGGCGTTCGACACGGGTGACGCCATCGACGAGATCGTCGAGCGCCGAGGCCTCGCGCAGGTCAGCGACGCGCGGTGCGTCGGGCGCGATCGTCGACGAGGTCCTCGCCGCGAGAACCCCGAGGTCGTCGAGCAGTTCCGCGGCGGGCAAGGAGGGCCGTGATCGGGTTCCTGGTGGGCCAGGTGATGAAGGCGCTCGGGTGGCTCGGCCAACCCGAAGCTCGCGCAGGAACTCCTGCGCGAGCGGCTCGCGGGCTAGGCGGCCGGCCGCGCGCGTGCCCGCCGGACCCGTCCCCGCCGCGGCGGATCCCGATCTGGCAGCTCGATCCTGCTCGGCCTCGTGCGGGCGGGGCAAGGGTTGGTCTTCCCGCTGGGGCGGATGTGGCGCTCGGGCGAGCCCGCTGGACACCTACGGCCTGTGTCACATGGCCTCGGTGGCCGGCGACGCCCTGCTCGCCGTCGCGCTCGCCGACTCGGTCTTCTTCTCGCTCCCCGTAGGTCAGGCGAAGACCCGAGTGGCCGCCTACCTGCTGCTCACGATGCTCCCCCTGGCCCTGGCCGGCCCGTTGCTGGTGCCGATGCTGGACCGCGCGGGTCCCCGCCGGGCGATCTCGTTCGGCGCGGCGGCGGGCCGCGCCGCGGTCGCCATCTACGCTGCGCCGCGCTTCGGCACGCTCGTGCTGTTCCCGAGCGCTCTGATCCTGCTGGTGCTCTCCAAGGTGCACGCGATCACGAAGAACGGCCTCACGATGGCCTACGCGCCGCAGGAGGAGGGGCTGATGCGGGCGAACGCCCGGCTGGGGCGGATCGCGGTGGCCGGGGCGCTCGTGGCCGCGCCGCTCGGCTACCTGTTCCTGAAGATCTGGGGATCGCGCCGGGACGCTCTATCTCGCGGCCTTCGCCTACGCGGTATCCGCCGGCATCAACCTACGGCTGCCCCACCCCGGGTCGAAGGCGGCGACGCAACAGCAAGAGGTCGGACCTCGAGGACAGGGTCAGGGAGCTCACCGTGCCCTGCGATCGGTGCCGTGGGGATGCGGGCCGCCAGCGGGTTCCTGCTGTTCCTCCTGGCGTTCTCGCTGCGCGACGGCGGAGCGCCCACCTATTGGTTCGCCGTCCTCGCGTTCGGCGGGGTCGCGGGCGGTTTCGTGGCGGATCTGGTGGCGCCGCGCATGCCCACCGGCACGCGCGAGGAGGCGGTGGTCATCGCGAGCGTCTCCGCGGCCTGCGTGGGTGCGCTGCTGGCGTTCGAGTTCTTCGGGCTCCCGCTGCTCACGGTGTTCGCGCTGGTGGTGGGCGCCGCGGCGGAGTTCGGGCGGCTCGCGTTCCAGAGCCTGATGCAGCGGCTCGCGCCGGAGGGAGCGCAGGGGCGGGTGTTCGTCCGCTACGAGGTCCTCTTCCAGCTCGCGTGGGTCGCGGGGGCGTTCATCCCAGCCCTCCTTCCGATCGACTTCCATACCGGGATCCTGATCCTGGCCTCGTTCTACGGTGTGCTCGCGTGGCGTCTCGCTCTACCGGCGGCGGCCAGCTCCGACGATGGGATGCCTGACGGCGGAGCAGCCGACGAGGGAGCCTCGGGACCGTAAGCTGTGGAACGGGTCCGCGACGTGCGCGGACGGACGTGCGAGGAGGTGTCAGATGGCTGAGTACGTGACGGTCGGGCGTGCCGATGAGGTGGCCGAAGGCGAGGCCAACGGCTTCGTCGTCAACGGCGAGGAGATCGCCGTGGCACGGGTCGGCGGCACGCTGTACGCGTTCAGCGACGTCTGCACGCATCGACAGTGCACGCTCTCGATGGGCGGGGAGCTGGACGGCACGGCCATCACGTGCGAGTGCCACGGTTCCGAATTCGACATCACCTCGGGCGCAGGTACTGGAAGGACCCGCGACGGAGCCCCTGGCCGTCTTCCGAGGTCGCGGGACGAGAGCGGCGACCTCCAGGTGGAGGCGTAGGCGACGCCGTCACGGGACCGGCCGTTCGTCATCGTCGGGGCGAGCACGGCCGGGGCGTCGGCCGCGGTCACGCTCCGTGACGAGGGGTTCGACGGGCGCGTGGTGCTCGTCGGCGCGGAGTCGCTGCCACCTTATGGACGACCCGCGCTATCGAAGGGCTACCTGCGAGGTGATCGACCGATCGACGCCTCGTTCGTCCGACCCCCGAGTGGTACGCGGATCACGAGGTCGAGGTGAGGTTCGGCTCGCCGGCCGTGCAGCTGGAAGCTCGCGGGCGCGAGGTCGTGATGGCGGGCGGCGAGCGCCTCCCGTACGAGCGGCTGCTCGTCGCCACGGGGGGCAGGAACCGTCGGCTGGAGGCCCCTGGCGCGGACCTCCCCGGCGTATTCGACCTCCGGTATCCGCGTGACGCGGACGCGATCCGTGAGGCCGCCGCGGGGGGAGCGCGGGCGGTCTGCGTGGGGATGGGCTTCATCGGAGCCGAGGTGGCCGCGTCGCTCCGAACCATGGGGTGCGACGTAACGGTCGTGGAGGTGTTCGAGACCGCCATGTACCGGGTCCTCGGCCCCGACATCGGCCGGGTGCTGGAGGGGATCCACCGAGACCACGGGGTTCGCATGCGGTTCAACGACACGGTCGCAGCCTTCGAAGGTGAAGGGCGGCTCGAGCGTGTCGTCACGAGCGGCGGCACCACGATCGAGGCTGATCTCGCCGTGGTGGGCATCGGCACGGAGCCTGCCGTCGAGCTGATGGCCGGCACGGGCCTCGACCTGCTGGGCGGGATCCCGGTTAGCGCCGAGCTGGCAACGGCGGTCCCGGGCGTGTTCGCCGCCGGGGACGTGGCGCTCCACTCGCATCCTGTGTTCGGCCCGGTCCGCGTGGAGCACTACGACAACGCGGTGAAGATGGGGCAGACCGCCGCGCGCAACATGCTCGGTGCCGGTGCCGTCTCGGACGACCCTCATTGGTTCTGGTCGGACCAGTACGACTCGCAGATCCAGATGGCGGGCCACGCACCCACGTGGGCGTCGATGGTGATCAGGGGTTCCCTCGAGGCGCGGAGCTTCTGCGCGTTCCTGCTGGATGCCGCGGGCGTCGTGCGGGGCTCGGTGAGCGTCGACCGTCCGCGCGAAGTGCGCAGGTCCTTCGATCTGATCCGGTCGGCGGCCGCCCCCGCCGTGGAGCTCCTCGCCGACCCCGACGTCGACCTGCGCACGCTGGTGCCTAAGGCGGCGGATGCCTGATGCAGATCGGCGGCCCGGCGATCGGCCATCCCACCTGAGACCTGAACCTGCAGCGTCGCATCCGCGAGACCCGTCGGGATGCGATCGCTCGGTCGGTCGGCCGGAAGCGTGGGCGCCGATCCGTGCTGGACCGGGTGCTCGGCCGCGAACCGGGAGAGCGACCTATCGACCTCGACCCTACGAGCCTCGTCGACCGGGGCGACGATGTCTGGAAGTCGCTGCGCTTCTAGTCGCCGCCGGTCGCGTGAGCGACGCACTAGTCGGTGGTGAGGTGGTCGGCGAGCTCATCGGGCGACCCCTCCCGTTCGATCCTGCCGTCCCGGAACAGGACGACCCGGCTGGCGTAGCGAAGGGCTTCGGGATTGTGGGTGGCCGTCAGGACCGCGCCGTCCCTGCGGATCACGTCCCACAGCGCCTCCAGGATCAGATCTGCGTTCTCCGTGTCCACCTCTGCGATCGGCTCGTCCGCGAGCACCACGGTGGGCTCGGTGATGAGGGCGCGGGCCACGGCGATCCGCTGCTGCTGTCCCGCCGAGAGCTCGTACGTACGGTTGTGGAACCGGTCGGCCAGTCCGAGACGGCGGAGCCACCCCTCCGCACGGTCGCGCGCATCCTCCAATTCCACTCCCTCCACGCGTAAGGGGAGCTCGACGTTCTCCACCGCCGACAGCGTCGGGAGCAATCCGAACGACTGGAAGACCACGCCCATCTCCCTGCGCCGGAGCATGAGGGCGTCCTCGGCCGAGAGCGCCGCGAGATCCTGTCCCTTCCACCGCACCACGCCCTCGTCGGGGACGTCGAGGCCGCTCATGACGCCGATGAACGTGGTCTTGCCCGAACCGGACGGGCCCATCAGCGCCACGAAGTCGCGCTGAGCGAGGCCGAGCGAGGCCCCGCGCACCGCCAACACACCCTGCGCGCCCGGGTAGGAGCGGACCACGTCCTCGACCTCAACGAGGAAGGGCGACGTGGACGCGCCCGGACCCGGACCCGGCTCCGGGACGGCGCCAGGTCCCGCGTCCTTCCGCTCAGCGCCGAGGGGATCGGCTGGGATGACGCGCGGCCCTTCCCCCTCGGTGATCGGCGCCGGCGGAGGCTCGACGTCACGACGCTCCTCCCGCTCCTTCGGCCCCCAGCGCGCCCGCAGATCCGGGTCGTCAGGCATGGCCACCCTCCCGGCGCCGCAGGCGCACCTCGTCATGTGAGATCTCGACTTCCAGGTCGCCCCCGCCGATGGCCGCCGCCGCCCGATCGGGCAGCCGTACGCGGCCGTCCTCTCCGATCGGCTCCACGGGCAGGCCTTCGTGGAGGACGCGCCCGTCGCGCACGCGGATCGTGCGGCCGGCCGAACTCGCGGAGGCCAGGTCGTGCGTCACCATCACGATCGTGACCCCGAACTCACGGTTCACGGCGGTGAACGCCTCGAGCACGCGGGCCGCGCTCTCGGAGTCGAGCTCCGCGGTGGGTTCATCGGCGAGGAGGATGGCGGGTGTGTTCGCGAGCGCGACGGCGATCGACGCGCGCTGCTGCTCACCTCCGCTCAACATGCCCGGTCTGTGGGCCGCTCGATCCGCCATCCCGACGAGATCCAGCAGCTCCTCGGCGGGGCGCGCTTTCGAACGCTCGACACTGCGTCGGATCGCGCCTGGCAGCCTCACGTTCTCCCGAACGCTCAGGTAGGGGACGAGGTTCCGGGCCGTTCCCTGCCAGACGAAGCCGATCCGTTCGGCGCGATAGGCGGTGAGATCGTCGTCGGACAGGAGGCCGAGATCCCGGCCGTCCACCTCCACCACGCCGGCCGAAGCGCGATCGAGCCCACCAACGAGGTTGAGGATCGTGGACTTGCCCGCGCCCGAGGGCCCCACGACGGCGAGGAACTCACCGCGAGCGACGTCGAGATCGACCCCACCCAGCGCGACCACCCCCGTGTCGGCCACGCGGTAGACCTTGTAGACGTGGCGGAGCTGGATGGATGGGGGCTCGGCCAACGGCGCGAACACCTCGGTGCTCACCATCGTCATCGGGCACCGCCTCCCACGCTCACTCGGCCTCACCCCGGAGCACGCCCGTCACCGAGGCGCGCATCAAGGAGCGTACGGCCAGCCACAGGGCGAGGCCCGTCGCGAGGACGATCGTCGCGAGGGCGATGCCCAGTGCCCGCCAGTCGAGAACGAGACGCGGCGGAGGGAACGGCACCCCGATGCTGAGCCCGATCGACGGCATCATGAGACGCAGCAACAGGTAGCCGAGACCGAGACCCGCAGCGATAGCGAAGCCGAGCAGGAGGCTCTGCTCCAGCAGCAGGGTGCCGCGGATCTGCCGCGAGCGAACGCCCATCGCCCGCAGGGCTGCGAACTCGTAGTCCCGTCGACGCTGCGAGAAGTAGAGGCCGGCGGCCACACCGAGGACCACGAGCGCGAGGCCCGCCAGGGCGGCCGTGAAGTTCATCCCTACCGCGAGGCTCTCCGGGAGCTGGGCGAGGTACCCCTCGATCGGAGCCGTGGCCTGGACCGTCCCCACGTCGAAGCCCAGGCCGCGGAGGGTCGGGGCCGGCGTCGTGTCACCGTCGGCCCAGACCGCGGTGAGGGCGATCCCGGGCTCGGGGATCGCGAGCTGGCGTTCGAGCAAGGCGCGCGTGGAGACCGCGAAGAACGGGCTGTTCGGCAGGGCGCTGGGGAACTGGGACGCCGTGGCGATCGTGTGGATGGGGATCTGCTGACCCGCGAGCAGGACGGTGAAGTCCGATCCGACCTGCCCCGCCACGCCGTCGGAGACGAGGGCGGGCAACGGCGAGCTCGGCGGCTCGATGCCGCCGATCACGTTGCCGGCGCCCGGGCTGAAGGCGTAGCGGACGCCGGCACCGCGTGGGATCAGCTTCCCGCTCGAGCCTCGCCACGTGATCGGCACCCAGTCGCGCAGGTCGAGAGATGTTCCGTCGATGTCACATCTGTCGATCTGGATCCACGTGGTGGAGGGGAGATCCAACCCCGTCTCTGCCTGGAACGTGATGGAGAGCAGACGGTTCCCGGCCCCACCGAGATCCAGGCTGACCTCCGGCGCCAGCGGCCGTGGGCGAGCGGTCGTGATGGTCCCATCGGCGGCGGCGACGGTCGCCGTTACGGTGAGAGGCGTGGAGGACGACGGCACCGCGCTGGAGAGGTCGGCCGTGGTCAATGGCCCGCGAAGCGAGAGATCGAGGGTCTGACCCGCTGGGATCGGCACACCGAGCTCCGGCGTGCGGATGCGGTCGAGGATCTCCGGCAGCGGTGTGTTGGAGTAATCGTCGCGCCACCACGCAACCTCGCCGAAGGAGTTGGGATCGATGCCGTAGGCGGTCGGTGGGAGGGAGAAGGAGCCCGAAGAGAAGCTCGGCCCCGTGGTCACGACGGGGGTCATCGTCGACGGCAGCGTGTCGATGGCCACGAGCTGCTGATCCGGGGGTGTGACGGCGACGTTCCAATCCGCGCCGACCTGCGTGTGCGCCGCGTCGGCGTGGTTCGTGAGGACGACGGCCCGATACGACGTCGAGAGCACCAGCAGCCCGGTCGCGAGCAGGAGCAGCAGCGCCGCCGCGAACCCCGTTCCGGGCGAGCGCCCCAGTCGGCGACCCGAGAGGTAGACAGGCAGCCGTCGCGCACGCCCGATGGGTCCGTCGAGGCCGCGGAACCCCCACAGGAGCATCCGCAGGGCGAGGAACGAGAACCCGAAGAGCAGGAGCGTGGGGGCCGCCAGCACCAAAGGGTCGAGCCCTCCGGCGCCACCCCCCGCCTGATGGCGGAGCTGCACGAAGGCGAAGACGCCCAGCGGCAGAACGAACAGCTCTACGGGGACCCGCGCGAGCAGAGGGCGGTCCTCGCGGGAGGCGGCCCGACGTTCCTCGAGGACGGTGCGTCTCACGAGGGGGACGGACATCGCGAGGAGGATGGCGGCGCCGGCGACCGCGGCGACAAGGCCCAGCGTGGCGGCGGCCGGCGTCATCGTGACGGGGAACATCACACCGGGCAGCTGGGGGCCGTTGGCGCGGCCGGCGAGCCTGGCCAGGAGGATGCCGATCAGCAGGCCGAGGGGATACGCGATCGCGGCCGCCAGCAGCGCCTGCAGCGCCTGAGCACCGAGCAACGTTCGGCGCGAGAACCCGCGGCTATGCAGGACCGCCAGCTCGAAGCTCTGGCGCGTCAGGGTGAGCGCTCCGACGCCGGCGAGGACGGCCAGGGTGACCGCCCCGATCTGGAACACGACGAGCAGGATCGGGACCTGGAGGTCGCCCACGCGCTGGCTCACCAGCTGGAGGACGGTGTCGAGGCCCGAGGCCACCCGGATCGTCGCCATGCCGGGCTCGTTCCGGACCGCGTCGGCCGCGCCCTGGATCTCCCCGGGGACCTGCTGGGTCTCATCGTAGGTGAGCCCGTCGAGGGCCAGATAGGCGTCCCACACGAATTCAGACGTCAGGTCGATCCCGGACGACGTCGACAGGAAGGTGTCGCGGTTGACGATCAGCGGAGGGGGGTCGGTGGCGTCCGGACCGGGGAACGGGCTGCGGGATCCGAACCAGAACGGATCCTGCGGGGCCGGCGGGTCGTAGGTTCCTGAGACCTTGAGGGAACGGACGCCGTCCCGTGGCCCCACGACGTGGATCGTGTCACCCACCATGATGTCCGTGATGCCCGCGATGCCACCGGCGGGCACGAGCACGTCGCCGGGCCCGGGGGCGTCTCCGTGGATCGTGAGGTGGTCCTGGCTACCGTCGCGGAACAGCAGGGATACCGACGGACCGGCCGCCCCGATCCGCACCGTCGCGAGACCCTGGCGCACGATCTGGTCCAGGGGCAGCTTCTCCAGTTGCGCGGCGAGCGCCGCGTCGCTGTTCGCCCAGTCGAAGGAGGGGGATCCGTACACCTGATACCTGGCGTTGGCCACGGTCACCGGCTGGCCCACGAGGGAGGAGGAGAGGATGGCCGCCCGGGCGGCCACGGCGTAGATGGGGCCGGCGACCAGGACCCCGACGCTGAACGCGAGGGTGACCACCACCGCCAAGCCCAGCAATCGCTGGGCCGCGAACCGTCTCAAGAGGAACCGCAGGGTCGCCATCGATGCTCCGTCGGCCGGGCTATGGGCGCCCATGCGCCCGAGAGATGATACGTAGGCCATGGCGGACCCCCCGACCGCGGGCTTGCGGAATCGTGCCCCCGCGTCGTCCCCCCGTGGCTCCGGAGCCGAGGCGGGGCGCTGCTAGGCTGAACCTTCCGACGTATCCGAGGAGTGATCCCCACGTGGACAGGCCCGAGATCATCCTGGCCCCCGGTCCGACCCCGATCCCGCCAGAGGTCCTGCTGGCACAGGGCAGCCCGCTCGTCTACCACCGCGGCCCGGGCTTCGGCGCGATCATGCGGGAGGTCACCGACCACCTGAAGCAGCTCTACCGGACCCAGGCGGCCGACGTCCTGCTCATGACCTCGAGCGGGACGGGTGGGCTCGAGTCCGCCGTCGCGAACTGCTTCTCACCCGGGGATGAGGTGCTCGTTCCCAACGCCGGGTTCTTCGCCGAACGGTTCAAGACGTTGGCCGAGCGGTTCGGTCTTACCGTGCACACGGTGGACTACGGATGGGGCCAGAAGATCCGACCCGACGATGTCGCCCGATCCCTGGCCGCCCATCCCGTGAAGGCGGTGCTCCTCACGCAGTCGGAGACCTCAACTGGCGTGATCCAGCCGATCCAAGACTTGGCCGAGGTGGCGAGGGCCGCAGGCGCCATGGTGGTCGTCGATGTGGTGTCGTCGCTCGGCGCTGTGCCGTTCGCGTTCGACGAGTGGGGGATCGACGTCGCCATCGGTGGATCGCAGAAGGCGCTATCCGCGAGCCCGGGGATCGCCTTCGTCGCCATCAGCGAGCGTGCGTGGGCTGCGACCGAGACCGCCACGAACCCGCGGTTCTACTTCGATTGGCGCACGTACCGGAAGTTCGCAGACCTGCCGGATCCGGAGAACCCATGGACGCCCGCGATCAGCGTCATGCAGGGCCTGCAGGCTGCGCTCCGCCTGTACTTCCAAGACGGCATCGAGGCTGCGATGGATCGGCACCGGGTCCTATCGACCGCGGTGAAGGACGGCGCGCGTGCGCTCGGCCTCGATCTGTTCGGAGAGGGACTGGAAGAGAACTGGACGGTGACCGCGATCCGTGCTCCCGATGCTGCCGACGCCGACACGATCAGCGACACGATGCGCAGCCGGTACGGGTGCGTGATCGCACCTGGCCAAGGGCCGCTCAAGGGCAAGGTGTTCCGCATCGGCCACTTCGGCTACTTCTCCGAGCTCGACATCATCCGCGGTCTCTCCGCCTTGGAGATGACCCTGGAGATGCTGGGGCACCCCTCGAAGCGCGGCGCGGCGGTCGCCGCGGCCGAATCGGTCTTCTTGGAGGCGCGCTCAGCGTGAGGGTGCTGGTCACCGAACCCCTGTCGGAGCCAGGGCTGGATCTGCTGCGGACCGACTTCCAGGTCGACGTCCGTCAGGAACTGGCCGAGCATGGCCTCGAGGCCGCGATCGCTCCCTACGACGCCTTGATCATCCGCAGCGCGACGCAGGTCACCGCGGCGGTCCTGGAGGCCGCCCCGAGCCTGAGGGTCGTGGCGCGCGCCGGCATCGGCCTCGACAACGTCGACGTCGACGCGGCCACGCGCCGCGGCGTGATGGTGGTGAACGCCCCCCAGTCCAACATCATCAGCGCGGCCGAGCACGCGATCGCGCTGATGCTGGCGCAGGCCCGCAACATCCCCCAGGCGCACGACGCGCTGATCCACGGCGCGTGGGAACGTTCGAAGTGGGAGGGCGTCGAGCTGGCCGGCAAGACGGTCGGCCTCGTGGGTCTCGGGCGCGTGGGCTCGCTCGTCGCGCATCGTGCTGCGGGGTTCGGGATGCGCGTGATCGCGTTCGATCCGTTCGTGAGTGACGAGCGCGCCAAGGAGATGGGTGTGGACGCGATGCCCTCCCTCGAGGCGCTCCTGGTCCAGGCGGACTTCGTCTCGATCCATCTCCCGCGAACCCCCGAGACCGAGGGACTGATCGGCGCCCACGAGCTCTCGCTCATGAAGTCCGGCGCGCGGCTGATCAACACGGCCCGCGGTGGACTCGTGGACGAAGAGGCGCTCGCGAAGGCGGTGAGCTCCGGACATCTGGGCGGGGCCGCGCTCGACGTCTACGCCGTGGAGCCCACCACCGAGAGCCCGCTGTTCGGGCTCGACGACGTCGTGGTAACTCCCCATCTGGGCGCATCCACCAAGGAGGCGCAGGACAAGGCCGGAACCACCGTTGCCGAGATGGTGCGCCTCGCGCTCAAAGGGGAGTTCGTGCCCTACGCGGTGAACGTGAGCGGGGGCGCAGAGGTGACCGAGGTCGTGCGCCCGTTCGTCCCGCTCGCCGAGAAGCTCGGGGCCCTGGTGGCAGGGCTCGCCGAGGTGGGCGTGCGCTCGATCGTGGCCTCCTACCTGGGCCGGATCGCCGAGGCCGACACACGCGTACTCACCTTGGCGATCCTCAAGGGCATCGTGGGCCGCTCCGTCCACGAGCCCGTGTCGTTCGTGAACGCGCCGATGCTGGCGAAGGAGCGCGGGCTGACCGTGAGCGAGATGCGGTCCACCGTCTCGCAGGACTACGTGAGCCTGATCTCGCTGCGGGCCGAGACCGACCAGGGGCCCGTGAGCGTGGCCGGGTCTGTGCTCGGTAAGGACCACGAGCGCGTCATGCAGGTGAACGACTTCGACATCGAGGCCGCGCCCGCCGGGCACATGGTCTTCTTCACCTACGAGGATCGCCCCGGGGTGATCGGCACCGTGGGGACGATCCTCGGCGATCACGCGATCAACATCGCGACCATGGACGTGGGGCGTAAGGCGGAGGGGGAGGAGGCGCTGATGTGTCTCACCGTGGATTCGCCGGTGCCGCAGGACGTGCTCGAACACGTAGCGGTCGCCATCCACGCGCATCAGCTGCGATCGCTCACGCTCCCGGACTGATCACGGCGTATCCGGCAGCACACGAGCGCGACGCAAGATCCGCTGATGTCATCCGCGAACGAGTCTCGCGTGCTAGACTCCTCCGGCTATGAAGTGGACCTTCCTGATGACCGGCATGGCCGGCGAAGCCGTGAGGACGCGTGACATCGCGCCCACGGCCGTGACGCGCCCGTTGGCGTCCGCCGCCCGAGCGCGTGACATCGCGCTCGCCGCCTCCTAGGTCTCAGGTCCGCCCGCACCGCGCCCCGCAAGGAGTCCGCTTCATGAGCCGCTCACCACGTTCCAATATCCGTCGTCTCGCCATCGGCCGTCTGATCTCCGTGACCGGTGGCGCCGCCGCGTACACGGCGCTCATGTTCACGGTGTGGCGCGATACGGGGTCGGCCGCCTGGCAGTCGGGCACGCTCCTGCTCACCTTCGGCGTGGTCGGCCTCCTCGCCCCGCTCACGGGACACCTGGGGGACAGGCTGGACCGCCGGAAGGTCATGATCGCGTCCGAGGGTGTCGCCGCCGCGTTCTTCCTCGCCATGGCGTTCGCTCATCGACCCGAGGTCCTGGTGCCGCTGGCCTTCGCCTCGGCCGTGGCGGAGTCGCCGTTCTGGTCGGCCTCGGCGGCCGCGATCCCGGCGCTGGCCGAGCGCGAGGAGGACATCGCGCGCGCGAACAGCCTGCTGGGGATCGGTCGCAACGCCGGGATCATGGTCGGACCCATGATCGGCGGCGTGCTGATCGCCGTGATCGGGCCGGGGCACGGGCCCGCGTGGGTCTTCGGGCTCAACGCGATGACCTTCGTGATCTCGATGATGCTCACGATCTCCGTGCGGGGGAGTTATCGGGAGTCCCGCACGGCCGAGGAAGAAGCCGAGCACGTGGGCGTCATGGCCGGCGTCCGCTTCCTGTGGCGCGAGCGCGTCTTGCGCCGCATGACCCTGGCCTGGCTGGTGTTCCTGCTGGGCGCCGGTATGGGTATGGTCGCCGACGCGCCTCTCGCGCAGTCGTTCCATGTCGGGTCGGTCGGCTTCGGTCTGCTGATCGCCTGCTGGGGGGGCGGGTCGGTGCTCGGCTCCCTGCTCGGCAGCAGGCTGACCGTCCGGACGGAGCCGATGTGGCTCGTCTTGGGCGCCGCGGGCATCGCGCTGGGGCACCTGGGGGTCGGACTGGCTCCCGTCTTCGCGCTCGTGCTGGCATCGGGACTGCTGATGGGCACGAGCGACGGCCTCACGATGGTGGCCGAGACGGGCATCATGCAGCGCCTGACGCCCGATGCCGTGAGGAGCCGTGCCATGGCGGCCTTCGACGCGGTCCTGTCGCTCGGGCTCGCGATCGCCTACATCTTCGCGGGTCCCGTGCTCGCGGCCATCGGGCCGCAGCGCGTCTACCTGGTGGGCGGGGTGGCGGCCACGGCGGCCACGCTCGTCCTGCTGCCCTTGTGGCGGCTCCGCGGGGACGAGGAAGGCCGTTCGGAGGAGCCCTCGAGTGCGACGGCCTCCACCGAGGCGACGGTGGCGCCCCCGGCGGCCTGACGGCCGCCGGGCCCCATCGCCGACGTGGATCCTGATCCCTCGTTCAGGGACGAAGAGCCGACGTGACCGTGTGTGGACCTCCCGCCCTCCCGGCGGCCGCTCGGTTGCGTTGAACGGTCGTTCAGGAGTACGGTGCTGGCTCGGGCGCCGGGAGCCGGACGGAGGAACGCTTGAGCGATTCGTACAACGCCATCGTGGTGGGGGGCGGCCACAACGGGCTCGTCGCCGGCGCGTACCTCGCCCGCGCCGGCGCCCGGACCGTGATACTGGAGGCCCGGCACAAGGTCGGCGGCGCGGCTGACACGATGGCGCCGTGGCCCGAGGCCCCGGAGTTCAAGGTCACGACCCTCAGCTACGTGATGAGCCTCATGCCCGACACGATCCAGCGGGACCTGAAGCTCGCCGAACACGGGTATCGCAACTACCCGGTGGGCCCCTATTTCCTGCCGTTCCCCGACGGTCGCTGCATCGTGCAGTACGACGACGACGCCGCGAAGAACTACGACGAGTTCGCCAAGTTCTCGAAGCGCGACGCCGACGCGATCGAGCGGTGGGACGCGTGGATCGGCGGCCTGGCCGACGTGCTGGGGCCGATGTTGATGTCGATCCCACCCAAGGTCGGCTCGAGGCGCCCCGCCGACCTGTTGGAGCAGCTCCGGCTGGCGTGGCGGTTCCGCGGGCTCGACGTGAAGACGATCGGGGACGTGACGCGCTTGATGACGATGAGCGTCGTTGACATCCTGGATCGGTTCTTCGAGACGGACCAGGTCAAGACCGTGATGGCGCTGAACGGCCTGATCGGGACCTGGGCGGGGCCGTACGAGCCCGGCACGGGCTACGTCATGGCGCACCACTCGATCGGCGACGTCGGCGACGGCCACCTCGGAGCGTGGGCGGTGCCCGAGGGTGGCATGGGCGCCGTGGCCGACGCGATCGCGGCCAGCGCCCGAGACCTCGGCGCCGAGATACGCACCGGCGCCAGGGTCGCGAAGATCGTGACGAAGGAAGGAGCCGCACGAGGGGTCGTGCTGGACGACGGCGAGGAACTTCGTGCGCCGATCGTCGTGACCGCGGTGCACCCGAAGATCACGTTCCTCGACCAGCTGGACCCAGCAGAGCTCCCCGAGGGGTTCCTGGACGACATCCGGAGCTGGAAGTCGCGCAGCGGGGTCGTGAAGATCAACGCCGCCTTGTCGAAGGCACCGGTCTTCACCGCGAAACCCGAGCTCACCGACCTCACCGGAGGGTTCGAGCTCGCCCATTCGATCGCCTACCTCGAGAAGGCGTTCGAGGAGGCGCGCGCCGGCGTCGCCGGCGACGGCGCCGTTCTCGGACGGGGTGATGCCCACCTACTACGACAGCACGCTCGCTCCGGAGGGGTGCCACATCGTCTCCCTCTTCACGCAGTGGGTGCCGCATGAGTGGAGCGAGGAACCGCACCAGGAGGAGCTCGAGGCCTACGCCGACCGCGTCATCTCCGGCTACGACGAGCTGGCGCCGGGGTTCGCGGACTCGGTGCTCCACCGGCAGGTGATCGGGCCGTACGAGATGGAGCGTGAGTGGGGACTGATCGGCGGCAACATCTTCCACGGGGAGCTCTCCGCCGAGCAGTTGTTCCACATGCGTCCGGCGCCCGGCTACGCCGACTACCGCACCCCGATCCGCGGGCTGTACCAGGCCTCCAGCGCCACGCACGGCGGCGGCGGGGTCTGCGGTATCCCGGGGTACAACGCGTTCCGTCAGATCCGTCACGACCGCAAGGCCGGTCGGCTCACCGAGAAGGGATGACCACCGCATGACCGAACAGAACCGTTCGTTCCCGTTCTACTTCGCGAGCTGGTACAAGAAGTCGCCGTACTTCCAGCGGACCGTGGAGGCCGGCGCCACCAGCTGGGACCTCTACAACCACATGCTGATCCCCACGCTCTACGACGACGACGTCAAGGAGTACTGGCACCTCGTCGACAAGGTGACGCTGTGGGACGTAGCCGTGGAGCGTCAGGTCGAGATCACCGGCCCCGACGCCGCCCGCTTCACCCAGCTGCTCACGCCGCGAGACCTCTCGCAGACGCGGCCGGAGCAGTGTAAGTACGTGCTGATCTGCGCGCCCGACGGCGGCATCGTGAACGACCCGATCCTGCTGAAGCTCGCCGAGGACCGCTTCTGGCTCTCGCTGGCCGACTCCGACGCCCTGCTCTACGCGGTCGGGGTACAGGCGTTCGCGAACATGGACGTCGAGATCCACGAGCCTGACGTGAGCCCCCTGCAGATCCAGGGGCCGCGCTCGAAGCCACTGATCCGCAAGCTCTTCGGGGACGAGGTCGCGGATCAGAAGTACTACTGGCACAAGCAGACGGAGCTGAACGGCATCCCCGTGGTCGTCTCGCGCACCGGCTGGAGCGCCGAGCTCGGATACGAGGTCTACCTCCGTGACAGCCGCCTGGCGAACGACCTGTGGGACGCGATCATGGCGGCCGGTGAGGAGTTCGAGCTGCGCGCGATCGCGCCGAGCGATCAGCGCCGCATGGAGGCTGGGATCTTCAACTACGGCAACGACATGGACATCACCAACAACCCGTTCGAGATCACGGGGCTGGAGCGGCTCGCCGAGCTCGACAACGACAACGTGTTCGTATCCCGGGCGGCACTGGAGGCGATCCGCTCGAGGGGCGTGTCGAAGAAGCTCGTCGGCGTCACGATCGACGGCGATCCGCTGGGTATGTGGCTCGAGGACTTCTGGCCGGTGGTGGACGGAGGGGAACGGCTCGGCCGGCTGGTGAGCGCCTGCTACTCCCCCCGACTCGAGCGGAACCTGGGCTACGCGTGGGTGCCGATCGACCGAGCGTCCGAGGGCACGAGGATCGAGATCGATTCGCCCGAGGGTCGGATGACGGCCACCGTGGCGGCGTTGCCGTTCCTGGACCCGAAGAAGGAGATACCGGCCGCGAGCTGAACCGGATGATCCTCGCGTCGCCGAGCCGGTAGCCTCCGGGCCGTGACGTACGAGCATCTGGAGACCTGGCGCGTAGATCCACGGTGGGCGGGATGGCTCGACGCCCTGCCCGCGCTCCTGACCGCGTGCGTCGACGGCTGGGGCCTGGAGGTGGGACCGCCCTTCACGAACAGCCACGCCTCCCTGACGATGCCCGCGATCGGACGCGACGGGGCACCGGTGATCCTCAAACTGCAGCTCCCCGATCGGGAGAGCCGGTTCGAGGCGGCGGCTCTGCAGCGCTGGGACGGCGACGGTGCGGTGCGGCTCCTCGACCACGACGAAGCGCATCGAGCGCTGCTCCTGGAGCGGTGCGAACCGGGACTACCGCTCTCGACGCTCGAGCCCGACGCCGCGCTGGACGTCGTGATCGGGCTCCTGCCACGCCTGTGGGTCCCCGCCGGGGAGCCGTTCCGTCCCCTGTCGGAGGAGGCCGACGAGCTCGGGGAGGAGATGGCCGCCGACTGGGATCGTACCGGCCGCATGGTCGAAGCTCGGGTGATCGAGGCCGCGACCGAGGCGTTCCAGGAGCTCGCCGCCACCCAGGGGGAGCAGATGCTCGTGAACCAGGACCTGCATGCGGAAAACGTCCTCAGTTCCCGCCGGGAGCCCTGGTTGGTGATCGATCCGAAGCCGCTGGCGGGGGAGCGGGAGTTCGGCGTGGTGGCCATCGTGCGCGGCAGGGAACTCGGCCATTCGCGAGAAGCCGTCCTGCGCCGGCTCGACCGGGTGAGCGCCGAGCTCGGCCTCGACCGGGAGCGCGTCCGGCTGTGGACGATGGCGCACACGATCTCGTGGGCGTTCGGGGACGAGGGGCCCGCGGCGGAGCACGTGGAGACGGCCACGTGGCTGCTCGACGCGGGATGATGGTGCGGTGGAGCCACTCACCGGACACCTCCTGATCGCGAACGCGTCGCTGTTCGATCCGAACTTCCGACGATCCGTGGTGCTGATCGGGCACCATGACGAGGATGGCGCGGTGGGGGTGGTGCTCGATCGGCCCCTCGACGTGCCGGCGAGAGCAGCCGTACCCGCGCTCGCCGGCCTCGTCGATGGAGACGAGCCGCTGTTCGCGGGCGGGCCCGTGGAACCCGGGGCCGTCGTGGTGCTCGCCGACTTCATCGATCCGTCGATCGCCGAGGTCGTCGCCGTCGGCAGCGTCGGTTTCCTGCCGCCCGAGACCGACGAGGACCTCCGCCCCGCGATCCGGCGCGCCCGTATCTACGCCGGGTACAGCGGCTGGGGACCGGGCCAGCTCGAGGCCGAGCTCGAGGAGGACGCCTGGGTGGTCGAGCCCGCCCGTCCCGACGACGCCTTCTACGCCGACACGACCAAGCTGTGGGCCGACGTGCTGAGGCGGAAGGGTCGTGACTTCGACCTGCTGCGCCTCATGCCGGTCGACCCCTCCCAGAACTGACCCCCTTGCCGCGGCCCTTCGCAGGCGGGATGCTTGCTGCGTGACGACGCCCGCCCCCTTGGATCCCGAGGACCTCGCGCGCTGCCTCACGCCCTTCGGTTCGTCCGTCGGACTGCCGGGAGCCGCGTACACGGCACCCGAGGTCCTCGCCTGGGAGCGCCAGTTCCTGTTCGATCGCTCCTGGGTATGCCTGGGTCGCGTGGGGTACACACGGCGCGGCCGGGAGACAGATCGCGCACGGGGGCTGGCTGTTCGAGCGAGCGGCCGGCGACGGTGTCGACGAGGCTGAGCAGTTCGGCAGCCTCTGGGAGCTGCTCGCGCCCTGGGAGCCAGAACGTCTCGTGGTGGGCGCCCGCCACAGCTACGAGATCGCCGCGAACTGGAAGCTGATCCACGAGAACTACCAGGAGTGCTACCACTGCTCCGAGATCCACCCCGAGCTCTGCCGCGTCACGCCCCCGGACAGCGGGTACTCGATCGAACTCGACGCGATGTTCGTGGCAGGTCCGATGGACCTGCGTGAGGACGCCGAGACCATGTCGCTCGACGGGAGGTCCCACGGCATCCCGCTGCGCGGCCTCTCGCAGAAGCAGCTGCGCGAGGTCGGCTATTTCGGGATCTGGCCCAACCTCCTGGTGAGCCCCCATCCCGACTACGTCCTCACCCATCGCATCGAACCGCTGGCGCCGGATCTGAGCTACGTCGAGTGTGAGTGGCTGTTCCCGCCGGAGCTGGTCCGGCGTGACGACTTCGATCCGTCGTGGGCAGTGGAGTTCTGGGACGTCACCAACCGCGAGGACTGGGCGGCGTGCGAGTCGCTGCAGCGGGCGGCCGCCTCCCGCGGGCACCGGCCCGGACCGCTGTCGGCCGGATGGGAGGGCGGCGTCTATCTCATGACGACGATGCTCGCGCGGTCGTACCTCGAGGGGGGCCACGCGGCCACGTCGGGGTGCCGGAGACGGCCAAGCTTCCGCGCTACGAGATCCTGGCGGGCCAGCGTGCCCGAGACTGACGACAGGTCGGTCGCCTTCGATCGCGCGGCCGACTACTACGATCGCACACGCGGGCTCACGGAAGAAGGTCAGCGTCGCACGATCGAGTTGCTGAGCTCGGAGCTCGGCGGGCGGGGAAGGGTCCTGGAGATCGGCGTCGGCACCGGCCAGCTCGCGCTGCCGCTGCGCGCTGCAGGCGTGCCGGTCGTGGGTCTGGACCTGGCGATGCCCATGTTGTCGCGGGCCGTCGCCAAGTCCGGCGGGCCAGAGCTGTCCACTGGTGCAGGCCGATGCGCTGCGGCTGCCGTTCGCCGACGGAACCTTCGTCGGTGCCTACTTCCGCTGGGTGCTGCACCTGATCCCCCGCTGGGCCGACGCGATGGCGGGAGCTCGTGCGGGTCGTGCGGCCGGGGGGCGTCGTGGTGGGGAACCTCGGCGGCTACGGGGGGCCACGCACGGAGATCCAGGAGCATTTCGCCGAGCAGGCCGGCGTCTCGTCCCAGCCCTCAGGTCTGGCGTGGCACGACTGGCCGTCCCTGGACGCGGGGATGCGTGAACTGGGCGCCACCCCCCGGCCGCTCCCGGTCTTCGCGGATCGGGAGCGCGACGACCTCGAGGCCTTCCTCCGAGCGCTCGAGGACGGGATGTACTCGTGGACCTGGTCCATCCCCGACGAGGTGCGCGGACCGGCGCTCGAGGCGACGCGCCGCTGGGCGCGGGAACGCTTCGGACCCCTGGACCAGGTTCCTCGGCACGAGTTCGAGGTGCGTCTGGCACGCCTTCGATCTCCCGGGTGACATCGCCATCCCCGAGTGAGCTCGCCGCGGTCGAGCCGCCCCGGTATCCTGGTTCATCACCACCCGGGTGACGCATCGAGCGCGCCCTGACACCAGGAGGTACACGGTGCCGATCACCGAGGTCCAGCACATCTGGATGGATGGCGAGCTCGTGGCCTGGCAGGACGCCAAGATCCACGTGCTCAGCCACGCGCTGCACTACGGCAGCGGCGTATTCGAGGGGATCCGGGCCTACGAGACCTCACGTGGCGCGGCCGTGTGGCACCTGGACGACCACCTGAAGCGCCTCTTCCGCAGCGCGAAGCTCTATCACATGGAGATCCCCTTCTCGCATGAGGCCATGGTCCAGGCGACGAAGGACGTGATCCGCGCCAACGATCTGAGCGCCTGCTACATCCGGCCGCTCGCGTTCCGGGGCTACGGCGAGATGGGCGTGAACCCGCTGCAGGCGCCGGTGAACGTGCTCGATCGCCGTGTGGCCCTGGGGCGCCTACCTCGGGGAGGAGGCCCTGGAGCAGGGCGTGCGGATCAAGATCAGCAGCTGGCGACGCAACGGCCAGAACTCGCTCCCCGCCGCCGCCAAGGCCACGGGCCAGTACATCAACAGCGTCCTGGCGAAGATCGAGTCCCTGAAGGCGGGCTACGACGAGGCCATCATGCTCAACGAGGCCGGGTTCATCACCGACGGCTCGGGCGAGAACGTCTTCACCGTGCGCGATGGCATCATCACCACGCCCCCGCTCCAGGCGGGGTGCCTGGACGGCATCACGCGGTCGACGGTGATCGTGCTGGCGCGGGAGGCCGGCTATCAGGTTCGCGAGGACAACCTGACCCGCACGGATCTCTACAACGCCGAGGAGTGCTTCTTCACGGGTACCGCGGCGGAGCTGACGCCGATCCGCGAGGTCGACGACCGCACCGTGGGTGAGGGCCACCGCGGGCCGGTCACGAAGGAACTTCAGTCGGCGTTCTTCGCCGCCACCAAAGGCGAGCACCCGAAGTCGAACGGATGGCTCACCTACGTGGCCGAGTGACGTCTTGATACCCGCAAGCCGACGCCGAGGATCTGGACCGCCTCCCTCGGTCGGTCGTACCCGTCCCGCTACGACCTCACGATCCGTCCCGATCTGGAAGGCGGGACGTTCTCGGGCTCGGAGGCCGTCTCCGTCATCGTGGAGCGACCGGTGCAGCGGGTCGTGTTGCACGCGGTCGACCTGCAGATCGACGCGGGGCGGATCGCCCTCGACGACGGCACCGTGCTCGAGCTCGAGACGGTCGAGTACGACCCGGTCGCAGAACGCGCGAGCCTGGCGTTCGAGGCGCCCATCGTGGCGGGAGAGTGGACGCTGCACCTCGAGTTCACCGGCACGCTGAACGATCGGCTCCGTGGCTTCTACCGATCCACCTACACGGATGCGGCCACGGGTACCAAGCACACGCTGGCCGCCACGCAGTTCGAGTCGGCGGATGCTCGCCGGGCGTTCCCGTGTTGGGACGAGCCCGACCGTAAGGCCGTGTTCGGCATCAGGCTCATCGTGCCCCAGGGCCTCGCCGCCGTCTCCAACGGACCGGAGATCGCCCGGACACCGGTCGGCGACGGCACCGACGAGGTGCGGTTCGGCGACACGATGGTGATGTCGACCTACCTGGTCGCCTTCGTCGTGGGGCGCCTCGAGGTCGGGGAGCCCCGCGATGTGGACGGCGTGCCGGTGCGGATCGTCCACGTCCCCGGCAAGGCTCACCTGACCGGCTTCGCGTTGGAGGTCGGCCGCGTTCTCTCTGCGCTTCTTCCGCTCCTACTACGACATCCCGTACCCGGACGCGAAGGTGGACATGATCGCCCTTCCCGACTTCGCGCAGCGGGGCCATGGAGAACACCGGGTGCATCACGTACCGCGAGAGCCTGTTGCTGGTTGACCCCACCCATGCGACCCAGCCCGAGCTGGAGAACATCGCCGACGTGATCGCGCACGAACTCGCGCACCAGTGGTTCGGGAACCTCGTGACCATGCGGTGGTGGAACGGGATCTGGCTGAACGAGGCCTTCGCGACGTTCATGGCGCTCCTCACGGTCGAGGCGTACCGCCCGGACTGGGAGCGGTGGGCCGCGTTCTCCCGACACTGCACCCCCGCCAAGGAGGTCGATGCGCTGCACACCACACGCGCGATCGAGTACCCGGTCCACTCGCCCGACGACTCGGCGGACATGTTCGACGTCCTGACCTACGAGAAGGGGGCGGCCATCCTGAGGATGATGGAGCGCTACCTCGGCGCGGAACGGTTCCAGGACGGTATCCGCACCTA
The DNA here is from genome assembly GCA_963796725.1 of uncultured Actinomycetes bacterium. GTDB lineage: Bacteria > Actinomycetota > UBA4738 > UBA4738 > HRBIN12 > JAOUEA01. The sequence goes on from CAWCMT010000003.1 coordinate 146,343, forward strand.
CCTCAAGGCCCACGCGTACGGGAACACCGAGACCCACGACCTCTGGGACGCGATCGAGGAGGCCACCGGAGAGCCGGTGCGCCGGATCATGGATCAGTGGATCTGGCAGGGGGGGTACCCGCTCCTCGAGGTCCGTGCCGCCGGGGATACCGTCAGGTTCGATCAGCGTCGGTTCCTGGCCGACGGCGGGACCGACGCCACGGTATGGGAAGTGCCCCTGCGGGTCCGCGAGCTCGACGGCGACGAGCGATCCGTCCTGGTGCCCGCCGAGGGCATCGATCTCGAGGCATCGCCGGAGGCCGCGATCGTGGCCAACGCGGGGGCCGGGGCCTTCGTCCGGATCCACTACGGGGATGCGCTGCTGGCGCGCCTGAGCTCTCGCCTCGCCGATCTCTCATCCGTCGAGCGCTACGGGTTGGTCGACGACCGGTGGGCGGCCGTGACCGCGGGCGCGGCCTCGGCGGCGGACTTCGTGACGTTCGCGCAGGGGTTCGTCAAGGAGGAAGATCTCGCCGTCTGGCAGGTCCTGCTGCAGGGGTTGTCCTGGTGCGATCGGTTCCTGGGAGGCGAGCCCCGTGAGCGGTTCCGCGCCGACGTGCGGCGGCTCTTGGCGCCGGCGCTGGACCGACTCGGATGGGAGGCGGGCGACAACGATCCCGACCGTCGGCGGGCGCTCCGCGGCGCCCTGATCCAGGGCCTCGGGATCCTCGGCGCCGACCCGAACGCGGCTGCGATGGCGCGCGAATACGAGGCCGAGTGGCGGGCCGGCAAGCCCGTTGACCCCGCCCTGGCCGCCGCATCGGTCGGCGTGGTGGCGTTCGGAGGTGGCGCCGAGGAGTACCAGCGGTACCGGCGCATGGCGGAGGAAGCCGCCACGCCCCAGGAACAGATGCGCTACCTCTACAGCCTCCCGGTGTTCACGGGCGCCGAGGAGATGGATCGAACGCTCGCCGCCGTGCGCGGACGGTGCGATCCGTACCCAGAACGGGCCTCTCGTGCTGGCGGTCGCCTTCACGAATCGGGACCAGGGGCGACGGCGTATGGACGTTCGTGAAGCGACACTGGGACGAGCTCACCGCTGCATTCCCACCCACGCTCGTGATCCGCATCACGGACGGGCTCCGATTCCTCAACGGCCCCGACGACGCCGAGGACGCCGCCGCGTTCTTCGCGGAGCACCCGATCCCGCAGTCTGCGAAGGGTCTCGAGCAGTCGCTGGAGCGCCAGCGGGTAGCCGTGAACCTCCGCGCCCGAGCCACCGTGGAACTCGCCTCCCGCTACGGCGGTTGAGAGGTATGGCACCCTCGAGCCGGTAGCATCGGGTCGTGTACGAACGCCGTCTCCGGCACGATCCCGCCCCCTGGATCGCCGCCCTCATCGCGACCACCGCAGGGCTCATCAACCTCGCCTCGATCGTCTGGCCCTCCTTCGACGATTCGAGCCCTCTCCAGACCCTGCTACCCGGTCTCGGCCACTTCGCCTCGCGTCCGGCCGCCGTCGCGGTGAACGCGGCGGTCGGCGCCGCACTCCTGGTACTGGCCGGCGGTTTGCGGCGCAGCGTCCGGTGGGCGTGGTGGGCGACCGTGGCTCTCCTTGGCGCGGGGTTGGTGGTGCACCTTGCGGTCCGAGGCGAGGTGATCGAGGCGGTGCTGGAGGCGGTCTTCCTGGGTTGGCTGATCGGCAAGTCCGCGAGCTTCCACGCGCGTCGCGGCCCGGGAGATCGCCGTCGGATCGTCGTCCCGCTCATGGAGCTGGTCGGCCTCACGGCGGCCTACGGGCTCGTGGGGCTGCTGGTGAATGGCGCCGACTTCGTGACGGACCGCGGCTTGTTCGGCTCGCTCTACGAGGTGTCGAGGATGGCGGTGGGTCTGGGGACGACCACGCCCCTACCCGGCGTCTTCGGCCGCGTGTTCCCCGGATCCGTTGCGGCGCTGTTCGTGACGGGCGTGGCGTTCATCGTGGTCCGTGCCATCACCCCGCAGAGGGTGGTCTCTGCCGCGCCCCCGTCCGCCCAGGAGCTGGAGGCCTCCGAGGACTCGCTCGCGTACTTCGCCACGCGCGACGACCGCGTGACCGTTCGCGTTCGCGACGGATTGGTCTCCTACGGGGTGGCCGGGTCCGTGGCTCTGGCGGCCGGCGACCCGCTTGGGCCCACCGAGGCGTGGCCGGCCGCCGTCGACGCGTTCCTCGCGCAGGCGGCAGAGACCGGCCGTGTCCCCGCGGTCCTGGGATGTGCCGAGGACGCCGCGGCCCTCTACCGCAGCGCCGGCATGCGCCGTGTCTACCTCGGCGACGAGGCCATCGTCGAGCTCGACACGTTCGACATCGACACGCCGGCGCGCAAGGGGGCCCGAGAGGGCTGGCGGCGGGGGATCCGGGAGGGGATGGCCGCAACGGTGATCCGGTCGGGCGACCTCTCGGAGGCTGAGACCCAGGAGCTGCGCCTGGTGTCGGAGCAGTGGCTCGGCGCGGAACGGGAGCGGGGGTTCTCGATGGCCCTGTCCCGTCTGTTCGACGACCGAGACGATGCCACCCGATTCCTCGTCGCGCGCGACGTGACGGGGCGGGCGCTGGCGTTCATCCATATCGTCCCGTGGGCCACGGACGGCGCGGGCATCGACGTGATGCGGCGGGCTCCGGACGCGCCCGCGTACATCAACGACTACCTCGTGGTGGAGGCGGCACGCATGTTGCCTGCCACGGGGATCCGGCGGCTCTCGCTGAACTTCGCGTTCCTGCGCGGCCTCATCGAGGCCTCGGCGCGCGAGGACGCCCCCGCGTTCACGCGCTGGGAGGGGCGCGTCCTCGCCCGCCTCTCCGGCCCCTTCCAGATCGAGTCGCTCTACCGTTTCAACGCGAAGTTCGATCCGCTCTGGCATCGGCGCTACGCCTGCGTCCAGTCGATCACGGACGTCCCCCGGGTCGCGCTCGCCATGGGTCGGGCCGAGGGGCAGTTCCGGGCGCCGTGGGATCGGTGGCACCGCCATGACGCCGTGCTACCGCCCCAGCGCCTCCCCGAGCCGGAGATCGAGCTCGAGCCCGCACCTATCGCCGTGCAACCCGCGCCGGCCTCGGCCGAGCCGACCACCTGCCACAGGTTCGAGGAGCTCCGCGCCGCCGGTTGCACGGAGCAGGCACCCTCGCCGACGCATGGTCTCGAGACCGTCCGGTCGATGGCGTCGCTCCTGCCGCAGGGCGCGGAGGGCGACGCCCGCGTGGCCGTGCAGGGTGTCATGATCAATCGGCGTGTCCTCGGGTCGCTCGTGTTCCTCGTGGTCCAGGACGACGGCGGCGCCACCCTCCAGATGATCTGTGAGCGCGATCGGATGGGGGACCGGGCGTTCGAACATGCGCTGCTGCTGCACCCCGGCGACCCGGTTGCCTGCGCCGGCGTGCCCGCTCGCTCGCGTCAAGGCGAGCCCTCGATCCAGGCAGCCCTGGTCGTTCCCGCCCCGGCCGGCGATCCGGCCTGGTCCCGGAGCGTTTGATCGGGAGGGTTCGGGACCCGCGGTGACGGGTTGACAGGGACCGGGGCCCCCCATACCGTTCGGCAGCGAACGACCTGGCGCGCGATCCGGGCGCGCCGCCGACCGAGGAGGGGGACCCGCTGGCCGAGCGCGCCGTCGTCGCCGGTATCGAGGTGTCGACCGAGCACTGGATCGGGGGCGCCCGGGTGGGATCGGCCGCCACGTTCACCGACGTCTCGCCCATCGACGAGCGGCCGATCGCCGAGGTGGCCAGGGGCGGCGCCTCCGAGGCCGATGCGGCCGTGAGCGCGGCCCGGGACGGTGCATCGGCCTGGGGTTCGATGCCACCCGAGGAGCGCGCCGAGATCCTGCACCGCGTCGCCGACGGCGTGGACGCCCGGGTGCCGGATCTCGCGCTGGTCGAGACCACCGACAACGGCTCGCTCCTGCGTTCGATGCGCAACTCGGTCATGCCTCGCGTGGCCCGCAACTTCCGGTTCTTCGCGGACCACCTGCTCACGCTCGCCGAGGGCGCAAAGGACTACGACGGTTTCGCCGAGCACGTGACCTGGGATCCCTCCGGCGTCACCGCGGTGATCACCCCCTGGAACGCTCCCTTGATGCTGGCCACCTGGCGGGTCGCTCCGGCGCTGGCGGCCGGCAACGCGGTGATCCTCAAGCCGCCGGAGTGGGCGCCGTTGACCGCCTCGATGCTCGCCGACATCACCGAGGACGCGGGGCTCCCCGCCGGCGCGTTCAACGTCCTGCAGGGCGTCGGGGAGGAGGCGGGCGCCGCGCTGACGGCGCATCCGGGCCTCGATCGCATCGCGTTCACGGGCTCGGTACCGACGGGCAAGCTGGTGCGCGACGGCCGGGGCGGCCAACCTGACACCGGTGTCGCTCGAGCTGGGAGGCAAGTCGCCGTTCGTGGCCTTCGCTGACGCCGACCTCGATGCCGTGGTGACGCAGGCCGTCAACCAGTTCGACAACGCCGGGCAGGTCTGCCTCGCGGGTACGCGGCTGATCGTCGAGGCGACGGTGCGCGACGCCTTCGTCGAGCGGTTCCTGGCGGCGGCCGGGTCCATCGTGCAGGGAGACCCGAGGGAGGAGGTCACCGACATCGGCCCCCAGATCACCCGCGCGCACTTCGATCGCGTCGACGGGTTCGTGCAGCGGGCGAAGGCGGACGGAGCGGCCGTGCTATCGGGCGGCGGGCCCAACGAAGATCTGGGCGGGCCTCGTACTACCGACCGACGTTGTTCGCTTCGGCGCCCGCGGGGTCGGAGATCCTGACCCAGGAGGTGTTCGGCCCGGTCCTCACGTTGCAGACCTTCGAGGACGAGGAGGAGGCCATCGCCCTCGCGAACGGCACCGATTACGGCCTTGCGGCGATCCTCTACACGGGCGACCCGGAGCGCGCGGAGCGCGTGAGCGAACGCCTGGTGGCGGGGACGGTGTGGGTGAACTGCTTCTTCGTTCGCGATCTCGCGGCCCCCTTCGGTGGCTCGCGGAACTCGGGGATCGGCCGCGAGGGGGGCACATGGAGTTTCGATTTCTACGCGGACGTGAAGAACGTCTGCACGGCACCGTGGAGCTGAGGAGGCGACGGCATGGGTGAGATCGTCGGAGCGGCGTTGGTGGCGCACGTGCCCACCATCATGCTGCCGGAGGAGACCCGGCTCGAGATCAACGACGGCAACGAGATCTCGCTCGTGCCCGGGCTGCGCCGGATGCGTGCCGAGTGCATCGAGCGCCTGGAACCGGACACGGTGATCGTGTTCGACACGCACTGGGAGTCGACGTTCGAGCACATCGTGACCGCTCAGGAACGGCGTAGCGGTAGGTTCACCAGCCACGAACTGCCCCGCGGCATGTCTGGCATCCCCTACGACATCCCGGGCGATCCGGAGCTCGCGCATCTGATCGCGAAGCAGGCCGACGGCAGAGACGACACCTGGATCCTGGCGTGTGACGATCCCTACCTGCCGATCTTCTACGGGACGGTCAACGTCTGGACCTTCCTGGGGGACGCCACCACACGGTGGATGTCGGTCGCCATCAACCAGTGCTGCACCACGGAAGACTTCCTGCTCCTCGGCGAGCTGATCGGCGACGCCGTCCGCGAGAGCGACCGCCGCGTGGTGCTGCTGGCCTCGGGCGGGATGACGCACCGGTTCTATCCGTTCCGCGAGCTCCGGCAGCACGAGAGCTCTGCGGCGCCCGCGAACATCCTGAACGCCGAGTCCTACGAGGCCGACCAGCGCGTGTTGAAGATGTTCCAGGAGGGGGACCACGCGGGCGTGATCGGGTGGATGCCGGAGTACAAGGAGGCGGCGCCGGAGGGGCACTTCGGGCACTACCTGATGATGGCGGCGGCCTTGGGCGGCGCGCGCTGCCAGGCGCCGGGGAGCTGTTCAGCGAGTACGAAGCGTCCGTAGGTACCGGCCAGGTGCACGTCTGGTTCGAACGGCCGGCCGATGGGTGGACGGGAGCGGGCGCCGCCTAGCCGCGGCGACCCGAGGAGGAGGAGGGACCACGTGATAGGGCAGGAGGAGCTCGGCTACGAACGGCTGGGGAGCAAGAAGCTGACCTTGGTCGATGTCGTGGCGCAGTCGGTCGGCTTCATGGGGCCTGTGTTCTCGGCCGCCTTCCTGATCCCGCTGATCGCGGGCCTGGGAGCCGCCGGCAAGGGAGCCGGGATCGCCACGCCGTTCGCCGTGCTGTTGGGCGCGGCGGGCATCTTCGCGCTGGGGTGGATCGTTGCGCAGTACGCCAAGCGCGTGCACGCGGCGGGGTCGCTGTACGACTACGTGTCGATGGGGCTGGGCGGCAAGACGGGCGGGGTCGCCGGGTGGCTCTACTACGGCGGCACCACGGTGCTGGCCTCGGCGATCGCGGTGCTGATCGGCGGGCTCATCCACGACAACCTGTTCACGCCCGATCCCGCCGCGCCAGGCGTCCTGAGCATGAAGTCCCCGCTCCCCATCTGGGCGTGGAGCCTGATCTTCGTCGCAGCTGTCTTCTTGATCATGTACCTGGGGGTGCAGATCTCGACACGGGTGCAGCTCGCACTTTCGCTCGTCTCCGCCGTGGCCGTGCTGGCGTTCGCCATCGACGTGATCATCAAGCTGGGAAGCGCCAACAGCCTCAAGCCCTTCAACCCGTCGGAGGCCGCCGACGGTTGGTCGGGGATCTTCTTCGGGGTGATGTACGGCGTCCTGATCTTCGTCGGGTTCGAGACAGCCGCGAACCTCGCGGAGGAGACCGCCGAGCCGAAGCGTTCGATCCCGCGCGCGGTCCTTCTCACGCTGGTCATCGCGACCGGGTTCTACGTGATCCTGGCCTACACGCAGGTCGCGGGCTTCGGCTTCGACCTGAAGACCCTGCTGGGGCCGGCCGCGGCCGCACCTCTGTTCGCGCTGGGATCGCCGGCCTCAGCCGGCGGATACGGCTCGGACCTGATCCTGAACATCCTGATCGTGGTCGTGATCCTGGACGTGATGGCGGTGGGGCTCGGCGCGGCCGTAGCGTCCTCGCGGGGCATCTTCGCGCTCGCGCGCGACCGGAGGATCCCGGGGGCGCTGGCCAAGGTGTCGGCCTCCCGTGGCACCCCCATCGGAGCGATCGCGACGGTGTCCCTGTGGTCGTTGATCATGGTGCTGCTGACGCAGTGGCGGCCGGAGACCTTCGCGACCCCCGGCGCGCCTGCGTACTTCTCGGTGTTCGCGTGGCTGTCCACGTTCGGAGGGTTCGTGCTCGTCGTCGTGTACGGGGTGATGGCGCTCGGCGCCTTCAGGGGTCTCGGCGACCATCCGAACCGTGTCGGCGTCTTCGTCGCCTCGGTGATCGGGATCGCCATCTCGTTGGGCGCCGTCTTCGGGGCGCTCTACAAGGTGCCATCGCCCACGGACCTCGTGCCCATCTACGCGGCTGGCTGGCTGATCCTCGGGATCATCGTGGTCCTGACGACGAAGGGCCGTGAGCCGGCAAGCAGTGTGCTCGGCGATCTGCGGTCGGAGGGGGCCTGACCACCCCCGGGTACCATCCCCCACAGATGAACGATCGCGAGCGTCCGCTGCGGCTCGATGCTCCCCGCGAGGAGGCGCTGGATCACGCGGCGCGGCTCGTCGCCGAGGCCTGGGGGAGCTTCGACGAGTTCCGAGCCGAGGAACCGCCGCTCGACGACCGCGTCCGGCAGCTGCTCCGCCAGGCCTTGCCCGAGGGCCCGACCCCCGTGCATCGGGCGCTCGACGACGCGGCCCGGATCCTCGACGAGTCGATCGCGCAAGCACGGCCTCGTTACTTCGCTTTCATCGGGTCGAGCGGGTTGGAGATGGGGACGCTCGCCGACCTGCTCGCCCACACCTATGACATCAACCTCGCCGTGGATGCGCGCGCCGCCACGCAGGTCGAGGATCAGGCGGTGCGTTGGGTGGCCGAGTTCATCGGGTACCCGGCCATGGGCGGTGCGTTCACCAGCGGCGGCACCATCAGCAACGTCTCCGCGGTCGCGGCGGCGCGCGAGCGAGCCTTACCGGGCACCCGCCACGAAGGCCTGGCGGCCCAGCGCGTTGCCGTCTACTGCTCCGAGGAGGTCCACTACTCCGTCACGCGGGCGGTGGAGCTGCTCGGGATCGGCTCCGACAACCTCCACACGGTGGCGCTCGACGGCCTCCGCCGGATGCGCCCCGATGCGCTGGCCGAGGCCATCGATGCCGATGTCGCGGCCGGGATCACCCCGGTCGCCGTGGTCGCAACCGCCGGCACCACGCTCACGGGCGCGGTCGATCCGATCGGATCCATCGCCGACGTCTGCCAGCCCCGCGGCGTCTGGCTTCACGTGGACGGCGCCTACGGGTTACCGGCCGCCGGTACCGAGCGAGCGAGGCGGGAGTTCGAGGGGTTCCAGCGTGCGGACTCGTGCTCGATCGACGCCCACAAGTGGATGTACCTTCCCAAGGCGTGCGGAGTGCTCCTGGTCCGCGACGACGAGGCGCTGGCGGCCGCCTTCGCGCACGAGCAGGGATACCTCCCGCATCAACGGCACGAGCTGCACGCGGTGGACATCACGTTGGAGTATTCGCGTCCGTTCCGTGCCCTGAAGCTCTGGCTCGCGGTTCATGCGCACGGGGCGGCCCAGTTCCGTGACGCGATCGAGCGGAACCTCGCCGAGGCCGACCTCCTCTACCGCCACGTCCAGGCGTCGGAGGACTTCGAGGTGATGGAGGCGCCTCCGCAGTTGTCGATCGTCCCCTTGCGCCACACGCCGCCCGGCGTGCGAGCGATCTCAACGAGCACAACGCCGCACTCGCGAAGGCGATCCAGGAGGACGGCCGCGTCTACCTCGCCTCGGCGCTGATCGACGACGAGGTCTGGCTGCGGCCATGCTTCGTCAACTTCCGCACCACCGAAGACGATGTGCTCGCGCTCCTGGATGTCGCCCGGGAGTTGGGCGAACTGCTCGTGGCCGGCGGGAGTTCCGCGTGAGCTCCCCGGCCGACGACCGCCTCCCCGCCGAACGGCGGATCGAAGAAGCAGCTGGGCCATCTGCCGCTCGACTTCCGGGCGATGGCGGCCCTGTCCAACCTGTTCCGCAGTTCCACGGCGATCCGCCGCCACATGGAGGCCAACGTCCTTGCGCCCGACCGGCTGTCGTGGACCTCCTTCGTCGCGCTCTGGGTGCTGTGGGTCTGGGGCGAGATGGAGGCGCGCGACTTCGCCACAGCGGTGGGGATCAGCCGTCCGACGGCCACGGGGGTGATGACCACCCTGGAGCAGCGGGGTCTGCTCACACGGCGAAAGGACGCGCGGGACGGCCGGATGGTCCTCGTGGAGCTCACCACCGAGGGACTCGCGATGATCGAACGCCTGTTCCCGACGTTCAACGTGCAGGAGACCGCGGTGGCCTCGGCGTTGTCAGCCGATCAGCAGACGGCGCTGGCGTCCATGCTCCGCACGCTCTTGCGCGCCGTCGACCCGGATGCCGACGGCGGGCGCGGATCTAGGGTCACCGGAGGGGACCTAGTCTGAGTCATACTAGTTCGGGTCAACGCGCCGAGCCGTGTATCGACATCCGGTACTGTCGGGGTCGCCGGGTACCGCCGACGTTGAGTTCCCGAGTGAGCACTCACTAGCCTATCCTGACGTCGTAAAAGCAAAGGTCAGGCTCGGCAGTCCCCACGCGGAATTGGCGCTCGGTCTGTCTGCTCCTTCTCTTGGACGCCTTGTTGATTCCTCAGTCGGGTGCCTTTGCCGCGGTCGCGACCTGCGGTCCGCGCGAACATCACTTCAAAGGGAAGACCTACCACCCCGATCCTTCAGACTTCCACCTGACCGGAGTGAAAGCTGATATTCGCACTCGGCCTGCGGATGGCTGCACGTCAGGGGCAGACATCGACACGTACACATGGGATATGCTCGCCGGTGTTTGGCCGGGCGCTGGCAATGGGTACTCACAAGTCGGCTATCACATCAAGAACTGCGGCGACCAATTCCTTCGCTTCTTCTGGGAGTACAGCAAGGACGGCTCCAGCTTCACTCATGCCGATTGGGGGTACCCATGTTTCAGCTGCCTCAACACCTATCGTGTGGGCAGCTCTTTCTGGAGGCAAGATTCACCTCACCGTGGATGGCGACACTCCACCCTGCAACATGGATGGTCAGTGTTCCACGACGCCGTTTGACGCTATGAGCAATTGGGCCAACATCAAAGGCGAGTTCTACGCGGAGGTCCATCACCCGGCCGATGACATCCCCGGGGACCCTGATCACCGAACGGACTTCGCCGATATCCAAGAGAAGAATCAGTTCGACAATTGGGTCGCGAAGGGTTGGAACCAAGATGACAGCGATTCCTACTGCTTCTTCAACAGCCACGTGGTGACCGCTGGAGAGCACTTCAATGTATGGAGCTACCCACCGAACCATTCCTGCTGAGGGGCAGCGATGACTAAAGCCCTAGTGCGGATCTTGCTCGCCGTCACGCTGATAGGCACAGGGGTATTGGCGTATGGAGCGCTGAAGGCGCGCTCTAGCAACAAGGAACCGAATCCACCACCAGCGAAGATCGATCGCCTTGAGTCGTCGGAGATTATCGACGCCGTCGGGATCGATCTTGAGCCTCCCCCGGCCGACCTCCATCCCGCTATCTCCGGCGAGCTTGCGCTGGCGACAGGTTGGGCCAATCGCCCCCCCGACGGAGCAACCGCCGCAGAGGCGAGCCTCGCTCTGTTTGGCAAGGATGGAAAGCCCGTGTGGCGCGTCCGGTACACGGGCGTCTGCTACGAGGGAACGGGGGGCGGCCCCGGCATGGAGGCGCCCCCTTGCAACAAGGAGTATGACGTGCTCATCGATGCCACGACCGGTGGCTTCATGGTCGACTACTCGTATAGGTAGCGGTTGATCTGAGGTTCCGGGAAGCGTCAAGACAAAGGCCGCGGATCGAGCCTAGGGGCGACGCGCGACGGGAGCAGGCGTAACCATCCCGATTCTCGTGCAAATCAGGATGTGACTTAGAGAATCCGGGGAAGATCCGAGGGCGCGTCCCTCGCCGTGACGCCCTCGAACTACTCAGCGGGTGGCTGGTACAGCGCGGCCTGACACTACTGAACCAGGTCAGCAGTTGGTCCAACCCATCGTCGCAGGTCAGCGGGCCGCTTGCACCCTCACCGGCATCCGCTTGATGCCGTTGACGAAGTTCGAGCGGAGGCGCTCTACGGGACCGGCCAGCTCGATCTCGTCGAGACGAGGGAGCAGTTCCTGGAAGAGGATCTTCGTCTCGAGGCGGGCGAGATGTGCCCCCAAGCAGAAGTGCGGGCCGCCCGGGCCGAACGTCACGTGATCGTTGGGGGAGCGCGTCACGTCGAACCGGTAGGGGTCGGGGAACATCGCCGGGTCGCGGTTCGCACTGATGTACCACGTCACGACCTTGTCGCCGGCCTGGATCCTCTGGCCGTGCAGTTCGGTATCGCGCGTCGCCGTCCGGCGGAAGTGGAACACGGGGGTGGCCCATCGCAGGATCTCCTCCGTGGCGTTGGGGATCAGCGACGGGTCGTCTTTCAGCTTCTGCATCTCGTCCGGGTGCTCCATCAGCGCGAGCATCCCGCTGGTGATCGTGTGCCGCGTGGTCTCGTTGCCCGCGATCATCAGCAGCGCGAAGTAGTTGTGGAACTCGCGTTCGTTGAGGATGCCCTCCGCCTGCGCCACGGTGAGCGCGTCGATCACGTCGCCGGTGGGCTCGGCCAGGCGCTGGTCGCGCTGGCGGTCGGCGTACTCGAACACCTTCAGGGCCGTCGGCGAGCGGAACGGCAGCAGCCGGTACGCCTCGGTGTCCTCCTTGTCGACCACCACCGCGGCGGTGTCGGGATCCTGGTTGCCGATCATCTCGTCGCCCCAGCGGATGAGCTCGGGAGCATCGTCCTGCGGCACGGTGAAGATCGAGCAGAGGAAACGGATCGGCAGCTCGCGGCTGATCTCGCTCACGAAGTCGAATCCGCCCAGGGGCAGCGCCCGGTCGAGCACGCTGCGAGCGACGTCACGGATCCAGTCCTCGTACTGTCCCACGCCGCGCGCGCTGAACTTCTTCGAGCAGATCCTCCGCAGCTCGGTGTGCCGCGGCGGGTCGGTGTCCAGCATCGACTTGCGGATCGCGAGCTGTTCGGGGTCGAGCTCCTCGAGCGAGACGGCGCCCAACTCAGAGGAGTACGTCTGCCAGTCCATGTGGACCGCCGTGAGGTCGTCGTAGCGCGTTACCGACCAGAAGCCGGCATTCGGCGCCGGTTCCGGATGCCACATCACCGGGACCTCCTCGCGGAGCCGGTCGAACCACGCGAAAGGCACGCCATCGACGTAGTTGTCGGGGTCCTGCAGGTCGATGCCGTCCAGCGCGCCGCTCATCGGATCCCTTCCATCTCAGTGGTACGGCAGGTAGTAGCGGAGCTCCCAGTCGGTGACGTCGAGCGTGTTCGGATCCTCGACCGCCGAGCGGTAGCGATCCCATTCGGCCCGCTTCAGGATCGTGAACGCTTCCACCAGGTCCGAGCCGAGGGAGGCCACGAGCTCCGTGTCCGCGTTGAGCGCGTCCAGCGCAGCCGACAGCGTGGGCGGGATACGGACGTCGGTGTTCGGCGCCGTTCCCTTGCCCTGGGGCTCGGGCAGCTCCATCTCGTGCTCCACCCCGAGGCGCGCCGCGTTGAGGACGGCGGCCCCGGCCAGATACGGGTTGGCGGCCCCGTCGGCCGTCCGCTGCTCCAGTCGGGTGGCTTCCCCGCGTGCGGGCGGCACCCGCACCGTAACGCTGCGGTCGTCGTGACCCCAGTTGGCCCAGTACCCGTTCAGCATGTCGGGCTGCAGACGCTTGTAGGCGTTCACGTGCGGCGCCAGCAGCGCGGCCATGCCGGCGTGATGGTGTAGGAGTCCGGCCGTGCACCTGCGAGCGAGATCCGAGAGACCCTCAGGGTCGTTCGGGTCGTGGAACGCGTTGGAGCCGTCTTCGCGGCGGAAGCTGAAGTTGACGTGGGTGCCGCTGCCGCCCCTGTCGTTGAAGGGTCGCCCCATGAAGGTCGCGAGCTTGCCGTGGCGCGCCGCCACCTCCTTCACCAGGAGCCGGAACAGGAACGCGTCGTCGGCGGCGGGCAGCGCCTCGCGGTAGCGGATGTTGACCTCGTAGGCGGCCTCGTCGTACTCGCTGCCCCAGCTCTCGACGGCGAAGTCGCACGCCATGGCGGTGCGCACCATCGCGTCAACCGTCCCGCTCGGGTCGATCGCCATGCCGGTGCCGTAGACGCGATGCGAGGGGAGGGATACGGCGCGCCAGCCTATGCCGCTGCTGTCCGGTTCCAGGAGGTAGAACTCGAGCTCGAACGAGATCATCGGCTCCAGGCCGAGGGCGCGCCAGGCCTCGATCGCCTGGCGCAGCACGAACCGTGTGTCCAGCCGCGTGGGCCCTCCCTGGTAGTGCATGTCGGCGAGGCCCACCACGGTGTCCTCTTCCCAGCCCGGCCGGAGCGAGTCGCGATCCAGGTGACCCTCCAGATCCGGCAGGCCGACGTCGAACTGGGTGTTCGGCACGGGGAGGATCTCGCGGTCGTGGGTCAGTGGGTAGACGCCGACACAGAACGCCGCGGTCCCGCCGGCCCAATCCCCGAAGAGGTACTTGCCCCGCTCGAGCCCGTGGATATCGGGGTACAGGAGTCGCAGTCGTTTGCCGTTCGTCTCCATCGGCCCTCCTCGCCAGGGGTACGTCCAGGGTATGTGCGGACCCTAGCCCTTCCGCAGCCGTGACGCGGCGGGCGTCGGTGGTTCGGGTACGAACGATAGCGGAGGTCGACGTGGTGCGCGACCCTGGCTCACGCGATCGCGTCGCGCAGCTCACGCGGCCAGGCGCGGAGGGCGTACAGCTGCACCAGGCCGGCGTGATCGATCGCCGGCGTGCCGTCGTAGGAGCCTATCCCGCCGGCCGTGAACAGCCCAGTGGCTGGGTCCCTGGCGGCGGCCCACACACGCTCGAGATACGTGTCGAGGGCGTCCATCAAGCCGGGCACGGGCACGACGGCGTCGAGCGCCAGCAGGTTGCGGAACCAGATCGCGTTGAAGGCTGGCGGATGCAGCCAGGTGCGGTCGGGATCGAACCGGCGGAGGCTGGCACGTGCCGTGTCCGCGGCAGACGTCAGCGCGACCGGATCGCCGGTCACACGGTGGAGCAGCGCGTGCGCGCCGATCGCCGCCCCCTGGTTGTAGCTCCAGAGCGTGCGGTCGATGCCGTGGCGATCCTGGTGATCGGCGTAGAGTCCGCCGGGGGTCCGTAGGGTCCGATCGAGCCACCCCAGGACCTCCTCGGCGAAGGCCTGCGTCGCGGGTCCGCCGCCCGCGATACGCACCCTGAGTGCGAGCTGTGCCGCCGGAGCCGCCGAGCACGTGTGACGGGCGCGGCGTCCCTCGACCCAACGCATCCCGCCGTCGGGATCTCGACCCTGGGCGACGAACGACCACAAGCGCCGGGCGCTCCGCCTCCAGTGTTCGGCGCCGGTCTGCACGAACAGCTGGGCGAAGCACAGGCCGATCCACGCGTTGTCGTCGTAGTAGCGGCGACGCTGGCCGGGCAGGGGCACGAACCCCTCGCCGCGCGCGTAGGGGAGGAGCCCCAGGACGAGGGCGTCGACGTCGGCGAGGTCGCCGGTGAGCTGCGAGAGGTCGGCAGCTGCGGCAAGGACCTGACTCACCGGCCAAGCGGGCGCCGGCCCGCGACGCCCGGGTCGCGAGCGGACCGTGAGGCGGTCGCCGTCGACGTGGAGGCAGGCATCCCGCAGACTCGCCCAGGCCTCGAAGGCCCGCGCCTCAGGCTCCACGCGTCTCAGTCACGGCGGGGAGGTCGCAGGCCGCGGAACTCCCAGTCGCCGCCGAACGCCGTCGAGATGACCTCCTCGGACTCGGAGGGCTGGGCGCCGACGTCGTCGCGGATCGGGACGGTGCCCTCGACGATCGTGTTTCGGAGCGTGCCCAGCCCGTCGACCTCGACCTCCACCACGTCGCCGGGCTGCACGGGGCGGGAGTTCGCCGGTGTGCCGGAGAGCAGGACGTCGCCCGGCTCCAGCGTGATGGTGCGGGCGATGTCGGCGACGAGGTAGTGCATGTCCCAGATCATCTCGTCGGTGGTGCCGGACTGGACCACCGCCCCGTTCACGCGGGTTTCGATGCGCTTCCCGTGGAAGTCCCAGTCGTCGACGAGCCCCGGGCCGAGAGGACAGAGGGTGTCGGAGCCCTTCACACGCAGCATCGAGCCGGCGTCGGTGTCACGGAAGTCGTGGAGTCCGTAGTCGTTGGCGACGGTGTAGCCGCGGATGTAGGAGCCCGCGTCCTCGGGGGCTATGTGCCGGCAGCGTTCGCCTATCACGATCGCGATCTCCCCCTCGTAGTTGAGGTACTTGCAGCGGGGTGGGCGCACGACGTCGCCACCGTGGCCGTTCAGGGCGGAGGTGGGCTTGTGGAAGTAGGTCGGTGCGGCGCCGAGCCTCGCTCCGAACTCCGCCCGGCGGCTCTCGTAGTTCAGGTGGACGCAGACGATCTTCGTGGGCTCGACCGGCGGCAGGTGGACCGGCTCATCCAGGGGCATGGTCCGGCCGTCGGGCGCGATCAGCTGGTCGTCCACGCGCGTCACCGTGGTGGGCGTGCCGTCCAGCAGGATCCGCCTGGTCTCCACTTCCGTCCCTCTCCGATCGGTGCCGGGCTAGCCTGACGCCGAGCGTAGTATGACCGCCGATGACCGGACCGCAGGGCTTCATGCTTCCGCGCTCGCCGCAGGGCCGGGCGTCGATCGTGCCGGCGCCCCCGTGGCACTACTCGGGCGACGTCCTCACGATCGAGTACCGCACCGACCCCGCCAACGTCGCGGCGCTGCTTCCCGAGGGCGTGGGCCTCGCGGATGAGGATCCGGGGGCCGTGGCGATCATCTGGGCCGACTGGCAGTCGTGCGGCGATTCCGGAGCCGAGCTACTGGACCCTGTTCGCTCCCAGTACAAGGAGGCGTTCGTCGTTATCCGCTGCTCCTACGGTGGTCGAACCTACTCGCGCTGCGTGTACATCTGGGTCGACAAGGACTTCGCGCTCGCCCGCGGGTGGTACCAGGGCTACCCGAAGAAGCTCGGTTCGATCTGGCTGACGCGCCCGGTGACGGTGGGCAAGGCCGGTCCGCGGCTGGCACCCGGCGGCGTGCTGGGCGCGACGCTCGCCGCGAACGACCGGCGCCTCGCGGAGGCGACGCTGACGCTCACCGGCGAGGGTGAGACGGGCGGCTTCGTCAACGCGCTGCCGATGCTCCATTCCCGCTGGATGCCCCACATCGATCCGCTCCAGCCCGCGACGCTCGACGAGCTCGTGACGATGAGCTCGGCCGACGTCGAGCTCGGGCCCGTGTGGGCGGGGGATCCGGTCGTCAAGCTGTTCGACGCCCCCGGCGACGAGCTCGCGGCCCTTGAGCCCCGCGAGATGATCGCGGGCTACTGGCGGCAGGTGGGGGCAACCTTCGCGGGCGGCTCGACCGTCTGAGCGAGCCCCGGTCCGACGGGTTCATCCCTCGGCCGCCGGCTCCCGTTCGTACAGACCGACCTGGCAGATCGTACGGAAGCCGATCCGCTCGTAGAGAGGCGCCGCCAAGGGGTTCGCCTGGAGGATGGCGACGCCGTAGCCCTCCTCACGTGCGGCGCGCATCGGAACGCGCGTGAGCTCTGCGCCCAGGCCGGCGCCACGGCGATGCGGGACCGTGTGCACCCCGTAGACGCCCGCGACCCCGGCGCCAATCACCAGGAACGAGGCGGCGACAGGCTCCCCGCCGCTGCGCCCGACGAAGACCCTGACGGGCGACCGTTCGTGGAAACCGATCGCCGCGAACGCGTCCCCCCAGGACGCCTGCCAGCCGGTCTCGCCCGGGTAGCAGGCCGAAAGCACGACGAGGAAGTCATCGGCCTCGTCGCGCGATCGCACACGTCGCACCTCGATGTCCGGCGGCATCGGTGTCGGCGGGTCCCATGCCCCGCCCAGCTCGCACACCATGCCCGGCACCGGCGAGCCGTCGAACCCGTGTGCGACCAGTCGGTCCACGAGGTCGCTCGGCACGTCCGTAGGCCCGATCCACCATCGGCAGATGCGGTCGCCGAACCAGGTCAGGGTCTCGTCGATCAGTGCGTCCGCCTCGTCGGCGGAGACGTCGGTCCGCGTCACCGCGTTCCAGAGCCCACCCTCGGCCGGGCCACGGTGCCGATCGAGCGACTCGCGGCGGTCGATCTCGGCGCCGGGAGCCCGTCCCGCGAGCGCCGTACCGATCGCCCCGGTGTTCGCGAGGCACGCAGCCGCGAGCGCGTCGTCGCCGGCATCGGGCTCGAGGAACCGCTCCACGACATCGATGAAACCAGATGCGGTAGCCTCGGGCGTCATGCGACTCGTCCGATTCCGTTTCGGGGACCGCATCGCCACGGGGGCCATCCAGCCCGGCGAGGACACCATCAAGGTCCTGCGGGGCACCTTCTTCGAGGACCCGGTCCCCACCGGCGAGGACGTCCCGCTCGACGACGTCCACCTGCTGGCGCCGGTGCTGCCCTCCAAGCTGGTCTGCGTGGGCAAGAACTACGCGGCGCACGCCGCCGAGTTCGGGATGACGGTGCCCGAGGAGCCCCTGCTGTTCCTCAAGCCGTCCACCGCGGTGATCGGCCCGCACGACCCGATCCAGCTGTTGCCGATCAGCCACCGCGTCGACTACGAGGGCGAGCTGGCGGTCGTGATCGGCCGCCTCGCCAGGCACATCCGAGCCGAGGACGCGTATCGCGTGATCCTCGGTTACACGTGCGCGAACGACGTGACCCTGCGCGACCTCCAGAAGACCGACGATCAGTGGGCGCGTGCCAAGGGATTCGACGGCTCGTGCCCGCTCGGGCCGTGGATCGAGACCACCGTCGACCCGAACGACGTGATGGTGACCACCCGTCTGAACGGCGAGATCCGCCAGCACGGCAGTACGACGGACATGGTCTACGGCGTGGCGACGCTGATCGAGTACATCACCGAGTTCATGACGCTGTTGCCGGGCGACGTCCTGCTGACCGGGACGCCCGAGGGCGTCGGGAAACTCCAGTCCGGTGACATCGTCGAGGTCGAGATCGAGGGCATCGGCACCCTGGCGAACACGGTGGTGTCGTGAGCGAGGTCCGCTGCCGGTTCGCGCCGGCGCCCAGCGGCTCGCTCCACGTCGGGAACGTCCGCAGCGCGTTGTTCTCGTGGCTGTTCGCGAGGCATGACGGCGGCACGTTCATCCTGCGCGTCGAGGACACCGACGCCAGCAGGGTGACGGACGAGGCGCTGCACGGCGTGCTGGAAGACCTCCGCTGGCTCGGCCTGGACTGGGACGAGGGTCCCGAGGTGGGGGGCCCGCACGAGCCGTACCGCCAGTCGCAGCGCATGGACATCTACCGCGAGGCGGCCGCACGCCTGCTGGAGCAGGGCGACGCCTACCCCTGCTACTGCACGGCGGAGGAGCTGGAGGAACGTCGGAAGGCGGCGATGGCGCGCGGGGAGGCACCTGGGTACGACGGCCGTTGTCGCGCGCTGGGTCCCCAGGAGCGCGCCGACACGCGAGGCGCGGGGTCTGACGTCCGTGCTCCGCTTCAAGATGCCCGACCACGAGTGGGTCGTCGACGACCTGGTGAAGGGCGAGGTGCGGTTCGCCCCCGGGCAGCTCCGCGACTTCGTGCTCGTGCGCTCCGACGGTTCGCCGGTGTTCCTGCTGGCGGTGGCCGTCGACGACATGGCGATGGGCGTCACGCACGTGGTGCGCGGGGACGACCTGCTGGCCAGCGCCCCCAGGAACGCCGCCGTGATCGAGGCGCTGGGCGGCACGCCGCCCCGGTACGCCCACGTGCCGCAGGTCCTCGGACCCGATCGCCAGCCGCTGTCCAAGCGTCACGGCTCCACCAGCGTCCAGGCGTTCCGAGAGCAGGGCTACCTCCCGGAGGCGATCGTGAACTACCTCGCGCTGCTGGGCTGGTCGGCGGGGGACGATCGCGAGTTCCTCTCGCGCGAGGAGCTGATCGATGCCTTCGACCTGGAGCGCGTGTCCTCGAACCCCGCGGCGTTCGACACCGAGAAGCTCACGTGGATGAACCAGCACTACCTGCAGCGCCTCGACGACGACGACCTGGCGGCGCGGTGCCTGCACTTCCTGGCGGAGGCCGGGCTGATGCCGGAGCCTGCGGCCCTGCGTTCGGCGATGCCGCTGGTCAAGGAGCGGATGAAGACGCTCGCGGAGAGCGCGGACCTGCTGCGGTTCCTGTTCAGCGACGACATCGAGCTCAACGAGAAGGCCCAGGGGCTGATCGCGAAGGCGCCCGAGGGCTACCTCGCCTCGCGCGGTCGCGGCGCTGGAACCGGTCGAGCCCTGGGACGCCGAGACGATCGGTGCCGCGATGGATGGCCTCGCCGAGGGAGCCGGGCTCAGCCGGACGAAGGGCTGGCAGCCGATCCGCGCGGCGGCCACCGGTTCCAACGTCTCGCCCGCCGCTCCCCGAGTCGCTCGCGCTCCTCGGCCGGGATCGGACCCTCGCGCGCACTCGGACGAGGTCGGATGACTAGCCGCCGCGTCGCGACGCCCGCGCTGCTCGCCGTCTTCCTGGCCGTCTCGGCCTCACCGCCCCCGCTCATGCAGGTCTGCACGCGGGGTCGGGCGAGGCAGCCGCGGTCGGCGCTCGCGGATCGGGGGCGGTTGCGGGCCGCGTCGACGCCGCGAAGCTCCGCCCGCCCATCGTGTGGCATCCCTTCGGGTATACGGCGCGTCGCCGCGCGCAGATGGCCGCGTACTCCGGCCGGCACTACGGCACCTCGACGTGGCACCTCACGAGCCCGCACGTCATCGTCGAGCACTACACGGCCGGCACATCGGTCACGAGCGTCTTCAACTACTACGAGGCGAACAGCCCGCACATGGGGGAGATGCCCGGTGTCTGCGCGCACTTCGTGATCGACACCGACGGCACCATCTACCAGGAGGCACCGCTGGGGATCCGGTGCCGGCATGCGATCGGCATGAACTACACGGCCGATCGGGATCGAGCACGTAGGGACGAGCGACGCTCAGGTACTGCACGACGCGGCCCAGATGCGATCATCGCTCCGGCTCACGCTCTGGCTGATGGCGAAGTTCCACATCCAAGCCCGCAACGTGATCGGGCACGCGGAGACCCTGATGAGTCCCTACCACCACGAGGCCTACCCGGCGTGGCGCTGCCTCACGCACGCCGACTGGCTCCATCGCGACATGCAGACGTACCGCACGCTGCTGAAGCAGCGGGCGCGTGCCGCGGGCGTACCCGTGGGGCCGCCTCCGGCCTGGGTCGACCCGCACTGCTGAGCGGTGTAGGCGTTCGTTCGATCCGGGGGTCCGAACGGATGGGACGCCAATAGGTCGTTGTGGCGATGCGCAAGGACCCGCAAGTGTGACTACCATCATCGGTCGATGGAGGGCACGCTCCGGAGCCGGGATTTCCGTCTGCTGGTCGCCTCGTCCGGGCTGTCCGCCCTGGGCGACGAACTGGCGCTCATCGCGCTGACCTTGAAGGTCACACATCTCACGAACTCCGGCTGGGCGGTGGCGGCGTTGCTGCTGTCGGGACTCCTGCCGCTGGTGATCTTCGCGCCCTCGGCCGGGGTCATCGTCGACAACTTCGAGACGACGCGGACCCTGGCCGTCGCGTCCGGCCTGCAGGCGGTGGCGGCGCTGTCCCTGGCCTTCGCCACCGGGCTTCCGGCGATCCTCGTCCTCACGTTCCTGCTGGGGACCGTGACGGCGATCGCCACGCCTGCGCTCTACACGCTGGTGCCTGCCGTCGTGGGCGACGAGGAGGCGACCGCCGGCAACGCCTATCTGGAAACCTCCCGATACATCGGGATGATCGCCGGTCCGTTCCTCGCCGGCGTCCTCACCACGCAGGCGAGCTCTCGGGTGGCGATGCTGGTGGACGCGGGGACCTTCGTGGTGATCGGTGCCTCGGCGTTGGCGCTGGTGACGCGGCGTAGACCTCAGGCGGCGGAGGTCGACAGCGGGGAGACGAAGGGCGAGGCGCTCGCGGGACTCCAGATCATCCGGCGCGACCAGCTCATGGTCGTCGTGTTCCTGGTGATCGCCGCGGTGATCCTGTTCGCCGCGATGGACAACGTGGCGGAGGTGTTCTTCGCGATCAACACGCTGAACGCCGGCAGCTGGGGCTACGGGCTGCTGGCGTCGGCGTGGCTCCTGGGCATGGCCGGTGGCGCCTCGCTCATCGCGGCGCGACTCCCGAAGGAGGGCCTCGTTCGCGCGTTGATGGCGGCTTCGGTGATCGGCGGGCTCGCCGTCGCCAGCGCGGCCGCCTTCGGACAGATCGCGATCGCCGTCGCACTGTTCGTGCTGGGTGGGCTCGCCAACGGGGTGCAGTCGGTGTCGATGCGCAGCCTGATCGTCCATCGGACCCCCGACCGCTCGCGAGGGCGCGTGTTCGCGGCCTACGGTGGGGTGGCCAACGGCATGCAGATCGGCGCGATGGCATTGGCCGGGGGCGTCGTGGTGGCATTGGGCGGCCGCACGGTCCTCATGGTTGCCGGCCTGGGCAGCGCGGCCGCCGGCGTGATCGGCTACCTCTGGTATCTCCTGCTGCCGGCCGACGTTCGGGCCATGCCGAGGTTCGAGACGCACAACGGATCGGTCCGCACCGGTCCCGCATCCCCGCTCCAGGTCCCGGAGAGCGAGCCCTACATGCGCGCGCCAGGTCCCTCCGGCGTGCCGACGTCGCTGCTCGAACCCCTGGATGAGGTCGAGCGCTGAGGAGCTGACCGCGCGGCAGGGAGCATCCTCGCGAGTCACCTGCCGACCCACATCGCCCCTCGCGGCTCGCCGCCGCTCATCCGGGATCGACCGATGGCTCGGCCTCCCAGGCGAGCACACGACCCATCCGCCCTGGGCGCCATAGGCGAGCCGGATGGCGGAGACTCTGGATGATCGCGAGCGCGACGAAGGCGATCGCTCCGGCGGAGAGCCATCTGAGCACCCGGAGCGCTCGGCCCGACGACGCGCGATGCGGGATCTGCGGATCCCTCGCCGCCCCACGCCTCGTCAGGACCATGCCGTGACCCCGAAAGGGCGGGGAACCTGACCAAACATGCGCGACCCCACCATCACTCGCACGTCGGCGACCCCAGCGGTCGCACGCTCGTTGGCCGTCGAGGGTACATACTTGCGTGAGCCTTGCGTGACCTTGCGTGAGCGATCGGAGCGGGCATGGGTGATCTCAGCGTTGGGGGCGCGGGGCAGATCAGCGACCCTGCCGACCGGGAGGTCCAGCGGGACCGTCAGGGGCAGATTCGATCCGAAGCCGCGGTCGCGGCCGAGATCCGGAAGACGCGGCGACCGCATCGGTGGCGTCGGCTCACGTTCCGGAAGCGCCCTCCGGCGCCGGGGTAACGACGCAGGTCCGGAGAGCACACCACACGCCGACCCTGTGTGTGCTGGTACGTTGACGAACGTCGTGCCTGCGCTCCTCCTGCCGTACGGCAGCGAACGCGACCACCACGTCCGAGCGCACATGGGCCATCGGCGGGTGGAGGGATCGATCATGAGCGAAACGCTGCTGGGTGTGATGGCTGCGGGGTGGGGTGTCGTGATGGCGCTTTCACCGGTCATGCAGATCCAACGCATGGTGCACCTGCGATCCTCGCGGGACGTGTCGATCTCGTATCTCACGATCATCGTGATCGGTTTCTCGATCTGGATCGCCTACGGAGTGGCGCTCCGCAACCTGTTCCTGATCGTTCCCAACTGCGTGGCCCTCATCGTCGGCACGGCAACGATCGTCGTCGCCCTCCACTTCAGGACGGTGGCGCGCGACGTGACCCATGGGGACGGATGAGATCGACGACCTAGAGGCTGGCGGGCCTTGCCCGGACGACGGATCCAACGGATCGGCACCTTGGGCAAGGAGGTGCCATGCGGCCTCGCCTTCGCTCGTCCGCGACGGATGCGATCACGTTGGAGCCAGGTGGCGAACGCCACCGCCGATCGCCGGCCGCATTACCGCCGCCGGCGATCCGCGTGATGCCGAAGCCCCGAAGGTGACGGTACTCCCATGGCGAGATCCATCGGCGCATGCCGGATCGTGGCGGAGAGAGCCACCACTCGCGCAGGCCCTTCGGAGCCGTGTCGTGGTCAGGTACGTTCATAGGGATCGCCTCCGTCGGCCTGACGAGATCGCCATCCTGGACCGGGCCGACACATCATCGCCAGCGTATCCCTCGCCTCCCGGAGCTGCCCGACCTGGCGCTACCTGCGTGGGCAGACACTTGGTAGTCCCAACGGGATTCGAACCCGTGTCTCCACCTTGAGAGGGTGGTGTCCTAGGCCCCTAGACGATGGGACCGCGCGGGTACGCGGCGGCGAGCCAGTGTAGCAAGCGGCCTCAGTCCGCCGGCAGGTCCTTGGCCATCTGCCTGCTCATCTCGACGTACCCGAGCGAGAGGTACAAGCCCCGCGCCACCTCGTTGTCGCCGAAGACGTTGAGCTCCAGGCGCGTCACCCCCAGCTCGCGCGCCTGCTCTTCAGCCATCTCCATGATGGCTCGGCCGTAGCCTTTGCCCCGCAGAGGTTCTTCGACCGACAGGTCGTAGATCCAGGCCGCCTGGATCCCCTCGCGCCGCTGGCGTGCGATCCACAGCAGCCCGACCCGCTCCGCGGTTGCCGGCTCCTCGGCGATCAGCAGCCGGTGGCCTGCGGTGGCGAGGCCGCCCGGCAGGAGATCGCGGAAGACGCGCTCGGCGTGCGCGAGCGCCTCCGCCTCCTCGATCCCGGTGTTCCGGCGGATCTCAGCCGCGTAGTCGGGAACCGCCCAGGCCCGGTAGGCACGATATTCGTCCTCCGACATCGGCCTCAGGCGGACGTCGGGCAAGCTAGTTCTCGCCCTGGTCACGCGTGAAGCCGAGCTCCCCGTCGAACTCCTGCAGCTTCTCGATATGCATCCACGTGTGGTGCCGGCTGATCCGCGCCAGCAGCTGGTGGACGTCTTCGTCGGGCAGGTCGCCGGGGTTCTCCTTCACGATGAACCGGCACCGCCAGTGGTCGACGCGTGTCCGTGATGGCTCCGGTCGGGGGGAACACCTTCGTCCCACGCGAGGAGATCATCCTGAGCGACAACCGCGTGTCGGTGGTGAGTTCCATCAGCGAGGCGCCGAGCTCGGCGGCGGTCAGCGGGGATTCGACGAACACATCCAACCCCACCACCGCGCGCGAGCTCACCTTCACGTAGTCGGGGTCGGTCGAGAGCACCGGAAGGACCAGCGGTTTCGGCTCTCGGATCGTCCAATTCTCCGTGCGCTTGCCCAGGTTCCCGATGATGGCCTCCGTGTAGTCGGTCGTGGACGTGCCGCGGTCGTAGCCCAGGACATCCCCGGTCAGCACCCCCGACTCCAGCGTGACGAAGATCGCGTGCTCGATCGCGGCCGCTTCCTCGAACAGGCCCAGGTACCGCAGCATCATCACCGCCGAGAGGATCACCGCCGTGGGGTTGATCACGTTCTTGCCCGCGTACTTCGGGGCCGAGCCGTGCACCGCCTCGAAGATCGCGACGTCGTTGCCGATGTTGGCCGACGGCGCGTACCCGAGTCCGCCGATCAGAGCGGACGACAGATCGCTCAGGATGTCGCCGTTCATGTTCGAGGTCACGATCACCTCGTACTGCTCCGGGCGCTTCACGAGCTGGTGCGCCGCGTTGTCCACGATGATGTGCCACGACTCGATATCGGGGTAGTCGGGCGCCACCCGCTCGAACACGTGCTTCAGCGTCCCCTCGGAGAACTTCATGATGTTCGCCTTCGTGGCGCAGGCCACGCTCTCGCGCCCCTCGCTCCGCGCGTACTCGAAGGCGAACCGGGTGATCTTCTCCGACCCCTTGACGCTGATCAGCTTCAACGCCTGCGCGACCCCGGGGGTCTGCATGTACTCGATCCCGGCATAGAGGTCCTCGACGTTCTCCCGGACCATGACCAGATCGACGCCTCGCCCCGAGTACGGGGTCTTCACGCCGGGCATCTCACGGACCGGCCGCACGTTCGCATAGGTCTCGTAGAGCTTGCGAAGCGTCACGTTCGCGCTCTTCTCGCCGAACCCGACCGGGGTCTCCAGCGGCCCCTTCAGCGAGACCCGCGTACGCGCGATCGAGTCCATGGTCTCCGCGGGCACGCCCGAGGCAACGCCCTTCTTGAAGACCTCCGCTCCGGCCTCGGCCTCCTCCCAGTCGATCGGTGCCCCGGTCGCCTCGACGATGGCGCGCGCCGCCGCCACGCATTCCGGGCCGATGCCATCGCCGGGGATCAGCGTCACCGGGAACCGTACCGAGGGATCTGTGCTGACGCTCACGCGGGTTCGCCTCCTATCCGGCGGCCGCTGCTCGGCCGACGGGCCCCATCGTAAGAGATGGCGGGGAAGAGTTGGCGGAGACGGGTGATTCGTGCTTTCGCGACCGATACCATGCGGTCACCGATGAAGGCTTCCCTGCGCTTCGGCGTCCCCATCGTGGTGCTCTCCACCGTGCTCGCAGCCGCCTCCGCGGGGCGGCCGGCGCCGGCGCGAGCGGGTTCGGGGGTCAGGGCCGACGGCGTCGTTCCGTCCGCGGGGATCCGGAACATCGACCACGTGATCTTCATCGTCCAGGAGAACCGGTCCTTCGATCACTACTTCGGCACGTTCCCCGGCGCGAACGGCCTCCCGCGCGATCCCGACGGCAGTTTCAAGACCTGTCTGCCGGACCCGGCGTCGCACACGTGTCGCCGCCCGTACCACGACCACAGCTTCTTCGATATCGGCGGCCCCCACGGCTCGAAGGCCTCGAACGGCGACGTGAACGGCGGGAAGATGAACGGCTTCGTGAGGCTCCTGCGTACGCAGGGGACCGCCCTGCACCCGAGCGCATCCCAGCTGGGCGTGCCGGCAGGCCACCCTCGGCCCGCAGGGAACCCCGGATGTGATGGGGTTCCACACCGCCAAGGAGATCCCGAACTACTGGCGCTACGCCCGACGCTACGTCCTGCAGGATCGCATGTTCGCCCCCGCCGACTCGTGGACCCTGCCCTCGCACCTCTACCTCATCTCCGGATGGGCGGCGAATTGTCCCGGCGAACAAGCCGCAGAACTGCAGGTCCGACCTGGGGAACCCCGGTCAGGGATGGCGTCCGAAGATGGGCGACCCCCGCCCCTATCGATGGACCGACATCACCTATCTCCTCTACAAGCACGGGGTGATCTGGTCCTACTACGTGGGTCCGAACACCTGCGTGGTCCCGCCGTGTCCTCCGTACGGGAAGGGAACGACGGTCTTCGGCCAGGCGCCGATCTCCGGGTTCCAGGACATCGCGGACACGAACCAGTTCAACAACATCCGTCCTCACTCGGACTACTTCACCGCCGTGAATACGAACACGCTCCCGGCGGTGTCGTGGGTGATGCCCACGATGAACAAGGGCGAGCACCCGCCCGACTACATCCCGAACGGGATGGACTGGACAACCCGGGTGATCAACGCCGTGATGCGCGCGCCGGCCGACGAGCGCGACCACACGGTGATCTTCCTCACATGGGACGACTGGGGTGGCTTCTACGACCACGTCAAGCCGAAGATCGTGGACAGGAACGGCTACGGGATCCGGGTTCCGGGGATCATGATCAGCCCCTACGCGAAGCGCGGGATCGACCATCAGGTGCTCTCCTTCGACGCCTACCTCAAGTTGGTCGAGGATCGCTGGCTGGGCAGCGAGCGCCTGGATCCCACCACGATCTTCAGCAACTACGGCCGGATCGACACCCGTCCGTTCGTACGAGAGAACGCGGCCGTGTTGGGCGACATCGCCAAGGAGTTCGATTGGTCCCAGCCGCCGATCAAGCCCATCGTCCTGGATCCCAGCCCGTTCGGGGCGGCCCCGACGCCGTGAGGAATCGCCCGCTCCGCGTGGTGGGGCCGTCGCTCGTGCTCGCGCTCGCCGTCGTCGGCGCGGCGCTGCTCACGACCGCCGCGCCGGAACCGTCGGCGCGTGCCGGCGGGAGAGCCCACGCCGCGATCGATCCGGCCGCCGGCCTCACCAACCTCGAGCACGTGGTGTTCGTCGTGCAGGAGAACCGCTCGTTCGACCACTACTTCGGGACCTTCCCGGGCGCCGACGGCATCCCGAGGACGCCCAGCGGTAGGTTCGACGTCTGCGTGCCGGATCCCGAGGCGCACGTGCGATGCCGGCGTCCGTACCACGACACGAACGGGTTCGACGCCGGCGGACCTCACAACGTGAAGGCGTCGCGGATATCCGTGGACCACGGCCGGATGGACGGCTTCATCCGTGCCATCGCGGACATCGGCGTCGGATGCCGTGGGAACCCCGACCGCTACAACTGCCGGCAGGCGACGCCCGGACCCAACGGCACGCCCGACGCCCTGGGTTTCCACACGGCCAAGGAGATCCCCAACTACTGGGCCTATGCCAGGCACTTCACGCTCCAGGACCGGATGTTCGCCCCCACCGACTCGTGGACCCTTCCATCGCACCTCTATCTGGTCTCCGGGTGGTCGGCGCGGTGCTCGGACCCCAAGAACGGCCGGTCGTGCCGATCCAACCTCCGCAAACCCACGGCGTGGTGGACCCTGCCCAAGACGGCACCTCCTCCCTACGCATGGGCGGACATCACGTGGCTCCTGTGGCGGGCCGGGGTGTCGTGGCGCTACTACGTCGGCCCCGACAGTTGCCTGACGTGGCCGTGCACACCCAAGGCGACCCCCACGCAGACGATCCCCCTGCAGAACCCGCTCCCGGGGTTCGCCGATGTACACGCGAGCGGGCAGACGGGCAACGTGGCGGCGCAGGCCGACTACTTCACCGCCGCGGCGGCGGGATCCCTGCCGTCGGTGTCTTGGGTGATGCCGACCTTCGGGCGGAGCGAGCACCCACCCCAGTACATCCCGAACGGCCAGGCCTGGGTAACCCGCGTGGTGAACGCCGTGATGCAAGGCCCCCCCGACCAGTGGGCCCACACGGCGATCTTCATCGTGTGGGACGACTGGGGCGGCTTCTACGACCACGTCCGCCCCATCCGCGTGGATCCGAACGGGTACGGGATCCGCGTCCCCGGCATCATGATCAGCCCCTACGCGAAGGGCGGCGTCGACCATCAGGTGCTCTCCTTGGATGCCTATCTCAAGTTGATCGAGGACCGGTGGCTGGGAGGTCAACGCCTCGACGGCTCGAAGAAGTACGGCTGGCCGGACTCACGCCCCACCACCAGGGAATCGGCCGCTCGGCTCGGGGATCTGGCGAAGGAGTTCGACTGGTCGCGGGCGCCGATCCCGCCGCTCGTGCTGGATCCGACCCCCTGACGATCCGCCGGCCGGAAGCGCGTGGGCGCGCGACCCGGTAGCATCGCGCAGGGATGAAGGTTCGTCGTCCCCCCCTGGTTCGTGCGGCGGCGGCCATGGGCATCTGCGCCGTGCTGGCGGCCACCCTCGTGTCCGCCCCGACCCTGGTGTCCGCTGGGTCGCGTGTCTCGGGTCCCGACGCGCGTGCGATCGACCCCGCGCTGGGCATCGGCAACATCGACCACATGATCTTCATCGTCCAGGAGAACCGCTCGTTCGACTCCTACTTCGGAACCTTCCCCGGCGCGAACGGCCTCCCGCGCAGTCCGAACGGCAAACGGGGGCTCTGCAACCGCGATCCCAAGGCCGGCGGCGCGTGCCGGTACGCGTTCCACGACAAGGATCCCTACGACCGAGGAGGACCCCACGGCGTCTACGCCTCCGACATGTCGGTGTCCGGCGCCAAGATGAACGGGTTCGTGCGCGCCGTGCGCAAGTTCAGTTCGATCTGCAAGGGCAAGCCCGACGACAAGCGGTGCCGGAAGGCGACGCAGGGACCCCACGGGACCCCGGACGTCATGGGCTACCACACGGCGCGTGAGATCCCGAACTACTGGGCGTACGCCAAGCGCTACATGTTGCAGGACGCCATGTTCGCGCCCGCCGACTCGTGGACGGTGCCGGCGCATCTCTACCTGGTCTCGGCGTGGTCGGCGAACTGCCCCGATCTCACCGACGTCAACTCCTGCACATCGAACCTCACGCGGCCCGGTGGGAACTGGGAGCCCGCCGACGGGGGTACCCCGCCGTATCTCTGGGGCGATATCACCTGGCTGCTTCATCGAGACGGGGTGTCGTGGAGGTACTACGTCGGTCCTTCGACGTGCATCCGACCGCCCTGCCACCCGAAGCCCTCGACCTCCACCGCCTGGTTCATGAACCCGCTGCCGGGCTTCACGACCGTGAAGGCCACGAACCAGTACGGGAACATCGCTCCCTACGGCGCGTACTTCTCGGCGGTCAAGAACGGGAAGCTCCCGCAGGTCAGCTGGGTGATGCCGACCTTCCCACGGTCCGAGCACCCTCCGTACAGCGTCAACCCCGGACAGGCCTGGGTCACCAAGCTCGTCAACGCGGTGATGAAGGGCCCCCGGGCCCAGTGGCTCCACACGGCGATCTTCATCACGTGGGACGACTGGGGCGGCTTCTACGACCACGTGAAGCCACCCAGGATCGACCAGAACGGCTACGGGATCCGCGTGCCCGGCATCATGATCAGCCCCTACGCCAAAGGCGGGGTGGACCACCAGAGGCTCTCCTTCGACGGCTATCTCAAGCTGATCGAGGACCGATGGCTCGGCGGCCAGCGCCTCGACGGCTCGAACGCCTACGGATGGCCCGACCCTCGGCCCACGGTCCGCGAGGCCGTTCCTCAGCTGGGCGACCTGGCCAAGGAGTTCAACTGGAACCGGAGGCCGATCCGCCGGCTGGTGCTCGATCCCACGCCCTAGATCCAGGGTTCCTGGCGACCGGTCCGCCCGCCCGGTACCATCACCGCCCGTGAGCGCCCGCCTTCCCCGAACCATGGTTCGCCTCGCCATCGGCGTGGGCGCCGTGGCGCTGCTGGCGGCGTTGCTCGCCCCCGCACCGCGGGCGACCGCCGGTGCGAAGGCTGCCAACGCCGCGCCCGTGGCGCCCATCGATCCCGCGTTGGGGATCGGCAACATCGACCACCTGATCTTCATCGTGCAGGAGAACCGGTCCTTCGATCACTACTTCGGCACGTTCCCGGGCGCCAACGGCATCCCGCGCCGGCCCAACGGCGCGTTCAAGCCGTGCATCCCCGATCCCGCGTCCTCCCGGTGCCGCCGCCCCTACCACGACACGAACCAGTTCGACCAGGGCGGGCCTCACGGCGTGGTGGGATCGAACGTCTCGATCGACGGCGGGAAGATGGACGGATTCGTACGCGCACGCCGGGTGATCGGTAACGGCTGCGACAACACCCCCAGGTACTACCCCTGCACCCAGGCGAAGAACGGGCCGAACGGCACCCCCGACGTCATGGGGTTCCACACGGCACACGAGATCCCCAACTACTGGGCCTACGCTCACCACTTCGTGCTGCAGGATCGGATGTTCGCGCCCTCGGACTCCTGGACCCAGCCCTCACACCTGTACCTGGTCTCCGGATGGTCGGCGACCTGCACCGATCCCAAGGACGGCACGAGCTGCCATTCCGACCTCAAGTTCCCGGGTGGGAACGTGGCCGGCAACGGCCGGATCTGGCAGCCGAGCGACGGGCTGCCGCGCCCGTATGCCTGGGCCGACATCACGTGGCTGCTGAACAAGCACGGCGTGAACTGGGCCTACTACGTCGGCCCCGGGACCTGCGTCGTCGCCCCCTGCAACGGCCCTCACCCGGCCCAGACGGCGGTCGTCCAGAATCCGCTGCCCGGTTTCCGCACCGTGGCGGTGGACCATCAGCTGAAGAACGTGCAGTCGAACAAGAACTACTTCGCGGCGGCCAAGGGCGGCACCCTGCCGTCGGTCTCCTGGGTCATGCCGACCACGAACCGAGGGGAGCACCCCCCGGACTACATCGGCAACGGGATGGCTTGGGTCACGAGGGTCGTGAACGCCGCGATGCAGGGCCCGGACTGGCTCCATACGGCGATCTTCCTCACCTGGGACGACTGGGGGGGCTTCTACGACCACGTGAAGCCGCTCAAGATCGACAAGAACGGCTACGGGATCCGCGTCCCAGGCATGCTGATCAGTCCCTACGCGAAGCGCGGGATCGACCACCAGACGCTCTCCTTCGACGCCTACCTCAAGCTGATCGAGGACCGGTTCCTCAACAGCCATCGGTTGAACGGCATCAATCAGGGATGGCCCGACTCACGCCCGACGGTGCGGGAGAACGTGCGCCAGTTGGGCAACCTCGCGAGGGAGTTCGACTGGACACTGCCCAAACCGATCCCGCCCCTTGATCCTCGACCCGACACCGTGACGCGACGTGCGGCTCGTTAGCATGGGCGGCCGTATGCGCGATCGCCGGTTCTCCGTCGTGGCCCTGCTGCTGCTCGCGGCGATCGTCGCCGTCGCCTGCACCCAGACCGGGGGGCCGACGCCCTCGGCGTCGGGTGCCTCCTCGGCGGCGGCCGGGCCGACCGGATCGGGCGCATCGTCTCCGCAGGCCTTCCCCATCCCCGACGAGTACCCGATCCTGCCCAACGACGTGCCGAAAGGTGTCGATACGCAGCCGTTGAAGGACCCGCCGCAGCCGGCCCCGCTCCCCGACGACGGCCGGCCCATCGATCCCGCGGCAGGGATCGACAACATCGACCACTTCGTCTTCATCGTGCAGGAGAACCGCTCGTTCGATCATTACTTCGGGACGTTCCCCGGCGCGGACGGCATCCCGATGAAGAACGGCAAGCCGTCCGTCTGCGCCCCGGATCCACGGTCGGGCAACTGCTACTACCCGTACCACGACACGAACCAGACGGACCAGGGCGGCCCCCACGGCGAGATCGCGACGCCCATCGACGTCGCCGGCGGGAAGATGGACGGGTACGTGAAGGCGCTCCGCGAGATCGGCAACGGATGCATGAAGCACCCCACCGAGCCTCCCTGCCCCAAGGCCACGAACGGTCCCCAGGGGCAGCCGGATGTGATGGGCTACCACACGGCGCACGAGATCCCGAACTACTGGGCTTACGCGAGGCATTTCGCGCTGAACGACCACATGTTCGCGCCGACCGACTCCTGGACCCTGCCCTCGCATCTGTTCCTGGTCTCCGGGTGGTCGGCCACCTGCCCCGACCTGAAGGACGCGATGAGCTGTCACTCAGATCAGAAGTTCCCCGGGGGGAACGCCGCCGACCCCCCCGCGAAGATGTGGACGGCGAAGGATGGCGCGCCGCGCCCCTTCATCTGGGGCGACGTGACGTGGCTGATGTACAAGCGCGGCATCCCATGGGCCTACTTCGTCGGACCCGGGACGTGCGTGGCGCCCCCGTGCGGCGGCGTCGGCGGCACGGTGACCGCCGACGTGCAGAACCCGCTGCCGGGCTTCGCCAGCGTCGCCGCCACGGGGCAGCTGGACAACATCCGGCCCAACACCGAGTTCTTCACGGCGGCGGCCGACGGCAACCTACCCGCCGTCTCCTGGGTGATGCCGACCACGGACGTGGGAGAGCACCCGCCGGACAACATCGGCGCCGGACAAGCATGGGTCACCAGCGTGGTGAACGCCGTCATGCAGGGTCCGCGGGCGCAGTGGAACCACACCGCGATCTTCATCACCTGGGACGACTGGGGCGGCTTCTACGATCACGTGCGGCCGCCGGTCGTGGACGTGAACGGCTGGGGACTCCGCGTGCCGAGCATCGTCATCAGCCCATGGGTGCGGCACGGCGTCGACCACCAGCGCCTGACGTTCGACGCCTATCTCAAGCTGGTCGAGGACCGGTTCCTTCGGAGCGACCGGATCGACCCCAAGACCGACGGCTGGCCCGATTCCCGGCCGACGGTCCGCGAAGACGTCCCCATCCTGGGCGACTTCACGCGGATGTTCGACTTCTCGCAGGAACCGATCCCTCCGCTGGTCCTTCCGGAGCATCCCTGAAGACGCGAGAGGCTCCCCGCCTCGCGAGGAGCCGCAGGTCAGAGCATGTGCTGGCCCGCCTGGATTCGAACCAAGACTAACTGATCCAGAGTCAGTCGTGCTACCGTTACACCACGGGCCACCGAGGCGGTTCCGATGGTAGCAGGCGCCTCCCTCGGCCCATACCTCCTCCGCCCCGCCGCGCGTCCGTCCGCGCGCACACCCGCTCGTTTGACCGATGAGACCCCATGCGGATACGGTGGGGCGCAGGGCGCCTGCAAGGGCGGGAAGGGGCAACGGCGATGAACAAGGGTGGCTTGGTCGCCGAGGTAGCCAGACGCACGGGCCTGAGCAAGTCCGATGCCGCGCGCGCGGTCGACGCCGCGATCGACGTGATCCGTACCTCGGTCGTGGGCGGCGAGCGCGTGACCTTGGCCGACTTCGGGACCTTCGAACGGAAGCACCGGAACGAACGGATCGCGCGGAACCCGAGGAAGCCCGATGTGCCGATCGTGGTGCCGGAACGAGATCTCCCGGCGTTCACGCCGGGCAAGGAGTTCCGCGAAGAAGTGCTGGGGATCCGCGAGGATCGTTGAGATCTGCGCGGTTACTCGAAGGTGACCAAGCGAAGGTCACGGGCCACGGAGCGCCCGTCCTCCTCGGCGAGGTCGAACTTCACGCGCTGGCCGAGGCGGAGGGTGCGGATGGCGGGATCGCCGATCGAACGGTCGTCGATCGCGACCTCGCGTCGGTCCTCCATCAGTAGGCTGCCCGTCCCTGCCGTCTCGTCGTAGTCCTTGATCGTTCCCTGTGCCACCGATCGCTCCTG
This sequence comes from uncultured Actinomycetes bacterium, assembly GCA_963796725.1. Classification (GTDB taxonomy): domain Bacteria; phylum Actinomycetota; class UBA4738; order UBA4738; family HRBIN12; genus JAOUEA01. The sequence goes on from CAWCMT010000003.1 coordinate 180,144, forward strand.
TTCGGGTCGGGTCCTCAGCTCCGGCTGGGGAGGCGCGAGGCCAGGTCCATATCGCGGCAGACCTCCAGGGTCCGACCCGGCTTCCGCGCTTCCAGCACGGTGAGGATATCGCTGGGTAGGTCGAGGTCGAAGGCGAGTTCGGGGATCTGGACGACCGCCGTGGGCAGGTCGGCCTCGGCGGCCGCCTGCAGATGCTTCCGGTAGCTGTCGGCGCCGAAGAGCGAGGCCACGGCGGCGGGCGGTCGGCGTACCAGGAGGTTGGTGCCGTTCTCGTCCGTCGACGGGGCCAAGACCACGGGCCCCAGGGTGTGCAGCGCCTGGGTCAGCGCCGGCGCCGTCACGAGCGGGGTATCGGCGAGCAGCACGGCCAGGGAGTCCGCGCCGGCGGCGGCTGCCTCCTCCTCCACCTGCGAGATCGCGTTGCGCAGCGTGGGACGTTCCTCGCCGATCGCGTGTACGCCGCGCGTCAGCGCTATCTCCAGGATCACCTCGTCCGGCGAGATCACCCACACGTCCCAGCCGAGCAGCTGCTGGACGGCGTCCATGACGTCTTCGAACATGGCCAGCGTGAGCGCTCCCCGTTCCAGAGGGGTCATGACCGGGTCGAGACGGGTCTTCGCCTCGGCCAGGGACTTCACGGGGAGAGCGATCACGCGCACGGCTGCCAAGGGTAGCCCACCGGCGCGATACGCTCACGGCCTGTCCGAGCAGCGAGGAGTCGGCTCCTGGAACCCTGGTACCACATCGCGAAGGCCGTGGCGTTGCCGCCCGTCCAGCTCTGGTTCGATTGGCGGTTCGAGGATCTGGAGCTGATCCCCGCGGATGGTCCGGCGATCGTCGTATGCAACCACATCTCCTATCTCGATCCGCTCGCCAACGCCTACGCCGTGGTGAGGGCGGGCCGCCGCCCTCGGTTCTTGGCGAAGGACGATCTCTTCCGCATCCCCGTCGTCGGCGCGGCCTTCCGGGGAGCGAAGCAGATCCCGGTCCAACGGGGGACGGGCGATCAGACCCCGCTCCGCATGGCGCTCAAGTCGCTCACGGATGGCGAGTGCGTCGTCATCTACCCGGAGGGAACGGTGACCACGCGCCCCGATCACCTACCGATGGAGGGGAAGACCGGCGCGGTGCGGCTCGCGCTCGCGTCGGGTGTTCCCATCACGCCGCTGGCGTCCTGGGGCTCGCAGGACGTGTGGCAGAAGTCGGGCCACGGCAGCCTCAAGTTCGGCCGCCCCGTGTGGCTGAAGGCCGGAGCGTCCATCGACCTGAGCGGCAGGGCGGATCAGCTGGAGGACCGCGAGGCCGTGAGGACACTGACGGCCGACGTCATGGACGGCCTCACGTCGTTGGTGATCGACCTGCGCGCCAGGTACCCGAAGCGCTGGTCGGGCCCGGAGGTAGGCTGAGCCGATGGGGGGCGATCACGGGTTCCAGACGCGCGCCGTGCACGGGGCGGCGCGCCCACGATCGACCAGGAGGTCCCCAGCGTTCCGATCTACCAGACCTCCACGTACCGGTTCGATTCTTCGGAGGACTACGCGGCGACGATCGCGTTCCGCAGGCCCGGATACACGTACTCGCGCGGCTACGGCAACCCCACGGTTCAGGCGTTCGAGTCCCAGATGGCGGCGCTCGAAGGCACCGAGGACGCGTTCGGCTTCGCCTCGGGCATGGCGGCGATCCACACGGTCTTCACCGCGAACCTGGCCGCTGGCGACCGGGCCGTCGTATCGAACGAACTCTACGGCGGCGCGTACTCGATCGCGACGAAGGTCCTGCCTCGGTTCGGGGTCGACGTGGACATGGTGGATCCCCACGATCTCGACGCCGTGCGAGCGGCCCTCCCTGGAGCATCCCTGTTCTACGTGGAGACGATCGCCAACCCGAACGTCACGGTGGCCGACCTCCACGCGCTCGGGGAGGCATGCGCGCAGGTCGGCGTGCCGGCCGCCGTGGACAACACGTTCGCCTCACCCTACCTATGCACACCGGCGGCCTTGGGTTTCACCTACGTTCTGCACTCGGCCACCAAGTACGTGGGCGGCCATCACGACCTGATCGGCGGCGTGGTCTGTACCACCGAGGAGGGCCGCGCGCGCCTGCGTGACACGGCGATCGACACGGGGGGCACCATGGCGCCGTTCGAGGCCTGGCTCTGCCTGCGGGGCCTCATGACCCTGGGCCTGCGGATGGAGCGTCACGGGGCGAACGCGATGGCGCTGGCCGCGTTCCTCGGATCCCATCCCAAGGTCGAACGGGTCTCGTATCCGGGGCTCGCATCCCACCCGCACCACGCGGTGGCTCGCGGGGAGTTCGAGGGGGAGGGAGCTCGGGGTTTCGGCGGGATGCTCGCCGTGGAGGTCGCGGGCGGCGTGGAAGGGGGACGGCGCTTCTGCGATGCGCTCGAACTGGCGTGGGTGGCCACGAGCCTGGGCGGCACGCATACCCTGGTAGGTCACGCCGCGTCGACGACGCACCGCCAGATGGCGCCCGAGGCACGACGGGCGGCGGGGATCACGGACGGGTTGGTCCGCGTCAGCGCGGGCATCGAGGATGCGGAGGATCTGGTGGCCGACTTCGCCCAGGCGCTGGAGCGGGCGTGAGCCAGCCGCGACGGCGTCGCGTGGCCGTACTGTTCGGCGGGCGGTCCGCCGAACACGAGATCTCGTGCATCTCGGCCCGCTCGGTGATCGACGCCCTCGATCCCGAGCGCAACGAGGTCGTGCTGATCGGCATATCGAAGCAGGGACGCTGGCACCTCCTGAGCGGTCCGCCGTCGCTGCCGGCGGAGAGCGGACGGATGCCGGAGGTCACGGACGGGACGGGCTCGCCGGTCGAGCTCGCCACCGAGGGCGCCAGCAGCGAGCTCGTGGCGGCGGACGGGACACGTGAGGCCATCGATGTCGTGTTCCCCGTCCTGCACGGGCCGATGGGTGAGGATGGCGCGGTCCAGGGGATGTTCGAGCTCGCCGGCGTCCCGTACGTGGGCGCCGGCGTCCTCGGCTCCGCCGTCGGTATGGACAAGGCCGTGCAGAAGGTGCTGTTCGCGGCCGCCGGGCTGCCGGTCGTCGACTGGACGGTGGTGCGCGAACCCGCCTGGGAGGAGGACCCCGAGGGCGTGGGGGCCCGGGCGGCGGCGCTCGGGTATCCGATCTTCGTGAAGCCGGCGACCCTCGGCTCCTCGGTCGGGATCTCCAAGGCGCACGACCCCTCCGAGTTGGACGCCGCGATGGCCGAGGCGTTCCGCTACGCCAGGAAGGTGGTCCTCGAGCGGGCCGTCGACGGGGCACGCGAGATCGAGTGCGCCGTGCTGGGTAACGATGCGGCCGTGGCATCCGTCTGCGGCGAGATCGTCCCGCGAGGCGAGTTCTACGACTATGCAGCGAAGTACCTGGATATCGACGGTGCGGAGCTGAAGATCCCGGCCGACATCCCGTCTGAGGTGAGCCGGCGGATCCAACGTATGGCCGTGACGGCGTTCGAGACGGTCGAGTGCTGGGGGATGGCCCGGGTGGACTTCTTCATGGACGCCGCCGGGGAGCTGTGGCTGAACGAGATCAACACGATCCCGGGGTTCACCTCGATCTCGATGTACCCGAAGCTCTGGGCGGCCAGCGGCCTCGCCTACGCAGATCTGATCGATCGGCTCCTCGACCTCGCCGTCCAACGTCACACGACGGAGCGCACGAAGGCGACGCGGGCTCGCGAACTCGGGGGCGGCGACGGCTAGAGGTGCACGACCGGGCAGGTCAGGGTGCGCGTGATGCCCTCGACGGCCTGGATCCGGGCGACGACCAGCTTGCCGAGCTCATCCACCGTGTTGGCCTCCGCGCGGACGATGACGTCGTAGGGACCCGTCACGTCTTCGGCCTCGGCGACGCCGCCGATGGCACGGACCTCGTCGGCCACCGCCGCCGCCTTGCCCACCTCGGTCTGGATGAGGATGTACGCGTGAACCACCGTGACCTCCTGTCGTGAGGGCGACCATGCTAGCCGCGGTACGCGGCGAGGCGCAACGGGCGCCCAGGCGCCCGGTGGGAAGATTGGGTCGGAGGTGTTCGCGGTGTTCGCCGACAGGTCCGAGGCGGGTGAACGGCTGGCGCGCGCCGTGGCCGAGCGGGTCCATGGGCGGGCCGTGGTCCTGGGCGTGCCGCGGGGCGGCGTCGTCGTCGCCGCGCCGGTCGCCGCGGCGCTCGAGGCCCCCCTCGACGTCGTGGTTCCCCGCAAGCTCGGGGCGCCGGGGAACGCCGAGCTCGCGATCGGCGCGGTGGCCCCCGGCGTTCGGGTGGTCGACGAGCGGATCGTGGCGGCGCTCGGTATCGATGATGCGTACCTGGAGGCCGAGACCGCACGGGCGCAGGCAGAGGTAGCACGCCGGACGGCCGCCTACCGAGGGGGGCGTCCACCTCTCGACCTCGCGGAGCGCACGGTGGTGGTGGTCGACGACGGCGTCGCCACGGGCGCCACGGCCCTGGCGGCGCTCGGGTGGGCCCGTGGGGCGGGCGCGGCCCGCGTCGTCTTCGCGGCTCCCGTGGGCCCGCCCTCCACGATCGATCGGCTCGACGACGCCTGTGACGGCTGTGTGGTCCTCGTGATGCCGGAGGATCTCCGGGCGGTCGGTGAGTGGTACCGGTCGTTCGGGCAGGTGTCGGACGACGAAGTCCTCGCGATCCTCGCCGAGGCGGCGGGGTGAGATACGCGGAGCTCGCCGTAGCCGCGATCCTGGCGGCCATGGGGTTGCGCTCGTTGGTGCACTGGTGGCGCCGCCCGTTCGAAAGCACGGATCCCGTCGACCACGCGCTCTTCGCCTTGTTCGTCGTCTGCCGCGTGGGCCTGTGGTGGGTCGCGGCCGCGGGCTTCGCCATCTCGGCCACGCTCACGAACCCCGATCCTCGCGGCGGGGGTGCCCTCCTGCAGGGACGGGCCTACACCGACCTCTTCCGGGCGGAGTACCTGTGGCTGTGGCCGGTGTCGATCGCCCTCGCCGCGCTCCAGTTGGTCGCCGGGTTCATCCTCGGTCGGCGAGGGCCGCGCCCGGGCGCGGGGCCGCAGATGTGACGAACCTGCGCCGAGCCACCTCGAGGTCCGCACCGTTCGCGCCGGAGGTGCTACAACAGTAGCGATGGCAACACGCGTGCGCACCCGCATCGGCGTGGCCGCCGCGGTCTTGGCGGTCATCGTCGGCATCGCCGGCGTGAGCGCCGTGCGCGCGGACCCCACTCCCTCGCTGCCTCCCGTCACCGCCGCGGACCTCCTCGCGTCGGTCGCCACCGCGGCTGGGCATCCCACCTCCGTCTCGGGGGAGGTGCTCACGGTCATGGATCTCGGCCTTCCGGAACTGCCGGCGGGGCTCGGCGGCGGAGCGGCGGGCCCGATCGCCTCGTTCACGGGCAACCAGCGCTACAAGGTCTGGGTCTCGCCCGACGGCGTCCGCGTCGCGCACCTCACGGACCTCGGCGAGGAGGTCTGGGTCTCGAACCACACCACGGCGTGGCATTGGAACTCGGATGGGATGAAGGCGGAGCGGATCGACCTTGCCAGGGCGGCCGCCACGATGCGGAAGGCGGCTCGAGCGGAGGCGGCTGACGAACCCCGGCGCCGAAGCCGGATGGGGTGCCCTGTTCAGGGCGCGCAAGGTGGGACCGACGCAGGCGCGCCCGCCGCAGATCCGGCAGCGATCGCACGGCAGGCGCTGAGCGCCCTCGCGCCGTACGGCTCCGTCGCCGTCGACGGCACCGCGCGGGTCGCGGGGCGACCCGTCTACGAACTCAGCCTCACGCCGTCCTCGCCCCTCACACTGATCGGGCGGATCACGGTGGCCGTGGATGCCGCTACACGGATCCCGCTTCGGCTCCAGGTCTTCGCGAAGGGCGCCGACACGCCCTCGATCCAGGTGGGGTTCACGACGGTGTCCTTCGACGCGATCGATCCGGGGGTCTTCGACTTCACGCCGCCGCAGGGCGCCACGATCGTGACCCCGTCGGAGGAACCCGCCTGCCCCGAGCGACCGATCACTCCGGATCCGCTGCGGCGCCGAACGCGAACGGTGTGCGGACCTTCGGCACGGGCTTCGATACCCGTGTCGCGGTCCCCGTGTCCGCATCGATGGCGGCCCGGGCTGCGCTGGTCCTTCCCTACCAGGGACCGCTCGCCTCGGCGCTCTCGGTCGACGTGGCTGGCCGCACCTGGATCCTGTTCGGCCCCGTGGGCCATCGACACGCTTCGCTCCGACGCCGCCTCCCTGACGTGACGCCGGCGATCGCCGCGCGCGGGCTCGCCAAACGCTACGACGACGTCGCCGCGGTCGACGACCTGGATCTCCGTGTCGAGCGCGGCGAGCTCTTCGGCTTCCTGGGACCGAATGGGGCCGGCAAGACCACGACGATCCGGATGGCGCTCGGCCTGATCTTCCCCAGCGCCGGGGAGGTCGAGGTGCTCGGGGAGCGGGTAGGCACCGACCGCTCGCCTCTGGCCCGGGTCGGCGCGTTGGTCGAGGAGCCGGCGTTCTGGAAGTACCTCAGCGGCCGGAAGAACCTCGAGTACTTCGCCCGGGCGGGCGCGGGCGCCGACCGGGCGGGTACCCGTGAACGACTCGGGCGCGTCGACGAGGTCCTCGAGGAGGTTGGTCTCAGCGCCGCGGCCGACAAGCGCGTGAAGGCATACAGCCAGGGGATGCGGCAGCGCCTCGGGTTGGGCCTCGCCTTGCTCGGAAGCCCAGAGCTGCTGGTGCTGGACGAACCCACGAACGGGCTCGACCCCTCGGGCATGCGCGAGATGCGGCTGCTCCTGCGCCGGCTCGCGGACACCGGGATCACGATCTTCGTGTCGAGCCACCTGCTGGCCGAGGTGGAGGCGATGTGTGATCGCGTGGGCGTCATGGCGCAGGGCCGGCTCGTGGCCGAGGGTCCGCCCGCCGTCCTGCGAGGGGACGCTCGGTCGCTGCGGGTCGAGGTCGACGACGTCCCGCGCGCGAGGGCGGTCGTGGGCGCGCTTGCCGGTGTCGCCGTAGCCGATGGGGCCAAGGAGGGTGCCGGCGTCATCGAGCTCCGCGTCGGAGACGCCCCCGGCGACGCCGACGCGGCCGAGCTCAACGCCGCCCTGGTGCACGCCGGGATCCAGGTCCACGCGTTGATGCCGCGGCGCGACAGCCTCGAGGACGTCTTCCTGCACCTGGTGGAGGGCGTCGATGTACCGCGTTGAGCTCGCGAAGGCGTTCCATCGGTGGCGGACGTGGCTCCTTGCGGCCGCGATCGCCGGTATCCCCGCGGTGATCGTCCTCGCGATCAAGATCTCGCCGCCGGAACCGCAAGCCTCGCAGGACGCCCCGCCGTTCCTGTTCCAGATCGCGACGAGCGGCCTCTACGCGGCGCTCACGGGACTCGCCGTGGTGCAGCCCTTCTTCCTTCCCCTCGCCACCGGCCTGTTCGCCGGTGACGCGATCGCCGGCGAGTCCCAGGGCGGCACGCTTCGCTACCTGCTCCTCAGACCCGTCGGCCGTACGCGGCTGATCCTCGCGAAGTACGCGTCATCGATGACCCTGCTGGGGTTCCTGGTGCTGGCGACGCTCGCGAGCGGCGTCGCCGCTGGCGCGATCGGGTTCGGGCTCCACGCGATGCCCACCTTGTCTGGAACCGAGCTCAGCGTGGTGCAAGGGATCGGACGCCTCTTCGCAACCGGGATCTACATGGTCGCGGTGATGAGCGGCATCGCGAGCATCGGCCTGTGGATCTCGACGCGGACCGACTCCGGACCGGGCGCGGCCGTCGCGACGATCGTGATCGCGATCGCGAGCCAGATCCTGGGTCAGATCTCCAGCCTGCGCGCGATCTGGCCGTACCTGCCCACGAACGGATGGCTCGCGTTCACCGGGCTCTTCCGGTTCCCCGTGGACCTGGGAGCGATGCGCCACGGGGTACTCGTGAGCGCCATCTACACGGCGCTGTTCCTGGGGCTCGCCGTCGCGGGGTTCCGCCGGCGCGACGTGACGAGCTGAGCTAGCCGACGGCCTTGATGATCTCCTCCGAGAGTTCCGGGAACTCCTGCAGCCGCGCGACGCGCTCGCTCTTGAGCCGCTCCACAATGCCGTCGTACTCGTCCATGCGGCCCTGTCGCTCGTAGAGCTTGCGAGGCTGGAGCAGCTCTGGATCGTCGAAGCCGGGCACCTCGGTGGCGACCTGGTAGCCGAAGTCCGGATCCTCTTCCCACGTGATCGTCTGCTCGGCGATGCCCTTCACGCATGCGGAGGTGTGCGGGATCTTGACCTTCTTCGAGCGGTCGTCGGCGTCCTTGCCCGCCGACCCGGCCGGTGTTCAACAGGTAGGTCTCGATAGGGTGCGACGCCAGCAGCTCGAGCATCCGGTTGCCCTGGAGGCCGTGGGGGAGCGGGAAGAAGGGGTTGGTCCCGGGCACCCGGAGGAACTTGCCCTCCTCGGCGGCGCCGCCCGCAGACGGTGCCCGGTGGTCTCTCCCAGCATGAAGTACGCGGCGGCCTGCTGGCTGGTTGAGCGTGGCGACGCCCGGGATGATGTTCTCGTTCCGGTTGAGGATCAGCAGGTAGTCGACCGTGCCGACGTTCCGCGCGTCCTCGAACGCCATGAGGTCCTGCATCTCGAAGACGGCGCGCCCGTTCTTCGTGTAGTTCTCGTTGAAGAAGTCGACGGTGCCGTCCGCGTCCATGTAGACGTTCTCGAGGTAGGCCGTGGGCTTCGTCACCGCGCCGTGGATCGAGGGCTCGAAGTCGGGTCCAGCCCGAACGTCTTGGCGAAGCAGCCGTTCTCGGTGCCGTAGGCATGACCGCCGGGCATCAGGCCGACGAAGTCGTCCTGGATCGGCTTGGAGCCGTTCTGCGTCGTGAACGTCGTCGTGGTCTTGCCGGTGCCCGACAGCCCCAGGATCATGAAGACCTTGTCGCCGTGCGGGGTCGGGATGACCTTGAGGCCCGAGTGCAGCGCCAGGCCGCCCTTGTCGTAGACGATGTTGTTCCACATCCGCAGGCCGCCCTTCTTGGACTCACCGAAGTAGTCCGAGTTGAGGACGCGCGTGACGTTGTGCTCGAGGTCGACGGCGATGCAGCGATCGTCGGGGTAGCCCGTCGGCACGCAGGCCGGGCGTGTAGATCACCTGCACTTCAGGCTCGCCGCCGTCGTCGCGGTCGAAGTACAGCTTCTGCTGCATCCCGGCGATGTTGGCGTACCGCTTCTCCATGAGGAGCCGCGCGGCGGTCCGCATCGTCGGGATCGTTCCCGATGTAGCCGTCGATCTGGATCATGTCGTGCTCGGCGATGTACGCATCCTGCAGCGCGGCGATCCGCTCGTAGTCCTCGCGCGGCATCGTCTTGCCGCTCGAGGCGTCGGTCCACCACGAACGTGCTGGCGGCGCTCCGTGAGAGCACCTGTGGTCTGCGTGTTCGTGTTGCCGAACTCGGTGAGATGCGGTCTCCGGCATCTCCTCGGTGAACTGCCCGCAGCTCCTCGGGCGTGGGGTTGACGTAGATGTCTGAGCCACGTGGGCCTCCTTGGGAGGGGAAACCGGCGTGCGTGACGCCCAGCGTTCGGACCCACCTGAGTGCGGATAGAGTCTACCCAACGGACCCTCCCGCACTCTCGCGCGCAGCCGCAGCACCGCGGCGCCCCAGGCGCTGTACGGAACGGACAACGGCATGGACGTCTCGGAGGACGAACTGCTCGCGCGCGATCCGCAAGGTGCTGTCGGGGCCGGCCCGAGGTCCGGGTGGGCGTGGGCGACGACGCCGCCGTCGTGGCGCCCGGGTCGGGCGAGCTGGTGCTCACCACGGACGACGCTGGTCGAGGGATCGCACTTCGCCCGCGGCGACCGCCGGCGCCGGACCTCGGCTACAAGGCGATCGTCGTGAACCTCAGCGACATCGCGGCGATGGCGGCCTCAGCCCGCGCTACGCGCTGTGCGCGTTGACCCTGTCGGGCGCCGTCGACGCGGCGTGGGTCATGGAGCTGTTCGGGCGGGATGCGAGAGGCCTGCGACGAGTACGCGCTGTGGCTGGTGGGCGGGAACCTGGCCCGCGGCTCGGAGGTGACCGTGGCCGTCACGGTCGTCGGGGGAGGTCGCGCCCGGGCGGGCCGTGACGCGCGCCGGCGCGCGCGTCGGCGACCGTCTCGTGGTCACGGGGGCGCTCGGCGGCTCGGCGGCCGGGCTACGGCTGTCGGCGCTCCCGCCCGTTCGCTCGACGCCCGGGGAGCGGCCGCGATCGCCGCGTCACCTGCGCCCGGTGGCGCGGGTGGGGGAGGCCGGGCTGTTGGCGCGCCACGGCGCCACGGCCATGATGGACATCAGCGACGGTCTGTCGCTGGACCTCGCCGACTGTGCGAGGCCAGCGAGCGTGGGCGCTCGGCTCGAGATCGACCAGATCCCGGTCGCGCCCGGGGCCACGCTCGCAGGAGGCGCTGAGCGGGGGCGAGGACTACGAGCTGCTGTGCACGTTGCCGGAGGTGCGCCGACGATGGCTGCGCGCGTCGCGCTGCGCGAGGGCTTCGGTGTCGCGCTGTCCTCCGTGGGGGTCGTCAGCGCCCGACCGCGGGCTGGTGGCCGTCGGTGCCGACGGCGTGGAGCGCCGCTCGGCCCGGCCGGGTGGGACCACTTCCGGACCTGGCCGAGCGATGAACGGGTCGACGCCCCGCCCGACGGCGCTCACGATCGCCGGCAGCGACTCCGGTGGCGGCGCGGGCATCCAGGCGGACCTCAAGACGTTCAGCGCCCTCGGCGTCTACGGCATGACGGCGATCACGGCCGTGACGGTGCAGAACACCGTAGGGCGTTCCGAGGCTACCTGGCGCTGCCGCCGGCCCTGGTTGCCGCGCAGATCCGGAGCCGTGGCGAGGGACATCGGTGTCGATGCAGCGAAGACGGGGATGCTGGCAGAGCGCCGGCATCGTCGAGGCCGTGGCCGAGGCGCTCGCGGACAGGCGATCGCGCAACCTGGTCGTGGACCCCGTCGTCGGTGTCGAAGCACGGCTATGCCGCTGTCGCGGCCGAAGCGTGGACGTCCTCAGACACTGAGTGCTGCCGCTGGCGACGCTCGTCACGCCGAACCTCCCGGAGGCCGAGCGCGCTCGTGGGCTTCGCGGTCGCCACCCGCGACGACATGCGGCGAGCGGCCGACGAGGCATCCTGGGGCTGGGGCCCCGCGCCGTGCTCGTGAAGGGGGGTCACCTCGAGGAGCGGCCGCTGCAGGATCTGTTCGCCGACGGCGACGGCGAGGCTGGCTGGAGGCCGAGCGGATCGCACGCGGCACACGCACGGTACCGGCTGCACGCTCAGCGCCGCCATCGCCGCGCACCTGGCGATGGGCGGACGATCCGCGAGGCCGCGGCGCCGGCAAGGCGTTCGTCACGGAGGCGATCCGGGCGGCGCTCCCGCTGGGCAAGGGGATCGGCCCGGTGGATCAGCTCTGGCCGATCGCGCGACCCCCGATAGTCTGAGTCCGACTAGCTTCGCGAGACCACGGGTGAGCGCATACTCGGAAGTTGGTCAGGCGTGGGGGATGCGCGTGATCTTGCCGGCCTTGATGCAGGACGTGCAGGCGTTCACACGCTTCGGGGTGCCGTTCACCAACGCGCGGACGCGCTGGATGTTCGGGTTCCAGCGTCGGTTGTTCCGCTTGTGCGAGAACGTCACCGACTTGCCGAACCAGGGTTCTTCCCGCAGATGTCACACACGGCTGCCATAGCTCGACGAGGCTACCAGACGGCCGCGCTGACTCAGGCCGCGGGCGCGATCTCGGCCAGATACCGGGCGAGGGTGCTCTGGGACAGCTCGCCTTCGACGAGCGCGACCTGCGCGCCACTCGCGTCGTAGAAATACGTGTCGGGCTGGCCGAAGCCGCCGAGGTAGGTGCGCACGGCGCCCGGCGGGTCGAACAGGCTGGGGTAGGGGATCCGTGATCGCGATGAAGGTCTCGGCGCCCGACGCGAGTCCAAGATGTCGACGCCCAGGAACTGGATGTCCGGATGCTGCTTCGCGGCGGCGCGCAGGCGAGGCGCCTCCGCCTGGCAGGGCGCGCACCACGAGGCCCACACGTTGACCACGACGGGTGTGCCGCGCAACGAGTCGAGCAGCGCGTGGAAGGCGGGCACGTCCGTGACGGGCAGCTCATCGACGGTGGTGGGGAGCCCGGGCACGGTCGTGGCGTTCGTCGCCGCGATCGGCGAGTGGGTCGCCGACGTCGCACCATCGCTCGAGCAGGCCCCAGCGAGGAGGCTCAGACGCGACGATCGCGAGGAGACAGCGTCGAGGCGTCATCCAGGCATGGTAGAACCGAAGGGATCCGACGTGCGCCCGATGCGAGGGACGACCCCGTGCCGCTTACGCTCGACTCACCCGTGCAGCAGATCGACCCGCGCCTGGCCGGGCGGCGCTCGGCGCCCGGACCAAGGGGCCCGAGGCCGCACCGGTCCTGGCGGAGAAGCTCGGCATCGAGACCGTCGCCCAGCTGCTGCACCACTACCCCCGCCGGTACATCGACCGCTCGCGCGTGGCCACCATCCGCGGCCTCGCAGCTCGGGCGTAGGTCACGGTGATCGCGCACGTCAAGAAGGTCGACCAAGCGGCTGACCCGTCGCAAGCAGAGCATGGTCACGGTCACGCTGTGCGACGGCACCGGGTACCTCGACCTGACGTTCTTCAACCAGCCGTGGACCGCCGCCATGTACCGCGAGGGCGGAGGTGGCGGTCTCGGGCGTCGGCAGCGTGTACAAGGGCCGGCTGCAGCTCGCGAACCAGGAGGTCGAGGTCCTCCGCGGCGACGAGGCGGGAGCTCGTGCACACGGGGCGGATCACGCCGGTGCACCCAGCAACGGAGGGCATCACCACCCGGACCATCCGCGAGCTGATCCACCGGGCGCTGGAGCACCTGCCGGCGATCGCCGAACCCTTGCCGTCGAGATCGTGGCGGCGGAGGCCCTGGGGTCCTACGACCGGGCGCTGCGCGATATCCACTTCCCTGCCGACGAGCGGCTCTGCGCGCGGCCGTCGAGCGGCTGAAGTTCGACGAGCTCTTCACGCTGGAACTGGGCGTGGCCTTCCGCAAGCACCGCGTCGAGGGGGACCAGCGGGGCGTCGAGCACCGAGCCGATGGTGAGCTGACGGATCGACTGGCCGCCAGCGTTCCTTTCGAGCCCACGGGCGCGCAGCGGCGGGCGACGGCCGCGATCGGCGCGGCGATGGTCGGCGCCCCGACCGATGAACGTGCTGCTGCAGGGCGACGTCGGAGCCGGGCAAGACGCTGGTCGCCCTGCACGCTGCCCTGGTGGCGATCCAGTCAGGACACCAGGCCGCGATCATGGCGCCCACCGAGGTCCTGGCCGGCCAGCACTTCCGCTCGTCGCGGGCGCTGCTCGAGCGCGTGGGCGGCCGTGCAGTACCTGGACCTTCCGGCGCCCGGCCCGAGCAGCGACGATGGCCAAGCCTCCCTGCTCGACCCGGCCCCCGACGTTCGCGACGATGGCCGCCGAGGCGTCGGTGACCTACGCGCTGCTCACGGCGCGCGGTGACGGGCAAGGATCGCGCAGCGGGTGCTGGAGGGCGTCGCGTCGGGCGACGTCGACCTGGTCGTGGGGACCCACGCGCTGGTTCAGGAGGGGGTGGCCTTCGCCGACCTGTCCTCGCCGTCATCGACGAGCAGCACCGGTTCGGCGCTGCACCAGCGGATGGCGCTGAAGGGCAAGGGCGGCGAGGCCGGACGTGCTGATCATGACCGCGACGCCCATCCCGCGGACGCTCGCGCTCACCTACTACGGCGACCTCGACGTCGTGGTGCTGGACGAGCTGCCGAAGGGACGCCGGCCCGATCGAGACGCGGGCCGTGCGGACCGAGGCGGCGCGAGCCGGCGGCCTACGACCTGGTCCGCAGGGAGGTCACGGCCGGGCGGCAGGCGTTCGTGGTCTGCGCGGCCATCGACGAGGGCAACCGCACGCAGGTCAAGGCCGCCGAGGCCGAGGCCGAGCGCCTGGCCACGCGGGGTCTTCCCCGACCTCCGCGTCGACCTGCTCCACGGGCGGATGCGGCCGAAGGACAAGGAGGCGGTGATGGACGGTTCCGCGCGGGCGCAGGCGGACCTGCTGATCTCCACCACCGTGATCGAGGTCGGCGTCGACGTCCCGAACGCCTCCGTCATGCTGGTCGAGAACGCCGAGCGATTCGGCCTGGCGCAGCTCCATCAGCTGCGGGGCCGGATCGGGCGCGGCCGCACACGACTCGTCTGCATCCTGTTCGACGAGATCGGACGAGGAGAACCAGGAGGCCCGGGCCCGCATCGACGCGATGGTGCGCACCACCGACGGGTTCGAGCTGGCCGACGAGGATCTCCGGCTCCGAGGCGAGGGCACGCTGTTCGACATGAAGCAGTCCGGGATGCCCGATCTGAAGCTCGCCCGGCTGGCCGAGGACGTGGAGCTGGTCGCGGGCCCGTACCCGGGCGTTCGCACTCATCGAGGACGACCCTGAGCTGGCCGCGGATCCGCGCCTCCTCGAGGAGCTGCGCACACGGTTCCAAGGCTCGATCGACTGGCTCTTCAGCAGCTGATGCGGATCGTTGCGGGCTCCGCGAAAGGCGTTCGTCTGGCGCCCGTGCCCGCCGGCGTGCGGCCCCTTTCCGACCGTGCTCGAGAAGGGTTGTTCTCGAGCCTGGGAGGCCGTGTGCGAGACGCCGCCGTGCTGGATCTGTTCGCGGGGACCGGTGCCCTAGGGATCGAAGCGCTCTCGCGTGGGGCCGCCCGCGCCGTCTTCGTGGATCGCGCCGCACCGGCGTTGGGGGCGATCGCGGACAACCTGGCGAGAGCCAAGGTTGCGGAGCGCGCAACCGTGGTCCATGCCGACGCCATCGTCCGCGCTCGCGCGCGACCGGCGCTGCGCCGGCCCGTTCGATCTCGTCTTCTGCGATCCCCCCTACGAGCTCGGGCCGCCACAGGGCGATGCGGTGCTCGTCGCGGTGGACGAGGGCGCAAGGTTGTCGCCAGGGGCAACCGTAGTCCTCACCCGGGGGAGCAAGAGTTCCACGCTTGTCATTCCGCTACACTGGGCCGTCGCGAGGGAACTGCATTACGGGGACAGCCTCCTCACGCTGTACCGGCTCGGAGCCGGCGGGGGCTGAGTCGGACCTGGGTGATCGAGCCGCGACCAGTGCCGGGACTGTGGAGGTGTGATGGGCCTAACCGCCCTGTGTCCGGGGACCTTCGACCCGGTGACGAACGGCCATCTCGACATCATCGGCCGCACCAGCACCACGTTCGACCAGGTGGTGGTCGCCGTGCTCGAGAACCCGGCGAAGCAGCCGCTGTTCGCGCTGGAGGAACGCATCGCCATGCTGCAGGACGTCTGCAGCGACCTACCGAACGTGCGGGTGGGCTCCTTCAACGGCCTCTTGGTGGACTATGCCAAGGCCCAGGGGCCCTCGGTGATCGTGAAGGGTCTTCGGGCCGTCAGTGACTATGAATTCGAGATCCAGATGGCACAGATGAACCACAGGCTCGGCGGCGTGGAGACGCTGTTCATGCCCACCAACCCGACGTGGTCCTTCCTCTCATCCTCGCTGGTGAAGGAGGTAGCACGCTTCGGTGGCGACGTCGAAGGCCTGGTGCCTGACCCGGTGAACGCGCGCCTGAAGCAACGATTGGGGGAGACCGCCTGATGGATATCGCCGGCCGATTGCAGCTGCTCGAGGACATCGTCCGCGAGGCGAAGTCCATGCCCCTGTCCTCGTCGGTGCTCATCAACAAGGACGAGGTGCTGGAGATGCTCCAGCAGATGCAGGAGGACCTCCCTGAGGAGATCAAACAGGCGCGCTGGATCGTCAAGGACCGCGAAGAGCTTCTCGCGAAGGCGCGTGCCGAGGGAGACCGCCTGATCGAGCAGGCTCGTGAGGAGCAACTCCGCATGGCTCGCAAGGAAGAGATCGTGGTGCGTGCGGGTCAGGAGGCGGAGCGGATCCTCGCGGAGGCCGACGACAAGGCGCGCGACATGAAGACCGACGCCGAGGACTACGTGGACGCGAAGCTCGCGCAGTTCGAGATCGCGCTGCGCAAGGTCCTCGAGGAATCGCAGGCCGCCACCAAGGCAGCGGCCCGCACCTTGGATCAGGTGGAGTTGGGTCGCGAGCGACTACGCGCGCCGACCACCGCGGCGGAAGAGGAGTTCGGCGAGGTGCCGGAGCATGGCACCCGGCGGGAGACCGAGTTCTTCGACGACGAGGAGGCGGAGTGACCCTGGCCGCGATCGACGTCCGCGAGCTGGTGGGACAGCCCGGTGCCTCCCGGCACGCCCATATCGAAGGCACGCTGGAGGACCTCGGGACCGAGGTGGCCACGGTGCCCGACGACGCCCCGATCCACGGCGAACTCCTGTTGGAGTCGGTGGTCGAGGGGGTGTTGGTCTCGGGAGAGCTTCGAGGTCGGTTCCACCTGCGATGTGCGCGCTGCCTCGACGAGTTCGACGCCCCGTTCGACCTCACGGTCACGGAGATGTTCGTGCCCGAGCCCGACGAAGAGGCCGACGACTACGCGCTCGACCCGGAGGGGTTCATCGAGCCCGAGCAGATGGTGCGTGACGCGGTCGGCGTGGAGCTGCCGTTCTCGCCGCTGTGCCGTCCCGATTGCCAGGGGCTGTGTCCCGTCTGCGGCGGGAACCGCAACCTGGGGGAGTGCCCCAACGACCACCCGAGCGTCGACCCGCGCTGGGCGGCGCTCGAGGTCTTGCTGGAGAACACGGAGAACTGAGGAAGGAAGGACCACCATGGCCGTCCCGAAGAAGAAACAGAGCAAGTCGCGTGGGGACCGGCGCGCGGCGAACTGGAAGGCGAAGGCGCCCTCGTACGCATCGTGTCCCCAGTGCCGTCAGCCGAAGCTTCCGCACACGGTCTGCGGCAACTGCGGCTATTACGCCGGCCGACAGGCCATCGAGATCGAGTAGCCGAGTGAGCTCGGCCGACGCCGAGGCGACCCCGCAGGCCCTGGACCGATCGCTCGGGTTCGCGTTCAACGACGCCACGCTACGGACCGTCGCGCTCACGCATCGCTCGTACGCGTTCGAGAACGGTCTGAACGCCACGAACGAGCGGCTCGAGTTCCTGGGCGACGCGGTGCTCGGCGTCGTCGTGACGGATATGGCGTACAGGTCCTACCCGGAGCTGCCGGAAGGCTCGCTCGCGAAGCTGCGAGCGGCCATCGTCAATATGTCAGCGCTCGCCGACGTGGCCCGTTCACTGCACCTAGGCGAGGTGGTGTTGCTCGGCAAAGGGGAGGAGCAGAGCGGGGGCCGGGGCAAATCCTCCATCTTGGCGGATGCCCTGGAGGCGGTCTTGGGGGCCGTCTACCTCGATCTCGGTCTGGGGGTGGCCACGGAGCTGATCGAGCGGCTCTTCCGCCCGCGCATGGAGGCCTACGTGCGCGGGGAGGGGGATCGCGACTACAAGACGATCCTGCAGGAACTCGCGTCCCAGTCGCTGCGGGCCATGCCCGAGTACCGGATAGAGGACAGCGGCCCCGACCACGAGAAGGAGTTCACTGCCACCGTGTACCTGAACGGCGCGTCCATGGGGGCGGGGATCGGCCGTTCGAAGAAGGAGGCCGAACAGCAGGCGGCGCGGCAGGCGTGGCACCGGCTCACGGAGCGCCACGACGCTCCGGAGCTCTAGGAGAGGGGACCAGGTGGAGCTTCCCGAAGTCGAAGTGATGCGACGGGATCTCGAGAAGGACGTCGTTGGGCGGCGGATCAAGGACGTCGATGTCAAGACGACCAAGAACGCCATGCGGGCCATCCGCCGGTACAAGACGCGGAAAGAGTTCACGTCGAGGCTGGTGGGCCGGAAGATCACCAAGGTCGAGCGGCGCGGCAAGTATCTGCTGATCGCCCTGGACAACGGCGACGTTCTCGTCGCGCACTTCGGGATGAGCGGCCAGTTCCAACGCGGGACCGGGCGCGTTGCCCTCCCGCCACACACCCACGTCGTCATCACCTTCCAGCAGGGCGGCGACCTGCGCTTCGTCGACCCCCGCACCTTCGGAGAGCTGTTCGTTGCCACCGCCGACGACGTCGGCAAGATCAAGGAACTGCAGCACCTCGCGATCGACCCGCTGGACCAGGTGTTCACGTGGCCCACGTTCCAGTACCTGCTCGCACAGCGTGGCGCGAAGATGAAGCCCCTGATGATGGACCAGAAGTTCATCAGCGGGCTGGGCAATATCTACTCCGACGAGGTCCTGTTCCACGCCGGGATCCGCTATGACCGCGTGAGCGACACGCTGTCCTCCCAGGAGGTGCGGCGGCTGTATCGGGCGATCCAGGAGGTCCTTCAGGAGGCCATCAAGCTGCGCGGGACCACGCTGGACGACGAGGCCTACGTCGACCTGTTCGGCAAGCCCGGGGAGTACCAGAACGAACTGAAGGTCTACGGGAGGGAGGGCCTGCCCTGCCGCCGGTGTCGCACCCCGATCCAGACCGTGAAGATCGCTCAGCGCAACTCGTACTACTGCCCGCAGTGTCAGAGTTAGGAGCGGCGTCCGAGGCTTTGGTCCGCCGGGGCTGGGTGATCTCGCCGGTCTCCGGGCCCCGCTACAGGATCTCGGCGCCGGCGCCGTGCATGCGGCGCACCGCCTCGTCCCCGTCGCCCGGCTGGAGGTTCACGGCCGCGATCGCTTCCGCGTCGACCTCGACGGGGTAGCCGCGCGTTCGCGCGTCCAGCACCGTCTCCAGGACGCAGTAGTCGGTGGCCAGGCCGCAGATCACCAGATGCTCCACCCCCGCGGCCTGGAGGATCTCGTGCATGACGGTATCGTCGACGTCGCCGCTCTGCGGGTCCCGCACGCTGAACCCCGAGTAGCCGTCGCGCCCGTCGGCACCCTTGCGCACGATCTCGCCCTGCACCACGTCGAGATCGGGGTGGAACGCCGCACCCCACGTGTCCTGTACGCAATGGGGGGGCCAGATGCCGCCGTCCTGGGCGAAGTGAGGCGTGTGCTGCGGATGCCAGTCCTGCGTGTAGACGACGAGCGCCCCGGCCCGCGTCGCGGCCGCGAGCTCTCGGTTGATGACGGGGACGACGCGCTCGCCACCTTGCACGTAGAGGCTCCCGGCGGGGTCGGCGAAGTCGTTCTGCACGTCGACGACGATCAGAGCGGTCCGCGGATCGTAGGTCGCCACGGGGGAGCTTAGCCTCAGCGAGCTTCACCGACAGCGAATCACATCCCTGTTAGCATCCGCACGATGTTCCTCCGGTCGATCACGATCCGCGGGTTCAAGAGCTTCGCGGACAAGACGGTGCTCGAGTTCGTTCCCGGCGTCTCCGTCATCGTCGGTCCCAACGGCTCCGGCAAGTCGAACCTCGTGGACGCCATCAGCTGGGCCCTGGGCGAGCAGGGAGCCCGCGCCCTCCGCGGGGGTCACATGGCCGACGTGATCTTCGCCGGCACGCCCTCCCGACCGGCCCTGGGCATGGCCGAGGTCAAGCTCGTCATCGACAACGCCGCGGGCAAGATCCCCGTGCCGATGAGCGAGATCGAAGTCTCCCGAACGATCTTCCGCTCGGGCGAGAGCGAGTACCGGATCAACGGCCGGGCGGTCCGCCTTCTCGACGTGCAGGAGTTGCTCTCGGAGACGGGTATCGGGCGCGCTCTGCACACCGTGGTTGGGCAGGGGCAGCTCGAGGAGGTCCTGCTGGCCAAGCCGGAGGATCGCCGGAAATACATCGAGGAGGCCGCCGGGGTCGCGAAGCACCGACGGCGGAAGGAACGCGCGGAACGCAAACTCGCCGGCCTGGACCAGGACCTGCTCCGCCTCCAGGACGTGCTATCGGAACTCCGTCGACAGCTCAAGCCGCTCCAGCAGCAGGCGGAGATGGCGGAGAAGCACGAGAGGCTCAGCCAGGAGGCCGAGCAGCTCTCCCGGAAGCTTGCCGCCGCCCGGCTGCGCGCCCTCCTGCGGGAGAAGGAGCGCCGCAGGGCCGGCTGGGACGAGGGGCTGGAGAAGCGGAAGCAGGCGAGGGAGCGGCTCGACGCACTCGACTCCGAGGTGCTCGCGGCGGCCGATGCCCGAGCCAACGCCTCCACGCGCGCTCGCCACCGCCGAGCAGGCGTTCCGCCAGATCCAGTTCGAGCGCTCGCGCGCGCAGGAGTCATTCCGCGACGCCGTCGGGCGCGAGGGCACCGCCCGTGAGGAACTCGCCGCTCAGGCGGGCGCGATCGGCCCGTATCGACGCCGTCGACGAAGAGCTCGCCCGCGTCGGGCAGGCCCTCGAGGCCGTGCTCGCGGATCTGGAGGCCAACGAAGGCGAGCTCGCCGATGCCGAGGCAGCGTTCCAGCGCGCCGAGGAGGACCGCCGCCGCGTCGAGGAGGACCGGCGTCGGATCGGGGAGGACGCCGCGGGCCGCAGGGCCGAGGTCGAGGCCCTGGAGCGCTCCCTGGCGGCCTCGGATCATGAACGGGAGCGAGTGACCGAGGCGCTGAAGGGCGTGCGAACGCGCATCGCGGAGACCGAGGCGGAGCGAGACGGCCTCGCCCACGAGATCGAGACCTTCGACGACCAATCCGCACCGATGGCCGAGAAGCGTGCGGCTCTCGAGACCGAGCGACGGGCCTTGACCGACAAGATCGAAGAGCTCGACGACATACGGCGACGGCATGAGAACCGCCGAGATCTGCTCGAGGCCCGACGGCAGGACATCGAGGAGACCGCCGGCTCGCGGTTCCTCAAGGAGCACAAGGGTCGAGCGATCGGCCTTCTCAAGGACCTGGTGCGTGTGGAGCCGGGGCTGGAGCGGGCGTTGGTGGCCGCGCTGGGCCCCCTCGCGGACGCCGTCGTCTACGAGGACGGGGAGCGGGCCCTCGCAGACGCCCCCGATGGGGACGGGGCCATCCTGGCCATCGCCGCCGGAGGGCCCGTGCCCCTCGGACTCAAGGACGAGCGGAAGCTCCTGTCCGCCGTCGACGCGGATCCGGCTGCGCGGGGCATCGCCACGACCGTGCTGCGGGACGTCTATCTGGCTCGCGACGTCCGTGAGGCCGCGGAGAAGCAGGGTCGGAACCCGGGGGCCTCGTTCGTAACGCCCGACGGGCTCCTGGTGGGCCCCGCCGTGATCCACACGGCGAAGGAGGCAGATGCCCGCGCACGCGAGATCCGCGCCGAACTCCAGGTTGTCGCCCACGACCTGTCCGCCACCCTCAACGGCCTGAAGCCCCGGAACGAGCGCCTGGGGGAGATCGCCGGTGAGATCGAGTTCCTGCGCGATCAGATCGAGGCGGCCGACTCGGAGATCACGGCCGTGGCCGAGCGGATGTCGATGCTGGAGCGCGACCTCACCGGGATGCGCACCGAGGAGGAACTGCACGCGCAGCGACTCGCGGCCCTGGATGAGAGCGTCGCCGTGGCACGGGAGCGGCTGGCGGCGCTTGGGCCCGTCAGCGCCGAGGCCATGCCGGAGCTGCCGAGCGCCCCGGCGTCGCCTATCCAACAGCGCGTAACCGTGGAGACCCTCCGTCGCGAGCGCGCCGCGCACGACGCCCGTCTCCACGAGCTCCGGGTGGAGCGCGACGCCCTCGCGGCCCACGACCCCACCCAGCTCCGTGCCGACCTCGAGGTGGCCGAGACGGCGCGGGCCGCCGCCGAACGATCCGTGGCCGAGATGGATGCCCGAGGCACCGACGCCGCGCGCGCGCGCGAGGAGGCCGCCGAGGCAGAACGCGCGGCCGCGGAGGCCGAGGCCGCGGTCAACAAGGCATGGCGTGACGCCTCGACGGAGCTCGACCGCCTCCGCGAGACCTACGAGGACGAGGATCGAACCCGCGGCGACATCGAACGTCGGATCCGCGAGGCCGAGCGCCTGATCCGCGAGGGCCACGGCGACGAGCCCTCCGCCCTCCTCGAGTCGCTCACCGACGAGGACACGGTTGCGACGCTCGAGAAACGGGCGGAGCTCGTCCAGCGCCGCCTCGGTCTGCTGGGACGCGTGAACCTCCTGGCCACCGGAGAGTTCGAGGCGCTACAGGAGCGCCACGACTTCATGGCCCGCGAGCTCGACGATGTCCGCAGGGCGCGGCGCGACCTTCTCGAGGTGGTCGCCCGCGTCGACCAGGAGATCACCGAGACGTTCACGACCGCCTACCGCGATGTCGCGCTTCAGTTCGAGCGGTTGATCAAGGAGCTGTTCCCAGGCGGCGAGGGTCGGTTGGTGCTCACCGACCCGGCCGAGCCCCTCACGAGCGGGATAGAGATCGAGGCCAGCCCGGGTCGCAAGCGGGTGAAGCGGATCAGCCTGCTCTCGGGTGGAGAGCGATCGCTGACCGCCATGGCGTTCCTCTTCGCGATCTTCACCGCGCGGCCATCGCCCTTCTACCTGATGGACGAGGTCGAGCCGGCGTTGGACGACGTCAACCTGCACCGGTTCCTCCGGCTGGTGGAGGGCTTCGCCCGCGACTCACAGGTGCTGATCGTCACGCACCAGAAGCGCACGATGGAGATCGCCGGCATGATGTACGGCATCTCCCTCAACAAGGACGGCACCACGAAGGTGGTCTGCCAGCGGCTCGAGCAGCCGCAGGCCGAGGCAGAGGCGGCCGCGCGGGAGGAGGCCGACCAGGAGCGTTACCGGGTCGCCCACGCCGTCCAGTCCTCGGCCGATGACGAGCCCGTGGCGCTCGACGTGCCGCAGAGCGAGCCCGTCGGCTAGCCTGCTCGCCATGGCCTTCTACATCGCCGATCTTCGCGATCCTCGCCGTCGTGTTGATCGTCGGTGTCGTCGCGGTGTTGCGCCCCAGGCGCCGGCGCGAGATGCAGAGCCTCGAGCGCAGCGCGAAGTCGGGCGCCGGGCACGTGAAGGATCCCGCCTACGCCCACCCGGCGAAACAACGCCACGCGCCCGCGCGTGAAGGAGGCCGGCGCCTCCGGCGGCAACTTCCGTAAGGAGGGCCTCGGCGCCAAGGTCAAGGCCCTCTTCCACGCCGGTACGGGCGACCAGACGTGGAAGGATCTGGAGGATCTCCTGTTGAAGGCGGACCTCGGCCCGAAGGCGGCCTCGGATCTGGTGGCACGGGTCCAGGCCGACTATCGCGGCGGCGCCGACCCCGTGGGCCTCGTGCGTGGGGAGATCCTCGAGGTGTTGGGCCCCGACGAGCCGCTGCACCTGGGCCGCGGCCTGAACGTGATCCTGGTCGTGGGGGTGAACGGCGCCGGCAAGACCACCACCATCGGCAAGCTCGCGAAGCGGCTCACCCACGAAGGTCACGAGGTGAGTCTCGCGGCCAGCGACACCTTCCGGGCCGCCGCCGGCGAGCAACTGGAGATCTGGGCCAAACGCACGGGCGCCCACATCGTCGCCCAGCAGCGCGGCGCCGACCCCGGCGCAGTCGCCTTCGACGCCGTCAAGGCGGCCGAGGCCCGCGGCTCCGACGTCCTGCTGGTGGACACGGCCGGTCGACTCCATACGAAGCAGCCCCTCATGGACGAACTGGGCAAGGTGAAACGAGTGATCGAGAAGGCCGGCGCCACGGTCGGGGAGACGCTCCTGGTGCTCGATGCTCAGACGGGTCAGAACGGGATCGCGCAGGCTCGCGCCTTCACCGACGCCGTCGAGATCACCGGCGTCGTGCTCACCAAGACCGATGGCTCCGCGAAGGGCGGTGTGGTCCTGGCCGTCCGCGAGGAGCTGAACGCCCCGGTGCGGTTCGTCGGTGTCGGTGAGGGGGCGGACGACCTGCGGCCGTTCGAGGCCGCGGCCTTCGCCGACCGGCTGCTCGAAGGCTGATCGGTGGCCGGATCCACGGATCCTGATCGTGGAGGATCACCCCACGATGCGAGAGGCGATGAGGCTGGTGCTGGAGGGTGAGGGGTTCGTCATCTCCGAGGCCGCCGACGGGCCCTCGGCGCTGGAGTCGGTCCGAACGGAGCTGCCCGACCTCGTCTTCCTGGATCAACACCTACCCGGGCAGAGCGGCACCGAGGTCCTTCAGGCGATCAGGCGGGACCCCGGCGCGGCCTCGGTGCGCGTCATCATCGTCACCGCCGACGGCGAGGAGGGGCGGAGGCCGGCGATGCGGATGGGGGCGGACGGCTACGTCGTCAAGCCGTTCAGCCCTGCGACCCTGCTGGACACGGTGGCGCGGCTCCTCAACCCGCCCACCGGGGAAGGCTGACGCGGAACCGCGCACCCTCGCCGGGCCGTGGATCGACCGTCGATCGTGCCGCCCAGGGCCTCCGCGAGCCGCTTGGTGATCGCGAGACCGAGACCGGCGCCGTCGCCGCTCGCGCGCCCCGAGCCCCGGTAGAAGGGCTCGAAGACGCGCTCGGCCTCCTCGGGCGCGATGCCCGGCCCGCTGTCGGCCACCTCGATCACCAGGCGCTCCGCACCGCCTGACGCCGTAACGGCGACGGGCGTGCCGTTGCCGTAGTGCTTGATGGCGTTCTGGATCAGGTTCGTGAGGATCTGACGCAGGCGCATCGGCGTCCGTCTCGATGGCGCGGCGGGCGGTCCGTCTGATCCGCGGAGCTCGAGCGTCGCCGGCCGCACCCATCCCGGTGATCAGCGTTCTCCAGGAACGGCACCAGCAGGCATCGCTCCGGAACGATCGGCATGGTGCCGTGCTCCAGGCTCGACATGGCGAGCAGGTCGTCGACCATGTGCGACGAGCCGATCGGTCTGTTCCGCGATGATCCGCAGGAACTCGTCGATCTCGAGCGTCCTCGAGGCCATCGCGTCGACGTCGCAGCATGTCGACGAAACCCCGGATCGCCGCGAGCGGCGTTCGCATCTCATGGCTCGTGACCGCCACGAGGTCGAGATCGTCGAGCTTCTGATCGGTCACCGGCGGGTCCCCCCCTGTCGCGCCCGGTAGAATCCTACGTCCAAGGCTCGCTGCCTGGGAGGGACGCCGATGTTCGACACGCTCACCGACCGCCTCGACGGGACGTTCAAGAAGCTCCGCAGCCGGGGCAAGCTCCACCCCAAACAGGTGGACAACGCCCTGACCGACATGCGGACGGCGCTGCTGGAGGCCGACGTCAGCGTCGAGGTGGCGGACGACTTCCTCGACCGCGGTGCGGCAGCGCGCCCTTTCCGAGGAGGTCATGAAGAGCCTCACACCGGGCCAGCAGGTCGTGAAGGTCGTGGACGAGGAGCTCACCGCGACGATGGGCGGAGAGCACGCACCGTTCGATCTGGGGAGCGCCCGGCCGTCGGTGATCATGATGGCCGGCGTCCAGGGTTCCGGGAAGACCACGGCCTGCGCGAAGCTCGGGAAACACCTGAAGGACAAGGGCCGCCGCCCCCTCCTCGTGGCCGCCGACCTCGAGCGGCCCGCCGCCGTCGAGCAACTTCGCACGCTGGGCCGAGAGATCGGGATACCGGTGTGGTCAGAGGGACGCGATCCCGTCAAGCTCGCGAAGAACTCCCTGAAGGAGGCGGAGCGCCAGGGCGCCGACGTGGTCATCGTGGACACGGCGGGCCGGCTCCACGTCGACCCGGAGATGATGAAGCAGGCCCGCCGGATCAAGGACGTCACGAAGCCGCACCACGTGCTGATGGCGTGCGACTCGATGACGGGCCAGGACGCCGTGATCCAGGCACGGGAGTTCATGGCCGAGGTCGACACCACGGGGTTCATCCTCACGAAGCTCGACGGCGACGCCCGTGGCGGGGCCGCACTGAGCATCACGGCGGTTACGGGCCGACCCGTCTACTTCGTGGGCACCGGGGAGAAGCCCTCCGATCTGGAGCCGTTCTATCCGGATCGTATGGCCGGACGGATCCTGGGCATGGGCGACGTGCTCACGCTGATCGACAAGGCCAGCGGGCAGATGGATCAAGAGAAGGCGCGGGCGAGCGCGGAGCGGATGCTCAAGAACGAGTTCACGTTCGACGACTTCCTGACCCAGCTCCAGGAGATGCGCAAGCTGGGGCCGATCCAGGATCTGCTGAAGATGCTCCCCGGGATGCCGGGTGGCAAGAACGCGATGAAGGAGATGGCCGGCGCGGTCGATGAGGGCGAGCTGAGCCGGGCTGAGGCCATGATCCTGTCCATGACCGCCGAGGAGCGTCGTAATCCCGGTATCATCTCCGGGTCGCGCCGCCTGCGGATCGCGAACGGATCCGGCACCACCACCAGCGATGTCAACGGGCTGCTCAAGGATTTCGAGGGCGCCCGGAAGATGATGCGGGGGATGATGGGCGGCAAGCGCATGCCGGGCATGATGAAGGTGCCGTCGGCGAAGCTCCCGAAGTAGACGAACCGAGGAAGAGGACGAAGGTATGACGACGAGGATCCGGCTGCGGCGGATGGGCGCGAACAAGCGACCCTTCTACCGCGTCGTGGTGGCCGACCAGCGGAGCCCCCGCGACGGCCGTTTCATCGAGAACATCGGCAAGTACCATCCGCTCGAGGACCCGAGCTTGATCGAGATCGACCAGGAGCGGGCCCTGCATTGGTTGCGGGTCGGCGCCCAGCCCTCGGACCAGGTGCGCAACCTGATGGTCAAGGTCGGTATCTGGGACGCGTTCGTGTGCCGAGCGGCCCTCGGCCGCGGCCCTCGTCCCCGACAAGGGCGAGCGGATCGAGCGCCCGAAGCTGTCCAAGAAGGCCGCCGCGAAAGCCGCCGAGGCTAAGAAGGCGCCGGAGGCCGGTGAGGCGCCCGAGGTCGAGAGCGTCGTCGAGGCCCCACCCGCGGCCGCTCCCGCGGAGGTCGAGCCCGAGGTCGTGGAGTCGGAGCCCGTCGACACCTCCGCACCCGACGCTGCCGAAGCCGCGACGACCGACGCTGAGGGATAGGCCCACCGTGCGGGATCTCGTGGTCTTCCTCGCTCAGGAGCTCGTGGACGATCCCGACGCCGTCGTCGTGAACGAGTCGTCCGACGACAGAGGCGTGCGACTCAGCGTGCAGGTGGCCCCCGGCGACATGGGCAAGGTGATCGGCAAGGGCGGCAGGACCGCCAAGGCCATCCGCACCGTCGTGCGCGCCGCGGCCGGCCGCGACGACCAGGGCGCCATCGTCGACTTCGTCGACTGAACCCCCGTGGAAGAGCCGACCGTCGTCGTCGGTAGGATCCTCAAGCCCCACGGACTGCACGGAGAGATCTCCGTCGAAGTCCGGTCGGACAACCCCGATCGCTTCGCGGACGGCGCCTCACTCTTCCTCGAGGACGGGCGGCGACTCACCGTCGCCCGCACGCATGTTCACGGCAAGCGACTCCTGGTGACCTTCGACGAAGCGGAGGATCGCACGGCCGCCGAGGAGCTCCAGGGTCGGTTGTTGGTGGTGCCGGAGTCATGGCTTCCCGCGCTGCCCGACGGTGAATACTGGCCCTTCCAGCTCCAGGGCTGCCAGGTCATCACCGAGGGAGGCCGGACGCTGGGCATCCTCACCGAGGTGATCCCCAACCCCGCCAACGACCTGTGGGTGGCCACGGCCGGCGGTGTGGAGACGCTGCTGCCGGCGATCGGTCAGGTGATCGTGGAGGTCGACGTGGACGCGAAGCGCATCGTGGTGCGAGACATACCGGGTCTGACCCTCCCGGAGAGTGACCCCGGCGGCTAGAGGGCGGCCACCTTCGCCAGCGCAGCGATCTTCTTCAACACGTATCGGTGACCGTCGCGCAAGACCATCCCCCTGCGTTCGAACTCCTTGAGGATGCGCGTGACGTTCTCGCGGCTGCCGCCGCAGAGGCTCGCCAGATCCGCCTGGGTGACCTCCGGCACGACAACACCATCTGCGGGGAGCGAGTCGAGATCCGGCGAGACCAGCTGCAGGAGCCGCTTCGCGACGCGCCCCTTCAGGTCGAGGAAGAGGAGGTCGTCCACGAACGCCTGTTGACCCTGTACCTGGCGAGCGAGAGCCTTGACGGTGGCGCGGGCCGCGGTGGGTTCACACATGACGAACTCGAGGAAGGAGTCGGCGTCCACGACCCAGATCTCGGAGTCGACCAGCGCGATGAGGCTCGCCGTACGAGGCATGTCGCCCAGCGGGCCGAGCTCGCCCACGAACTGAGGCTCGTCGACGGTGGCGTGGTACACACGGGTCCCGGTCGCCGAGACGGTGCTCACCTCGATCTTGCCGTGGACCAGGAAGAAGACGTCCGGGGCGGCCTCTTCCTGATGGCAGAGGTAGGTGCCCTTGCGGTAGTGCCGGATGGATCCGAGCGACGCAAGGCGCGTTACTTCCGCGTGGTCGACCTCGCGCAGGAACGGGGTGCCGGCCATGGAGGCCTGAACGGGTGTGAGCGCTGTTGCCTTTGCCACTGGCGCGTAGCCTGCCACGCCGGCGCGACGGACGCTACCCCGCAACGCGAAGGGCCCGGCCTTCGGCCGGGCCCTTCGGACGGCTCCTTGACGGAGGGTCAGTGCTTCTTGTGCATCTTCTTCTTGGTGGTCTTCTTCATGCTGGTCTTGGTCACGCGAGCGGCGGCGGTGTCCTTGCTGGCGCTGTCAGCCCCCGGCGCCTTCGGCGTGATCTTCTTCTCTGCCATGACCGACCTCCTGGTGCTCTCGGCGTTCCCCCTCGGGCCCACCTGTTCAACGAGGGCATCGTGCCACGCCACAGCATCGTGCGCGATGCCGTGGGTCACGAAGTGGGGCGTGTCGTTCGTCAATCGGCCGTTGTGACGCGTGTCACAGGTTGCAGGTGACGCTCAGACGTCGAGCTCGGGGAGGTCGATCGGGTCCGGCCGCCGCTTGCAGGTGCCACAGCAGAGGGCGTCCTCGACCACCAGCGCCTTGGTCACGTCGGCACCCCGGTACAGCTGGAGGATGAAGGGCTTCTCCGTGGCGTGATCCTCGCAGACGCCGCGGCCGCAGAAACGACAGCTCCCGAGGGCGGTGCGGCGGCAGGTCCAGCAGTCCACGTGGAGATCTCCTCTCAGTGCCCCATCGTACGTTCGCTCGGAGGGTACAGGCGTCCCTGGAGGAACGCCGCCGCGATGATGGCGTCGAACCCCGCGCGAGAGAGTCGGAAGACCCGGACCGGCGTATGCGCCGTCACCGTCGCGTTCCTCGGACGGTCCGTCAGCAATGCCGTCTCGCCGAAGTGATCCCCGGCCGAGAGCGAGTCGATGAATACGCCGTCGCGACTCACGTCGACCCGTCCGGAGCGGATCGCGTAGAAGGCGTCACCCTCGTCTCCCTGGGTGATCAACACATCTCCAGGCGCGGCGCTGACCCAACTGCCATGCTCGAGGAGGTCGCTGATGGCCTCCGACGACAACTGGGCGAAGGCCGGCAGCTCCCGAAGCTCAGCCATGGCCTGAAGGGTCAGTCCGAACTCCGGAGCCTCGATCGCATCCGCGAGCAGCCGGTCGAACGTCCCCTTATCGATCTCGAACAGCTCCACTTCTCCGTCTGCCCGCGCGGTCGCGGTGCGGGGGGCGCTCTGTAGGAGCCCCAGCTCGCCGAAGGGTTCACCCCGGCGCATGACGTTGATGACCTCCGTATCACCCGTCTCCGGGTCCTCGACCTCGATGTCGACCAGTCCCTCACGCACCACGTAGAAGGCGTTGGAACGATCGCCCTGTCGGAAGACAGGCTGGCCGATGCGCACCGAGATCAGGCGTACCCGCCCGGCGAGGTCGCTCAAGATGTCGGCCGGCAGGTCCTCGAACGCCGGGAGGGCGTCGATCAGCTCGGCTGCCTCCACGCGCCACTCGGTCTCGAGCCGGAAGCGGATCTTGCGCACCACACCATCGGCTCGCCTCCAGATCGTCCTGCCCAGCGTGAACAGACCTCGGATGAGCGGCCCGGCGAGGAAGAGCCCCAGCGCAACGAGGAGGAGACGAGATCCCGGGCCTCCATCCCAAAGCTCGGTTACGAGGCCGCCGAAGATCTCCCTCCAGAAGATAGAAGGACGTGAAGAGCGAGAAGACCGTGAAGACCACGCCGCCGATGCCGTAGAAGCGCCAACCCCCACTCCTGCAGCGACAACCGGTCGCGCGTGCGGAGCTTGTGCCAGAGATCGTGCTGGATGAAGGCGAGCGAGCGTGGACGGAGATCCGGAACCTGGATCAGGTCGGCGAAGATCCAGTAGCCGTCCAGCTCCAGCATCGGGATCAGGTTCAGGAAGATCACGAAGAGATTCAGGATCGCGAAGCGGTAAAGGAGCTCGGAGGGCCCCCACGTCGGGAAGAAGTACAGGATCAACGAGGCGAAACCAGCGAGCACGAGTTCGAACCAGGGGCCCGAGAACGACTGGGCGATCCGCCACCAGCGATCCATCATCAGCCCGTCCGACGCATCGACGAAGAACGCCGGGGACCCGAAGTAGATCATGAACCCGGCACCGCCGATCCGGCGCCCCTTGTGGACCTCCACCAGGGCGTGGCCCAGTTCGTGGGCCCCCGTCAGCACGAAGCCCAGCAGGATGAGCACCAGCGATTCCAGTCCCGCCGATTGCCCGCCCAGCGAATGAACTCTCCGGATCGCTGGACCGCGAGGAAGGCGGTGAAACCTCCCAAGGCGACCACGACGGAGATGATCGCCGCGGGGATCGTGAACAGGTACTTGAAGCCGTCGTCGTAGAGACGGCGGACGAATCGGTCGGCGCCGGACCATTCGATCTGCAGGCTCTTGGCGAACGTCCGAAGCCTCCTCCTGGCCGGGCCGGCGGTATCGAGACGATCCGCGACGATCGCGTCGGTATCGAGAGGGTTCGGATCCAGGAAGCCGCCCTCGTTCAGCGACAGGACGAGCCTGACGACGGCGCCGGCGTTCAGGTCCCCCTCATCGCCGAAGCGGTCAACGATGATCTGGCCGACCCTCCGCGAGCCGTCCATGAACGGCAGGATCTCCGTCTCCCAGGGCTCCAGGCGGAAGTGGACGTCGTGCGAGGCGTTCGCCACGAGGCCGTAGTCGTTCCCCCAGTGCTGTCTGAAGAGCCGCCACTCCGTGGCTTCGGCGAGCTTCGGCTTCCACGTCGAGGGGTCCGCGGCCCGAGCGAGGTGCTCCCAGACGTGACTACGGTCCTCCACGACACCGCCCAGGCGCGCTCGGAGCACGGTCCAGACGTCGTGATCGGGGTTCTGTGATGGCGGCGGTCTTGACGGCGATCAGGTCCGGGACGTCGACGAGGATGCGGCTCCGGCGGCGCCGATGGCGCATCGTGGCTCCGGCGATTCCGACCGCAGCCACGACCAGTACGCCGAGCACGATCTGCGTCATCTCCGGATCCTCCCTCCACGCGCGGGCCGGGCGGGGGGCATCGATCCTCGTCCGCCGGGCGCAGAGAACATCGTCGTGGGCCGCGCGTCAAGCCGCGCCACCGCCGAGGGGAGAGTGGTCGCTGCTAGCCTCGGCCCATGCGGATCGACGTCTTCACGATCTTCCCCGCGATCCTCTCGGGTCCCTTGCGCGAGAGCCTCTTGGGGAAGGCGATCGCGGATGGGCGGGTGGACGTCCGGCTCCACGATCTCCGCGACTGGGCACCCGACCCACATCGCAGCGTCGACGACGAGTCCTTCGGGGGGGGACCGGGCATGGTGCTCAAGCCCGATCCCGTGTTCGCCGCGGTCGAGTCGCTGGACCCGGAACAGGGCAGGGTCTTGCTCATGGCGCCTACCGGTCGCCGCCTCGACCAGGCGTTCGTGCGCGAGCTGGCCTCAGAACCCCATATCACGCTGATCTGCGGCCGCTACGAGGGCGTGGACGAGCGGGTCGCCGAGGGTCTCCCGGCGGAGGAGGTATCGATCGGCGACTACGTGCTCTCCGGCGGCGAGCTGCCGGCACTGGTGCTGATCGAGGCCGTGACGCGCCTGCTCCCGGGCGTGATCGGCAAGGAGGCGTCGCACGAGCAGGACTCCTTCTCGGACCCGGCCACCTTGGACCATCCGCACTACACGCGTCCGCGGGAGTTCCGGGGGATGAGCGTGCCGGAGGTGCTGTTGTCCGGCGACCACGCCGCGATCGCAGCCTGGCGGCGTGAGGCGGCGCGCGCCAAGACCCTCCGCAACCGACCCGACCTCGCGAACGAGTAGCCGAAAGGGGGCGAAACACCCTCACTGGTATCATCCCCAGTCGCTGCCATGAACAAGACCGATCTCATCGACAAGGCCTACCTGCGCTCGGATATCCCCGAGTTCCGACCCGGCGACACCGTCAAGGTGCATGTCCGCGTCGTGGAGGGGAGTCGGGAGCGCGTACAGGTGTTCCAGGGCGTGGTGATCCGCCGGCAGAACGGCGGTCTGCGAGAGACCTTCACGGTTCGCAAGATCTCGTTCGGCGTGGGTGTGGAGCGCACGTTCCCGATCCACTCGCCCTCGATCGCCAAGCTCGAGATCGTGTCCTACGGCGACGTGCGCCGCGCGAAGCTCTACTACCTGCGCGACCTGCGCGGGAAGAAGGCACGGATCAAGGAGCGTCGCCTGGACGACGCCAAGCTCGCCGCGCTGGACGCGGCGATGGCCGAGCGCATGGCCGCGGGCCGGCCGACGCGGATGACGCCGACGCGGATGACCCCGACGCTGAGCTAGCTGGGCTAGAGGGAGACGAGGCCCTCACGGCCGACGTCGAGGTGGGCGACGAGGCGGCCGAGGATCAGGTACTGGAAAGCGAGTCCGCGGACCCCGAACCGGTGGGCGACGAGGGCGAGCCCGAGGCCTAGACCGTGTCCGAGCAGGCGACCGAGCCGGCGCCGGGCCTCGACGAACCCCCGCACGACCCGGAGGCGGTCGATCGCGCAGATCGCAAGGCGTGGCGCGAGTTCCCCATCCTGATCCTCGCGGCCCTCGTGCTGGCCATCCTGATCAAGACGTTCTTGATCCAGGCGTTCTTCATCCCCTCGGAATCGATGGTCCCGACCCTGCGGAAGGGCGATCGCATCCTCGTGTGTCGCGTCTGCACCCGGATCGGCGGCGTGCATCGCGGTGAGATCGTCGTCTTCTCAGACCCTCATCCCTCCCCGGGAGCGCAGCGGGGCGCGGTCGACGCCTTCTTCCACTGGTTCGCCGAGGGGGTGGGGGTCGCTCAGCCCGAGAACCCCGACTACGTGAAGCGGGTGATCGGTCTGCCCGGCGACACCGTCGAACTGCGATCGGGCACGCTCTTCGTGAACGGATCGAAGGTGGACGAGCCCTACCTCAACCGGCCACCAGACACGCGGTCCTTCGGCCCTATCACGGTGCCTCCCGGCATGCTCTTCGTTCTGGGGGACAATCGGCTGCATTCCGGCGACTCGCGGTTCCAACCGCCGGAGGGGCTCGGCTACGTGGGGGAGGACAAGGTGATCGGCCAGGTGTTCGTCCGGATCTGGCCTCCGTCTCGGGCGGGGTGGGTGCACTGAACAGGGACATGGCCCGTTACGAACGGCAGCTTCGCGCGCAGGGATTCGCGCGTATCGCCGGGGTGGATGAAGCCGGTCGGGGGGCGTTGGCCGGACCCCTCGTGGCGGCCGCGGTGATCCTGCCGGAGGACTTCGACCTGGACGGGATCCGCGATTCGAAGGTCCTGACGAGGCTCCAGCGGGAGGCGGCCTTCGACCGCATCATGGCGGAGGCCGTCGTGAGCGTGGCGCGCGTCACACCGACCGAGATCGACCGCCGTGGCCTGCACCGCTGCAACATCGCCCTCCTGCGCAGGGCTCCGTGCGCGCTCGAGCCCGAGCCGGACTACGTGCTGACCGATGGCTTCGCCCCTCGCCGGATGCCATGCCCGACGCTCGCGGTGAAGAAGGGCGATGCCGTGAGCGGGAGCATCGCCGCCGCCTCCATCGTCGCCAAGGTCACGCGCGACCGCGAGATGGATCGACTCCACCGCCGACACCCGGGGTTCGGCTTCGATCACAATCGCGGCTACGGCACGCCTGACCATCTCGAGGCGCTGGACCGCCTCGGGCCGTCGCCGATCCACCGGCTCTCCTTCGCCGGGGTGGGCCAGCCCGCCTTGCCCGGGCTAGGTCGCGGCACGGTTGCGGCGCCCGCGTGAGAAGCTGGGGGAATGATGAGCGACGATGACATCGAGCGGTTCGAAGAGGAACGCGAGCTGGAGCTGTACCGCGAATACCGCGACGTCCTGCCGATGTTCGGGTACGTGATCGAGACCGAGCGCCGCTTCTACCTCGCGAACAAGGTGGACGTGACGCACCTGGACGGCGGGTGGGTTCGGGTGGATCTCGCCGATGCCTGGGTCTGGGACATGTTCCGTCCGGCCCGCTTCGTGGCCAGCGTTCGCGTGATGACCCAGCGCGACGTGAACATCGAGGAGCTCGCCCGGCGCGACGAGCCCACCACGATCCCCGACACGCCCGCCCAGCACTGAACCAGCGGGTCACGCGCCCGCGGTCCCGTGTCGTCGCCCTCGGGTACGTTCGCGCGATGCAGGACAGGCGACGCACGCTCGGCGAGCGCGGCGAGGACCTTGCCCTTCAGGAGTACCTGCGCCGCGGCTATCGACTCGTGGCGAGGAACTGGCGATGTCGGATCGGCGAGCTCGATCTGGTCCTGCGGGGGATCGACGGCCTGGTGATCTGTGAGGTCAAGACCCGCCGGGGAGCCTCGTTCGGGCCCGGATGGGAAGCGGTGACCCTGAAGAAACAGGCGAAGATACGTGCCGTCGCCCAGGCGTTCCTGATCACCTCCGGCGTGTCCGAGGGCGCGGTTCGTTTCGATGTCGCGAGCGTCGCGATCGCGGCTGGTGCCACAGGCCCGGGGCGATCAGGGCGTGTCGAGGTCGAGCTCTTCGAGGACGCCTTCTGAGCAGGCGCGGAGGGAGGTCATCAGCCGGTCGACGTCCGATCTATCGGCGTAGTAGTTCATCACGCCCGCGCGGAGGAACGTGCGGCCCCGCAACTCGGTGGTGCTCACCCAGGCCTCGCCGGTGACCTCGAGCGCCCGTTGCAGGCCGTTCTGGTACGCGTCGACCACGTCGTCGGGCAGCCCCCTCAGCGCCTCCGGCAGGTGTCGGAAGCACACGACGGAGAGTTCGGGCTCCGCGGGGGTCGGCTCGAAGTCCTCGGACTCGCGGAGCCGGGCCGCCAGGTAGGCGGCGAGATCGTCGTTCGACTCCACCAGGTGGCCGAGGCCCCGCGTCCCCAGATGCTTCCAGCTCGTCCAGAGCTTCAGCCCTCGGAACCGCCGGGTGCCCTCCATCGAGTACTGGTACCAGTTCAGCGGCTCGTCCTCGGGCCGGTTCGACCGGTAGTACTCGGGCGCCCGATGGAAGGTCGTCAGCAGGTCCTCGCGGCGGCGGACCATGAGGGCCCCCAGGTCATAGGCCTGGAAGAACCACTTGTGCGGGTCCACCGTTACGGTGTCTGCGAGCTCCAGACCTGGCACCCGGTGAGCGTCGCGGGACGACAGGCGGGCGGCGCCTCCGTAGGCTGCGTCGACGTGGAGCCAGAGCGCGTCACGCTCGGCCAGGGCGGCCAGGGACGGGATGTCGTCGACGGAGCCCGTGTTCGTGGAGCCCGCGACGGCCGCGATCGCCAACGGCGTGAGCCCGGCGGAGCGGTCGCGCGCCACGGCCTCGGCCACAGGGTCAGCGACGAGCCGGAACCGGTCGTCGGTGGGCAGCACGCTCAGCGTGTCCTCGGGGAACCCGAGCATCGACAGGGCCCGGCCGATCGAGAAGTGGGCCTGATCGCCCGCGTAGACCCGCACGCCCTCGAGCGATGCGCCTCGAGGTGGGCCCGCGGAGCCGCGCAGCTTCCGTAGCCAGACGTCGCGAGCCAGGGTCAACGCCATGATGTTCGCCATCACGCCCCCGGAGGTGAGGACCCCCCATCCGTCGTCGCGGAACCCCACCAGGTCGCGCAGCCAGGTCACGACCTCTTCCTCGACGAAGGCGCCGACGGGTCCGGCATGCCAGACGTCGACCCCTTGTTGCAGCCATTGACCCAAGACCTCGCCGGCGATCGACATCGGCAAGGGCGGCGGGGTGAAGTAGCTGAACGACCCGCGGTGGTGGGCGTTGAAGGTGGCGGGGGCGATCCGGGTTCGGAACTCCTCGAGGATCTGGGCGGACGGCGTCGGGCTCATCGGTGCGGGCGCGGCCCGGCCGGTGGGACCGAAGTAGGCCAGGCGCGACTCGGGGTATGCCTCCGGGTGGAGCGGCCGCAACAACGCGTGCCCGTAGAGCCAGTCCAACGCCTCCCGCCACACGGCCGCCCCGAGGGCCTCGAGCGCCGGACGGGCAGAGGGATCGCCAACGTCGATCAGGTCTGGCTCCGGGCTCCAGTCGAAGCGGTCGCTCACGGCCCGAAGGCTAGCAGCGGCGGGTCAGCTCTCCTTGACCGTCGCGTACCAGACACGTTCGGCGACCTCGACGACGGTGTCGGACACGTGCGACAGACGCCGATAGAGCTCCTGTCTTCCGATCACCTCCCGGAGGTCGGCGATCTCGGCGACCGAGGATGCGGCGCTTCGGTAGGCACGTTCCAATCGACGCTGCGATTTGATCGCGGCGTCGGCGGCCGCGGTCGCGGGCCCCTCCGCACCGGGCCCTCCCTCGGCGAGCGCCGCGAACGACTCGTCGAGGTGCCGCGCCCCTTCCAGCAACAATGCCGCCATCGACCCGGCGTGCTCGTCGGGTTCGACCCCCATCACCTCCGACTCGCGAACGGCGTCCTTGGCCCCGTTCATCACGGCGTCGAGTCGTTCGGACATCGTGTAGAGGTCCTCGGCGTCCACCGGCGTCGTGAAGGACTCGGTGAGCGCTTTGCGGAGGGCACGTTTCCGGTCGTCGGCCTCATGCTCGGCCGCCCGCACCCGGTCTGCTTGTGCTGCGTCGCCCCGCGAGCTCGCCCAGGACGTCAGGGCATCCAACCCGTCGATCGTCACCGCCGCCTGTGCGCGGAGCATCCCGAGGACGTCGATGGTCTCGGGCAGGAACCAGGGGAGCTTCATGCGATCCACCTCCATATGGGGAGCGAGAGCGCCGCGAGCAGGCCCGCGGCGGGCAGCGTGGTGATCCACGCCATGCCGATGTTGCCGACCACCGACCATCGGACGTGATGCGCCCGCCGGCGCCCGACGCCGATACCGACGATCGAAGAGGACACGACCTGGGTCGTGCTGACCGGAGCCCCCAGGAACGAGGCCGCGATGATGACCCCCGCCGAACTCGCCTGGCTCACCAGGCCGTCGAGCGGGCGGAGCCGGATGATGCGGCTGCCGATCGTCCGGACGATCGACCATCCACCGAACGCGGTGCCCATCGTGAGCGCGAGCGCGGACGATAGCTTGACCCAGGTGGGAGCGGCGAGGGCCGAGATGTGGCCCGTGGCCAGGAGCAGGGCCGCTACCACGCCGATCGTCTTCTGGGCGTCGTTGGCGCCGTGGCTGAACGCGAGCCAACCCGACGTGGCCCACTGGGCGCGGCGAACCACGCCGTCGATCCGTACGGAGGCTCGGCGCAGCCCGACGCGCGTCAGGCGCGTCACGAGCGCGGCCACCCCGAAGCCCAGCACGGGACTGATGGCGAGGGCGATCAGCACGCCGAAGACACCGACCGGCCGGCCGCCCTCGATCCCACCCCAGTTCACGGCGGACGGTCCCTGGGCGAGGAGCGCCGCCCCAACCAGACCGCCCACGAGCGCGTGGCTCGAGCTGGCGGGGAGGCCGCGGAGCCAGGTGAGGACGTTCCATACGACGGCCCCGGTCAGGGCGGCGCCCACCACGGCCACCTCATCGCCCGGGGGGACGACCACGATCCCGGCGATCGTGTCGGCCACGGCGGCGCCGATCAACAGCGGGCCGATTAGGTTGAAGCACGCAGCGAACGCCACGGCGGGCAGCGGACGGGCCACGCGGGTGGACACGAGCGTGGCGATCGCGTTGGCGGCGTCGTGGAACCCGTTCGTGACCGCGAACGCGAACGCCATGACGAGGGCGAGGGTGAGGCCCGTCGCGATCCTCCCTTCGGTGCGCCCGGACCGACGACGGGCGGATGATATCCCTCCGCGGACCCGGGCCCTCTCGGGTCGTCACCTTCTCCGCACCGTGACGCGCGTCACGGTGCGGGAAGGCCGATGTCCGTAGCTTCGCACCCGTGTACGGACGATGCGTGGGCGTCACGGTGCTTGGGGTGGGCGGTCACCTGGTGACGGTCGAGGCCGTGGTCGGCCGTGGGCTGCCCTCGTTCGCCCTCACCGGCCTTCCGGGGACACCGATCCAGGATGCGCGGGACCGGATCCGCCCCGCCGTCGAGCACGCAGGGCTCGAGTGGCCCCTTCGTCGCGTCATCGTCAACCTCGCACCCGGCACGCTTCGCAAGGAGGGACCCGGTCTCGATCTGCCCATCGCCGCCGCCGTTCTGGCGGCCACGGGGCAGGTTCCCGCCCGCGCGATCGACGGCTGGGCCTTCGCAGGAGAGCTCTCGTTGGAGGGCGGGATCCTGGCGACGCCGGGGATCCTCTCGGTTGCTATCGCGGCTGCTCGAGCCGGCCTGCCCGGGGTCGTCGTACCGCTCGCCAACGCCCTGGAGGCGGCACAGATCGAGGGACTTCGCGTGGTCGGCGCCGACTCGCTCGACCAGGTCGCGGCGTTCCTGCGTGGCCGGTGGACGCCTCCACAGATCCCCGCCGGCGACCCATCCCCCGCGGAGGCAAGGAAGGTCGACCTCCAGGAGATCCGCGGACAGCTGCACGCTCGGCGCGCGCTGGAGATCGCGGCCGCCGGGGGACACAACCTCCTGATGGTCGGGTCTCCGGGCGCGGGAAAGACCATGCTCGCGCGTCGGCTGCCCACGATCCTGCCCGCGCTCACCCGGGAGGAGGCGCTCGAGGTCTCCCAGATGCATTCCGTGGCAGGTCTGCTTGCGGGTGAAGGATTGCTGAGGTCACGACCGTTCCGCTCGCCCCATCACTCCGTGTCCACCGTCGGGCTCCTCGGAGGGGGAGGCTCGATCCTGCGCCCCGGCGAGGCGAGCCTCGCCCACCATGGGGTGCTCTTCTTAGACGAGCTCAACGAGTTCCGGCGCGACGCCGTCGAGGCCTTGCGCCAGCCGCTCGAGGACGGCCGCGTCGTCGTGACCCGCGCCATGGGCTCGGTGGACTTCCCCGCCCGCTTCACCCTCGTGGCCGCCGCGAACCCGTGCCCTTGCGGGTACGAAGGCGACCCACGACGCCAGTGCCGCTGTCCGGACCATCGGGTGCACCAGTATCGGCAGAAGCTGTCCGGACCGCTCCTCGATCGGATCGATCTGCGCCTGCGGGTGCCCCGACTCACGAAGGAGGAACTGCTGGGGTCCGAGACGGGCGAGCCGTCGGCGGTCGTCCGCACCCGGGTCGAGGTCGCCCGCGAACGGCAGCGGCGTCGCTACGGCGACTTGGGGTACGCCTGCAACGCGCACCTTCCAGGTCCGCTGATCCGGCGGGAGGCCCGACTCGATCCCGAGGCCGAAGCCCTCTTGGCCCGCGCCGTCGATGCCATGGCCCTCACCGGGCGGGGGTTCGATCGGGCACTGAAGGTGGCCAGGACCGTCGCGGACCTCGAGGCGGTCGAGGCGGTGGAGGCGCGGCACCTGGCCGAGGCACTGACGTTCCGGGCTGGGCTCGAGGGCGATGAAGAGCTTGCCCGTGCCGGTTGAGGCACGGCGCGGTTGGCCGCCGGGCTTCGTGCGCGAGGCCGAGGATCGGCGCGCCCTCGTGCGCCTCACTGCGCTCCGCGGTATCACGCCGAGGAACCTTCACCGGCTCGCGTGGGACGTCGGCAGCGCACGCGCGTGCGTGGCCGCCGTGCGCTCGGGACGCGCCGGCAGCGACGCGGATCGCTCGCGGATCGACGCGGTCGACCCGGGGCGGATCCTCGGGGCGACCGAGGCGGCGGGCGGGACCTTGGTGGCCGCGGGAGACCCGGGATACCCAGCAGAGCTGGAGGATCTGGCAGATCCACCCGGTTGGCTCTTCGTCCGGGGTCGCCCCGTGGAGTCCCGGATGTTGGGGGTGGCCGTGGTGGGGGCGCGCAAGGCGTCGGCGCTCGGCAGGGAGGTGGCGCGGGAGCTGGGGCGGCGCCTCAGCGGGGCGGGCATCACCGTCGTCAGCGGCGCTGCGTCGGGGATCGACATCGCCGCGCACCGGGGCGCCCTCGCGGCGGGTGGGCCAACACTCGCCGTCATGGGTTCGGGCATCGACGTGCCCTACCCGCGATCCAGCGCGGACACGCTTGAGGCCATCGCACAGGCGGGCACGATCGTGAGCGAGTATCCCCCCGGAACCCCCGCCGAACCCCACCACTTCCCGGCCCGGAACCGGATCGTCGCGGCGCTGGGACGAGCGCTCGTCGTCGTCGAGGGGACGGCCCGCAGCGGATCGCGGATCTCCGTCGACCACGCCCTCGATCTTGGGCCGGGATGTGTTCGCGGTTCCCGGACCCGTCTCGAGTCCGTTGTCCGAGACGCCTTTGGAGTTGATCCGCGATGGCGCGACCCTGATCCGCGGGGCCGACGACCTGCTCGCCGACCTCGGTATCGGCGATCGACCGGACCTCACCGTCCCGGACGGCCTCTCCGATCCGCAACGCAGGGCCCTGGGATCCATCGGGTCTCAGGCCTTGCCCGAGGCCATAGCCAGGGCGGCGGGCCTTTCGATCCCCGAGACGATCTCGGCGCTGATCGATCTCGAGCTCAAGGGGCTCATCCGCTGCGTGGGCGGGCGGTACGAACGCGCCCTTGCCGGGCGCGGCGTCGCCAGCCCCTGAGCCGCCTGGCGCTCAACGTTCCCCGCCGCATCCTTGCACGGCACGGTTCCCACTGGTACACAGGGGTCGCCTTGGACCCGGGCGGTCCGGTCCGGGCACCCCCAAATGTCGACGAGGAGACCATGTGACCGGCGGACTTCCCCCGGACGCCAGCGACCTGATCGAGGCGTTCGCCCATCATCTTGCGTTCGAACGCCGGCTCTCGCCCAACACCGTGGCCGCCTACCGGCGGGACCTCGGAACGCTCGCTCTCTTCCTCCATCGAGGCGGTTCGTCCCTCGATCGGGCGGACTACCCCCTCCTTCGACGATTCCTCGCCCAGCAACACACGCTCGGCAAGGCCCGCGCCTCCGTAGCGCGAGAGGTGGGCGCGATACACACCTTCTACAGGTGGGCCGTGGAGGAAGGCCGGATGGCCAACGATCCCTCCCTCCTGCTGGGGCGCCCGAAGGTCGTGAACCGTCTCCCCACCGTCCTGCGTCCTCGCGAGGCGGCGGCGTTGACGGAATCGCCGGGCACCCCGCCGGGAGAACAACCCGCCGCCTCGCCGTTCGAGCGCGCCGTCGCGCTCCGCGACCGCGCCGTGTTGGAGCTCCTCTACGGCTCGGGCCTGCGCGTCGGGGAGGTGGCCGGGCTCACGGCCCAGCACGTCGACATCGAGCGGCGCCGGGTGCGTGTGCTGGGCAAGGGTGACAAGGAGCGGGAGGTGCCGATGTCCGATCTCGCCGTGGTCGCCATGCAGCGGTACTTGGCCGAGGGCAGGCCGCTGATGACCCCGGCGCCGCCCGAGGTTCCTCCCGAGCTCTTCTTCAATCGGCGGAAGAAACGCTTCAGCGAACGGGACATCCGTACGATGGTGGGACGATATGGCGGTACGCTGCTGCCGGGTCGGCGGGTCACACCGCACACCCTGCGGCATTCGTTCGCGACACACCTGCTCGAAGGGGGAGCCGACATCCGAGCCGTACAGGAGCTGCTGGGACACGCGAGCGTGGCGACCACGCAGCGCTATACGCACGTCTCGCGGTCGCGCCTCTTCGAGGCCTACGAACGGTCCCACCCGAGGGCTTGATGGCGACCACGCGCAAGCCTGCGGCGGCCAAAGCCGTGACGAAGACCACCGCGAAGACGGCTGCGAAGCCGTCCGCGAAGGCCGGGGGCAGGACCGCCACCAAGGAGCAGCCCGACTTCGACAGGACGATCACGGTGCCGCCGCATGTCGACGACGAGCTGGGTGGGCACTGGCACGCGTTCAAGAGCGCCGCGTCCCCGGAGGCCCGGGAGAAGTTGATCCTGCACTACGCGCCGCTGGTGAAGTACGTCGCGTCGCGCGTGGCCACCGGGTTGCCGGCCAGCGTCGACCAGGCCGACCTCGTGAGCTACGGGATGTTCGGGCTGATCGACGCGCTCACGAAGTTCGAGCCTGGGCGAGGCAACAAGTTCGAGACGTACGCTATCCCGCGGATCAAGGGCGCCATCATCGACGAGCTGCGCGCGATGGACTGGGTCCCGCGCTCGGTCCGGTTCAAGGCCCGGGAGATCGAGAAGGCCAACACGGACCTGGAGGCCATGCTCAAGC
Source organism: uncultured Actinomycetes bacterium (assembly GCA_963796725.1). GTDB lineage: Bacteria > Actinomycetota > UBA4738 > UBA4738 > HRBIN12 > JAOUEA01. The sequence goes on from CAWCMT010000003.1 coordinate 222,341, forward strand.
GGCAGCCCACGGAGAAGGAATTGGCTGAACGCCTCGGCATCACGCTCCGGGAGCTGCACGATGTCGTATCCCAGATCTCGTTCGTATCGGTACTCGCGCTCGACGAGATGGTCTCTGTCGGCGCCGATCGAGGCGAGCAGGTCTCCCTGATCGACACGCTCGCCGACAAGGGTGTTGATCCGACCCAAGGGGTGGAGTCGCAAGAGACGCGCGGCCTGCTCGCCGCCGCCGTGAACTCGCTTTCCGAGCGAGAGAAGATCGTGGTGACGCTCTACTACTTCGAAGGGCTCACGCTCGCCGAGATCGGCGAGATCCTGGGGGTCACCGAGTCCCGGGTCTGCCAGATCCACACCAAGGCGGTCGGCAGCCTGCGGGGACAGCTCTCCGAGTTCGACTAGCGGCATCGATCCAACGCTCGCCACGTCTCTCGATCTAGGTGTGACGGCGCTCACGGCGGGAGGGGCACGCTCCCGCTAACTTCGGCCTCATGGCAGAACGTCTGCGCACCTCGATCGGGACGGCGGTCACCGTCGTGGTCTTGGCCTCCGTGTTCAACGTCGCCTCGATCGGCGCGGCGCCGGCGGCCGCGGCGGCCGGTGATTGGACCTGGCCGATCATGGGTCCCGTGCTCCGTCCATTCGACCCGCCCGGAACACCGTTCGGCTCTGGGCACCGCGGCATCGACATCGGTGCGCCGGTGGGAACCACGGTCGTCGCCCCCGCGCCCGGCACGGTGACCTTCGCGGGCAAGGTAGCCGGGCATCTCTTCGTGACGCTGGATCATGGCGGCGGAGTCTCCTCCACGTACTCGTGGGTCTCGGCGCTCTCGGTCAGGAAGGGGGATCTCGTCACGCGGGGGCAGCCGATCGCCCTGTCTGGCGCCGGGCACCCAGGTGACACGGTGCCCAGCCTCCATCTCGGCGTGAAGCGGGACGGTGCCTACGTCGACCCACTCGACTACCTCCAGCCGCTGGATCTCGGTGCGCTGATCCGCCTCGCGCCGCTCGCAGCCTGAGCCCGTCCCGGGGCCGGGACGGGCGGTTCGGGTCAAGGCGCGGGTCGCCGCCTAGAATGACCCGGCTTTGGATGACCTCGGCTCCACCCTCACCCGCCACCGCCTCCCGCGCGCCGCCGCATGGATCGGCGCCGCGGCCGCGCTGGCGTTCGCCATGGGGAGCGGTCCCGCCTCCGCAGCCCTTTCCGGCGGCGCCTGGTCCCAGGCTCAGGGCGACGCGGGGAAGACCGGCGTCGCCTCCTCGGGGCCTTCGTCCCCGTTCAAGACGGCCTGGACGGCCAAGGGCACGCTGGGTGGCCCCGACCAGCGCTACGGATACGCGCCTCCGGCGTTGAGCGGAGAGGAAGCCGTGGCGGTCGGCCCCACCCAGGTGGTCGGCTACCGACTCTCGACCGGCTCTCAGGCGTTCGCGGTCGACAGGGATTACGGACCGTCCGTGTCTGCGGCGATCGCCGACCTCGGCGCGGGTCGGCAAGCCGTGGTCTACACGGAGGGCTTCGGCGACAACCCACCCACCGCCTCGGGCACGCCGCGGCCCACGCCCTCTTCCGCCTCCCCGACGCCCTCCGGCGCCGGATCGACGGCCCCCGCCTCTCCGGTCGACTCCCACGTCGCCGCCTTCGATCTGGCGACCCAGAAGCCGCTGTGGCCCGCGATCCAACTCGCCCAGGTGAGCCGGACCGGCGTGACGGTGAGCGGCACCACCGCCTATGTGGGCGATATCGCGGGCAACGTCTACGCCATAGATCTCACGAAGGGGACCATCCTGTGGAAGGTCGACGTCGGCGGAACGCTGGTCACCTCCGTGGCCACGTCGGGGGACCGCGTGGTCGTCTGCTCGCAGGGATCACGGACGGGAAGATCGGCCGTGCTCGGCTTGGACGTCTCCGACGGATCGTCGGTGTGGCGGAACGACGCCCCCAGCCTCGGGCTCATCATGTCGTCTCCGTCGATCGGAGGCGGGGCCACCTACGTCGGATACAGCGACGCCACGCTGCATGCGTTCGATCTGGAGAGCGGTGAGGAGCGGTGGTCGGCGCGACTGTCCGCTCCGCTGACCGTCACCACGGGGCCGGCGGTGACCGAGGACGCCGTCTACGCCGTCGATCTCTACGGCGAGCTCTACCGTTTCGATCCCGCCTCCGGTGCTCGTGCCTGGGAGTTCGCACTGAACGAAGGTGTGTATCGCAGCGGTCCGGTGATCGTGGGTGACACGGCCCTGGTGGCCACCGTCCGTGGGCGTCTGGCGTCCATCGACACCTCGACCGGGCATCTCGTCGCCGAGATCGGCGGCTCCGGCGCTCCGCTCCGCGGTCTGGCCGTCGCCCCCGACCTGGTGGTGGGTGTTCGCGCCGGGACGCTCGCCGGGCTCGTCGCGTTCGAGCACGACCCTTCGGGGGTCTCGATCGATGTGGTCTCCCCGACCGTGGTCGATCCGACACGCCTAGGCGTGAACTTCGCGATCGCGGCCGTGGCGTTCGTCCTGCTCCTGTTGGTCGCCGGCAGGCTGGTCGCGCCCAAGATGGGCCCGGCCTTCATCTACGAGGACGGCCCAGATACCGAACCGACCGTGACGGGTGTTTCGGACGGGGAGGACGCATGACGAACCAGCGATCGGGCAACGGCAAGGCGCCCAGACCGAAGGGCGGATTCCGCGAGCCCGCGAGCTCCACGCAGGTCGAGCCGCGGCGTGGGCTGCTGAGCGGGTTCCTCACGCCACGCGGCCCGGCCAACCCGCAGATGCCGAAGATCCTTGCCTCGGTGTGGCGAGGGATGGTGACGGTGATCTCCTCGCCGCCGCTGATCCTCGCGATCCCGGTCGTCGTGATCGTCGAGTGGCTCGCGGCGCTCGCGTTGGGCTTCGAAGGGCCGTTCGCGGTGTTCGCCAACGTGCTGGCGATCCCCCCCGTGGGCACCTCCTTCGACGGCAGCGTGTCCAGCGCCCTGTTCGGGGTGCAGGGCGGCTTGTACGCGCTGCTGGTGTTCGTCGCCGTTCGGGCGATCGTGATGGCGTTCTTGGTGGCGATGGTCGTCGACGTCCTGGACCGGGGTCGTGTGGCCGGCTCGTCAGCGATGCGGGGCCTGCGGATCATCCCCGTCACGCTGGCCGTGGGGATCATCAACATGTTCCTGCTCACCGCCGTGGGCATCCTCTCCCAGGTGCTCGGAGGGGCGGGCATCGGTCTTCTGCTCCAGATAGGGGCGCTCGTGGCCGTGCTCTACCTCTTCGTCTTCGCACCCGTCATGGCCGCCGCGGAGGGTCGATCCATGCCGGAATCGCTCTCCCGCTCCATCCGGGCAGCCCGCACGCCCGGGAACGGCAACCTGACGATGGCCACCGCCTACGTCCTCACCGCGACCGTCGTGTTCGTCATGTCGGCCCGGCCGCAGGCCGGGGTGAACCCATCGGTGGTCGCCTGGATCTTCGTGCTCGTGGTCAACGCGTTCCACGTGGCGTTCCTGGGTGCCTTCGCCTTCCGTTACCTGTCGATCTCGGAGGAGGTCCCGGAGGCACCTGCTCCCAAGGAGCGGCGGCCGCGCAAGCGCTGAAGGCGCGGGACGGGTCGGGGCTTCAAGGCCGCTGCTAGACTCGCTGCCGCCGGCGCCGCGTGCGTCGAGCTCACACGTCCGTGGACCGCATCTCCGGGGTCCCGCGCCGCGAGGCCGGGCCGGCGACGGGTAGATCCGGGCGGAGGAAGGTAACCGAGGAAAGGAATCGCTCCATGCCGGTCGTCACCAGGCGGGAGCTCCTCGAGGCAGGCGTGCACTTCGGCCACCAGACCCGGCGGTGGAACCCGAAGATGCAGCGCTTCCTCTACGGGGAGCGTTCCGGGATCTACATCATCGACCTCGAGAAGTCCCTGTCGGGCCTCGAGGAGTCCTACGCGTTCGCGCAGGCGCTCGGGCGCCGCCGCGGCATCATCCTGTTCATCGGTACGAAGAAGCAGGCCCAAGAGGTCGTGGAGGAGCAGGCCGGCCGCATCGGCATGCCGTACGTGAACCACCGGTGGCTGGGCGGCATGCTCACCAACTTCACCACGATCTCGAAGCGGCTGCTGCGCCTCCGCGAGTTGCGGGAGATGGAGCGCTCCGGCGCCATGGACTACCTCCCGAAGAAGGAGGTCATCCGTCTCCGCCACGAGCGGGAGAAGCTCGAGCGCAACCTCGGTGGCATCCAGGACCTCGAACGCCTGCCGGACGCAGTCTTCGTCATCGATACCAAGAAAGAGCACATCGCCGTGAACGAGGCCCGCAAGCTGGGGATCCCCGTGATCGCGATCGTCGACACGAACTGCGACCCGGACGAGGTGGACTACATCATCCCGGGTAACGACGACGCGATCCGCGCCGTGAACCTGGTGACGCGCGTGATCGCCGACGCCCTCGCTGAGGGGTACGGGATGGCCAAGGATGAGGTCGTGGCCAAGGCCACCGCGGCGCCCTCGGCCCCTGCGGTCAAGTCGACACCCGCTCCGGCCGCCGTGGATGACACGCCCACGCCGGAGGATGCCGCCGCCATCGCCGCGTCGACCGTGTTCGAGCCCGACGTCCCAGAGGCGGAGCCCGCCGAGGGGCCGGCGTCGGAGGACGCGTCCCCAGCGACCGACGTCTCGGCGCCCGCGAGCGCCGAGACCGAGGCTCGAGGCCCCGAGACCGAGGCCCCAGCATCTGCCGCCGTCCAGGCCGCCGAGGAGTAACGCACCGATATGACCGACATCACTGCGCAGCAGGTCAAGGAGCTCCGGGATGCCACCGGCGCCGGCATGATGGACTGCAAGAAGGCCCTCACGGAGGCCGACGGCGACTTCGACAAGGCCGTCGAACTACTTCGCCAGAAGGGACTGGCCGGCGTCGAGAAGCGGGCAGGGCGCTCCGCGAACCAGGGGCTCATCGACAGCTACATCCATTTCAACCACACGGTGGGTGTCCTGATCGAGGTCAACTGCGAGACGGACTTCGTCGCCAACACCGAAGAGTTCAAGTCTCTGGTCAAGGACATCGCCCTGCACATCGCCAGCCCGGCGGCGCCGCGCTACGTCACCCGCGCGGAGGTTCCGCAGGCGGAGCTCGACCGAGTGAAGGGCATCTTCGAGGCCCAGGCCAGAGCGTCCGGCAAGCCGGAGAACGTGATGGAGAAGATCGTCGAGGGGAAGCTGAACGCCCACGTCGGCCAGCTCGTCCTGACGGATCAGCCGTACGTGAAGGATGACTCGAAGACGGTGCAGCAGCTGATCGACGAGACCTCCGCGAAGGTGGGGGAGAGGATCGTCGTGCGCCGGTTCGCCCGCTACAAGCTGGGCGAGGACACGACCTCCGGGGAGCCCGAGGGCGGCGAAGCGGGGTAAGGTCAGTCCGGGGAAGGGGACCGCGCATGACCGAGGAGCCCGATACGCCACGGACCCAGCACCACAGGGTCCTGCTGAAGCTCTCCGGCGAGGCGTTCGCTCCGGCGGACACTGAGACCGGCATCAACACCGATGCCACGGCGCTGATCGCTCGCCAGCTCGCCGAGATCGTCGATCTAGGGGTGCAGCCGGCCGTGGTCGTCGGGGGCGGCAACATCTGGCGTGGCCGCCAGGCCCCGGGCATCGACCGCAACCGCGCGGACTACATGGGCATGTTGGCGACGGTCATGAACGCCCTGGCCCTGCAGGACGCGCTGGAGAAGATCCACGTCACGACCCGGGTCCAAACGGCGATCGCCATGACGCAGCTGGCCGAGCCCTTCATGCCGCTGCGGGCCCGCCGCCACCTCGAGAAAGGGCGCGTCGTGATCTTCGCCGCGGGTCTGGGGGTCCCGTACTTCTCGACGGACACGTGCGCGGCTCAGCGCGCGCTGGAGATGGGCGCCGACGCACTGCTCAAGGGGACGAAGGTGGACGGCGTCTACACGGCCGACCCCATGGTCGACGACAGCGCCACCCGCTTCGAGGAGATCCAGTACGTGGACGTGCTCAAAGAGGGCTATCAGGTGATGGATGCCACCGCGATCTCGCTCTGCATGGAGAACAAGCTGCCCATCATCGTCTTCAACCTTCGAGAGGACGGGAACATCCGACGCGTGGTGACCGGCGAGCACATCGGGACGCTGGTCCACTAGGCTCGGGCGAGGAGACCCATGACGACCGATTCCAGCCTGAAGGACGCATCCCACAAGATGGAGCAGGCGGTGACCCATCTCAAGGAGGAACTGGCCGGCATCCGTACCGGGCGCGCGACCCCCGCGGTGCTGCAGCGGATCACGGTCGAGTATTACGGCACCCCGGTCCCGCTCAACCAGATGGCGTCGATCAACGTGCCGGAGCCCAGGCTCCTCGCCGTGACCCCGTTCGACAAGAACTCGATCTCCTCGATCGAGAAGGCGATCCAGTCCAGCGATCTCGGCATCACACCATCGAACGATGGCCAGGTGATCCGGCTGGCCTTCCCACCGCTCACGGAGGAGCGACGCAAGGAGCTCGTGAAGCAGGTGCACGCGCGCGCCGAGGATGGACGGGTTTCCGTGCGCAACGTTCGGCGGCATGCGAAGGAAGAGATGGAGAAACTTGAGCGGGGCGGCGACATCTCGGAAGATGACCTGGTGCGCGCGGAGAAGGAGCTCCAGAAGCTGACCGACCGGTTCGTGGGTGAGATCGACGAGATCCAGCACCACAAGGAGCAGGAGCTCATGGAGGTCTAGTGGCTGACGACAAACGCGACGGCGACGATCTGTTCGAGGACCTCGACAAGTTCTTCGCGCCCATCAAGGACGTCGACTGGGACGAGCCCGCCTCGGCGGGAGCTCAGGAGACGCCCAGCGAGGAACACGTGGCCGTACGTCCGAGCGAGCCGCGCTCCCGCGCCGCCGGCGCAGCCCGAGGAGGACGACAGCTGGTACGACACCAGTGTCATCGACACGATCGAGTCGATCGACGAACCCGTCGAGGAGCCCGTGGTGATCGAGTCCGCCGACGAGCCCGGGATCCCGATGCCGGAACCGCACGCGGGGCAGCCGGATCTGTTCGCCGAGGCAGAGACGGGTGTGGGCTACGCCGAGGCTGAGGAAGGCGAGGGCAACGACGAGCTCGACACCGAGACGGCCGAGTGGCCGGTCCTGGATGAGGCCGGAGCGGAGTCCGCGCTCCCGGTCTTCGTCGAAGAGGGTGGTGAGGATGAGCCCAGCCCGGACGATCTCGAGGCGGCCGCCGCACACTTCTCCGGATCGCTCCGTGACGACGACGAAGGCGCCGCCCCGCTAGATGAATCACCCGCATACGCATCAGCGGGCTACGAGGCGGCGGACGGGGGGTCAGGCGACCTGATGGGCGATCTCGGCGCCGAGGCCGTCGAGGAGGACATCCTGTCCGATCTCCAGGAGCAGGGAGCCCCGCGCACCGTGATGGTGGGCTCAGAAGGTCTCGGCGGCCCCAGCTGGCAGGAGCCGGCAACCGTCGAGGTCGGCGCCGATCTGGACACGAAGCGGGCCGGCGGCGAGGACCGGGACGTTCCCGGCGGCGTTCCTCACCGGGGCGATCCTCGCGATCCTCGCGCTCGCAGCCTTGCTGATCGGCAAGGGGCTGTTCGCGTTACTGGCCACCCTCGTGGTCCTGGTAGCGCAGGGCGAGGCTTACGGCGTGATGGTGAAACACCATCGCGCGCCCGCGACGGCGATCGGGCTCATCACAGGCGCGCTCATGATGGGCGCCGCCTATTACCGGGGCGAGGCCGCGGTACTGGCCATGTTCGCCATGGGCACGGTCGCCACGCTCCTCTGGTTCATGGCCATCCCAGCCCCCCACCGCAAGGACGTGCTGGTGAACGCCGGTCTCACCCTGCTGAACGTCGCGTGGATCCCGCTGATGGCCAGCTACCTCCTCGTCACGCTGAAGCTCGACGACGGTAAGGCGCTCGTGATCGCGATCATCGGCCTCACCTTCGTCTTCGACACGGCCGCCTTCCTCGGCGGCTCCATCGTGGGCGGCCAGTTCTTCCAGCGGCCGCTGGCCGCGTCCGTGAGCCCGAAGAAGTCGATCGAGGGGCTCATCATCGCCACGGTGGTCACGGCCATCGTCTCGGTCGCGTTGGTCACGTCCTTCGTGAGCACCTTCCAGGATCTCAGGCTGGACTCCCTACTGCTCGCACTCGTGGTCGCGGTGGCCGCCACCTTCGGCGACCTTGCGGAATCCCTGGTCAAGCGCGACGTCGGCATCAAAGACATGGGCAGCGTGCTTCCGGGTCACGGGGGCGTGCTCGACCGGATCGACTCCTTGCTGTTCGTTGCCCCGGCCACGTTCCTGTTCATCCGCGTGATCTTCGGCTAAGGCGGTTCCGCGCCAAACGGCGCCGCCGGGGTACGCTTGAGGGCATGAGAGCCGTATCCATCCTCGGATCGACCGGGTCGGTCGGGACCCAGGCGCTCGACGTCGTGCGGCGCAATCCAGACCGATTCAAGGTCGTGGGGCTCTCCGCGGCCGGCGGCAACGCCGACCTGTTGGTCGGGCAGATCCGCGAGTTCCTGCCCCCGGTCGTCGCGATCGCCGACGAGGACGCGGCGGCCGACGTCAAGGCGAAGCTGGGCCAGATCCGGGGCGTCGATCTCTTGGTTGGACCCGACGCGACCGAGACGCTCGCTCGCGAGTCCGAGACGGACGTAGTGCTGAACGCGCTGGTCGGGTCGGCGGGCCTCGGGCCGACGCTCGCCACGCTTCAGAGCGGCAAGACGCTGGCGCTGGCCAACAAGGAGAGCCTCGTGATCGGCGGAGAGCTCGTCACCGATCTCATCAAGGGCGAGCCCGAGCGCCTCCTGCCCGTCGACTCCGAGCACGCGGCACTCGCGATGGCGCTGCGTGGGGAGCGCCGCGACGATCTCAAGCGTGTGGTGATCACCGGCTCCGGAGGACCGTTCCGCGGATGGACACGGGCCGAACTCGCGAAGGCGAGCGTCAAAGAGGCCCTTCAGCACCCGGTCTGGTCCATGGGGCCGAAGATCACGATCGACTCGGCGACGCTGATCAACAAGGGGCTGGAGGTGATCGAGGCGCACTACCTCTTCGACCTCGAGTACTCGCAGATCCACGTGCTGATCCACCCCGAGGGACTCGTGCACGCCATGGCCGAGTTCCGAGACGGAAGCCTGCGCGCGGAGATGGCCAAGCCGGACATGCGCCTACCGATCCAGCTGGCCCTCGGTTGGCCCGAGCGCCTTGCCACGGGGGTGGAGCCGGTGCCGTTGACCGACCGACCGCTCACGTTCGAACCCGTAGATCGCGAGGCGTTCCCGGCCGTGGACCTCGCGTACCGGGTCGGGGGACTCGGGCTCACCTTCCCTGCGGTCATGAACGCGGCCAACGAGGTGGCCGTGATGGCGTTCCTCGAGGGCAAGATCGCGCTGACACGGATCGTCGAGCTCGTGCAGACGGTCGTCGACGAGCACGAGCCCGCCTCGGTCGTCTCCGTCGTGAACATCGAGCGGGCCGACAGCTGGGCTCGTGCGCGCACCGCCGAGATCATCGAGGACCGGTAAGCGGTGAACCTCGCGCTCGGTCTCTTGATCTTCCTGCCCTTCCTCACCTTGATCATCTCGATCCACGAGCTCGGCCACTTCCTCGTGGCCCGCCACTACGGGATGAAGGTCAACGAGTACTTCATCGGCTTCGGCCCTCGCCTGTGGTCGCGTCGCCGGGGCGAGCTCGAGTGGGGCGTCAAGGCGCTGCCGCTCGGCGGCTACGTGAAGATCGCCGGGATGAACCCGTACGAGCAGGAGGCGCCTGAAGACGCCGACCGTCTCTACGGCGCCAAGCCCATCTGGCAGCGCGCACTCACGATCTTCGCCGGTCCCGGTTCCCATTTCGTGGTGGCCGCCATCATGTTCGCGGCGTTCGTCATGATCTACGGCAACCCCCTCACGAACGTGCCCGTCGTGGGGAGCGTCGATGCCCGGCTGAATCGAGCGACCTCGCCCGCCGCCACCGCAGGGCTCCGGCCGGGAGATACCGTGGTCCGGGTGGGTGACATCGCGGATCCGACACCCGACCAGCTCCGCAGCGCCACGACCACGGCCGCGACGAACCAACGACCGCTCACGTTCGAGATCGAGCGGGGCGGCGAGACGTTCACGGTGCAGATCACGCCCGAGCTCACCACGATCCAAGGGAACAAGATCGGACGCATCGGCATCATGCTCGGGAACCAGCGGATGGGACCGATCCCGGCGATGGTGCAAGGTGTCAAGCTGGTGGGCTGGTCGATCGCCGAGTCGTTCCGGCAGATCGGCCACGTCTTCGGTCCATCCGGGGTCGGTCGCCTGTGGACCCTGCTCACGACGGATGCCCAGCGGACGAACGGAGATCCCGCCAGCGTGGTCGGGATCGCCAACGAGGTAGGTACCACGTCGAGTCAGGGCAACTGGGCCGGCATCCTGCTTTCCTTCGCCTTCATCACGGTGTTCATCGGCCTGATCAACCTCATCCCCCTGCCCCCATTCGACGGGGGGCATCTCGCCGTCCTCGCCGTCGAGAAGCTGCGAGGCAAGGCCGTCGACATGCGGAAGCTGATCCCGGTTTCGGCGGCCGTCATGGGATTCTTCATCCTGTTCGTGGGGGCGACGATGTTCCTCGATATCCTGAAGCCGATCCCGACACCCTGAGGCGCTCGGACCCCCTCTCCGGGCTCCGACGAGACGGACCGCGCGCTACCCGGTCGCCACACTTTCTCAACACACCGCCTCGAAGACCGCCATACGCTGCGGATACGATGCACCGATGAGCGAGCAGACCGTACTGGTTGTCGACGACGAAGAGTCCATCGCGGAAGCCGTCCGCGCCCGGCTCGAGAGCGAGGGATACCGCGTCGTGGTGGCCTACGACGGGCCGCAGGCGATCGAGGCCCACCGTCAACACCAACCCGATCTGGTGGTGTTGGACCTGATGTTGCCGGGGATGGACGGGCTCGAGGTCTGCAAGGCGATCCAGCGTGACGGTTGGACGCCGGTCTTGATGCTCACCGCCAAGACCGAGGAGGCCGACAAGGTGGCGGGGTTCGCCGTCGGAGCGGACGACTACCTCACGAAGCCCTTCAGCCTCCGCGAGCTCGCGGCCCGCGTGAAGGCGATCCTGCGCCGGATGGAGCGCATGCGGGCGCCGCAGACCGACGGACCCTTGGACCGCCACGGCCTCACGATCGATGCGTCGCGCCGGCGCGTTTCCGTGGACGGCGAGGAGATCTCGCTCACGCCGCTGGAGTTCGAGATCCTCCTCACGCTGGCGCGCGACCCCGGCGTGGTCATGAGCCGGGAGCAGCTGATGGACCGGGTGTGGGGCTACCAGGACTACGCAGGCGGACGGGTGGTCGACTCCCACGTCGCGAGGATCCGCCGGAAGTTGCGTGAGGACGGTAACGAGCCCCGGTTCATCCGCACCGTCCATGGCGTGGGGTACGCCTTCCAGGAATCCCCATGACCGCCCACCCGCTGGAGCAGATCCCCACCATCCGGCGGAAGCTCGGCTTCACGATCGTGTTCGCGGTGGGGGTGACCGTCCTGCTGATCTTCCTGCTGCTCGGCTACGGCGCTCCGGGGATCCTCGCAGGACACCGACCGCCTCACCCTGTTGCGGGTCGCTCGCCGAACCGCAGCCGGCACGTTGAGCAGCCCTCCTCGCGACATCACGGTCGTGCGCACCTCCATCACCGGCGCGGTGCTTGACCCGACGTCCCCGCCGCAGCCGCTGCCGATCTTCACCGACGGGATGGTGCACGTGGGGACCAACGGCTCCTGGGAGTACGCCGTCGTCCCCGTCGTCGCGAACGGCCAGGTTACCCAGTTGATCTACGCCGTGCAGGATCCTCCCGGAAGCGGTTTCCTCGCCAGGGTCGGCGCAACGTTCCGCTTCCTCAGCGACTTCTGGTGGCAGTTCCTGGCGGCCGGGATCCTCGCCTCGGCGGTGTCCTTGGTCCTGGCGCGCTGGCTCGCCCGAGGGATGACGCAGCCGCTGCGTGACATGGCCGAGGCGGCCAAGCGGATGGAGACCGGGGACTACAGCCAGCGGATCGACACGCGGAACCGCGACGAGGTCGGGCGGCTCGCGGTGGCGTTCAACCGTATGAGCGCAGAGCTGGAGCAAGTGGAGCAGTCTCGGCGCGATCTGGTGGCCAACGTCTCGCACGAGCTCAAGACGCCGATCGCCGCGATCCGTGCGCACCTGGAGAACCTACTGGACGGCGTGGAGCGCCCGGATCCGCAGACCCTGCAGGTGATGCTGACCCAGTCCGAGCGGCTGGGCCGTCTCGTCGAGCAGCTCCTGGATCTGTCGCGGCTCGAGTCGGGTGAGGTGCCCCTGCATCGCGAGGACGTCCCGCTCGGCACCGCTCGTATCTCAGGTGGTCGTCCGAGATCGAGGTCGTCGAGCTCCGGGCGGGAGGTCAGGCTCGCGAAGGCGTTGCCCGGCGATCTGCCTTCCGTCGACGCGGATCGCGAACGCGTCCACCAGGTGCTGTTCAACCTCGTCGACAACGCGGTCCGCTTCACGCCGGAGGGCGGCGAGGTGACGATCGCGGCTCATCGCCACAACGGCTCCGTCGAGGTGAGCGTGGCCGACACCGGGTCTGGGCATCTCGCCGGAGCACCTTCCCCGTCTCTTCGAGCGCTTCTATCGAGTCGACACCGCCAGGGCGCGGGAGTACGGCGGCACCGGCATCGGCCTTGCGATCGCGCGCTCGGTCGTCGAGGCTCACGGGGGCCACATCAGAGCCGAGAGCGAACTCGGCAAGGGCAGCGTTTTCACGTTCGACCTACCGGTCGCTCAAGCGTCCAAGAACAGGAGGCAGCCTTGAAGTCCACCACCACGACGGTCACGGTGAGGGTGCCGGAACGCTACGCCTTCTCGGATCTCACCGACGACCTCCGACGCGCGGTCAAAGACGCAGGGGTCACCGAGGGCGCGGTCATCGCGTTCTGCGCCCACACCACCTGCGCGCTGCTCATCAACGAGTGGGAGGACGGTGCGATGGCCGACTTCCGACGCCACCTCACGGACCTGGTCCCGCACGACGGGATCTACTACCAGCACGACGACTTCGAGATCCGCACCCAGAACATGCATGAGGATGAGCGCGCGAACGGGCACGCGCACGTGAAGGCGATGCTCCTGTCGGCGACCTCGCACGCCATCCCCGTCGCCGCGGGAGAGCCGGCGTTCGGGACATGGCAGCGGTTGATCTTCTTCGAGATGGACGAACCGAAGGACCGCGCCATCACGTTCCACGTGTTCGGGGAGTAGCTCCGGCGACCGACCTGTGCCTGCGACCCCCTTAGACTGGATAGCGAGATGCCCATCGAGCGCAGGAAGAGCCGTCAGATCCGCATCGGCGACGTCCTGATCGGTGGCGACGCCCCCGTCTCGCTGCAGTCGATGACCACCACGAAGACGGCGGACATCAACGCCACCCTGCAGCAGATCGCCTCGCTGGTCGCGGCCGGGGTCGATATCGTGCGGGTGGCCGTGCCTCACTGGGAGGACGCCGAGGCGCTCGTGGCGATCGCCGCGAAGTCCACCGTGCCCGTGGTCGCCGACATCCACTTCCAATGGAAATACGCGATGGCCGCCCTCGAGGCGGGGATCCAGGGCTTGCGGATCAACCCCGGCAACATCAAGTACCAGGACAAGGTGCGTCTGATCGCCCGCGAGGCGAAGGACCGTGGCGTCCCGATCAGGATCGGGGTGAACGCGGGCAGCCTCGAGAAGGAGCTGCTGGACAGGTATGGGTCGCCGACGCCGGAAGCGCTCGTGGAGAGCGCTCTGAACGAGGCGCGCATCCTCGAGGACGAGGGGTTCTTCGACATCAAGATCTCCGTGAAGCACTCCAACCCGCTCGTGATGATCGAGAGCTACAGGCTGCTCGCGGAGGCCTGCGACTATCCGCTACATCTCGGCGTCACCGAGGCCGGGCCTATGCCGATGGGCGGACTCAAGAGCGCCGTCGGCATCGGTGCGCTGCTCGCGCAGGGGATCGGGGACACGATCCGGGTCTCCCTCACCGACGACCCGGTCGAGGAGGTGAAGGCCGGCACGACGATCCTGCGGTCCCTCGGGCTGCGGAAACGTGGTCTCGATCTGGTCGCGTGCCCGTCCTGCGGTCGTGCCGAGGTCAACGTCCTCGAACTCACCCAGAAGGTGAACCGCGCGATCGAGAGCGAGAAGTTCACGGTGCCGATGCGTGTGGCCGTCATGGGGTGCGTCGTGAATGGCCCGGGTGAGGCGCGCGAGGCCGATGTTGGCATCGCGAGCGGCATGGGCTTGGGGTTCATCCTGCGCCAGGGTGAGGTCGTGGCCAAGGTGCCCGAGGACGAACTCGTCGACGCGCTGCTCGCGGAGGCCCGGAAGGTCGCCGCGGAGAAGGTGGCCGCGGGCGAAGCGACGGACTGAGCCTCTGCGTTCACGTTCCGCAGGCTCGGCGCCGATACCCGCCTTATGGGGCGACGGGCATGCATCGGGACCATCGCGGCGGTCTTGGGCCTCCTCTGCCTCGGTCCCTGGTCGTCGACGCCGCCGGCCGGTGCGGCGACCACGGGCGGCGGCATGAGGGCTCCCGTGCCAGGGTCGCGTTGCACCGTGTTCCCACGGAACAACGTGTGGAACATGGACGTGTCACGCCTCCCGGTGCATCGGAGGAGCTCGGTCTGGAAGCGATCGATGCATGCGGGGTCGAGGGATCTCCACCCCGACTTCGGACCTCCCGCTTACGGCATCCCGTTCGATGTGGTCGGGTCCGGCCATGCGAAGGTGCGGCTACGCTTCACCTACGCCTCGGAGTCTGACCGTGGTCCGTACCCGTTCGGTCCGGACGTCCGGGTCGAGGGAGGGTCCGACCGGCATGCCCTCATGATCGACAAGAGCGACTGCACGCTGTACGAGCTCTTCGGGGCTGACTGGAACGGAGGCAACCCACGGGCGGGCAGCGGCGCCGTCTTCGATCTCGCGTCCAACGCTCTGCGTCCTTCCGGCTGGACCAGCGCGGATGCGGCAGGGCTCCCGATCTTCCCGGGGCTCTTGCGCTGGGATGAGGTCCACGCCGGCCGCGTCGACCACGCCATCCGGTTCACGGCCGCGTGCACGCGACGTGCCTACCTTTGGCCCGCTCGACATCAGGCGGGCACCGCGGATCCGAAGTGTCCGCCCATGGGCGCGCGGTTCCGGCTGAAGCCGGGGTTCTCAGCGGCAGGGTCCGGCCGGGCAGCCAAGGTGATCGTCCGCGCGATGAAGCACTATGGCCTCATCCTCGCTGACAACGGGAGCGACTGGTATTTCCAGGGTACGGCCGACCCCCGATGGACCAACGCGATGCTCGACCAGCTCAAGTCGATCCCCGCCGGCGCTTTCGTGGCCGTCGACGAGTCCGGATGCCGGGTCAAGCCGAACAGCGCGGCCTTCGCCTACGGCCCGCGGTGCCCGGCCCCCTGAGCGTCAGCTTCGGCGATCCTCCGATCGATCGGGCACGAGGCGGAGGAAGTTCTGCACGATCCTCGGACCCTCCGGGGTGAGGATGCTCTCGGGGTGGAACTGGACGCCGAAACGCGGGAGCGCCCGATGTCGCGTCGCCATCACCAGGCCGTCCTCGGTCCAGGCGGTGAGGATCAACTCGTCGGGGAGATCGCTCCGCTCCACTACGAGGGAGTGGTACCGACCGGCCTCGAAGGGGTCGTGAACACCCTCGAACAGATCACTGCGGTCATGGTGCACCATCGATGCCTTGCCGTGGACGGGCGTCGTGCGGTCGACCGTTCCCCCGTACTCGATCCCGATCGCCTGATGGCCCAGGCAGACACCGAGCACCGGCGTGGTGTCAGGGAGCAGGTCGAGCAGACCGCTGAAGCAGCCGGCGTCCTCCGGGCGCCCTGGACCCGGGGACAAGATCACGCCCGCCGGACCGCGTCCCACGAGCTCGGCGGGCTCGAATGCGTCGCTCTTCACGACCTCTGTGTCATGGCCGAGCGATCCCACCAGCTGGACCAGGTTGTACGTGAACGAGTCGTAGTGGTCGACCACCAGGATCATGCGGTGGCCTCCCCGTCCGCGGGCGCCACGGCCGGCAGCAGGGCCGAGGCCTTCGCCTTCGTCTCCTCGAGCTCCGCTTGCGGGTCGGAATCGGCGACGACGCCGGCCCCGCTCTGCACGTGCGCGAGGCCCTGCTTGACCACGGCGGTCCGGATCGTGATGCAGAAGTCCAGGTCGCCCTCGAACGTGAGGTAGCCGACCGCCCCGCCATAGGGGCCGCGGGCGTCGGGCTCGTGCTCGGCGATCAGCTCCATCGCCCGCCGCTTCGGCGCACCCGTGAGGGTGCCGGCCGGGAAGGTGACCGCGAGGGCGTCGAGCGGATGCTGGTCCTCTCGGAGTTCCCCCTCCACCGTGGAAACGATATGCATCACCTTGGTGAAGCGCTCCACCTCCATCAGCTGGGTGGGCGTGACCGAACCGGGGACACAGACGCGCCCGAGGTCGTTGCGCGCGAGGTCCACGAGCATCGCGTGCTCCGCTCGCTCTTTCGGATCGGCGAGGAGCTCGTGTTCGAGCAGCCGGTCCCGGACCTCGGTCTCCCCACGTAAGCGCGTGCCCGCCAGCGGCCGCGTCGAGACGCGTGAGCCCTGCACCCGCACCAGCGGCTCGGGGGAAGACCCCGTGAGCTCGAGTCCCAGCATCCTCACGAAGAACATGTATGGGGCGGGGTTGGCGACCCGGAGCCGACGGTAGATCGGGTAGCCACCCTCCGGGGCGGGGAACGTGACGCGACGCGAGGGTACCCCCTGGAAGATGTCGCCCGCCAGGATGTGCTCCTTGAACGATCCCACGATCTCCCGATAGCGCTCGTCCGGCATGTTCGGTGTCCCGCTGACACCGTCGGCCGACCCCAGGGCCGCGCTGGCGAGGGCGGGAGCCGAGGCCCCCGCGACGGTGTCCCGCAGCTCATGGAGCGCACCGACGGCCTCGTCGTAGCCGCCCGCGGCGGCGTGCGCCACCAGGAAGAGGCGCTGCGTCCAGTGGTCGAAGACCACGGCTCGGTCCACGACGAGCAGGCCGATCGGAGGGCAGGGAGCGGAGGCGGGGTCCGGCACGGGATGCCCGTCGAGGAGCTCAGCTGCCTCGAAGGCCACGTAGCCCATGAGTCCGCCGGTGAGCGGCGGCAACCCCAGGACCCGCGGTGCGCGGAGCGACCGGGCGAGCGTGATCAGCGCCTGGCGCGCCGGACCCCCCGGCTCGGGACCCACGACGTCGCGGACCACGGCCGCGACGTGCACCCCGTCGTTGTCCGCGACGATGACGGCCGCCGGATCGCCCGCTACGAAGGAGTAGCGCCCCCAGCGTTCGCTCCGCTCGACCGACTCGAACAGCAGGCCAGGCCCATCTCCCGCGATAGCCGGGAACAGGCCGACGGGCGTGGAGACGTCGGCGAGCAACTCCGTCCACACGGGAACCAGCGGCCACTCCGCCGCCAGCCCGTCGAACGTCGCCCGGTCGGGTTGGATCCTCGTCGCCGTCTCCATCTGCCGCCCTCTGCGTTCTGTGCCGACACGCGAAACCCCGGACCTCGCGGCCCGGGGCGGCGGTTCCTGGTCGGCGGTTCGGACTAGGCGCGCGGCGTCACCGGGCTCGTGAGGCCCCGGCGCCAGACCCAGGTCATCCCGCGCGCGTACATGGTGGGGATTGTGGCGGCTGGCACCTGGCGACGTCAATCCGACCTTCTGGGCCGAAGGGCCTATGACAGATTAGGCCGATGCGGTGACGGGCGATGCCCTCGGCTCGGGGTACGCTGGCCCGGCGACGGAGTGCCGTTGCCGCCCCGCGCTCAACGGGGCCGGCGAGAGGAGGAGGGTCTCTTGAGGTCTGCTCGAACGAAGGTGGCTGTGGCGGCCGCGGTCGCCGCGCTGGTGGCGGTGGGGGCATTCGCTTTCATCGGCGGGGGCGGGTCCGATGTCGGCAGCGTGAGGCGTCCGGAGCGCCCGCTGGCCGCCGGGGGTGACTCCGGTGCGGTCCCCACGGACCCCGACCTGGTGTCCACGGGGCAGCCCGCCGTGCCCGTGGCCGGCACCAGGGCGACGTCGCACGAGGCCAGGCCGAGCTTGCGACGTCCGGCCGTGACCCCGTGGGTGAAGCGCGAGCTCAGGCTGGCCGAGACCACGGATCCCGACGCCAGCGCGAAGCCGGCGCTCGAGCCCGACCGCGCCGCGAATCTGAACGAAGCCGACGGCGCCCTTCAGAGCACGGCCGTCCCCAACCCGGCGATGCCCGCGAAGATCTTCAGCGTCGAGGGCCAGCGGGTGCAGGACAACGGGAGCGCGCGGTTCGTGCCCCCCGACCCGAACGGTGACGTTGGCACGACGCAGTACGTGCAGATGGTGAACACGGTGTGGTCCGTCTACGACAAGACGGACGGCAGCAAGATCGCCGGTCCTTATACCCTGTCTTCCCTGTTCGACGCCGGGGCCCAGAAGCTGTGCGCCACCCACGATGACGGCGATCCCGTGGTCGTCTGGGATCCGATCGCGAACCGCTGGGTGCTGTCGCAGTTCGCGCTGAACTTCAACAAGAACGTCTATGCCGAGTGCATCGCGGTCTCGACGACCGACGACGCCACGGGCACCTGGAACGCGTACCAGTTCGTCTATCCGAAGGCGAAGATGTTCCCCGACTACCCGAAGCTCGGGGTGTGGCCCGACGGCTACTACGCGAGCTTCAACCAGTTCAAGGTCACGTCCAGGGGGTTCCGCTGGGGAGGGGCCGGCGCCGTGGCCTACGACCGGGCCGACATGCTCAACGGCGACCCCGCGACGCAGATCTACTTCAACCTCGCGAAGACCGACATCAACCTGGGCGGGATGCTGCCATCTGACCTCGACGGCCCCTTGCCGCCCGGAGGCGCGCCGAACATCTTCGCGCAGGTCGATGCCAACGAGTGGGGATATCCGAAGGACCAGATCGAGCTGTGGGCGTTCCACGCGGATTGGAGCACGCCCACGAACTCCACCTTCACCTCGATCGCGTCGACGCTCAACCACGATGGGATCCGGACGAAGGCGTTCAACCCGTGGATCTGCCGGCCGGGGAGGACCAACTGCGTCCCCCAGAAGAAGAGCAAGAACCTGCTCGACACGTTGCTCGACCGGGCGATGTACCGGCTCCAGTACCGGCGCTTCGGCTCGCGCGAGACGCTCACCTTCACCCACAGCGTCCGCGCCTCGAGCAAGCGGGCGGGTGTCCGCTGGTACGTCCTTCAGGACACAGGTTCAGGCTGGGGCATCCAGGACCAGGGTACGTTCGCGCCCGCGGACGGCCGGTTCCGGTGGATGGGTAGTGCGGCGCTCGATTCCGCGGGTGACCTCGCCGTCGGGTACTCGGTCTCGAGCCCGAAGATGTTCCCCTCCATCGCCTACGCCGGCAAGCTGGCCTCCGACATCGGCACGGCGCCTGGGCTGACCCAGGGTGAGAAGCGCGTCTTCAAGGGCACCGGGTCGGAGAAGGGACGCTACTCGCGCTGGGGCGACTACTCGGATCTGACGGTGGACCCGGTCGACGACTGCACCTACTACTACACCCAGCAGTACTACGCGAAGACGGGACAGTGGGGCTGGCATACCCGCATCGTCGCCTTCCGCTACCCGACCTGCTGAGGCAGCGCAGCCGCGATGCCGAGGGGGCGCCGGGACCTGTTCCCGGCGCCCCCTCGATGCTAGGGTCGAGGTGGGCTCAGCGATCTTCGGCCGAGGAGGGGGTCCATGCGGCGTTCGACCTCACATCTCGTCCGAGCCACACTCTCGTTCGCTCTCTCGCTCCTGGTCTTCGTGTCGATGTCGCCCACGCCTGCCGTTGCCGCCGTGTCCGGCACCATGGCGGCCTGGGGAGACAACACCTACGGCCAGCTCGGCGACGGGTCGTTCTCCGCCCATCATCTGGCGGATGCCGTCGACGTGCTCAGCAACGTGATCGACATGCATGGGGGTCGCGAACATGTCGTGGCGCTCGAGGCCGATGGCTCGGTGTGGGCGTGGGGGCGCAACACCTACGGCCAGGTCGGAGACGGGAGCCGCACGAACCGCCCCACGCCCACAAGGGTGAAGGGGCTCACCGACGTGACCGACGTCGCCACCGGCCATTACCACTGCCTCGCCCTGGAGCAGAACGGCACCGTCTGGGCCTGGGGATGGAACAAGTACGGCCAGCTCGGCGACGGCACGAAGACCAAGCGGACCTCGCCCGTCCAGGTACGAGGTCTCACCGACGTCGTCGCCGTGGCCGGAGCGCGGGACCACAGCCTGGCTCTGAAGGATGACGGCACCGTCTGGGCCTGGGGCTACAACGCCTTCGGCAACCTCGGTGACGGCACCCTCACGCAGCGTTCGACCCCGGTCCAGGTGCACGGCCTCAGCGGCATCGTCGCGATAGCCGGCGGACGCGATCACAGCCTCGCCATCGACGGCGACGGCAACGTCTGGGCCTGGGGATGGAACCGGTACGGCCAGTTGGGCGACGGCACCGCGGTGAACCGTGACACCCCCATCCAGGTCGGCGGTCTTACGAACGTCGTCGAGGTCTCGGCCGGTGCGAACCACAGCCTGGCGCTCCGTTCGAACGGCACGGTCTGGGCATGGGGCCAGAACAGCTACGGGCAGCTCGGCGACGGCACGAAGAAGAAGCGGACGAGGCCCGTGCAGGTGAAGAACATCACCACGGCCGTCTCGATAGGAACGGGACGGCTGCACAGCCTCGCGGTGTTGGACGACGGCACCGTGTGGGGGTGGGGCTACAACGCCTACGGCCAGCTCGGCGACGGCAGCGTCGTGAACCGGACCCTGCCGGTCCGCGCGATCGGTGTGAGCGGTGCCGAGCGCGTTTCGGCGGGCAAGGACTACTCCGTAGCCCTGATCTAGGTTCCTAGGCGCTCGGCGCGTCACCCCGCAGGAGTCTCGCGCTGGGTATCCTTGCGACCCACATGCGCGCTTCGCAGCTGTTCGCCCGCACG
Organism: uncultured Actinomycetes bacterium; assembly: GCA_963796725.1. Taxonomy (GTDB): domain Bacteria; phylum Actinomycetota; class UBA4738; order UBA4738; family HRBIN12; genus JAOUEA01. The sequence continues at coordinate 243,342 of CAWCMT010000003.1, forward strand.
CTCCGCGAGGACCCGGCCGAGGCCGAGGTCCCGAGCCATCGCCTGCTGCTGCGCGCCGCGTTCGTTCGCAAGCTGATGGCGGGCGTCTACACGACGATGCCGCTCGGGATGCGGGTGGTGCACCGGATCGAGGCCATCGTCCGCGATGAGATGGATGCCTCGGGCGCCCAGGAGCTGCGGATGCCGATCGTCGTCCCTGCGGAACCCTGGCGTCGGACCGGTCGGTGGGACGCCTACGGGGAGGAGCTGTTCCGGCTGAAGGACCGGCATGGTCGCGACATGCTCCTGGGTCCCACGCAGGAGGAGGTCGTGACGCCACTGGTCCAGGCGGAGTTCCCCTCCTACCGGGACCTGCCGGTCAACGTCTACCAGATCGAATGGAAGTATCGGGACGAGCTTCGCCCCCGCTACGGGCTCCTGCGGGGACGCGAGTTCCTCATGAAGGACGCGTACTCCTTCGACCGGGACGATGATGCGATGCGCGCCTCCTACGACGTGATGTACGCGGCCTACGACCGCATCTTCCGGCGCTGCGGGCTGGAGTTCGTCGCGGTGGAGGCGGACGCCGGCACGATCGGGGGCGACGTCAACCACGAGTTCATGGCGATCGCCGACGTGGGCGAGGATCTCTTCGTCCGATGCGCGAACGGAGACTACCTGGCCGATCTGGAGGCGGCCACGCCGGCGCCACCCGCGGACCAGGACGCCGTCCTGGAGCCGATGGCGGATGTCGTGACCCCGGGCGCGGTCACGATCGACGCCGTGGCGTCGCAGCTCGGGATCGACCCCGCCACCACGCTGAAGTGCATGCTCTTCGATGTCGGCGGCCAGACCCTGGTCGCGCTCCTCCCGGGCGACCGCGAGGTCAACGAGAAGAAGCTGTCGAGCCTGTTCTTCCCGACCGTCGTGCGCCGTTTCGACGACGGGGACTTCGCGGCGCACGGCTACGCGAAGGGGTTCGTGGGGCCCCAAGGGCATGGGGACGACGTGGTGGTGCTGGCGGATCACACCGTGCGCGGCGGCGTCAACTGGGTGACGGGCGGCAACCGGATCGACATCCACGTCACCGGGGCGAACGTAGGTCGGGACTTCCGGGTGGACCGCTTCGAGGACATCGTGCAGATCCGTGACGGCGACGTCTGCCCGAACGACGGCGGCGCCCTGCATATCGGACGCTCGATCGTCGTGGGGCACATCTACCAACTCGGGACGAAGTACTCCGAGCCGCTGGAGGCGACGTTCCTGGATGAGGATGGCACGCAACGCCCGTACAGGATGGGGTGCTACGGCATCGGGGTCAGCAGGATCATGGCGGCCGCGGCCGAGCAGTATCACGACGAGTCGGGTCTGCGATGGCCCAAGGTGCTCGCGCCGTTCCAGGTCGTGGTCGTGATGGCCAACCAGGACGACCCTGAGGTCACCGCGGAGGCCGAGCGCATCTACGCGGAGCTCGGAGCACGAGGCATCGACACGATCTTGGACGACCGCGATGAGCGTGCCGGCGTCAAGTTCGCCGATGCGGACCTGATCGGCTACCCGGTGCAGGTGACCGTCGGGAAACGGGGGATCGCTGCGGGCAGCGTGGACCTGAAGCTTCGGGCGTCGGGGGCTCGCTCGAGCGCGCCCCTGTTCGAGGCGGTGCAGGCGGTCACCGAGTTGTTGGACGCCGCCCCGTAGGCCGGGCAAGCGCAGCGAGCCCCGTTTCGACGCGTGCTCGTCGGCTATACTGGCGCCGTACTGCGAACCGAAGGTGTGTCCGAAGGTGGGCTCGCGCCCACCTTTCTGTTCGAAGGGGAGGGTCGGGCGTGGATGTCGAGGCGCTGATCGAGCCCCTGATACGGGACCATGGCCTGGAGCTCGTGGAGGCCGGCCTCACGCGTGAGGACGGGCGCAGGGTCCTGCGGGTCACCGTGGACGACCCTGCGGGGGTCGATCTGGAGCGGCTCGCGCGGCTCTCGGAAGAGCTGTCGCGGCGGCTGGATTCCGAGGGGTTCGACCCGGGCGGAGCGTATGCGCTCGAGGTCTCATCGCCCGGGATCGAGCGTCCGCTCCGGCGCCCCGCGCACTTCATGCGGTTCATCGGCGCGCAGGTGAAGATCAAGACGACCGTGCCCCTCGAGGGGGTCCAGGTCGCATACCGGGACGCTGCAGGCAGCCGACGACGAGGGCCTCGTGCTCGAGGTCGACGGCGTCGAGCGGCGGATCCCCTACGCGGACGTCGCGTCGGCGCGCACCGTCGCCGACTGGGACGCCGAACTGAAGAGGAGCAACGCATGAACGCCGAGATGATCGCCGCGCTGCGGGAACTGGAACGCGAGAAGGGCATCGCCTTCGAAACCATCCTCCAGGGATTGGAGGAGGCCATGGCCTCCGCCTACAAGTCGTGGTGGAAGCAAGAGAATCCGGACGCGGACGACGACTTCGTGGGTTTCCGCGCCACGATCGACCCTGAGACGGGCGACCTCTCCATGGTGAAGCAGACGCTCGAGGAGATCGACGTGGAGCCCACCGAGGAGGGTGGGGAGCCCACGGTCGAGATGAAGGTCATCGGCGAAGAGCCCGTCGAGGTCACCGACGAGTTCAAAGGCCGCATCGGCGCGCAGACGGCGAAGCAGGTCATCTTCCAGAAGCTCCGTGATGCCGAGCGCGAGATGACGTACGAGGAGTTCGCCGGCCGCGAGGGCGACGTGGTTACGGGCATCGTGCAACAGCAGGAGCGACGTTACACGCTGCTCGATCTCGGTAAGGTCGAGGCGCTCCTGCCCCAGGCGGAGCAGGTCCCGTCTGAGCCCTACCGGCACGGCGAACGGCTCAAGGCGTACATCACCGAGGTGCGTCGGGGCACCAAGGGGCCGCAGATCGTGGTCTCGCGGAGTCACCCGGGACTGCTGAAGGCGCTGTTCGCGCTCGAGGTGCCCGAGATCGAGGAGGGCATCGTCGAGATCAAGGCGGTGTCCAGGGAGCCCGGCCACCGATCCAAGATCGCCGTGAGCTCGAACGAGCCCGGAGTGGACCCGGTCGGAGCCTGCGTCGGACCGAAGGGGTCCCGCGTGCGGATGGTGGTCAACGAGCTTCGGGGCGAGAAGATCGACGTGGTGCCGTGGTCGGAGAACCCGGCCGAGCTCGTGGCCAACGCGCTGCAGCCCGCCAAAGTGAAGGAAGTGCGGATCGACGATGCGACGGGCACGGCCATGGTCATCGTCCCCGACTATCAGTTGAGCCTGGCGATCGGGAAGGAAGGGCAGAACGCACGGCTGGCTGCTCGTCTGACCGGCTGGCGCATCGACATCAAGTCCGAGACGCAGGTGACGGAGGACGCCCGGCCCGCAGCGGCGGCGACGCCCCGGACGGAGGCGACCGCCGAGGCCGTCGTCGAGGTGGCCGAGGAGCAGGTGGCCGAGGAGGCGATGGCCGAGATCGCGACGGAGGAAGCGGTCGTGGAGGCGATCGATGAGGTCGTGGCGATCGAGGCGGAGGCGCCCAAGGGGGAGTGACCCGGTGGGCGCGCGTGAGCCCACGCGCACATGCGCCGGGTGCCGCGCCCGGGCCTCGAAGGCGACCCTGATGCGCATCGTCCGGACCCGCGAAGGTGCGAGGCTGGACAGGGCAGGGCGGCTGCAGGGGCGGGGTGCCTACCTGCACCGGGACCCGGGCTGCGTCGAGCGCGGCCTCGACCGGGGAGGACTGGCGAGGGCGTTGCGCACCGGCGTGATGCCGGATGAACTGGGTAGGCTACGGGACGAGATCGAACGGGAGATGGAGTCGGCTTGAGGATCCACGAACTGGCGAAGGAGCTGGGCGTCACCAGCAAGGAGCTTCTGGCGACGCTCGAACAGATGGGCGTGAGCGGCAAGTCCGCCTCCTCCAGCGTCCCCGATGACCTCGTCCCGCGACTGCGTGCCTCCGGCGGCAAGGCGACGGAGGCACCGAAACGTCGAGAGGTCCTCGAGCCGGCGCCGGCTCCGCGCAAGCCGAAGCCGAAGGCGAAGCCCGCGCCGAAGGCGGTCCCCGCGAAGGAGGTCTCCAGCGCCCCCCCGGCCCCGGCCCCCGAGGTCTCGGTAGCTCCCGCAGCTGAGCTGCCCGTCGCGCAGCCTGCCGCGGCCCAGACGCCCGAGCGGCCGAAGCCAGCCGCTGCGCCTGCGAAGGAGGCGGCACCCACCGGAGGTCGAGTCGCTCGCGGCCCCCGCAGGCCCGTGGAGCCCCTCAAGCCCTCGAACGTGCTGCAGGTCGTGCGGGGGGCCACGCCGCAGACGATCGCGGACAAGCTGGACCGATCACCTGCCGAGATCGTGAAGATCCTGTTCATGGCGGGGGAGATGGTGACCGCCACCACGTCCCTGTCGGACGAATCCATCGGCATGGTGGCCCTGGAGCTCGGCATGGAACCACAGATCGTGGGCATCGAGGACGAATTCCAGGGGGCCGGAGAGGACGAGGAGGCCGTCGACGACTCGCAGCTCACGGCGCGTCCGCCGGTGGTCACGGTCATGGGTCACGTCGACCACGGCAAGACGAAGCTCCTCGATGCCATCCGCAACGCCGACGTCGTGGCCGGTGAGTTCGGTGGGATCACGCAGCACATCGGCGCGTATCAGGCACACGTCAACGGTCGAGACATCACGTTCATCGACACGCCAGGGCACGAGGCGTTCACCGCGATGCGCGCCCGGGGGGCAGGCGTCACGGACATCGTGGTCCTCGTCGTGGCCGCCGATGACGGGGTCATGCCACAGACGCTCGAGGCCCTGAGTCACGCGAAGGCGGCCGAGGTGCCCATCGTGGTCGCCGTCAACAAGATCGACAAGGAAGATGCCGACCCGAACCGCGTGCGAACCCAGATGGTGGAACACGGCATCGTTCCCTCCGAGTGGGGCGGCACCTACGAGTTCGTGGATGTATCCGCCAAGGCCCAGCTGAATCTGGACACGCTGCTGGAGACGATCCTTGCTCGTCGCCGATCTCGAGGAGCTGAAGGGGGTGGCCACGGGCCCCTCGCGGGGAACCGTGATCGAGGCCCACCTGGACAAGGGCCGCGGACCGGTGGCGACGGTCTTGGTCCAGCGCGGCACGCTCGATGTGGGGGATGCCCTCGTCTGCGGGGTCGCCTATTGCCGGATCCGGGCCATGCAGGACGAGTACGGGCAGGCCCTCGAGCACGCCGGCCCATCCAAGCCGGTGCAGATCCTCGGGTGGAACTCCGTGCCGGCCTCGGGAGACGAGTTCCGCGAGGTGGACGACGAGCGCGAGGCGCGCCATATCGCAGCTGAGCGAGGGTCGCGGGCCCGGGCCGCCGAGCTGGTGACCACGCGGCCCCCCACGCTGTCGGAGCTCCTCCGCGCCCAGGAGCGCGCCGAGATCCCGGAGCTCAACCTGATCGTGAAGGCCGACGTTCAGGGCTCGCTCGGAGCGCTGACCGACGCCTTCCTCAAGCTCCCGCAGGACGAGGTGCGGGTGAACATCGTGCACAGCGCCGCGGGTGCCATCACGGAGAACGACATCCGCCTCGCGCTGGCCTCCGGCGCCATCGTGATCGGGTTCAACGTGCGACCGGACAAGCCAGCGCGCGACCTCGCCGAGCTCGAGCACGTGGACATCCGGCTCTACCAGGTGATCTACGACGCTATCGACGATCTCAAGGCCGCGCTATCCGGCATGCTCAAACCTGAGGAGCGGGAGAAGATCACCGGCGAGGCGGAGGTCCGTCAGACGTTCCGGGTGCCTCGCTTGGGCGTGATCGCGGGCTGCTACGTGCGTAGCGGCCAGATCAAGCGCAACGCCAAGGCCCGTTTGATCCGCGACGGCGTCGTGGTCTACGACGGCAAGATCGGCTCCCTCCGGCGCTTCAAGGACGACGTGAGCGAGGTCCGCGACGGCTACGAGTGCGGCATCGGCATCGAGAACTTCCAGGACATCAAGGAGGGCGACGTCGTCGAGGCGTACGAGGTCGAGGAGTTCGCCCGGACGATCTGACGTGTGGGTCGGCGATCGAACGGTTCGATCTGCGCATCCCCGGATGTCGCTCGCTCAAGGAGAAGCGACACGTCGTGAGATCCCTGACGGCATCGTTGCGGCACACGTTCGATGTGAGCGTGGCGGAGGTCGACCATCAAGATCTCTGGCAGCGCACAGCGATCGGCGTCGCCGTGGTGGGTTCGCACGAATACCACCTGCGCAGGGTGCTGAGCCAGATCGAGAAGGCCGTTGACCGATGGGGCGAGGTCGAGCTGATCGACACTGAGATCCACGTGTACCGGCCCGGGGATTGAGTCGCGGTCCGATAGGCTGGTTCGCATGTCCCAAGGTCCCCGTACCGAGCGTGTGGGCGAGGAGTTCCGTGAGGTCCTCGCCGAGCACATCCAGAAGCTGAAGGATCCTCGTGTCGGCTTCATCACGGTTACCCATGTGAGGGTCTCTCCGGATCTTCGGCGCGCCAGGGTCTCCTACACCGTCTACGGGGACGAGAAGGCACGCGCCGGTTCACGGGCGGCGCTGCGCTCGGCGACACCGCACCTGCGGAACATGCTGGGTCGCGAGGTTCGGCTGAAGTACCTCCCCGAGCTGGTCTTCGAGGAGGACACATCGTTCCAGGAGGGCCAGAGGATCGACGATCTGATCGCGGACCTCCACCGCAAGGAGCGCGGCCGAATGATCGCCTCGGATCTCGATCGGGCGTCCGAGGTGCTCGGCGCCGCCGCGGAGGTCGCGATCGCCTGCCATGTGAATCCGGACGCCGACGCCCTGGGGTCGATGCTCGGCCTGGCCGCGTTCCTCCGAGAGCGAGGGACCACGGTCACCACCAGCTATCCCAACGAACCCCTGGAGCCACCGCGGTGGGCGGCACTCCTGCCCGGTTCCGAGGGCTTGGTCGCACCGAAACGCTTCCCCAAGGCGCCGCGGGTCATGGTCACCTGCGACTGCGCCTCGTTCGATCGCCTTGCGGTCCTGGGTCCGGCCGCGTCGAAGGCGGCTGAGGTCATCTGGATCGATCATCATCGCTCGAGCGATGGAGCCGGCACGATCCGCTCTGGTGGACCCGGACGCCTCGTCCACGTGCGAGATGGTCTATCGGCTGATCCAGCGGATGGGCGACGGGATGTCCGACGACACGGCCGCTTGCCTCTACGCGGGATTGGTCACCGATACGGGTCGCTTCCAGTACGAGGCGACGACGCCGGCGACGCTCAGGGTCGCCGCCGAACTCCGTGAGCATGACTTCGATCACACGCGGCTGGTTCAGGCCCTCTACGAGGACAACCGTGTGGAGTACCTGCGGCTGGTGGGTACCGCGCTCGATCGCCTGACCCACGAGAGGGATGCCGACCTCGTGTGGACCTACCTCACCCAGGCAGACCTGCGCGAGGGCGGGGTGCACCCTGCCGAGACCGACGATGTCATCGACGCGATCCGAACCGCCCGCGACGTGGACGTGGCCGCGGTCATCAAGCAGCAGAGGGACGGTCGGTTCAAGGTCAGCGTGCGCTCCCGCGGCGACCACGATCTCGCGGCGGTTGCGGCTGCGTTCGGAGGGGGAGGCCACCGACTCGCCGCGGGGTATACGTCTTCGCACGGCCTCGCCGAGACGGTCGAACGCTTGACCGCCGCCCTGAATGGCGCGCCGGTTCCGACGTGACCCGCGCGGGGGCGGAAGCTTGATGGAGGCGCGCGCGAGCGGCCCCGACGGGCTGGTGCTGGTGGACAAACCTGCTGGGATCACCTCGCACGACGCCGTCGCGGCGGTGCGCCGGGCTCTGTCGACGAAGAAGGTGGGCCATGCGGGCACGCTCGACCCCATGGCGACCGGGCTGCTCGTGATGGGCGTCGGCCGCGCCACCCGACTGTTGCGGTTCCTGGGCGACCTCCCGAAGACCTACGAGGGTCGTATGCGGCTGGGTGTGGAGACGGACACCCTCGATGCGGAGGGAACGGTGACGAGGGAGGCCGAGGCGGATGTGGATGTAGCTCGCATTCGTGCAGCCATGTCCGGGCTCGTGGGCGACTCGTTGCAGGTCCCCCCCGCCTACTCGGCGGTGAAGGTGGGCGGCACGAAGTTGTACGAGGCGGCGCGGGCGGGCCGCGCCATCGAGGCGCCCCCTCGCCCGATACACGTGGAGGTGTTCGAGCTCACCGGACTGGGTGAGGGCGAGGCGTCGTTCCGCGTGGTGTGCGGCGGTGGCACCTACGTCCGCGTCCTCGCCGCAGACGTCGGTGCCGCGCTCGGCTGTGGAGCGCACCTCACGGCGCTGCGCCGCACCGCGGTTGGTCACTTCCGCGTGGCGGAGGCCTCCTCCCCGGATGCCCCGCTCCTCCTGCCGTCTGAGCGCACCGTCGCGCACCTTCCGCGAGTGTCGCTTTCGACGGAAGAGGCGATCGCCGCGGGACATGGCCGGCCCCTGGGCCCGGTGGGCATCGTGGGCCCCTACGGGACGTATGCCCCCGACGGACGGCTGGTCGGCGTCTTCCAGGACGATGGAGCGAAAGGGCGGCCGCTCGTGGTACTCGGGGCCGACGGTGCATAGGGTCGGCCGCTTCGACGATCGGCCCCAGTCGTATACCGTAGCGACCTGCACTTGAGCGACTTGAGCGAGGAGCGGGCGTGATGGACGAACGCGGCGAGGTGGAGGCGGAGGCTCTGGCCGTCGCGGCTCCGCGGGAGCAGGACGCGGATGAGCGAAGTGCGGGCGCTCGGTCGCGGTCGCCCAAGAAGATCATCGGCTTCATCGCCTCGATGGTCATCGTCGTCGGCATCTTCGCCTACGCGATCCCGAAGTTCGCCGACTACTCGGCCGTGTGGGCTGCGGCCAAGACGATGACGCCGATCGAGATCAGCAGCCTGGTGGTCGCAACGGTCTTCAATCTGTTCACGTACTGGTGGGCCAACATGGCGGCGCTACCGGGCCTGCGCCTCTGGCCGGCCGCGGTCCTGACGTCGACCACCACGTCGGTGGCGAACACCCTGCCCGGTGGTGGGGCGATCGCCGTTGGGCTTACCTACACGATGCAACGGTCGTGGGGATTCACGGGGACCGACACGGCCCTGTACGTCGGCGTCACGGGCATCTGGAACATCTTCGCGAAGCTGGCCCTCCCGGTCCTGTCGATCGCGATCCTCGTGTTGACCGGCCAGAGCAGCGGGGCGTACGTGATGGCCGCGGTCGTGGGGGTGGCCATCCTCGCGGTCGCGGTCGGGCTCCTCGCCGCGGTCTTCCGGTCCGATCCGCTCGCCCGCACCGTTGGCCGCGGGCTCGGGAACGCCCTCTCCTTCTTCGCCAAGCCGTTCCGTCGGGGCAAGGGGCCGATCACGGGCATGGACGATCGGGCCTCGCGGTTCCGCAGCGACACGATCGGTCTCGTGGAGCAACGATGGATCCGCCTCACGTTCTTCACGTTGCTGAGTCAGATCGCGCTGTTCTTCGTGCTGTTGCTCGCGTTGCGTCACATGGGCATCAGCGAGGTAGACGTCAGCACGGCCAAGGTGTTCGCCGTGTACTCCTTCAGCCGGCTCCTGTCCGCAGTTCCCATCACCCCCGGCGGGGTCGGCGTGATCGACCTGGGCTACGTTGGCGGGCTCACGTCGGGACTGCCGGAATCTGAGCATGCTGCGGTGGTGGCGGCGGTGTTGATCTTCCGGCTCCTCACCTACGGGATCCAGATCCCGCTGGGAGGCTTCACCTACTTCATCTGGCTGAAGAACAAGAGCTGGCGCAGGGCCCCGGACCAGGGATCCGTCGTCGAGCGGCAGCTGGCTGGAGGCGGGGCCTAGTCGCAGGCTGGCGCGCGACACGCGCGCTACGCGGGGTCCGCCTCGGCTCCTCGGGGAGGTGCGCCGGCTACGAGCTCCTCACGTGGGACCTCGTCGACGGGCGTGTGGCCGACCACCCGACGGTCCGTGAGGGCGACCAACGCAGCCACGGTTAGGGCGACGCCCGCCCCCAGGAGGACACCGCCCAGTGCGTCGGCGAACCAGTGCGCGTTCAGGTAGACGCGGCTGAAGCCCATGAGGAGGGCGAAGCCGGCCGCCGCCCACTCCCAGACGCGCCGCCGGTGCCCCGCAGGGATGAAGGCGATCACCAGGGAGATACCGATGGCGGCACCCGCGACCGAGTGCCCCGACGGGTACGACGGCCCGTGGGTAGGGACGAGTGGCAGCGGCGGGCGTCCGCGGTCGATCATCGCCTTCACCCAGGTCATCGCCAGCTCGGAGAAGAGCCAGGTCAACGCGAACGCGATCGCGTGACGATAGCGGCGGAGCACCAGCAGCAGGATCAGGGCTGCGGAACGGAAGGGGATGTTGAAGAGCCCGCTGCCCAGGAAGTTGAGGAGCTTCGCGATCGGCGTGAGCAGAGCGTTGCCGTTCACGTGCTGGGTGGCGTCGTACACGGTCTGATCGAAGCGGCCGATGGCGGCCAGCGCGGTGGTGGGAGCGATGCGACTCGCCTGGTTGCCCACGGCGAACGTCAGCAGGACGAAGGCGCCAAGGAGGCCGAGGCCCGCCCCGAGACCGAGATAGGGGCGATGGAGCAGGGGGCGGTGGGGCCGGTTGGCACGGGTCGGACTCACGGGAGCCCCGAATGGACGGCGTCATACGCCGTCAACGCCACGAGGAGGACCCCGAAGGCTGCGCCGACGGCCAGTCCGACCCTCCGGAAGCTCCACCGCTGGATCGAGATCCGCGGATAGGGCGGCGCGAGGGCCTTGAACTCCGCCACGAGATCGCGGTCGTCCTTCTTGAGGTATCGCTGTAGCTCAGTGGGTACGGCCATCCCCACGGCGCAAGCGAACGACTCCGCGATCTCCTCCGGAGTGAAGTTGCGCAGCGCGATCGCGTAGACGCGCGGCGCATCCGTGCGAAGCGCCATCACCAGCATCATGTTCGCCAGGTCCACGCCCTGCCGCCACGGCGAGGGGCGGTTCTCGAGACCGGACACGTCGATCAACTGCAGATGCCCGTCGACCACGAGGAGATTCGCGGGCTTGATGTCGCGGTGAGCTAGGCCCTCGTCCCAGAGGTGCCGGACGAGCGCCATGCTCTCGTCGATGATCCGGTCGTTGACCTCCGCGTGTCCCAGGGTCACGGATCCCTCGAAGAACTCGGTGGGGAGCAGGTACTCACGGTTCGGGGTCAGCTCGACGATCCCGTAGGTCTTCGCGACGCGGAACCCGGCATCGTCGAGGACCCGCAGGGCGTAGTCCTCGTACTCGATCAGCCGGCGGACCGAGGTGAATCGGGTCTCGTCCTCGAGCTGGCCGTAGAGGATCGTGCGACCCATCCGGTACCAGCGGTCGGCGCGGACGTGGCTGTTGGCCAGGATCTTGCCGAAGAGCTTCGTGCCATCCTCGGTCGTCATCAGCAGGGGTGTCGACCCCCCCGATCCCTCATCGCCGAAGGCCTTCACCTCCGTCACCTCGATGCCCAACTGATCGCTCATCGCGCGCTTGACCGCCTCACCCCTTCGGCCCGCTAGGTCCAGGTGGGCCGCGTTCCCACCCCGCCGGTACGACACCGCGAAGACCTCGTCGGGAACCAGCCATTCGAACACCAGGTAGGAGATGCAGGCCCCAAGGACGACGGCGTAGATCGCGGCCGTCGGATAGACGCCCGCGAGCAGGATACGCGCGCACCCCACGAGGACGAGCAGGCCCACGACGACCCCGCGCACCTTCGACCGGACCTCCTTCGGGGCCAGGGCGAACACGAGGGTGAACAGCGTGATGCTGAGCGCCACGAAGGCGGCGTCAGGCCAGTAGTAGGTGAGTACTCCCTGGGCGGTCGGTCCGTCGATCACGGGGATGGGGGGCGTCAGCGAGGACGGCGGCGGCAGCGCGACCCGCAACGACGTGGCGATCAGGTCAACGATGGACCAGGTCACCAGCGCGACGACCAGGTGACGCCAGCGCCGGTAGAACGCCAGCACCAACACGGTTCCCCAGCGGAGCACCAGGATGGCGGTCACGGTTGCCAGGGCGTCGAAGACCTTCGCCACGTCGACGGTCGCGGTCGTGCGGAGTCCTTCCGCCCAGCGGAGGAGGCCGACGTCCGCCGCGAACGGAGTCCCCAGGGGTTCCCCGAGTTGGACCCCCGCCAGGACGGTGCCCAGGAGCACCACGCCCACGGTGACCCAGATCCAGCGCTTCCAGCCCGCCACGTGGGGCAGGGGCGGCGCCTCGCCCGAAGGTCTGCGCAACCGCTCGTGGCGGCGGAGCAAGCCTCCCTGAGAGCTGCCCTTCGTGATGGTCTCGTCCATCGTCTCCCTCGTTACGGCGTTCGAGAACCCGACAACGATACCGGCGGCCGGGGCTCGGGGGGACCGGTTAGGCTTCGGAGCCTATGCATGTGGTCCACGGCCTCGACGCCCTCCCGCTCTCCGACGAGCCCTCCGTCGTGACCGTCGGGTTCTTCGACGGCGTCCACCTGGGACATCGCGAGGTGCTCGCCCGCTCGGTCACGAGGGCTCGCGAACGCGACATGCGCTCGGTGGCCGTCACCTTCGATCGGCATCCACGAGAGATCCTGACCCCGGGGAACGAACCTCGGCTCCTCACCTCCGTGGAACGGAAGGCCGGACTCATCGATGGCACGGGGATCGATGTACTCGTGGTCCTGACCTTCGACGAGCCGTTCTCGCAGATACCCGCCGAAGACTTCGTTCGCGACGTGCTCGTCGGGGGGCTCCACGCTCGTCACGCGGTGATGGGGGCGAACTTCACGTTCGGGCACAAGGCCGCCGGCACGATCGACACCCTCCCGGCGCTCGGGGCTCCGTTCGGTCTCACGGCGGAGAGCGTCCCGCTGGTCGAGGTCGGTGGAAGGCGCGTGTCGTCCACCTCGGTCCGCGAGGCTCTGTCCGAAGGTGATCTGACGTGGCCGACGATCGCCCTCGGACGTCGCTTCGTCCTCGACGGTGAGGTCGTCTCCGGCCACGGCCGTGGCAAGGGTCTGGGCTTCCCCACGGCTAACCTGCGGACCTGGCCGCGCCTCCTCCTGCCGGGACAGGGTATCTACGCTGGGGTGGCCGAGCACCGGGGCCGGCGCTATCGCGCCGCGATCGACGTCGGCACCAACCCGACGTTCGGCGTGGAACCGCTGCACGCCGAGGCGTTCCTGCTCGACTACGGCGGTGACGAGCTGGCTGGCGAACCGCTGTCCGTGGAGTTCTGGGTCCGTCTTCGGGACGAGATCCGCTACGACGACGTGGGAGAGTCTGGTGGCCGCCATCGCGGCCGACGTGGAGCGAACCCGCTCGCTGATCGACGGAGTCGCCCTCGACTAGGCTCGCTCCCGCAGCAGCCGCCACGCCAACGCCGCTTCGAACCCCAGCGGTATGGACACGGCGGTGCGCTGAACCAAGCCGTTGCCCGGTCGCGTGACCTCGCGGGCGAAGTAGCCGCTCAGGCCGGTGCCCACCAGCGAGGCGGCCAGCGCGGGACCCGTCCACCGATGCAGCCCCTGTTCGTGACGCAGACGCGCGGCGAGCGCCAGCATCCCGACGGAGCCGGCCACGTGGGAGATCACGGAGGCGATGTCGTGGCCATCGTTCATGAGCGACTGGGCGGCGAGGGTGTCGCCGGGCATCGGGAAGTTCGAGACCCGGTCCCTGCGGAGCACCCCCGCAGCCGCGACGGCGAGCCCCGACAGACCCATCAGCACCGGTCCGATGCCCGCGTCCCTCATCGGGCCCTCGAGGCGGCGATACAGATCCGAGGCGAAGATCGTGGTTGCCGTACCAAGGACCAGGAACCCTCCCGCCATGATCCGGGGCGTCCGAGCATCGGGTGCGGCGAGCCCGCTGATGTGCTCGTTGGCGATGGAGTAGCCCGGCTGGCGGATCGTCCCCACCGCCCACGCTGCGGTGAATGCCGCGGGACCGATGATCCCGCAGGCTGTCCTCCAGCGGCCCCGGCCGCTCCGCCTGCGATCCGGCTCCATGCAGGCATCGTACCGGCGACATCTGGCAGGATGCGGACATGCGCGGCCCGCGGGACCGGTTCGTGAGCGTGGTGGCCGACTTGGCGGCCTTCGGCTGGTTCCGCAGCGTGGAGACCGATGGGATGGATCGCGTCCCGGAGCAGGGACCGGTGCTCGTGATCGCGAACCACGGCGGCGGGTTCGTGGATCCAGCCTTGCTCGCCAGCGTGCTCCCCCGAGCCCCGCGGTTCCTGGCCATGGCCACGTTATGGAAGAACCCGGTCCTGCGACCCCTGCTCTGGCTCGCGGGAGCGATCCCCGTGTACCGGGCGCGGGACGGGGGGACGGGAGGCAATCGCGGGATGTTCGCGGCCTGCCACGACGTCCTGGCTGCTGGCGGGGTGGTCGCCATCTTCCCCGAGGGCGAGGCGAGCGACGCCCCCCACCTCCTCCCGGTACGCACCGGCGCGGCCCGGATCGCGCTGGGAGCCCGGGGACAGGCCATCGGCGGCCTCCAGCTCGTGCCGATCGGGCTGATCTATGAGGACAAGGCGACCGCGCGGTCGTCCGCCTACGTGCGGGTAGGGCGCCCGATCGACGTCGACGGGTTCGCCGCCGCGCTGCGCGCCGAGGGGTTGGATCCCGTTGAGGAGGACCACGCCGCGGTCCGCCGTCTGACGGAGGAGCTCGCACGGCGCCTGGAGACCGTCAGCCTCGACTTCCAGGATGCCGCCCAGCTGGATGCCTGCAACCTCGCGGCCCGAGTGGCGTTGAGACCGGTCGGCACGGAGGCCGATACACGGCTACCGCTGTCAGCGGTTGAAGGTGTCGCCGACCGCCTCGCGGGGGCGAGAGGTTCGCGTGTTCGAGATGCTGCCGACGCGTATCGGGAGGCGCTCGAGGCGAACGCCGTTTCCGATGCAGCCGTGGCCCAGGCGGCCGCCGGCCGTTTCCACCGGCGCCATAGGATCGGCGCCATCCTCACCCTCGCGATGTTGCCGCTGGCTGTGGTCGGCGGGGTCGTCAACGCGATCCCCGCGCTGGCGGTTTCCGCGGCCGGGAGGCCCACGATGGCTCCCGTCACCCGCGCCACGGTCAAGTTCCTCCTGGCGCTCACGGCCTTCCCCGTGATGTGGGTCGCGTGGGGATGGTTCGCCTCCGGGCGCGTTGCCCACCCGCTGTTGATCACGGTGCTGGCCGGCCCGATCTGCGGCCTGGCGGCGCTGTGGGTGCTCGACCGTTTCCGCCGAGGTCGACGCGCGCGCCTCGACCTCCGGAGGCTCGCCGGGGTGCGATCGTCCTTGGAGGACCTCCAGCTCCGCCGAGCGACACTCGTGAGCGCCGTGAAGGAGGCAGCGGGCGCGATCCGGCCCGGGTGACCGGTCGGGGTTGCGTTCTCGCTGGTAGCCTTGCGTACTGACCATGACGACACTGACCAAAGACGAGAAGACCCAGATCATCGCGGAGTACGCCCGCAGCGAGGGCGATACCGGTTCGGCCGAGGTGCAGATCGCGGTGCTGACCAAGCGCATCGCGGATCTCACCGAGCACCTCAAGAGCCACAAGCACGACCACGCGTCGCGTCGCGGGCTCCTGAAGATGGTGGGACGCCGGCGCCGGCTGCTCGACTACCTCAAGAACGAGGACATCGAGCGTTACCGCGCGGTGATCGCGCGGCTCGGCCTTCGCCGATAGCCGCAACGAGGCGCGGACGGCACGGGGTGCCGCCGCAAGGAGTGATGCCACTGACCCACCCGCCCGGATCCACGGAGGTGGGAACCACCCGCGGCCGGTAATCAGTAGCGAGTCCCCGGACGGCGCGCCACACGCGACGCCCGGAGGCCCACCACTGAGGATCGGCCGAACCCACCCCCTCCAAGCGCGGAGGCAGACGCCCCGCGACATCATCAACAAGGAGGCAACGGCCGATGGCCACCACCACCCAGTCCCGAGAGTTCGGGAGCAGCACGCTCACCTTCGAGTCGGGCAAGATGGCCCGCCTCGCCGACGGGGCCGTCATGGTCACGTACGGGGAGACCCAGGTACTCGCGACCTGCGTTCGCAGCAAGCCCCGCGAGGGGATCGACTTCTTCCCGCTCACGATCGACGTCGAAGAGCGCATGTACGCGGCGGGGAAGATCCCCGGCTCGTTCTTCCGGCGCGAGGGCCGGCCCTCCGAGACCGCGATCCTCACCTGTCGACTGATCGACCGCCCGCTCCGCCCCACCTTCCAGGACGGGTTCCGCGACGAGGTTCAGGTCGTCATCACGGTCCTCGGCGTCGACGGTGAGAATCCCTACGACATCCCAGCCATGAACGCTGCCTCTGTCGCCACCTGCCTTGCCGGCCTTCCCTTCGACGGCCCCGTCGCCTCGGTGCGTATGGGCCTCATCGACGGGCGCTGGATGGTCAACCCAACGTTCCAGGAGGTCGAGGACGCGACCTTCGACGTGGTGGTGGCGGGGCGTCGCAACGACCAGGGCGTGATCGACGTCTTGATGATCGAGGGCGAAGCTCCCGACAACACCTGGGACCTCCTCGCCTCAGGCGCGCAGGCCCCCACCGAGGAGACGGTTGCCGAGGGCCTCGAGGCCGCGAAGGTCGCCATCGGAGAGCTGATCGACTTCCAGCAGGCCTTCGTGGACGCCGCGGGCGTCACCGAGCAGACGTGGGAGCCACGGCCGCTGTTCGGCGACGACGTCTACGACATCGTGGCCGCCTTCGCGCAGGACCGCCTGGGCGAGGCCATCGTGCCCGACAAGGCCGATCGCGAGGCCAAGCTGGACGCGCTGAAGGCCGAGACGAAGGAGCACGTCGCCACGCAGCTCGGCGACGCCGCCGCGGATCGTATGAGCGAGTTCGGGGCTGCCTGGAAGCAGGTGCAGAAGAAGGTCATGCGGAAGCGCGTGATCTCTGAAGGCATCCGCCTCGACGGACGCACCCCGACGGAGATCCGCCCCCTGTCTGCCGAGGTCGGCGTGCTCACCCGAGCGCACGGCTCCGCGTTGTTCAGCCGGGGCGACACCCAGGTACTCAACATCACCACCCTGGGGATGTTGCGGATGACCCAGATGATCGACACCCTCGATCTCGAGGACACCAAGCGATACATGCACCACTACAACTTCCCGCCGTTCTCCACGGGGGAGACCGGCCGCGTGGGCTCGCCTCGCCGGCGCGAGATCGGGCACGGAGCCCTCGCTGAGCGGGCGCTCATCCCCGTGATCCCGAACGAGGACGACTTCCCGTACGCCCTTCGGCTCGTGAGCGACGTGCTGTCCTCCAACGGCTCCACGTCGATGGCGAGCGTCTGCGGATCCACGCTGTCGTTGATGGACGCAGGCGTGCCCATCAAGGCGCCGGTCGCGGGGATCGCGATGGGCATGATCGCCGACGACGGGAAGTTCGTGACCCTGACCGACATCCTGGGCGCTGAGGACGCGCTCGGCGACATGGACTTCAAGGTCGCGGGCACGCGCGAGTTCGTCACCGCTATCCAGCTCGACATGAAGGTGACGGGACTCCCGGGCGAGGTCTTGGCAGGTGCCCTGAAGCAAGCCCGCGAGGCCCGGTTCCAGATCCTCGACGTGATGGAGGACGCGATCGCCGTCCCGCGCGAAGAGGTCAACGTGAAGGCTCCGAGGATCATCAGCATCCAGATCCCCGTGGACAAGATCGGCGAGGTGATCGGGCCCAAGGGCAAGCGGATCAACGAGATCATCGCCCTGACCGGTGCCGATATCGATATCCAGGACGACGGCACGGTGCACATCGGTTCGGTGGTGGGCGGCGAGGGAGCCGACCAGGCCGCCGAGATGATCAACGACATCGCGAACCCGCGCCCGGTCCTGGTGGGCGAGGAGTACGAGGGCACCGTGGTCAAGACCACGACCTTCGGCGCCTTCGTGAACCTGGTGCCCGGACGCGACGGGCTCGTGCACATCTCCAAGCTCGGTCGCGGGAAGCGCCTGAGCAGCGTGGAGGAGGCCATCAAGGAGGGCGACCGCATCACGGTCCTCGTGGAGGACATCGACAGCCAGGGCAAGATCAGCCTGAAGCCGATCGGTGAGGAGTGGGCGATCCCGGAGGGCCAGGCAGACGAGTCGGGCGGCGGGCGTGACCGCAACCGCGATCGCGGCGACCGTGGCGGGCGCGACCGCAGCCGCGGCGGAGACCGTGGAGGCCGCGAGCGCTCGGGACGCCGGTTCCGCGATGAGGCAGGGAGCACCGGTGTCGCCGCCAAGCCGTCGGAGGCACCCACGACGACGGACGCTGAGTAGTCGATGCCCATCCGACGGACCGAGTTCAGCTCGGGCCTTCGGGTCGTGACGGAGCGGATGCCTGGCGTCCGCTCCGTCTCGCTGGGCTTCTGGGTCCTGGCGGGCTCCAGGGACGAGGTGCATCGGATCAGTGGCTCGAGCCACTTCCTGGAGCACCTGCTCTTCAAGGGAACGAAGCGCAGGACGGCCGAACAGATCGCGCAGGACTTCGATGCGGTGGGGGGCGACGTCAACGCGTTCACCGCGAAGGAGTACACGTGCTACTACGCGCGTGTGCTCGACCGGAACCTGGAGATGGCGGTCGATCATCTTGCGGACATGCTGCAGTACAGCGTGCTCCGCACGCCGGACCTGGACGCGGAACGCCAGGTGATCCTCGAAGAGATCAACATGCACGAGGACTCACCTGAGGACGTGGTGCACGACCTCTTCACGGAGACCCTCTGGCCCGACCATCCGCTGGGGCGCCCGATCCTGGGAACGGTGGACACGATCAACGCGGCCACCAAAGCGTCGGTGGGGCGCTTCTATCGGAAGCACTACGTGCCGGGGAACTTCGTCGTGGCCGCCGCGGGGAACCTTCGGCACGAGGATCTCGTCTCGATGCTGCACGACCGCATGGAGACCGGGCGCGAGGTCCGGCCCGCGGAGCCGTCCGTGTGGAACGTCCGGGCGATCCAGCACATGCCGCCGCCGTCGGGCAAACGCCTCGTCAAGCGACGCAAGATCGAGCAGGCGAACATCTGCCTGGGCACGAACGGCCTCGTGCGCGCCGACCCCGACCGGTTCGCCTTCCTGATCGTGAACACCGCCCTGGGCGGGGGGATGTCGTCCCGGCTGTTCCAGGAGGTCCGGGAGAAGCGGGGCCTCGCCTACTCCGTCTACAGCTACCACGCGCAGTACACGGAGGCGGGCCTGTTCACGTGCTACGCGGGGACCACGCCGGGACGAGCCGAAGAGGTGATCGGGCTCCTTCGCCGCGAGCTGGAAGCGATCCGCGACGGGGGACTCACTCAGGAAGAGTTCGACCGGGCGAAGGGGCACGTGAAAGGCTCGATCGTGCTGTCGTTGGAGGACCCCGGCGGGCGTATGAGCCGCCTGGGCAAGTCGGAGATCGCGCACGGGGAGATCCTCACCGTGGGCGGATCGCTGCGTCGGATCGAACGGGTCACATTGGCGGACGCTCACCGCGTGGCGGAACGGGTACTGTCGCAGCCGATGACCCTCACCGTCCTCGGACCGTTCGGTGCCTCGGCTTTCCGGGGGTCGCTCGCGTGATCCGCGTGGGTGTCGTGGGCGCCACGGGCAAGATGGGCCGGGAGGTCTGCCGGGCCGTCCATCACGATCCCGAGTTGGCGCTCGTCAGCGGGATCTCCCGCTCGGCGGCGGGGCACCCCTTGTCCGAGGCGCTTGGTCTCGAGGGGTCGGACGTCGTCGCCTCCGATGCCGTCGAGTCCATGCTCGAGGCCCGGGTCGAGGTGATGGTGGACTTCGCGGGACCGGCGTTCGCCGCCGAGCACATCGACTGGGGGATCGCGAACGGCGTCCACGTCGTGGAGGGGAGCACCGGCTTCGAGGTCGACCAGGCGTGGGGCGCGCAGGACCGCGTCGGAGTGGTCGTGGCGCCCAACTTCGCTATCGGGGCGGTCTTGGCCATGCGCTTCGCCGAACAGGCCGCCAGGTTCCTGCCCGATGCGGAGGTGATCGAACTGCACCACCCCGGCAAGCTCGACGCTCCCAGCGGTACCGCGATCACCACCGCGCGTCGGATCGCCGCGAGCCGGAGGACCGTCGACGTGCCGGCGATCTCCGCCGCCGAGGCCGACGTCGCCCCCTCCCGCGGCGCCGACATCGATGGGGTTCGCGTGCACTCGGTCCGTCTTCCCGGTCTGGTGGCGCACGAAGAGATCGTCTTCGGGGGTCAGGGGCAGACGCTGTCGATCCGTCACGACACCACGGATCGGTCGTCGTTCATGCCGGGCGTCCTGTTGGCCATCAAGGCGGTCGTCGGGGCGCCCAGGGATCACGCTCGGTCTCGAGCCCCTGTTGGAGCTTGAGTGAGCGACTCGCTCATGGCCGTCGTGGCCCATCCGGACGACGACACCTTCGGCTGTGCCGGTACGGTCGCCCTCCACGCCGAGGACCCCGACTTCCGCTTCACCCTGGTGCATGTCACCAGCGGGGAGGCCGGGGAGATAGCCGACCCTTCGCTCGCGACCCGCGCGACCCTGGGCCGGGTGCGGGAGCAGGTGGATCGGCTGTCGTGGGAGGCGCTGGGACGTGTGCCCGATCGCCACGAGTTCCTCCGCCCCCCGGTCCTCGCTGACATCTTCGCCGGGCTCGACCGATCTGGCGCCGGACGTCGTAGTCCCATCGCTGGACTGAAACCTTCCGCGGTCCGTCATTACGCTCCGCCCCAGTCGGGCGGACGCCGGCCGACGTGAGGAGGGCGATCGATGGGGAAGCTGGCAGCGTGGGCCGAGGGGAAGTTCCGACGATCCGTGAGGCTCCGGCTGGCGATGGTCATCGCGGTGGTCTCGGTCCTGCTGACAGGCTTCGTCGCCGAGACCCCGGCCGAGGCCGATCCCACGTCCCCTTCGATCGAGGATGTCGTGCCTGGCGGCGGGCCGGTCGGGGCCCTCGTTACCATCACGGGCGCCGGGTTCGCCGACGCTGCGGCGACGGGGGCGGTGAGCTTCGGGGCGACGGAGGCCTCGTACAGGATCGATACCGACTCCCAGCTATCGGCGTGGGTTCCTGCGGGCGCGTCGAGCGGGCCGATCACGGTGACCACCTCGGGCGGTGTGGCGGTCAGTCAGGTCTCCTTCGTGGTGAAGGCGCCCATCGTCGTCGTGTTCTTGGAGAACCTGGAGGATAGGAAGCTCACCTCCACGAACGCCCCGTACCTCACGGGGTTGGCCGGCGCCCAGCTCAGGCTCTCCTCGTACTACGCGAACGAGCACCCCTCCCTGCCGAATTACCTGGTCGCAGCGTCCGGTTCGGATCAGGGTAAGAAGGGATCCGACGGGGTGTCCGCGGGCTCCATCGGCGCCCGTTCCGTGTGGGATCAGCTGAGCGAGGCGAGCGTGAGCTGGGGCGTCTATCAGGAGGGGATGGCCCTCACGTGTAGCTCCGCCGTGAAGCGCCTCTACGTCGACGAGGAGGGCAAGAACCAGTACGTGATGAAGCACAACCCTGCCATCGCGTTCGGGCCCGTCTACGGCTCACAGGGATGTCAGAACGTCCAGGACCTCTCGGCGATGTCCGCGGTCCTTCCAGCCGTCAGCTTCGTGACGCCTTCCATCTGCAACGACATGCACGGCATGGCGAACGCCCCGAAGTATCCGGCCGATTGCCAGGCGAAGACCGACGCCGTCATCTCACGAGGTGACGGGTGGCTCGCTCGGCACGTCCCGGCGTGGATCGACGCTGGTGCCACGGTGGTGATCACGTTCGACGAGGGCAACACGGGTGGCCTCAAGCGGCTCGACTACAGCGGCGGCCACGTCCTGACGGTCGTGGCGGGCGATCTCGTCGCCCCCGGCGTGGACGGCACCTTGTACAACCATTTCTCGCTTCTGGCCGCCATCGAGGACGCCTACGGCCTCGAGCGCCTCGGGAATGCCGCAGGGGCGCCCGCGATCCCGTTGCCCTGAGACGACCGACGCCCCGTGAGCGTGTCGGTCTCGATCACCGGGGGATCGACCCACGGATCGCCCCCGCCACGAATGCGATGCCGATGGCCAGAAGGATCGTCGCGAGCGCGCCGCGGATCCAGCGCAGCCCGCGATCCCCGAACAGCGCCCGGCCCCCGGCGCCCAGCAGGGCCGTGACGAAGTCCGTGAACGATACGCCTGCGGTCATCGCCACCGCGACGAGGAGCGCTGCGTCCCGGCCGCCGTCCGCCGTGGCCTGCGCGACCACGGTGGAGGCGGTGGTGGCGAAGAAGATCCACGCGCCCGGGTTGACGACGACCGCGAGCACGCCCCGCGCCGTGGGGCCCACCGAACGGCCCGCCTCGAGCTCCTGGGGTCGGCGACCGCCGTGGGCTTCCGCGCGCAGCTCGACCAGCTCGATCATGGCCAGGTAGACGAGGAAGCCGCCGCCCGCGAAGCGGAGCGCTCGCAGCACACCCGGTCCTGGCTGGAGCGCGGAGAAGCCCACGGCCAGGGTGACCAACACCGCCAGTAGCGCGCCGTTGGCTCCTGCCATCACGCGCAAGCCCCCGTGGAGGCCGGTGCGCGCCGTCTCACCGAGGATGAGTACCTGGACCGGCCCGGGGGCGGCCGCGAGCGCCACACCCAACAGGAACGCGGGAACGACGTGGCTCGAACCCCCCACCTAGGCGTCGGCCCCGAGGGTCGGGGGACCCTCACCGAGGCGAAGCTCCTGCACCTCGATCGATCCATCGTCCTTCCTCGTGACCAGGAGCCCCTCGCACTCGGCCATGGGCGGGACCTCATGACCGGTGAGGCCGAGCGCCACGCGCTCGACGAACGGGGTGTGGCTGATCGCGAGCCCTCGTCCGCCCTCGGGGATGCGTCGCAGCAGGGCTTCCACGCCGGCGGCCATCCCCTCGGGGCTGCCTCGGGTGCTGTCGTGCCCCGCCAGTCCCGGCACGACGGCGTGCTCGGGCAGCTGCCGACCCGCCCCGCGCAGGATCCAGGCCGCTGTCTCGGCCGCCCGGGCCGCGGGTGAGACGAAGACCACGTCGTAGGCGGCCGGCGAGGCCCGACCGAGATCCTCCGCCTGCGCCCGACCCTCGGCCGATAGTCGATCCGCCGCGGGGTCGCGGCGGGCGTGGCGGCGGAGCTCGAGTTGTCGCACGGGCACTCCCGGTTCGGGTTCGCGTATCATGCCGCACCCATGCCCATCACTCGCAAGCCCGTCGCGGTATTCCTCGTGGCGGTGGCCTGCCTCGTGCCTGCGTGCACGAGGGGAAGCAGCTCTCCGACGCCCTCGTCCTCCGTTGCGCCGAGCGGCGAAGGTCCGGTCACCACGAACGAGGACGTGAGCTTCGTGCCCGGGGAGTACCGGTATTCGTTCAACAACGTGACGGCCACCCTGACGCTGCACGGCAGCAAAGGGACGTTGGACGTGAAGAACGCCTCCGGGGCCGACCTCGGCGCGCCCGGCATCTACGCGATCACACGAGACGACCACCGCTTCGACGCGCAGATCGTGACGGCTGCGGACGTGGCCGACGGCGCCGAGGCCACCTTCGAGGTGGTGTTCCCCACCCAGGTCACCGAGAAGACCGAGGGGCTCATCATCCTGAAGTTCGGTGACGAGAACTACGGCGCCTTCGCGCCGATCGAAACCGCGTCCCCATCCGCCTCTGCGTCGGCCTCGCCCTAGTCACGATGGGTCCCGCTCTGATCGCGACCGCCACCGACCCCTTCCTGCTCGACGGGTACGTGGTCGAACCCTAGTCGGTAGGGGCGTCGACCTCGCGGCTGGCGGGCTCGCTCTCGCCCGCCTGCCATCGGGCAAGCACGAAGAGCAGATCGCTCAGGCGGTTGAGGTATCGGCGGATCTCTGGGTTCACCTGGGCGCCCGAGCGCTCGAGCTCAACGACCCGGCGTTCGGCGCGCCTCACGACGCCGCGCGCGACGTCCAGCGCGGCGCTGCCGGGGTTGGCGCCCGGCACGATGAAGGACTCAGGCAGGGGCCACACGGCGACGATGGTATCGATGTGATGCTCCAGACGCGTGGTCATCTCCTCGGTGACCAGCGAGATCCCGGGCTCGAGCTTCTGCCGCTCGCTCGGATTCGTCGCGAGGTCGGCCCCGACCACGAACAGCTCCCGCTGCAGGGCGAGGATGTCCTCCATGATCGAGGGGTGGTCGCAGAGCGCGCGCGCCAGCCCCAGGGCCGCCACGGCCTCGTCGGTCGTGCCGTAGGCCTCGGTGGCCGGATCGGCCTTCGACACGCGGCCGCCGTAGAGCAGGCCGGTGGTGCCGTCGTCACCCGTCTGGGTGTAGATGCGTGGCATGGACCGCTAGCATAGGGCCGAACGCGGCCGTCGAGGCGGCCGCTGAGAGGAGGCTTCGATGGCCGGCCCAACGACCGGGAAGTTCGGGTCCCTGGTGACCGCGATGGTCACGCCGTTCGGGGACGATCACGCCGTCGACCTCGATGGCGCGCAGGAGCTCGCCTCCTACCTCGTGGACAACGGCTCCGACGCGATCGTGGCAGCCGGATCCACGGGTGAGTCCCCGACCCTGACGGGGAGGGAGAAGGCGGAGCTCTTCAGAGCGGTGGGGGAGGCGATCCGCGGCCGCGCCAAGCTGATCTGCGGCACGGGCACCTACTCCACGGCCGAGACCCTCGAGCTCACCCAGGCGGCCGAGGACGCCGGCGCCGACGGGCTGCTCGTGGTCACGCCGTACTACAACAAGCCACCGCAGCGCGGCCTCGTCGCCCATTTCGAGCGGGTGGCCGCCGCCACGGAACTGCCCATCATCGCGTACAACATCCCCGGAAGAACGGCGACGCGGCTGGAGCACGACACGCTCCTGCAGCTCGCCCGCACGCCCGAACATCGTCGCGGTCAAGGACTCCACCGGCGACTTCCAGGGCATCTCGAGACTGATCGCGGAGGTGCCGGACTTCGAGGTCTACTCCGGCGACGACTGGGCCACGTTCGGGTACGTATGCCTGGGTGCCGTCGGCGTCATCAGCGTCGCCAGCCACCTGGTGGGCCCGCAGATCCGGCAGATGATCGAGTTGATCGAGACGGGCGACGTCGCGGCCGCGCGCAAGATCCACGAGTCGCTATCGCCCTTGTTCAATGCTCTGTTCATCACCTCCAACCCGATCCCGGTCAAGGCCGCACTGGAACTCCTTGGCCGCCCCGCCGGTGTTCCGCGACTGCCGCTGGTACGGGCCACCGCCGAGGAGCGGGAGCGGGTCCGCCAGGCCTTGGAGGACGCCGGTCTCATCTGACACCGCGTCCGTTCGCGTCGTGTTCCTCGGCGGCGTCGGGGAGGTCGGCCGGAACATGGCCTGCATCGAGCTCGACGGCAGACTGTTGATCGTCGACGTCGGCCTCTCGTTCCCCTCCGGCGACATGCCCGGGATCGACCTGGTGTTGCCAGATTTCGACTACGTGCGGAACCGAGGGGAAGACATCCAGGCGATCGTGCTCACCCACGGCCACGAGGACCACATCGGGGCCATCCCCTACCTGCTGCGCGAGCTCGATGACGTGGTGCCCATCTACGGCACGCCCTTCACGCTCGCGCTGCTCCGCGGCAAGCTGGAGGAACACGGGGTCACCGACCGTGCCGAGCTCATCACCGCGGTGCCGGGGGAGGGGGC
Organism: uncultured Actinomycetes bacterium; assembly: GCA_963796725.1. Lineage (GTDB taxonomy): Bacteria > Actinomycetota > UBA4738 > UBA4738 > HRBIN12 > JAOUEA01. The sequence goes on from CAWCMT010000003.1 coordinate 268,848, forward strand.
CACCGACGGTCCGTTCTCCATGCGGTTCCTGCGCGTCACGCACTCGATCCCGGACGGGATGGCCGTGGTCGTGGACACCCCGTACGGGGGCATCCTGCACACCGGCGACTTCAAGATCGACCAGACGCCGCTCGACGGTCGACCCACGGATCTCCACGGCCTCGCCGAGGAGGCCAGCGGCAAGGGCGTCCACCTGCTCCTGTCGGACTCCACCAACGCCGAGGAGGCCGGCTACACCTCCAGCGAGCGAAGCGTGGGCCCGGTCGTGCAGCGGATCGTCGCCAACGCCCCCCACATCGTCGTGGCGGCATGCTTCTCCAGCCACATCCACCGCATCCAGCAGATCGTGAACGCCGCCGTGAACGATGGCAGGGTCGTCGCGTTCCTTGGCCGTTCGATGCACACCTCGGTCCGCGCCGCCCGCGAGCTCGGGCTCCTGCACGTGGACGACCGCGACGTGGTGGACATCGAGGAGGTCAAGGATCTCGATCCCGGGCGCGTGGTCGTGATCTGCACAGGGTCGCAGGGAGAGCCCTACTCTGCGCTCAGCCTCATGGCGAGTCGGCAGCACAAGTGGGTGAAGCTCCAGGAGGGCGACACCGTCCTGCTCTCCTCCAGCCTGATCCCCGGCAACGAGCCCGCCATCCATCGCGTGGTGGACGCGCTGTACCGTACGGGCGCCGACGTCTTCCACATGCCCGCCGATCCGGTCCACGCCTCGGGACATGCGGCCCAGGAGGAGCTGCGGCTGATGCTCTCGCTGGTCCGGCCGAGGTGGTTCATCCCCATCCACGGCGAACGCCGTCACCTGCAGCACCACGCACGTCTGGCCGAGGAGGTCGGCATCCCGCACGATCACGTCATCATCTGCGAGGACGGGGACGTCGTGGAGGTCGGGGAGACGGTCGCCAAGGTCGACCGTGTGCAGGCCGGGATGACGTTCGTGGATGGCCTCGGGATCGGCGACGTGGGCGGCGAGGTCCTGCGAGACCGGCGGAAGCTCGCCGGCGACGGCGTCGTGGTGGTCGTGGTCACCGTCGACTCGCAGACCGGCGCCCTGGTCTCCGGCCCGGACATCGTGAATCGCGGGTTCGTCTACGAGGAGACCTCAGGTGACATCCTGGAAGAGGCGCGCGTGCGCGTCGTGGACTCCATCCAGGACAGCTCCGAGGCCGACGTGGTCGACCCATCGGCGCTGCAGCAGAACATCCGTCGCGTGCTGGGCCGGTATTTCAACGAGGTCACCCAGCGCAAGCCGGTCATCCTGCCCATCGTGATGGAGGTCTGAACCACGGCACCGACCCGCGCCGTGCACAGTCGCGACCTCACGCCTTCCGAGATAGAGACGCTGCGCGAGCTCTTCGACGCGGCGTGGGCGGATCAGGGCGGGTTCTTCAGTGAGGACGATCTTGCACACGCGTTCGGAGGTGTTCACTTCCTGGTGGAGGAGGAGGGGCGGATCCTCGCGCATGCCTCGGTGGTGCCGCGACAGCTCACCGCTGCCGGCCGGCCCTGCGGTCGGGCTACGTCGAGGCGGTGGCCACCCGGCCCGGGCACCGGAAGCGGGGGCTCGCGAGCGTGCTGATGGCGGAGGTCGGGGCGCACATCCGGTCGTCCTACGAGCTCGGCGCCCTCGACGCCGGTGTACCGGGCTTCTACGAGCGCTTCGGCTGGCGCGTCTGGGAGGGCCCGACGTCGGTCCAGATGCCATCGGGGGAGATCGTGCCCACCGTCGAGGAGGACGGCAGCGTGATGGTGCTGTTGCCGCCGGATCTCGACCGGATCGATCCGTCAGGGCCGCTCACGTGCGATCGGCGGGCGGGGGACGCCTGGTAAGCGCCGCAAGGGTTCCCGAGCTTGTATGACGGGAAGGACTTGAAGCGCTCGCGGAACCCGTCATGCTTAGGACCCTATGGCGACGAAAACTTCCCCGTCGCGGCGCTCGTCGTCGCGCGCATCCACGTCCCGTAAGTCCTCCGCGAAGCGGAAGCCGGTCTCCAAGGGCCGGCGCCCCGCACGCAGGCCTCCGGCCAAGAAGAAGCCGGAGCGCACGCCCACGCGCCAGATCCTCTCGCCGCACGCGCGCGATGCCGCCGGCATAGGACTGGTCGTCTTCGCGCTGCTCGCGGTCCTGAGCGTGTGGTTCGACGCGGCAGGGCCCGTGGGCACAGGCATCGCCCAGATGCTGCACGCCCTCTTCGGGGTGGGGGCGCTACCTCTTCCCCATCGTCGGCGTGTACTGGGGCGTGGTGCTGCTCCGGGACGTCGCGCGTGAGGATCGTGTTCGGATGTTCATCGGGTTCGTGGTGCTGGCCCTGGGCCTGCTGGGGATGATCTCGTTGGCCCGCGGGAACCCGAGCCTGCGCGCGCCCTACGACGACGCGAAGCACGTCGCGGGCCTCGCCGACGCCGGGGGGTTCTTCGGTGCGCTCGCCGCCTACCCGCTCTCGCGGATCCTCTCCATCTACGGTGCCTTCATCATCGACGCCGGCCTGGCGTTCCTGGGCCTGTTGATCTTCACCGGGACGCCGTTCTCCTCGCTACGGGGCAAGGTCTCCGATCTTCGTGGAACCCAAGACCTCGGTGGGCGATCCCAGCGAGCCTATGGTGACGGTCCCGGACCCGAAGCCGGCCAAGGAGCCCTCGAGGCGGCGGAAGGCCGTCCGGGAAGCTCTCGGCCTGGATGAGCCGGGCCCCACGCCCGTGGTCGTCCTGCCCGAGTCCGATCCCGTCAGCGTGGAGGCTCGAGCCCGAGCCGGAGAAGCCCGCCAAGCCCGCGCGTTCGCGCACCATCGCCACGGCCGACGGGCCGTATCAGCTCCCGTCCCTCGACCTGCTCCGCACGGCCCCGCCCTCGACCAACGACGGTGTCCACGAGACGCAGATCATGGAGGCGCTGGGTCATACGCTCACCACCTTCGGAGTGGACGCGAAGGTGGTTGCCGCCCACCGCGGACCCACGGTCACGATGTACGAGGTCGAGGTCGCCTCGGGCACGAAGGTGAACAAGGTCCTCAACCTCTCCAGCGACATCGCCTACGCGCTGGCCACGCCGGACGTGCGCATCATCGCGCCGATCCCCGGCCGCTCGGCGATCGGGATCGAGGTCCCCAACAAGCATCGCGACTTCGTGATGCTGGGGGACATCCTGCGCTCGAAGCACGCACGCGAGGCCTCCCACCCTCTGACCGTCGCCCTCGGGAAGGACATCCACGGCGTCTCCCAGATGGTGAACCTGGCGACGATGCCCCACGTGCTGATCGCCGGCGCCACGGGAGCGGGCAAGTCCAGCCTCGTGAACTGCTTCGTCACGTCGTTGCTGATGCGGACCACGCCGGACGACGTTCGCCTCGTGCTGGTGGATCCCAAGCGGGTGGAGATGTCGCACTTCGCCGACGTGCCGCACCTGTTGAGCCCCGTGATCGTGCATCCGAAGCGCGCCGCGGAGGCGCTGCAGTGGATCTGCGGGAGATGGAGCTCCGGTACGAGGTCCTCGCCACCGTCGGGGTCCGCGACATCGACGGCTACGAGGAGGGGCTTGAAGGCGGGCACGTTGCGGCTCCCCGTCGGCCTGGAGCACAAGTACGAGCACCTGCCCTACATCGTGGTCGTGATCGACGAGCTCGCCGACCTGATGATGGTGGCGCCCCGCGACGTCGAGGACGCGATCTGTCGGATCGCGCAGATGGCGCGCGCCGTCGGGATCCACCTCGTCGTGGCCACGCAGCGCCCCTCGGTCGACGTCGTAACCGGGCTCATCAAGGCGAACATCCCCAGCCGGATCGCGTTGATGACGTCCTCGCAGGCCGACAGCCGCGTCGTGCTGGATCAGAACGGTGCGGAGAAGCTCGTGGGCCACGGCGACATGCTCTTCGCGCCCGCGAACGCCTCGAAACCCGCACGGCTGCAGGGCGCATGGGTCACCGAGGCCGAGATCCAAGGGGTCACCGACTTCATCCGGACACAGCGCGAGGTCGTGTACGAGGAGCACATCGAGGGGCTCGGACGGCCGCCGACCGAGGCCGAGCTGAGCGCTTCGGGCTCGGGCCTGGGCGACGACGACGATCTCCTGAACCAGGCGGCCGACCTGGTGATCCGCTCGCAACTCGGCTCAACCTCGATGCTGCAGCGCAAGCTGAAGGTCGGGTTCGCCAGGGCGGGCCGCTTGATGGATCTGCTGGAGGAGCAGGGCGTCGTCGGCCCCGGTCAGGGATCGAAGGCGCGGGATGTACTCATGACCCTCGACGAATGGGAGTCACGCCGCACCGCGTGAGATGGGCGCGATCCCTGGCGTGGTCCCTAGAGGGCGCCGACGCGCCGTGCGACGTGGAACAGCGTGTCGGCGTGCTGCTGCGGGTCGATCATGACCTTGCCCGCCATGCCCACCTGAGCGCGCCAGTACGCATAGATCCTCTCGGCCCCCCACCCCCGGGTGCGTGCCCCCTTGAGGCTCCGCACCAGCTCGCTGCCGGTCCAGATCGCGTCGGGAGAGACCACGAAGCCGCCGCGCTCCGCGTCGATGGAGAGCCAGTACGCGCCGACCAGACCCCAGCGCCCGTCATCGAGCTGCCCGGAGACCAGGAGGAACTTCACCGGACCCTCGGCGAGCGCGCCCGGCTGGGTGACGGGTTCATGGATCGCCGCGAGCGGCGAGATCTGCCAAGTCAGGTCGTTCACGTCTCGCTCCATCCTGGTCGTATCCCTCTCTTGGGGTGAATGTAGTCACCCGGTCAGGGGGTGCACAGACGGCGGAAGGCGATATCGAACGGGACCAGGGACCTAGGTCGTGCGCCGACGCCGCGCGCGGCCGGATCGGTCTTCGACGGTGATGGCCCATCGCTCGTGGTCCCGCCAGCGTCCGTTGATCCGGAGGTACCTGGGGGAGAACCCCTCGCGGCGGAATCCCGCGCCGCGGACGAGGGCGATCGACCGTTCGTTCCCCGGCTGGATGTTGGCCTCCAGCCGATGGAGGCCGAGCGGACCGAAGGTGTGATCGAGCACCAACTCGATCCCCTCGCGCATGTACCCCTTCCCGGCGAACGGCACCAAGGCCCAGTAGCCGAGGTAGGCGGAGCAGAGCGAGCCGTAGAAGATCTGACCCACGCTGAAGACACCCGCGATCGCGTCGTCGTCAGTGCGGCGGACCAGGTACCGCTCCTCTGTCTGCATCCTGGATCGGGCGAGGAAGGCGTCGAAGGCCTCGTCGGAATCCGGGTAGGTGCCCCATCGGGACAGCAGACGACGGCTGGCGTTGACACGCATCAGGAACTCCGCGCGATCCCGTTCGCGCGGCCGGCGCAACGCGACGCGTTCTCCGCGCGGCAGGGGCGTGCTCATCGGACCTACCCGTGGTCCTCAGCCCGCAAGAACGCATCTTCGATCGTCCGCAGGGCGCTTGCGCGATCTTCGTAACCGTCCGTGGCGACCTTGTGGCCCTCGAGGTCCTTGTACACCTGGAAGAAGTGCTCGATCTCGTTGAGCAGCGGTAGCGGGAGCCCACCGAGATCTCCCACATGCGACCACTGGGGGTCGCGGAGCGGAACGCAGAGGATCTTCTCGTCCACCCCCTTCTCGTCCTGCATCCGGAACAGGCCGACCGGCCGCACGCGGATCCGGCAGCCGGGGAAGGTCGGCTCGCCCACGAAGACCAGGGCGTCCAGCGGGTCGCCGTCGCTGCCGAGCGTGCCGTCGATGAAGCCGTAGTCGGCCGGGTACTGCATCGAGGTGAACAGCATCCGGTCGAGGAAGATCTCCCCGGTGACGTGGTCCATCTCGTACTTGTTCCGTGACCCCTTCGGGATCTCGACCACCACCGTCAGCACGCCATCGCCACGCATCACGCGGGGAGTGTAGCGGTGGGCCCGCTATCATCGCGAGGCGAACCCATGGCCGGCTCACCCTCCCACGACGGCGTGATCGGGGTCGGGTCAGCCTTGCAGAAGGCGCGGGAGCTCCGCGGCCTGCTGCTGGAGGACGCGGCCCGCGACACGAAGCTCCGCGTGGACCAGCTCAGGGCGCTCGAGGATGAGGACTTCGATGCGTTCGGAGGCGAGGTCTACGCGCGGGCGGCGCTGCGTACCTACGCGGCGTACCTCGGCCTGAGCTCGGAGAAGGTGATGACGGCGTACCTTCGGCACGCCGACGATCCCGAGCCACCACCACCGCCCCGGCAGCTCGGCCGGGTCGAACGGGCGATCGCCGCCACGCGGATCCGGGACAACCAGCGGCTCCTGCTGATCACGGCAGCTTTCCTGGTGGGGGTCCTCCTCATCTTCGGGCTGCTGTCTCGGGATCACTCCACGCCGCCCGCCGCCGCCATCCCGACGGTCACCCCGACGCCCGAGCCCGTGGAGGGAACGATCGATGCGACCCTGATCGCCCGAACGAGGGCCGACGTCACCGTCACCGTGGACGGGGAGGCCGCCACGTACACGATGCGGACCGGCGAGCAGCGGGCGTTCGCGGCGACCGACACCCTCACGATCCAGCTCGCCGACGGCGGGAGCGTCCAGGTCGTCGTCGCCGGTCGTGACCTCGGGGCGCCCGGGGAGCCGGGACAGCCGTGGGAGCGGACGTTCACCTACGCGATCGTGTCCACGTGGCCCTCGCCCTCTGCGACGCTCCCACCGAGCGAAGCACCGAGCACCTCGGGTTCGGCGTCGGTCGCGGGATCGCCGCTGCCTTCCGTGTCCGCGACGCCGTAGAGGAGAGGGACGATGCGAGCCGAGATCGTCGGGGTGGGAACGGAGTTGCTGCTCGGACAGATCGCGAACACCAACGCGCAGTGGATCTCCGACCGCCTCGCGGAGATCGGCGTCGACGTCCTCTACCACGAGGTCGTGGGCGACAACGTCGACCGGATCGAAGGCGTCCTGCGCTCCGCGTTGGGTCGTACCGACGTGGTCGTGGTGACCGGGGGGCTGGGACCGACCCAGGACGACATCACCCGAGACGTCCTCGCGCAGCTGATGGGGGTCCCGATGGAGCGCGATCCCGAGATAGAGGCCTTCCTCTACGAACGCTTCGCATCCTTCCGCGCGGGGCCGATGCCCTCCAGCAACCTGCGGCAGGCGGACGTCCCCCGCGGAGCCCGCACGATCTGGCCGTCCGGCACGGCGCCGGGCCTGATCGCCAGCTTCGAGGGAGGTCGACGGATCTACGCGCTGCCCGGTGTCCCCTCCGAGATGGTCGAGATGATGGAGTCCACGGTGCTCCCCGAGCTGACCGAGTTGGCCGGAGCGGGCGTGGTGCGGTCCCGCATCCTGCGCTGCACCGGTATCGGAGAGTCCAGGGTCGCCGAGCTGGTGGCCGACCTGTTCGCTGCCACGACGAATCCCTCCGTGGCCTTCCTGGCCTCGGCCGGAGAGGTCAAGGTGCGCGTCACGGCGAAGGCTCGCGGCGTCGGCGAGGCCGAGGCGATGATCGCTCCCGTGGCCGCCGAGGTTCGCGCCCGGCTCGGCCACGCGGTGTTCACCGACCGCGACGAGGCGCTCGAGGAGGCCGTGGGACGCCTCCTTACGGAGGCCGGTCTATCGCTCGCCTGCGCGGAGTCGCTCACGGGCGGCAGCGTCGGCGCCCGGATCACCTCTGTAGCGGGTGCGTCCACCTACTTCCGTGGGTCTGCGGTCGTCTATACACCCGAGGCGAAACGGCGCCTGCTCGACGTCTCGGAGGCCACGCTCGCCGGGCCGGGGGTCGTGAGCCGGGATTGCGCGATCGAGATGGCCGCGGGGGCTCGGCGCGTGTTCGGTGCCGATGTCGCGATCGCCCTCACCGGGGCCGCGGGCCCCGAGTCGCATGGGGGAGCCGAGCCGGGCACCGTCTGGCTGGCGCTGCACGCCGACGGCGTGGAGCACGCGCGCGGCTACGTCGCGCCCGGAGGCCGTGCGCGCGTGCGCCGCCTGGCGGAGCAATCTGCGCTCGACCTCGTGCGCCGCCACCTCGAGGGTGCGCCGTTGGCGACGGGCGATCGCGTGATCTGACGTGGCGGATCCGAAGGTGGTCGACGGTCGCCCGCGACTCTTCGTGGCCGTCGAGCTTCCGGAGCACGTAAGGGCGGCGATCGATCGCAACGTCAGTCCCCTTCGCGGCCGGTGGGCGACGCTGCGATGGGCGCCCCCCGAGCGCTGGCACGTCACGCTGCGGTTCCTCGGGGAACGCCCGGCCGAGGACGTCGAGCAGATCGTGTCGGTGCTGGATCGGGTGGCCGCTCGCACGTCGCCGTTCCCCACCTGGATCACCGGGCTGGGGTGTTTCCCCGCCTCCCGCCGCGCCACCGTCCTATGGGCGGGCCTGGACGATGGGGAGGGTCTCTCGAAGCTCGCCGAGGCGGTGCAGAGAGCGCTGGAGGGCAGGTTCGGACAGGCGGATCGCGCGTTCAGACCTCACATCACCCTCGCGAGGACCCGCCGCCCGACGTCGCTGGACCTCGGCGGCGCCCCGGCATTCGAACAGATCGGGTTCGAGGTGGAGGGGTTCGCGCTGATGCGCAGCCGCCTCGAAGGACGGGGACCCAGGTACGAGCCTCTGAGGCGGCTCAGCTTCCCAAGGTGAGCTCCTTGCGTTCGAACACGTGTTCGGGTAGCCTCCGACCCCTGGAACCCATCGGATGACAGGGGTGTAACTTATGTCAGACCCGCTCGCTAACCTGCGCGGTCCATCAGGGCTACAGGTTCGACGGCACCTCCCCGCCGGGGGAACCGCGGGACAGAAGGAGGGAACGGTGGATCGCGACAAGATGCTCGACGTCACGCTCCAGCAGATCGAGAAGCAGTTCGGCAAGGGCGCGGTCATGAAGTTGGGGGAGCACCCAGCGGGCGCGGGGTTCACGGTCATCCCCACGGGCTCGCTCGCGCTCGACCTCGCGCTGGGCGTGGGAGGCATCCCGCGCGGCCGCATCGTCGAGGTGTTCGGGCCCGAGGGGTCCGGTAAGACCACGGTCAGCCTCCACATCATCGCGGAGGCGCAGGCGAAGGGCGGGATCGCCGCCTTCATCGACGCGGAGCACGCGCTCGACCCCACGTACGCACGCGAGCTTGGCGTCAACATCGACGAACTCTTGGTGTCGCAGCCGGACTCGGGGGAGCAAGCGCTGGAGATCGCCGACATGCTGGTGCGTTCCGCCGCCCTCGACATCGTGGTGATCGACTCCGTGGCGGCGCTGGTGCCGCGTGCGGAGATCGAGGGCGAGATGGGCGACACCCATGTCGGTCTGCAGGCCCGCCTGATGTCACAGGCCATGAGGAAGCTCTCGGGATCCCTGTCGAAGTTCGATACCACGGCCATCTTCATCAACCAGCTGCGGGAAAAGATCGGGGTCATGTTCGGCTCGCCCGAGACCACACCGGGAGGCCGCGCCCTCAAGTTCTATTCGTCGGTCCGGCTCGACGTCCGCAAGATCGAGAACCTCAAAGACGGCACGGAGGTCGTGGGCTCCCGGACGAGGGTCAAGGTGGTCAAGAACAAGGTGGCTCCGCCGTTCCGCCAGTGCGAGTTCGACATCATGTACGGCAAGGGCATCTCGAAGGAAGGCTCGCTCCTCGACGTCGGGGTCGACCTCGAGATCATCAAGAAGTCGGGAGCCTGGTTCACCTACGAGGGCGAGCAGCTGGGCCAGGGCAGGGAGAACGCCCGCGCGTTCCTCGCCGAACACCTCGAGATGCGCGACGAGATCGAGCGGAAGATCCGAGAGGCGGTCGGCCTCACCGCGTTCGGTGAGGAGGGTGAGGAGACCCCCATCGAGATCGTGCCCGACCTCGTCCTCGAAGAGGATGAGTCCAAAGAGCCGGCGAACGGGAAGTCCAAGACGAAAGCAGACGCCTAGTCACGGCCGTGGGCGCTCGATCCGTCAAGGAGCCGAAGAGCTGCCACGAGCGCGCGCTCGGGCTCTTGGCGGTGCGAGCACGGAGCCGGCACGAGCTCGAGACGAGGTTGACGGCCGCCGGCTTCCAGCCCGAGGAGGTAGGCGACGTCCTGGGGCGACTCCAACAGGTCGGGCTCGTCGACGACGAGGCCTTCGCGAGGCAGCTGGCAGAGCATCGGTTCGCGGTGAGGCGGATGGGCACCCACGCCGTTCGCGCGGAGCTCCGGAGCAAGGGTGTCGCCGCCTCGGTGATCGAGTCGGTCGTTGAGGACGAGCGCTCCGGAGATGACGCTCGCGCCCTCGAGCTCGCGCGAGCTCGCGCGAGCCGTCTCCGTGGGGTCGAACCCGCGAAGGCCTTCGCCCGCTTGTCCTCGGCGCTCATGCGCAGGGGATACGGCCCGGAGGTGGCGCGCCGAGCCTCCCGCCTGGCCCTCGACGTGGAGGCGGAGGAGTTCTAGCCCTCCGGGACCTTGTGTCACGTGAGGATGGCACGTAGCATCGTGAACACGAGAGGAATACTTCGCGAAATCCCACATCAACGAGACCATCTTGACGACCGTGACCCCGACCGAGCTCTCGACAACCCGCACGGAACCGGTGCGCGTCCGACGATGTCGGTGCGCCTGCTGATGCGCTGAGACGTCGGATCGCGAGGCCTCGCTGAGCCCGGGATCTCGAAGGTCCTCTCCCATGACGCTACGAGTGCTGGGAGGAATCCATGACCTCCGTAATGATCGGGATCGGCGGCGCTGCTGGCCGGATTCGCTGCCGGGTTCGCCTATCGCAAGTCCGTCGCCGCCCAACGGGCCCAGAGCATCGAAACGCAGGCACAGCAACGCCTCCTGGAAGCCGAGAGGGAGGCCGACGCCGCCTCGAAGCGCGCCCTGAGCGAGGCGAAAGACGAGATCGCCGGCATGCGCCGTGATCTCGACGAGGACGTACGCACCCGACGTGAGGAGATCGGACGGCTGGAACGCCGTCTCACCGACGCCGAGGTGGAGCTGAAGGAGAAGACGGCCAAGGTCGACGCGCACGTGGCCGACCTTTCGGAGCGTGAGGAGAAGCTCACCTACGTTCGAACGCAGCTAGAGCGGGCCACGGAGCTGCATCGGGCGCAGCTGGAGAAGATCGCCGGCATGACATCCACCGAGGCGCGGGACCAACTCGTCGTCCAGATCGTCGACGATGCGAAGCGGGCGGCGATGAGCCAGGTGCGAGAGATCGAACAGCGCGCACGTGAGGAGGGCGAGGAACGAGCTCGCAAGGTGGTGACGATCGCGATCCAGCGCGTCGCCTCCGAACAGACCGCCGAGTCCACGGTGAGCGTCTTCGCCCTCCCGTCGGAGGACATGAAGGGTCGGATCATCGGCCGGGAAGGGCGGAACATCCGCGCGTTCGAAGCCACCACGGGAGTCAACGTCATCATCGACGACACACCCGAGGCGGTGGTCCTCTCGTGCTTCGACCCGGTCAGGCGGGAGGCTGCGAGGATGACGCTCGAGAAGCTCGTGGCGGACGGGAGGATCCATCCGGCCCGCATCGAAGAGGTGCACGAACGCTCCCTGCGTGAGCTCGATGAGGAGGTGCGGCGCGCCGGAGAGGACGCGGTCGCCGAGGTCGGGATCACCGATATCCACCCGGAGATGATCAAGCTTCTGGGCCGCCTGCGGTACCGGACGTCGTACGGGCAGAACGTGCTGAAGCATCTGGTGGAGTCGGCGTTCATCGCGGCGGCGCTGGCCTCGGAGATAGGTGTGGATCCGACGATCGCCAAGCGGGGAGCCTTCCTCCACGACATCGGCAAGGCGGTGACCCACGAGATCGAGGGTTCCCACGCCATCATCGGCGCCGAGATCGCCCGGCGGATGAAGGAAGATCCGGAGGTCGTGCACTGCATCGAGTCTCACCATGGCGAGGTGGAGCAGCACTCGATCCATGCGGTGCTCGCCCAGATCGCTGACGGCATGAGTGGGGGTCGCCCCGGTGCCCGGCGGGAATCGCTCGAGACCTACGTCAAACGGCTCGCGCGTCTGGAGGAGATCTGCACCGCACACCCCGGGGTAGTGAAGACGTTCGCGATGCAAGCCGGCCGGGAGGTGCGCGTCATGGTGGAGCCGGAGGACGTCGACGATCTGAGCGCTCAGGTGATCGCGCGCGACATCGCGAAACAGGTCGAGGAGGAGCTGCAGTACCCGGGGCAGATCAAGATCACCGTGGTGCGGGAGACGCGCGCGACGGAGTACGCCCGCTAGCCCGGCCCCTCGTTCAGCGCCACTCTTGAACGTCGGCGGAACGACCCTTGCGGCTGTTCACGCTGTCGACGAGTCGCCCGCGTAGGCTCTTGCCCTCCGCTTCCTCCGCGGGCGGCTCCGCCGAGGCGCTCCCGTCCGGGACCTCGTCATGTTGGTCGTCCCGAACATCCGAGTCGTCCTTGGGTTCGGGATCCGCGTCCGCCTCATCCGCGCTGGCCGTGGGGCCCTCGGAGACAACGGCCGGGGGTTCGGTGCCCAACGGGTCCTGAAGGGCGTTCGGCTCGACGCCGGCGCGGAGAGCCTCGGCATCGGCCTCGGCCCGACGGCGTGCGGCTTCCGAGTCGGCGACCTTCGTCATCAGCTCGCCTACCTGGGCGCGCAGGCGCGTGACCTCAGCCTCCATGGCCGGGTCGCTCGCGACGACCTCGCCCCGTTCCTTCGCGAAGCGCAGAGCCGCCTCTGCCGACTCGGCAGCGGCATAGGCACGCCGCGCCCGAACCTCGGTCGCCTCGAGCTGAGCCTCGAGCTCGGCGACGGTGGCGCGCAGATCGCCGTCGGTCCCGCCGGGGCCGGCGTCCTCTGAGCCGCTCCACGCCGGGGCGGCCGCAGCCGACTCGAGCTCCGAGATCCTGACCTCGGCCTCGGCCAGCGAGGTGTTGGCGTCCGTGAGTTGACCGCGGAGCGTCTCGAGTTCCTCGCTGGCGGCTTCCTCGGCGTCCTCCGTGGCGGCCTGGGCTTCGATCCTCGACCGGAGGTCGGCGACGACGAGCTCGGCTTCGGTGGCCCTGGTCTCGGCCGCGGAGGCGGCGCTCCTGAGCTGGTCGAGCTGGACCGCGTCGACGGGCGGGACGGCCTCGAGCCGGTCGGTGAGGGAGCTGAGCTGGGCACGCAGGCCATCAGCCTCGGACCGGCTCGACCGCCGCGTCCTCCCTGGTCGTGGCGAGCTCGGCCTCGAGCGCGGTGACGCGCTCGGCTGAGCCCTCAGCCTCAGTCTGGAACGCTCTGAAGCGTTCCTGGATCTCCTCATAGGACTCACGCACGGCGTCCGCCTCGCCGACGACCAGCTGCTGCGTCGTGCGCACCTGGTCGAGCTCAGCGGTCGTCCGCTCGAGCGAAGCGCGAAGCTCGACGATCTCCGAAGCAGCCTCTTCGTTCCCCGATCGCAGCGTTGCCGCCTCCTCGATCAGCGCGTCCAGCCGCTCTGCGGTGGTCCTGGCCTCCTGGCGGGCGGCCTCGGTCGTTTCGTTCGCGAGGGCGATCTGCGCCTCCAGCTCCGCCTTCACCGCAGCGGTCTCCGCTTCACGGAGAGCTGCGGCCTCCAGGGCGGCTGATAGCTCCTCTACTCCGCTGTCGCGCGCGGCCTCGGCCGCCGTCAGCGCGGCTTCGAGGTCCGCCACGCGCGCCCCAGCCGTCTCTGCGGTAGCCACGGCCTCCTGGCGTGCCGTGCTGGTCTGGGCGATCTCCGCGCGGAGCGCCTCGACCGTCTCCGCCGCATCGGCCTGCTCCGCGATGAGCTCCTCCAGCTGGCGCTCGAGGTCCTCGCGCGCCCGGGCGGTCTCATCCTTGATCGCCGTGATCCTCTCCAGCTCGCCCGTGAGCGCGCCGATCCGCTCGCTCGTACCGGCGAGCTCCTCTTCGAGCTGCGCCGCCCGGCTCCTAGCCGCGGCCTCGGCCTGGGACGACTCGGCCCGAGCCGCGCGCAGCTCCTCTTCGTGGGTCTCCTCCATCATGCGGGATCGGGCGAGCGCCGCATCGAGCTCTTCACGGGCGTGTCCCAGGTCCAGCTCCAGGGTGGTCAGCTTGGTCCCGAGGGTCTGCCCCTCCTCCATCAAACGCATCAGCTCGGAGCGCGCACCGTCGCGCTCCAGCGTGGTCTCCGTGACGGCTTCCTCGAGCTCCCGCGTACGGGCCTCGGCGGCCTCACGCGCGGCTCCCGCCTCCTCCGCCTGCCTCTCCGAGCGACCGATCTCCTCCGTCAGACGATCATGCTCGGCGACGAGGGCCTCGTGGGCCCGCATCAGTTCCGTGTGGGAGGCGACCGCCGCGTCGTGGGCCTCGCGCGTCTGAGACAGTTCCGCCTCGAGGGTGGCCGCGCGGTCGGCCGCATCCCCGAGTTCGGCGAGTCGATCGCCCGTTTCGCTGAGGACCGATGCGGCATGGACCGTCTCGGCCGTCAGCTCCTCCTCGCGAGTACGTGCCGCCGCGAGCTGCAGCTCGAGCGCGTCGACGCGCTCGGCGAGCTCGGCGATCCGGTCGATGGTGGCCGAGGCGGGATCCGCGGCGCGACGAACCTCGAGCTCGGCCACGCGGCGGGCAAGCTGATCTGCACGCTCCTCCGGCACGACGGGCGTCCGGAACTCGATGTTGTCCCCGCGGTCGCGTTCGTCGGCGACGACGGGGTCCTCCGCCGCGGACCCCATGTCTTCTGCGCTCATCTCCGAGAAGCCTGGAACGTCGAAGTCGGCGTGCGCGGGCATCTCCGCATCCACCTCATCGGGCGGCACCGAACCGTCGATCGCCTCGGCAGCGTCGTCGTCCGTACGAGGAGCCTGTTCGTCGGGCATGTCGTTCCTTCTTCCGGGATCCGGTTGGGGTCGGGGCCTCGGGAGTCTCATCGGCGTTCCCTCGAGGTCCTTTACCCGACGTCCTGTATGGATGAGCTGGGATCGGCGTCTCGCGGAACGGTCAGTGCCTCGAGCGTGGCGGCGATCGAGAGCAGCGGTACATCGCCGGTCTCGATCGCGAGTGCAAGCTCCGCGAGCGCGTCCTCTCCGCCCGCCACGTCGTATCCGTTGAGATCGAGGAATCGCACGGTGGCCAGAAGCGCGATGCGGCGGTTCCCTTGCAGGTAGGGACGCCTGCGGATGAGCTCCGAGAACAGCGCCGCAGCTTTCACATGTATCCCTGGGTACATGGGCTCGCCGAGCTGATCGAGCGTGCCCGGAACGGCCACCACGTCACTCAGGGCAGCAAGGTCGGCCGGCGCACCGGGGCCGTACTCGAGGTCGGCGATCCCGGTGACGTCCTCGACTTCCAGGAGTCGAACGGGGGTGCCGGCCGTTCCCGCGACGATCGCCTCGGGTCCCTCAGAGCGGGGAGGTCAGCCTCCGTGGAGACCGCCTCAGCATCGAGGACCGCCCCTTCGCTCGGGCTGTCGACACGCTCGCGGACAGCGGCGAAGACCTCTTCCAGGTGACGCAGGACGTCGGTGGCGGCGGCGAGCTCGAGTCCGGTGGCGCGCAGCCGGTCCTCGGCGACGGCTGCACGGGTGGTGGCATCGTCGGTCGCCAGGACCGCTCGCTCCGTCGCCTCAACCGATGCCGTCAGGTCGGCCTCCAGGCCCGTGGCACGCACGAGCGCCTCGTCCAACTGGGCGCGCAAGTCGTCCTCGCGCCCGCGGGCCTCCACCGCTGCTCTTGCGGACTCGTCGCGCAACTCGGTCAAGGCCGCCTCGAGCCCGTCCGCCTCGTCAGCCCGCTGCCCGAGCTCCGCGAGGCGGGCGCCCGTTTCGGCGAGCGTCCGCTCGGCACGGATGGCGCGCACCGCCAGCTCGTCTTCGCGGGCGCGCGCTGCATCCAACTGCAGGCCCAGGGTGTCGATCCGTTCCCTGAGCGCATCCAGCTCCTCGCTGGTTTCCGACGGCGCGGGTTCCATCGACCGCGACGCCTCCAGCTCGGCGACCCGGCGGGCGAGCTGCCACTCTCGCGACAGGGCGTCGCGCAGGGTGCCGTCGTCCTCAGGGGGTGCCGTGTCCTCGTATCCCACGTCGGTCGCCGGAGGCCGGCGTTCGAGCTCACCCTCGAGCTCCGTCATCCGAGCCGTGAGGTCCCTGTTCGTCTTCTGGGTATCGGCCAGCTGGGAGCGGAGCGCGTCAAGGGCGCGCTCAGCCTCGGTCAGGGCCGCTTCGAGGTGCCGACGGTTCGCTGCTTTCGACATAGCTCCGTGTGATGCGCTCGTTGGGTCTGTCTGGAACCACCATCGGCGTCCGGCGACGCGGCTTTCACCTCCGTCTCCGATACGCTCGTGCAAGATGGAACGGACTTACCTGATCCGCACCTTCGGGTGCCAGATGAACGAACACGACTCCGAGCGCATCGGCGGCCTCCTCATGGCGGACGGGATGACCCCGACCGAAGACCTCGAGGACGCGAGGGTGGTCGTGCTCAACACGTGCGCGATCCGCGAGAACGCGGACAACAAGCTCTACGGCAACCTCGGGCACCTGAAGCCGCTGAAGCACGCGACGGCCCGAGCTCAAGATCGTGGTCAGCGGCTGCCTCGCTCAGAAGGACCAGGGCGCGATCCGCGAGCGAGCCCCCTGGGTGGATGTCGTCGTCGGGACGCATGCGTTGCCGGACCTGCTGGAACTGCTGCGCCGTTCGGAGACAGACGGTCCGCAGATGGACGTTCGCGAGTACACCGAGACGTTCCCGAGCGCGCTCCCGCGCCGTCCGAGCCGATCCCTTCCGCGCCTGGGTGTCGATCGCGCCCGGTTGCGACAACGGCTGCACGTTCTGCATCGTGCCCGCTGGTCCGAGGTCCGCAACGGTCTCGTTCCATCGGCGACATCCTCGCCGAGGTTCAAGGTCTCGTCCGACGGGGCGTCGTCGAGGTGACGCTGCTGGGTCAGAACGTGAACACGTTCGGCCGCGACGTCACCGTGCCGGGCTCGGCGACCAAGCCGCTGTTCGCTCGCTGCTGCGCCAGGTGGGTGGGGTCGACGGCATCCGGCGCGTCCGGTTCACGAGCCCGCATCCCCACGACTTCACCCCCGACGTGATCGAGGCGATGGCGGCAGACCCCCGCCGTATGCGAGCACATCCACTTCCCCCTGCAGTCGGGCTCCGATCGCGTCCTCAAGGCGATGCAGCGGCTCCTACCGGCGCGAGCGCTACCTCGGCTGGCTCGACGCGATCCGGGAGGCCATACCCGACATCGCCGTGTCCACCGACGTCATCGTCGGGTTCCCGGGGGAGACCGAGGACGATTTCGCCCAGCACGCTGGACGTGGTGCGAGCAGGCGCGCTTCGACAGCGCCTTCATGTTCCAGTACTCGCCTCGCCCCGGGACGCTCGCGGCGGCGTTCGACGATCAGGTCCCCAAGCCGAGGTCGTCCAGGAGCGCTTCGATCGGCTGCAATGGCGCTGCAGGAGGCGGATGCCTCGCCTCGTCGCAGGCGCAGGTGGGTCGCACGGTCGAGGTGCTCGTGGAGGGAGGGGACCGCAAGGGCCGGTCGACGCAGGCCCGTACGCGCACGAACCGCATCGTGCACCTGGAGGAGGCGCTCACGCCGGGGACGTTCGTCGAGGCGCGCGTGACCGGGGCCGCGCGCCCATCACCTGCTCGGCGAGGTCGTGCGCGCGCCTGCCCGGCTAGCCGTCGCAGCTGAGGCGGCTTCGGAGCCACGCCGCTGCGCTGGTGGGTCCGACCGCCTCCGGGAAGACGCCGATGCGGCATCCGCCTGGCCCTGGGGTGCTCGAGGGCCGAGATCGTCAGCGTGGACTCGATGCTCGTGTACCGGGGCATGGACGTCGGTACGGCCAAGCCGACCCCGCGCGGAGCGCGGCCTCGTGCCGCACCATCTGCTCGACCTCGCGAACCCTCCGAGCCGTTCAGCGTCGCGCGGTTCCAGGCATGAGGGGTTGAAGGTGATGGCCGGAGTCGGACCGAGCATCGCCGGCCGATGCTGTTGGTGGGCGGGTTCGGGCCTGTACTTCCGTGCGCTCGTGGACCATCTGCGGTTCCCCGGCGACGGACACCGGGACCCGAGCGACAGCTCGAGCGGGAGGCCGCGGCGTCGTGGGCGCGGCGCGGATCCACGACCGCTTGCGTGGACTCGACCCGCGCGGCGGCCGCGAAGATCGAGCCGGCGAACGTGCGCCGCATCGTGCGGGCGCTCGAGGTGGCCGCGGTGACGGGCCGGCCGTTCAGCGGATTCGCGGACGCCTGGGAACCGCTACCCGGGCGACAGCGTGCTCGCCGCCGGTATCTCGATCGACCGGAACGGTCGCTCGACGCCAGGATCCGCATGCGCGTTCGTCGGATGCTCGACGAGCGGGTGGCTGGACGAGGTCGACGGGCTGGTAGCCGGCGGGTTCGGGGGCTGGCTGACCTCCACGCAGGCCATCGGCTACGCTGAGCTGGCCCGGCATCTGCGAGGGAGGCCTGAGCCTGGAGGAGGCCGTGGACGCGGACGATCGGCGCGCACCCGCAACCTCGCGCGACGCCAGATGGCGTGGTTCCGGCGGGACCCGCGGATCCGCTGGTTCGAAGCGGGCCGGAGGGTGGCGCCGAGGAGGTCGAGGACGAGGTGTCGGGCCTACCTGGAGGAGCCCATGACGGCACCGCGCGTTCGCGAAGTACCAGGCGCGCGGGCAACGACTTCGTGGTCGTGGACGATCTCGACGGCGTAACGCGCCGATCTCTGCCGAAGAGGCCACGGCGCTCTGCGATCGCTGGACGCGGGATCGGTGCCGACGGCGTGATCCGGGTCGGCCCCGGGCGTGCGACGGCGTTCGCGTTCGACCTGCGGAACGCAGATGGATCGACCGGCCGAGATGTCGGGCAACGGGATGCGATGCCTGGGCGCCTACGTGTTCGAGCGTGGACTGACCGCCGAGACCTCGTTCGAGGTCTGGACGCCGGCGGGCGTCCGGCGCGGTCGATCTGGACGACTCCCGACGGGCATGTCGACCGGCGGGACCGTCGACATGGGGGTCGCCTGGATTCACCAAGGCACAGATACCTATGGCGGGGCCGGCATGGGAGACGTTCCTGGGCCAGCCGTTCGATCTGGGCGACGGACGGTCCACCGTTGCCAGCGCGCTGTCGATGGGCAACCCGCACCTCGTCCTGTTCCTCGAAGAGGATCCGGAGCGCTATCCACGTCGAACACATCGGCCCGGCGCTCGAGCACCACGAGTGGTTCCCGGAGCGCACGAACGTGGAGTTCGCGCGGGTTGGGTCCGATCGGATCGACGTCCGGGTCTGGGAGCGGGGCGTCGGGGAGACGCTGGCCTGTGGCACCGGCGCGTGCGCCGTGGCGGTGGCGGCGAACGAGGCGGGGCTCGCCTCCGCGGAGGCCGTCGTGCGGTTCCGGGGTGGCGATCTCCGAGTCGACCCGGGAGCCTGACGGCGCCGTGCGCCTCGGCGGCCCGGTGGCGTTCGTGTTCGACGGCACGGTCGACGCGGCGGCGCTGTGACGGGATCGCGCGGACCGGTCGACCTCGCGGGAGCGCCTCGTGGAACGCACCCTGGCCCTGGTCGCGATCCCGTCCGAGAGCCGGGAGGAGGCGGCGATCCTCGTTCACCTACGCGAGGAGATGGGAGGAGTCGACCTGGAGCTGGTGGATGTGGACGATTCGGTGGCCTCTTCGTGCCGAGCATCCGGCGTCCCGGAGCGCCCTTCGTGCTGCTCGCGGGCCATGTCGACACGGTGCCCCAGGGTCGGCGCGGCGGCCCCCGGCCCGCGACGAAGGCGGGCTCGTTGGACGGGGGGCGGCCGACATGAAAGGCGGGCTCGCCGTGATGATCGAGATCGCCGCAGCGATCGAGGCCGGCGGCAGGCTCGGACCTGGACGTCGGCTACCTGTTCTTCGGTCGCGAGGAGCTTCCGAGCGGCGCATAGTGCGCTCGCTGCCGCTGTTCGATCGGTGCCCCGCCTGCGGCCGCCGCCGACCTCGCGATCGTGCATGGAGCCCACGGAGAACGCGATCGAGGTCGGCTGCCTCGGGAACCTGAACGTCGTGGTCACGGTGCGTGGGACGGCCGCGCACAGCGCGCGACCGTGGCTGGGCGACAACGCGATCCACCGGGCCATCAGCGCGCTCGGTGGCCTCGCCGAGCTGCCCGTGCGTGACGTCGAGATCGACGGCCTCGTCTACCGAGAGGTGATGAGCGTCACGGCATCAGCGGGCGGCGTCGCCACAAACGTGCGTGCCCGATCGCGCCGAGGCGAGCGTCAACTTCCGGTATGCCCCGACCGCACGCCCGAGGAGGCGGAGACGCGGCTCCGCGAGCTGCTCGCCGGGCACCAGGTGGAGGTCGAGGTCGTGGGCAACGCTCCTCCCGGGCCCGTGACCGTCGTCCGAACGACCCCTGGTCGGAGCGGTTGCGCGACCGGCGGCGGACTGAGCGTGGGACCGAAGCAGGCCTGGACGCCGGTCGCGGAGTTCGCCGCCGCGGGGGTCGACGCCGTGAACTTCGGTCCCGGCGACCCGCAGTACGCTCATCGGGACGACGAGCGCCTCGATGCGGGGGCGCTGGTACGGTGCGTTCGAGGTGCTGATGGCGTTCCTGGCGCCGGGAGCGGCCCGGACGCCAGGCGGGACGCGGGAGGCGTAGATGGTGCACCTTTCTCCGGGGCTCCGGGCGGTGGAGCCTTATCCGTTCGAGGCGCTCGACGGCCGGAAGGCCGAGGCGCTGGCGGAGGGGCGCGACGTTGATCGACTTCGGGGTGGGCGACCCGCGCGAGGTCACCCCTGCGTTCATCCGCGCACGCCCTCGTGGATGCCGTGGTCCCCGTCTCCTCCTACCCACGCGCGCGCGGCCTTGCAGAGCTGCGTGGCGCCATCGCCGGATGGGTCGAGCGCCGCTTCGGCGTCCAGGCTGGATCCCGACACCCAGATCCTGCCGCTGCTCGGATCGAAGGAGCTGGTGTTCTCGCTGGCGCAAGCGGTGCTGGATCCGGCGGCCGGCGAAGGACCTCGTGATCGTCGACGGTCGCCCGGATACCCGATCCCGGAACGGGGCGCGAGGTTCGCAGGTGGCGGTGTCCTGCGGCTGTCCGCTCACGCGAGGACCGGGCTTCCTTCCCGACCTGGACGGCGTCGATGAGGAGGCCTGGGACCGTGCCGCGCTCGCTCTGGCTCAACTACCCGAACAACCCGACCGGCGCCGTGGCTCGCTCGACTTCCTGCGGGAGGCCGCGGGCTGCCGTGCCCACGAGGTGCTCCTGGCGTCCGACGAGGCCTACAGCGAGCTCTGGTTCGAGGGGGGCCGCCGGCGAGCGTGTTGCAGCTTCGGCCGATCTGCAGGGTGTCGTGGCCCTCAACACCCTCAGCAAGCGCTCGTCGATGACGGGGTATCGCAGCGGGTTCGTCGCGGGAGACCCCGAGTTGATAGGCGGCGCTCAAGCGCGCTGCGACCCAGCGTCGGGGTCACCCCGCAGGAGTTCGTCCAGCGCGCGTCCGTGGCCGCTTGGAACGACGAGGCGCACGTCGAGGACGAACCGTGCGCGGTACGCCGCCAAGCGGGAGATCTTCCTCGACCTGTTCCGACGGCTCGGGATCCGGGTCGCCGGCTCGGTCGCGACCTTCTACCTGTGGGTCGAAGTCCCGGCGGGCCGTGATGCCCTGGCGTGGTCGATAGAGCTGCTGGACGGCGCGAACGTGGTGGTGGCGCCGGGCTCGTTCTTCGGCGACGGCGGGGGAGGGGTTCGTGCGGATGGCGATGGTGCCCTCGGTCGAGGAGTGTCGCCTCGCGGCGGCCTCCCTGGAACGGGTGCTGAGCAACCAGGGGGTCGAGGCGTGAGCGCGTCGCTCGAGGCCAGGATCGCGTCGTCATTCGCGGACCCGGACGGCTCCCTCGACGTCGCCGCTGTGGAGGAGGCGGTGGCGCTCCTCGATGCCGGAAAGATCCGCGTCGCCGAGCCGGAGTCCGAGGGTGACGGCTGGCAGGTCCACGAGTGGGTTAAGCAGGCCGTGCTGCTCTTCTTCCGCGTGCGCGGACTGGCGACCACGGACGTGGGCCCGTTCGAGTACCACGACCGCCTGCCGTTGAAGACGGGGTACGAGGCGGCGGGGGTCCGCGTGGTACCGCCCGCGGTGGCGCGCTACGGGGCCTACCTGTCACCGGGCGTGGTCATGATGCCGAGCTACGTCAACATCGGGGCCTGGGTGGGACCAGGCACCATGGTCGACACGTGGGCCACCGTGGGTTCGTGCGCGCAGATCGGCGCCGATGTCCACCTATCCGGGGGTGTGGGGATCGGCGGGGTGCTCGAGCCGCTGCAGGCCGCCCCGGTGGTGATCGAGGACGGAGCCTTCATCGGTTCCCGCGTGGTGATCGTGGAGGGTGTCCATGTGGGGCGGAACGCGGTCGTCGGGACCGGTGTCGTGCTCACGGCCAGCACGCCGGTGATCGATGTGACCGGCGTGGAGCCCGTTGAGTACCGGGGTGAGGTCCCGGGCAGCGCGGTCGTGATACCCGGCAGCCGGTCGAAGTCGTTCCCCGCGGGGGCCTACGGCCTCCCCTGCGGGCTCATCATCGGCTACCGAGGCCAGGGGACGGAGGACAAGGTGCGCCTGAACGAGCTCCTACGCGACCACGGCGTGTCGATGAGCTGATGACCGAGCACGCCGCCCCGGGTCGCGAGCGGAACCGCCGACCACCGCAGCGCCAGACCCTGGAGTCCCCGCTGTCCGCCACCTGGCGGCCGGCGGTCCGCGAGCGCGCCGTGTTGGTGGGTGTCGGACCGGGGATCGCCGAGTCCGATCTGGACGAGCTGGGCGCGCTGGCCGACTCGGCGGGTGCCGAACCCGTTGCGCGGCTGATCCAATCGAGGGCTGAGCCCGATCCCGCCACGTTCATCGGGAAGGGAAGGCTGGATGACCTGCACGACACGATCCACGGAGCCGGCGCCGACGTCGTCATCCTGGATCACGAGCTCACGCCCGGCCAGCTGCGTTCGCTGGAGGAGCGATTGGGTGTGAAGGTCATCGATCGGACGGCGCTGATCCTCGACATCTTCGCCCTGCACGCGAGGAGCCGCGAGGGTCGGGCACAGGTTGAGCTCGCCCAGCTCAACTATCTCCTGCCCCGCCTCCGCGGGTGGGGGGAGGCGCTCAGCCGCTCCGGGGGCGGCATCGGAACCCGGATGGGCGGCGGCGAGACCAAGATGGAAGTCGACCGTCAACACATCCGCCGGCGTATCACGAAGCTCCGCCGCGATATCCAGGCGATGTCGAGGACCCGCGAAACCAAGCGAGCTCGACGTCAGGACAGCGGCATCCCCCAGGCGTCCATCTCCGGATACACGAACGCGGGGAAGTCGACGCTCCTCAACCGGATCACCGGGGCGGAGGTCGTGGTCGCGGACCAGCTGTTCGCGACGCTGGATCCGACGGTGCGCCGGCTGAAGCTACCGGGCGGTCGCCGTTGCACCGTCAGCGACACGGTCGGTTTCGTCAGCAAGCTCCCGCACGACCTCGTCGAGGCGTTCCGCTCCACCCTCGAGGAGGTCTCGATGGCGGAGCTCATCGTCCACGTGGCCGACGCCGCCTCCCCCGAGCTCGACCAGCAGGTG
Source organism: uncultured Actinomycetes bacterium (assembly GCA_963796725.1). GTDB lineage: Bacteria > Actinomycetota > UBA4738 > UBA4738 > HRBIN12 > JAOUEA01. The sequence continues at coordinate 292,267 of CAWCMT010000003.1, forward strand.
GAGGCGGTCCGCAGGGTGCTCGGTGAGATCGGCGCCGGCGCCGTGCCGGAGCTCCTCGTCCTGAACAAGATCGACCGGCTGAGCTGGGTCTGAGCGCGCCAGGCTCGCTCGCCGATTCCCGGGGGCCGTACCGGTCAGCGCCTTGACGGGGGAGGGGGTCGACGGCCTCCTGTCGACGCTTGAGGAGGCGCTGCCGCATCCGCCGGTCGAGGTCACCCTCATGATCCCGTACGGCAGGGAGGATCTCACGTCGCGGCTCTACCGTGACGCCGAGGTGCTGTCCACGCGCCACGACCCGGAGGGGACCTGGGTCCACGCTAGGATAGGGCTCCGTGAGCTTGCCGCCGTGCGGGAGTTCGTTCTCACGGAGCGGAGGCGGGGGGCCTGAGCGGGTCCGCTTCCCGGACGGGGCTTTCACATGGGAGGGCGGCCGTGTGACCAGAGCGCCGGATCCTCCCACGCACCGCGGACCACGACGTCGGGATCGACATGGCGCTCACGTGCGAGGCGAAGGGTCAGCATCTGCAGCCTCGCGGTGAGAGGTAGCTGGGCCAGCAGGGTGGGCAGGGGCCACGGCTCGTGGAGATCGGTGACGGCGCAGCCCGCGCCGCGCGCCGCGGCGCCGAGCGCTGTGAGGAACCCCTCTGCGTCAGGCGGGGTCAGCGTGACTACGTGGTCGCCGGCTCCCAGCGGGACCGCCGCGCCATGGAGGAAACCCTCGGCGTCGTAGCCCTCGGCCAGGATCCCGGCCCCCTCCCGCAGCTTGAGGGCGCCTTCGCGGGCCGTGATGCCGCCCGCACCGGCTCCCACGAAGGCCACCACGCGGGCATCGGCGGGGACGTCGTGCAGGCCGGGACCGTCGATCGCGGCTGCCACCGCCTCGGGCACGTCGGTCAGTGTGTCGGGTGCGAAGCTCTGCGCCCCCATCGCCTGGGCGAGCATGGCGAGCACGAGCAGCGTGCTGGTGTAACTGACCGAGTAGGTCTGCGCCGACTCCCGCTCCACGGTCTCGATCGAGCCGGGGAAGCCGGCGCCCCGCCGCGTGATCAGCAGCACCTCCATGCCGGCGGCGAACGCCGTGGCGCGCGCCGCGAGGGAGAACGCGCTCTCGGCGGTGTGGGAGATCACGATCACGGCATCGCGCGGATCGACTGAGGGCGCCCAATCCACGAAGCGCATCGAGGAGACGGCAAGCGCGGTCCGGCCCGTCTCCTGCAGCATCGCCGCGCCGAGCTCGGCCGCGTTCAGGCTCGAGCCGGTGCCTACGAGCCACATCCGGCGGGCGCGGTGGAGACCCTGCGCGGCGGCGTGCACCTCCTCGAGGGTCTGCGGAGAGCTCAGAAGATGTTTGAGCGCCTCCGGCTGAGATCGGATCTGCGCCTCGAACCGTTCGCCCTCGGGCATGGTCGCTCCTGTCGAGAGGGGTCTGCTGCGCAGGGTATCGGTCGCGAGAGGGCTCCGCTACAGGCCCGGCGCGGTCGCTGAGCGAGCGGATCTCAGAGCTTCCGCATCACCGCGACCACCTTGCCGAGGATGCGCCCGTCCGTCATCTCGAACGGGGACAACGCAGGGTTCTCGGGGATCAGCATCACCCGGTCGCCGTCGTGGCCCAGTCGTTTCACGGTGGCTTCGTCCTCGGCGGGGCCGGGGAGCAGTGCCGCGACGATGTCGCCGTCGCGGGCGTGATCCTGCGCCCGGATAACCACGAGATCGCCCTCGAAGATGCCGGCGCCGATCATCGAGTCACCCTGGACCGTCAACGCGAAATGGTCGGCGTCGTCGGCGAATCCCTGGGGGACGGCGACATATTCCTCGACCTGCTCGGTGGCGAGGACGGGTGCACCCGCCGCGATGCGCCCGACGACGGGCACGGTGATGGCGGGCGCCCGGGGGCCGTCCAGGGTCACCGCACGCGGCTTGGTGGGGTCCTTGTGGAGCATCCCCATGCGCTCCAGGTTCTCGAGCTGTGCGTGCACGCTCGAGGACGAGGTGAGCCCCACGGCCTCGCCGATCTCCCGCACGGTGGGCGGGTATCCGCGGTCCCGGACGGTCGACGCGATGAAGTCGAGGATCCGTTGTTGGCGGGCGGTGACCACCTGCGTGTCAGACATGCTCGCTAGCCTCCTTCTCGATGGCCGCGACGCTAGCAGTCCACCCGGGGAGGATGCAAACATATGTTCGACCAGACCCTTGACATCGAACAGGCGTTCGGTCACGCTCGCTTCGTGAGTCGAACATACGTTCGTCGCCGACGTACGCTCGCGGTCCTCTCCGGGGTGCTGATCGCCGCCGCGCTCTCCGGGCCGGTCGCCGGTGCGGTGGGGAGCCCGGGCCTCCGACCCGTGGCGCGGCACACCTACGTCGTCAAGGCCGGCGACACGTTGTGGGCCATCGCTGCGCGGCTGGCGCCAGGGCAGGACCCACGTCCGTGGGTCCAACGGATCCAGTCGTCCAACGCCGGTCTAGACGCGGGTTCGCTCCACGCCGGGCAGACCCTCTTCCTTCCGTCGGCCTGATCGCGCCTACGTCTGCCGATATCGGGGCCGCCTTGACGCACCTACATCCTGCGGGTAGGGTTCGCGCCGCCACAATATGTTGTGGCGACCGCCGATGAGATGCCCCTGGTGCAGCGCGGACGACGATCGTGTCGTCGACTCCCGGCCCGCGGAGGGCGGCGGCGCCATCCGCAGGCGGCGCGAATGCAGCCAATGCAAGCGCCGCTACACCACGTTCGAGCGCGTGGAGGACGTCGGGCTGATGGTGGTCAAGCGGGATGGTTCGAAGATGCCCTTCCAACGGTCGAAGGTCGACGCCAGCGTCCGCAAGGCGTTGAAGAACCGACCCGTGACCGACGCCCAGGTGGAGCGCATCGTGGACCGGGTGGAGGAGCGGATGCGGCGGCGCGGACCCGAGGTGACGTCCGAGCAGGTTGGGGTGGCCGTCCTCGCGGATCTGCGACGTCTCGACGAGGTCGCATACATCCGGTTCGCGAGCGTGTACAAGGACTTCCAGGAGATCTCCGATTTCCAAGACGAGCTGATCTCGCTCCAGAAGAAGGAGCCCGCGAAACGCCGTTCCAAGGCCTGAGGCGGGCGATCCGCCCGCTCCGACAGGGAACCAGGTCGGCGGTACTCCCGATCCATGAGATACTAGATGTTGTGGGTGACAATAAATCTCGCCACATCATGTTGACGAGCGGGGTTGCCCAGGTCACAATCTGCAAGCTCCGAATGACACGGATGTAGTTCTTTCCCCATGGTTTCCACAGGTAGTCCGACACGAGAAGGGGGTCGCGGTGGCGACGAAAGAGGGGGACGTCGAGGTCATCAGGGAAGGCCTGACGTTCAAGCGGTACTTCACCACCGAAGGTCGGCACCCGTTCGATGACGTGGAATGGGAGATCCGCGATGCGGTCATCCCGAACTACAAGGAGGGCGGGAACGCCTTCGAGCAGCGCGACGTGGAGTTCCCGGCCACGTGGTCGCAGAACGCCACCAACATCGTCGCGCAGAAGTACTTCCGCGGAACGCTGGGCACGCCGCAGCGGGAGTCCTCGGTGCGCCAGCTCAGCGGGCGCGTCGTCGACACGATCGCGGGCTGGGGCCGCAAGCACGGGTACTTCGCCACCGACGAGGACGCGCAGGATATTCGCCGAGGAGCTGACTCACCTGGTCGTCACCCAGAAGGCGGCGTTCAACTCGCCGGTCTGGTTCAACGTCGGCGTGCCCGACACGCCGCAGCAGTGCTCTGCCTGCTTCATCCTCGCGGTCGACGACCACATGAGCTCCATCCTCAACTGGTACGTCGAGGAGGGGACCATCTTCAAGGGTGGTTCGGGCTCCGGCATCAACCTGTCGAGGATCCGTTCCTCGAAGGAGACGTCTCGCGGGCGGCGGCACGGCCAGCGGCCCGGTCAGCTTCATGCGCGGCGCCGACGCCTCGGCCGGCACCATCAAGTCCGGCGGCAAGACGCGGCGCGCGGCCAAGATGGTGATCCTGAACGTCGACCACCCCGACGTCGAGGACTTCATCTGGTGCAAGGCCAACGAAGAGCAGAAGGCCCGCGCGTTGCGCGACGCCGGCTTCGACATGGACCTCGACGGCAAGGACAGCGCCTCGATCCAGTATCAGAACGCCAACAACTCGGTCCGCGTCACCGACGACTTCATGCGGGCCTTCGAGCAGGATCAGGACTGGAAGCTCAAGGCCGTCACCACGGGCGAGACCGTGGACACCATCCGCGCGCGCGACCTGATGCGCCAGATCGCCGACGCGGCATGGCAGTGCGCCGACCCGGGCATGCAGTACGACACGACGATCAACGAGTGGCACACGTGCCCGGCGACGCGGCCGGATCAACGGCTCGAACCCCTGCAGCGAGTACATGCACCTGGACAACAGCGCGTGCAACCTCGCCTCGCTGAACCTCATGAAGTTCCTGGAAGACGACGGCTCGTTCGACGTCGCGAGCTTCAAGCACGCGGTGGAGATCGTCTTCTCCGCCCAGGAGATGCTGGTCAGCGAGTCCAGCTACCCCACCGAGAAGATCGGCGAGAACGCACGGGCCTACCGCCAGCTTGGCCTGGGGTACGCGAACCTCGGCGCGCTGCTGATGGCGCGTGGCCTGCCGTACGACTCCGACGGCGGCCGTGCGTGGGCAGGAGCCATCACAGCCATCATGACCGGACAGGCCTACCGCACATCGGCCAGGATCGCCGAGGTGATGGGTGCCTTCGAGGGCTACGCGCCGAACGCTGACGCGATGCTCCGGGTCATCCGCAAGCACCGCGCGGCCGCCGATGAGATCGACGCCGACCTGGTGCCCGAAGGCATGCTCGACGGCGGCGAAGCAGTCATGGGACGAGGCCATCGCCCTCGGGGAGCAGCACGGCTACCGCAACGCGCAGGCCTCCGTCCTGGCGCCCACCGGCACCATCGGCCTGATGATGGACTGCGACACCACCGGCATCGAGCCGGAGCTCGCGCTGGTGAAGACGAAGAAGCTGGTGGGCGGCGGCACCATGCAGTTCGTCAATCAGACGGTGCCGCGGGCGCTCTCCAAGCTCGGCTACACGCAGGCGCAGGTCGAGGACATCGTCGCGTACATCGCCGAGCACAACTCGGTCGTGGACGCACCGCACCTCAAGACGGAGCATTACGCGGTCTTCGACACCGCGATGGGGGCCCAGCCGATCCACTACATGGGCCACGTGCGCATGATGGCGGCGGCGCAGCCGTTCATCTCCGGCGCCATCTCCAAGACGGTCAACATGCCGGAGGAGGCGACGGTCGAAGAGGTCGAGCAGCTCTTCGTCGAGTCGTGGAAGCTCGGGCTGAAGGCCGTCGCGATCTACCGCGACAACTGCAAGGTGGCGCAGCCGCTGTCGGCCGACAAGAAGAAGGGGACGGCGGCGCCGAGCGCTGCGGACCTCGCCCATCCGGTGCGCAAGCGACTGCCGCATGTCACGGCCGTCGAAGACCACGTCGTTCCAGGTGGGCGATGCCGAGGGCTACATCATCGCCGGCAACTACCCGGACGACGGCCTGGGTGAGATCTTCCTGAAGACCTCGAAGCAGGGGTCGACCCTGAGCGGCGTGATGGACGCCTTCTCGATCGCCATCTCGATCGGTCTGCAGTACGGGGTGCCGCTCGAGACCTACGTCTCGAAGTTCATCAACATGAAGTTCGAGCCGAGCGGCATGACGAACGACCCGGATATCCGGTTCGCGTCGTCCCTGCTGGACTACGTGTTCCGGCGACTGGCGCTCGACAACCTGCCGGTCGAGACGCGCGAGGCCCTGGGCATCCGCTCGATCGAGGAACGCAAGGCGACGACCCAGCAGGAGGTTGCGGCCAAGGCCGACACCCCGGCGTTGGAAGCACCACAGGCGGAGTCGGCCGGTACGCCGACGATGATCGAGGTGAACGGAGCGTCCCGGCGCCAAGACCTCGGACGCCCCGCTGTGCTACCAGTGCGGATCGAAGATGCAGCCCGCGGGCTCCTGCTACGTCTGCTCGAGTTGCGGAAGCACCAGCGGGTGCTCGTAGGATAGGCGCCCGGCAGGGTCGAAGGAACGGGCCGGGTGTCCCGGCCCGTTCCATGTTCCGTGACAGGAGGCGTGGGTGAGCGAGGGTCGGCTGGTGGGCCTGCATCACGTGCAGCTGGCTATGCCGGAGGGTGAGGAGGAGGCGGCCCGTCGCTTCTACGGCACGGTTCTGGGTCTGCAGGAGGTCCCGCGTCCCGACGCGCTGTCGCCCGGCCGGCGGTGTCTGGTTCGCCAGCGGGCACGCTGGAGGTGCACCTGGGGGTGGAGGAGCGCTTCGCACCGGCGGTGAAAGCGCATCCTGCGTTCCTGGTGGAGGGCATCGATGGCGTTCGCGCACGGATCGAGACGGCCGGCTATCGCGTCACCGATACCGTGCAGCTCGAGGGGTTCCATCGGATCTACGTGCGTGACCCCTTCGGCAACCGGGTGGAGCTGATCGAGCCGGCGTGAGCGAGGGCGGGTGGTCCATCGACGGCTTCCACCATGTCCAGCTGGCGATGCCACCCGGGGGCGAGGAGGAGGCCGAGGCCTTCTACGCGGGTCGTGCTGGGTATGGCCCGGATCGCGAAGCCGCAGCACCTGCAGAGCCGAGGCGGGTGTTGGTTCCGAAGCGGCACGACCGAGCTGCACCTCGGAGTCGAGCCGGGGTTCCAGCCTTCGGTGAAGGCACACCCTGCGCTGCGCATCCGCGGTCTCGATGCGCTCCGGGACGTACTTGACGACGCGGGATGGCCCATCGAGGACGACACCCAGCTGGAGGGGCACGATCGCTGGTACGTCCGCGATCCGTTCGGCAACCGGCTCGAGCTGATCGAGGAGGTGGTGGGCTGATGGACCTTCCGTTCCGCCGCCTGCACCCCGAGGCCGTGCTGCCGTCGGCGCAGCACCCGGGGGACGCGGGGTTGGACCTGCGCTCGGTGGTCGACGTCGAGGTGGCGCCGGGGAAGCGGGCGATGGTTCCGACCGGGCTCGCGGTCGCGATCCCCGAGGGACACGCGGGGCTCGTCCTCCCGCGGTCCGGACTCGCCGCCAAGCGAGGGCTCACGTTGGCGAACGCCCCGGGGCTGATCGATGCGGGGTACCGTGGTGAGGTGATCTGTGCGGTGGTGAACCTGGACCCCGACACACCCGTGCTCATCGCGCAAGGGTGACCGGATCGCCCAGCTGGTCGTCGTGGCAGTTCCTGAGATGGTTCCGGAGTGGGCCGATCAGCTCTCCGACAGTCGTCGTGGACAGGGCGGGTTCGGGTCCACCGGAACCTCGTGATCGGGAGACCGCGGTTGCCGCACGGCTCACGGCTGCGGCGTGCAGCGATCCCCGCTGCGGTATCGGTGGGGCTGATGGCTGGAGGGTGTTCGCCCCCATCGGGAGGCTCGACGACCACCACGGCCACGACCCGACCCCGACCCTCGGCCACCGTCTCGGCGCAGGCGGCCGCGACGGCGCCGACCCGGAAGCCGGACGCGGTCCCTCCCGAACCCACCGGACCGCTGCCGGGCTACCTGCTGATAGCCGACCGCGGGAACGACCGGATGTTGCTCGTGGACGGCTCCAGGAAGATCTTGTGGCGCTACCCGAAGCCGAACACGACCCCGCGGTTGCCGTTCGCCTTCGACGACGACACCTTCTTCACCCCAGACCACACCGCGATCACCAGCAACCAGGAGGAGCAGCACACGATCCAGGTCATCTCGTTCCCCGACGGGAAGATCCGATGGCACTACGGACACGTGAACGTGCCGAGCTCGGCGAACGGGTTCCTTCACACACCCGACGACGCCTACATGCTGTCCGACGGGACGCGCACCGTGGCCGACATCAGCAACTGCCGGATCCTGTTCATCGATCCGAAGGGCCATGTGGTCCGCCAGTACGGCACGACGAACGTGTGCCGGCACGATCCACCGCACTACCTCGCCCTGCCGAACGGGGACACGCCGATGCCCGGCGGCGGGATGCTCGTCACCGAGATCACTGGCTCGTGGATCGACGCGATCTCGCGGCGCGGGAAGCTGGAGTGGAGCGTGCACGCCCCCGTCGCGTATCCCTCGGACGCGCAGTGGCTGGGGGACGGCAAGATCTTGGTGGCCGACTACTCCGCCGTGGGTCACGTCCTGATCATGACGAAGGCCGGGAAGGTGCTTTGGGAGTACGGACCATCCTCAGGGCCGGGGGCGCTGTCCTTCCCATCACTGGCTCTACGACTTCCCAACGGCCTGATCGCCGTGAACGACGACTACCGGAGTCGTGTGGTGCTGATCGATCCTGCGACGGATCGGATCGTGTGGCAGTACGGGCGAACCGATGTCCCCGGGGTCGCATCCGGGCTGCTGAGCCGGCCGGACGGGATGGACTTCGTCCCCTACGACGTCGCGGTGCAGACTCCGGTCTTGCGACGGTACTTGGTCCGCGTGCTGGGGCACGCCTGAGACCCTCGGTTGAAGCTCCCGCGCGGCCCTTCTAGGATGGTGGTGCCGCGCGGACGTGGCTCAGTTGGTAGAGCACCACCTTGCCAAGGTGGGGGTCGCGGGTTCGAATCCCGTCGTCCGCTCCAAGTGGAACGGCCGCCCCGTGGGCGGCCGTTCGTTCGTGGGGGGTCGCGTAGACTGGTTCCTCGCCCGCTGTGGCGGGAGTCGCCCGGCGGGGTGGCCGAGTGGTTAGGCAGAGGCCTGCAAAGCCTCGCACACCGGTTCGATTCCGGTCCCCGCCTCCGTATCGCCCGGTAGGAGACCTGGACGGTGTTCCTACCTCGCCTATCGTGGCCATCGCTGGAGTTCGTGCGCAACGGTCAGGTACGGCGACCCGAGCACCGCGACTCCGGACGGCCTGCCCTCTGGAACCGATCGCTTCCACACGAGCACGCCGGTCCTGGAGTAGCGCCGGAGTGAAGATCCCGTGCCAACGTAGACCGGGCCCCAGGACGAGACCGCCACCGGGCCTGCCCAGGTCTTTTGCCCGCCGCCCCAGATCCGGGTCCACGGCCGGCGACCGTCGGTGTCGAACGCACCGAGCCACGCGCGCGAGGCGCCCGCCCGCTTCCCGGATGCACCCGCGGCGACGAGGGTTCCACCCTGGATAGCGATACCGTTCGATGTGTCGAACCATCTGGATCCCGCTCTTCCCACCACCCGCGTCCAGACGATCCGTCCGTACGGGCTCAGGGCCTGGATGACCCGGTCGGCGTCCGGCGGGGGAGACCCCTCACGGTAGATCTGGCGGTCGATGGAGCCCGCAACATAGACGCGGCCTCCGCTGGCCGATCGCCACCCCGGAGGCGATGTCGCGGGTTGCCGCCGGGATCCCGGGCGCCTCGAAGGCGTTGCGCCAGGACGATGAGCCATCGGCCCTGACCGCCTGCACGTAGCCGTCGCGATCGGCCGCGATGTCGCAGCAGCCCGAGTCCTCGATGGCCGCCACCACGCCGAGGGGCGACGCCGAGAGTCCGACCACGATCGCCGTACCCAGCGATGTTGGGAGGGTCAGATGCCACCGGAGACGGCCGGTCGCCGAGTAGCGCAGCAACAGTGCGTCCCCACCCTCGCCCGTGCCGTAGCCGCTGTACCCACCCACGTAAACGCCCCCCTCGGTAGCGGGAGCGATCGCCACACCCGCTGCGTGCCACAGGCGGCCGGCGTGTCGCCAGGTCCGGCGCCAAGCCAAGCCTCTCCGGGAGCCGTACTTCGCTACGATCAGGGCGTCACCCCTGGGGCCATCGATCGAGCCCGTCACGTAGATGTGCCGCGCCGTGCCGACCGTGACCGCCGCCAACTGCCCCCCGGCGCCCGTCGCCAGATCGGTCCATTCGCTGCAACGGTCGGACCTCCTGCGATCACGACCGATGCGGCCAAGAGCGACACCACCACCGCTCGGAGGGCACGCACTTCGATCACCTCGTCGTGGGCGGCCCACGCCGTCCTTCCACCGCCATCACAGCACGCGCCGACCCCTGGGACGGGGGTCGCCTGGCCCTACGCGCGACGGCTCTGAACGGTCACCTCTTCCCTCCCTCGCCAGGCGGGAAGTGTTCGGGCGGGGGCTCGTCAGGAGCGTCTAACTCCCTGGGACGACCTTCCACTTCGGGTAGGCCAGCTTGGGGATCGACTGGTTCGAGGTGATCGTCGCTCCGTTCATCAGGTAGATGCGGTTGGCCCCTGAGGTCGTGTTCCGCCACAGAAGGTCGGCCATCCCATCGCCGTTGAAGTCGCCGATCCCCACGCCCTGCCAGTTCGGGTCGGAGGCGTCGATCTTGGTGTTGGCCAGCCGGGTGGTGCCGTCCATCGTCCACAGGCGGTTCACCCCGCCCTTGCTGCGCCACACGATGTCGGCGTTGCCGTCGCCGTTGAGGTCGCCGACGCCCACGACCTTCCACTTCGGGTAGGCCAGCTTGGGGATCGACTGGTTCGAGGTGATCGTCGCTCCGTTCATCAGGTAGATGCGGTTGGCCCCTGAGGTCGTGTTCCGCCACAGAAGGTCGGCCATCCCATCGCCGTTGAAGTCGCCGATCCCCACGCCCTGCCAGTTCGGGTCGGAGGCGTCGATCTTGGTGTTGGCCAGCCGGGTGGTGCCGTCCATCGTCCACAGGCGGTTCACCCCGCCCTTGCTGCGCCACACGATGTCGGCGTTGCCGTCGCCGTTGAGGTCGCCGACGCCCACGACCTTCCACTTCGGGTAGGCCAGCTTGGGGATCGACTGGTTCGAGGTGATCGTCGCTCCGTTCATCAGGTAGATGCGGTTGGCCCCTGAGGTCGTGTTCCGCCACAGAAGGTCGGCCATCCCATCGCCGTTGAAGTCGCCGATCCCCACGCCCTGCCAGTTCGGGTCGGAGGCGTCGATCTTGGTGTTGGCCAGCCGGGTGGTGCCGTCCATCGTCCACAGGCGGTTCACCCCGCCCTTGCTGCGCCACACGATGTCGGCGTTGCCGTCGCCGTTGAGGTCGTTCCCGGTGGGAGGGGGGCCGGTCGGTGCCGGGACGAACTCGTAGGCTCCGCGATCGTCGTACTTCCGCGGGCCGGCGCCCGTGTTGACCGTCGCCGGATCGTCGACGCGTGCGGTGCCCTCGATGTCGAGCGACGGTTCGTTCGGTGCGCCCGAGTCGGCGCTGTCGATGGCCGGGGACCCGCCGATCAGGTGGTAGTCGCCGGTGTGGACCGCCACGTTGAAGGGGGCGCCAGCCGGCCGCTGGGCGATCGGAGCCGGGTCTGCGAACAGCGGATGGGCCTGGTGCCCGTGTGCCTCCGCCCCGGGCACCGCGGTCTTGAACGCGGCGAGCGAGGCGTAGTTGGTGCCGTCCCACTGGATCATGACCGTGCCGCTGTTCAGGTATACCTGGTCGTAGTCCATCGTGGTCCCGGCGATCGAACGGGCGTCGACCCGGATGTTGGCGGCCTGTCCGCTCGCGGTTCCGCCGCCGACCTGCAGGCGCAAGCCGTTATCGACGGCGATGTTGTTCGCGAGCGTGGCGCCGCCCGAGCCGGGCGGGGTGGCTCCCTCGAGGTTGATCCCCGCAGTGACGTTGCCCTGGATCGTGTTGCCGACTATCTCGTTGTTGGGGGCGGCGTTGTTGTCGATGCCGTGATCGCCGTTGCCATAGCTGAGGTTCCCGATGATGTGGTTGTTCTGGGCGCCTGAGTAGAACTGCAGCCCGGAGTCCTCGTTCGCGTAGGTGATGTTGTGGATGATCGTGTTGTTGTTGCTCCCGGCGCCGGTCACCTGGATCCCGGTGGCGTTGCGCCGATACCGCTCCGCGTTGGCGAAGGAGACGTTGTCGCTCACGCGGTTCCCGGAAGAACCGTGCGTCAGTCGGATCCCGTCCCCGCTGTTGTGGTCGGTGGTGTTGCCGGTGATCGTCGACGCGTTGGTGTTGTTGAGATAGATGCCCACCCGCGTCGAGCCTGCGACAGGGCTGCCTGCCGAGCTCACGCGGACGTCGGTGATCGTGATGTGGTCCGAGCCCGAGGCGAAGATGCCGTAGTCGACGGTGTTGGCGATCGCGAAGCCCTTGATGACGATGTAGCTCTTGCCCGTCATCCGGAAGGCGGCGCCGGTCGGACTTCCGTTCCCGGTCACGGTCACCCCGGGCGCCGCCGAGTAGGTGATCGGGTTCCCCGCGGTCCCCGAGTTAGGTCCGTTGACGGTCTCGGCGTACGTGCCCGCCACGACCCGCACGGTGTCGCCGGCCGCGGCCAGGCTCGCGGCCTTGCCGATCGTGCAGAACGGTTGTGCGAAGGTTCCGGCGCCGGCGTTCGAGCAGTTCGGATCCGTCTTGTCCACCCGGTAGGTGGTGGGGGCTGCTCCCGCAGGGGTTGCTGTCAGGGTGAGCAGGGCGGCCGTCAGGACCAAGGTGCTGAAGGTTGCGGACCACTTCAGTGGGGGCTGTGAAGCCATATGCGGGCGTCTCCTTCGTCCGAATCGTGAGCATGCCGACGGAGGCACACATCTGACACGCTCCGCCGCGGCGAGTTCCTTACCCGCCATATATATCACCGCCTCCCCCAAGTCGGTCTAGGGAATTCGGTCGACAGTGATCAAGGCATGAAGACGAGCGTCCCGCCGTTTCGCCCATGCAACGCGCAGGAACGAGACTTGTCCAGGCGAGCAACCTCGAAGGGTCGCCGAACGGGTACTCAAGCGGCCCCGTACGGTGACGTTCATTTCCCCCGGACGGTCGACGGTGATACCCTGGTATCGGTTCACCGCTTCTCCGGAGCGGTCCGACCGAAGGATGGGATGTGACACGTACAGCAGCTGCCGCGGCGGTAGTGCATCACGCGTGTCCTCACGTCGGTCGGCGCGTCGCTATCTGACGCACCCCTACCTCCAGGCACGCGAGTCTCTTCAACCGTGCCTACTTGGAGGTCCCTGCGATGTCACATGGATCACGCCGCGGCGATCGTCGACGATCCCGTCCCTTCCGCTGCGGCCATTGCCGTCTCGACGTACCCGCTCAGGGTGTCGGGACCGCCCACCGGAACCACTGTCCGAACTGCCTTTGGAGTCGTCACGTCGATGAGACGCCGGGCGACCGCGCCGCAGAGTGCGGTGCACTGATGGAGCCGATCGCCATCACCGTTCGAGGTACAGGTGAGTGGGTGCTCGTCCACCGATGCAACGGGTGCGACGAGGTACACCTCAACCGAGCCTCGGGCGACGATAACCCGCTGGCTCTGTTGCGAGTGGCGGTGATGCCGCTTGCTCGGCCGCCGTTCCCGCTCGAATGGATAGGCCGGCTGTGACCTGCAGCCTCTGGCCTGGTTCCAGCGCCGAGATGTCGTTTACACTCCCCGCCATGGCCCGTACGTCCCAACCTTCTCTCGGTGGCCTCCAACTCGACCGATCACCCGCGTTCTGAGTGGTGCGCGAGACGGGCTTGACGTACATCGCAGGTTAGAGCGGGCGCTTAGCTCAGGGGGAGAGCGCTTCCTTGACACGGAAGAGGTCAGAGGTTCAAATCCTCTAGCGCCCACCAGTAGGAACCGTTACGAGAGAGCCCCTTCCGAACCTCCCTCGGTCGCCCGAGGGCAGAAGAAGCGTAGGCTCGAGAAGCGCGCCCAGGCGCACCGCACGGGAACCTTGGACGACCACTCTCTTCCATGGTGAGGAACGCTCTGATGAAGAAGTCGAACGACACGTATCACCTGACGTTGCGAGGCAAGAACGTCACTGAGCATTACTACCGCGATGCGGAGGGATGGGTGAAGGTGAGCAATCGGGGCCGTGTGTTCCGCATGTCGGCAGAGCAGGTTCTGAACCACCTGCTGCCTGCCCTCGCCTTCAGCGATCTCGGCCTCACCGTCACCGTCGCGCACCACGAGGACGCGTACTGGAAGACGCTGGCTTCAGAGCCGTATTGAGCCGCGAGCACGGGCTGGGTTGGGGGATAACGGGCGGCCAGGTCCAACCCTGGGCCGCCGAAGGAAGCGGGCAGCACGGCCCCGGTGATCGGGATCGATCGACGCACCCGTGGGTCCTCAGCGGCCGGGGTGGCCTCCCCCTCGGCCCGATCGCCAGATGCTTCCGTCGTCCGTTCGGTGGATCTTCCGTCTCGCGACTGCCCGATCCCGTGCCCGCTGGCGACGCGCCATCGAGCGAGCACGGAGTCGGTCTACCAGATCGCCGAAGGACCGCTTCATCACGCGCGCTCCCGCAACTGCGTCGGTGTCGCACCCATGGCCCCTCCCGCGATCACTCGGCCCACCATCCGCACCGGCCCTTGTACCAGACCGATGGCTCGACGCCCCCGTCACCCACGGCCGAAGTGGCCATCGGAACTGATGTGCGGGCGGTGGTTCTCGGCGTCACGGTCGTCTTGCGGTCGGGTTGTTCCCATGCGACACTCCGCGCATCGCTCCAGGTGACGTCCGGGCCTCGGGCCCGGGCCGACGGCGGCACGACGCGGGCACGTGCCGCCGTCACCTTGTGCGCTGCGGGAACGCCCGTTCCAGGACTTGCTATCGTGATGCTCCCGGGCGCGTAGCTCAGTGGGAGAGCGCTCGCCTCACACGCGAGAGGTCGCAGGTTCAAAACCTGCCGCGCCCACCCGGAGTCCGTCGGCATCGTCGTGCCCCCGACGGTTCTCGAGCGTCAGAAGGCGCCGTCCGGGATGGAGCGGTTGGGGATGATCTCCTCCGCTCGTGCTGAGTCGCGGATCCGAGATCCATACCGGTGTCGAACGGCATCCCCTTTCGTAGGGTGGGCCGAGCATCTTCGAGGAGGAGCATCGGATGGACGTTGCGTCCACGGCTACGAAGGGAACAGCGGCAAGCGCGGTCGACCTGCGCAAGGTCTACGGGGCGGGCGACACCGCCGTAGAGGCGCTCGCCGGGGTGTCGGTGGAGTTCGGCGCAGCAGAGTTCACGGCGATCATGGGGGCGTCGGGTTCGGGCAAGTCGACCCTCTTGCATTGCATGGCGGGCTTGGACACTCCGACCGGCGGGCAGCGTGCTTCATCGGCGACACGGAGCTCACCGCGCTGGCGGGAAGGACCTCACGAGGCTGCGGCGCGACCGGGTCGGCTTCGTGTTCCAGGCGTTCAACCTCGTGCCCACGCTCACCGCTGAGGAGAACATCACCCTGCCGCTCGGATATCGCGGGGCGCGACGTCGACCGTGCGTGGTTCGACCAGGTGGTCGATACCGTCCGGCTGCGTGACCGGCTCGATCACCGGCCCTCTGAGCTCTCCGGCGGTCAGCAGCAGCGCGTGGCGGGCGCCCGGGCGCTCGTGTCGCGGCCCGACATCGTGTTCGCCGACGAACCCACGGGCAACCTCGACTCGCGATCCGGGGCCGAGCTCCTCGGGTTCCTCCGGGAAGCGGTGTCACGTCCACGGCCAGACGATCGTGATGGTCACCCACGACGCCTCGGCGGCGAGCTACGCCGACCGGATCGTCTTCCTCGCCGACGGACACATCGTCGACGAGATGCGCGAGCCGACCGCCGAGCGCGTCCTGGACCGCCTGAAGTCGCTCGAGGCCTGAGCGCCATGCTGCGCGCCACCCTCAAGAGCCTGTTCGCGCGCAAGCTGCAGGCTGGCACTCACCGCGATGTCCATCGTGCTGGGGATCGGGTTCGTGGCCGGGACATTCGTGCTCACCGACACGATGAACGCAGGCCTTCGACCAGCTCTTCGGGCAGATCGCGAAGGGGAGCGACGTCATGGTGCGAAGCGTGTCGGCGTTCACGCCGCAGGCCGGAGGCCCGGGTGCGGGCCAGACGGACGAGCGTGAGCCGGTGCCCGAGTCGCTGTTGGCGACCGTGGACGCGGTGCCCGGCGTGGCCTCGGCCAGCGGTGACGTCTCCGGGTACGCGCAGATGATCGACCCTGCGACCGGCAAGGCGATCGGCAGCGTTGGGTCCCCCGACGATCGGCTCGAACTGGACCGGCATCGAACCCCGCGGTCGTGTTCAGTGCCGGCGGGCCGCCGACGGGGCCGGGCGACGTGGTGGTGGACGCCGGCACCGCCGGGCGGTACGACCTCACGGTCGGCGAGCGGATCCGTATCAACTTCGTCGGACCGCCAGGGGACGTTCACGATCAGCGGGGTGGTGCGGGTTCGAAGTCCGCGGACAACCTCGGGGGGCGCGACGCTCGCCCTGTTCGAGACCCCCACCGCGCAGCGGGTACTGAACAAGCAGGGCGTGTTCGATTCGATCGCGGTCGAAGGCCGACCCCGGCGTCGACGCCACCGACCTTCGCGGCGAGCGATCCAACGGGTCCTGCCCCAGGGGGTCGAGGCGGTCACCAGCGCGTCGGTGGCCGACGAACAGGCGAAGGCGATCAAGGACGGGCTGGGCTTCTTCCGGACCGCGCTGCTCGTCTTCGCGTTCATCGCGCTGTTCGTCGGCGCGTTCATCATCTTCAACACGTTCTCGATCATCGTCGCCCAGCGTTCGAAGGAGACTCGCTCTGCTGCGAGCGATCGGCGCCAGCCGGCGGCAGGTGCTGGTCTCGGTGGTCATCGAGGCGTCGTGGTGGGTCTGGTCGCGTCGGCCGTGGGGGTCCTGGTCGGGCATCGCCGATCGCCGCCGGGCTCCGAGGGCTCTTCGAGTGCGTTCGGCATCGACCTGCCCGGCAACGCCACGCAGTCCTGAGCGCCCGAACCGTCTGGGTGTCCCTCGTCGTCGGCGTGGTCGTCACCGTCGTGGCCTCGGTCGTGCCCGCGCGCCGAGCGTCCAAGGTGGCGCCGATCGAGGCCCTGCGGGAGTCCGAGGACGCCGGCGAGTCCGGTCTGGGCAGGCGGTTCGTGGTCGGGCTGATCGTGACGGTCATCGGGGTCGCGAGCCTCCTGTACGGCCTCTTCGCGCTCCCGTCGAACGCCGCGTCGTTGATCGGCCTCGGCGCGGCCGTGACGTTCATCGGCGTTGGCGATGCTCTTCCCGCTGGTGGCGCGACCCATGGCGTCCGTCATCGGGTGGCCGGTGGCCGCGCCTGGGCAGTCCAGGGCCAGCTGGGGCGGCAGAACGCGATGCGGAACCCGCGCCGGACGGCTTCGACGGCCTCGGCGCTGATGATCGGCCTGGGTCTCGTGGCGATGGTGGCGATCCTGTCGGCGTCGCTGAAGGCCTCGTTCACCGCGGCGTTGGAGAAGAACCTGCGTGCGGATCTCATCGTGACGCACGACGGGCCTGCACGGCGTTCGGCCCGGACGTCGCCAGGGTGATCCGTGACGTCCCCGGCGTGGGCGTGGTCTCGGAGTTCCGCCAAGGAGGGTTCCGGTTGACGGGCTCAAGCGCGTTCCTGACGGGCGTGGACCCGGCGACGATCGACCAGGTGGCGAACCTGGAGCCTGCCCCTGGCGCGCTCGAGGCTCTCGCTCGGGGCCAGGTCATCGTGCACGACACGACGATGAACGACAACGGATGGAAGGTGGGGGACGAACTTCCGTCCGCGTTCGCGACCGCAGGGCGACGCCCCTCACGATCGGCGGCACGTTCGCCGAGAACCGCACCATCGGGGGGGACTACGTGGTCTCCCTCGACACCTTCGACACGCACTTCAGCCGCCAGCTGGACACCATTCGTGTTCGTGAAGCATCGCCGCAGGCGCGGATCCGGGCCAGGTGCAGAGCGACATCGAGGCGGCCACGAAGCGGTTCGGGAACATCGAGGTGCAGGACCAGACCGCGTTCCGTCAGCAGCAGGAGCGGTTCGTCAACCAGCTGCTGGGCCTCATCACCGCGCTGCTGCGCGATGGCGATCCTCATCGCGTTGTTCGGGATCGTGAACACGCTCGGACTGTCGATCTTCGAACGGCAGCGGGAGCTCGGGCTGCTGCGAGCGGTAGGGATGGGGCGGACGCAGGTCAAGCGGATGATCCGCTGGGAGTCGGTGATTCATCGCCGTAATGGGCGCGCTGCTCGGTGTCGCGGTCGGGGTGGTGTTCGGCTTCGCGCTCCAGCGGGCGCTGGCGCCCCAGGGTGTCACGGAGCTCGCGATCCCGGTCGGTCAGCTGGTCTCTTCGTCGTGTTCGCGGGGCTCGCGGGCGTGCTGGCCGCGATCTGGCCGGCGCGACGCGCCGCCAAACTCAACATCTTGGCCTCCATCTCCTACGAGTAGCGGCGGGGACGCCCTGCGTGCCGGATATCATGGCGCGCATGCCTGAGCTCACGTTGCCCGACGACATCCGCGTGGAGCTCCCCGAGGGGAGCCCGTGGGAGCCGGCGCTGCCCAGGGACGCGATCGCGGCACGGGTCGACGGCGACCTCCGCGACCTGTCGTTCGTTCCCATGGTGGATTGCCGTGTGGACCCGGTGCGGCCGGCTTCGGATGACGGTCTCCACATCCTGCGCCACTCCACGGCGCACGTCATGGCGCAGGCGGTCTGCGACCTGTATCCGGGGACCAGGTACGCGATTGGACCTGCCATCGAGGACGGCTTCTACTACGACTTCGAACTGCCGGAGCCGATCGGCAAGTCGGACCTGGCGAAGATCGACCGCCGGATGCGGCAGATCGTGAAGCAGCCAGCCGTTCGTCCGCGAGGAGGTCGCGCCGAGCCGAGGCCCGTGAGCGTCTGGCGGACCAGCCGTTCAAGCTGGAGATCATCGACGGCCTGGAGGAGGCCGAGCGGTCGAGGCCGGCTCGGGCGAGACCGTGAGCCTCTATCGCAACGGCGAGTGGGTCGATCTGTGCATGGGTCCTCACCTGCCGCACACGGGGCGCCTGGGTGCCTTCAAGCTGACGAGCGTGGCGGGCGCGTACTGGCGGGGCGACGAGTCGCGGCCCATGTTGACCCGCGTCTACGGGACGGCCTGGGCGACGCAGGAGGATCTCGACGCCCACCTGCACCGCCTGGAGGAAGCCGAACGGCGCGACCACCGCCGCCTGGGCGCGGAGCTCGACCTGTTCTCGTTCCCCGATGAGATCGGGTCGGGGCTCGCGGTGTTCCACCCCAAGGGCGGGTTGGTCCGCCGGCTCATGGAGGACTACTCGCGTCAGCGCCACGAGCAGGCCGGCTACGAGTTCGTGTACTCCCCGCACATCACGAAGTCGGACCTGTTCGAGACCAGTGGGCACCTCACGTGGTTCGCGGACGGGATGTTCCCGCCGATGGAGCTCGACGGCGGCACCGAGTACTACCTGAAGCCGATGAACTGCCCGTTCCACATCCTCATCTACCGGAGCCGCACGCGGAGCTACCGCGAGTTGCCGCTACGGCTGTTCGAGTTCGGCACGGTTTACCGCTACGAGAAGTCGGGCGTGATCCACGGTCTCACGCGTGTGCGCGGGCTCACGATGGACGACGCCCATATCTTCACCACCAAGGAGCAGATGGGGGATGAGCTCCGGTCGCTGCTGACGTTCGTGCTGGATCTCCTCCGCGACTACGGGCTGGAGGACTTCTACCTGGAGCTCTCGACACGGCCCCAAGGCGAAGGCCGTCGGTTCGGAGGAGGAGTGGGCCGAGGCCACGGAGGCGCTGCGCGACGCGGCGCTGAGCATGGATCTCGACCTGGTCATGGACGAGGGAGGGGGCGCCTTCTACGGCCCGAAGATCAGCGTCCAGGCCAAGGACGCGATCGGCCGGACGTGGCAGATGTCGACGATCCAGCTGGACTTCCAGTTCCCTCAGCGGTTCGACCTCTACTACGCCGGTGACGACGGTGAGCGGCACCGTCCGATCATGATCCACCGCGCCCTGTTCGGCTCGGTCGAGCGGTTCTTCGGGGTGCTGACCGAGCACTACGCGGGAGCGTTCCCGTTGTGGCTGGCGCCCGAACAGCTTCGGCTGGCCCCCGTGGCCGACCGCCACATCGCCCACGCCGATGATCTCGCCAAGCGGGCTCGTGAGGCGGGGCTGCGGCCCTTCGTCGACGATGCGAAGGAGTCCGTGGGCAAGAAGATCCGGGCCGCCCAGCTCCAGAAGGCCCCGTACACCCTGGTGATCGGAGACCGGGAGGCCGAGACGGGCCGGTACAACGTGCGCGACCGGAGCGGCGCCGAGCACGACGGACGTGCCGTTCGAGCGGCTGCTGGACCGGCTGTCGGACGAGGCCCGCTCGCGCCGACTCACGCAGTCCGTCTTCGACGATGAGTGAGGGGATGGACCATCTCTGGAGCCCCTGGAGGATGGAGTACATCCAGGACGCCGCGGCGGCCCCCCCGACCGATCAACCCGGGTGCGTCTTCTGCGCCCTCCCCGACGGACCGGAGGCCGAGCGCGTGCTGGCCCGCACCGAACTCGCCTACGCCGTCCTCAACAAGTTCCCCTACAACCCCGGGCACCTGCTGATCGTGCCCATGCGGCACACCGGCGACATGGAGTCGCTCACGGCGGAGGAGAACGCCGAGCTTCAGTCGCTGCTGCAGCGCGCCGTCCGGGCGATCCGGAGCGAGTCGGAGCCGCACGGCTTCAACATCGGGATGAACCTCGGGTCGGTCGCGGGGGCCGGCATCCCGGACCATCTGCACTGGCACGTCGTCCCGCGATGGAGCGGCGACACGAACTTCATGCCGGTGGTTGGCATGACGCGCGTCCTGCCCGAGCTCCTTGCGGACACCGCCCGCCGCCTCGCTCCCAGGTTCGAGGAGGGGCTTTGACCGAGGGCTTCGTCGAGTTCGAACGCGGGCATCTCGCGTACGAGGTCGCGGGCGAGGGCCCCACCGTCACCTTCTTGCACCCTGGCCTGTGGGACATGCGAACGTGGGACCGGGAGTTCGAGCGGTTCGCGGAGGCCGGGTACCGGGTGCTCCGCTACGACCAGCGAGGCTACGGACGCTCCAGTCGCCTTACCGGAGCCTCGTTCTCGCCGGTCCGCGATCTCCTCGCCGTCCTCGACGCGACACACACCGATGCGACGGCGCTCGTCGGCTGCTCCATGGGAGGGGCGATCGCGATCGACGCGACGCTCGTGGCGCCCGAGCGTGTCTGGGCGCTCGTCGCGGTCGCCGCGGGGCTGGCCGGTGTCGAGGACCTCGAGGAGGAGATCGAGTGGTGGGAGTCGGTCAGCGGACCGATCGAGGCGGCGATCGAAGCCGGTGATCTCGAGCGCGCCGAGGAGCTCCGACTGCGCATCTGGGCGCCCCTCGGTACCGAGGATCCTGCGGGATCGCGGATCCGACAGATCGCCTTCGACAACATCCATGAACTCACGATGGATGAGAGCTCGATCGAGGAGCTGGATCCTCCGGCGGCCGTGCGCCTGGGGGAGATCGACGTCCGACGCTCGTGGTGGCCGCCGACCATGACCCACCGGCCGGGCGCCGGGTCAGCGAGCTCATCGCGCGCGGGGTCCTCGACGCCCGGCTGGTGACGATCGAAGACGCCGATCACGTCGTGAACCTGCGGCAGCCGGAGGCGTTCGAGGCCGTCGTCCTACCGTTCCTGCGCGAGATCCTCCCCGAGGCCGGATGACCGCAGCGGCTCGTACGTTCCTGGTTCTCGCGGGGATCCTGGGGTTCCTGGGGGTGGCGCTCGGAGCCTTCGGAGCCCACGCCCTGCGTCGCCGGGTCGCCCCCGAACAGCTGGAGACGTTCGAGACCGGGGTCCGCTATCTCCTGATCCACGCCGTCGCCCTCGTGGGGGCCGCGTGGCTGACGGACACCGGGGGCTCCTCGGCCGCGGCGCTCGCCGGGTGGGCGTTCGTGGCGGGCGTGGTCCTCTTCTCCGGAAGCCTCTTCGTCCTCACGCTCACGGGCGATCGGCGCTGGGGTGCGGTGACGCCGCTCGGGGGGATCTGCTTCCTGCTGGGCTGGGCGGGATGGATCGTGGCCGCCTGGCAGTCGGTCGCTCGCTGAGCCGGCGATCCCACGAGGATGCTGCTGAGATCCCTACCGTTTGTGCGCTTCTTCGCGCGCCTTCTGATAGGCGTCGATCACTTTCTGCGCGAGGTGCTGCGGCATCTCCTCGTAGTGGTCGAACGTCATCGAGAAGGCGCCGCGGCCACCGGTCATCGACCTGAGATCGATGACGTAGCGCGCCACCTCCGCCTGTGGCACCTGGGCCCGGATGCGCTGCTTGCCGCCGCGGCAGCTGGTCCATGCCGGCGATCTTCCCGCGTTTGGCGTTGAGGTCGCCCATGATGTCGCCGGTGTAGGCGTCGGGCACCACCACCTCGAGCGCCACCACCGGCTCGAGCAGCGCCACGCCGGCCGCCTCCACGCCCTCCTTCAAGGCCAGCGAGCCCGCGATCTGGAACGCCATGTCGGATGAGTCCACGGAGTGGAACTTCCCGTCTACCAGGGTCACCTTCACGTCGACCATGGGGTTCCCGCTGATCACGCCGTCGGCCATCGTCTTCACGATGCCCTTCTCGATGGAGGGGATGAACTGGTTCGGGATGGCGCCGCCGAAGATCTTGTCGTCGTAGACGAATCCCTCACCGCGGGGCAACGGCTCGAGTTCGATATCGCAGACCGCGTACTGGCCGTGGCCCCCCGACTGCTTCACGTGGCGTCCCTGCGCCTTGGCCTTGCCCCGGATCGTCTCGCGGAACGCGATCTTCGCCGGCGCCGGTGGTGACCTCGACCCCGAACTTCCGCTTCAGGCGCTCGATCATGACCTCGAGGTGGGCCTCGCCCATGCCGTGCATCACCGTCTCGTGGGTCTCCTCGTTACGGGAGACGCGCAGCGTCGGATCCTCCTCGCGGAGGCGCGCGAGGCCCGTGGCGAGCTTGTCCTCGTCGCCCTTGGTCTTCGGCGCGATCGCGTAGGCCAGGAGCGGCTCGGGCAGGTCGACGGGAGCGAGCGTGCACCGGGTCGGACTTCTCGCTGAACGTGTCGCCGGTATGCGCATGTGCCAGCTTGGCGACGGCGCCGATGTCGCCGGCGACGACCTCTGCCACGCGACTCGTGATCCTTGCCGCGCAAGCGTGAACAGCTGTCCGATCCGCTCGTCCGTGCCTTGCGTGGCGTTGTGCATCGAGGCGTCGGGCCGTACCCGCCCGCTGATGACCCGGAACATCGTGATGTGTCCGACGAACGGGTCGGACAGGGTCTTGAACACGAAGGCGGCGAGCGGGCCCTCCGGATCGCAGGACCGTTCCCCGTCGGCGTCGCCCTTGCCCTGGACCGCCGACGGGCGCGCGATCGAGCGGCGAGGGGAACTCCTCGACGATGAAGTCGAGCAACCGATCGATGCCGATCGCCTTGGCCGCCGAACCGAGGATCACGGGAGCGAGCCGGGCCCGCGCGAACCCATCCTTCGCGCCCGACACGATGTGCTCCTCGGGCAGCGTCCCGACCTCCAGGTACTCCTCGATCAGGTCGTCGTCGGATTCGGCCACGGCCTCGATCAGCTTCTCGCGCGCGGGATCCGCGATGGCGTGGATGTCATCGGGCCATGAGGATTCCTCGAGCCCGGGGGCCGTCCGGATAGAGATCGGCCTTCTCGTGCATCAGGTCCGCGACCCCCCGGAACTCGTGCTCAGCCCCGATCGGGAGCTCGAACGGGGCCACCTGATTGCCGAAGGTCGCCACGAGCTGCTCCAACGTCGCCTGGAAGTCGGCGCGCTCCCTGTCCAGCTTGTTGACGAAGATGGCTCGGGGGAGCCCCTCTTCGACGGCGAGTTCCCACGCGGTCTCGGTCTGTACCTCGACGCCATCGACCGCCGAGACCACCACGATGACCGCGTCCGCGGCCCGGATCGCAGAGCGAAGGTCGCCGACGAAGTCCGCGTACCCGGGGCGTCCAGGACGTTGATCTTCACGTCCTCCCACTCGATCGGGGCCATCGAGAGGGAGACCGAGATGCCCTTGCGCTGCTCGTCCGGGTCGTGGTCGGACACGGTGGTGCCGTCCTCGATCGTCCCCATCCTGGTCGTGGCGCCGGACGTGAACAGCATGGCCTCGAGGAGCGTGGTCTTCCCCGCTCCTCCGTGGCCGACCAGCAGGACGTTGCGGATGTCCTTCGCCTCGTAGGTCTTCAACGCACACTCCTTCGGCGAGCTCTCGGTGTGGCATCGTACAGAGTTGCTAGGCTCGCGCGGTTCCGATGGACCGCTTCCAACGACTCCAGATCCGCTTCCAGCGGCAACCGCCCGGGACCGCGATCACCCGCTCCCTCCTGATCGGCGGTGGGCGTGCTGGCGGCCGTGGCCGCGTGGCTCGTCGTCGCACGCCTGCCCCGCTGGGGTGCGCTGGCGGCCGGGCTCGCCGGGGTGCTCCTGCTGGTCGGCGGGCACCGTGCGAACCATGGCGCGGGCGGCCCAACGGACCGGATGCTGGACGAACTCCTGGATCGGACCTGGGACGGAGCGGTCTTCGGCTCCATCGCGTGGGTCAGCGTCGGACCCGCGCCTCACGTGGCCGTGGGGGCGCTGGTGGCGCTGTCTGCCAGCTACCTTTCCGCCTACGTGCGGGCGCGGGGCGCATCGCTCGCGTACTCCGTCGAAGAGAGCCACGTCACGCGGGGTATCCGCTACGGCTTCGTGGTGGCGGGATTGGGGCTCGGGGGCGTCTGGCTCGCCTGGGGCGTCTGGCTCGCCGCCGCCCTGTCCATCCTGGCCGCCCTCGTCCGCACCACGCAGGTGACGCGGGAGGAGCGCGCGTGAGGGGCGAGGACCGGCGAGACACCTTCGCCTACTGGCTCTACAGGTCGGCGGCCTGGCTGGGGCTCAATCTCCCTGAGCGCGTTGGGAGGCCCGTGTACACGGCGGTCGGGCATCTTGCGTACCGATGGGCCCATCGTACCCGCCGGGTCGTCGCCGGCAACATGAGCCGCGTGCTGGGGCGCGATCGCCGATGATCCATCGGTTCAGCGGGTCACGCGGGAGGCGTTCGCGAGCTACGCGCGCTACTGGTACTACACGTTCCACGCGAGCCGCATGAGCGATGAGGAGGTGCTGCGGCGATTCACGATGGAGGGTGCCCAGCGGTTCGACGAGGCGGCGGCGGCCGGCACCGGACTCGTCGTGGCGCTCCCGCACATGGGGAACTGGGACGTGGCGGCGCGATGGATGGCGGCATCGGGCCACCCCGCGCTCGCCGTGGCCGAGCGGCTACAGCCGGATCGGCTCTATCGACTCTTCCGCGAACATCGCGAGGCATTGGGACTCCGGATCGTCGGCCAGTCCGACCCCGACGTCGGTCGACGGCTCGCCACCGCGCTGAAGGAGAAGGAGATCCTTGCGCTCGTGGCCGATCGCGATCTGAACGGACGTGGGATCCCGGTGGAGATGTTCGGCGCCACGCGCAACCTGCCCGCCGGCCCCGCGGTGCTCTCGCTCCGCACGGGGGCGCCGCTCGTGGTCGCGGCTGTGTACGAGACGCCCGAGGGAGACTGGCGGTGCCTGATCGGCGAGCCGCTTTCGATCGAGCCCACCGGAGACCGTCGCGCCGATGTTGAGGCCCTCACGGAACGACTGGCGGCGGCCTTCGAGCTCGCCATCTCGGTCGCTCCGGCCGACTGGCACATCTTCCAACCGGGGTGGCCCACGTGAGGGTGGCCATCGCGTGCCCGTACGCCCTCGACGACCCCGGCGGCGTGCAGGTCCACGTTCGCGAGCTCGCCGAGCACCTGCTGGGTTCGGGCCACGAGGTGATCGTGGTGGCCCCCTTGCGTCGGGGACGGCTCGCGACCTACGTCCGACGGGTCGGTCGCCCTATCGATCTCCCGTACAACGGGTCGAACGCGCCCATCGACCCTCGACCGTGGTCGATCGTTCCGGTGCGCCGGATCCTCGACGCGTTCGGGCCCGACGTGATCCACGCCCACGAGCCCATGACGCCGAGCACCGGACTCTGGGCCACCTTGGCAGGCTCGGCACGGGTCCCGGTCGTCGGGACGTTCCATTCGGGCGCCACGGCCTCGAGGCTCTACGACCTCGCCGGCCCGGTCCTGTCGCGGGTGGCCCGGAGACTCTCGGTTCGCGTCGCGGTGTCGGAGACCGCCGCCGCCGCCGCCCGCGCGCGGCTCGGAGGCACCTATCGCATCGTGCCCAACGGGGTGGACATGACACGCTTCAGCGACGCGTCGGCCGGCCGATCTGCGTGCCGGCGCCCGTGTCGTGTTCGTGGGGCGCCTGGATCGGCGCAAGGGGTTCCCGGTGGCCGTGGCCGCGTTCGAGCGGTTGGCCCGGGACCGGCCCGATCTCCGCCTACTCGTGATCGGCGACGGGCCGCAGCGTGGGGCGGTCGCGGCGCTGCCGGGATCCGTCCGGGACCGGGTCGAGCTCTTCGGTGCGGTGAAGTACGACGAGCTCCCACCGCTCCTGGCGGCGGGTGACCTCTACGTCGGTCCCGCCCTCGGGGGAGAAAGCTTCGGGATGGTCCTCGTCGAGGCGATGGCGGCGGGTCTTCCCGTGGTGGCCAGCGCCATCCCCGGATACCGCGAGGTGGTCCGCGATGGGGTCGACGGGATCCTGGTGGCGCCGGGTTCCGCGGACGACTTGGCGGCGGCGATCGCGGCGATCCTCGACGATCCGGAGCTCGCCGGG
Organism: uncultured Actinomycetes bacterium; assembly: GCA_963796725.1. Classification (GTDB taxonomy): domain Bacteria; phylum Actinomycetota; class UBA4738; order UBA4738; family HRBIN12; genus JAOUEA01. The sequence goes on from CAWCMT010000003.1 coordinate 318,685, forward strand.
CGGCTGCGCGCCGCCGGCCCCGCGAGGGCGGCACGGTTCGACTGGTCCGTCGTGGCGACCGAGCTCTCGACGATCTACGAGGAGGCCATCGCCTCGGGCCCCCGGCTACGATAGGCGCCGATGCTGGCCGTGTGGATAGCCTTGGCTCTTCTCGTCGTCGCCGTGGTGGCTGCGGTGCTCGGCATACAACAGGCTGGTCCGGCTGAAGAACCGTGTCGACAACGGGTGGTCCCAGATCGACGTGCAGCTCCGTCGCCGTTACGACCTGATCCCGAACCTCGTCGAGACCGTGCAGGGCTACGCGGCGCACGAGCGCGAGGTGTTCGAGAAGGTCACCGAGGCCCGGACCCAGGCCATCGGTGCGGAGGGGGTCGGCGACCAGGCTGCCGCCGAGAACCAGCTGACGGCCGGACTGGGGCGCCTGATCGCGGTCGCAGAGCGCTACCCGGAGCTGAAAGCGAACCAGAACTTCCTTGCCCTGCAGGAGGAGCTGACGGGCACCGAGTCGAAGATCGCGTACGCGCGTCAGTTCTACAACGACCAGGTCATGAAGCTCAACACGGCGATCCAGAGCTTCCCCTCGAGCTTGGTCGCACGCCGGTTCCATTTCACCGAGCGTGCCTTCTTCGATATCGACGAGCCGGTGCGCGGACCGATCCGCGTGGACCTGTAGGCGACCGTGTACCAGCAGATCGCCGCCAACAAGCGCAAGACGGTGCTGCTCGTGCTGGGCGCCGTCGTCTTCCTCGGCGCGATCGGTCTGGTGATCGGCTACCTCTTCTTCTCTGGGGTCGTCGGGATGGTGATCGCGATCGCTATCGCGGTCGTCATGTCGGTGAGCAGCTACCTCTACGGCGACCGGATCGTGCTCGCGTCCACCCGCGCCAGAGAGGTCACGGCCGAGGAGCAGCCGCGCCTGCACAACATCGTCGAGGGGCTGGCGATCGCCGCCGGCGTGCCGAAACCTCGCGTGTACGTGGTCCCCGAGCAGGCGCCCAACGCGTTCGCCACCGGCCGCGATCCCGAACACGCCTCGATAGCCGTCACCGAGGGTCTCCTGGGGATGATGAACCGTGTCGAGCTCGAAGGGGTCATCGGGCACGAGATGTCCCATGTGGTGGACCGAGACATCCTGGTCGGCACGGTCGTGGCGACGCTCGTCGGTGCCGCGGTCCTTCTCTCCGAGTTCTTCATGCGGACCTGGTGGTGGGGCGGCATGCGAGGTCGCCGCGGCAACGATGGCGGGGGCGCGGCCGAGGCGGCGTTGTTCGGCGTGGGCATCGTGCTCCTGGCGCTGGCGCCCCTGGCGGGGCAGCTGATCAAGCTCTCCGTCTCGCGGAACCGTGAGTACCTCGCGGACGCGCAGGGCGCCCTCCTCACGCGCTACCCGCCCGGCCTGATCTCGGCGCTGGAGAAGATCGGGGGCAGCCCCACCGCTATGCGGTCTGCGAACAACGCGACGGCGCATCTGTGGCTCGCCCAGCCCTCGCGGGTCCAGGGTTCGCAGATGGGCGCGATGGAGCGCTTGTTCTCCACGCACCCCCCGATCGAGGACCGGATCGAGCGACTGCGCGAGATGTGACGATCGGGTCGAGATGGGCCGGGATGTTTGAGACGGGCTCCGCTCGCGGCTAGCATCCACATGGGCTCCCGATGGGGAGCCATATCCATGTCCATAGCGTCGGTCACCCGATCCCGTCCACCGCCGGCATCCACAGGAGGTCTCCCCCGTTGGCACTCACCCGCCGAGGCAAAGCGTTCGTAACGGGCGGCTCGATCGCCGCGATCTTGATGGTGGGCCTGGGCACGCTCGCGCTCACGGGCAACGCGCCGGCGCCCATCCAGAAGCTGGCGGACGCCGTCACGGGTCAGGACCATTCGACGCCTCCGCCGTGTCCGCTCACGGGCAAGGTGCCCGCCGACGGGAAAGCAGTCCCGAAGCGACCCGCGCTGGCGGTGAAGGTCGAGAACACCTCCGAGGCCTACCCCCTCGCCGGCATCGGCCACGCCGACATCGTGTACGAGGAGGTCGTCGAGGGCGGGATCACACGGTTCATCGCGGTGTTCCAGTGCCAGGACGCGGCGCGCGTCGGCCCCGTGCGAAGCGCCCGCACGACCGACCCGAAGGTGCTCCTGCAGTTCAATCGGCACCCCCTGCTGGCCTTCTCGGGCGGGGCGCCGAAGGTGGTCAATATCGTCCGGCAGGCCGGGGTGATCGAGATGACCGAGGGCGATCCGGCAGCTGCGTTCACCCGAGACGCGGGCCGCGCGGTACCCCACAACCTGTTCACGCAGACCAAGGCGCTGTGGGCCGCGGGACGCAAGCGGGCGAAGGGGGAGCCGGCGCCGCGCGCGGTGTTCACGTACGACCCGACCGTGCCCAAGCCGAACAAGCCGGCGATCTCCGCGACGATCGTCTTCTCGGGGCTGGCCACTGCGGACTGGCACTGGGAGCATGCGAAGTGGGTGCGGTACCTGGACGGCTCTCCGATGCCGCTCGAGGGCGGGGGCAGCATCTCAGCCGACAACATCGTGATCCAACAGGTGAAGGTGACCCAGAGCGACATCACGGACGTCGCGGGCTACCCGTCTCCGGAAGTGACCGTCACCGGCACGGGCAAGGCCTGGGTGCTGCGGAACGGACGTGTGATCGCCGGCAGGTGGTCGCGGCCCAGCGAGAACGACCTCACCGTCTTCACCACCAAGACCGGGGACCGCATCTCGTTGAAGCCGGGCACCACCTACGTGGAGCTCGCGCCCACGGGGATGTTCGACGCGCAGATCAGCTTCGGGAAGTAACGCCCCTCCCACCTGCGCGTTCACCTTCGGTACACTCGTTCGAAGAACGTTCGGAGTTGGCCGAGGAGGGATACCCGTGGAGCGCGAGACCGGCACCTTCACCGTGAAGTCCGGCCTGGCGGAGATGCTCAAAGGGGGCGTCATCATGGACGTCACCACCGCCGAGCAAGCGAAGATCGCCGAGGACGCCGGTGCGTGCGCCGTGATGGCGCTCGAGCGCGTCCCCGCCGACATCCGCAGGGACGGCGGCGTCGCGCGTATGGCCGACGCCACGAAGATCGAGGAGATCCAGAAGGCGGTCACGGTCCCGGTGATGGCGAAGGCCAGGATCGGCCATTTCGTCGAGGCACAGATCCTCCAGTCGCTCAACGTGGACTACATCGACGAATCCGAGGTGCTCACGCCCGCGGACGAGGAGTTCCACATCGACAAGTGGGCGTTCACCGTGCCGTTCGTCTGCGGTGCCCGGAACCTGGGCGAGGCGCTCCGCCGCATCGCCGAAGGCGCAGCCATGATCCGCACCAAGGGTGAGGCAGGCACCGGCAACGTGGTGGAGGCCGTTCGTCACGAGCGCGCGATCCTGCGCGAGATCGCCGAGGTCACCACACTTCGACCCGAGCAGTTCGTCACCAAGGCCAAGGAGCTCGGCGCTCCGGTCGAGCTCGTACGCATGGTGGCGGACCATGGGCGTCTCCCGGTCGTGAACTTCTCGGCCGGAGGGATCGCCACCCCGGCCGACGCCGCGCTCATGATGCAGCTGGGCGTCGACGGCGTGTTCGTCGGCTCAGGCATCTTCAAGTCGCAAGATCCCGCCACGATGGCTCGCGCCATCGTGGAGGCCACCACCCACTTCCAGGACCCGGACGTGCTTGCGAAGGTTTCGCACGGCCTCGGCGACCCGATGGCCGGACTGGAGATCGGCACGCTCGAGACCCGCCTGCAGGACCGCGGCTGGTAGCCGCGCCTGCCGGGGCACGAGGTGAAGGCCGGCGTTCTCGCCCTCCAGGGCGACTTCAGAGAGCACGGGCGGATGCTGGAGGCGTCGGGCGCCGTGCCGATCGAGGTCCGGATGCCCTCCGACCTCGCCGACGTGGGGTGCCTGGTGCTCCCGGGCGGGGAATCCACCACGATCGGCAAGCTCGCCCACCTCTACGGACTCGTGGACCCGATCCGGGACCGCATCGCAGCGGGCATGCCCGTGTTCGGGACGTGCGCCGGGATGATCGCCGTGGCCGCCGAGGTGAGAGGCGGGAGTCCACTGTTCGGGGCCATGGATATCGCGGTCGAGCGCAACGCCTACGGCCGGCAATCGGACTCCTTCGAGACCGACGTTGCGGTGGAGGGGATCGACCATCCGGTCCGCGGTGTGTTCATCCGTGCTCCGCGCATCACGCGGGTCGGCGACGCCGTTCGGGTCCTGGCGAGGTACGAAGGGGTGCCGGTCGTGCTGGAGCAGGGGAACCTGTTGGTGGCATCATTCCATCCGGAGCTGGTCGGCGAGCCCGGCTTGCACCGCTACCTGTTGACCAAGGTCTAGCACCGAGGAGCTGACGATGTCCGGTCATTCCAAATGGGCGACGATCCGTCGGAAGAAGGAAGCTACCGACGCGAAGCGGTCCAACATGTACGCGAAGCTCCTCCGCGCGGTGGAGGTGGCCGCGCGCGAGGGCGGAGGCAATGTCGAGGGGAACATGACCCTTGCCTCGGCCGTGGAGAAGGCGAAGAGCTTCTCCGTCCCCAACGACAACATCGAACGCGCCATCAAGCGGGGCAGCGGCGAGGACAACTCGGGCGCTCGCTACGAGGAGCTGTTCTACGAGGGCTACGCGCCCGGCGGCGTGGCGCTGCTGGTCGAGGTGTTGACGGACAACCGGAACCGGACCGGGCAGGAGATCCGCCACGCCTTCAGCCGCAACAACGGCAACCTCGGAGAGACCGGGAGCGTCGCCTGGCAGTTCACGCGCAAGGGGCTGATCGTGGTGGACAAGGATGCGGCGCCAGACGAGGAGCGCCTCCTCGAGCTGGCCCTGGAATCCGGGGCCGAGGATCTCCGTGACTCCGAGAGCTCCTGGGACATCGTCACGGAACCCCACGGCTTCAAGGACGTCAGGACCGCGCTGGAGTCCGCGGGCGTATCGGTGGCATCGGCCGAGCTGTCGATGCTCCCTCAGACCACGGTGCCGGTCGATGGGGGGAGGCCAAGCAGGTCCTCAACCTGATCGAGGCGCTCGAAGATCTCGACGATGTCCAGAACGTCTACGCGAACTTCGACATCGCCGAAGAGCTGATGGCCTCGTTCTAGGGGCGGCGGGTCGTTGCCCTCCCCGGTCCCGGTCCATAGACTCCGACGAACGGATGTTCGATTCCCTGGTGCTCGGCGTGGATCCCGGCGTGGCGAAGCTCGGCCTCGCCGTGGTAGGGCGTGAGGCGCGCCGGCCCGTCCTCGTGTGGTGTGAGACCGTGCGAACGGGGGCAGAGGACGAGGAGGCGGAGCGCCTGGCCGTGCTGGCCGCCTCGGTCCGCTCGGCCATCGCGATCCACGGGCCTACGTCCGTGGCGATCGAGCGGGTGGCGTTCAGCCGCAACACGGTGAGCGCGCTTCGCGTCGCGCGGGCGACCGGCGTCGCCATGGTCGTGGCGGCGGAGGCCGGCCTCCCGGTTGACGAGTACAGCCCGACGGAAGTCAAGAGCGTGGTGACCGGCATGGGGAACGCGGACAAGGGGCAGGTGCACCAGGCGCTCGTGCGGATCCATGGCCTGCAGGGTGTGCCCACGCAGCCCGATGCCGCCGACGCGGTGGCGGTCGCGCTCACGCACCTCACCGGCGCCCGCCTGCGGCAGGCCGCACGCACGGGGGTCCGATGATCTCCTTCGTGGAGGGGGAGGTGGTCGAGAAGTCGGCCAACCGCGTCGTCGTGAACGTCGGCGGCGTGGGGTACGACCTCCAGGTGGCCACCTCGGTGGTGGGGAAGCTGCCGCCATCCGGCAAGGTGGTGCGCGTGCACACCCGGATGATCGTCCGGGACGACGCCATGCTCCTCTACGGGTTCTCTTCGCCGGATGAACGCGCGCTCTTCGATCTGCTCACCGGGGTCAGCGGTGTGGGGCCGAAGGTGGCGCTGTCGTTCCTGTCCGCTCTCTCGCCGACGGCCCTGCGGCGGGCCGTCGCCGCCAACGATGCCGATGCCCTCACGGTGGTGCCGGGCGTGGGAAAGAAGGTGGCGCAGCGCGTCGTGCTCGACCTCCGCGACAAGCTGGGAGGCGACGAGGTCTCGATCGCCGAGGGCCCGCTCGCCGAGACCCGGGAGGCGCTGGTCTCCCTCGGGCTGAGCCCCACGGAGGCCTCGGAGGCCCTGGTCGGCGTCGAACCGGACGGCCTGGCGGTGGAGGAACTGCTGCGGCTAGGCCCTGCAGCGGGTGGGTCGCTGAGTGGACGACGACCGACTGATCGAGGCCGCCGCCGTCGACCCGGAGGACCAGGTCTTCGACGTGGCCCTGCGCCCGAAGACGCTGGGCGGAGTTCGTCGGCCAGGAGCGCGTGAAGGAGCAGCTCGACCTCCTGATCGACGGCGCGCGGCGGCGGCGCGAACCGGTTGACCACCTGCTGTTCAGCGGGCCGCCCGGCCTGGGTAAGACCACGCTCGCTCAGATCGTGGCGAACGAGATGGAGGCGGGGTTCCAGCCCACGAGCGGTCCCGCGCTGGATCGCCCCAGCGACCTCGCGGCGATCCTGACGAACCTGGAGGATGGCGACGTCCTGTTCGTGGATGAGATCCATCGGATGCCACGGCCCGTGGAGGAGGTGCTCTACCCGGCGCTGGAGGGCTACAACCTGGACGTCGTGCTGGGCAAGGGCCCGACGGCGCGCTCCATCCGCCTCGAGCTTCCGAAGTTCACCCTCGTGGCGGCAACGACACGTCCGGGACGTATCACGCTGCCCTTGAGGGAGCGGTTCGGATTCTCGCCCCGTCTCGACTACTACTCGGTGGACGACCTGACGAAGATCGTCGGTCGCTCGGCCGGCATCCTGGGCGTCAGCACGGACGAGGACGGGGCGGGGAGATCGCCCGACGCTCGCGCGGGACACCCCGGATCGCCAACCGACTCCTTCGCCGGGTGCGCGACTTCGCCGAGGTGAGGCATCAGGGAGCCATCGACCGGGGAGATCGCACGCGCCGGGCTCGAGGTGTTCGAGGTTGACGAGGAAGGGCTCGATCGGCTCGACCACGCGATCCTGCGTTCGATCGTGACGAAGTTCGCCGGCGGCCCCGTGGGGCTCTCGACCCTGGCGGCGGCCGTGGGGGAGGAGACCGACACGGTCGAGGACGTGGTGGAGCCGTACCTGCTGCAGCTCGGGTTCCTGGCAGCGTACGCCGCGAGGACGTGTTGCGACGGAACGGGCCTACCGGCATCTCGGTGTCACCCAGCCCGGAACGCTGCCGCTGTGAACGGGTTCCCCCGGGAACCGCACCTGTAGACTCGCCTACCGCAGACCCCACATCCGAGGACGTGACCCGATGATCGCCACCATCGCACAGAGCCAGTCCAGCCCCTTCGCCCCCATCGCGCTCATGCTCCTGCTCGGCGGGATGCTCTACTTCGTGATGATCCGACCCCAGCAGAAGCGCGCCAAGGCGCAGCAGGCGACGGTCGGGCAGGCGCAGGTGGGCGACGAGATCATCACCCAGTCGGGCATCTACGGCACGATCACCGACATCGACGAGGAAGAGGGGACCGTGACCCTCCAGATCGCTCCCGGCACGGAGATCCTCATGATGCGCGCCGCGATCGGCCGACTCCTCACCGAGCACGAGGTCGCCTACGACGAAGACGAGGACGAGGACGCGGCGGGCGGGCCGGATCAGCCCGGCCAGATGCGGGACCTGTGAGCGTCTCGGGCGACCTCGATCCGGGAGCCACCGAGGGTCGATCCGCCGACGCGCTGCCCGGCGTAACGCTCCACGACGTCCAGGCCAACGAGGAGCTCTCGCTCTACATCGGCTCGGCCGACCGTGTGATGGAGGCCATCGGCTTCACCGAACACGGGTTCCGCCACGCGAACCTGGTGGCGAGCATCGCCTACCAGGTCCTGCACCGGCTGGGCTTCGCCGAGCGTGACGCGGTCCTCGCTTGCGTCGCCGGCTACCTCCACGACGTCGGCAATGCCCTCGCGAGGGATGCCCATGGCCAGACGGGGGCCATCCTCGTGTACCAGGCCCTCCGCGGCTCGGTGCCGGGGCCGGACCTGATGCCGATCCTGGCCGCGATCGCGAACCACGAGGAGACGGAGGGCACCGCGGTCTCGCCGGTCTCCGCCGCGGTGATCCTGGCGGACAAGACGGACGTCCACCGCAGCCGCGTTCGCCGCTCCGGCCAGGTCGGCTCCGACATCCACGATCGCGTCAACTATGCCGTCGAACAGTCCTTCCTCCGGGTAGACTCCGATGCCCGGACGGTCAGCCTCGAGCTGACGATCGACACCGGGATCAGCCAGGTCATGGAGTACTTCGAGATCTTCCTTGGGCGGATGCAGATGTGCCGGCACGCGGCCGCGTGCCTCGACGCGCGCTTCCGTCTCGTGATCAACGGAGCGGAGCTGGCGTGAAGCAGACCCGCGGCCTGTGGGCCAGCATCATCTTCGTCCTGCTCTTGGTGACCGCCTCGCTGATCGGGTTCGCGACAGGCACACTCAAGCCGAAGCTCGGGCTGGACCTGGAGGGCGGTGTCTCCGTGATCCTGTCCGCGCCGCAAGGCACCCCTCAGGACGTGCTGAACCAAGCCCTGACGAACATCCGCAACCGCGTCGACTCGTTCGGCGTGGGCGAGCCGCAGATCTTCGTGTCCGGGAACACGATCGAGGTGCAGATCCCCGGGAGCGCGAACGGCACGATCGAGCAACGCAGCAAGGTGCAGTACTGCCTCATCGGCGCCGACGGGACGAACTACGGCTGCGCCGCCGACCAGGCGACGGCGCACGAAGGCGCTGAGCGAGCTGACCATCACGCCGGTTCCGTCGAAGGTCTGCCTGAAGGATGCATCGGGCACGCAGCTCCAGTGCTACTCCAGCCAGCAGGACGCGACCACGGCGCAGAGCGGACTCACGGTGGCTCCGAAGGCCGCGCCTTCGTCCAGCGCCATCGCCGAGCGCCTCGCCCTCCCCGAGCTCCGCAGTACTGCATCGTGGATACGGCCGGCAACGAACTGGCGTGCTACCCCTCGCAGGCGGCGGCCCAGGCGGCCCAGAAGGGCATCACCTCCGAGGTCCAGGCGAACACCTATTGCGTGGTGGCCCCGGCGGCCAGCCCGTCGCCGGCCAGCCCGTCCCCGTCGATCTCCCCGTCGCCCTCGTCGAAGAAGGCCAGCCCCAGCCCGAGCGCGTCGGCCTCCCCGTCGCCCTCGACGACCCCGAGCGCGTACTCGAAGCTGGGCCGCGACGGGGCGTCGGATCTGCCCTGCGGACTTCGGAACAAGGCGGACGCGCAGACGCAGCTCGACGGCATCGCGGTCTCGAAGGAGTCAACCCAGTACTGCGTGATCAGCTCCGCCGGCCAGAACCAGGGCTGCTACGTCTCGCAGAGCGCCGCGCAGCAGCGGCAGAAGGAGACGGGGCAGGAGCGGCTGCTCTCGGTGATCGGACAGACCGCCCGGCTGGAGCAACGGCCCGTGCTGGCGATCCTGACTCCGGCCGATCCCTCCTACGCGTCCACGCCGGTGACCTGCGCCACCGTGGTCGAGCAGCAGACACCGAAGTGCTCCTTCGATGCCCTGGCGAACCAGGAGGTGGTCTACCTCGGCAAGGACCGCTCCACGAAGTACCAACTCGGTCCCGTGGTGCTGTCGGGAGATCAGATCACGAAGGCGACGGCCACGCTGAGCGGCGGAACGCAGAGCAACCCGATCACCCAGTGGACCGTCAACTTCCAGCTGAACGGGGAGGGCTCGAAGGCGTTCGCCGATGCGACGCAGGCCGCCCTGAGCGCCCCGCCGCCTCAGAACCAGATCGCGATCGTCGTGGACCGCAAGGTCATCTCGTCGCCGTCAGGTCAACGGCGCCATCACGACGGGGAGCGGTGAGATCACCGGGGGCTTCAGCGAGCAGGAGGCGAAGGACCTGGCCACCGTGCTCCAGGCCGGTGCGCTCCCCGTCGAGCTCACACGTCAGTCCGTGCAGACGATCAGCCCCACGCTGGGGCAGGAGTCGCTGCGCGAGGGCATCATCGCGGGGGCGGTCGGCCTGGCCCTGCTCCTCCTCTACCTGCTCTTCTACTACCGGTTGCTCGGGATCGTGGCCTGGTTCGGGATGACGATCTGGGCCATCCTCGCGATCGCGCTGGTGTCGCTGGCCGGGCGGTGGTTCGGCTATGCCTTGACGCTGGCCGGAGTGGCCGGCCTGGTGATCTCCCTGGGGGTGACCGCCGACTCCTACATCGTGTTCTTCGAACGTCTCAAGGACGAGGTCCGCGGCGGGAAGTCACCTCGATCGGCGGTCCAGCCCGCCTTCAAGCGCGCCTATCGAACGATCTTCGCGGCCGACACGGTGACCATCATCGCCGCGCTCGTGCTCTACATCACGGCCGTGAGCTCGGTCCGCGGGTTCGCCCTGACCCTGGGCGTGGCCACCCTCCTCGACCTGTTCGTCGTGTACTTCTTCAAGCGGCCCACGGTGTTCCTCATCGCACGGAACGACACCCTCGTGAACATGCACGGATTCGGGCTGACGAGTGGGGTCGCGGGTGAGCCGGAGCCCGGCGAGGAGCCGCTGGGGACGGAGGGGGTCTGATGAACGTCCGTCACGTGATCGCCACCTACCGCGGCCACACGATCCCGCACTTCCAGTTCACGAAGCGTCGCAACGTGTGGTTCGCGTTCTCCGGGACGTTGATCGTGCTCTCCCTGCTCGGTCTCCTCGTCAGGGGCCTCAACTACTCGATCGACTTCCGGGGCGGCGCGCAGATCTCCTACACGGTGGTCACGCCCCTGAGCGCCCCGCAGATCACCGACGTCATGTCGACCTTCGGTCGTCCCGACGCGTCCATCCTGTTGGTCAACGGCGGTCAGCAGGTCCAGATCCGGACGTCCTCCCTTTCCGCGGACCCCAAGCAACAGCAACTGATCGACGCCCTCGCGAAACAGGCCGGCATCCAGCCAGGCGACGTGAACATCACGGATATCGGACCCACGTGGGGAGCGGAGATCTCACGCAAGGCGTTCACCGGTCTCCTCGTCGTACTCGCGGCGATCGCGATCTACATCTCGTTCCGGTTCGAACCGAAGATGGCCGCCGGCGCGATGATCGCGCTGCTGCACGACCTGATCATCACCGCGGGCGTGTACGCCCTCTCCGGACGCGAGGTCACGCCGGAGACGGTCATCGCGATCCTCACCATCCTGGGGTTCTCGCTCTACGACACCGTCGTCATCTACGACAAGATCAGGGAGAACACGGAGTCCACGGCGCTCGTCTCGCGGCTCGGCTACCCGGGGGTCGTGGACCTGTCGCTGAACCAGACCTTCATGCGGTCGGTGAACACGTCGCTCGTCGTCCTGTTGCCGATCCTCTCGCTCCTGCTCTTCGGAGGTGCGACGTTGAAGGACTTCGCCTTCGCGATGTTCGTCGGGGTTGCGATCGGTACGTATTCGTCCATCTTCGTCGCGGCCCCCGTCCTGACCATCCTGAAGGGGCGCGAGCGGCGCTACCAGCAGCTGGAGGCCCGCCGGTCGGTGCGCCAGGGCGACGGGCGGAAGTCCGCCGAGCGCCGCCGCCGCCGCGGCTCCTGCGGCCCCCGCCGCCTCGAACGCGGCCGCGCAGCGCGCCACGGCGAAGCAGGGCAGCGCCCGTCCGCGACCGAAGAGCAAGAAGCGTCCACCCGCGAAGCGCAAACGGAGATGAGCATGGAGATCGGAGAGATCCAAGCGCTGATCCGGGACGTGCCCGACTTCCCGGAGCCCGGCATCATCTTCCGCGACATCACGCCGGTCCTGGCCGACCCCATCGCCTTCTCCACGATCACCGACCTGATCGTCGTGCACTTCGGGCGGGGGAACGTGGACAAGGTGGTCGGGATCGAGGCGCGCGGGTTCATCCTCGCCTCACCGGTCGCGTACCACTTCGGCGCGGGGTTCGTGCCGATCCGCAAGATGGGCAAGCTCCCCTGGTCAACCGTGGGGCAGGAGTACGACCTCGAGTACGGGAGCGCCACCCTGGAGCTGCACACCGACGGCATCCGGCCGGGGGAGCGAGTGTTGATCGTGGACGACGTGCTGGCCACCGGGGGCACCGCGAAAGCGGCCGCCTCGCTCGTCGAGCAGATCGGTGGCGACGTCTGCGGGATCGCCTGTGTGATCGAGCTCGATCTCCTGCACGGACGCGACAGGCTGCCCGGGTACGAGCTCTTCACGCTGATCCACTACTAGGCGTCCCGGCCGCCCCCGGGCTCGCGGCTACACTGGCCGTTCGAGGAGGCGCTGACGAACGTGGACAGCCGGGAAGACGTCAAGGTCGCTCAGCGACGGGCACGCCTGCTGTCGCGCCTTCGTCCGGGAAGCACCTCGACCGCCCCCGCGGCTCCAGCCGCTGCTGAAGAAGATCCGCTCGTACAACCCCAAGGCGGACCTGGACGGCGTCCAGGAGGCCTATCGGTTCGCCGAGCTCGCGCACGAGGGTCAGCAACGGAAGAGCGGAGAGGACTTCATCGAGCATCCGCTCGCCGTGGCGGAGATCCTGGCCGAGCTGCGGCTGGATACCACCACCGTGGAGGCCGCCCTGCTCCACGACACCGTGGAGGACACGACGGTCACGGTCGACGACATCGAGGCCGAATTCGGCGACGAGGTCGCCAGGATCGTCGACGGTCTCACCAAGCTGGAACGGTTCAAGTTCCGCTCCCGCGAGCAGCAGCAGGCCGAGAACGTCCGCAAGATGATCGTGGCCATGGCCGGGGACATCCGCGTGCTCCTGATCAAGCTCGCCGACCGCCTCCACAACATGCGGACGCTCGGGGCGCTGCCGGTGCAGAAGCAGCGGACGATCGCCACCGAGACCCTGGAGATCTACGCGCCGCTCGCCAACCGCCTCGGCGTCCAGGAGGTCAAGTGGGAGCTGGAGGACCTCTCCTTCAAGTACCTCCATCCCGGCCCATACCGGGAGATCGCGAGCCTCGTGGACGCGCGCCGCGACGAACGCACGGCGTTGATCGAGGACGTGACGTCGCAGCTGCGGACGAAGCTGAAGGAGCTCGGCATCAAGGCCGACGTGGACGGGCGACCGAAACACCTCTACTCGATCTACGAGAAGATGGTGATCCGCGGCAAGGAGTTCAACGAGATCTACGATCTCGTCGGCGTTCGCGTCCAGGTCGAGTCGCTGCGCGACTGCTACGCGGCGCTCGGGGCCGTGCACGCGCTCTGGAAGCCGATCCCGGGTCGGTTCAAGGACTACATCGCGATGCCCAAGTCGAACATGTATCAGTCGCTCCACACCACGGTGGTGGGGCCCACAGGCAGGCCGCTCGAGATCCAGGTCCGCACCCGGGACATGCACCGCACGGCGCAGTTCGGGATCGCCGCCCACTGGCGCTACAAGGAGGGCACGAAGCAGGCCAAGGAGGCCGCGGACATGGCCTGGCTCGGCCAGATGATGGACTGGCTGAAAGACATGGCGGATCCACGTGAGTTCATGGAGGGTCTTCGGATCGACCTGTCCGGGGGCCGCATCTTCGTCTTCACGCCCAAGGGCGACGTCGTGAACCTGCCGCAGGGCGCAACGCCGGTGGACTTCGCCTACGCCGTCCACACGGACGTCGGCCACCGGACGATCGGCGCGAAGGTGGCGGGCAAGCTGGTGCCCCTCGACTACGAGCTGCAGACGGGGGACGCCGTGGAGATCCTCACGTCGAAGGCGCAGGGGGAGGGTCCCAGCCAAGACTGGCTGCAGTTCGTGGCCACCCCGAGGGCGCGGAACAAGATCCGGCAGTGGTTCGCCCGAGGTCGGCGCGAGGACGCCATGGAGCACGGCAAGGACCAGCTCCAGCGCCTGATGCGCAAGCAGAACCTGCCGTTCAAGCGGCTGGCCACCGACGAGGCTCTGCGCCAGGTCGCCGAGGAGATGAAGTACCCCGACCTCGAATCCCTTTACGTTGCGCTGGGGGAGGGTCACGTCTCCCCGCAGTCGGTCATGGCCAGGCTCAGCCGGCTGGTATCCGACACGTCGGAAGAGGACGAGGAGCCGACCGAGGTCCCCCTCGCGCGACCGGTCAGGATCGGGCCCACCGACGTGTCCCAGGGCGTGGTGGTCCGCGGCCTGCCCGACGTCTGGGTGCGACTGGGTCGTTGCTGCACCCCGGTGCCCGGCGACGAGATCGTCGGGTTCGTGACACGGGGCCAGGGCGTCAGCGTCCACCGGACGGACTGCCCCAACGTGAAGTCGCTCCGCGAGGAGCCCGAGCGGATGATCGAGGTCACCTGGGCCGAGGGGAAGCCCACCACCTTCACGGTGGCGATCCAGGTCGAGGCGCTGGACCGGACGCGCCTCCTCTCCGACGTGGCCACCGTCCTGTCCGACAACCACGTGAACATCCTGTCGGCGACGTCGACGACGGGGCGAGACCGCATCACCCGCCTCCGTTTCACCTTCGAGCTGGGCGACATCGCCCATCTGTCGAGCGTCCTGGCGTCGGTGAAGCGCGTGGACGGGGTCTACGACGCGTACCGAGTGGTGCCCAGCTAGCCGTGCGGATCCTCTTGCAGCGTGTGGCGCGAGCCAGCGTGCGCGTGGACGGAGGGATCGTCGCGGAGATCGGTCACGGCTACCTCCTGTTCGTCGGTGTGGGCCACGGTGACACCCCCGAGGACGCAGAACGGCTGGCGGAGAAGATCGTCAACCTCCGCGTGTTCGCCGACGCCGAGGGCAAGATGAACCTGGCGCTCGACGACGTGGAGGGCGCCGCGCTGGTCGTCTCGCAGTTCACCCTGTACGGCGACACCCGCAAGGGACGGCGGCCGTCGTGGACCGGTGCGGCCGATCCCGAGGAGGCGGCCGTGCTCGTGGAGCGGCTGGCGTCCACGCTCGAACGGCTGGGGGTGGCGGAGGTCGGGCGGGGTGCGTTCGGGGCACACATGGAGGTGGAGCTCGTGAACGACGGGCCGGTCACGCTGATGCTGACGTCTCCGCCTCCGGGTTAGGTCCGGTCGCGCCGTGCCGGTCGGCTAGCATGGTCGGTCTATGTGGCTCGACGTCTTCAACGACAACCCTTACGGCACGAACTGCTGGCTCCTGGCCCCGGAGGACGCCGACGAGGCCGTCGTCATCGATCCGGGATTCGAGCCGGAGGCCGTGCGGGCGCTCCTGAAGACCAGCGGGCGTCGGGCCGTCGCGGTGCTCGCGACCCACGCCCACGTGGACCACGTGGGGACCGCCGGAGCGTTCGCCGGGGATCTCCCCGTGTACGTGCATACCGACGACGCCGTGGCGTTCACAGACCCGCCGGCCTGGAACGGCGGCTCCGCCCACCACCTGGCTCCCGTGCAGGACCTCCGGACCTTCTCCGACGGCGAGGTCCTTCGGTTCGGGGCTATCTCGGTTGAGGTGCTGCACACTCCTGGCCACACGCCGGGCCATTGCTGTTTCCGCACCGACGCCATGCTGTTCAGCGGGGACCTCGTCTTCGCCGGTTCGATAGGGCGCTCGGACTTCCCGAACTCCGATCCCGAGGCCATGGAGGCGAGCCTTCGCCGGTTCCTGACCCTGCCCGACGACCTGCCCGTGGAGCCCGGACACGGCCCGGACACGACCGTCGGGCGCGAACGCGCCACCAACCCGTTCCTCGTGGGGCTCCGCTGATGGCCGAGCTGGCCCCGCCACGAGGCACCGCCGACCTGCTCCCGGATCGCGCCGACGCGATGCTCGGTCTGTACGAGGACGCCCATCGCGTGGCGCGTCTCTACGGCTACCGATACGTGGAGACGCCGACGTTCGAGCACACGGAGCTCTTCGCTCGGTCGGCGGGGGAGACCTCCGACGTCGTCTCGAAGGAGATGTACACGTTCGAGGACAAGGGCGGGCGTTCCGTGACGCTGCGTCCCGAGAGCACGGCGGGCGTCGTGCGGGCATACCTGGCCCATGCCCAGGACCTGGGGGCCCCGTTCAAGGGGTACTACGTGGCCTCGGAGTTCCGCCACGGACGCCCCCAAGCAGGGCGGATGCGGGAGTTCCGCCAGTTCGGGATCGAGGTCACTCGGGGCGGGCTCGGCCGGGGCCGACGTCGAGGTCATCGAGGTGGGGGACCGGTTCCTGCGGGAGCGCGGCCTCATGCAGGTGGAGCTGCTGGTGAATTCGATCGGGGACGAGGTCTGCCGACCCGCCTACCGCGACCTGTTGGTCGACTACTTCGAGCCCTACCGGGACCAGCTGGACGCCGATTGCCGCTCGCGTCTGGCGAAGAACCCGCTGCGGGTGTTCGACTGCAAGGTGGACGGCGACCGGGACTTCGTGCGGGCGGCGCCCGCCATCGGCGACCACCTGTGCGAGCCGTGCGCCGCCCACTTCGCCCAGGTGCGCGCGGGCCTCGATGCCGCCGGCATCGCGTACACGGTGGATCCACGGCTCGTGCGCGGGCTCGACTACTACACGCGGACGGCGTTCGAATGGGTCTCGGCGGTCCTGGCGGCCAACAAGGCGGGGACGGTGAACGCGGGCGGACGCTACGACGGCCTTGCCGAGGCGCTGGGCGGGCACGCGACCCCGGGGGTCGGGTTCGCCATGGGGTTGGATCGCGTGCTGCTCGCGATGGAGGGAGAGGGCGTCGCGCCTCCTCCGGCGCGCGGGCCGCAGGCGTTCGTGGTCACGGTCGGGCCCGACGCCGCGCCGGTCGGCGCGCGTCTCGTGGACGAGCTCCGGGCTGCCGGGGTCTCGGCGGTCTCGTCGTATGAGGAACGCCCGATGAAGGCCCAGATGAAGATGGCGGATCGTGCCGGCGCGATGTTCGTCGCGATCGTCGGGGAGCGGGAGCTGGCCGACGCCAGCGTGACGCTGCGGCGGCTGGCGGATGGGCTGCAGAAGACGGTACCCGCCGGCGAGGCGGTCCGATGGCTGACGCGACTCGACGACTGGATGGCTTGACGATGGAACGAACCGACCTGCCACACCACGATGCGGTCGCACGCGGCTGGACAGCTACGGCTCGAGGACGCCGGCGCCCACGTAGCCCTGTGCGGATGGGTCGCCCACCGCCGCGACCACGGTGGCGTGACCTTCATCGACCTGCGCGACCGCGAGGGTGCGGTGCAGCTGGTGTTCCACCCGGAGGATGCGCCCCGAGGCCCACGCCGCCGCGCAGGCGCTGGGCGGCGAGGATGTGGTGCGGGTGACGGGCGCGGTCCGCCCGCGTCCCGAGGGGATGCGCAACCCCCAGCTGCCGACGGGCGAGGTCGAGGTGCTGGCGACCTCCGTGGAGGTGCTCGCCGAGGCCGATACGCCGCCGTTCCCGATCGAGGACTACACCGAGGCGAACGAGATGCTCCGTCTGCGTTACCGGTACCTGGACCTGCGCAGGCCCGAGATGACGCGCCGGCTCCAACTGCGCGCGGACGTGAACCGCATCACGCGCGCCTACCTGGACGGGCGCGGGTTCGTGGAGATCGAGACGCCCGTCCTCACCCGCAGCACGCCCGAGGGGGCGCGCGACTTCCTCGTGCCCTCGCGGCTCACCCACGGCACGTTCTACGCCTTGCCCCAGTCGCCCCAGCAGCTCAAGCAGCTCCTGATGATCGCCGGGCAGGATCGCTATTACCAGATCGTGCGGTGCTTCCGCGACGAGGACCTCCGAGCCGATCGCCAGTTCGAGTTCACGCAGCTGGACATCGAGATGTCGTTCGTGGAGCGAGGAGGACCTGATCGAACTCATGGAGCCGCTGATGGTGCGCCTCCTGGGTGAGCTGCGCGGCGCCGAGGTCGCGGCGCCGTTCCCGCGCATGACGTACGCGCGAGATGATGGAACGCTACGGCTCGGACAAGCCCGACCTCCGCTACGGCATGGAGCTGATCGACCTCGCGGAGGTGTTCGCGCAGACGGGGTTCAACGCGTTCTCGGCCGTCCTGGGTTCCGCAGGGCGCATCAAGGCGATCGTGGCACCGGGCGGGTCCCAACTGTCGCGCAAGGAGCTCGACCAGCTCGTCCAGGAGACGAAGGGCCGCGGCGCGGCCGGCCTGGTCTGGATGGTCGTCGAGGAGGACGGGATCCGGTCGCCCGTCGAGAAGTTCCTGACCGCCGACGAGCTCGCCGGGTTGCGCACTCGCACCGGGGCGGAGTCTGGCGACCTGATCCTGATCGTGGCCGATCGCGCCGACCGCGTCCACGTCGCGCTCGACGGCCTCCGGCGGTCGATGGCCGCCAGGCTCGACCTGATCCCCGCCGACACCTGGTCGTTCTGCTGGCTCACCGAGCCGCCGCTGTTCGACTGGAACGAGGAAGAGGAGCGCTGGGACTCGGTACACCACCTGTTCACGTCCCCGTCCGACGTCGACGAGCTCGACCCCGCCACCGCCACCGGTCGAGGCTACGACCTCATCCTGAACGGGTTCGAGATCGGGGGCGGGAGCATCCGTATCCACCGCGCCGAGGTACAGCGCAAGGTCATCGAGTTGCTGGGGATCACGCCCGAAGCAGATGCAGGAGCAGTTCGGCCACATGCTCGAGGCCTTCCGCTACGGGGCCCCTCCCCACGGCGGCATCGCCTTCGGCTGGGACCGGCTGGTGATGCTGCTGGCGGGGCAGGACTCGATCGGCGAGGTCATCGCGTTCCCCAAGACCCAGTCGGGCGCCGACCCGCTCACCGGGGCGCCGGCGGCGGTGGACGACCGACAGCTGCGCGACCTCGGCCTACGGGTCGTCGCAAGCGCCTCCCGAGGAGAAGGAGTGAACGTGCCCGCTACCCTCGATGACGACGATCGCGCCCTGCTGAAGGGCCAGAACTTCGCCTACTTCGTGACCCTGGACGCCGACGGCCGGGCGCACGTCGCGCCGCTATGGGTCGACGTCGACGACGACGGCTTGATCCTCGTGAACACCGCGGAGGGCAGGCGGAAGGATCGCAACGTCCGGCGCGACCCTCGCGTGGCGCTCTCGATCAGCCCGCAGGATGACCCGTACAGCTGGCTGAGCGTCCAGGGGACCGTGGTCTCCGTCGAGCCCGGCGACGAGGCGCTCGAGCACATCGGCGCGTTGTCGCGACGCTACACGGGCGAGGACTGGACCCCGGTCCAAGGGCAGGTCCGGGTCATCTACCGGATCCGACCCGACGTCGTCGTGCGCTCGGGCTGAGCCGTGGGCGACCAACCGCTCGCCGCGCGGATGCGACCACGCTCGTTCCAGGAGTTCGTGGGACAGGGGCACATCGTCGGCGAGGGCAAGGCGCTCACCGCGGATCCTCTCCGGCGGGGACCTGCCCTCGATCATCCTGTGGGGTCCCGCCGGCACCGGCAAGACCACGCTGGCGCATCTGCTCGCCGACGCGGTGGGGCGCAGATCACGCAGCTCTCGGCCGTGAACTCGGGCGTCGCCGACGCCCGCAAGGTGATGGAGGGCGCTCGCGGCGGCCTCTTCCGCACCGTGCTGTTCGTGGACGAGGTCCACCGTTGGTCCAAGGCGCAGCAGGACGTCCTGCTGCCCGCGGTGGAGGACGGCACGGTGACCCTGATCGGCGCCACCACCGAGAACCCCTACTTCTCGCTCAACACCCCGCTGCTCTCACGCTGCCTGCTCCTGCGACTGGAGCCGCTCGAGGACGCGGCGGTGGAGGCGCTCCTGCACCGCGCGCTCGAGGATCCCGATCGCGGCCTGGGCGGGATGGCGCTGGGTATCGACGGCGACGCACTCGCTCACCTGGTCTCCCTGGCGGGAGGGGACGCGCGGATGGCTCTCACCGGGCTGGAGGCGGCCGCCCAGGCCGCGAAGGCCGAAGGGCTGGAGACGATCACCGCTGTCCGTGGTCTCCGACGCCGTCCAGAAGAAGGCCGATCGTCTACGACCGGCAGGGCGACGCCCATTACGACGTCATCAGCGCCTTCATCAAGTCCATCCGCGGCTCCGACCCGGATGCCGCCCTCTTCTGGCTGGCCCGGATGATCGAGGCGGGGGAGGACCCGCGGTTCATCGCACGGCGGCTGATCGTTCACGCGAGCGAGGACGTCGGGATGGCAGACTCCCAAGCCCTGCTGGTGGCCGTGGCGGCGGCCCAGGCGGTGGAGCACGTCGGTCTGCCGGAGGTGCGCCTCAACCTCGCCCACGCCACGGTCTACCTGGCCACCGCCCCCAAGTCCAACAGCGTGTATCTGGCCATCGGCAGGGCGTTCGACGACGCGCCTGGACCGGAGCCGGTGCCGCTGCACCTCCGCGACGCCAGCTACAAGGGGGCGCGGAGCCTGGGGCACGGCAAGGGCTACCGGTACCCGCACGACTTCCCCGGCCACGTCGTCGCGCAGGCCTATCGGCCCGCCCGGTTCCAGGGCGCCGCTACTACGAGCCCAGTGGTATCGGCGACGACGCGGCCCGCAGCCGCGTGCCCGACCCCTCGACGCCCGACGCCCAGGGGCTCGGCGACGACGAGGGCGGCCCGGTCGACTCCCGGCCCGGGGAGCGGGACGGGTAAGCTACGGCGATACCGCCGCCCGACACACGGAGGGATCCAACGATGACGCTCCTGGCCACCGCCGGTGACACCGCTCTGATCGTCCTGTCCGCATTCTGGGGCCTGCTGGTCCTGTTCCTGTGCGTCGTGCTGCTGAACACGTTCCGCGTGCTCGAGAGCACGAAGATGACGATCGACGCGTTCCGCCAGGAGACGGTGCCGCTCCTGCGGGAGGTCAAGACCTCGGTGGAGAAGGCGAACCGAGAGATCGACCGGGTGGACACGATGCTCGTGAACGCGAACGAGATCGTCGGGCGGGTGGAGAAGCTCACCGGCCTGGCCCAGGAGGCCGCCGCCAGTCCGCTGGTGAAGGTCGATCAGCTTCGGCGCGGGTCTGCGCAAGGGCATGGGCAGGGCGAAGGGCGGCAGGAAGCGGTGAAGCGCGGCTTCTGGGTCGCCCTGGGTCTGGGGGCCGGTGCCACCGGCGCCGTGATGGCCAGCCGCTGGACGAAGAAGCAGGCGCGACGCGTGGCGCCGCAGACGATCGCGCGGGAGGCCAAGGGCGGCATCCTCGACCTGTCGAAGCTCGTGAGCGAGTCGATCGCCGAGGGCCGCCGCGCCATGGACGAACGCGAGGCCCAGCTCCGCCGCGACTACGAGGTCGGTGCCTCGCCTTCGGAGCCGAGCGAAGCCACCCCCGCGGACGATCCCGCCGCGTGACCCGCCGGTAGACTCCCCGCGTGGACGGCGCCCAGATCCGTGAGCGGTTCCTCTCGTTCTTCGAAGAGCGGGGTCACAAGCGCGTCGCCAGCTCCTCGCTGATCCCCCCCGCCGAGTCGGGTCTGCTCCTGGCCAACGCCGGCATGAACCAGTTCATCCCCTACTTCCTCGGCCAGGCGACCCCGCCGTTCGACCGAGCCACCTCCTGCCAGAAGTGCTTCCGCGCCAACGACATCGAGAACGTCGGGCACACGGACCGGCACCTCACGCTCTTCGAGATGCTGGGCAACTTCTCCTTCGGGGACTACTTCAAGGCCGAGTCGTGCGCCTGGGGCCTGGAGCTCGTGACGGAGGGGTTCGGGATCGACGTGGACCGGCTGTGGATGTCCGTCTACGAGACGGACGACGAGTCCATCGAGATCTGGCAGGACCTGGGGATGCCGGCCGAGCGTCTCGTGCGCCGGGGCAAGGCCGACAACTTCTGGTGGACCCATGCCGCGGGACCCGCCGGGCCGTGCAGCGAGATCTTCGTGGACCGCGGTCCGAGGTTCGGGCCCGAGGGCGGCCCCGCGGTGGACGAGGACAGGTTCATGGAGATCTGGAACCACGTCTTCATGCAGGACGAGGTCGACGCGCACGCCGAGGTGCTGGGCGAGCTCCCCGCGAAGAACATCGACACCGGTTCCAGCCTCGAGCGCCTCGCGGTGGCCCTCCAGGGCACGGCGAACTTCTTCGAGACGGATCTGTTCACGGCCATCCTGGACGAGATCCAATCGCTCAGCGGCCGTCACTACGGAGCCGACGAGCACGACGACGTCTCGATCCGGATCATCGGTGAGCACGCACGGGCGACGGCGTTCCTGGTCGCCGACGGGGTGCAGCCCTCGAACGAGGGCCGCGGGTACCTGCTGCGCCGGATGTTGCGCCGTGTGGTCTCGCACGCGCGGCGGATCGGGATCGCGGGCGCGGTCATGGAGCCTCTGGTGGAGATCGTGCAGCGCGATTTCGGCGACGCCTACCCGGAGCTGCGCGAGAACCTCGCGTTCATCCTGCAGGTCACCTCGAACGAGGAGGAGCGGTTCTCGGCCACCCTGAAGCAGGGGCTCGTGGTCTTCGAGGAGGCGAAGGGCCGCGCCGTCGACGGCCGGGTCTCGGGGGACGATGCCTTCCTCCTATCCGACACCCATGGGTTCCCGATCGAACTCACGCAGGAACTGCTGGAGGATGCGGGGCTCAGCGTGGACACCGATCGCTTCGCCGAGCTCCTGCGATCAGCAGCGCCGCCGCGCGCGCGATGCCGCCAAGAAGGTCCCGATCGGCCTGGACGCCGGCGCCGTCCCGCCCACCGAGTTCGTCGGCTACACGCAACCGGAGGCGGAGGGCGCGATCGTCACGCTGCTCGACCTCGACAACCGCGAGCTGGAGGTCGCCGAAGAGGGCCAGGAGGTCCGGCTGTTCCTCAGCCGGACACCGTTCTACGCGGAGGGTGGGGGCCAGGTCGGAGATCACGGCCAGATCCGGACGCAGACGGGCACGGTGCGGGTCACCGACGCCCAGTGGGCCGGGCCCAGCGCGATCATGCACGTGGGCGTGGTCGACTCCGGGGAGATCGTCGCCGGTCAGGACGCGATCGGAGAGATCGATCGTCTCCGGCGCGAGGCGACGGCCCGTTCGCACACCTCGACCCACGTCGTGCACTGGACCCTGAAGCATCTGCTCGGCGACCACGCGCGCCAGGCCGGGTCCCTGGTCGCGCCCGGACGCCTGCGGTTCGACTTCCCCCACCCAGCAGCCGTGCCGGCCGAGCAGCTGCAGGAGGCCGAGCTGGAGGCCAACCGCCGACTCGCCCGCGACGACGCGGTCAACATCTTCGAGACCTCGATGGATGAGGCCAAGGCGCTGGGCGCGATCGCGCTGTTCGGAGAGAAGTACGGCGACACGGTGCGGGTGGTGGAGGTCGGCGACTACTCCCGTGAGCTCTGCGGCGGGACGCACGTGGAACGCACCGGCAACATCGCCATCATCCGGATCCTCGGCGAGGCGTCGATCGGCGCGGGTATGCGTCGCGTGGAGGCCCTCGTGGGGCCCGATGCCTTGCGAGAGATCAACCTCGACCGAACGCTGCTGCGCGACCTGGTGGATGCCCTGGGGAGCAAGGACCCTCAGAGCGCGCTGGAGCATGCCCGGCAGGTGGTCGAGGAGAACCGCCGGCTCAAGAACGAGCTGGGCAAACTGCGCGCCGGCGATCGCGACGCCACGATCGCGCGGCTGGTCGAGGGCGCGGAGGCCGTGCGGGATCTGCTGCTGGTCGTGGCCGAACTCCCGGGCTCGGAGGCTGGGGAGCTTCGCGACATAGCCCAGAAGGTCCGCGACAAGCTCTCGGGGGGCCCGGCCGTCGTCGTGCTGGGCGCCGCGACGGAGGGGAGGGCCCAACTCGTGGCCGCGTGCACCGGTGGGGCCGTGGAGCGAGGTGTCGCCGCGCCGCAGGTCTTGGAGGAGGCGGCGCGAGCGATCGGTGGCGGGGCGGGCGGCAAGGACATCCTTGCGATGGCCGGCGGGAAGGACCACGCGGCCCTCGGGGAGGCGCTCTCCGGCATCTCTGCACGGGTCGCATCGCTCGTGTCCAACAGCTAGTATGGACCAGACTAGTGGTGCCGGGATGCCCGGCCGGGTGCTGGGACTGGATCTGGGCGACGCGCGCATCGGTGTCGCGATCAGCGATCCGGAACGCCGACTGGCGGTCCCGTTGGGAACGGTCCAGGTCGGGCAGCCGCCGGGCGAGCTCATGGCGGTCGCCGACATCGCTCGGGATCACGGGGTCAGCCTGATCGTCGTCGGCCTTCCGCTCTCGATGTCCGGAGACCACGGGCCCCAGGCTCGTCACGCCGAGACCTTGGCCGGCACGCTGCGAGGGTTCGTCGACGTGCCGGTCGAGTTCCAGGACGAACGGTTGTCGACCGTCGAGGCCGACCGTGCGCTGCGCGATGCCGGGGTCCGGGGACGGGATCGGCGTTCCGTCGTCGACGAGAGCGCGGCCACCGTGATCCTCCAGGCCTGGCTCGACGCCCATCGCTGAGCGGACCATCCGGCCCAGGGCGACGCCGCAGGGGCCGGCGACCGGTATCCTCCTGCCCGATGGAGGAGGAGACCCCCATGGCACGGCGCGCCGAGCGGCACCGCGAGGCCCGTGATCATCCCCGCAGGACCTCGCTCTTCGTCCTGTTCGTGGCGTTCCTCGCGGTGCTCGGGGCCGTGGTCGGCGCCTCGCGGTACTACCGCGGCTGCCAGCTCCCGGTGGAAGGCACGGGCAAGGTCTCCTTCGACGTCCCCGAGGGGGCGACGGCGGATTCCGTGGTGAGCGATCTCGCCGGCGCGGGGCTGATCCGATGCGGGGGGTTCGTGGGGAACCTGATGATCCGTGGAACGGGCAAGGCGACCTCGCTCCTGGCCGGGAAGTACACGCTGCACCAGGGCATGACGTTGGACGAGATCGTGGCCGTGCTGAGCACCCCGCCCCCCAAGGTCCCCACGGTCGACATCCTGATCCCGCCCGGCTATCGCCTCACCCAGATCGCCGACGCCGTGCAGAAGGCATTGGGCATCAAACCCGAACGGTTCCTGGCCGTTGCCCAGAGCGGGAGATTCTCGCTCGCCCCCTACCTTCCGAAGGGGACCAAGACCGTCGAGGGGTTCGTCTTCCCCGACACCTACCGCTTCCGCAAGCACGGCACGACCTCGAAGGATGTCATCGAGACCGGCGCTCGACCAGTTCGGCGCGAAGGTGAAGGGCCTGCCCTGGGCGAACGCGAAGAAGCTGGGGGTCACCCCGTACCAGATCGTGGTCATCGCCTCGATGATCGAACGCGAGGCGAAGATCGACGGCGACCGCGCGAAGATCGCCGCCGTGATCTACAACCGGCTGAAGCGGGGCATGACCCTGGGCATCGACGCCACGGTCGGCTACATCGACCCGGATCCCTCGAACGGCCTGACCGAGCTCGGACCTCGCCATCGACAGCCCCTACAACACCCGGCTGAACCCGGGCCTCCCCCCGACGCCCATCGCGAGCCCGGGCCTGGCGTCGCTCGCGGCCGCGCTCTCGCCGGCTCAGGTGCCGTACCTCTACTACGTCGCCTGCGGCACCGACGGCGGCCAGCCGGTTCAGCACCAGCTACCAGCGCTTCCTCAGCGACAAGGCGGCGTGCCTTGGCTGAGCGTGCACCGGCGGTCGGCGGCGACGAGCCGGGTGGTCGGCATCATCGGCTGGCCGGTGGCGCACAGCCTCTCGCCCGCGATCCACAACGCGGCGTTCGGCGCCTCGGGCCTGGATTGGGTCTACGTGCCGCTGCCGGTGCCCGTGGGCCGCGTCCCCGAGGCGCTGGACGGCCTGGTCGCGCTCGGGTTCGCTGGGGCGAACGTGACCATGCCCCACAAGAGCACCTGTGCCGCCCGGTGCGACCTGCTCTCCGACGACGCACGGCGGCTGTCCGCGGTCAACACGCTGGTGATAGAGGACGACGCCGTGCACGGCCACAACACGGACGCGCCGGGATTCGATCGGTTCCTCCGCCGGGACATCGGCTTCGAGCCGCCCGGGCGCACGGCGCTCGTGTACGGCGCGGGGGGCGCGGCCCGTGCGGTCGCGCTCTCATTGGCGCGCGGCGGGCTCGCGCGGCTCACGGTCGTGGTGCGCGATCCGGCCCGCTCCCAGGACCTGCGCTCCGCCCTCGATGGTCTGCCGACCGAGGTGACCGTCATCGGTTTCGACCGAGCGGCAGACGCGAGCGTGGACCTGGTGGTCAACGCGACGCCGCTCGACGGTGAGGGAGGCTCCCTGCCGCTGCCCAAGCTGGGCCCCGACGTGGTGGTCGTGGACCTCCACTACGTCCCTCCGGTCACGCCGTTGCAGGCCGAGGCGCGGGCGGCCGGAGCGAGGGTCTTCGGCGGCCTCGGGCTGCTGCTGCACCAGGCGGCGATCGCGTTCGAGCTCTGGACCGGGGCCCCGGCCCCGCTCGAGACGATGTCGGCGGCCGCGCTCGGGGCGCTGGCCGAACCCGGGTAGCGCGCCGTACCCGGTTCAGGGCAGCCGGAACGCCGCGATACCTCAAGCGAGGCACCCCGCCCACCGATGCCTCGGGCAGAGATGGACGACTACACCGCACTCGCCCAGCGGATCTCCGTGAGTGTCCGCGAGGTGCGGGGCTGCCTCCTGCTGTCTCGCGACGGCCTGACGCTGGGTGCCTACCCGGATGAGGAGGAGAGCCTCGCCAGATCGGCGTGGCTGCGGTTCAGCGCCCTGGGCGAGCCCGACCGGAGCTTCGTGGAGTTCCCCGACCAGGTGTGGGCCTTCGTGAAGCGGAGCGCCTACGCCGCGTTCGCGGTGGCCGACGTGGGCGTCCGCCCCGGCATCCTCGTCGACCAGCTGGAGCAGATGCTCCTGGCAGCCGAGGAGGGGAGGGCCCGCCGCGACACCCTCCGTCTGCCCGATGCGAACGCCGCGCCCTCGGGGAAGCCCCGCACCTCGCTGCATCCGGCCGTCGGGCGTGTCGAACCGGCGGAGGTCGGCGCCGAGACCGTCGTCGCGTCGGCCGCGCCCCACGTCGAGGCCGATCCGCTCCCGGGAAGCCCGCGGGCACCGACGGATCCTGCCAGCCACTGGAAGCGGAGCGAGGCTCCCGTTACCGCGGGGTCCGGCGGCGACGGTCGGCCGCCCATCACCGCGGCCGAACTGGGGGCGGCGAGCGGGCTCGATGGAGGAGAGGTCTGCCGCCGAGGCCGGGCGCGGTCCCGGGCGGCGGCGTGAGCCCACCTCCGGCGGCCTCGGCGGAGCCCGAGCCGCAACCCGTCGGATCGGCGCTCGGGAAGGAGCCGAAACGGCTCGCGGGCGGCGCCGGAAGCCCCTCGCAGGAGGAGGGTGAGGTCGACCGCGTCCTACTCGCCAAAGAGTTCTCGGGATTGCTTCAGGTAGACATGGCCGATGACGAAGCTGATTCCTGACGCCCTAGACCGAACGGACACTCGAGGCCTAGATGACGACGGTGAAGCGCAAGTCGAAGCAGCTCGGTCAGATCATGATCGAGCAGGGCTTCATCACGCCCGAGCAGCTGGAAGTGGCGCTCGAGGAACACCGCCGAACCCCGAAGTCCCTAGGCCGCACCCTGATCGATCTCGGCATGATCAAGGAGGGCGAGCTGGTCCGCGCCCTCGCCGAGCAGGTCGGGCTGGAGTTCGTCGACCTCGCCGAGTACGCGATCGATCCCACCGCCACCACGTTGCTGCCCGAGGCGCTCGCCCGCCGGTACCGGGCGATCCCCATCGGGGAGCGCGACGGGAAGCTCCTGGTCGCGATGTCCGACCCCGCCAACGTCTACGCGCTGGACGACATCCGCACGATCACGAACCGCGACGTCCAGCCGCTGGTGGCGACCGCCGCCGACGTGGAGCAGGCGATCCAGAAGTACGCCGGGATGGACGGTCAGGTCGAGGCGCTCGCCAGCGTCGCCGCCGAGTCCATCGAGGGCGAGGACGACCAGATGGAGGCGGCCCTCGAGGACGCGCCGATCGTCAAGCTGGTGAACGCGATCATGACGCAGGCCGTGGGGGACCGCGCCTCGGACGTCCACATCGAGCCGGCCGAGAAGAACGTCCGGATCCGCTTCCGCGTGGACGGCGTCCTCCACGAGCCGATGCCGGCCGCTCCGAAGAACATCCAGGGCGGGCTCATCAGCCGACTCAAGGTCATGGCGGACCTGAACATCGCCGAGAAGCGGATCCCGCAGGACGGGCGCATCAGCATGAAGGTGGGCGGCAAGCCGCTCGACCTGCGGCTCGCGACCCTGCCGACCGTCTACGGCGAGAAGGTCGTCATCCGCATCCTGGACAAGTCCAACGCGCTGCTGCGCCTGGAGGACCTGGGGTTCCTGGAGGAGTCCTACAAGTCGTTCGCGAAGTCCTTCAAGAAGCCCTACGGCGCGATCCTCGTGACCGGCCCCACCGGATCCGGGAAGTCCACCACGATGTACTCGACCCTCAACATCCTGAACGAGGTCGACAAGAACATCATCACGGTCGAGGACCCGGTGGAGTACCGGCTGGGCGGCGTGAACCAGATCCAGGTGAACCCGAAGGCCGGCCTCACGTTCGCCTAGCGCGCTGCGGTCGATCCTGCGCGCCGACCCCGACATCGTGCTGATCGGTGAGATCCGTGACAAGGAGACGGCCACGATCGCGATCGAGGCCGCCCTCACGGGACACCTCGTGCTGTCCTCGCTGCACACGAACGACGCGGCCAGCGCGGTCACGCGGCTCACCGAGATGGACGTGGAGACCTTCCTCGTGGCCTCGGCGATCGACTGCGTCGTCGCCCAGCGCCTCGCCCGCAAGCTCTGCGACCGCTGCAAGGAGCCCTACCAGCCCGAGCAGGCCGAGCTGATGGAGGCGGGCTACCCCGAGTGGCTGTGGCCCGAGATCACCGCAGCTGTACCGGCCGGCCGGCTGCGCCGCGTGTTCCAACACCGGATTCCGGGGCCGAGTGGGCCTCTACGAGGTGATGCCGATGACCGAAGAGCTCGAACGGCTAACGGTGGAGCGTGCATCTGCCGAAGCGATCAAAGCCGTCGCCTTGCAGCAGGGCATGATCTCGCTGCGCGACGACGGGCTGGAGAAGACCCGGATGGGGATCACCTCCATCGAGGAAGTCGCAAGGGTGGTGAAGTGACGATGAGCATGAACAACCCGCAAGAAGACGACACGCAGATCCCCGTCCCGGAGCTCCTCGGTGTGCTCCTCGACATGGAGGGCTCGGACCTGCACCTCACGGCGGGCTCCCCGCCGGTCGTGCGCGTCCACGGTGACCTGCAGCGGATCGAGCAGTACGCGCCGATGTCGCCGCGTGCGCTCCAGGGCATGATCTACGCGATCCTGCCCCAGAAGCTCCGCGAGCGGTTCGAGCAGGAGCTCGAGCTGGACATGTCCTACTCGCTGCCGGGACGGGCACGCTTCCGCGTCAACGTCTACATGCAGCGGGACTCGATCGGGGCCGCGTTCCGCGTGATCCCGTTCGAGATCAAGGACATCACAGCGCTGGGCCTGCCCGCGCGTGGTGGCCGACCTCGCGCGGTTCCCCCGCGGCTTCGTGGTGGTCACCGGCCCCACCGGGCTCGGGCAAGTCGACCACGCTCGCCTCCATGGTCGACGTGGTCAACAGCGAGCGCCACGGCCACATCATGACCGTCGAGGACCCCATCGAGTTCCTGCACAAGCACAAGAGCTGCATCGTGAACCAGCGCGAGGTGGGCGCCGACACCCACGGCTTCGGCGAGCGCCCTCAAGCACGTCCTGCGCCAGGACCCCGACGTCATCCTCGTCGGTGAGATGCGAGACCTGGAGACGATCTCCACCGCGATCACCGCGGCGGAGACCGGACACCTCGTCTTCGCCACGCTCCACACGCAGGACGCGCCGCAGACGATCGACCGCATCATCGACGTCTTCCCTCCGCACCAGCAGCAGCAGGTTCGGGTGCAGCTGGCCACCACCCTCCAGGGCGTGGTGACCCAGCAGCTGATCCCCACCGCCGACGGCAAAGGGCCGCGCGGTGGCCTGCGAGGTCATGGTGGCCACCCCGGCGATCCGGAACCTGATCCGCGAGGGCAAGGTGCACCAGATCTACTCGGCGATGCAGGCGGGCGGCCGGTTCGGCATGCAGACCATGGACATGTCGCTCGCGGCCCAAGTCAAGGCCGGACAAGGTCACGCAGCAGATGGCGTTCGAGCGATGCCACGACCCCGAGGAGCTCCAGCGCTTGATCGGCGGCGGCGAGCGGGCATGACGCCGGACGACGGCTACGCGTCCGCCGGGATGTCCATGGGTGGCCCCATGGGCGGGATGTAGGAGGATGAGCCATGGCTGAGACGTACGCACTACAAGGTCCGCGACCGTTCGGGCAACCTGATCACCGGCACGCTCGTGGCGGACAGCGAGATGCTCGTCCTTCATCGCCTGCGCGAGCAGGGCTACACGCCGCTCGAGGTGGGCAAGGAGAAGAAGGGCCTCAACCTCGAGATCAACATCAAGGCCAAGAAGGTCAAGCTCAAAGAGGTGGCGATCTTCTCGCGGCAGTTCGCGACCATGATCAACTCGGGGCTGCCGATCCTGCGCGCCCTCTCGATCCTGGCCGACCAGACCTCGAACAACCACCCTGGCGAAGGCGCTCACGGACTCCCGGATGGACGTCGAGCAGGGCGCCTCGCTCTCGCAGGCGCTGGTGAAGCACCCGAAGGTCTTCAACGACCTGTACATCGCCATGGTCCGCTCCGGCGAGACCGGCGGGTCGCTGGACAACACGCTGCTGGCGCTGGCCGCCATGCTGGAGCGCGAGGTGCAAACTGCGCGGCAAGATCAAGTCCGCGATGACCTACCCGGTCGCGGTGGTGGGCCTGGTCATCGCTGATCATGAGCGCGATGCTGCTGTTCGTGGTGCCGCAGTTCAAGATCGATCTACGCGCAGCTGGGCGGGACGCTGCCGCTGCCCACCCGCGTGCTGCTGGTCGTCTCCGACATCTTCAAGAAGTACTGGTGGATCGTCCTGGCGATGTTCTTCGTCGTTCCGCTACCTGTTCCGTCGCTACAAGAAGACTGAAGCAGGCGCGAGCCTCGTCGACGCGCTGAAGCTGCGGATCCCCGTGTTCGGGAGCCTGTTCCACAAGACCGCCCTCGCCCGGTTCTCCAGCACGCTCGCGATGCTGATGAAAGCCGGCGTGCCGATCCTGCAGGCGTTCGACATCGTCGTTGACACGGTGAACAACCGGGTGGTCGGCAAGGCGGTGGAGGACGTGCAGAGAGTCCGTGCGACAGGGAGAGTCGATCGCGAAGCCGCTGGCTCGCCACCCGGTCTTCCCGCCCATGGTGGTGCAGATGATCGCGGTGGGTGAGGAGACGGGGCAGGTCGACACGATGCTGGAGAAGGTCGCGGAGTTCTACAACCAGGAGGTCGAGGCCTCGGTGGACTCCCTGACCTCGCTGATCGAGCCGCTCCTGATCGCTTTCATCGGTGGCGCCGTGGGCGCCGCGGTCATCGCCCTCTACATGCCGATGTTCCAGATCATCAACCTGATCAAGTAGTCCAAGGCCAGACCAACGGCCAGCCGCTCGCCGCCAGGGCGGTGCACCTTGGGCGACCGTCCCGGAGACTCCTGCAACTTTCGCTTCAGGCAGTGGAGCCGAGAGCGGCCGATGTGTAGGGCAACGCGCATCAACGGGATGCGCACGAGCAAGGAGAGGAGGCGCACCATGCTCAAGCGGTTCATGAACCGCGCTGATGAGGAGCAAGGATTCACCCTCATCGAGCTGATGGTGGTCGTTCTGATCATCGGCATCCTGATCGCCATCGCGCTGCCGACGTTCCTCGGTGCCCGTCAGCGGGCCCAGAACCGTGCGGCTCAGTCGAGCCTGCGGAACGCGCTGGTGGCGGCGAAGACGTCCTACACGGACAACGAGCAACTACAGCGGTGCCACCGTGGCCGGATCTACAGGCGATCGAGCCGTCGTTGACCTATAACGACGCTACGACAGCCTCGACCGGGCCCAACGTGGTCAGCGTCGCCGTGACGAACGCGAGCGGTACCGACCAGAACATCTTCTCGGCCGCCGCATTGTCTCAGTCCGGGACGTGCTACTGGATCATGGACAACGCCAGTGCCGCCGGGACGGGGACCAAGTACGGGACCGGTGCGACGTGCACCGGAACTGCTGCGGCAGCCGCCGCAGGGACCGCGTTCCCGTAGATCGGGAGCCGGAATGTCTGAAAGGAACCGGGTGGTCTGACCGCCCGGTTCCTTCCTTTCGTTGAGCCGGTTCAGTTGGACACGGTCTTGCGTCCCGTATCGGGAACGGAACCATGGAGGAAACGCTACAGGAGACCCCATGCGCGGCCGATGTGTAGGGCAACGCGCACCATCGGGGTGCGCACGAGCTAAGGAGAGGAGGCGCACCATGCTCAAGCGGTTCTTGAACCGTACTGATGAGGAGCAGGGATTCACCCTCATCGAGCTGATGGTGGTCGTTCTGATCATCGGCATCCTGATCGCCATCGCGCTGCCGACGTTCCTCGGTGCCCGTCAGCGGGCCCAGAACCGTGCGGCTCAGTCGAGCCTGCGGAACGCGCTGGTGGCGGCGAAGACGTCCTACACGGACACGAGCGACTACAGCGGTGCGACCGTGACGCCGGACTCGGGCGATCGAGCCGTCGTTGACCTACGTGGCGGCGGGACACGGCCTCGACCGGGCCGAACGTCGGTCAGCGTCGCCGTGACGAACGCGAGCGGTACCGACCAGAACATCTTCTCGGCCGCCGCATTGTCTCGGACTCCGGGACGTGCTACTAGGATCATCGGACAACGCCAGCGCCGCCGGGACGGGCACCAAGTACGGTGACCGGTGCGACGTGCACCGGAACTGCTAGGGTGCAGCCGCCGCAGCGGACGCGTTCCCGTAACCCGAAGTAGTCAGTTCGGAAGTCACGCTTGCAGAGGGGCGGCCCAAGGGCCGCCCCTCGGCGCGTGGGTGCCGATTACCTGTCGGCCATCCGGCCGATAGCTCTGCCCCTCAAGTCACCTATCCGACGTGCCGACACCACCCTCGAGGATTCCGACGATCGGAAAGGCGCCATGTTCCGAGCGATGCTCGACGAGTGGCTGCCCGACTCCATGAGGAGGGGGGCTTCACCATCATCGAGGCGGTGGTGTCGATCACGTTGCTGGCGCTCGGTGGGTACGCCGTCGCCCAGTCGATGATCCTCGGGTTGGCGACGACCGGCGGGTCTCGTGAGAGGATCGCGGCCCGCTCGATCATCGACCAGCAGATGGAGCTCGCTCGGGCGCTGAACTACGACAGCCTCGTGTTGGACGACGCCTCCGGCTTGCCCCACTCGACCGACCCGAACAGCCCCGACTACTGGGTGGACCAGACCGCGCAGACCTACGACCATGACGGCTCGGGCGGGGACGCAGCCGAGCCGATCGTTCGCGTGGCCGGCGCCTCGCCCGCCCTGCACCATCTCCAGACGCCCATCACGCAGGGCAACACGACGTTCGCGATCTACGTCTACATCACCTGGGTCGATTCGCCGACGGACGGCCTTGGCGCCGCCGACCAAGCCGACGGCAACGGCGACGGCGTGAGCGACGCCAACGGGCACGACGCCAAACGGGTGACCGTCGTAACCACCTGGAACGACTCGCTCCATTCGCAGGCCTCTCGGCAGCTCT
Source organism: uncultured Actinomycetes bacterium (assembly GCA_963796725.1). Taxonomy (GTDB): domain Bacteria; phylum Actinomycetota; class UBA4738; order UBA4738; family HRBIN12; genus JAOUEA01. The sequence goes on from CAWCMT010000003.1 coordinate 352,094, forward strand.
CGGTGAGCTCGCTCTTCTCGACCGGGGAGATCTTCTACAAGGGCGACTCCACGGGGGGAACCTCGAACCAGCCGCCGACGGTCGGCTGTCCCACCACGAGCGTTTCGGGACTCACGGTGACCTTCGTCGCGACGGCCTCCGACAGCGACGGCACCATCACGAACGTCACGTGGGACTTCGGGGACTCGGGCACGGGATCGGGGACGACCGTCTCTCACACGTACGCGTCGGCCGGCACCTACACGGTCGTGAACACCGCCACCGACGACGGGGGAGCCACCGCGACGAACTCCGGGCAGAACTGCACCGTGACGACGACGGAGCCCTCGGCCGGCCCGGGTCCCGAGGGAACGGTCACGATCGCCTCGGGTGCCGCCTACACGACGCAGCTGCAGGTGACCCTCACCCTGGCGATCACCTCCGGCACGGCGACCCAGATGCAGTTCTCCACGGACAACAGCACCTGGTCCAGCCCGATCGCCTACAACACCACCACGATCCTCACGCTCGCCTCCGGCGACGGCACGAAGACGGTCTACGCACGCTTCATCAACGCGTCGGGCACCGTGGGTGGGCAGCGCCTCGGACACGATCATCCTGGACACCACGGCGCCCAACGCTCCCACCAACCTCACCGCGGGCTCCACCACGTCCGGATCCAACAAGACGGTCTCGCTCAGCTGGAGCGCGCCGATCCCGTTGCCCACGGACCTCGCCGGCTACCAGGTCTGGAAGCGGCTCACCACGGGCACGACCTGGGCGCAGGTCGCCACCTGCACATCGGGCACCTCCTGCACCGACACCTTCAAGAAGCAGGACAGCTACGAGTACTACGTCGTTGCCGTCGATAACGCGGGGAACATCAGTGCGGAGAGCAACCATGTCACGAAATAGGGTCGCCGGCGAGGATGGCGTCACCCTCATCGAGCTGATGGTGACGGCCGCCATCATGGGGATCGTCTCGACCGCCGTGATCGCGATGGCGATGCGCGTTGTCGATACCTCCGCGAACGGTGGTGGACCGTCGCGACGTTCTGGGGGAGGGGCGGGTCGCACTCGACCGGATGGCGAAGCAGCTCCGCCAGGGCGAGTCGATCGATACTGCGCTCAGCACGACGAGCGAGGTCCACGTCGCCACGTACCTCGACGGCACGCCCGCGACCGTGGTCTGGAAGGTGACCGGCTCCGCGGCCCCCTACGTCCTCAAGGAATCGCGCGACGGCGGCACCAGCTACCAGACGGTGGCCAGCAGCCTCGCATCCGATCAACTCTTCGCCTACACCACGCACGCGGGGGTCACGGACCAGGTGACCATCACCGTTTCGCTCGGTTGGCCCAGCTCGGTCGTGCCCCTCACATCGGACGTCTACCTAAGGAACGCGATCATGATCGCCAGGCTCTATCGCCGGGTCCACCGCGGCGACGACGGCTATGCGCTCGTCGTCGCCACGATCCTGATGTTCATCATGATGATCCTCGTGGTCGTCGGGCTGGATGCGGGCACCTCTGCCCTGCACCAGTCGCAGCGCGGTATCGAGTGGAGCCGGACCCTCGCCGTGGCGGAGAACGGGGTCAACGACGCCATCACGCAGCTCGGGGTCGACCGATCTGCGTCCTCCACCTGCCCTACCTCGACCTCGACCGTCTGCACCGCCGACGACGGGCAGTATCAGGTCTCGTGGACGCCGGTAAGCGACGGGTCGATCACGATCGATTCGTACGGCTACTACCCGACGCAGGCGAACGCGCAGATCACGCGCCACCTCCGGGTGACCATGGAGCCGGCGCCGACGTTCACGAACGCGCTCTTCGCCGAGGACACGATCGAGATCAAGAACAACGAGGTCATCGTCGGTGACATCTACTCCCAGCTGGGCGTCACGCTCGGGAACAACACCGAGGTCTGCGGGTCGATCGTGGTCGCCAACGGCGACGTCACCATGACCAACAACGCCACCGTGCAACCCAGCGATGTCTCGCTCGCCTGTTCCGGCAAGAAGGGCGATGTCTGGGCGGGCGGCAGCATCTTCAACAGCGGCGAGATCTACGGCGACGCTACCGCCTCCGCGCCCAGCGGCACCAGCTGCTCGTCGGCCGCCACGACTTACGAGATCACCGGCGGCAAGGTCGACGGCAACGCGACCGCCTGCGGGAGGATCACCGGCACCGTGCTCGGTACCAAGTTGGCGGGCACGGCATCGACCCAGCCCGCCGTAGAGCCGCTCCCGACGTTCACGTTCGATCCCGCGAACTACCCCGGTATCCATTGTTACCCGAGCACGGGGACGTGTGGCGAGACGAACACCTCGCCCACCGCCGTGACCCTGGGCAACGCGGCGATCCAAGCCAGCAAGTCGAATCTGAAGGGCACGTACGCGATCTGGCAGACGGCACCGTCGCAGAGCACGCTCGTCAACCTCGACGGCATCGTGATCGGAGGCGACACCACGATCGTCACGAACGCGCCGATCGATTTCGGCAACACCTCCGCCGTGAACCTCGCGGCCGGGGTCAACTCCGCGGTCCTCGTCGTGATCTCCACCTACCAGCCCACGGGCACCTGCAGCGACAAGGGCGGGGACTGCAGCATCTACGGGAAGAACAAGATCGTCTTCGACGACGGCGGGACGCCGACCGACCTCACGGACGGCATCGCTGGGCTCCTCTACACGACCGGCAAGATGGGGTTCAAGAACAACCCGTCGATGAACGGGGCGCTCTACGCAGGCGCCATGGACATCAAGAACGGGTTCGGGATCGTGTACGACCCGCGGATCGGTCGCATCCTCGGCTTCGGCTCCTCGCTCGTGACGGCCCGCTGGGAAGAGCTGGATCCGTAGGATCCGCACCCGTCGGATCTCCCAGGATGAGGCGCCGCCGAGGATAGGGTTCCTGCCGTGAGTGACGCCTGGCTCCGTGCGCTCGTCGCCCTGCCCTTCGGGCTGGCGATCGGGAGCTTCATGACCGTGGTGATCGACCGGGTTCCGAAGGGGGAGTCGGTGGTGGCACCGCGGTCGCGGTGCCCCGGGTGCGGCGCCGAGATCGCCGCGCGTGACAACATCCCGGTGATCTCCTGGATCCTGCTGCGGGGCCGCTGCCGCGCGTGCGGGGAGCCGATCTCGATCGAGTACCCGCTGACCGAGCTGGTGACTGCGGCGCTGGTCGTGGGGGCCGCGGCGCACTTCGAGCGCGTCTGGGTGGGGGTCATGATGGCCGCGCTCCTGGCGATGATGCCGGCGATCTCGATCATCGACATCCGCCACCGCATCATCCCGAACAAGCTGATGTACCCGTCGCTGATCGGGTTCCCCGTCTACGTGGTGGTGGCATGGGTCTTCCACGGCGGCACCGACCCGCTGCGGGCGCTGGAAGGGTTCCTGCTCTTCGGGGGCGGCTTGTTCGTCGTGGCGCTCATCAGCCGGGGGATGGGCATGGGCGACGTGAAGCTCGCGGCCCTGATCGGGATCGTGATGGGCTCGGTGGGGCTCCGCTACGTGGGGGTGGCGGCCGGTGCCGCGATCCTGCTGGGCGGCCTGGGTGGCATCGCCGCGCTGCTGATCGGACGGGGGCGGAAGTCGGCGATCCCGTTCGGTCCGTACCTGGCCGCCGGGGCGGTCGTGGCGGCGTTCCTCACCGAGCCGATCGCCTCCTGGTACCTGCACCGCGTCGTCACTCCCTGAGCTTCCTGCCGCACCTCCCTTCAGCCCGCCGCTCGGCCTGCCGAATGTTGACCCGGGGATGTTGACAACTCCTGCTAGCTAGTGTTTCGTAAGCTCGCTCAGCGGGGCAGATATGCACCGCTGGGGTCACCGTGGCAGATGTGCAACATGTGGCACGAGTGATACGAGGGAGAGAGGGAACGCATGACGAGCGACGCGCAACCGTTCGTGACGGGCGGGCTGCTCACGGTCTCCGAGGTGGCCGGGGCGATGCGCGTGTCCAACATGACCGTCTACCGACTGATCAAGAACGGGGACCTGCCCGCCGTGCGCGTTGGGAAGAACTACCGGATCCGCGAGGCCGACGTGGAGCACTACCTCAACACGCGGTCGGTCCACGTGGCCGTGGAGGAACGCTAGTGGCGAAGAGCCGCATCGGTCTGGATATCGGCTCGACGGCCGTGCGCGCCGTGGAGCTCACCGGGGGGGACAAGCCCACGGTGATCCACGCCGCCCAGGTGCCGCTCCCGGCCGGTGCGGTCGAGAACGGCGAGGTCCGCGAGACCGAGGCCGTAGCCGAGGCGCTCCGCGAGCTCTGGCAGCGCGGCGGGTTCAAGCAGAAGCGGGTGTGGCTCGGTGTCGGGAACCAGCGGGTGGTCGTCCGCGAGATCGCCCTGCCCTACATGGCGGAGAAGGACCTGCGAGCCTCACTCGGCCTCCAGGTGCAGGAGTTCATCCCCATGCCGGTCGACGACGCCGTCTTGGACTTCGACCCCATCGAGGAGTTCGAGCAGGACGACCGCAAGATGCTGCGGATGCTCCTGGTTGCCGCGCAGCGCGGGATGGTCGACCAGGTCGTCGCAAGCGGTCCTTGCGGCGAAGCTCGAGCCGATGGGTCTGGACCTGGTGCCGTTCGCCCTGGTGCGGGCGATCGGGTCATCGGATGCCGGGATGGATCTGGAGGACGCGGGCGATGAGGCGGTCATCGACATCGGCGCCCATATCACGAACATCGTCGTGCACGCCCGCGCGGCCACCCGTTTCGTCCGGATCCTTCCCTCGGGCGGGCGTGACATCACCGTCGCGATCGCGCGCGGGCTCGGGGTTGAGGACGACGTCGCCGAACGGCTGAAGCGCGGGGAGGCCGTCGAGGGACTCGAGGAGACGCCTGACCCCCAGCGTGTGCACGAGCTCGCGATCCAGCGGGCCACGAACTTCGTCGACGAGATCCGCTCGTCGCTCGAGTTCTACACGGCGCAGGCGCAGGGAGCCCAGATCCAACGCGTGGTGGTCTCCGGGGGCGGTGCGAAGCTCGAGGGCTTCATGGACCTCATCAGCCAACGCATCCCCGTCGAGATCCAGCCGGGCAAGGTGTTCGATCACGTCGACCACAACCTGTCTCTATCCGAGGAGGCGCTCAACGAGGCCGAGCCGCTGCTCGCGGTCGCCGTGGGCCTGGCCATCGCCGGGAGGGCCTCGTGAGCCAGGTCAACCTCCTTCCCCGCGAGATCCTCGACCGCCATAAGGAGCGTCGCACGACGATGTTCGTGGCCATCGGGGGCGCGGTCGTGCTCCTGCTCATCCTCGGCTTCTTCCTGATCCAGAGCTCGAAGCTCAGCAGCGTGAACGACGACATCGCCGCCGAGGAGGCCAGCAACGCCAGCGTCCAGGCCCAGATCGACAGCCTCCAGAAGTACGCGGACCTCCAGGCCAAGGCGCAGACGCAGGAGAGCCTGTTGGCCTCCGCCTACCAGAACGACGTGAGTTTCTCGCAGCTGCTGATGGACGTGTCGCGCGTGATCCCCTCCGACGCCTACCTGGACACGCTGACGTTCCAGGTCTCGGCACCTCCCGCGTCGACCGCCTCCACCACGACCGCCACCACCACGACGCCGACCTTCGTGGGCGCCATGTCGGCCACGGGCAAGGGCGTCTCGGTGGAGACCCTCAGTACCTGGCTCACGCGGATGGAGTCGGTGAAGGGCTGGGTGAACGCCTGGATGGGCTCGGTGACGCGCGACGCGACCGGGACCTCCTACACGTTCTCCTCGGGCGTCGACCTGACGGACGGCGTTCTGTCTCCACGGGGAAGGGCGGCGAACGATGCTCAAGGGTAGGCGCGGACCGCTCGTCGCGGGGCTGATCGCTCTGGTCCTGGCCCTGCTGATGATCTTCCTGCTGGTGCTGCCGAAGATGCACCAGGTCACCGATGCCCAGGCGACGCTCGATACCACGACCTCACAGAACGCCGCCCTGCAGTCGCAGCTGGAAGCCCTGCGGCAGGCGCAGGCCGACGCCCCGAAGAACAAGGCCGTCATCGAGGATGTCGCGACCCAGCTCCCGCCGACCGCGGATCTCCCGGGCATGATCAACCTCCTAGAGGGGGCGGCCACGCGCGCCGGGATCGTCCTGTCGACGATGACCCCGTCGACGCCGGTCTTCAACCAGGCCACGGGGTTGTCCGAGATCACGGTGAGCTACACGGTGACCGGCACCTACTTCGCGCTGACCGAGTACCTCTACAACCTCGAGACCCTGCCGCGGGCGGCCAAGACCACCGACGCGACGATCAACGTGTCGGCCTCGGGCGCCGCGGCGACCACCTCGTCCATCCAGGATCTCAGCATGACCGGCAGCGTGGTCCTGTACACGACCGACGCGAGCGCGGGTCCGGGTTCGATCCCGGGCCCGACCTCCCCGTCCGACGTCCCCGGAGCCTGATATGCCACTGTCCGATCGCGACCGCCGCACCTTGATGTACGGGGGCGGAGCCCTCGCCGTCATCCTGGTGGGGTACCTGCTGTTCATGATGCTGGGCGGTGGCGGCGGCGATCAGGCCGTCCCCACCTTCCCGCCCGTGAGCCCCGGGGGAGCGAGCTCGGGACCCAGCGCCACGCAGTCACCGTCGCTGGCACCCTCGGTCCCGCCCGCCCAATCCTTCACCGGCCGCGACCCCTTCTCGATACCACCGGTGCTGGTGGTCACGACGGCGCCACCGACCTCAGGCGGGACCCCGCCGCCCACCTCCGGCGGCACGCCACCACCCACCTCGGGCGCGACCTCGCCTCCACCCACGAACCCCGGCGGTGGATCCAGCACCGTGGTCGGCGGGCACACGGTCGTCTTGCTCGATGTATTCCCCCAGAACGGCACGGACACCGCCCAGGTCGAGGTCGACGGCAAGGTCTACAACGTCTCGGTGGGCAACAAGTTCGCGAGCGGACAGTTCGAGCTCGTCTCGACCTCGGGGAACTGCGCCACCTTCCTGTACGGCGATCAGTCGTTCACGCTCTGCGCGTCGACCTCGAAGTGATCGCGGGAAGCTCCGGCGGGCCGCCCACGGGGGGAGCGGTCGCCGGTTCGCGAGGGCGGCTCCTTCACGGGGCCGCCCTCGCTTCATGAGGGGCCGACGCAGGGCGGCGGGGGCCCGCTCCGCGGCAATCCCTATGATGTGCGGATGTTGCGCCTGCTGACGGCCGGTGAATCGCACGGGAAGGGCCTGGTCGCCGTCCTCGAGGGTCTGCCCGCCGGCGTTCCCGTCTCGGAGGAGGCCCTGGCGCGGGAGCTCGCGCGACGGCGTCACGGTCACGGGCGTGGGGGCAGGCAGCGGTTCGAGCGCGATCGCTTCGAGATCGTGAGCGGGGTGCGGCATGGGAGGACCATCGGGTCCCCGATCGCGGTCACGATCCCCAACCAGGAGTTCGAGACGAAGTACCGGGACGTGATGGCCGTCGAGGGTGAGGCGGATCCCGCGCAGCGGCTCACCCGGCCGAGGCCCGGCCATGCGGACATGGCCGGGGCCCAGAAGTATGGTTTCGACGACGTCCGCAACGTGTTGGAACGGGCGAGCGCGCGTGAGACGGCCGCGCGGGTTGCCGCGGGGGCGTTCTGCCGCTGGTTCCTCGGCGAGCTCGGGATCCAGGTGCTCTCCCATGTCGTGCGTATCGGACGCGTGGCGGTGCCGGCCCGCGCGGGCGTCCCGGGCCCGGCCGACCTCGCCGAGATCGATGACTCGCCGGTGCGGTGCTTCGATCGGACGTCCTCGGCGAAGATGGTGGCCGAGATCGATCTCCTTCGGAAGGCGCGGGACACGGTCGGCGGTGTCTTCGAGGTACTCGCCTACGGGGCGCCGCCCGGGCTCGGCAGCTACGTCCACTTCGACCGCAAGCTGGATGCACGGATCGCGATGGCCTTGATGAGCATCCAGTCCGTCAAGGGTGTGGAGGTCGGGGACGGGTTCGCGACGGCCGCGCGGCCCGGCTCCAAGGCTCACGACGAGATCGTGCGCAAGGACGGCCTGATCGGGCGTCGGACGGGCCGCGCCGGGGGGATCGAGGGTGGGATGAGCACGGGGGAGCCGATCCGCGTGCGCGCGGCCATGAAGCCGTTCTCCACCGTTCCCAGGCCGCTGGCCACCGTGGACATCGTGACGGGTGAGCCCGCCGTGGCCATCAAGCAGCGCACCGACGTGTGTGCGGTCCCCGCGGGCGGGGTCGTGGGCGAGGCGGCGGTCGCGCTGGTCCTGGCCGATGCGGCATCGGAGAAGTTCGGGGGAGACTCCGTCGCGGAGACGCGCAGGAACCTGGATCGCTACGTGGAGTCGCTGGCGTGATCGTCTACCTGGTGGGGATGCCCGGGGCCGGCAAGTCGGTGGTCGGTGAGGAGCTGGCGGGCCGGCTGGGCGTTCCGTTCGTCGACCTCGATACCGAGATCGAGCGCGAGGCCGGCCGCAGCGTGGGAGCCATCTTCGAAGAGGAGGGGGAGGCCGCGTTCCGCGCACGCGAGGCGGCTGCCCTCACCAACGCCTCGATGCAGGATCCGGCCGTGATCGCCTGCGGAGGCGGCGTGGTGCTGGAGCCTGCGAACCGCATCACCCTGCGGAACACGGGCACGGCGGTCTTCCTCGACGTTCCCCTCGATCTGCTGCGGGAACGGGTGCGGCCCGCCGCCGAGCGGCCGTTGATCCGCGAGGAGGGCGACCTGGAGCGACTCCGCCGCGACCGGGAGCCGCTCTACCGTGAGTTCGCGGCCCACGTGGTGGACGGCAGCGGCGCCCCCGGGCGAGGTCGCCGAGGCCATCGTGGAGGAGCTCCGTTGGTCCGCGTGAGCGTCCCGGTCGGCGACCGGGCCTACGATGTCGTGATCGGGACCGAGATCCTGCGGCGGGCGGGCTCGTTGCTCCCTGAGCTCCCTCACGCCGCCAGCGCGTTCGTCGTCTCGGACGCGAACGTGGTCGAGTACTCAGGCCCCGCTCGCGGAGGGTCTTGGCGCTGCGGGGCTATCCACGGTGCTGCTCACGGTCCCCGCGGGAGAGGATGCGAAGACGCTGCAGGTCTACGGCACGCTCCTGAACCAGTTGGCGACGCAGGAGGCGCACCGCGACGACGTCCTGGTCGCCCTCGGCGGAGGCGCCACCGGGGACCTCGCGGGGTTCGTGGCCTCCACGTACATGCGTGGGATGCCCTTCGTGCAGGTTCCCACGAGCCTGACCGCCCAGGTGGACGCGGCGATCGGGGGCAAGACGGCGGTCAACCTGCCTGAGGGGAAGAACCTGGTCGGGACGTTCGCGCAGCCCAGGCTCGTGCTGGCCGACGTCGCCACCCTGGCGTCCCTGCCCGAGCGCGACTATCGCGCGGGGCTGGCTGAGGTGGCGAAGTACGCCCTGACCCTCGAGCCGGAGCTGCTGGAGCAGCTGGAGCGGGATCCGGGACCCGTACTCGCCCGTGAGCCCGCAGCGCTGGAGGCACTCGTTGCCCGCTGCGCCTCGGCGAAGGCGAGGACCGTGGCGGCCGACGAGCGGGACACCGGGACGCGCCTGATCCTCAACTACGGCCACACGCTTCGGCACGCCCTGGAGCGGCTGGAGGCTTCGAGGGCCGCTCGCACGGGGAGGCGATCGCGATAGGGATGATGTTCGCCGCACGGCTTTCGGAGGTCCGCGGCCTGGCGTCGCCGGGGCTGGCCCCGCGGACGGGCCGGTTGCTGCGCTCGCTCGGGTTGGAGACGGACGGCCCGATGCCGGCGTCCTCCGAGGTGCTCGCGGCGTTCCGTATGGACAAGAAGTTCCACGGGGGGATCCGTTTCGTCCTGCTGCGAGGACGTCGGACGCCCGGTCGTGGTCGACGACGTTCCGGAGGCGGAGCTCCGCGGCCTCCTGGAAGAGATGGGGGCTGCGGCATGAAGGTGCTGTTCCTGTTCGGACCGAACCTCGGGGCGCTGGGCCGTCGCGACCCGGAGGTCTACGGGAGCGCGACGCTGGACCAGCTGATGGGGGAGGTGATCGCGAAGGCCGATTCGCTGGGCCACGAGGCCATCTGGCGCCGATCCGATCACGAGGGCGACCTGGTCGGATGGCTCCTGGGCGCCCAGGAGGAGGGCGCGGGGGCCGTCGTGATCAATCCCGGTGCGTTGAGCCACTATTCGTACGCGCTCCGCGACGCCGTGGAGGCCAGCGGCCTGCCGGTGATCGAGGTCCACATGTCCAACATCTACGCTCGGGAGGAGTTCCGTCGCCACTCCGTGATCTCGGAGGTGTGCCGGGCGACCATCACCGGTCTGGGGGCCGGTGGCTATCATCTGGCACTGGAGGCGATGCCGTGGATCACCAGCTGAGGCGCACGCGATTGTCCGAACGACTGCCCGACCTCGAGGTCGACGCCGTCCTCATCACCGATCCCTCCAACGTGCGCTACCTGACGGGATTCACGGGGAGCAACGGCCAGGTCTTGGTGACGGCGGGCGAGGCCACGTTCTTCACGGACGGCCGGTACACGGAGCAAGCCCGTCACGAGGCTCCCGACCTGGAGACGGTCACGTACAGGTCCTCGATCGAGCCCGACCTCGGTGAACGATGCGCTGCGATCGGGGCCACGCGCGTCGGCTTCGAGGCGCACGCTGTCACGGTCCGCCTCCACCAGCGGGCGGTCGAAGCGTTGCCCGCACTGGAACTGATCCCCGTCGGGGACGCGGTGGGCCGTCTGCGCTGGATCAAGGATCGAGAGGAAGCTGGAGCTGCTCCGGCAGGCGCAGGCTACGACGGACGAGGCGTTCGAGGAGATCCTCGAGTTCCTGGCGGTGGGGCAGAGTGAGCGGCAGGTGGCCCTGGAGCTCGAGCGCTTGCTGCGGCGCGACGGGGCGGATGCGCTTTCGTTCGACTCGATCGTGGCCTTCGGCGACCACGCCGCCCAGCCCCACCACGAGCCGTGCCACCGGCTGCTCGAGGAGGGCGACGTCATCAAGATGGACTTCGGCGCGCTCCGCGAGGGGTACCACGCCGACTTCACCAGGACGGTGGCCTTCGGCGAGCCGGCGGCGGAGCTGAAGAAGGTGCATGACGTCGTGCGCGAGGCCCAGCAGGCGGGCATCGACGCCATCGCACCCGGCGTGAGCGGTGCGGCGGTGGATCGAGCGGCTCGCTCGGTGATCGAGGAGGCGGGCTACGGAGAGGCCTTCGCGCACGGGCTCGGCCATGGGGTCGGACTCGATATCCACGAGGGTCCCAGGCTGGGCCGCGAGTTCGAGGACCACGAGCTGCCCACGGGGGCGGTGGTGACGGTGGAGCCCGGCATCTACCTGCCGGGGCTGGGCGGGGTCCGGATCGAGGACATGATCGAGGTGACCGAAGACGGTGGCCGGGCGATGTCCTCGGCCACGCGAGAACTTATCGAGCTGTGAGGAGCTGACACCTGCGTGAGCGTTTCCACCAACGACTTCAAGAACGGCATGACCATCGAACTCGATGGCACGCTGTTCCAGATCATCGAGTTCCAGCATGTGAAGCCGGGCAAGGGGGGCGCGTTCGTACGCACGAAGCTCCGCAACGTGAAGTCGGGCGCGGTCCTGGACCGCACGTTCAACGCCGGGGTCAAGGTCGACCAGGCGATCGTGGAGCGGAAGGACTACCAGTACCTCTACCCCGACGGCGAAGACTTCGTCTTCATGGATCTGCAGACCTACGACCAGATCCACGTCCCGAAGGCGCTGGTGGGAGAGGCGGCGGACTACCTGGTGGAGGGGAGCGAGGCCCAGGTGGCCCTCCACGAGGGCGTTGCGATCTCCGTCGACCTTCCGGCGTCGATGGTGCTGACGATCACCAGCTGCGACCCCGGTGTGAAGGGAGACACGCGGACCGGTGCCCTCAAGCCGGCCACGCTGGAGACCGGCGCGGTGGTGAACGTCCCGCTCTTCGTCGAGGAGGGCGAGAAGATCAAGGTCGACACGCGGACCGGGGCGTACATCGAGCGCGTGAAGGCGTGACGTCCCGCCGCGAGGCCCGGCGTACCGCGATCGACATCCTCTATCAAGCGGATATCACGGACGTGCCCCCCGAGGACGTGCTGGCCGGATGGCACGACGCCGAGCGGCCCGTGCCCCCGTTCGCCGACTCCCTGGTTCGGGCGGTGGCCGACGACGGTCCCGAGATCGACCTGTTGCTCGAGGAGCACGCACAGGGCTGGACCGTGGCGAGGATGGCGGCGCTGGATCGAACGATCCTGCGTGTGGCCGTGGAGGAGTTGCTGCACTCCGACGACGTTCCCCCCTCGGTGGCGATCAGCGAAGCCGTGGAAGCGGCCGCGGAGCTCTCGGCGGACGAGTCGAAGCGGTTCGTGAACGGGATCCTGGGCCGGATCGCGGAGGACCTGGAGCAGGCGCGCTAGCGCTGCCGTTGCCCTCCGACGCTCACCTAGTCGCCGGCAGCGTCCTTGGGCTTGGCCTCGGAGCCCGTCTCAGGTGCGTCGGGCTCGGCACCCTCGCGCAGACCCTTCTTGAACTCGCCTTGGGCGCGCCCGATGTTGCGTGCGAACTCGGGGATCTTCTTGACACCGAACAGCAGCGCGACGGCTGCTGCGACGACTGCGACCACTCCCCATTCCATGCGGTAACCGCCTTCTCTTCCAGGGACGCAATCAGTGTACGACCCACCCTCTCCTCACGCCAGGAAGGGGCCACGGCCGCGCCGGTGGCTGCTATCCTGCGTCCAGCACTTCCCCTTTAAGTCCGGTCCCGAGAGGCCGGGAAGGGAGCCACATATGACGAGCAACCGGAACGCCTCCCTGCGCGCCTGGGGAGGCGTCGTTCGTTGAGCGGGGTGCTGCTGGATGCCGACGACGTGCGGCGGGCCGTCACGCGGATCGCCCACGAGATCCTCGAGCGTGACAAAGGTGGCGAGGGCGTCGTGCTCGTCGGCATCGCGAACCGCGGCGATCACCTCGCGCGACGCCTGGCCTCGGAGATCCAGCGGATCGAGGGGCGCGACCTGCCGGTGGGGGTCCTCGACATCACGTTCTACCGCGACGACATCGGCATGAAGGCGGAGGCGCCTGAGGTCCACGAGACGCGGATCGGGTTCGACCTGAACGGCGCCACCGTGGTGCTCGTCGACGACGTGCTGTTCACGGGCCGCACGATCCGGGCGGCGATGGACGCGCTGATGGACTTCGGACGGCCTCGGAGCATCCAGCTCGCCGTCCTGGTAGACCGGGGCCACCGCGAGCTGCCGATCCGTGCCGACTTCGTGGGGAAGAACGTGCCTACCCGGCGGGGCGACGACGTGCGGGTCTCGGTTCGGGAGCTCGACGGCGAGGACGCCGTGACGATGGCGGGTACCCAGGAGGAGCCGTGAACAAGCACCTGCTGTCCATGCATGACGTGTCCGCCGAGGACGTCGTTCGCATCCTCGATACCGCCGAGTCCTTCCGCGAGGTGGGCACCCGCGTGATCAAGAAGGTGCCGGCGCTGCGGGGCCGCACGGTCGTGAACTTCTTCCTCGAGAACTCCACCCGCACCCGCATCTCGTTCGAGCTGGCCGCCAAGCGGCTCTCGGCCGACGTCATCAACTTCAGCAGCAGCGGGACCAGCGTGGCCAAAGGCGAGAGCCTGAAGGACTCGGCGCTCACCCTGCAGGCCATGGGCGCGGACGCCATCGTGGTCCGCCACTCCTCGAGCGGCTCCCCGCTGCAGCTGACCCGTTGGGTGCACGGTCACGTCCTGAACGCGGGGGACGGGACGCACGAGCACCCCACCCAGGCGCTCCTGGACCTCTACACGATGCGCGAGAAGCTGGGACGGCTCGAGGGCCTCCGGGTGGCGATCGTCGGCGACGTGCTCCACTCGCGGGTCGCGCGATCCCTCAGCTTCGGTCTGGTCAAGATGGGCGCCGAGGTGACCCTGATCGGCCCGCCGACCCTGATCCCCCCCGATGCCCACGGCTGGGGAGTCTCGGTCAGCTACGACATCGACGCGGTGCTGCCGAAGCTCGACGTCTGCTACATGCTCCGCGTGCAGAAGGAGCGCCAGCGGCTCGAGTACTTCCCGAGCGTGCGTGAGTACCACAGGCTCTTCGGGCTGACCGGCGCCCGGGCTGCGCTGCTGCCCGAGGGCTCGGTGATCATGCACCCTGGGCCGATGAACCGCGGTGTGGAGATCGACTCCGACGTGGCGGACCTCCCGACGGCGTTGATCGAGGAGCAGGTGACGAACGGGATCGCGATCCGGATGTCCCTCCTGTACCTCTTGCTCGGCGGCGGGGGAGAGGCGGCCGCGGATGGCTGAGACCGGTCGCATCGTGTTCCGCGGGCCTCGGGTCGTGGACCCGGCCGCGGGGATCGACGAGGTCATGGACGTCGCGATCGCAGACGGTGTGATCGTCGCCGTCGGCGACGTCACGCCCGGGGACGGAGCCGAGGTCATCGCGGCCGACGAGCTGGTCCTCGCCCCGGGTCTCGTCGACCTCCACACACACCTGCGCGAGCCGGGGTACGAGCAGAAGGAAACGATCGACACCGGCACGCGGGCCGCCGCCGCGGGCGGGTACACCGCCATCACGTCGATGGCGAACACCGATCCGGTGACCGACCACGCCGGCGTCGTCGCGGAGATCCTGGAGAAGGCCGCGGCGGCCGGACGCTGCGACGTGTATCCCGTCGGGGCCATCACCAAGGGACTCGCGGGTGAGTCGATCGCCGAACTCGGCGAGATGGTCGCGGCGGGGGTTCGGATCTTCAGCGACGACGGTAACTGTGTACCGACCGCGCGCATCCTCCGCAACGCCCTGCGCTACGTGGCGGCCTTCGCGGAGGAGGTGGTGATCGCGGATCATTGCGAGGACGCGAGCCTCGTGGAGGGCGGGCACATGCACGAGGGCGCGAACTCCTACACGTTGGGCCTGGGCGGGCGTCCCGCCGAGGCCGAGGAGATCGTCGTGGCGCGCGATCTCGCGGTGACCAGGTCCACAGGAGGGCGTCTCCACATCTGCCACCTCACCTCCGGACGTGCCGTGGAGATGGTCCGCCGGGCGAAGGCGGAAGGGGTGCGCGTGAGCGCCGAGGTGACCCCGCACCATCTCGTGTTCACGGACGATGACCTCCGCACCTACGACACGAACTTCAAGGTGAACCCGCCGATCCGCACGGCCGAGGACCGTGCGGCGCTGCGCGCGGGCCTGTTGGACGGAACGATCGACGCGATCGCCACCGACCACGCGCCCCACGCGGTCGAGGAGAAGGAGGCCGAGTTCGATCTCGCGCCGCCGGGGACCATCGGGCTGGAGACCGCCCTCGCCGCGATGCTCACGCACCTGGTCGAGCCCGGGATCGTGCCGCTCACGCGCGTCCTGGAAGCGATGGGGGCCGCGCCCGCCCGGATCATGGGCGCGACGGGACACGGGGGCCCGATCGAGCCGGGACGGCCCGCGAACCTGGTGGTGTTCGACCCCGCCGAGCGCTGGACCGTTGAGCCTCCGTTCGCCTCGATGGCGCGCAACGCCGCGTTCAGCGGGGCGGAGCTCACGGGACGCGTCCGGGCGACCGTGCTGCGCGGCTCGTTCACCGTGATGGACGGGAAGGTGGTGCGGTGAGAGGCCGCGACGCCCTGATGGCACTCGAGGACGGCACCGTACTGCGAGGCACGGCCTTCGGCGCGGAAGGCGAGACCTTCGGCGAGGCGGTCTTCAACACCGGCATGGCCGGCTATCAGGAGGTGCTCACCGATCCCTCGTACGCGGGTCAGATCGTGGCGATGACCTATCCGCTCCAGGGCAACTACGGGATGAACGGCGCCGATCCCGAATCTGCTCGGGTCCAGGTGGCAGGGTTCGCGGTGCGGGAGACCGCGCGTCGCGCATCCTCCTGGCGCTCGGAGGCCACGCTCGGTGACGTCCTGGCCGAGAACGGGGTACCCGGCATCGAGGGCATCGACACGCGGCGGCTGACGCGGCGGCTGCGGGAGTACGGTGCCATGCGCGCGGGGATATCGACCGTCGATCTGGATCCGGCGTCCCTGGTCGAACGGGTCCGGGCAACGCCCGGGATGGTGGGCGCGGATCTCGCTCGAACGGTGAGCGTCTCAGATCCGTTCGAGGCCGCCGAGTTGGTGGGCCCGGCCGCGACGGACCGAGGCCCGGTCTTCCGGGTGGCGGCCCTCGATCTGGGCATCAAGCGCAACATCCTTCGGCTGCTCGCCGCCGACGGCATGGAGACGACGATCTTCCCCGCGGAGACCGCCGCCTCCACGATCGCGGCGGGGGGGTACGACGGCGTATTCCTCTCGAACGGGCCGGGCGATCCCGCCGCGACCACCTACGCGGTGGCCACGACCCGGGAGCTGCTCGGGAAGGTGCCGCTCTTCGGCATCTGTCTGGGCCATCAGATGCTCGGCCTGGCGTTGGGAGGACGGACGTACAAGATGCCGTTCGGCCATCGCGGCGTGAACCAGCCCGTGAAGCACCTGTCGTCGGGCGCCGTGGAGATCACCAGCCACAACCACGGGTTCGCGGTCGATCCCCAGGGGTGGCCAGCGGACGACCAGGGCGTTGCGCTCACGGATCTCGGCCGGGTCGCGCTCACGCACTGGAACCTCAACGACGGCACGCTCGAAGGGCTGCGATGCCTGGACGTCCCGGCCTTCGGCGTGCAGTACCACCCCGAGGCTGCTCCCGGACCGCACGACTCGCGGTACCTGTTCGGAGACTTCCGCGAGCTCATGGGGGGCGCCTGATGCCGCGCCGCGACGATCTGCGCAAGATCATGGTGATCGGCTCAGGGCCGATCGTGATCGGCCAGGCGTGCGAGTTCGACTACTCGGGCACCCAGGCCTGCAAGGTGCTCCGCCAGGAGGGCTACGAGGTCGCCCTCGTCAACTCCAATCCGGCCACGATCATGACCGATCCCCAGTTCGCCGACCGCACCTACATCGAGCCCTTGGAGCCCGAGTCCGTGCAGCGGATCCTGGAGCGGGAGCGTCCCGACGCCCTTCTGCCCACGATCGGAGGCCAGACGGGCCTCAACGTCGCCGTCGCCCTGGCGGAGTCCGGGGACCTGGACCGGCTCGGGATCTCGTTGATCGGCGCCCAGCTGGAGGCGATCCACCGCGCCGAGGACCGCAGCGGCTTCAAGGAGGCGATGCTCAAGGCCGGGCTGGACGTCCCTCGCGCCGCGGTGGCGCACACGCTCGAGGAGGCGCTGGATGTCGGCGAGGCCATCGGCTACCCGTTGATCGTTCGCGCGTCCTTCACCCTCGGCGGCGGCGGCAGCGGCTTCGCGGCGAACCGTCAGGAGCTGGCGGGGCTCGCGGCGCGCGGGCTGGAGATCAGCCCTGTCAGCGAGATCCTGGTCGAGGAGTCGATCGCCGGTTGGAAGGAGTTCGAGCTCGAGGTGATGCGCGACGCCGATGACAACGGCGTGGTCATCTGCTCGATCGAGAACGTCGATCCCATGGGCATCCATACGGGCGACTCCATCACCGTGGCGCCGCAGCAGACCCTCACGGACCGCGAGTACCAGGAGATGCGAGACGCCGCGCTGAAGGTGCTCCGGGTGATCGGGGTCGAGACCGGTGGGTCCAACGTTCAGTTCGCGGTGGATCCGCGCACCGGCCGCCAGGTCTTGATCGAGATGAACCCCCGGGTCTCGCGTTCCAGCGCGCTCGCCTCGAAGGCCACGGGGTTCCCGATCGCGAAGATCGCGGCGCTGCTGGCCGTCGGCTACCGGCTCGATGAGATCACGAACGACATCACCGGCGTCACGCCCGCATCGTTCGAGCCCACCCTGGACTACGTCGTGGTGAAGATCCCGCGGTTCGCCTTCGAGAAGTTCTCGGAGGCCGATCCTCGTCTGACCTCGACCATGAAGTCCGTGGGAGAGGTGATGGCGATCGGCCGGACGTTCAAGGAGGCGCTGGGCAAGGCCTGGCGCGGGATGGAGAAGCAGGGATTCGACCTCGGAGGCGACCTGGTCACGGAGGTCGCGGGCGACGATGTCGAGCTGATCCGCAGCGGGACCGAGACCCGGCTGCATCTGATCGAGCGCGCACTGGTCGCGGGCCGATCCGTGGAGGTCATCGCCGAGGCCTCCGGCATCGATCCATGGTTCGTGGACCAGATCGCAGAGGTGGTGGAGGAGGCGGGGGCGCTGCGGGGCCGTGCACTGTCGACGCTCTCCGCGCAGGATCTGTGGCACGCGAAGCGGACGGGGCTGTCCGACGCCCGTCTCGCTCGGCTCACCGGGGCCACCGAGGCGGCGGTGCGGCGCCACCGCGAGGCGCTGGGTGTCGCGCCCGTGTTCAAGACGGTGGACACCTGCGGCGGGGAGTTCCCGGCGCGCACGCCCTATCACTACTCCACGTACGAGGAGGAGACGGAGGTCGTGCCGGCCGAGAGGCCCAGGGTCGTCATCCTGGGCGCCGGGCCCAACCGCATCGGCCAGGGCATCGAGTTCGACTACGCGTGCGTGCATGCTGCCTTCGCCCTGGAGGAAGCGGGCTACGAGTCCGTCATGGTCAACTCGAACCCCGAGACCGTCTCCACGGACTACGACACATCGAGCCGTCTCTACTTCGAGCCGCTGGCGCCCGAGGACGTGCTCGCCGTGTGCCAGGCGGAGCGACCGATCGGCGTCATCGCGCAGCTGGGCGGGCAGACGCCGCTGAGGCTGGCCCGGATCCTGCAGGACGAGGGTTTCGCGATCCTGGGCACCTCGCCGGACTCGATCGACCTGGCCGAAGACCGAGGGAAGTTCGCTCGGATCCTGGCTGAGCTCGAGATACCCGCACCGCCGCACGGCGAGGCGCGCACGATGGAGGAGGCGCGGGCGATCGCGGCGGGCATCGGATATCCGGTGGTGGTGCGGCCCAGCTACGTGCTGGGCGGCAGGGCGATGGAGATCGTCTACGACGAGGCCGACCTCGAGTACTTCGTCCAGACGGCCTCCGACGCCTCTCCCGATCACCCCGTGCTGATCGATCGGTTCCTGGAGGGGGCCATCGAGGTCGACGTGGACGCGGTGTGCGACGGCACGGACATCTTCGTGGGCGCGGTGATGGAGCACATCGAGGAGGCAGGGGTGCACTCCGGAGACTCCTCGTGCCAGATCCCGCCCGCGACCCTCAGCGACGAGGAGCTGGACGTCATCGAGGACATCACGCGCCGGTTGGCCCGCCGTCTGGGGGTCGTCGGACTCCTCAACCTGCAGCTCGCTGTGAAGGACGAGCGCATCTGGGTCTTGGAGGCGAACCCCCGCGCCTCCCGCACGGTGCCCTTCGTCTCGAAGGTGATCGGGGTCTCGCTCGCGCGGATCGCGACGCTGATCCTCGCCGGGCGCACGCTCGCCGAGCTGTCGGCCGAAGGCGTGCTCCCCGCCGACCCGCACCACTATCGTCACCTCCCGTACACGAGCGTCAAGGCCGCCGTCCTGCCGTTCGGACGGTTCCCGGGAGCCGACACGGTGCTCGGCCCAGAGATGAAGTCCACCGGCGAGGTCATGGGCATCGACGCGGACTCGGGCATGGCGCTCGCGAAGGCGATGGTCGCTGCCGGACACGCGCTGCCCGCGGGCGGGACCGTCTTCGTGAGCGTCGCGAACCGGGACAAGCGCGCGATCGTGTTCCCAGCCAAGCGCCTGGCGGACATGGGGTTCCGCCTGCTGGCCACCGGGGGCACCGCGGGGGTGCTGGAGAGGGCCGGGATCCCGGTGGAGCGGGTCGCCAAGGTCAGCGAGGGGCCCGACAACGTGGCGGAGCTGATCCGCGGTGGCAGCGTGGATCTGGTGATCAACACGCCGTTCGGTCGAGGCTCACGCACGGACGGCTACTTCATCCGGACGGCGTCCGCCTCTGCGGGCGTGCCGTGCGTCACCACGCTGCCGGGGGTCTTCGCGGCGGTCCGGGGTATCGAGGCGCTGCGTGGAGCCCCCACCGAGCCTCGCTCCATCCAGGAGCACCATGCCGCCACTCGCCGGGAGCCGTTGCAGGCACGTCTCAGCTTCGACGCCGCGGCGGTGGCCATCTCGGGGGAGAGCGCATGACGAACCGCGTGCGTGCCGAGATCCTGTCCACGCGACGGCTGGGCGACTATCACTCGCTGACCCTCGTGGCGCCCGACATCGCCGAGAAGGCGCGCCCGGGGCAGTTCCTGGCGGTTCAGATGCCCGAGCACCGCGACTTCATGCTGCGCCGGCACTTCGCGATCCACCAGGCCTCACGGCGGGGTGGATGGGCCGGCACCCTCGAGTTCGTGGTCGACCCCTCGGGCCCGGGCACCCAGTGGCTGGCATCGGCATCCGCGCATGAATTCCTGGACGTGCTCGGGCCCCTGGGCCAGGGATTCGCCTACCCGAAGCACCTCACGAACTGCCTGTTGATCTCGGAGGGCCACGGTGCCGCGTCCCTCTACTTCCTCGCCCAGGAGTTGCTGGCGCGCGGGAAGCGGGTCGACATGATCGTGGGGGCGGAGACCATGGAACGCGTCTTCAAGCCGATCGAGGCGAAGCGGCTCTCCCAGACCATCACGCTCATGACGGATGACGGCAGCCTCGGCGAGCGGGGCTCCGTCACCGACGTGATGGCCGAGATGGCGGAACGAACCCAGGCCGAGGTGGTGTACGCGATCGCGCCGGCCACGACGCTGCAGCGGGTGGCGGCCTTCTGTACGGAGCGCAGGCTGCCTGCCCAGGTTGCGGTCGAAGAGCGGATGGGGTGTGGGTTCGGGGTGTGCCAGTCGTGCGTCGTGCCGGTGGCCCGCAAGGACGGCAGCGGCTACGACAACCTGCGATCCTGCGTCGACGGTCCCGTGTTCAACCCGGCCCGCGTGGTGTGGGACCGATGGCTGAGCGAGGAGCCGACGATGCTCCCCACACCCCCCGAGGGACTGCCGGTGGTGCGATCGTGGCCGGGTTGACGCGCACGATCTCCGTGGACCTGGGCGCAGGTCTCGTTCTTGCGACCCCCGTGATGATCGCGGCAGGGTGCGGAGGGACCGGCCGCGAGCTCACCGACCTCGTGGACATGCGCAAGATCGGCGCGGTCGTCAGCCGCAGCGTCACGCTCGCGGCGCGGAAGGGGTCGCCCACGCCGCGGATCGCGGAGACCGCCTCGGGGATCGTGTGGGAGACCGGGCTGCAGAACCCCGGCGTGGACGCGTTCGTCGCCGAGGAGCTGCCCAGGATGGCGCGCGCGGGAACGCACGTGATCGTCTCGATCGCGGGAGGGACGCTCGAGGAGTACGTCCGACTCACCGGAGCGCTCCAGGGGCAACCGGAGGTGGCCGCTCTCGAGACGTGCCTGTCGGGCCCCGACGAGGAGCTCGAGCGGGCCGAGCTCGGCGTGCACCTGGATCGGGCCGCGGAGGTCGTCGGCGCGGTGGCCCGCATGTCGCTCGTCCCGACGTTCGCGAAGCTGCCGCTCCACGCACCCGACCTTCCGGAGATCGCGCGCGCCGTCGTGCGGGCGGGCGCCCACGGCATCACCGTCGGGGGCTCGCCGCCGGCGCTCGCGGTGCAGGCCTCCCGCCTGCGACCGGCACTGGGATCGGTCACGGGTTGGATGTCCGGCCCAGCGCTGAAGCCGCTGATGCTCCGCGCGGTCTTCGAGGTGGCGCGAGCCGTGCCCGACACGCCCGTGGTGGCGGTCGGGGGGATCCGCTCCGGAGAGGACGCGGTCGATGCGATCCTGGCCGGCGCCTGGGCCGTGCAGCTCGGTACCGCCGTGATGATCGACCCCGCGGCGCCGCTGGCCGTGGCCCAGGACATCGTCCGATTCCTGAAGGCGAAGGGGCTGGCGTCACCGGCCGACCTCCGCGGACGTCTCCGCGTCCCCGACGCCTTCGGCCCGGAGGCAGAACCTCAGTCTGAGGAGTCGCGTTGAGGCCTCCTCCCGAGCGCCCCATCATCGCCGCGCTGGACGTCTCCGACCTCGGCGCCGCCGAACGCCTCGCGACGGAGCTTGCTCCTCACGTGGGCATGGTGAAGGTGGGGCTCGAACTCGCATGGGCCTTCGGGCCGGAGGCCGTACGGCGGCTCGCCCTGCACGCTCCGGTCTTCGCCGATGCGAAGCTGCACGACATCCCGAACACGGTGGAGCGGGCGAGCGTGAACATCGCCGCCCTGGGTGTGGCGATGTTCAACGTCCACGCGTTGGGAGGCGAGGCGATGATGCGCGCTGCGCTGCGGGGCGCGGAGCGAGGCTCGGAACGAGCGGGGGTAGCCCCGCCTCTCGTGCTCGCCGTTGCCATCTTGTCGTCGCAGGGCGGCGAGGGCCTCGCGAGCCCGGCCTCGCTCGCGTACGAGGCCAGGGAGGCGGGCCTGGCCGGGGTCGTCGTCAGCGGGAGGGACGTAGAGGACGTGCGAACCGCATGCGGCGAGGATTTCTGTCTCGTGGTCCCTGGCATCCGCCCCGAGGGCGCCAACGGCGATGACCAGGTGCGGGTGCTGCGGCCTCGCGAGGCGCTCGAGCTCGGTGCCGACTACCTCGTGATCGGTCGTCCGATCACGAGCGCCGACGATCCCGCCGGGGTGGCCCGCGGGATCGGGCAGCAGCTCCGCTGAGTCGTCAGAGGCGGCGACCCCCGTGCGTATCACGAGGCTGCGGGAGCGCGGAATCGCAGGTGGGACGGTGTTCGCGCGTTGTGGGCCGTCGGCGGCCGTGCGTATACTCGGCCCCGTTCACCACCCCGCGATCAACGCAAAGGAGCGCGCGATGGCTCTACCTACCCTCACCCCCGAGCAGCGGCAGCAGGCGCTGGCCAAGGCAGCGGAGGCTCGCAAGAAGCGGGCCGAGCTCAAAGGCGAGCTGAAGTCCGGCAAGAAGTCGCTCAAGGACGTGCTGGCACGATCGGACGACGACATCGTCGGCAAGATGAAGGTGTCCAACGTCCTCGAGTCGCTCCCGGGGGTCGGGAAGGTGCGGGCCCAGAAGTTGATGGAGGAGCTCGACATCTCCGCGAGCCGTCGCGTGCGCGGGCTCGGCGCCAAGCAGCGGGAACAGCTGCTCGAGCGGTTCGCGAAGTAGCCCCCTTGGCCTCACGCCGAGGCAACCTGATCGTGATCGCCGGTCCCTCGGGGGTCGGGAAGGGCAGCGTGGTGAAGGAGCTCCTCACACGTCTGCCGGGAAGCCTCGTGCTCTCGGTTTCGGTGACCACCCGCCCTCCCCGCGCAGCGGAAGTTCAGGGCATCGACTACTCCTTCGTCTCGACCGGCCAGTTCGAGCAGATGGTGGACGAGGGCGCGATGCTCGAGTGGGCGTCGGTCTACGGCCACTTCTACGGGACGCCGGGGGGTTTCGTGGAGGCTCAGCGCGCAGCCGGGCGCGACGTCCTCCTCGAGATCGACGTGCAGGGCGCTCGCCAGATCCGCGAGCGCGTCGGCGACGCTATCCTGATCCTCCTCACGCCACCCTCGATGGAGGCCCTGGCAGAGCGGCTGCGGACCCGAGCCACGGAGAACGAGGAGAAGATCGCCTCGCGCCTCGCCGAGGCGGAGACCGAGCTCGCGCAGGTCGACCTGTTCGACCACGTGGTCGTCAACGACGACCTCGAAACGGCATCGTCGCAGGTCGCTGCTATCATCGAGGCATCCCGCTCCGACCAGAAGGATGCGTCTGCATGATCGAACCGAAGATCGACGACCTGCTCGCTGCGGTCGATTCCAAGTACTCGCTCGTGATCCTGGCCGCGAAGCGCGCCCGCGAGATCAACAGCTACTACAGTCAACTCGGCGAGGGCCGCGGCGAGTTCGTGCCGCCGCTCGTTGAGTCGGGCTTCAGCAACAAGCCGCTCTCGATCGCTCTCGAGGAGATCGCCGAGGGCAAGATCGACTACGTCCGCACCGAGGATCCCTCGGTCGAGTAGCCCGATGGACGGCCGCCGGGTCCTGCTCGGCGTCACGGGCGGCATCGCCGCCTACAAGTCCGCGCTCCTCGCCCGGCGTCTGATGGCTGCCGGCGCCGACGTGCAGGTCGTGATGACCGAGTCCGCGACGCGGTTCGTGGGGAGGGCCACCTTCGCGGCGCTCACCGGTCATCCCGTGCCGGAGGGCCTGTGGGAGGCCCAAGGGGACGTCGTCCACATCCGGCTGGCGCACGAGGCCGACGTCGTCGTGGTCGCACCCGCGACCGCCAACGTGCTCGCGAAGCTCGCTCTGGGACTCGCCGACGACCTCCTGACCTCGACCGTGCTGGAATTCGCGGGGCCGCTCGTCGTGGCCCCGGCGATGCACAGCGGCATGTGGTCTCACCCCTCGACCCGCACGAACGTCGAGACCCTCGTGGCCCGTGGCGTCCGACTCGTGGGTCCCGTCAGCGGCGTGCTTGCCCACGGTGACGAGGGCATGGGTCGTATGGCGGACCCCGAGGTCATCGCAGAGACCGTCGAGGCCGCCCTGCGACACGAGGCGCGGCGAGATCTCTCGGGAAGGCGGGTCGTGGTGACGGCCGGCCCTACCCAGGAGCCGATCGACGCCGTGCGGTACATCGGGAATCGATCCAGCGGCGCCATGGGCGTCGCCGTCGCGGCCGAGGCGGCATCACGAGGCGCCCACGTCCTGCTGATCCTCGGCCCGGCGACGGTGCAGCCGCCTGCAGGGGTGGAGGTGATCCGGATCGAGACCGCGGAGGAGATGCGCAGCGCCACGATCGACGCCGCGGAGACAGCCGATGCCGTCGTCATGGCCGCCGCCGTGGCCGACTTCCGCTCCAAGGTCGTCGAGCCGGGGAAGCTGAAGAAGGGCTCGGGCGTGCCGGACCTCGTATTGGAGCCCACCCCCGATATCCTGTCGGAGCTCGGCGCCCGACGTCGTCAGGGGCAGGTACTGGTCGGCTTCGCCGCAGAGACCGTCGACGTCGAGGCACAGGGCCGGCAGAAGCTGGACCGCAAGGGCGCGGATCTCCTGGTGGCCAACGAGGTGGGGCGTTCCGGGACCGGTTTCGGCTCCGCGACGAACACCGCCGCCATCGTGAGTGCCGGGGACGACGGCGTCGGGCTCCGCGAGTGGTCGAAGGTCGACCTCGCCCGGGCGGTCGTCGATCGGATCGTTGCGCGGCTGCCCGTCTGACGGCCGTCGTCGCCCCAGGATAGACTCCGCCATCATGAGCGCCGCCCACCTGTTCTCGTCCGAATCCGTCACCGAAGGGCATCCGGACAAGCTCGCCGATCAGATCTCCGACGCGATCTTGGACGCGCTGCTGGCAGAGGATCCGCAGAGTCGCGTCGCGTGCGAGACGCTCGTCACGACGGGCCTCGCCTTCATCAGCGGTGAGATCTCCTCGAAGGCGTGGGTGGACATCCCGGCGATCGTGCGGAACACGATCACGGACGTCGGGTACACGGATGCGAAGTTCGGGCTCGACGGCGAGACGTGCGGGGTCCTGACGGCGATCCAGGAGCAATCGCCTGACATCGCCCGCGGCGTGGACGATGCCCTGGAACACCGCGAGGGGCACTCGGCCGACGACCTCGACACGCTGGGTGCGGGGGACCAGGGCATGATGTTCGGGTTCGCGTGTCGCGAGACCGAGGAGTTGATGCCGACCCCCATCGCGATCGCCCATCGGCTCGCACGCCGTCTGGCGGATGTGCGGAAGGCCGGGGTGGTCCCGTACCTGCGTCCCGACGGGAAATCGCAGGTCTCCGTCGAGTACGTGAACGGGGCGCCCACCCGAGTCGACACGGTGCTCATCAGTGCCCAGCATCGCGAGGAGGTCGACGTGGAGACGCTCCTGGCCCCCGACGTGGCGGCCGAGGTGATCGACCCGGTCCTGCGGGAGTTCCCCGAGCTGGACGCCTCCGACGCTCGGATCCTCGTGAACCCGACCGGCCGGTTCGAGATCGGCGGTCCGAAGGCCGACACGGGGTTGACGGGACGCAAGATCATCGTCGACACGTACGGCGGGTACGCGCCCCACGGCGGCGGCGCCTTCAGCGGAAAGGATCCGACGAAGGTGGACAGGTCGGCCGCGTACATGGCGCGGTACGTGGCGAAGAACATCGTCGCGGCGGGGCTGGCGGGCAAGGCCCAGCTGCAGGTCGCCTACGCCATCGGGACCGCGCACCCGGTGTCGCTGATGCTCGAGACGTTCGGCACCGAGGCCGTGGATCCCGCGGCGCTCCGCAGCGCCCTGTGGGACGTCTTCGACTTCCGTCCGGCCGCCATCATCCGCGACCTCGACCTCCTGCGCCCGATCTATCAGGACACTGCGGCCTACGGCCACTTCGGGCGCAAGGAGTTCCCCTGGGAGGCGACCGATCGCTCCGACGAGCTCCGCGCCGCCCTCGGCTGACCTGCTGAGCGGTCCGGTCGCGGTCTGCGTCGACCGCCCGTTGCTGTCGCTGGACCGCCCGTTCACGTATCTGCTTCCCGCCGAGCTGGCGGCCGGGGTCGGTTCCCTCGTGCAGGTGCCTTTCCACGGGAGGGCGGTGCGCGGTTGGGTCCTCGGACCCACCGACGACCTTCCGGCCAGGACGCTGCCCGTGAGCCGCAGGGTCTCGCCGACGCGGTCCTTCGATGAGGAGATGCTGGGGCTCGCCCGCTGGGTGAGCGAGCGCTACGTTGCCCCACTGGCCACCGTCCTGGGCCGACTATCGCCCCCCAGGACCGCCTCTGAGGAGGGAAACCTGTGGGTGCCGGAGGGACGTGTGGGTGACGCACCGGCGCCAGAGGGCCCGCTCACCACGTACGTCGGGGGCCCGGGGCTCCTGGGGGCGCTCCGCCATCCCCGCGCCGCCTCCGTGGCTGCCGTCGTGCGCCCGGGGCCCGACCACGAGGTCGCCGTCGCGACCGAGGCGGTGGGCGCCTGCCTGGCATCGGGTCGGCGCGCCCTCGTGATCCTGCCCGAGGCGGTGCCGCCCCCCGCCACGGCGGAGGCGATCTCGGAAACGTTCGGCGATCGCGTGGGCCGGTTCTTCGGGGGTTCGAAGCGCGCGAGGTACCGGATGTGGCTCGACATCCAGGCGGGTCGTTTCGACGTGGTGGTCGGCACGCGACCCGCGGTCTTCGCGCCGATCCCGAGGCTCGGCCTGATCTGGGTCGGCCGCGAGTCGCACCCGGCTCAGCGAGAGGATCGAGCTCCCTACTACCACGTGCGGGACGTGGCGCTCGAGCGAGGCCGTCGAGCGGGTGTCAACTGCGTGCTCGCAGCGGTGTGCCCTTCGGTGGAGGCCTCCGCCCTCGGGCTACCGACGGTGGCGCCCGGGCGTCGGAGGTGGCCGGCCGTCGAGGTGGTGCGGCCGGGGCCCGAGGGCCGGGCACCGAGATTGGTGAGGGCCCTGAAGAGCGCCCGGCGCGGCTTCCTCTACGCACCGGTTCCCGGCTACGGGATCGCCGCCATCTGCCGGTCCTGTGGGGAGCCCGCACGTTGCGCCGCGTGCGGAGGAACCCTCCGGGCGGCGGAGGGAGCCGTCCGTTGCATCGTCTGCGAGGCACCAGGTCGCTGCGCGCACTGCGGAGGTGATGCCTTCGGACTGAGACGCGGGGGCGCCGAGCGGGTCGAGGCCTGGGCCAGGCGCGCGGCCTCGGTGGACGTCATCAGACTCGGCTCCGACGACGTGCCGAGACTCCCGGATGACGGGGAGATCCTCGTCGGGGGTCCGGACGATGTGCGCGATCTCGGACCGGGCGGGCTCGATCTCGTGGCGATCCTGAACGCGGATCTTGCCGCGCGCCTTCCGGGGCTGACGGCGCGCGAGCGTTCGCTCACCATGTGGATGGAGGCCGTGGCCTGGGCGTATCCGGGCGGCCGCGCCATCGTGCAGACCTCCGAGGCAGGCGACCCGGCCGTGCAGGCGCTCGTGCGCGGCAGGCCGGAGCGGTTCCACGCCCATGAGGCCGCGCGGCGCGCGGAGGCTGGGTTCCCGGTGGGCAGCGCCGTCTTCCGGGTGGCGGGGACGGCGGGTCTCGAGGAGGAGCTCGCGGTGTTCGAGCCCACCACCCTGCTCAGCACGAGCGAAGGGGGGCAGACGGTATGCTTGATCGCGCTCGACCGGGCGCGGATCCCGGCGTTCGGATGCGTGATCCGTTCGCTCGCCTCACGGGACGTGGTGACCCGGGTCGAAGCAGAGCCGCACCTGTGATGCCCGTGGACCTACACGCCGACCGATGAGCTACCGACGACGCCGATGATCCTGCCGATCCGCCTCCTCGGGGACCCTGTCCTGAAGACCCCAGCGCGCCCCGTCGAGAGCTTCGACGCCAAGCTGCGCGCCCTGTTCGAGAACATGGTCGAGACGATGTACGACGCGCCGGGCGTGGGGCTCGCCGGGCCTCAGGTAGGGCTGTCGCTGCGTCTGTTCGTCTTCGACGACGGCGAAACGGGGCCGAGGTTCATGGCGAACCCTCAGCTCTCCGGTGGGGAGGGAGAGGTCTCGGAGGAGGAGGGCTGCCTGTCGATCCCCGGACCTTTCCATCCCACGATCCGCTTCGCGACGATCACCTGCAGAGGCCAAGGCGTCGATGGCGCCTGGTACGAGATGACCGGCACGGGCCTCCTGGCGCGGATCTTCCAGCACGAGACCGACCACCTGGACGGGCGCCTGTTCATCGACCGGCTGGACGACGAGGGCCGCAGGGCTGTGATGGCCGAGCTCCGCAAGATCGAGCTTGGGATCGAGGAGCCTCGGAGCAAGCGACGCATCCTTCGGCGCGGCGGAGGGGCGCCGATCGAGGCGTAGGTGATCCGCGCGCCTGGCCCACCTCGCTCCCGTGGGGGCCGGAGAGCCCCGTTCGGGCGGCCACGGCTATCCTCGGCGCATGCGCGTCGTGTTCCTCGGCAATGATCCGTGGTCCGTCCCGCCGTTGCGTGCCCTGGCGACAGACCCCGGTACGGAGCTCGCGCTTGCCATCACGAATCCGCCGCGCCCGGCCGGGCGCGGCTCGCGCCTCACCCCAACGGCGGTGGGGGAGGCTGCCTCCGAGATGGGCCTGCCACTGATGGAGTTGGAGACCATGGCAGGGGGTGCGGCCTCGCCGGCCATCCGCGGGGCGCAGGCCGACCTCCTGATCGTGGTGGCGTACGGGGCCCTGCTCCCGCCGGAGATCCTCAGCATCGCGCCGCACGGCGCGCTCAACCTCCACTTCTCGCTGCTGCCGCGGTGGCGGGGCGCGAGCCCCGTCCAGCGGGCGATCCTCGCAGGAGACGCGGTGACCGGGGCGTCGGTGATGCGGATGGAGGAGGGTCTCGATACCGGCCCCGTGCTGGCGAGCGTCGAGACCACGATCGCCGACGATGAAGATGCGGGAACGCTCGGTGCCCGTCTGGCCGAGCTCGGGGGCGCACTCCTGATCTCGACGCTCGATGACCTGGCGGCCGGCAAGGCCGTCGCGGTGCCTCAGGATCCTGCTGAGGCCACCCAGGCGCCCAAGCTGACCGCGGCTGAGCGGGTCATAGACTGGAGCGAGGGGGCGGTGCCCATCGCCCGCCGCATCCGGGCGCTCGCGCCCGCCCCAGGTGCGTCGACGACGTTCCGGGGAGAGCCGCTCAAGGTGGTCGCGGCGCGCGCCGCACTCGATCACATCCCGGAGGATACCCGCCCGATCGCCGAGCGGACGAACCGCGGTCGGGGCCATCGGTTGGACCGGCGATCCTGGCGCCACCCCGATCGTGTCCACGGGGCTCGGGTTCCTCGCCCTGCTGGAGGTGGCGCCGTCCGGTCGGCGGCGGATGCCGGCGTCGGATTGGGCCCGCGGAGCCCGTTTCGCCCCGGGGGAGCGCCTAGGTTGAGACGGGCCGCATCCCCAGGGCGTCGCCCGGATCGAACCAGGGGGACGACCCACGGCCAGGGGTGTGGCGCTCGAGGCGGTGCTGCGGGTGACCGAGGAGGGCGCCTACTCCAGCCTCACCGTGCCGGTAGCCCTCACCCGGTCCGGGCTCGATCGCCGTGACCGGGCCTTCGCGGCAGAGCTCGCCGTACGGCACCGTGCGGCGCCTGCTCTCGCTGGACTGGGCCATCGCCCGGTGCGCCAGCCGGCCGATAGACCGCATGAGCCCCCGCGCTCGCGCGATCCTGCGGCTCGGCGCGTACCAGCTCCTCATGGCCGGTGTAGCGCCGCACGCGGCCGTCGGTGAGACCGTCGAGCTGGCGGGGGACCGGGAGCGGGGGTTCGTGAACGCCGTCCTGCGCAAGCTGGCCGCCGCTCCGCCGCCCTGGCCGGTGGGCGACGACGACGCCGCCATCTCGGTGCGCACGGGGATGGCCCCGTGGGCGATCCGAGAGCTCCGCAGGGTCGCGCCGGATCCCGGGGCGACGGAGGAGATCGCCAGTGCGTTCGGGGAGCGAGGACCGTTGAGCCTCCGAGTGAACCGATGCCGGTCCTCGCCCGATGCCCTCTCCGCGGCGTTCGCAGAGGCTGGCGTGGCCGCCGGGATCGGCGAGGTCAGCTCGGATTGCCTCCTCGTCGAGGGCGGGGACCCCACGGGGCTTCCCGGCTGGGCCGAGGGCTGGTTCACCGTCCAGGACCAGGCGTCGGCGTTCGTCACGTCCGCGCTCGAGGCCGCAGAGGGCGATCTGGTGCTCGATGCGTGCGCTGGCCCCGGGGGGAAGGCGAGCGCTCTGGCCTGCGCGGTGGGCGCAGACGGCCGGGTCGTGGCGGCCGACCTCCACCCCGCTCGGGCCCGCCTGGTGGTCGACGGCGCCCAACGGCTGGGGCTGCACCCCTTGGTTCTGGCGATGGATGCGCGGCGGTCGGCACTGCGTCCTGGGTTCGACCGCGTCCTGGTGGATGCCCCCTGCTCGGGCATCGGGTCGGCGCGACGTCGTCCCGAGCTGCTGTGGAGGGGAACGAAGGACGCGCTGAGCGGCCTCGCCCACCTCCAGGTGGAGATCGCCACGGCTGCCGCGGACCTCCTGCGACCGGGCGGCAGACTCGTCTACGCCGTGTGCACGTTCCCGAGGGCAGAGACGGACGCGGCGGCCGATGCAATCCTTCGTCACCGTCCGGAGCTCAGCCCGGTCGCGGTCGAGGGACCGGGAGGCCCCGCCGAGCGGATCCGCCTGTGGCCCCATCGAGACGGGAGCGACGCGATGTTCGTGGCCGCCTTCGTCAAACGCGGCTGAGCAGGCTGCGGGACCGTTGGCGGGTACCATACGCCGCGTGGGAACGCTCGCGGCCTCGATCTTGTCGGCGGATCTCGCGCACCTCGCCGACCAGGTCAAGCTGGTCGAAGAGCATGCCGAAGTCATCCATATCGACATCATGGATGGACACTTCGTACCGCCGATCGCACTGGGGACGGTGGTCGTGGCGTCGCTGCGGCCCCACACGCGCCGGACGCTCCACGGTCACCTCATGGTGGAGGCGCCGGCGGCGTTCTTCGAAGAGCTGTCGGAGGCCGGTCTGGACATCGTGTCCTTCCACCACGAAGCCGTCGAAGACCCGAGGGCAGCCGT
The DNA here is from genome assembly GCA_963796725.1 of uncultured Actinomycetes bacterium. Lineage (GTDB taxonomy): Bacteria > Actinomycetota > UBA4738 > UBA4738 > HRBIN12 > JAOUEA01. The sequence continues at coordinate 383,393 of CAWCMT010000003.1, forward strand.
CGCCGATGCGCGCGCGGCGGGTCTTCGCGCCGGGGTCACGCTGAAGCTCGAGACGCCAGTGGTTGATGTATTCCCGTATCTGGACGAGATCGACGACCTGATGCTGATGTCCATCCGGCCCGGCTGGTCCGGGCAGGAGCTCGATCCCCAGGTCTATCCGAGGATCGAGGCGGCCCGCGCGGAGGTCGACCGGCGGGGTCTGCCTGTGGAGATCGAGGTCGACGGCGGCGTGAAGGTCGAGAACGCGCAGCGTTCGATCGAAGCGGGGGCGTCGGTCTTGATCGCGGCGTCCGGGATCTTCCAGGCGGCGGATCCGGCCGAGGCCGCCGCGCGGCTGGCCGCGATCGCTCACGGAGGGACCTGAGGTGCCCGAGACGATCCTGGTCGTGGACGACGATCCCGATATCGCCCGATTCGTCGAGGTGAACCTTCGCTCAGCGGGCTACGAGGTGGCGGTCGCCGGGGACGGAGAGGAGGCGCTGGAACGTGCCGGCGACGTCCGCCCCGATCTCGTGCTGCTGGACGTGATGATGCCGCGGATCGACGGGTTCGAGGTGGCGCAACGACTGCGTCGGAACCCGCAGACGGCCAACACGTCGATCATCATGCTGACGGCGAAGGCGCTCTCGGCCGACAAGGTCACCGGGCTGCAGTCTGGCGCCGACGACTACATCATCAAGCCGTTCGACCCGATCGAGTTGCTCGCTCGCGTGAAAGGGACCCTGCGTCGGGCCAAGGAGATGCGCAACCTCTCGCCGCTGACCGGGCTACCCGGCAACATCCGGATCCAAGAGGAGATCGAGCGGCAGGTTCGCGAGGGCTACAGCTTCGCTGTCCTGTACTGCGACCTCGACAATTTCAAGGCCTACAACGACCAGAAGGGGTTCGTGCGGGGCGACCGCCTGATCCAGTCCACCGCGCGGATCATCCAGGACGCGGTGGTGGAGGCCGATGGGACCGAGGGGTTCGTGGGGCATGTGGGTGGAGACGACTTCGTGGCTGTCGTGGAACCGGATGCTGCCGAGGCCGTGGCGGCGGGCATCTGCCGGAGGTTCGACGAGAGCCGCACGGAGTTCTACGATCCCGAAGATCTGGAGCGGGGGTTCGTCCGCATCGAGGACCGCAAGGGGCAGCTGCAGGACATCCCCTTGGTCGGCATCTCGATCGGGGTGGCCAGTACGCAGCAGCGGGCCTTCGCCCACTACGGCGAGGCGGTCGCCGTGGCCACGGAGATGAAGCAGTTCGCCAAGCGTGAGCCCGGCTCCAGCTACGCGATCGACCGCCGCACCCCGTAGCGGAGGTCCCGTTCCATAGCAGACACCCGTATACTCGAAGGCTGAAGCCTGTTTCCGGGGCGGGGTGCGATTCCCCACCGGCGGTGACAGTCCGCAACCCCGCGGCATCCAGTCGCGGGTGGACCCGGTGCAACTCCGGGACCGACCGTACAGTCGGGATGGGAGGAAACGGGCGGATCGGCCCCGCCGCGTCGTGCGCGGCGTTCGCGGGCCGTGACGCCTGCTACCCCCCGCTCACCGCCCCAGATCGGATGGATTCGACGTGGAGCGGTACGAAGCGGAGATGCGGCGGGCATTGGAACTCGCCGAGCGCGGCTGGGGCCGCGTATCCCCTAACCCCCTCGTGGGTGCCGTGGTGGTGAGCGGAGACGCCGTCGTCGGCGAGGGATGGCACGAAGGCCCCGGGAGCGATCATGCCGAGGTGATGGCCCTGCGGGCCGCGGGCGATCGCGCCCGAGGCGCGACCGTCGTGTGCACCCTCGAGCCCTGCAACCATTTCGGACGCACGCCCCCCTGCACGCGGGCGCTGATCGTTGGCGGCGTAGCCCGCGTGGTGGTCGCCACCACCGACCCCAACCTGGACGGAGAGGCGCCCGGGCTCCGCGAGCTGCAGGCCGCGGGGATCGAGACCCAGGTGGGTCCCCTGGGGGACGAAGCCCGACGCTTGAACGAGTCCTTCGAGCGTCACGTCACCTCCGGCCTCCCCTTCGTCACGCTGAAGATGGCTGCCAGCCTCGACGGCAAGACGGCGGCGGCGGATGGCTCCTCGCGATGGATCAGCGGCGAGCAGGCGAGGGCGGACGTCCAGCGTCTGCGCGCCGGGGCGGACGCGATCGCCATCGGGGCGGGCACGGCGACCGAGGACCATCCCGCCCTCACGGTGCGCGATCCCCGGTACGTGAACGCGCGCCCGCCGATCCGTGTCGTCGTCGACTCTCGGGGTCGCGTCGACCCGGTGGGGCCGCTCTTCGAAGGTGGGGCACCGACCCTGGTCGCCACGACGGAGGACGCGGCGGCGGAACGACGGGAGGCCTGGCGGGCCGCCGGTGCCGACGTCGTGGTTTCCGATCGCGACCCCGCGGGCGGCGTGAACCTGGGAGCCCTGCTCGTCGAGCTCGGGAAGCGAGATATCCAGGGACTGTTGGTCGAGGGTGGCGCCACCTTGGCTTGGGGGTTCGTGCGTGACGACCTGATCGACAAGGTGGTGATGTACCTGGCGCCGATCGTGATCGGAGGGACGGGTGCACCCGGCGTGATCGGGGGCGAGGGGTTCGCCCCCGTCGGGGACGCGAGGACCTTGGCGTTCGGTCCGGTGGAGCGTGTCGGGGCCGACCTGCGGGTGGAGGCATATGTTCACCGGGATCGTTGAAGAGCGCGGCGCCGTGTCGGCGTTGACGGACCATCGGTTGACGGTGGCCAGCCGGCTCGTTGCTTCCGACTCCGGGATCGGGGCATCCGTCGCCGTCAACGGCATCTGTCTCACGGTCGTCGGACGTGCCGAGGACGAGCTCGCGTTCGACCTCTCCGAGGAGACCTTGGCGCGGACCAGTTTGCGTCGTCTGGCTCCCGGGGACGCGGTCAACCTCGAGCGACCGGTAAGCCTCGCGGCACGCCTCGGGGGCCACATGGTCCAAGGACATGTCGACGGGGTCGGCGAGGTGATCCGTGCGGCGCCCGACGGTGCGGAGGGCATCTCCTTGCGGATCCGCGTGCCTGCCGATCTGATGCGCTACGTCGTGGAGAAGGGATCGCTCACCGTCGATGGGATCAGCCTCACCGTGGCCGCGCTGCACGATGACGGTGTGACCATCGCGGTGATCCCGCACACGCTGCAGGCAACGACGTTGGGCGGGGCCGAACCCGGCGATCCTGTGAACCTCGAGGTCGACGTCATCGCCAAGTACGTTGAACGACTCGTAGCTCCCGGCATCGAACACTTCGCCGCGGACCGGACGGAAGGGAACCACTCATGAGCTCAGACCCCACCGGCTCGATCGATCGATCCGTCTTCGCCACGATCCCGGAGGCCATCGAGGAGATCCGCGCAGGCAAGATCGTGCTCGTGGTCGATGACGCCGACCGAGAGAACGAGGGCGACTTCATCATGGCGGCCGAGGCGGCCACGCCGGAGGCGGTGAACTTCATGGTCACGCATGGGCGGGGGATCGTGTGCCTGCCGTGCGCCGCCTGGCGGCTCGACGAACTCGGGATCCCGCAGATGGTCACGGAGACCACGGACGGCCACGAAGCTGCGTTCACGGTCTCCATCGATCTCCGCCACGGCACCACCACAGGGACCAGCGCGTACGATCGCGCGTTGACGGCCAAGGCCATCACGCAGACGGACGTGCGGCCCCGCGATTTCCAGAAGCCGGGCCACGTGTTCCCGTTGCGGGCGAAGGACGGCGGGGTGCTCCGCCGCGCGGGGCACACGGAGGCGGCCATCGACCTCGCGGAGATGGCGGGCATGTTCCCCGCCGGCGTGATCTGCGAGGTCATGAACGAGGACGGCACCATGGCGAGGATGCCGGAGCTGGTGCGCGTGGCCCGTGAGCACGGGCTGAAGCTGATCTCGATCGCGGACATGATCGAATACCGGAGGCACCGTGAGATCCTCGTCGCGCGCGTGGCGGAGGCCACGATCCCGACCCCGTATGGAGAGTTCCGTTCCTACGCGTACGAGAGCGTCGTGGACGGGCGCACCCACATCGCCCTCGTGATGGGCGAGATCGGCGACGGCGAGAAGGTGCTCACGCGCGTGCACTCCGAATGCCTCACCGGCGACGTCTTCTCCTCGCTGCGTTGCGACTGCGGCTCCCAGCTGGATCGCGCGCTCGAGATGATCGGCGAGGAGGGCCGGGGGATCGTCCTGTACGTCCGGGGGCACGAGGGCCGGGCGATCGGGCTTACCCACAAGCTGCGGGCGTACGAGCTGCAGGATCACGGCCGGGATACGGTCGAGGCCAACCTCGAACTCGGCTTCGCGGTCGACCAGCGGGACTACGGGATCGGGGCCCAGATCCTGGCGGACCTCGGCGTGACCACGATGCGTCTGTTGACCAACAACCCGGACAAGCGGGCGGGCCTGGAGGGCTACGGACTCGCGATCGACGAGAGGATCCCGCTGCAGGGCACGTCGACGCCGCAGAACTTCGAGTACCTCAGGACCAAGCGCGAGAAGATGGGGCACCTGCTGGACGAGCCCGAGGCGGCGGAGACGCAAGCGTGAGCCCACGAACGTACGTGGGGATCCACGACGGAGGCGGACGGCGCTTCGCAGTGGTGGCGGCGCGGTTCAACGAGGGCGTGACCTCCAAACTGGTGGAGGGGGCGCTCGCCGGACTCGCCTCGCACGGTGTCGCGGACGACGCGATCGACGTCGCCTGGGTGCCGGGCGCGTTCGAGATCCCGCTCGTAGCCGGGCGCCTGGCCCGCACGGGGAGGTACGGAGCCATCATCTGCCTCGGGGCCGTCGTGCGGGGCGACACCGCGCACTTCGACCTCGTCGCCAACGAGTCGGCGCGAGGGATCGCCGCGGTGGCGCTGGAGACCGGTGTCCCCGCCATCTTCGAGGTCCTCGCGACCGAGACGCTCGACCAGGCGGAATCTCGCGCGGGCGGAGCCCATGGGAACAAGGGTTGGGAGGCGGCGGAGTCGGCCATCGAGATGGCCTGGCTGCTGGACGCGCTCCCCGGGAAGGAGTAGCGATGATCGTCGACAAGCCCTGGGGCAAGGTGGCCTCCTACTCGCTGAATCAGCCGTCGTCGGTGCGCGTTATCACAGTCGAACCCGGCCAGGAAACGTCGGTCCACTACCACCGGATGCGCGACGAGATGTGGGTCGTGCTCGACGCAGGGCTCACGGTCGAGATCGGCAACAAGGTGGTCGAGGCGCCGCCGGGAGAGGAGTTCATGATCCCGGCCGAGGAGACCCATCGGATCCGCAACACGGGGCCGAAGCGCGGGCGGATCCTGGAGATCGCCTACGGGTACACGACCGAAGATGACACCCAGCGACTCGAAGACGCGTACGGACGACCACTGGAGCCGGACTGGTGAGCGTCGACACGCGCCGTCAGAGCCCCCTATACTGCCTGCTCGTAGCAGCAGCACGTGTGTCCAACACGCACCGGGCTTGCCCGGTGCGTTTCGATGATGGAGGTGATGCGGGGTCTCGACCGATCCACGCATAAACGATCGGATCCGTTCCGCCCAGGTGCGCCTGGTCGGGGCCGACGGCGCGCAGATCGGGGTGGTGTCCACCCAGGACGCGCTGCGTCAGGCCCGTGAGATGGATCTGGACCTCGTCGAAGTCGCTCCCCAGGCCAACCCACCGGTCTGTCGCATCATGGACTACGGCAAGTTCAAGTACGAACGTGACGTCCGTCAGAAGGAAGCGCGCAAGAAGCAGTCGCGCACCGGTCTGAAGGAGATCAAGTTCCGCCCGAAGATCGACCCGCACGACTACGCCACCAAGAAGGGCCACGTCCAGCGGTTCCTCAAAGGGGGGAACAAGGTCAAGGTGACCATCATGTTCCGCGGACGCGAGATGGCGCACACGGAGCTGGGGAGGAAGATCCTGGATCGGCTGGTCGGCGACCTCGGCGAGTCCATCGTCGTGGAGTCGATGCCGAAGCAGGAAGGCCGCAACATGATCATGGTCATCTCTCCGAACAAGAAGTACCTGGAGGCGCTCGCGAAGTCGGAGCGCGCCTCGGCTGAAGAGGAGTCGGAGGCCGAGGGCGGGATCGAGGTCCCGGCCGAGGTGCTCGAGGCCGTCGAGGCCGCCGAGCCACCGGTCGTCGACGTCGAGTCCGCGGAAGTGGAGGACGTGCCGGCTGAGGCCGCCACGGCCCCGGAACCGAACAGCGAAGGATGAATCGATGCCGAAGATGAAGACCCACAGCGCCACGTCGAAACGGTTCCGTGTGACCCGCAAGGGCAAGGTGCTGCACCGTAAGGCCACGGGCAACCACATGCTCACGAAGAAGTCGGGCTCCCAGCGTCGCCGGATCGAGGGCATGGCGGAGGTACCGGGCCAGGAGGCCAAGAACATCAAGCGACTGCTGGGGCAGGGCTGATCCATGGCGCGGGTGAAACGATCCGTCCACGCCAAGAAGAAACGCCGCGAGGTGCTCGTCAAGGCCAAGGGCTACACGGGGACGCGCCGCAAGCGTTACCGTGCCGCGAAGGAGCAGGTGCAGCACTCGGGCGTCTACGCCTATCGGGACCGCCGCGATCGCAAGGCGCAGTTCCGCCGGCTCTGGATCGCGCGCATCAACGCCGCCTGCCGCCCACATGGCATCTCCTACAGCCGGTTCATGAACGGCTTGAAGGTCGCAGACGTCGAGGTCGATCGGAAGATCCTCGCGGATCTCGCCGTGAACGACCCCAAGGCGTTCGAGCAGTTGATCGCGACATCGAAGGCGGCGCTCGACACCGCCGCTTGAGACGCTGCGAGGTTCCCGCCCCGGGCCTCCGCGCACGTAGACTCCGCTCGTCGGAGTTCGCGAGCCGGGGGGCCCGTTTGCTGACGTCTGCGAAGAACCCCAAGGTCCAGACCGCGCTGCGGCTGCACAAGCGCGCGTTCCGAGAGGAGGACCGCCGGTTCCTCGCCGAGGGTGCCCAGGCGGTGCGCGAGGCCCTCGCGACGCCGGGCGCACTGGAGCAGCTGTTCGTGACGGACGCGCTGGATCCGCTCGCTGTGAGCGCCGGGCAGGCGGGGATCGAGATCGTCGAGGTGAGCGAGGACGTGATGCGTCGCCTCACAGGGACCGTCACCCCCCAGGGCCTGGTCGGCGTGACGGCGTTCGTCGACGCGACGATGGACGATCTCAGCGGCCCGGGATGCGTGGCCCTCCTGCACGAGGTGCGCGACCCGGGGAACGCGGGAACGGTCTTGCGATCCGCGGACGCCGCAGGCGCGGCGGGAGTGGTCTTCGCGGCGACGTCGGTTGACCTCTACAACGCGAAGACGGTACGGGCGTCGGCGGGCTCGCTCTTCCATCTGCCGGTCGTCCGCGGGGTGGACACCGAGGAGGCGATGAAGGATCTCCGCGACCGCGGGTACCGGATCCTCGCCACGGCGGCCGACGGCGGAGGCCGACCTCTACCGGGCCGATCTGAGCGGGCCGGTGGCGTTCCTGTTCGGCAACGAGGCCCACGGGCTGCCCGAAGGCATCGCCGGCGCGGCGGACCTGCGCGTGCGCATCCCCCAGTCCGGCCGCGCCGAATCGCTGAACCTGGCCGCGGCCGCCTCCGTGGTGCTCTTCGAGTGGTCGCGCAGGGTGGCACGCGGCGCCGAGGCGCTCGAGTCTATCGTCGCGGCGGCGGCGCACGACATCCGCTCGCCCCTGACCGCGATGAAGGGGTTCGGCTACGCGCTCGAGCGGCGATCGGAGCAGATGACGCCGGAGCAGCGGAACCTGATGCTGCAGGGGATCGTGCACGACGCCGATCGGATGGACACGATCCTGCGTCTGCTCGTGGACGCCGCGCGCATCGTCGGCGGCAACCTGGAGGTCTTCCGTGAGCAGGTCGACGTTGCCGAGACCGTGCGCTCGGTGGCGGACGCCATGGCGCGCGATCCGGACCACCCCGCGGTGATCTGGTCGGGGACCGCGGGCGAGGTCTTCGCCGACCCGGCCCGCCTGCGGACCACCGTCCTCGCGTTCATCGAGTCGCTCGTGTGGTGGGCCCGCGAGGGGGAGGTGGCCGTGGAGGCGGACGTGATTCGGGACCGGCTCCATCTTTGGGTCACGAGGGCAGGAACGGAGCTCTCTCAGGATCAGGCGCAGGCGTTGTTCACGCCGCGCCGACCGGGAGAGGGAGCGGGCAGCAAGATCGGACTCTTCGTGTCGAGCGGGGTCGCCGAGGCGCAGGGGGGGCGTACGTGGGCAGAGGTGCGCGATCGTCGCCTCTCGTTCCACCTGGACCTTCCGGTCGGCACCGACGGTTGAGCTTCGGGTGCGCGGAGGGTGCTTGTTAGACTCCCCAGCCTGATGCTTGCCGCCGAACTCCTGCAGGTCTTCACCACGCTCGGGGAGCGCGGTCCCGCGCGGATCGCGGAGGCCCGGACCCTCGAGGAACTCGACGCGATCCAGGTCGAACTGATGGGCCGCCGTTCGGATCTGAGCCTCGCCCAGAAACGCCTCGGGGAACTCGGGGAGGACGATCGCCGTTCCGTCGGCCGCGCGGCCAACGAGACCCGGCAGGTGCTGCAGGCGGCCATCGACCTCCGCCGGCAGACCCTCCAAGACGCCGCGGCCGCCTCGCTGCTGGAGGCCGACCGCGCGGATCTGTCCCTGCCCGGTCGGCGTGCTCCTGCCGGCTCCCTCCATCCCCTCACGATCGTGGAGCGTGAGCTGGTCGAGGTGTTCACCAACCTGGGGTTCCGCGTGGCAGAGGGACCGGAGGTCGAGGACGACTGGCATAACTTCCAGGCGCTCAACATCCCGCCCGACCACCCTGCCCGAACGATGAAGGACTCGCTCTACGTGAGCGTCCCCGGCCATCCGGAGCTCCTCCTGCGGACCGAGACCAGCGCCGTCCAGATACGCACGATGCAGTCGCAGCCGCCTCCCGTGTACATCGTCGCGCCGGGCCGCGTGTTCCGCCGGGAGACCGCCGACGCGACCCACTCCCCGGTCTTCCATCAGCTGGAAGGACTCGCGGTGGACGAGGGGATCACCTTCGCCGATCTGAAGGGGACGCTGGAGGCCGCTGCGCGGGCCCTGTTCGGGGCGCGCCGGCGCGTGCGGCTGGGCCCGGCGTTCTTCCCCTTCGTGGAGCCCGGATGTGAGGTCGGCGTCTCCTGCTTCAAGTGCGACGGGGCAGGGTGTGGCGTGTGCGGGAACGGCTGGATCGAACTCCTCGGGGCCGGGATGGTGCACCCGACGGTGCTCGAGAACTGCGGCTACGACAGCGAGCGTTACACCGGGTTCGCGTTCGGGATGGGGATCGACCGGGTGGCCCTCCTGAAGTACGCGATCCCGGACATCCGCATGTTGTTCGATGGCGACGTCCGTTTCCTCGAGCAGTTCGAGGGCGTCGCGTGAAGGTCGTCCTGTCCTGGCTGCGAGAGTTCGCACCCACCGACATGGACGCGGACGAGCTCGCCGAGCTGATCACGCATCGTGGGGTGAAGGTGGAGGAGGTGCTACGGCCGTGGGCCGGGCTCGACGGGGTGGTGGTGGCCCGGGTCCTGGACGTCACCGATCATCCGAACTCCGAGAAGCTCTGCGTTGCCCAGGTCGACGACGGCACCGGCGCCCAGGTGGTCTGCGCCGGGGTCCGCAACTTCGCCGCGGGGGACCTCGTGCCGTGGGCGAAACCCGGCGCTCGCGTGCCGGCGCTGCCCGAGCCGCTTGCGCCACGCCCGCTCCGCGGCGTGGTCTCCAACGGGATGCTGTGTTCGCCACGGGAGCTGAACATCGCCGACACGCATCTCGGCATCCTGGTGCTGGATCCGAGCGAAGGGCTCCAGGTGGGTGACGACCTCAAGCGGGCGGTGGGGCTGGATGACGCCGTCCTCGACATCGAGGTCGAGCCGAACCGCCCGGATTTCCTCAGCGTGTTCGGCGTGGCGCGCGAGGTCGCGGCCGCCACCGGGGTGCCGTTGGTCCCTCCCGACACAGAGCTTGCGGAGGACGAGGAGACCGCGGACTCGATCGCAGGCGTCCGACTCGAGGCCGTGGAGGGCTGTCCCGACTATCTCGCGCGGGTGATCCGTGGTGTCGACGCCACCGGCCAGAGCCCGCTCCGGGTGCAGGCCCGGCTGACCGCTTCCGGGATGCGACCGGTCTCCAACGTCGTCGACGCCACCAACTACGCGATGCTCGAGCTCGGGCAGCCGTTGCACGCGTTCGACCTCGCGACCCTCGCCGGCCCGCAGATCGTGGTTCGGTACGCGGAGGAAGGGGAACGGCTGACCACCCTCGACGATGTCGAGCGGTCCCTCACCGGCGAGGATCTGTTGATCTGCGACCGGGATCGCCCCGTGGCGCTGGCCGGCGTGATGGGAGGCGCCACCTCGGAGGTCTCGGGGGTCACGACAGACATCCTGTTGGAGAGCGCCTACTTCACTCGGACCGGCATCCTGCGAACGGCGCGACGCCTGGAACTGCACAGCGAGGCCTCCCATCGATTCGAGCGAGGGACGGACCCCGAGGGGCTCGAACGCGGCGCAGCGAGGGGTGCGCAGTTGATCGCGCGGTGGGCAGGTGGGTCGGTCGCCGGCGGCGTGACGCGCGACGGCGCTCCTCCGACGCGCCGGTGGGTCGCGATGCGCCCCTCCCGCGCGGCCCACCTGCTCGCGTACGACGTCACGACCGACGACGCTGAGGCGGTGTTCGGCGTGCTCGGTATGACGTATCGGCGCGCGGGCGACGCGATCGAGGTCGAGGTCCCCGGCTACCGGGTGGACATCGAGCGCGAGGTCGACCTCATCGAAGAGGTGGCGCGGGTCCGTGGCTACGACGAGGTCGGGTCCACCGTCCCCTCGGCCGGACAGGCCGGGGGCGTCCCGCCCGCGTACGCGTTCCGCGCTCGACTCCGCGACGCAATGTCGCGCGCCGGGGTGCGGGAGGTGCGCCTGCTGTCGTTCGCCTCCACCGAGGACCTCGCCCTCGCTGCGGAGATCGAGCCGGTGCCCATCGCGAATCCTCTGCAGGCCGACGAGGGGTATCTGCGGACGACCTTGTTGCCCGGTCTGCTCCGGGCCGCCGCCCGGAACCGCGCACGCGGCGTCGAGAGGATCGCCCTGTTCGAGGTCGGAACCGTGTTCCGACTGGAGGGCGACCAGGTGGTGGAGCACCAAGAGCTCGGGTTCGTACTGGCGGGGATCGCCGAGCGGAGCTGGGCGGTGCCCGAGCGCTCGTTCGATGCCCTGGACGCGAAGGGGGTCGTCGAGGCGCTCTGCGGCGAGCTCGGTGTACGTGGATGGGCCCTCGGAGAGGTCCCCGACCGGCACTGGCATCCCGGGAGATCCGCGGAGGTCCAGCTGGGGGGTCGCCCCGTGGGGGTGATAGGCGAGGTTCACCCACGGGTGGTCGAAGCCGTGGACCTATCGGGGCGCGTGGCGGCCGGGTGGATCCGGGTCGAGGCGCTCCGTGAGGCCGCCGACACGGAGCTGACGGCACGCGAAGTTCCCAGGTTCCCGCCCGTGCGCCGGGACCTCGCCTTCGCCGTGCCGGAGGAAGCGCCGGCGGGCGCCATCCAGGCGTCGATCGAGGCCGAGGCGGGAGGTTTGCTGGGCACTTGCCTCCTGTTCGATGTCTTCCGCGGAGGCACGCTGCCGGCGGGGAAGAAGAGCCTGGCCTTCGCCCTGGACCTGCGGGCGGATGATCGGACCCTGACGCGGGAGGAGACCGATCCGGTCGTAGCGCGCATCGTCGAACGCGTCGAGCGGGAGTTCGACGCGAGCCTTCGCGCGTAGCGCGCCCAGCGTGCGGTGGGTAGACTCCGCCCCCGTGGAGAAGGACTACCTGAGCGTCGACGACCTATCGCCCGGTGAGCTCGCGGATCTGTTGGCGCTCTCGGGCAGGGTGAAGTCCGACCCCGACCAGTATCGCCAGGCCCTGATGGGACGGTCGGTTGCCCTCATCTTCGAGAAGCCCTCGACCCGCACGCGAGTCTCCTTCGAGGTCGGGGTGGGACAGCTCGGGGCCCATCCGGTCGTGCTCTCCTCCGGAGACCTACAGCTGGGCAGAGGCGAGACGATCGAGGACACCGGCCGGGTGCTCAGCCGGTACGTCGACGCCATCGTCCTGCGCACGTTCGAGCAGGAGCGTCTGGAGGTGCTCGCGGAGGCGACCTCGGTTCCCGTCGTGAACTCGCTCTCCGACTTCGAGCACCCCTGCCAGGCGCTGGCCGACCTGCTGACGATCCGCGAGCGCTACGGGGACCCGGCCGGCCGGATCCTCACCTACCTCGGGGACGGCAACAACGTCGCGCACTCGCTGCTGCTCGGTGGAGCGAAGGCCGGCATGACGGTCCGGGTCGCGACGCCCCCGGGGTTCGAACCGATCCCACAGGTGGTTCATCGGGCGGAGGAGATCGCCGCGGAGACCGGCGGGACCGTGCAGGTGGGCAACGACCCCGAGAGCGCCGCCTCCGGCGCCCACGCGCTCTACACCGACGTGTGGGCGAGCATGGGACAGGAGGAGGAGTCCGACGAGCGGGGGCTGATCTTCCCCGCGTATCAGCTGAGCGCCAAGCTACTGGAGCTGGCGGCGCCGGAGGCGATCGTGCTGCATTGCCTTCCCGCACACCGAGGGCAGGAGATCACCGCCGACGTCATAGACGGTCCGCAGTCGGCCGTGTGGGATCAGGCCGAGAACCGGCTTCCCACCCAGAAAGCGCTGCTCCTGCGGCTCTTCGGCGCGGCCTAGGCGACGTGCCGCGCACGAACGACGACGTCGAGCAGGCGCTCTTGGAGTTCGCCGATCTGCTCGCGATCCTGTCCGACGATCCATTCAAGCCGCGCGCCTACGAGAAGGCGGCGAAGGCCGTGGGCGGCTACCCCGCGGATCTCGCCGGGATGGACCTGAAGCAGGTCCTGCAGATCCCCGGGGTCGGCAGGTCCATAGGCGAGAAGATCCACGCGTTCTTGGCCACGGGCTCCATCCCGGAGCTCGAGGCGCTGCGGGCGCAGATCCCCGGCGGCGTCCGGGAGATGATGTCGATCCCAGGGCTGGGTCCGAAGAAGGCGATGGCCCTGTACGCCGAACTCGACATCGACTCGGTCGACGCGCTCGCCGCCGCCATCGAGGATGACCGGATCGCGGGGCTCAAGGGGTTCGGGCCGAAGACCCAGACCAACATCGCGCGAGGGATCCAACAGCTGTCCGCCTCCGGCGGCCGGGTACTGGTGAGCGTGGCGCTGGAGGTTGCAGAGCGGCTGTTGGAAGAACTCCAGGCCATCCCGGGTGTGCTCCGGGCCGAGTACGCGGGGTCGCTGCGACGCATGGCGGAGACGATCGGCGACGTCGACCTGCTGGTTGCCGCGGAAGACCCGAGCCCGGCGATGCAGACGTTCACGACGCTGCCCTCGGTGGAGCGCGTGCTCGCGCGGGGTGAGACCAAGTCCTCGATCGTGACGGATCGCGGCCTTCAGGTAGATCTTCGCGTGATCCCGCCGGAGGCCTGGGGTGCCGCCATGATCTACTTCACCGGCTCGAAGGCCCACAACGTGAGGATCCGGGAGATGGCCGTGCGTGCAGGTCTCAAGCTCAACGAGTACGGCTTGTTCCGGGCGCGAGGAGGCACGCTCCTGGCCGCGGAGACCGAGGAGGACGTGTACCGTCACCTGGGTCTCCCTTTCATCCCCCCGACCCTGCGGGAGGATCGAGGGGAGGTCGAGGCGGCGCTGGCGGGTGAACTGCCGCAGGTGCTCGAGGGGGGTCAGATCCGGGGGGATCTCCACACCCACACGGACCTCACGGACGGCGTGGGGACGTTGGAGGACATGGTCGAGGAGGGGGCGCGCCTCGGGTACGACTACTTCGCGGTGACGGACCATGCCCCTGACCTGGCGATGCAGCGCATGACGGACGAGAAGATCCTCCAGCAACGTGCCCGCCTCGCCGCCCTCCAGTCTCGCTACCCGAAGATGAGGCTGCTCCACGGGGCTGAGCTGAACATCGGGCCTGACGGCGGGGTGGACTGGGATGAGACGTTCCTGTCAGGGTTCGACGTGACGGTTGCCTCGGTGCACTCCCATTTCACGCTGCCGATCGCTGAACAGACCGCGCGGGTGATCAGGGCCATCGAGCATCCGCGCGTGAACATCATCGGGCATCTCACCGGACGCAAGATCGGTGTGCGCGCACCGATCGAGCTGGACATGGATGCTGTCTTCGCCGCGGCCGGCCGCACCGGAACGGCGCTCGAGATCAACGCGCACCCGGATCGACTCGATCTCCGCGACGAGCACATCCTGTGGGCTCGTCGACACGGTGTGCGGTTCGCCGTCGACACCGATGCTCACGCGACGGGGCACCTGGGTCTCATGCGCTTCGGGGTCGGCCAGGCGCAGAGGGGATGGGCCACCCGGGACGACGTGATCAACGCGTGGCCCATCGGCAAGCTCGAGCGCTTCCTGCGGAAGTCCCGGTGAGCCGCCGCCGGCTCCCGCGCGCCTTCTTCGCACGACCGGCGGTCGACGTCGCCCCGGCGCTGCTCGGGCGGACGCTCGTCCGCAGGCTGCCCGACGGCACGCGACTGTCGGGTCGTATCGTCGAGACCGAGGCGTACGAGCCCGGCGACCCGGCGAGCCACGGGAGCCGACGGCGGTCGGCGTTCAACGAGCGGCTCTTCGGACCGCCGGGGCGCCTGTACGTGTACTTCACCTACGGCAACCACTGGATGATGAACGCGGTGACACGTGAGCGAGATGTCGCCAGCGCGGTGCTCCTTCGTGCGGTGGAGCCACTCGAAGGGCTCGACGTCATGGCGGCGGCACGTGGACGTGAGCGCGTCCTCGATCTGTGTTCAGGCCCGGGGAAGCTCTGCCAGGCCCTCGTGGTGGACCGGACGCTCGACGGCGCGGATCTCGTGCGGGGCCGAGATGTGTGGATCGAAGCGGGGGAGCCCCCGTCGCCGGAGCGCATCGCGACCGGGATCCGGGTCGGCGTGAGCGTGGGCCATGACCGTCCTTGGCGGTTCTGGGAGGTCGACAGCCCCTTCGTCTCCAGGGGGAAGCCCGGGCCGCCTAGCCGGAAGGGCTCGGGGGCGCGACGGCGAGGGTGATCGTGATCGTGCTGGTCGTCTGCGCGGAGGTGCCCGCCGACGGAGACTGCGAGATCACCGTGCCGGGAGGCTGGGTCGACGGCATCGCGGCCAGCTTCACGTAGAACCCCGCCTGCTCCAGCGCGGCCGCCGCCTCCACCTGCGATAGCCCGATCACCGAGGGGATCGTGACGCGGTGGGTGGCGGTCGGGGTGGTGCATGTCTTGGACGGCTCGGTGCCTTGGATGAACTGGAGGCTCCGGATGTTCTGGGGAAGCGTATAGGGGTTGGGCAGACAGTACGGGTTCTGCGTGACGTCCACCGCGACGGACACGTAACCGACCGCGGGAGTCGGGAACGGCCGGGCGGGCAAGGAGCTGACTGCCTTGAGCATGAACAGGCGCCAGATCTCAGCCGGCCACGTTCCCCCGAACACGGTGATACGCGTCGTCGGAGGTTCCATGCGGATGTTGCCCTGCGGGAACCCGACCCAGACGGAGGTCACGAGCTGGGGCACGGCGCCCACGAACCAGGCATCCGAGTGGGAGTCGGCGGTGCCCGTCTTGCCGATCTGAGGACGCCCGATGTTTGCGGCCGTTCCGGTCCCGTAGAGCACGACCTTCTGGAGGATGTCGTCCGTGACCGAGGCCACCTGCGGATCCACGACCTGGGTCGGCCTGGGGTGGGCCTCCCAGATCACCTTGCCCTCCGCATCGGTGATCTGGGAAACGGGGATGGGGTTCACGTGCTGGCCCCCCGTGGCCAGGGTGCCGTACGCGGAGGCCATCTCCAGGGTGTTGACGTCGTTCGTGCCGAGGACGGCGGAGTCGTACGGCAACAGGGGCGTCTTCGGCTCACCGACGCGGGTGCAACAACGCAGCCCCATCCGCTGGGCGGTCGACACCACGCGGTCCGCGCCGAGCTCGTGGATCAGCTGGGCGTACACCGTGTTGACCGAGTAGATCGTGGCGGCCTCCAGGGTCATGCTCCCGTAGCCACCGCCCTCGGCGTTGACGACGTGCCAGACGCCTCCACCGTCCTCGGGGATGTCGATCGTGGACGGAGCGGCGAACACCGTCGATGGCGTGATGCCGTTCTCCAGCGCCGTTACCAGCGCGAACGGCTTGAACGCGGAGCCGGTGTGCCGCCCGGTACCGCCCGCGCCGGTCGCCAGGTTCACCCGTCCTGTGCCACGGTTCGCCCAGTACGCCTGTGGGTCCCCGCCGACCATGGCCCTGACGTACCCGGTCCGGGGGTCGAGAGCCGTGATGGCGGCGGCGGGGTCATGCGGATACGCGAGCACGGCATCGACGGACCCCTGCGCGGCCTCCTGAAGGCTCGGGTTCAGGGTGGTGTGGATCTGGAGTCCGCCGGTGAACAGGAGCTTCTTGCGGTCCGCGTAGGTCGCCCCGAAGGCCGGATTCGCGAGGAACCAACGCTTCAGATAGTCGACGAAGTAGGGGTAGGGATAGTGCTGCTCGGCGACACGTGCGTCGCGGTGTACCCGCAGGGGGGTGGAGAGCGCCGCGTGATACTCGCGGAAGCCGATGTACCCCTGGGCTGTGCATGAGTCGCAAGACCACGTTACGCCGCCCCATCGCGGAGGTGGGGTTGAGGAAAGGGTCGAAGTGGTTGGGCGAGGTGATCAACCCGGCGAGCGTGGCTGACTGCGGCACGGTGAGGTCGGAGGCGTCCTCGGCGAAGTAGGTCCTCGCGGCGGCCTCGACCCCGTAGGCGCCCTCGCCGAGATACACCGTGTTCAGGTACTTCGTGAGGATCTGCCGCTTCGACAGTCGATCCTCCAGCTGCCATGCCAGGGTGGCCTCGTCGATCTTGCGTCGGAGGGTGTCGGCGTTGCCCACGTAGAGGTTCTTCACCAGCTGCTGGGTGATGGTCGAGCCGCCCTCGACGACCTGACCGGCCGCCGCGTCCTGATACGCGGCGCGGGCGATCGCCCGGAGATCGAAGCCGTGGTGCCACCAGAACCTCCGGTCCTCGATCGCGACGGCGGCGTCGCGGATCGAACCGGGCATCTGGGCATATCTCAGCACGACCCGGTCCTCCCGGGCGTGGAGCTGTGTGATGAGGCTGCCGTCCGCGGCGTAGACGAAGGAGGTCTGCGCCAAGGGTCGGGCCTTGAAGTCGTCGATGTGCGGCAGGCCACAGGCCACGCCGAGCAGACCGAACACCAACAGGCCGACGAGCGGGGGAAGAGCCCGGCGGGTCATCGGCCCCGAGTCTACCCCTGAAGGATGGCGGAACCCCGGAAGCGGGAGGGATCGGTTGATAGCATCGCCATCACATGGGACCCGAGGATCTCGACACCCTCGCCGCACGGGCGGCCGACGTCGTGCCCGCCGATGCCCTGCGCGAGAAGCTGACCCTCGGGCGACCCCTCCGGGTCAAGCTCGGTCTGGACCCCACCGCGCCCTCGGTGACCCTCGGTTGGGCCGTCGTACTGCGGAAGCTGCGGCAGTTCCAGGACGCCGGCCACACGGCCGTGCTGATCGTCGGCGACTTCACGGCACGCGTCGGCGACCCATCCGGGAGATCGGAGACCCGCAAACGCCTATCGAAAGAGGAGGTCGACGGATACGCCGAACGTCTCCTCGACCAGTTCCGGCTGATCCTGTCACGGGAGCGGTTGGAGATCCGTCGGAACTCGGAGTGGCTCGAACCCATGGGCATGGAGGAGATCCTGCGCCTCACCGCTTCCACCACGGTCGCGCGGATGCTCGAGCGCGACGACTTCGCGAACCGCTTCGCAGCAGGCAAGCCGATCTCCCTGATGGAGTTCATGTATCCGTTGCTCCAGGGGTACGATTCGGTGGCCGTCGAGGCCGACGTGGAACTTGGCGGCACCGATCAGCTCTTCAACCTCCTGGTGGGGCGAGACCTACAGCGAGACCGCGGGCTCGACCCCCAGCTCGCCCTGACGATGCCCCTGCTCGAGGGCCTCGACGGGGTCCAGAAGATGAGTCAGTCGTTGGGGAACTACGTGGGCATCACCGAAGCGGCGGACGAGCAGTTCGGCAAGCTGATGTCGATCCCGGACCGACTCATCGCGCGGTACGTACGGCTCTGCACGTCGCTCGACGCCGCGGAGACCGACGCCATCGAGGCCGGCCTCGCCGACGGCTCCCGAAGCCCCAACGAGGCGAAACGGACCATGGCGCGCAACGTGGTGGAGCTCTACCACGGCTCGGGTGCAGGCCAGGAGGCCGAGGCCGCGTTCGACCGCGTTCACAAGCGCCACGAGCTGCCCCAGGAGGTTCGCGAGCTCCCGATCCCCGCATGATGCTGTCGCGGACGGGAGGGCCTGGTTGCCGAAGGTCATGGTCGGGGTGGGCCTCGCCGCCTCGAACGGCGAAGCACGTCGGGCGGTGCGACAGGGGGGCGTGCGCCTCGACGGTGTGGTCCTGGAGGACCCAGAGGCAGAGATCCCCATCGAGGAGCTGCGCGGCCGGGTCCTGCAGGTGGGTCGCAGAAGGTTCATCCGCCTGGTGTGACCTGATGGGTGGTGGCGAGGCTCGGTCGGTCGCGCACACACGTGAATCGGGTAGGATGGATGTGCGGGAGATATCCTGCCGGAGGTCCATCGTGCCTGTTGGCACGCACGGGTTGACGGTGGGGAGGACCCTGCTACCATATGCGGTCGGCGCGAACCACCTTCTGCGAGGTCCCAACCGAGCTCGGAGCTGGCGTAGCGTCGCCTCTCGCACCTTGAGAACTGAACAGTGTGTAACAGCCAGTGCTTAACAACCCCGTCAACCGCGAGGTGCGGTTTCGCCGCGCCGAACGGAAGACGGTAGTACTGAATCCGTCCGGACATTACGGGCGGGATCAGATGAACAGGCTCCCCGAGGCAGTGCCTGCCGAAGGGGAGCCGAACTCCAACACAGAGATGAACCCCCGAGCTTTCGGGCGAGGGGGATCTACATTTCTCTACGGAGAGTTTGATCCTGGCTCAGGACGAACGCTGGCGGCGTGCTTAACACATGCAAGTCGAACGGTGAACCGGGCTTCGGCCCGGGGATCAGTGGCGAACGGGTGCGTAACACGTGGGCAACCTGCCCCAGACTCTGGGATAACCCCGGGAAACCGGGGCTAATACCGGATACTCCGGCCGAACCGCATGATGCGGCCGGGAAAGCTCCGACGGTCTGGGATGGGCCCGCGGCCTATCAGCTTGTTGGCGAGGTAACGGCTCACCAAGGCGACGACGGGTAGCTGGTCTGAGAGGACGACCAGCCACACTGGAACTGAGATACGGTCCAGACTCCTACGGGAGGCAGCAGTGGGGAATCTTGCGCAATGGGCGAAAGCCTGACGCAGCGACGCCGCGTGGGGGACGAAGGCCTTCGGGTTGTAAACCCCTTTCGGCAGGGACGAAGCGAACGTGACGGTACCTGCAGAAGAAGTCCCGGCTAACTACGTGCCAGCAGCCGCGGTAAGACGTAGGGGACGAGCGTTGTCCGGATTCATTGGGCGTAAAGCGCGCGTAGGCGGTTTGGTAAGTCGGGTGTGAAAATCCGGGGCTCAACCCCGGACCTGCACCCGATACTGCCCGACTAGAGGTAGGTAGGGGAGATCGGAATTCCTGGTGTAGCGGTGAAATGCGCAGATATCAGGAGGAACACCGGTGGCGAAGGCGGATCTCTGGGCCTTACCTGACGCTGAGGTGCGAAAGCTAGGGGAGCGAACAGGATTAGATACCCTGGTAGTCCTAGCCGTAAACGTTGGGTGCTAGGTGTGGGTGGACATTGACCCCATCCGTGCCGAAGCTAACGCATTAAGCACCCCGCCTGGGGAGTACGGCCGCAAGGCTAAAACTCAAAGGAATTGACGGGGGCCCGCACAAGCGGCGGAGCATGCGGCTTAATTCGATGCAACGCGAAGAACCTTACCTGGGTTTGACATGCAGGGTGAAATCGTTGAAAGACGACGCTCTTCGGAGCCTGCACAGGTGGTGCATGGCTGTCGTCAGCTCGTGCCGTGAGGTGTTGCCTTAAGTGGCGCAACGAGCGCAACCCCTGTCCTTAGTTGCCAGCGGATAATGCCGGGAACTCTAGGGAGACTGCCGGTGCCAAACCGGAGGAAGGTGGGGATGACGTCAAGTCAGCATGCCCCTTATATCCAGGGCTGCACGCATGCTACAATGCGCGATACAGAGGGTTGCGATCCCGCAAGGGGGAGCGAATCCCAAAAAGTCGCGCTCAGTTCGGATCGAGGTCTGCAACTCGACCTCGTGAAGTCGGAGTCGCTAGTAATCGCAGATCAGCAATGCTGCGGTGAATACGTTCCCGGGCCTTGTACACACCGCCCGTCACACCACGAAAGTGGGCAACACCCGAAGCCGGTGGCCTAACCGTAAGGAGGGAGCCGTCGAAGGTGGGGCTCGCGATTGGGGTGAAGTCGTAACAAGGTAGCCGTACCGGAAGGTGCGGCTGGATCACCTCCTTTCTAAGGAGCCTTTGGCATCCCGGTGGGCTGGACGTCCGTTCCATGCCCTGCACTCCGGAAGACTCCAGGTCAATAGCACTGGCCCCCGTCGGTATCCCCGACGGTTCGATCGCTAGTACGCCCGCAAGGGAGTGGAACGCGAACGGATCGTGTGGACGCCGGCGGGCACACTGTTCAGCTTTGAGGGTGCGAGCCCTCGAGCACCTTGAGAACTCGATAGCGAGCGCGAGCATCTACAGTCAAGTTATGAAGGGCTTACGGTGGATGCCTAGGCGCCAGGAGCCGATGAAGGACGCGTCAGGCTGCGAAAAGCTTCGGGGAGCCGCCGAGAGGGCTTTGATCCGGAGATGTCCGAATGGGGAAACCCGGCTGGGGTCATGCCCAGTCACCCGTGCCTGAACACATAGGGCATGAGGAGGGAACCGCTCGAAGTGAAACATCTCAGTAGGGCGAGGAAGAGAAAGCAAACGCGATTCCCCTAGTAGTGGCGAGCGAACGGGGATCAGCCTAAACCGACGTGGTGCAATAGCCCGAAGGCGTTGCCATGTCGGTGTCGTGGGACCCACGTGGATCCGCTTCGGAGGATCCAAGGAGTGACAAAATCAGGACCTAGTCGAAGGCCATGGAACGGGCCGTCACAGAAGGTAACAACCCTGTAGACGAAAGGTGACTGATCTCCTCGTGGTGTTCCCGAGTAGCACGGGACCCCTGAAATCCCGTGTGAATCTGGGGGGACCACCCTCTAAGGCTAAACACTCCCTGGCGACCGATAGTGAACCAGTACCGTGAGGGAAAGGTGAAAAGTACCCCGGGAGGGGAGTGAAATAGTACCTGAAACCGTGAGCCTACAAGCAGTCGGGGCCTCGCCATGGGCAACCAGTGACGGGGTGACGGCGTGCCTTTTGAAGAATGAGCCGGCGAGTTAGCGGTGTGCGGCAAGGTTAACCTTTCTAGGGAAGCCGAAGCGAAAGCGAGTCCGAATAAGGCGAAGAGTCGCACGCCCTAGACCCGAAGCCGAGTGATCTACCCATGGGCAGGTTGAAGCGAGGGTAAGACCTCGTGGAGGACCGAACCCACCAGGGTTGAAAACCTGGGGGATGACCTGTGGGTAGGGGTGAAAGGCCAATCAAACTCGGTGATAGCTGGTTCTCCCCGAAATGCCTTTAGGGGCAGCCTCGGGCGTTCTGTTGCGGAGGTAGAGCACTGATTGGGCTAGGGGGCCTACAAGCTTACCGACCTCAGTCAAACTCCGAATGCCGTTACACCAGAGCCCGGGAGTGAGGGCGCGGGGGCTAAGCTCCGTGTCCGAGAGGGAAACAACCCAGATCGCCAGCTAAGGCCCCTAATTCCATGCTAAGTGGGTAAGGATGTGGGATCGCAAAGACAACCAGGAGGTTGGCTTAGAAGCAGCCACCCTTGAAAGAGTGCGTAATAGCTCACTGGTCAAGTGGTCCTGCGCCGACAATGTAACGGGGCTCAAGCATGGAGCCGAAGCTGCGAGATCTCACAGATGACTCGGCCGTCGAGGGAGGCCTCGACGGTCCAGGTCGTGGGATCGGTAGGGGAGCGTTCTGACGCGAGTGAAGCGGCGGGGTAACCCAGCCGTGGACGCGTCAGAAGTGAGAATGCCGGCATGAGTAGCGAAAGACGGGGGAGGAGCCCGTCCGCCGAATGCCCAAGGGTTCCTGGGGAAGGTTCATCCGCCCAGGGTTAGTCGGGACCTAAGCCGAGGTCGACAGACGTAGGCGATGGACGACTGGTTGATATTCCAGTACCACCTCATCCGCGCCCAGGCCGAATCCGAGGTGCTAAGGGAACCCCTTCGGGGGCTACCGACCCACTCGGTACTAGGCCAGCGAAGGGGGGACGCAGGAGGGTAGCTCGACCCAGGCGTTGGTTGTCCTGGGGTAAGCGTGTAGGGGGATCGCCCAGGCAAATCCGGGCGGTCATCAACCCCGAGGCGCGATGCCGAGCCGTTTCAGGCGAAGCGAGTGATCCCATACTGCCGAGAAAAGCCTCTAGCGAGCTGATGAGGTGCCCGTACCCCAAACCGACACAGGTGGGCACGTAGAGCATACGAAGGCGATCGAGAGAACCCTGGTTAAGGAACTCGGCAAATTGCATCCGTAACTTCGGGATAAGGATGACCTCCGTAGGGTGAATGACTTCGCGTCACGAGCTCGAAGAGGTGGCACAAACCAGGCCCAAGCGACTGTTTACTAAAAACACAGGTCCATGCTAAGTCGCAAGACGACGTATATGGACTGACGCCTGCCCGGTGCTGGAACGTTAAGGGGAGAGGTTAGCTCTTCGGAGCGAAGCTCTGAACCTAAGCGCCAGTAAACGGCGGCCGTAACTATAACGGTCCTAAGGTAGCGAAATTCCTTGTCGGGTAAGTTCCGACCTGCACGAATGGCGTAACGACTTGGGCACTGTCTCAACCAGGGACTCGGCGAAATTGCAATACGAGTAAAGATGCTCGTTACCCGCAGCAGGACGGAAAGACCCCGGGACCTTTACTGCAGCTTGGTGTTGGGTTTTGGCATGTGTTGCGTAGGATAGGCGGGAGGCTGCGAAGCCGTGATCTCGGTCATGGTGGAGCCACCCTTGAAATACCGCCCTTCACATGTTGGGACTCTAACCTAGGTCCGTGATCCGGATCAGGGACAGCGCCTGGTGGGCAGTTTAACTGGGGCGGTTGCCTCCTAAACAGTAACGGAGGCGCCCAAAGGTTCCCTCAGTCTGGTTGGCAATCAGACGTTGAGTGCAAGGGCACAAGGGAGCTTGACTGTGAGACCGACGGGTCGAGCAGGAGCGAAAGCTGGGCCTAGTGATCCGACGACTCCGAGTGGAAGGGTCGTCGCTAAACGGCTAAAAGGTACCCCGGGGATAACAGGCTGATCCTGCCCAAGAGTCCATATCGACGGCAGGGTTTGGCACCTCGATGTCGGCTCGTCTCATCCTGGGGCTGGAGCAGGTCCCAAGGGTCGGGCTGTTCGCCCGTTAAAGAGGCACGCGAGCTGGGTTTAGAACGTCGTGAGACAGTTCGGTCCCTATCCGCTGTGGGCGCAGGAGATTTGAGAGGAGCTACCCCTAGTACGAGAGGACCGGGGTGGACGAACCTCTGGTGTGCCAGTTGTCGCGCCAGCGGCACGGCTGGTTAGCCACGTTCGGAAGGGATAAGCGCTGAAAGCATCTAAGTGCGAAGCCCACCTCAAGATGAGATCTCCCACCGGGAAACCGGGTAAGGCCCCTGGAAGACCACCAGGTTGATAGGCCGGAAGTGGAAGCACGGCGACGTGTGGAGCTGACCGGTACTAATAGGCCGAGGACTTGACTCTGCTCGCGCTCGCTATCTGGTTCTTCGAGCTCTGCTCGAGGGACGCACCCTCGAAGGTGTCCCGCTCGATCTCGCGATCGGTAGGGAGACATCGTTTCGGTGGCAATGGCGGAGGGGAGACACCCGGTCCCATCCCGAACCCGGAAGTTAAGCCCTCCCGCGCCGATGGTACTGCCTGGGCGACTGGGTGGGAGAGTAGGTCGCTGCCGAGACATCGTGGAGATCGGGCCGCCTTCGGGCGGCCCGATCTCGTTCCGTTACCGTGGGAGAGCACATGGCCAAGGCCCTCAGACCGCACGGCGGCAGCAAGCCGCGCCCGCCCGCCAACGCGGGCGCCGCGCTCCCTCGCGATGTGGCGGAGGAGATCGCCCGCGTCACGAGACCTACGCAGGCCAAGGACGCCCTGTCGCGCCTGTCGCGAGCCACCGATCTGCTCGACCGAGGTGACACCGGGGCCGCCGTCGTCGAGGCGACAGAAGGCGAAGGATCTGTCGCCACGGTCACCCGCGGTCCGCGAGGTGCTTGGGATGGCCCTCTACGGTCAGGGCCGCTGGCAGGACGCCCTCACCGAGATGAAGGCCTACCGACGGATGAGCGGGAGGGCTGATCAGAATCACATCATCGCCGACTGTCTGCGCGGCCTCGGACGCCCCGCGGAAGCCGTTCCGCTATGCGAGGAGGAGTTGAGGGCGAAGGTGCCCAACGACGCGAAGGCCGAGGCGGTCATCGTGGCGTCTTCCGCGCTCGCGGACCAGGAGCGGTACCCCGAAGCGCTGGCCTTCCTTGGGCGCGCACGGACACGCGAGGAGGTAGCCGAGGACTACACGCTGCGGCTGTGGTACGTGAAGGGCGACATCCTCGAGCGGGCCGGTCGGCGACAGGAGGCTGCGGTCGAGTTCGGCAAGATCGTTCGGCACGACGCGGGAGCGTTCGACGCCGCCGAGCGGCTCGCGGCGCTCGGCTAACCCTCGGCCGGCCGGCCCTTCGCTTCCCGGTCCCATCGCTTCCGCCAATAGCGTGCGAGACCCGATGCGTTCATCCCGATGCTCCCGATCGCGTCGTAGCGCTCCAGGTCGATCGGCCGCCCCGCATCCTGGAGGAACTCGGCCTCCGCGAGTCGCACCAAGCGGGCCCGGAGGTCCTCATCGGATGCGCGGGGATCACGCTCGAGCGTCGTTCGCGCCACGTCGGACCACGACCGGATCCGTTCCGCGGCTCGCGCGCACCCTTCCTCCGCGTCCGGGATCAAGCCGAAGTGAGTCGTGATCAATGCCGCGGGGGCCAGTCCGCGGATCCGTTCGACGCTTGCCAGGGCGAGTTCGACATCGACCTCGGGCGGTGGCAACGCTGGGCGGTACGCGTCGGCCCACGGGAGGTGAGAGCCGACCGCCTCACCCGTGAAGACGGCCCCCGACGTCTCATCGAAGAACGCGACGTGGTGCGAGGCGTGCCCGGGCGTATGGACGACGCGCACGTGGCGGGAGCCGAGCGAGACACGGTCTCCGTCGGCGACCGTCCGGATCCGATCGGCTGGCACAGGCCGGGTGGTCCCGTAGTAGCGCCCGCATCCGGTCGGTTCCGTAGGTGCGTGCCGTGCTCGCGACGAGCCGCGTAGGGTCGACCAGGTGGGGTGCTCCGCGCTCGTGGACCCACACGGTCGCGCGCGGGAATGCGCGGACGAGGTCGCCCGCGCCGCCGGCGTGATCGAGGTGGATGTGGGTCACGAGGAGGTGAGCGAGGTCGTCCGGACCCACGCCCGCGGAAGCCAGCGCCGCGCACGAGACCGCCGGCATCGGCCGCCGATCCGGTCTCGACCAACGCCGGCTCCGGGCCCTCGATCAGATAGACCGCGTTGAAGTCTCGGAGGCCGGCGGTTCCGATGTCGAATCCCGCGACCCGATCCACGACCTCGAATCGGATGGAGGGGAGCGGGCTCACGGCATGAGTCTGTCACAGGGTCGTGTCGCTAGGCGGTGCTAGCGTCCGGAGTTCCTCCTCCGTGGATGCGCGCTGGTCTGGACCCTTAGGCCGAGCGCGGGAGGGAGGCAGCGTGGTGACGGTGAACGTCGTGGTCCTCGCTGGGACCATCGCGGCGGAGCCTATCGTCCGAGAGATGCCATCGGGAGATCAGGTGACGGAGCTGCGGGTCGCGGTACCCGGAGCCCGGCAAGCGGTTGTTACCGCTGCCGGTGGCGGCCTGGCACGCCACGGTGGGCAAGCGGGCCTTGAAAGGGATCGCGAAGGGCGACGAGGTACTGATCCACGGGCAGCTCGCTCGGCGGTTCTACCGCAGTGGCGCGGGAGCGAGAAGCCTCACGGAGGTGGTGGCCACCGGGATCAAGAAGCTGGAACCGAGCGACGGGTGACGTCAGCCCCCGGCCGGATGGTCCAGCAGGCATCATCACCATCCCGGTCCTCGGCTTGGGCCAGAAATACGTCGACTTCTGTGGCAGGCGCTCCCCGCGCTCGATCACTTCCCTGATCCGCTCCGGGGTGGTCGCCGGCAGGAGCCAGGCGGCCAGTGCCTCCCCGTCCTCGACCGCTGAGCTCGCGAGCGACGCGTCGTGGACGAAACGCAGAGATCCCTCCGGCGTCCGAACGTCGAGGATCTCCTCGTGGAGCGTGCGGACGGCCGGGGGGGCTCCCCGGAGACGCACGACTCGGAACTCGAGGCCCCCCTCGCCCACGGTCACCAGGCCGACCGAGGGCAGTTCGTCGGAGATGGTGGACAGGAGGCTCGTCGAGATCCGGCACCCGCTCGCCAGAGGGCCGCACGGAACCCGCGGTCTGGAGCCGATGGAACGGCAGGACCGGAAGGTGTTCCGCGGCGGCGTCGACGATCAGGGCGAAGACGCGGTCCCAAGGTCCCGGGCCCTGGGCAGCGTCGCGCTCGGTGCGATACCGGAGCGCGGTCGTGTAGCGATGATGCCCGTCGGCGATCAACAGCGGCTCTTCGCGCAGCCATCCGGCCACGTCGAGGTGGGACGGCAGCGGCCAGAGTCGATGGCGGACGCCCTGGTCATCACGTGTCTCCTCGGCGGGCGGGGTCAAGGCGGCGGCGTGCAGGACCTCAGCCAGGGGTGGGCACGGACCGGCGATCGTGCCGTACACGGGCGACAGGTGCGTCTGGGTGGCACGCAACAGCCGCAGGCGGTCCTGCAGGGGCCCGGGCATCGTCCGCTCGTGGGGGATCACGTTCGCTCCCCAGGGCTCGAGCTCCAACGCCACCAGCACTCCCCGCACGGCGCGCGAGACGCCCATGTGTTCGAACGCCATCTCGTACGCGAAATACACGGGCTCGGGGGTTCGAACGAGGGCGCCTTCGGACTCCCATGCCTCGAGGAGCTGGCCCGCCCGCGCGTACCGGCTCTCGGGATCTCCGGGATCTTCGGAGCCCTCGGCGAGGTCCAGGTGCACGATGCTGAACGGGCTCGCCTCAAGCAGGCTGCGCCTTCGGGAGGCGCTGATAACGTCGTACGGAGGCGCGGTCACCAGATCCAGCGGGCCTGCGACAGCTGTGTCGTAGCGCAGGGCGATGAATGGAGCGACGCGAGGCATGGCTCTTGTATAGCAGCTACGCGGATCGACACCTGAGCGCGACCGTCGCCGTGGGGCGCGCGGGACGACCCGGCCGAGCCGCGGGTCGACAGGGGGGACCACGTTGACCCTCGCGGATCGCTACGACGCGTTCCTGTTCGACCTCGACGGGGTCCTCTACCGGGGGCTCGAGCCGGTCCCGCACGCCGCCGGCGCACTCACCCGCCTCCGCCAGATGAACAGGGCGGTCGGTTTCGTCACGAACAACTCCGCGCGCTCGCCTCGGTCGGTGGCAGAGCGGCTGCGGCGGGTAGGGATCGAGGCGTCGCCCGACGAGGTCGAGACCTCGGCCCTGGCCACCGCGCGCGCTCCTCGCGGAGCGAGGGATCGAGACGGCGTTCGTGGTGGGGGAGGCCGGGATGCGGGAAGCGCTACTTGACGCAGGCCTCGACGTGGTCGAAGGGGAGCCGGCCTCGGCGGACGCCGTGGTCGTGGGGTTCGATCGCGGAGCCGACTACGCGAAGCTCCGCGTCGCGTGCGTGCTCGTCGAGGCCGGCGCGCTGCTGATGGCCACGAACCCGGACGCGTCCTTCCCCGCCGCCGACGGACAGCGCTGGCCTGGCGCCGGCGCCCTGCTCGCGGTCGATCGACCACGACGACGGGCGCGACGCCCGGAAGTCATCGGCAAACCGATCCGCCCGATCTTCGAGGCCGCGCTGGCGCGCGTCGGCGGCACCCGGCCGCTGTTGATCGGCGATCGCCTGGACACGGACATCGACGGCGCCCACGCTGTGGGGTGGGACTCCATGCTGGTCCTCACCGGGATATCGACCCGTGAGGAGGCCGACGGCGTGGTGGCGCCCACCGACCTACCTGGGCGAGGACCTCCGCGCCCTCACGATCGACCCGCCGCCCGAGCCCCTGCGGTTCCACGGTTAGACTGACTTCGTGCCCGGCGCCCGGGCAGAGACGACCGAACCGAAAGGAACCTCCCGATGTTGATCGACGACATACGCCGCACGATCGAGGCCGCGATCGGTCAGCTGACCCCCGCCAAGGCCCAGGAGCTGGCGAAGGGCATGATGGAGCCCGGCGCCGCCAAGGAGCAGGTGGCCAAGACGGCCGCCGATCTCCTGGAGTGGTCCCAGCACAACCGCGAACGGATCCGTGAGGTGCTTTCGAGCGAGGTCACGCGCCAGATGATGGCCGTCGGGGTCGCGTCGCAGTCGGAGCTGGACGCTCTGAAGAAGCGCGTCCGCGAGCCTGGAGCGCGAGGCGGCAAGACCGCGTCGGGTCGGAAGAAGACCACCGCTCGGAAGAAGACGACGGCACGTAAACCTGCCGCCGGCGCAACGGAGTCGACGGCCACCGACACGGCCCACGACGCGCCGACGCTCCGAGGGCGGCGCCTGAAGGTCCCGCTCCGGGTGAGCCGGCGCAGGCTCGACGCCGAACTGGTCCGCCGGGGGCTCGCCTGCCAGCCGCGCGGAGGCGCAGGAAGCGGTCCGCCGCGGCCTCGTGCTCGTCGCGGGCGCCCCCGCGACGAAGGCGGCGACCATGGTCGGAGACGACGTCGCCGTCACGCTCACCGGACCCCCGCGGCGGTTCGTCTCGCGGGGTGGCGACAAACTGCGGGCCGCACTCGACCGGTTCGGTGTCGACCCCGCGGGCTCGTCTGCCTGGACGCCGGCGCCTCCACGGGCGGGTTCACCGATTGCCTGCTCAAGGCCGGGGCGGCCAGCGTGATCGCCGTCGACGTGGGGTACGGTCAGCTCGACTGGGGCTGCGCATCGACACCGCGCGTGGTGGTCATGGAGCGCACCAACGTGCGCGACCTGCGACCGCGGGTCCCTGCCGTTCGTCCCAGGATCTCGTGGTCGCGGACCTCTCGTTCATCTCGCTGCGGACCGTCGCGGATCCGCTCGTCGCGGTCGGCTGCGGCCGGCGCGACTATCGTGCTGCTGGTGAAGCCGCAGTTCGAGGCCGGGCGCGAAGGAGGTGCGTCGCGGAGGGGGTGGTCCGGGATCCCGCAGGTGTGGCGTCGCGTCCTGGGTGAGGTGACCGAGGCGCTCGCCGCGGCGGGCGGCGCCGGTCCGCAGCGCCATGGCTTCGCCGGTGGTGGGTCCTGCGGGTAACGTGGAGTTCCTGCATCGAGGCCCGCCGTGGGGCACGGCCGGCATCCCTCGACCTCGAGTGCGGTCGTGCGGGAGGGGAAGGAGGTGGCCGGGGGATGACGCGGGTCGGGTTCGTCACTCACCCGCGACGCGAGGCCGCTCTCGCCGCGCCGAGGCCCTGCGCCGTGCGCTCGTGGCGGAGGCGGGCGTCGAGACCGCGGCCCTGCCCGAGGACGGCGAACGCCCTGACGCGCGGCGGAGTCCCTCGACCTCGTGGTCTCCGTGGGTGGCGACGGGACGTTCCTGCGGGCGGCCCACGTCGCCTCCGATGCGGGCTGTCCGGTGCTGGGCGTCAAGGTCGGCCGCCTCGGGTTCCTGACGGAGGTCGAGCCCGACGAGGCGCTGCGCGCTGATCCGCAGCGTCCTGGCGGGCACGGCCCGCATCGAGGAGCGGCTGGCGCTGACGGTCGAGTCCGGCGGAGGGCACGTCGTTCGCGCCGCAGTGGGGGCTCAACGAGGTCATGGTCGAGAAGCGTGCGCGCCATCGACTGATCCGGCTGGCGGTCGAGGTGGACGGGACCTACGTCACGACCTTCTCCGCCGACGGCGTCATCGTCGCCACGCCGACCGGCTCCACCGCCTACTCGTTCTCCGCTCGGGGGCCGATCGTGAGCCCCGACGTCGGACTGCATGGTCCTGACGCCCATCGCTGCCCACATGGTGTTCGACCGCTCGTTCGTCCTCGGGCCCGAGGCGCAGGTCGAGCTCCAGGTCGTGGGCGAGGAGAGCGGCGATCCTCTCGGCGGACGGGCGCCAGAGCATCGAGCTTCCGGTCGGTTCGCGCGTGAGGATCCGCGCATCCGAGCGCCCCGCCCGGCTCGTGCGGCGCGAGCGATGCGCCCGGGTTCCTCTCGCTCGGTGCGGGAGAAGTTCGGCCTTCCCGGCGAAGCGAGACGGACCTACGCGCCCGCGACGACGATGTCGGGGACGGCCGCTAGACTCCGCCCGTGCTACGCGAGCTCCGCATCACCGGTCTCGGGCGTCATCGACGACCTCGATCTGGAGCTGCACCCCGGTCTGAACGTCCTCACCGGCGAGACCGGTGCCGGCAAGACCATGGTCACGGTCGGGCTCGCGCTCGCCCTCGGTGGACGGGGCGCACGCGACGCTCGTGCGCGAGGGCGCCAAGGCCGCTCGCATCCAGGCGCGGTTCGACGCCCCCGGAGGGGAGCGAGGACTGGGCGGAGGACGGCGAGCTGATCCTCGCGCGCTCGGTGAGCGGCCGAGGGCAAGAGCTCGGCCAGGATCGGGGGCCAGCTCGCCACCGCCTCCGCGCTCGCCGAGCTCGGCGATGGGCTCGTCGAGCTGCACGGACAGCACCAGGCGGAGCGCCTGCGCTCTCCGGCCACCCAGACGGCGTTCCTGGACCGGTTCGCGGGGACGGCCCACCTTCGAACGCTGCGCGAGTA
Organism: uncultured Actinomycetes bacterium; assembly: GCA_963796725.1. Taxonomy (GTDB): domain Bacteria; phylum Actinomycetota; class UBA4738; order UBA4738; family HRBIN12; genus JAOUEA01. The sequence goes on from CAWCMT010000003.1 coordinate 414,338, forward strand.
CCGGCGAGTCTTCGCCGAGCTGCGCGCTCGGTGACGTCGGAGCTCGAGCGGCTCCGCGAGGCCGCCCGCGACCGCGAGCGCGAGCTCGATCTGCTCGCGTACCAGGTCGAGCGAGATCGAGACGGTGGGCCCACGAGCTGGGGAGCGCGAGGAGCTGGTGGCCGAGGAAGCCCGCCTCTCCCACGTCGAACGGCTCCAGGAGATCGTGGGAGCCGCCGAGACGGCACTTCGGGCGAGGGCGCGGCCTCCGACGACGTTCGCTCAGGTGGCGGCCGCCCTGGAGTCGTCGGCGGCCTTGGACCCCTCCGCCGAGGAGCTCGGGGTCCGGGCGCGAGCCCTGGCCGCGGAGGGAGCCGACCTCGCCAACGACGTGCGGCGGTACCGTGAGTCGCTCGTCGGCCGACCCGGAACGCCTCGAGGCGATCCGCAACCGCCTCGGCGCCCTCGGTTCCCTCTACCGCAAGTACGGCGCGTCAGACGAGGAGGTGCTGACCTTCTTGGAGGAGTCGTCGGAACGACTCCGCACGCTCACCGGTGCCGACGAGCGGATCGTCGCTCTCGAAGCTCGCCATGAGACGTTGGAAACGAGCGGCCGACTCCATGGCCGAGGCGATCACGCGTGAGCGGCTCGTCGCGGCGCCCGGCGCTCGCAACGGTGGTCGCACGGGAGCTGGAAGCGCTCGGCATGCCGGGGGCGCGCGTGCAGGTAGATCTAACCTCGACATCGGCCCTCGGGTTCGCCGGCGCCGAGCGGGTGGAGCTGTCGTTCGCGGCAGGCGCCACCCAGTCCGTCCAGCCGCTGGCGAAGGCCGCCTCCGGAGGCGAGCTGAGTCGCACCATGCTGGCGTGTCGTTCGGTACTGGCCGACCTCGACGAGGTCCCCACCCTCATCTTCGATGAGGTGGATGCGGGGATCGGAGGGGAGGCGGGGCTCGCGGTCGGGCGGAGGCTGGCGCGGCTCGCCCAGGACCGACAGGTGGTCGTGGTCACACATCTGCCGCAGATCGCGTGTTTCGCGGACCTCCACGTTCGGGTCGCCAAGGAGGGAGCCGCCGCGACGGTCGAGGTGCTGGACGACCACCAGCGGATCGTCGAGCTCTCGCGGATGCTGGCGGGCCTCACGGACAGTGAGGGAGCGCTGGCGCACGCCGAGGAGCTCCTGTCCGAGGCGACGCGGATCCGCGCCGAGGCCTGAACCGAGGTCGAAGGGCGAAGATCCGGCGGGGACGGCGATGTTTCCGGTCGAACCGCGCCGGCGCGTCGCCACCCTCTGCTAGAGTCGCATCCCGTGGTGAGGGAACAGCCGAAGTTCATCTTCGTGACGGGCGGTGTCGCTTCCGGACTCGGGAAGGGCATCACCACCGCCTCACTCGGTCGCCTCTTCAAGTCCCGTGGGCTGAAGGTCGTCCTGCAGAAGCTCGACCCCTACATCAATGTCGACCCGGGCACGATGAACCCGTTCGAACACGGTGAGGTCTTCGTCCTCGATGACGGTGCCGAGACGGACCTCGACCTCGGCCACTACGAGCGCTTCCTCGATGCTGACCTTCACCGCGGCTCCAACTTCACCACCGGGGCCGTCTACAGCAGCGTGATCGCCAAGGAGCGGCGGGGCGACTATCTGGGCAAGACCGTCCAGGTGATCCCGCACATCACCGATGAGATCAAGGAGCGGGTCCGCTCCCTGGCGGAGGCCGAGAGCGCCGACCTGCTCATCGTGGAGATCGGCGGCACCGTGGGTGACATCGAGTCCCTGCCCTTCCTAGAGGCCATCCGACAGCTCCGCAACGAGGTGGGCCGGCAGAACTGCGCGTTCGTCCATGTGTCGTTGATGCCGTTCATCGGTCCCTCCGGCGAGCTGAAGACCAAGCCCACCCAGCACTCCGTGAAGGAGCTGCGCGCGCTCGGCCTGCAGCCCGACGCCATCGTGTGCCGCTCCGACCGACCGATCGGGCGCCATCTCAAGGAGAAGATCTCCCTCCTGTGCGACGTCCCCATCAGCGGGGTGATCAGCGCCGTGGACGCCCCGTCGATCTACGAGGTACCGCTCGTCCTGCACGAGGAAGGGCTGGACGGTGAGATCGCCTCGCATCTGGGGATCACCGCCGCTCCCGATCTGTCGGAGTGGGAAGGCCTCGTCGCCCGGATCCACGCCGCCACCGATCCCGTCACGATCGCCGTGGTCGGCAAGTACGTGGATCTCCGCGACGCCTACCTGAGCGTGATGGAAGCGCTCTACCACGGTGGGTTCGCTCACGGTGCCGACGTCCGCATCCGCTGGGTTGCCTCCGACGACCTCGGCGGTCAAGCCACCGAGCAGGCGCTCGAGGGTGTCGACGGCATCCTGATCCCGGGCGGTTTCGGGGTGCGCGGGGTCGAGGGTAAGGTGGCAGCGGTGCGCTTCGCCAGGGAGCGGGGCATCCCGTTCCTCGGCATCTGCCTCGGCCTCCAGGTGGCCGTCGTGGAGTTCGCGAGGAACGTGTGCCGGCTCGAGGGCGCCAACTCGTCGGAGTTCGACCCCGGCACGCCGCACGCCGTCATCGACCTCCTTCCCGAGCAGAAGGACGTCACGGACATGGGCGCCTCCATGCGTCTGGGGGCCCAGGCCTGCTACGTGGAGGAGGGCACGCTCGCGGCGCGCGCCTACGGCCGGGAGGTGGTGGAGGAGCGGCATCGGCATCGCTGGGAGGTGAACCCCGCCTACCACGACGTGCTGAAGGAGCACGGCATGGTGATCTCCGGGAGTTCCCAGAAGGGCCGACTCGCTGAGATCATCGAGCTGCCCGACCACCCGTTCTTCATCGCGGGGCAGTTCCATCCCGAGCTGCGCTCGCGCCCCACTCGTCCCCACCCCCTGTTCTCGGCGTTCGTAGGCGCGGCCCAGGTGAACGCCCGGTCGGGCGCTCATCGGACGCTCTCCGTCGGGTGAGCGAACCGACCGAGTCACGCATCGCCTACGAGGGACGCGTGGTGCGGCTCGACGTCGAGACGTGGCCGGGATCCGGGCCCTACGAGGTCGTGCACCACCTGGGGGCGGCGGCGGTTCTCCCCATCACCACCGAGGGACGCGTGCTCCTGGTCCGACAGTTCCGCCCTGCGGTGCGTCAGGTGCTTACCGAGATCCCGGCGGGGCTGCTCGACGTCGAGGGGGAGGACGCACTGACCTGCGCCAGGCGCGAGCTCATGGAGGAGACGGGCTACCGTGCCACCACCATGGAGTTCCTCGGCGGCCTACTACACCAGCCCAGGGTTCACGGACGAGTACGTACACCTGTTCTGGGCCAAGACACCGGCGAGCCCCGACGCACTGCCCGAGCCCGGGATCGAGGTCGTCACGGAGCCGTTCGGCGAGATGGTCGATGCGGCCTTAGCAGGTCGCGTACGCGACATGAAGACCGCGACGGCGCTCATGATGGCCGCCCGCCGCCCGCCGCTTCCGCCCGATTGACCTGGTCGTCTCTTCGCTGCCTCCGACGCCGCGTGGGTTCGTATCGGTAGGCTTGGCCCGATGAGCCCCGACCCGATCGAACGCCAGGCGGAGCGCTTCCTCGACCACCTCGCCGTGGAGCGTGGTCTCTCCGCGAACACCTTGGGGGCATATCGTCGCGATCTCCGCCGTTACCTCGCGTTCCTGGGGGGTCGAGATGTCCGCGATCCCTTGGCGATCGACGAGGGCACCGTACGCGCGTTCGCCGCGTCGATCTCGGCCGCCACGTTCGGGGATGAGGAGCGGCCCTACAGGGCGACATCGGTCGCGCGCACGATGTCGTGCGTTCGCTCGTTCCACCGGTTCATGCTCCGCGAGGGTGTCGTCGAGCGCGACCCCTCGGCGGCTCTCCGGCAGCCGAAGCTTCCTCGTTCCCTTCCCCACCCAATCCCGGTCGACGACGTCGCGCGACTGCTGGTGGCCCCTGAAGAGGGGACGCCCGCCGGCATCCGGGATCGCGCCGTGCTCGAGCTCCTGTATGGATCCGGCCTACGCGTGTCCGAGCTCGTGGGCCTCGACGTCGACGACGTCGATCTCGAGGCGGGGTCGGTGCGGGTCCTCGGCAAGGGTGGGAAGGAACGCGAGGTGCCCCTCGGCCGGTACGGTCGCGACGCGGTCGACGGATACCTCCGGCGATCCCGCCCCGTGCTGGCGCGGCCCACGAGCCGCGGGGCCCTGATGCTCAACACCCGGGGAGGTCGGCTCACGCGGCAGAGCGTCAACCGGCTGCTCGCGGGCGCCGTGCGGCGTGCCGGGATCGAGCGTCGGGTGACGCCGCACTCGCTGCGGCACTCGTTCGCGACCCATCTGCTGGAAGGCGGCGCCGACGTGCGCGTCGTCCAGGAACTGCTCGGCCATGCGAGCGTGGCCACCACGCAGATCTACACACTCGTGAGCGAGGACCACCTGCGTGAGGTGTATTACACGTCGCATCCGCGAGCACGCGCCGGGGCGAACGAAGGGACCCGAGGCTGATGCAGGCGATCGAGCGTCGGAGATCCGGGTGAGCGCCTCCGTTCCGCGCGTGTGCCTCATCGTCTGCGATTCGTGGGGCGTGGGCGATGCCCCCGACGCCGACGCCTACGGTGACGAGGGCTCCGACACCCTGGGGAACACCTCCCGGGTGGTGGGAGGGCTGCACGCACCTACGCTCGAGGGGCTCGGCCTGGGACACCTCACGACCATCGAAGGGATCGAGCCCAGAGCGGAACCCGGCTCGGGCCACGGGCGCGCCACCGAGATCTCCGCCGGCAAGGACACCACCACGGGCCACTGGGAGATGATGGGGATCCGACTCGATCTTCCCTTCCCGCTGTATCCCGACGGCTTCCCGCCGGAGATCGTCGATCCCTTCGAGGCAGCTATCGGGCGGCAGATCCTCGGCAACGTGCCTGCCTCGGGAACCGACATCCTCGCCGAGCTGGGGCCTGAGCATCTGCGGACCGCCCGTCCGATCGTCTACACGAGCGGCGACAGCGTCTTCCAGGTCGCAGCTCACGTGCGGGTGGTGCCGCTCGACCAGCTCTACGCCTGGTGCCGGGTCGCCAGGGGGTTGCTGGTAGGGGAGCACCGCGTCGGCAGGGTGATCGCCCGCCCGTTCGACGGCGAGCCCGGAGCGTTCGTACGACGTCCCGAGCGCCGGGATTACTCCGTACCACCGCCGGGACCGACGATCCTCGACGCGATGGTGGCGGGGGGCGTGGCGGTCTACGGAGTGGGGAAGATCCAGGACATCTTCAGCGGGCAGGGGATCTCCGAGGCTCGGTACTCGGACTCGAACGACCACGGCGTCGACCTCACCTTGGAGTACCTGCGACGGCCTGGCCCGTCGTTCGTCTTCACGAACCTCGTGGACTTCGACTCGAAGTACGGCCATCGAAACGACCCCGCAGGTTACGGGGCCGCGATCGAGGCGCTCGATCGTCGGCTACCGGAGGTCGTGGCGGCGCTGGACCGGGGAGTTCTCCTGATGACGGGGGACCATGGGTGCGACCCGACGACGCCTCCCACCGACCATTCCCGGGAGCGCACACCCTTGTTGGCGGCGGGACTCCCTGGAGGGCCCTACGACATCGGCACGAGGGGTAGCTTCGCCGACACCGGCCAGACGGCCGCGGCTCTTCTGGATGTCGAGGTCGAGGGTTTGCTCGGGACGAGCTTCGCCGACCGGTTGGGGATGTGATGTTCGGCGTTAGGAACCTTCACTCGAGGGTTCGGGTATCTGTGCAGCTCACAGGATCGCCAAGAGCTCATGACCCTCGACCTGGGGTTGCGCCCACCCTCCCGCCTGCTGGGAGCTGCGGGGTGAGCGGCGGATGACCGTCATCGATCATCGGCGCGTCGTGGCGGCCAAGCGCGACGGGAAGACGCTCGCTCCCGCTGAGGTGGAGGCGTTCGTGGCCGCGTACACGGCAGGCGAGGTCAGCGACGCGCTGGCGGCGGCGTTCCTGATGGCGTGCGTGCTACAGGGCCTAGATGAGGAGGAAACACTCGCGCTCACCCGAGCGATGATCGAGTCTGGGAGGACCGTCGAGTTCCCTCGGATCACGATGCCGACGGTCGACAAACACTCCACGGGTGGCGTCTCCGACGGAGTGACCCTTTCCTTGGTGCCGCTCGCTGCATCGCTCGGGCTCGGTGTTGCGAAGCTCTCGGGACGGGGTCTGGGACACACGGGAGGGACCCTGGACAAACTCGAGTCGATCCCCGGATTGCGCACCGACCTCACCCCCGAGACCATGCAGGAGCAGGTGGAGCGGGTCGGCTGTGCCATAGCCGCTCAGTCGCCAGACCTGGTACCGGCGGACGGCGCGCTCTACGCCCTCCGGGACGCGACCGCCACCGTGCCGTCGGTGCCCCTCATCGCGGCCAGCGTCATGGCCAAGAAGCTGGCCGTTCGGACCGATCTGATCCTGCTCGACGTGACGACGGGGTCGGGCGCTTTCATGCGCACCCAAGCAGACGCCGAGGCCCTAGCCCTGGCGTGCCGGCGACTCGCGATCGGGTGGGGTCGCACGGCCGCCGTCGCGGTCACCGACATGTCCCAACCCCTGGGGGACGCGGTCGGGAACGCCCTCGACGTGGCCGAGACGGTCGCGGTCCTCCGCGGTGAGCACAGGGGACGGCTCCGAGAGCTGGTCCTTCGTTTCGCGACGCGGGCGCAGCGCCGCGAAGGGGGTCCCGGAGGGGCAGAGGCCCGCCGACGCGCGGAGGCGGTCTTGGACTCGGGTGCCGGGCTGGAGCGTTTCGCGAAGATGGTGGAGGCGCAGGGTGGCGACCCGCGGGTCGTCGACGAGCCCTGGCAGGTTCTGCCCAAAGCCCCGGTCGTCGTGCCGCTGATCGCAGATCGTGCAGGCACCCTCGCATCGATGGACGCCGAAGCGGTCGGTAGCGCCGCGGTCGGCTTGGGTGCGGGCCGCCTACATAAGGGCGACCCGATCGACCCTGCGGTAGGTATCGTGATACGCGCCAAGATCGGTGACCGGCTGGAGGTGGGGGAGCCGATCGGGGACGTGTATGCGAGGGATCGAGACGCCGCCGACGACGCGGCCGACGCGGTCCGACGAGCCTTGGTCTTGGGTGAGGGGACGGTGGAGCCGCCGACGCTGGTGTATCGGTGGTTCGACGATGGGGAAGGGGACGGGTAGTGGGGCGATTCAGTGGCGACAGCCTGCGGCTCACCCTCTACCTCGGCCTGAGCCTCTTCGTCGCGCTCGACGTCAGGGAGTACGTGCGCGCCTTCATGGCGGCGAGGCTCCACGACCCCACACCTCGCCTGTGGGGTCGCCTGAGCTTCAACCCCAAGACGTGGTTCGAGCCGTTCGGCAGCGGCCTCCTGCCCGGCCTCATCCTGGTGCTCTGGGCCGCGGTCACGCTCATCCCCCCGGTGGTCGCCTACGCGAAGCCGGCGCCCGTCGATCCGAGCTACTTCCGCCGGTACAAGCGCGATTCAGTCATCGTGGCCCTGTCGGGGCCGCTTGCGAACCTGATCCTGGCGGTCCTCACGGGCGTCCTCCTGAGGGTCGGATTGGGCTCCGAGCTGAGCCGTGTCCTCGGTGCGTTCGTGTTCGTCAACCTCTGCATGGCGTTCTTCCACCTCCTGCCGATCCCCGGACTGGACGGTGCGCGACTCGTCGGGCTCGTGCTGCCCCCGCGCGCTGCCGAGGTCTACCGCAACGCCGACGCCTATCTTCCGCTGTTCGTCCTCGTGGTTATCTTCATCTTCGTGGGGCCCGTGAGCGCCGTCATCTACGGGCTCGCGAACGCTATCTGTCACGCGGCGTCGGGCCAGGATCTGCGCTACTGGCTAGGGATCGCCCTGTGATGACGCAGGACCGCGCCAGAGAGCTTCCGCGGTGGAGCGGAGGGCCCGCGCTATCATCCCCGGCATCGTGACCCCCGCCTCCGACGTTGCCCTCCGACCCCGCCGTGTGCTCACGGGCTACCGTCCCACCGGCCCCGTCCACCTCGGACACTGGGCCGGCAATATCGAGAACATGCTGCGGCTGCAGGACGATCCCGCGTACGACTGCTTCTACTTCGTCGCCGATTGGCACATGCTCACCACCCACTACGACCGGACGGACGAGCTCTCAGCGTGGACGCGTGGGCGTGGTGCTGGATTGGCTCGCCGCCGGGCTGGACCCGGAGAAGGCGGTCATCTACCGGCAGTCCGACATCCCGGAGGTGGCGGAGATGGCCCTGCTGTTCGGGATGACGACGCCGCTGGGATGGCTCGAACGCGTCCCTTCTTTCAAGGAGCGCCTCCGCGACATGGCGGAACGCGAAGTGGCGAACTACGGACTGCTCGGCTACCCCCTCCTGCAAGCCGTCGACATCACGATCGTCAGGGGCGAGCTCGTGCCGGTCGGGCAGGACCAGGTTGCCCATCTCGAGCTGAGCCGCGAGATCGTTCGCCGGTTCAACGGTCTCTACGGCGACGTCCTGCTGGAGCCTCAACCCCTCCTGTCCCAGACGCCGATGATCCCCGGCAGCGACGGCCGGAAGATGTCGAAGTCGTTGGACAACTTCATCGGGATCCGCGACGAGCCCGATGAGATCCGCGCCAAGGTCAGGACGTTCATCACGGATCCGCAGAAGGTCCGCCGGGGCGACCCGGGCCGTCCGGAGATCTGCCCGATCTTCGCCCTGCACCAGCACTTCTCACCCGATGACGTCGAGCGGATCGAGGCAACCTGTCGCACGGGTGAGCTCGGGTGCGTCGACTGCAAGACCCTGCTGGCGGATCACCTGATCGAGGCCTTCGCACCGTTCCGTGCGCGCCGCGCGGAGCTGGAAGCGCGCGACGGGTTGGTGGAGGAGGTCCTCGAGGTCGGGGCGGGGAAGGCGCGGCCGGTGGCCCAGGAGACCCTGACGGCGGTGCGTGCCGCGATGCATTTCTCATGAGCGCCGAGACCGACCGCGCGATCGACAGCGGTGGCTTCGGCGTGGAGCTCCCGGTGTTCACGGGGCCGTTCCGTCTGCTCGCCGATCTCATCCTGGAGCAGAAGATCGACGTGTGCGACGTGAGCGTGGCCGCGGTGACAGATGCCTACCTGGGGTACGCGAAGGACACCGCGGCCTGGACCCTCGAGGAGGCGACGTGGTTCCTCGCGATCTGTGCCGTCCTGCTCGAGTTGAAGGTCGGACGCCTCATGCCCAAGCCGACGGAGCTGGACGAGGAGGACCTGCTGGGTCGATCCCCGGACCTGCTGTACGCGCGGTCTCTGGAGCTCGCGGCGTTCCGCAAGGTGGCCGTGGAGATCGCGCGGCGCCTCGAGGACGAGGCCGGGTATTTCGCCCGCGACGTGGGCCCCGGCCCCGAGTACTCGCACCTGTACCCCGACCCGATGACGTCTCTGGCCGCCGAGGATCTCGCCAGCCTGGCCGGCCAACTCCTTCGACCCCCGCCGACCCTCGATCTCTCGCACGTCACCCCGGTGCGCTACACGGTGTCCGAGGCGATCTCGACCCTGTCGGAGCGGATGGCAGGCTTCGGGCGTGCCGCGTCGTTCCGTGATCTCGTCGCCGACTGCGAGGAGCGGATCCACGTCGTGGTGCGCTTCCTGGCCATCCTCGAGCTGTACCGTGACGGTAAGGTGGAGCTACAGCAGGCGAGGACGTTCGGGGAGATCGAGGTCGAGTGGACGGGGGCATCGTGACGCCGGAGGCGGCCGCCCACGACACGCGCGCCCTGGAGGCCCTGTTCTTCGTCTCGGACGAGCCCCTGACGGCGTCCGTGCTCGCCCAAGCCCTCGACGTGGACCGCCGTTCGGTCGAGTCGCTCTGCGACCGGCTGGCCAAGGAGCTCGAGGACCGTGAGAGCGGCCTGGTCCTGCGCAACGTCGCGGGCGGGTGGCGTCTCTACACCCACCCCGACGCGGCTCCCATCGTGGAGCAGTTCGTGTTGTCCTCGCGGCAGGCCCGACTCACGAAAGCCGCGCTGGAGACGCTCGCGATCGTGGCGTACAAGCAACCGGTCACCCGGCATCAGGTGAGCGGGATCCGGGGCGTGAACTCCGACGGGGTCCTTCGCGCCTTGGCGGATCGAGGCCTGATCGAGGAGGCGGGGCGCGACGAGACCCCAGGGCGTCCGGTCCTGTACGCGACCACCCCCGGATTCCTCGAGCGGCTGGGGCTGCCGTCCCTCGCGGCGCTGCCCTCGCTGGCTCCGCTCCTCGGCGTCGACGAGGTCGCCGAAGAGGTGACGGCCCCCGTAGACCGGATCCTTGAGGAAGCAGAGGCAGAAGCATCGGAGCCCGAGGCGGGGGCCGGCGACGGCGAGACCGCCCTCGCTTCGCAGGAGACGAACGCCACAGCCGAAGACCCTCTCGATCCTCCGCCAGAGGCCTAGATGCCCGCGGAGCGCCTCCAGCGTGCGCTCGCGCGTGCTGGGTTCGGGTCGAGGCGAACGAGCGAAGACCTGATCCGCGAGGGTCGGGTGAGGGTCAACGGGAACGTCGCCACGCTGGGAGACAAGGTCGAGGCCTCGACCGATCGGATCGAGGTGGACGGTCACGCCGTGAACCTCGACCCCAGCATGAGGTACTACGCGCTCCACAAGCCCGCCGGTGTCATAACAACGATGTCGGATCCGCAAGGGCGAGAGGACATCACGGCGTATCTGCCGGCGGAAGGTCCCAGGGTCTTTCCGGTCGGGAGGCTCGACCGCGATTCGGAGGGCCTCCTCCTGCTCACGAACGACGGCGACCTCGCCAACCGGCTGATGCATCCGAGCTTCCGGGTCGAGAAGGAGTACCTGGTCGAGGTCGAAGGGACCGCGGGAGCGGCGCAGCTCGCCAAGGTGCGCGCCGGGGTCGACCTCGACGATGGCCTCGCCAGGGCGCGATCCGTTCGCGTCGCGGGCCAGAGCGGCCGCCGTACCGCGCTGAGAGTGGTCATGACGGAGGGGCGCAAGCGCGAGGTGCGACGGATCCTAGCCGCGGTCGACCTGCCGGTCGTTCGACTGGTCCGCGTTCGTGTCGGGCCCGTGCGGCTCGGGGACCTGCCGCCGGGGGCCCACCGTGAGCTGAGTCATCAGGAGATCCTGACGCTCGGAGCGGCTGCAGGACGGTAGCCTGACACCGGTCGAGGGACGTGGGTACTCGAAACGACCCACGAGGAGGGTGGCATGAGGGTTCGCGCCGCACGCGGAGCGATCGTGGTCCCGGAGGACGTCGCGGATCTCGTGCTCGCGTCAACACAGCGGCTCCTCGACGCGCTGCTGGAACGCAACGGGGTCGCGCACGACGATCTGATCAGCATCCTGTTCACCACTACGGAGGATCTCCGGTCGGCCTTCCCCGCGGAGGCGGCTCGCCGCATGGGCCTGGGCGACGTGCCGCTCATGTGCGCACGCGAGATCCCAGTCGCGGGCTCGATGCCCTCGGTCGTTCGCGTCCTCGCGCACTTCCATTCCGAGGCGCAGCTGCGAGACGTCGTCCACGTCTACCTCGACGGGGCAGAGTCCCTGCGGGACGATCGTGGCTGAGCCCCCCGAACCGATCCGCCGCGTCTCGGTCATCGGCACCGGGCTGATCGGCTCGTCGATCGCTGCGGCGTCCAGCCGCGTGGGGTGCGAGGTGAGGGGTTGGGACGCCGATCCGGAGGTGGGCGCGAGGGCAGCGCTCGCGGGAGGGCTCGCGATCTCGCCCTCCATCGAGGAAGCGTCGGCGGACGCCGACCTCGTCGTCGTGGCGACGCCGATCGGCACGGTGCCCGAGTCCGTCGCCCTGGCCCTCGCCGCCTCGCCGTCGGCGATCGTCACCGACGCTGCCAGCATCAAGTCGGAGATCGTGCTGTCGGTCGCCGACCTTGCATCCTCGGATGACCTGTCGAGGTTCGTTCCGGGCCATCCTATGGGCGGCAGCGAGCGGTCGGGGCCCGAGCACGCCTCCGCCTCGATCGTCGACGACATCGTGTGGGTGCTGACGCCCACACCCGACACCGACCCGCTGGCAACGGCTCGGGTCGAGACGTGGGTGCGCGAGATCGGCGGCCGCCCCGTCCGGATGCCGGCCGCCCGTCACGATCGTCTCGTTGCCTTCGTGAGCCACCTCCCTCAGGTTGCCTCCACGGCCCTCATGGGGCTCGCCGCGGAGGAGGAGGCGGGGGAACCGGAGATCTTGATGCTGGCGGCCGGCGGCTTCAGGGATCTCACCCGACTCGCCTCCTCGAACCCGGGGCTGTGGAGCGACATCCTTCTCGCCAACAGCGAGCAGGTTGGGGCGGCGATCGACAGCTACATCGCCCGCCTCGCCGCCCTCCGGGACGAGGTGATGCAGCGTCGCGGTCGCGACGTCGAGGCCACGTTCGCAGCGGCCCAGCGGGCGCGGCTGCGGCTGGCTGCCAAGCCCAAGGTCCGGGCCGGCGTCGCCGTGCTCCAGGTTCCGGTGCCCGACCGTCCCGGTGCCCTCGCCGAACTCACCGCCGCGCTCGGTGCTGGGGCCGTGAACATCGAGGACCTGCAGATCGTCCACTCACCTGAAGGCGGGCGAGGTACCGTGCATCTCACGGTAGCCGCATCGGCCGCCGACGACGCCACACGTATCCTGGGCGGGCGCGGATTCGATCCGATCCGGATCGCCTAGGTCACGGCCCGCAGGCAAGGAGCAGAGGAACGTGCGCGTACGGATCTATCCGGGCTCGACCCTCCAGGGCACGGTCGCCGCACCCGGCGATAAGTCCATCGCGCACCGTTGGTTGATCCTCGCGGTGACCGCGCAAGGGTCCAGCCGGTTGGTTGAGCTTCCCGCTTCTCTCGACGTTCGGTCGACAGCGCGATGCCTCGCCATGCTCGCACCCGTCGCTGAACCTGCACTCGAGGCCTGGGCTCGCAACGATCGTGTGGCTCGGGAGGATGACCGTTCCACGTGGAACGGATCGATGGCGGGGCCGGGCGGTTCCTCCCTTGAAGTTAAGGGTGAGGGCTCGCGAGCCCTGCGGAGCCCGTCCTCCGACCTTGACTGCGGGAACTCCGGGACCTCTATGCGACTCCTGATGGGCGTCCTTGCGGCGTCGCCGCTGGAGGCCACGTTGACGGGGGACCCCAGCCTGTCGCGCCGACCCATGGAGCGCGTCGCCGAACCGCTGCGACGCATGGGTGCCACCGTCTCGACCACGCTCGATCATGCACCGATCCGCATCCTGGGCGGCGCGCTGATGGGCATCGACTACACCACCCCCATGGCGAGCGCGCAGGTGAAGAGCGCCATCCTCCTCGCCGGGCGTGCGGCGGAGGGACCGACGACGGTTCGGGAACCCGTTGCGACCCGCGACCACACGGAGCGCGCGCTGACTGCCCTCGGCGCCACCGTCAAGACGGAGGGCACGGTCGATAACCATCGAGCCCTTCCAGCACGCAGGGTTCGAGGCACGCTGCCCCGGAGATCCGTCCTCGGCCGCGTTCCTGGTTGCCGCCGGAGCCTTGACCGGTTCAGCGCTCACCATCAGGGACGTGGGCCTGAACCCGACCCGTACGCGGTTCCTGGAGGTGATGTCACGGATGGGCGTGGCGACGGAGACGCACGTCGTGCGCCATGAGCTCGGTGAACCCGTCGGGGAGCTTCGGGTTCGGGCAGGGGCCGAGCTTCGGCCAACGCGGGTCGACGCCGAGGAGCTATCCGCCGTCATCGACGAGGTCCCGATGCTTGCATTGCTCGCCGCGCACGCGCCGGGCGACTCGCGGTTCCTCGGCGCGGGCGAGCTCCGGCTGAAGGAGAGCGATCGGCTGAGCGGGGTGGCGGAGGGTATCCGCGACCTGGGCGGCCACGCCGCTGACGAGGGCGACGACCTCGTGGTGGCCGGCGACGGCCTCACCGGCGGCACGGCATCGTCCCAGGGCGATCACCGGCTGGCGATGGCGTTCGCCGTGGGGGCGCTGGCCGCGGCCGCCCCCAGCTCCATCACCGGCATGGAGGCCGCGGACGTCTCGTTCCCCGGGTTCGTCGACGTCCTCTCGTCGCTCGGGGCGAACCTCGCGAGGGAACCCGCCCGATGACGCCTCGGGTGATCGCGATCGACGGGGCGGCCGGCAGTGGGAAATCGACGCTCGCTCGCGGTCTCGCTCGAGCACTGCGACTCCCGTACCTCAACACCGGGTTGATGTACAGGGCCTTGACCCTGACGGCGCTCGAGCGAGGGGTCGATCCCGATGATGCCGAGGGTCTGGTCCGTCTCATGGGGTCCTTGAGGTTCACTCTGGACGGGGGCGACCCACCCCAACTCTCGATCGGCGGCGCCGCACCCCGTCCCGACCTGCAGGGTGAGGACGTTGAGGCGGCGGTATCCACCGTCGCCCGCCACACCGCAGTGCGGGTGGCGATGCGTGACGAACAGCGAGCGCTGGGGGCTGAGGGGGCCGTGATGGAGGGGAGGGACATCGGCTCGGTGGTGGTGCCCGACGCGCCGGTCAAGATCTACCTCCAGGCCGATGCCGAGGAGCGGGCTCGGCGTCGCGCCGCGGAGCGGGAGGACAAGGACGTCCGCGTCCGGCGCGCGATACGGACGCGCGATGCACTGGACGCCGGCGTCAACCGGTTCGAGCCGACGCCCGACGCGGTCCTCCTGGATAGCACCGGACTCGATGTCGCCACGACGCTGGATAGGGCGCTCGCGATCGTCCGCCGTCTCGCGCCGGAGCTGATCCCGTGACGGAAGTTCCGAGGATCGCCGTGATCGGCCGCCAGAACGTCGGCAAGTCAACGCTCGTCAACCGGCTCTTCGGACGCCGCGAAGCGATCGCGCACGACACGCCCGGGGTCACCCGCGACCGCGTCGAGCTCGAGGCCTCATGGCGCGGGCGCCGCTTCGGCCTGGTCGACACGGCGGGCTACGTGGTGGGCGCCCGGGGGGTCGAGGCCGAGGCGCGCAAGCAGGCCGAGCTCGCCATCGCCGGGGCCGACCTCATCCTCCTCGTCGTCGACGCGCCCGCGGGGATATCGGAGGAGGATCAAACGCTCGCGCGCAGCCTCCGACGCGCCGCCGTCCCGGTCCTCCTCGTCGCTAACAAGGTCGATTCAGCCGCCGACGAGGCGGACGCGGCCGGTTTCAATCGTCTCGGCCTGGGTGAACCCATCGCGGTGTCGGGGATGCACGGACGCGCGACCGGCGATCTGCTCGACAGGATCGTCCTGCTCCTGCCGGACGCGCCCGACGTGCGCGAAGCCCCGGCGCCCGAACCGCGGTTCGCGATCGTCGGACGCCCCAACGTCGGCAAGTCGAGTCTGTTCAATCGACTGGTGGGGGAGGAGCGCTCCGTGGTCTACGAGGACGCGGGGACGACGCGGGACGCCGTGGATGCGGTGGTCGAGTGGCCGTCGGGCCCCGTCCGCTTCGTCGACACAGCGGGCATGCGGCGGCAGGTGAAGGTGAAGGGGGTGGAGTACTTCAGCTTCGTGCGCGCGGCCGAGGCGATCGAACGAGCCGATGTCGCCGTCCTCGTTATCGACGCCGGCGAGGGCTTCACGGTCGAGGACAAGAAGATCGTGAACCGTATCGTGGATGCGGGTCGAGCGTTCCTCCTGGTCGCGAACAAGTGGGATCTGATCGAGGAGAAGGACCGGACGTACAAGCAGCTCCAGGAGACCCTGAGACCGTTCGCCCGGGCCGCTGCCATGCGCACCTCGGCGCGCAGTGGACGTGGGGTCAACCGTCTGCCCCCGCTCCTGCTCGACCTCCACCGGCGCTGGACCCTGAGGGCCTCGACCTCCCAGGTGAACGAGGTGATCCAACAGGCACAGCGAGAGCGTCCGACGCCGCGAGGCACAGGGAACCTCCACTACGCGACCCAGGTGGCGACGGGGCCCCCGACGTTCGTGGTGTTCGGAGGCGCGAAGGAACCCGACCCCTCGTACCGCCGGTTCCTGGAGAACCGATTGCGAGCACGGTTCGGGCTGGACGGTGTGCCGATCCGACTCAACTTCCGGCCCCGCGCCGGGCGACGGGGTCGGGGCCGGCGCCAAGGACCGCGCGGACTAGTCCGGGACAGACTAGCCGGATCTCACCGAGGCGGCGATCGCCTCGACCGCGGGGGCCGGCCGCTGGGTCCTCTTCGCGCGGTACATCCTCTCGTCGGCCTTGCCCACGAGATCGTCGATCGACCCCACCGCGTGGTCGAGGCCGATCACCCCGACGCTGAAGCGGATCGGACGCCGGTCGTCCCCCGTGGAGAGCGCCTCGGCCACCCGCTCCATCGCCCGCGCGGCGCCGTCCTCGTCGGTGTGGGGGAGTAGCACCACGAACTCGTCACCCCCCACCCGCGCCACCAGATCCGTAGGTCGCATCATCGCCTGGAGTGTGGAGGCAACCGTGCAGAGGACTTCGTCGCCCGCCGCGTGCCCGCGTTCGTCGTTCACGCGCTTGAAGCCGTCGAGGTCGAGATAAGCGAGTGAGAGCGGGGTGCCGTAGCGCCGGCTCGCGTACATCTCACGTTGGACCTCCTCCTCCAGCCTCCTGAAATTGGCCACGCCCGTCAGCGGGTCCGTTCGGGCGAGGCGGCGTTCCTTCTCGTGGGCGTCGCCCAGACGGGCAAGCACGATCACGACGACCACGAAGACCCCGAGTCGGGTCGTGGCGTTCCAGACCGGGAGGAGGCCGTAGCCGCCGGCGGATGCGAGGTCTCCCACCAAGCCCACGGCCGCGCACAGGGCGGCGGTGCCGAGACCCCAGACACGTCCCGCGTACCGCGTGCACACGGCGATCGGGACCAGATAGAAGAGTGCGAAGCTGAGGTAGACCTGCGAACTGTAGTCGAGATACCCGATAGCGCACACGACCACGACGGCCGCCACGAAGACGACCATCGGCGGGTACCCGGCGCGCGTTCCTCCGAGGCTGTCCATGGCTCCTGAGGTGCTATCGACCGAAGGAGCAACCCCCTTGATGTGGGAGGCGCCGGGTACGGTCAGCCTCCGACGGGCCGTGGCGCAGCTCGGTTAACGCGTCTGGATGGGGGAGATCGACCCACGAGCGGTGTCCTGACCCTGTGGAAACGCTGCTCAGAGCCGAGCGAGAGCGACACGGGTAGACGCTCAACCCTCAGAGCGTCGGTGGGCCCAGCTCGAGGGCCGCCGGGTCAGTCGACCGTGGCGGTTCCGTACTCGGGGCGTCCGGTGGGCCGGTAGACCTGGATCGTCACTCCGCTGGGGGTGACCGCCTGCGATCCCACCAGCTCGAGCGCTGCGTCCCGGCCGGTGTCGGGGAACAGCCGCGTGCCCTGGCCGACGACCACTGGGAAGGTGAACAGGTTGATCTCATCGACGAGGCCGTTGTCGAACAGCCACCGGAACAGGGCGCCGCTGCCGTGCACCTGCAGCTCACCGCCCGGCTTGGCCTTCAGTTCTCCGATGGCCGCCGCGAGGTCACCGGAGAGGACGGATCGTGTTCGCCCAGCGCGGTTCGGTGAGTGTCGTCGATGCCACGTATTTGGGCTTCGTATCCAACGCCGTCCAGATCGGGCTATCGCCCGGATCGTCCCACGTTCCCCAGGAGCCGGCGAAGATCTCGTAGGTCCGCCGGCCGAACAAGAATGCGTCGACGCGTTGGTAGATCTCGCCCATGACCGCCCCGGCTTCGTCGTCGAAGTGGGCCCATCCACCGCGCTCGAATGGGCCGCGCTCGTCCTCTTCCGGCCCGCCAGGCGCCTGCATCACTCCGTCGACGGTGACCTGCGTGGTGGTCGTCAGCTTCATGCTCGCGGTTCCTTCCCGTGGGTTCCGTCCCCCCGGATCAAGGGATGCAGCACCCTCTCCTTCATCGGATCCCGACCCCCGGGGCATGGGATGGACCAATGACAGCGACGGTCCGATGCGCGAGTGTGTGTGGATATCGCTTGAGTTGGTCAGGCCTGGGGGACTCGGCCTCAGCCGCCGACCTTCCGGCGCCGATCGCGGTTCGGAGGATGGGAGGCCGCATCTTCGAAGTATGCGGTCGGCCCGATGCCTCGGGCAACGCGGATGATCTGCTGCGCGAGCGTTCGCGAACGTCCCGGGCCGAGCTGCACGTGGACGCCTACACGCGCGACGCGTACTCAACGCTGGCGAATGGCCAGGCCGATCCGAGCCACTCACTCACGGCGTGCCAGAGGGGGATGTCCAGGTATGCGTGGCTCTCTCGCACCCACGAGAGTGCGCAGGCGTCTTCGTCGCTGTCGCGTAGCGGGTAGATGTAGACGCACCCGATCACGTCGCGGCTGGCCGGATCGAGCACCGTGTACGTGAACCCCTTCCGCGTGCGGAAGTCCTCGGCGTGGCGCTGCAGGTCCGCGCGGTTCTCGTCCCGCGTCATCTCCCGCGGCCAGGAGCCGTCGGGATACCCGGGAGTCGCCGCGATGTGCTCCATCGACGACGTCCAGGCGTCGTAGTCCAACTCGTTGTGCTCAGGCCCGAGCGGCTCGAGGACGAACTCGGAAGTCTCGAGACCGAGCGGGACGTCGAAGTCGGGCGGAACGAACTCGGCCACGCGACCGATCGTAGAACATCAACTCAAGGGGAGCCAGGGCAGCGGCTCTCCCCTGCCCGAGCGTTCGCGAACCTACCTCGGACCGTAGGAATCAGGGAACGCCGCGACGGCGAGGAGCGTCGACCACCGGCTCGGGCGCATGCCACACGGCCTCGACGTTGTTCTGATGCAGGTCGTTGACGAATGCCGCGTAATACCGCTCGGAGTACTGCGCCCAGACCCCGGGCTCGCCGCGAACGATCGCGCCGTTCGCGACGGCGGCCGCGAAGAATGCATCCACGGTGCCCCGATCCTTGGCGGAGAACGCTACGTGGGCGGCTGTGGTCGCGGGTCTCCCACGGCAGATCGTGAAGTCGTCCAGATCCTCGGCCCCGTAGGAAACACAGTCGTCCTGAACGTGAAGCTCCTCGTAGCCGAGTGGGGCGAGGGCGGCCGTATAGAGCCCCCGGCTCGCGTCCAGGTCTGCCACGACGAAGAGCACGTGATCGACGACGACGCGGCGAACCGTCATCGGGTCACGCTATCAACGCCGGCCTGGGGTCGCCACCGTCGGGAAGCCACGCGCTTACTAGACGGCTGCGCGGGGCCAGGGTTGCAAGGGAGCATCGAGTGGGGCGATACCTCGCCGCGATGCACAGCGTTGCGGGATGTACCGGGACCGTCCGTCAGCAAGGCCACCCGTGCAGCCCCACGATCCGGTCGAACTCCTCGGAGTTGGGCCTCAAGGATATCTCCAACCAGGCGCGCGCCCCGCTTGTTCGATCCACCGGTGCATCTCGGACCCCTGTGCCTCCACGAGGGTCGTCAGCTTGACGTAGCGGCTCCGATCAGTGTTTCCGAGCGGCGGAGGCTGATCGAAGTCCGCACCGCCGAGGAAGACGACGTTCACGGACACGTCGTAGGCGGCCAACTCGATGATCCACCCGAGGTCTGGCAACCCGTAGTACGCCCGCTTCCATTTGAAACCGAATCGAACCCCCGGAACCGTCTCGCGGATCAACTCGTCCAGCCGGTCAAGGATGGGTTGGAGATCGGGCATCACGCCCCGCCGGATCCAGTTCTCGATGTCGGAGTGGTCATCGGAAGGCAGCGGCGGGTTTCGAGCCGAGAGCGGCTTGCGTTGTTTCGGCATCAGATCCTTCCTCGTAAGACTCACGGGATCACGACGGAGCCAGGTGGCGAACATCGCGACATCCTCGGACACTACCGGGAGCAGGAGTGGCGGAGTAGCCTCGAGCTGTGCGCGAAGACGTCCTCATCTTGCTCGTCTGGCTGTTCTCCGCGGTCGTGTTCATGGTCGCGGGGTGGGGGATGGAACGGCCCTCGTTCGTGGTCCTCAGCTCCGCCGAACTCGCCGGCTCCTCGGGATAGCGGCGGCTCTCTCGCTATCGGCGATCATCTCGATCGGCCTCACCGCTCGTACACGACACCCTTCGTGACGATGACGACGCGTCGATCTAGGTTGACGTCTGAACCCTCGACGTCCGTCGAGGAGAGCTTCAGGTTCACGCGCTCCGAAAGCCACAACCCGGTGGCGCACAGGAGCGTGTTGATGGCCGCGTCGCGCCGGTCGTCGAACGTCGCACCTGAGCAGACTCCAGCAGCGCCCTCGATCCTGCGGACCAAGCGCGGTCGATAGCTTGTGGCTGGCGAGCCGATCTTCGATGTAGCTCTCGACGTGTTCACGCCGGATCGCGGCCACCGCCCGCGGAATGCGGCCTCGGCGAGGACAGCGTCGAGCCCGGCAACCGAGTCGAGGTAACTGCGGATCGGTCTTGGGGGAGCGGTTGGCAGCGCGCAGGTGGCGGGCGAACGAGCGCGCCAGGGTGTCGATATCCGGGGTGGCGGCTGAGACCTCACTCGGCATACTTCGCCTCCATCTCGGCCAGCGACGCGGCGGCGAAGCGCACGAGCGCCGAAGAGCCACCGCTCATGTTCACGATGGCGGCAGAGGACTCGGGCGGCTGTCGTTCGATCGTGTCGGCGAAGCTACTGGCACGGATCGACATGGATCGCAGCTCCTTGCGGTCCGCGTCCTCGATCTTCAGCGCAAGGAGGGCATCGGCCCGGGCGGCGATCCCTCTCAGGTCCGCCACGGTTCGCGCCGCGCTCGGTACACTCCCATCCATGCGGAAGCTCCTTCCCACCGTCGGTACACCGTCAGACGCTGTAGTTATCACCTCTACGAGCGGTGTGCCAAGCGACTACGGGGCATAACCGCAGGTCAACGGGCCGTGGCGCAGCTTGGTTAGCGCGTCTGACTGGGGGTCAGAAGGTCGCCGGTTCGAATCCGGCCGGCCCGACAGATGAAGGGGACGGGGGAATCCGCGCCTGGGTCGTCGGCGATCCTCACCGTTCCCAACCTGCTTTCCGGCATCCGTATCGCCCTGATCCCGGTGTTCGTCTATCTCATCGTGCACGAGTCGACGACGGCCGCCGGGATCATCCTGTTCGGTGTGGTCGTGGCTACCGACTGGGTGGACGGCTACATAGCCCGTCGCACCGGCCAGGTGTCCGAACTCGGGAAGATCCTCGATCCGGTGGCCGATCGACTCGCCATCGCTCGCGGGTCTCGTCGCGCTGGTGATCCGGGACGCCTTCCCTCTATGGGCCGCCCTCCTGATCGTGGTCCGCGACGTCGCGGTCCTCATCGTTGGCGCCGTCCTCCTCGCGGGACGGCACATCCGCATCGACGTCCGTGCCATCGGCAAGGTGGCGACCTTCTCGCTCATGACGGCGATCCCGTGGATCGCCTGGGGGACGTTGGGCTACGTGCTCCACGTCGTGCTGCTCCCGGCCGGATGGCTGCTCTACGCGTTCGGGATCGTCGCCTACTATGCGGCTGCCGCCCTGTACGTCGGCGACATCCGCCGCGCGACGTCGCACCGAGTGATGCGGCGCCGGTCTCCCAGCGCGAGCGTCGACCAGTCGGTATCGTTGCCTCCGAAAGGTGCGGGCTAACCGCGCCGGTGAAGAGGAAGGACGAGAGGTGGAGTTCCCGGAAGATCTTCGCTACACCGAAGAGCACGAATGGGTCCGCGCGGAGGGATCCCGGGTGCGGGTCGGGATCACGGACTTCGCGCAGGACGCGTTGGGCGACGTGGTCTACGTCGACCTCCCGGAGGTCGGAGCCCAGGTCCATGCCGACCAGCCGTTCGGCGAGGTCGAGTCGACGAAGTCGGTCTCCGACGTGTTCAGCCCGTCTGGCCGGGACCATCATCGAGCGCAACCCCCTCATCGACGACAGGCCCGAGCTGGTCAACGAGCAACCGTACGGCGACGGCTGGCTGGTCGTGCTGGAGCCTACCGACCCGGCGTCGATCGGGACGCTGATGGACGCCGCCGCGTACGAGGCCTTCGTCCGAGGCGCCTGACCGGTGCTGTCGGCTGCTCGTCGCAGACGCTGACTCCATCGAGACTTGACCCACTCGAGCGCTGGTGGAGGGTGAGGGGCTTCACCCCGTTCAGGGTCGACCAGCAGTGAGGTTGAAGGTTGTGACCTGCTGCGATAGGGTCTCCGGGGTGTAGAGGGTCGAGGGTTCACCTTGAACCTCGACCGTCGCCCCGAGACCGACCCGAGCGAGGACCTGACCGTGTTCTGCACCCGATGTGGACATCCCAACAGCGACGACGCGCGGTTCTGTGCGAAGTGCGGGGCTCCACTCCACGGGGACCAGACCGTATCGCTCACGCCGGTGGAGCCGGAGGATGAGGCGCACGATGAGTTCCCGTTCCCTCACGACGAGCTGGAGCCCGGCCAGGCGCTCCTCCTGGTGAAGCGTGGCCCGAACGCCGGCTCGACCTTCCTGTTGGAAGCGGACGAGGTCGCCGTCGGACGCGATCCTCAGAGCGCGGTCTTCCTCGACGACATCACGGTCTCGCGGGCCCACGGCGTGTTCGAGCGCAGGACCGACGGGTGGTACATCCGCGACGTGGGAAGCCTCAACGGCACCTACGTCAACGGTGAACAGGTGGATCAGACGAAGCTCGCCTCGGGAGACGAGGTCCAGATCGGGAAGTTCAGGCTGACGTTCTTCGCAGCAGGGGAGTGAGGTGCGGTAGATGGCGGGCACGCGCAACTATCAGTCGATCGGCGAGGTGCTGGTGTCGGTCAAGACGGAGTTCCCCGACATCACGATCTCGAAGATCCGATTCCTCGAGGCGGAGGGCCTGATCGAGCCCGAGCGCACTCCGTCGGGATACCGCAAGTTCTACGTGGACGATGTCGAGCGCCTGAAGTCGATCCTCCGCATGCAGCGGGACGAGTACCTGCCCCTGAAGGTCATCAAGGAGCGGCTGCTGGAGCAGGACGTCGCCGAGGCCGAGGGCGCGCCGGAGGAGGGGAGCCCTGAGGCGGAGGCGGCTGCGGAGGCGGCGGCCGCGAAGAAGGCCACCGCCGCGGAGGAGATCGCCGAGGCGCCAACGGGCCTGCAGATGTCGATCGAGGAGATGGCGGCGGCCACGGGCGTCGACCGAGATCGGATCAAGGAGCTCGAGTCCTACGGCATCGTCTGCTCGCACGGACCCGATGGCGTCGCGGTACTACGACGGTGACGATTACATCATCCTGTCCATCGTGAAGGACTTCTTCCGCTTCGGTATCGAACCGCGCCACCTCACGATGTACAAGCACTCCACGGACCGTGAGGCGTCCTTCTTCGAAGCGCTGGTCGCCCCGACGCTGCGGCAGAAGAATCCCGATGCACGCCGCGCCGCAGCGGAGACGCTCGCGGACCTGTCGGTGACATCGCGCAAGTTCAAGCAGGCACTGCTGCGAACGACCCTGCGGGATCACCTGCAGCACGCGTGAGCCACCACTCGCGGTTCGCGCGCACCGTGGGCGCCGTGGCGCTTCTGATCGCCGGTGCTCTTGGCCATTCGGGTGCGGGCCGGTGCTTTGGCGTTGGTCCGCCCCCGCCCACCCCCGTACCACCCCACGGGTCGCTCTCGCCCTTCCCGTCCGTCCTGCACACACCGAGCGACCAGACCACGGCGCCGCGTCCTTACCGCGCCCGTCGCCATCTTGGCGGATCTCGAACTCGGGCCAGATCCTCTTCGCGAAGTCGCCGGACACGCCGCCGGCCGATCGCCAGCCTGACGAAGGTGATGACGGCGCTTGCTGACGCTCGAACGACCGAACCCCGACGACGTCGTCACGGTCAGCCCCGACGCCGTCTATGCGAAGAAGGACTATGGGTACTCATCCACGTTGGGGCTGCGTGGCCGGCGAACGGCTCAGCGTCCGCGAACTCCTCTCCGCGATGCTCTTGAACTCCGCGAACGACGCCGCCGTCGCGCTCGCCATCGACGTCGGCGGGAGCTACGAGCGACTTCGTGCGGATGATGAACCGCAAGCGCCCATGCCTTGGGGATGGACCACACCGCCTTCTACTCGCCGAACGGTCTCGACGACCGGGGCCACTCCACGGGACCGGACCTGGTCCGGCTGATCCGCGCTGCGATCGGCGGAACCAGGGTTCGCGCGCGATCGTCGCGACCAAGGTGCGCGCCATCCCTGCACCCACGGGCCCGCCCCGGGTGATCCAGAACCGCAACGTGATGCTCTGGCTGTACCCAGGTGCAACAGGTGCGAAGACGGGCTACACGGCCGCCGCCCGCTACTGCCTGATCGCCACGGCCGACGCGGCATGGCCGCAGTCTGGTGGCGATCGTGCTCGGCGCGCCGGTCGACGCGTTCTCCGACGCGGCCGCGCTCCTCAACTACGGGTTCGACTGCCTTCGAGCGACACACGTTCGTGGTGGACGGCGACGACGTGGGCGCGGTACGGATCCGGGGCGGGACCGTGCCCGTGATCGCCGGCGGACGGCATCGGCGGCCTCGTCCCGTCGGCCAGATCCCCGACGCGCGCGCGCGTCGATCCACATCGCGACCCGAGAGCCGCGTTCCCGCCGGCTCCCGGACAGCGGGTCGGGACGCTGAGGGTCACGTTGCCGGGCCTCACCGTGGGTGTCTGCCCGACTGCTCGCCGGGTCGCTGCCGCCACCCGGGCCCGAGAGCGGTGCGCCGTGGTGGGCCGAGGCCGCCGCCGCCGTCGGGCATGCGGTGGCTCAGACCGTCCTACGGGCTGCTTCGAACCTGAGGCCGTCGCGTCACGCCCGCTTCCCTGCTAGGCTCGCCAACCGATGACGGAGGTCGCGAGCGTGCTGTTCGGACGCGAGGACATCCGTCGCCGGGTGGGGGAGCTCGGCCGCACGATCACCGGGGACTACGTGGGGCGCGAGCCCGTGCTGATCACGGTCCTGCGCGGCGGCGCCGATGTTCCTCGCCGACCTGATGCGCGCCATCGAGCTCCCGGTCGAGTCGCACTTCATGGCACTCACCCGCTACGGCGGCGCCGAGGAGTCCAGGGGCGCGTTGCGGATCCTGCTCGACGTGGACGTCGACCTGAGCGGGCGCGACGTCCTCCTGGTCGAGGACATCTTCGACACCGGGCTCACCCTCAGCTACCTGCTGTCGGTCCTCGGGGTCGCGTGGCCCCGCGTCGCTCGAGGTCGTGACACTGCTGGACAAGTCGGTGCGCCGCATCGTGCCGCTGGCGCCTCGTTACGTCGGGTTCGACTGCCCCGATCGATTCGTGGTCGGCTACGGGCTCGACTTCAGCGGAGCGCTACCGGAACCTGCCCGACATCCTCGCAGGTCGACGATCTCGAGGCGCTCAAGGCCGACCCCGACGCGCTGGTGCCGTCGGCTCCGCGGCGTTGTCGGCGCTGCGAGGCCGTCCGGGTTGCCCGACCCGGGGCCCGCGGCTACCCTCGCTGGACGATGATCGAGATGGAGCTGACCGGCGTCCGCGTGGAACTTCCCGACGAATCAACCCATCGTCTTGCTGCGCGAGCGCGAGGGTGAGCGTTATCTGCCCATCTGGATCGGCGCGGCGGAGGCCGCCGCCATCGCCCTTTCGCTGCAGGGCGTCGTCACGCCCCGTCCGATGACGCACGATCTCCTCAAGATCATCCTCGAGGACCTCGCGGTCCAGGTACAGCCGCATCGTGGTCACCGAGCTCAGGGAGTCCACCTTCTTCGCGACGATCCGACCTGAGCCGCGCCGGGCGAGGACCACGAGGTCTCCTCCCGGCCGAGCGACGCGATCGCGCTGGCGGTGCGGATGTCCGTTCCGATCTTCGCCAGCGAGGAGGTCCTCAACGAAGCCTCGATCTTGATCCCGGGAGACGAGGAGGAAGAGGTCGAGAAGTTCCGGGAGTTCCTCGACCAGATCAGCCCCGAGGACTTCGAGGCCTGACCGGCGACGGATGCGGCGCGTCCGCGGGGTCACCCGTAGAAGAAGAGGCTGACCCAGAGTCTTGCCGCGCACCTTGACGGCGCCCACGGCGACGTGGCGGTAGAGACCCGACACGATGTGCGGGCGGTGATCGGCGCTCCCCATGAACGCCTTCTCGAGGTCCGTTGACCCCGCCGGTGGTCCAGCCGATGTTCTCGGCCCAGCCGCTCCATCGACCGACGCCGCGCAGGTATCGAGAGATGTCGGTCGTGTGGAACAGGCGATGCTGATGCGCCATGCGGAGGCAGTGAGCGGCCGCGATCCGAGACTTGGTGCGGTCGAGCTGGTACCGGGGGAGTCCCAGACGCGAGCGGGTCTGGTTCGTCGCCCGGAACATCTGCCACGCGTAGTTCGGGTGGTGCTTGGCCCGGTGGCTATGCGTACGGCGCTCGGTCGGGGGCAGGGTCCGGTGGGTACGCCCGCTGCTGGCCCGTGGGGACGTGGGTGGCTGCCTCGGCGCCGACGGGAAGCAGACCCAGCGCCATCACGGCGAGCAGCAGGACGATCGTCGATCGCTTCATATCAACTCCGGTTCCTCGGCTCCGTTGTTCCACGACCCATGGGGCATCGGCGGGCCCGGCTCGGACACTTGAGGAGAGGTCGCCGGGCGTTCCTTCGCCCGCCGTGGTGGGAGCGTTGACAGGGGCTCGCAGGCCCCCTACGCTGCCGAAACACATCGGCGTAGTTACGGAGACGGGATGAACGAACAGGGGTTCAGGGCCCCCGAGGCCCAGCGCATCGCCGGCATCACCTACCGCCAGCTCGACTACTGGACGAGGACCGGCCTCGTCACCCCGTCCATCCGTGACGCGCACGGTTCCGGGTCACAGCGGCTCTACTCGTTCCAGGACCTCGCCACGATGCGGGTGATCAAGCGCCTCCTGGACACGGGCGTGTCGTTGCAGCGCGTCCGCAGAGCCGTCGAGAACCTCCGGTCGATGGACAAGCGGCCCCACGGGGTCACGCTGATGTCCGACGGGCGCGGCGTCTACGAGGCTGCACTCGCCCGAGGCCGTCGTGGATCTGCTCCGCAACGGCCAGGGGGTCTTCGCTATCTCCCTCGAGGCGGTCTGGGACGACCTCGAGGCCCGAGTGGATCAGACAGATGCGAAGCCGGGGGCGCAAGGCGGCGGCCGGAGGCTCGTGAGCACCAACCCCATCGAACCCGGGCACCTGCTGAAGAGCGACGTCACGCGGTTCGCGCATGCCTCGGAACGCCAGTTCGCCCGGCTCCTCGACTTCTATGCGATCGCCTGGGAGTACGAGCCCACCTCCTTCGACATCGACTGGGACGCGGAGGGAAGGTGACGCAGCGTTTCACGCCGGACTTCTACCTGCCCGAGTTCGACCTCTATATCGAGATCACGACGCTGAATCAGAAGCTCGTCACGAAGAAGAACCGGAAGGTCCGGCGGCTGCGTGAGCGCTACCCGGAGATCACCTGCAAGATCTTCTACCAGCGCGACTATCTCTCCCTGGTCACGAAGTACGACCTGGAGGACGCCTCGGGGTGAAACCCTGCGCAGGCCCCAGCGCCTCCGTACACTTGGTGGCGTGAGGTTCGCCCCACATACCGACGAGGAGGTCCGCGAGATGCTCGCGGCCATCGGCGTCGAGACCCTCGACCAGCTGTTCGACCAGGTGCCGCCCTCGGTGCGCTTCCGAGGCGGCCTGCAGATCCCCGACGGCATCTCCGAGATGGAGATGGTCGCCGATCTCCGCCGGCTCGCCTCGCTGAACCGCAGCGCAGACGATCTGGTCTGTTTCGCGGGCGCCGGCGCCTACGATCACTACGTCCCCTCCGTGGTGTGGGCCCTCGCCGGGCGCTCCGAGTTCTACACGTCCTACACGCCCGTATCAGCCCGAGCTCTCGCAGGGGGTGCTGCAGGTCCTCTTCGAGTACCAGTCGATGATCTGTGCGCTCACCGGCCTGGAGGTCTCCAACGCGTCGCTCTACGACGGGCCCACGGCGCTCGTGGAGGCCGTGCACATGACCTTCGGCCCGGCCGGAGGCGCGTGCTCGTCAGCGATGGGCTGGATCCGCGATACGTCGAGGCCCTGAAGACGTTCGGCAGGGGAGCGGGGTATGAGCCCGAGCCCTTCACCGGGGACCCAGAGGTCGGCTCCGACGTCGCGGCGGTCGTGGTCCAGCACCCGAACGTCTACGGCGAGCTGGAGCCAGCCGCGGAACGGTTCGCGGCTGCTGCGGCTGGAGGTGCGAAGGCGATCCAGGTCTTCGACCCCTCTCCTTGGGGGTGCTGGCCCCGCCTGCGGACCTCGGTGCCGATATCGCCGTTGCGGAGGGTCAGGGGTTGGGCAACCACCTGAACTACGGAGGGCCGTACCTGGGCGTCATCGCCGCCACGCTCGCGGACGTGCGCAAGATGCCGGGCAGGATCGTGGGGGAAACCGTCGACGTGGACGGGGACCCCGGGTACGTCCTCACGCTGCAGGCGCGCGAGCAACACATCCGACGGGACAAGGCCAACTCCAACATCTGCACGAACCAGACCCTCATGGCGATCGCGGCCACCGTCTATCTGGGATGGCTCGGCCCCGAGGGGCTTCGGGAGCTGGGCGTTCAGTGCGCCTCGAAGGCGGCCTACGCGGCGGAACGGCTCTGCGCGATCCCCGGTGTGGGGTTGCTGCACCCCGATGCGGTCTTCTTCAAGGAGTTCGCGCTCAGGCTGCCCGCGACGCCCCGGGGTGCGGGACGCGATGGTGTGCCCAGGGGTACCTGGCCGGGGTGCCGCTGACGCAGGCCGGTGAAGACGTCCTGCTGGTGGCCGTCACGGAGCGACGGTCGCGCCAGGAGATCGACGGCCTCGCGGCCGCGCTTGCGGAGGTATTGGCAGTCATGAGCCGAGGTGCGCCCGTCCGCACCCAGGGCCCCACCGGCGGTGGCCCTCTCATCGATCGGTCCGTCCCCGGCCGCCGGGCCTTCAGCCTCGGGCCGCTGGACGTGCCGGAGGTCGCGGTCCCCGCCGCCCACGCGCGGCGCGAGGCGCCGGCGCTGCCGGAGGTCGCAGAGATCGACCTGGTGCGTCACTACACGCGCCTGTCGCAGATGAACTACGGGATCGACACGGGCGCCTACCCGCTGGGCTCATGCACGATGAAGTACAACCCGAAGATCGCCGAGACCGTGGCCGCGTTCCCGGGGTTCCAGCGGTCGCACCCGCTCCAGCCCGACGACACCGTGCAGGGCTCCCTGGAGATGCTGTGGACCCTGGAGCGCGCGCTCTGCGAGATCACGGGGATGACGCGCGCCACCCTGCAGCCGCCGGCGGGGGCATGCGGTGAGATGACGGGGCTGCTGATCATGCGCGCGTATCACGAAGACCTCGGAGCACCCCGCACGAAGGTCATCATCCCCGACGCCGCGCATGGCACGAACCCGGCCAGCGTTCGGCTCGCGGGTTTCGAGGCCGTGGCGGTCCCGAACGACGAACGCGGCCTGGTGGACGTCGCGGCGCTCGAGCGGCTATTGGACGATCGGGTCGCGGGCCTGATGCTGACGAACCCCAACACGCTCGGTTTGTTCGAGGAGGACATCGAGCGGATCACGGAGCTCGTCCACGGCGTCGGAGGGCTCGTCTACTACGACGGTGCCAACCTCAACGCGATCCTCGGCCGTTGTCGACCTGGGGACATGGGCTTCGACATCGTCCACATCAACACCCACAAGACGTTCGCCACGCCCCACGGCGGCGGGGGACCGGGCGCCGGCCCGGTTGGCGTGAAGGAGCATCTCGTGCCCTTCCTCCCTGCGCCGACCCTCGAACGTACGACAGGACGGAACCTTCGCCTGGGAGCACGACCGGCCACTTTCGATCGGGCGGCTGCACGGGTTCAACGGCAACTTCGGCGTCCTGGTTCGGGCGTATGCCTACGTATTCCTCCATGGTGCCGACGGATTGCGCTCCGTCAGCGAGCTCGCGGCCCTCAACGCGAACTACCTCGCGTCCCTGATCGAGGATGACTTCCCCCTCGCGCACCCTCAGGGTCGCCCGATGCACGAGTTCGTGGCGACCGCGAAGCCACTCAAGGAGTCGACCGGCATCAGGGCGATGGACGTCGCCAAGCGCATGATCGACCTCGGTTATCACCCCTCAACGGTCTACTTCCCGCTGGTCGTGGAGGAAGCCATGATGGTCGAGCCCACGGAAACCGAGTCGAAGGAAACGCTCGACGGACTCGCGGCGGCCTTCCGGCAGGCGGCCGCAGAGGCACGCAGCCATCCCGAGCGCCTCCACGAGGCGCCGCTGACGACGCCGGTCCGCCGACTCGACGAGGCCCGGGCGGCCCGACACCTCAAGCTGCGGTGGGGCACCGAGGCGACCTGAGGGGAACCCGCGCAACGTTACATAATGTGCATTATGGGGGATAGGGCTCTGGAAGCGGCTCCGGGGAGAAGCGGTCCCTCAGACCCCACTTCGTGACCAACCACAGGGCCTCCACGACGATCCGCCGTGAGATCTTCGACTGTCCGTGTAGTCGCTCACGGAAGGTGATCGGCGATTCGCCGAGGTGGAATCCGAGGCGCCATGCCCTGCGGACCAGCTCGATCTGGAACCCGTAGCCGTCGGAGGCGAACGGCTCGGCTACCAGCTCCCTCAGCACCTCACGGCGGTAGACCCGGTAGCCACTCGTGGCGTCCCGCAGCGGGATCCCCAGCATCCACCTCGCGTAGGCGTTCCCGCCCCGAGACAGGGCGACCCTGGAGCGGCTCCAGTTCGTCACGGAGCCGCCGGGCACGTAGCGACTGCCGACGGTGAGGTCGTGGCTCTGTGCGTCGTGCAGCAGTGCGGAGAGCTCCGCGGGGTCGTGGGAAAGGTCGGAGTCCATCTCCACGATCAGGTCGTAGCCCTCGTCGAGACCGATCCGGAATCCTTCCAGATAGGCGCTGGCCAGGCCGGACTTCCGGGGACGCTCCAGGAGCCGGAGCCTCGATGTCTCAGCTGCCCGCGAGGCGACGATCGCCCCCGTGCCGTCGGGCGACGAGTCATCCACGACGAGGGCGTCGACGTGCTCAGCCGCGGCCATCACGCCGTCCAGCACCTGGCCGATCGTGGCGGACTCCTCGTAGGTGGGCAGGATGACCAGCGTCCGGAACCCGTTCGGGACCGGGCCGGGTTGTGCGCGGCTCGACCGACGGCGCCGCGGGATCGCGAATACCATGCCAGCGAACAGCAGCGCGAGCCAGGGGAGCCAATCCCCCAGTCGGACGTACCACGTGCGCTCGTCGGAGGACCGGATGGTGGCCCTGAGGATAGCGGGCTCGAACAACCCGGCCTGCGCGGTCACCTGGCCCCGGGGGTCGATGAAGCTGCTGATCCCCGAGACGGCGGCGTCGACCACCCACCGACCGGTCTCCACCGCACGCATCCGGCTCATCTGCTCGTGCTGCGCGCTGGCGGCCGTGAAG
Organism: uncultured Actinomycetes bacterium; assembly: GCA_963796725.1. GTDB lineage: Bacteria > Actinomycetota > UBA4738 > UBA4738 > HRBIN12 > JAOUEA01. The sequence continues at coordinate 445,512 of CAWCMT010000003.1, forward strand.
CCGTAGGAGGCGTTGTTGACCGGCACGACGAGGAAGCCGGCCCCGTCCCGGACGAACGCTCGAGGGATGGCCGGGAAGCTGTTCTCGAAGCAGATCGGGGTGCCGAACGCTGGAAGTCCGGGTGTATCGAGCGTGTGCACCCGATCCCCCGGGATCCTGTCGATCGGGATCTGCTCGAGCGCGCCTATCCAGGACAGCTCGTCTCGGAACGGTACGTACTCGCCGTATGGGACGAGGTGGACCTTGTCGTATCGGCCCGCGAGCGCCCCTCGCCCGTCGAACAGGAGCGCGCTCGTCGTCTCGCTCCCCCCGCGGTCGTCGAGCACGGCACCGATCAGGGTGGGGGCCCCCACCCTGGCGATCGCCGCGCGGACCCGCCTCATCAGGGAGGGATCGGCGGCGGCGGCGGCGTCCAGCGCCCCCTCGCCCCAGACCACCAGGTCAGGGCGGCGGCCCTCGGCCAGCGATTCATGGGCCGCGAGGTTGAGGGCGGCCACGCTCCGGTCCTGCGCCACAGCGCTCGACGCATCGGCCCGGCGGACATCGACCTGGATCGTTGCGATCCGGACCTCCGGGCCGTCCGGCACGCTGAAGGGCAGCAGCGCCGGCGCAAGGATGCTCACCAAGGCCAGCCCCACCAGGGTCGCGCGTCGCGCTCCCCCTCTCCTATCCACGAGGCCCTCCGCTAGCAGGCCGTTCACGAGCACCACGACGAAGCTGACCCCCCACACCCCCGTCACCGTGGCGATGCGCACCGTGATCGGGTTGCCGACCTGACTCACACCGGCGGTGCCCCACGCGAACCCACCCAGAGGCCACATCCCGCGGCACCATTCGAGGACGACCCACCACGACGCCCACGCGGTGGCGCTGAGGATCGGCCGGCCGCCGCGCCGCAGCGCAGGGGCCACGAGCCCGAACAGGGCGGTCCACAGGGCCATCTCGATCGTCAGGCTGACCCAAGCGGCGACCCCGAACCGCCAGATCCAGTAGATCGTCAGCCCATAGGCCGTGAGTCCGAACGCGAGACCGAGCAGCGCCCCCCTCCGGGGCCCAGCGGTCCTGAGCGCCCAGCACAGAGGGATCAGCGCCACGAAGGCCAGTGGCCACCACCCCAGCGGCGGGAAGGTCGCGGAGAACGCCGCGCCGGCGAGGACCGCGGCGACGAGGGCGAGGGTGAGCGGTGGACGCGCCCTCAGGCGCAGTCCCGGCACAGGATCTTCTTCTTGTCCGCGAGCTGGCTTCGGTGCTTCACCAGGAAGCAGCGGCGGCAGATGAACTCCGTCTCTTGCATCGGAACGACCCGGGCGTCGAGAGGCTCGGCGAGCTTCTCCTCGCGCGTGAGCGCGACGACGATCTCCTCCTCTTCCTCTTCGGCTTCCTCGGAGGCCGCCTCCTGCTTGACCAGGAGTTCCTGGATCGATTCGACGTCACCGCCCGTGGCCGGGTCCGGCGGAACGGAGGCATCCGCGAGCTCCGACTCGCTGGGCTCGGCCTCCTCCAGTTCCTCCTCGACCTCTTCGACCTCTTCGTCCTCGACGGTGTCTTCCATCGTGTCCTTCACGTTTTCCACCTCCGGGGCTACGTTGGGGCCCTCGGTTGCGCGCGGATTCTACTGCCAGGGGAACGGTATGCAACTGCCGCGCCCCAAGAACGCACAACCTTCGCGAGGCATTCCCGGAACCGGGCGGGCGTGCGGAGTGAGGGCTCAACGAAGTGAGGACCCAAGAGGCCTTTGGGGCCGCGACGCCGGGGCGTCGCGTTCTCTACTCGGCTTCTTGGGTCCTCGTGCGCCTCCGCCGGGGCGGTGGCGCAATGGGGAACCTACGCCCGGGCCGTGCGCGCGGTCAAGGCGGGGGCCGCAGAAAAAGTGACAATCCCATCGGCCCCGATGACGTACTCCCTAGGCCGCGAAGACCTCCCTGCCGAGCGACACGGTGAGGATCGGACGGAGCGGCGCGAGGTCCTCGACCGTGTGCGGGTCGTCGGCGTAGGCGACGAGGTCTGCGTGCATCCCTGGGCCCAGCGCACCCTTCTTCTCCTCCTGGTGGGCCAGGCGTGCCCCGCCCTGCGTGTGCAGGCGGAGCGCGAGGTGCCGAGGGAGCCGCTGAGCCGGATCGTGATGGCGCTCCAGGGCCGCGATCGCCGCGAGGGGATCCAGCGGCGTGACGGGGGCGTCGGAGCCGATCCCCACCTCGACACCGCGCTCCACCATGGTGCGGAACGGGTTCATCGGCCCCGCCCGCTCAGGCCCCAGGCCGATCTCGTACAGCCCTCCTGGTCCGCCCCAGGTCGCATCGAACATCGGCTGGACCGACACGGCCAGACCCAACATCGCTGCTCGCTCGACCGCGGCCGGCGTCGCCATCTCGAAGTGTTCGATCCGGTGCCGACGAGCGCGGAAGTGACGCCGCTCCCTAGAGTCGAGCGCCTGGTAGACCGTCTCCCACGCCGACAGGACCTGGTCGATCGCGCGGTCACCGATCGCGTGCACCCCCACCTGGAGACCGGCGGTGTGCCCCTGTCGGAAGAACGCCGTGAGCTCTTCGTCGTCGTAGTAGGCGGTCCCCCTGCCGCTCTCCGTCCGCATAGGGTGCGTGCAGCGCAGCCGTCCGTGCTCCGACCGAGCCGTCGACCGGCAGATCTCCGCCGACGGATGCGAACCCGTGGTCGATGGCGAGCGCGAGATCCATCGTCCCGACGATCGCGAAGGAGTCCACGGGGAGCCGCGCTCGATGCCCCAGGTACACCTGGAGATCCCGGAGCCCGTTGTGACGCCGGCATCTGCATCTCGTGCACGGAGGTGATCCGCCGAGCCGCCGCGAGCGCCGCCGCTCGCAGCTGATGATCCTGGACCTGGTGGTCGGTGAGCGCACCCGACGCCCAGCGGCTCAAGCGGGCGCAGGCCTGCCTCGTGAGCCGTCCGGTGGGGTGTCCGTCGGCATCCCGCTCGAGCCCGGCCTCCCCAGCCACGCCGGCTGCCTCGATCGCGGCCGATCCCGCCAGGGCCAGGTGCCCGTCGGCCCGGAAGACCGCAAGGGGCACTCCCCCGGCCACAGCATCCAGCGCCGCGCAACGTCGGGAGTTCCGGCCTTGTCCATCCGCCCTCGTCGAACCCCTGCAGCCAGACCACCCCCTCCGCAGCCGCGCACCGAGCCCGGGCGATCTCGAGGAGCGCCTCCGCCGACGTCGCGTTCTCCACGTCGCGGTTGTCCAGCGCCGCCCCGGTCGCCGTGAGATGCACGTGCGTGTCGACGAACCCCGGCACGATCGTGGCGCCCGGCAGATCGACCACGCGGTCGGCACGCGGTGCCTCGCCGCTGCCCACCCGCTGGACGTGGCGCCCGTCCGTGAGCAGCCATTCACCCGTCTCCGGGTGCGTCTGGGTACGGACGGTTCGGGCACGGTAAAGGGTCCTCACGGCGCCGCATCATCCCACGCCGAGCCCAGCTGGGTGAGGAGCCGCCGCGTGATGGGTGGTCCACGATCGATGGAGGGCGACCCAGGTGTCCCCGGATCTCCTCGGGCTCGCACAGGATCGCCGACTTGCCCGCGTGGACCGCGAGGCCCAGCCGATCGAGCGCCGACGAGACGGCATCGTAGGCTCTCAACGCGGCCCGCGGGGACCCCGCCACGACGATGAAGTCGTCGACCCAGCGGACGTGTCGGGTTCCCACACCGATCAGGCGCGCATCGACCGCCGCAAGTGCCGCGTTCGCGAGCACCGCCGACGGCGCCGGACCGACGGGCAGCCCGCGGACGCCGTGTTCCCGGGTCCGATCGAGCCAGCGGCGCACGCGGCGCGCATCATCGGCGTTCGCGCCGAGCTCGCGGAGCGCGCGCGTCACGGTGGCCGGCCGCAGCTGGCCGTAGCAGTCGACAACGTCGGCCACCAGGACGGCCGGGGCCTGCGAGGCCGCGTCCGCCCGTCGCCGCCACAGGTGCCACGCGGGACGCCAGATCCGCCAGCCGGAGGCCGCGGCCCGCCGGCGCGATCCGATTGACCAGGACGGCAGCACTGAGGCTGGCTTCGATGCCCGGGACCAGCGGCGCCACCACCTCCGCGTAGGCGGCCTCGTCGGGCGGAGATAGCTGCGTCAGCCACCGGATCGAGCCTCCGGATCGAGGGACGCCGATCACACGCGGCGGTGAGGGCTCCACGGGAACAGGACGAGGGACCAAACCGACCTCACCGACCTCCGGGTTCAGCCCGGAGGGAGGCCGGGTGCTGAACGTTGTACACGGGGGCCGGCGCCTGCGCAATCGGCCACGAACGAGAGACCGCTCCCCCGTCCGGGTGGCGGAGGACTCCCCCGTGCCTGTCCCCCGACCTATGATGGCCGCGTGCTCGACGATCGCGACCTCGCCATCGTGGCGACCCTTCAGGAGGATGCCCGCGCAACGTACGCGGAGGTGGCGGCACGCGTCGGCCTCTCCGCCTCCGCCGTCCACGATCGCGTTCGCAAGCTCGAGCAGCTGGGCGTGATCCGCGGCTACAGGGCCGTGATCGCGCCGGAGGCCGTTGGCCTGATGGTGACCGCGCTGATCGACGTCCGTCCGATGGACCCGTCGCAGCCGGACGACGTCCCGGAGCGCGTCGCGGACTTCCACGAGGTTGAGGACTGCTACAGCGTGGCCGGGGAGGCGAGCTACGTGCTCAAGGTGCGAACGCGAGCGACCACGGACCTCGAGGACCTGATCCGGCGACTCCGTGAGCGTGCGGGCGTCGCAACCCGGACCACCATCGCGCTGTCGATCCCGTTCGAGGGTCGCCCGCTCCATCCCTAGCAACGCCTCGACCGGCCCGCGACCGGCCATCGGCACGACCGGGGGTATCCTGTCGCTCCGTGCGCCTGTACAACTCGCTGAGCCGTGAGCTGGAGGAGGTCCGCCCGTCCGAGGTGGGCCATGTCCGCATGTACACGTGTGGGCCGACCGTGTACCGCTACGCTCACCTCGGCAACCTCCGGACCTTCATGCTGGCGGACCTGATCCGCCGGGCTCTCGAGCTGGAAGGGCTCCGCGTGACCCAGGTGATGAACATCACCGACGTGGGACACATGACGGACGAGTCGAGCCCCGAGGCCATCGACAAGATGCTGTTGGCCGTCGAGGACGAGGGGCTGGACCCCCTGGAGATCGCCCGAAAGTACACCGAGGCCGTCTTCGCCGACGCCGAGGCTCTGGGGATCCGTCCCGCCGACGTCTACCCGAAGGCCACCGAGCACATCCCGGAGATGCTCGCGCTCACGGAGACCCTCGTGGAGCGCGGCCACGCCTACGTCGTGGATTCCGGCAGCGTCTACTACGACGTCACGTCCTTCCCCGGCTACGGTCGCCTGAGCGGCAACACGCTCGACAACCTGCGGGAGGGTCATCGGGACCTCGAGACGGACCAGCGGAAACGCAACGCGGCCGATTTCGCGCTCTGGAAGTCGGCCGGACCCGGCCGGTTGATGCGCTGGGATTCTCGGTGGGGGAAGGCTTCCCCGGCTGGCACGTGGAATGCTCGGCGATGTCGATGAAGTATCTCGGTGAGCACATCGACATCCACACGGGCGGAACCGATCTGAGGTTCCCCCACCACGAGGACGAGATCGCCCAGTCGGAAGGAGCCGTCGGCCATCGGGTCGTCGCGATCTGGGTGCATGGTGGCCACCTCCGGCTCGCCGGTCAGAAGATCGCGAAGTCGACGGGCAACGTCGTACGGGTCCAGGAGTTGGAGGAGCGCGGGATGGATCCGCTCAGCTTCCGCTGGCTCACGTTCCAGACGCGGTACCGGAGTGAGATGGATTTCGCATGGGAAGCGATGGAAGACGCCGATCGACGTGTGAAGCAACTCCGCCGCCATATGGCAGAGTGGGCGCCGGCGGCATCCGAGCTGAGTGACGCCGCCCGCGGGTTCGACGCCCGCTTCCGCGAGGCGGTCGCGGCCGACCTGGACCTCCCCTCCGCCGTCAAGGTCGTGAACGAGCTCGATCATGACGCGGAGCGTACCGCCCGCGCAGAAGTACGCGTTGCTCGCGTCTTGGGACCACGTGCTGGGGCTCGACATCGAACGAGACGCGCGGTCAGGCTGGGAGCCCGACGACACGATGCGGCGTCTGATGGCCGAGCGTGACGCCGCCAGGGCCGCGAAGGACTACGGGACGAGCGACCGGATCCGTGACGAGCTGACGGCGATGGATCTCGAGGTCATGGACACGGCCGAGGGCACCAGGGTGCGTCCGCGCATCTGAGCTAGTTGACGACCTGAAGCTCCCGGGTGGACCGGTTGAGCCGTTCGGCTCCGTCGTCGGTGACCGCCACGATGTCTTCGATACGGACCCCGAATCGCCCCTCGAGATAGATCCCGGGTTCGATCGAGAACGTGGCGCCGGGGCGGAGCTCCCACCTGTTCCCCTCGACGATGTAGGGCGCCTCGTGAACCTCGAGCCCGATCCCGTGGCCCGTGCGGTGGAAGAACGCCTCCCCGAACCCGGCGTCGGAGATGATCGAGCGCGCGGCGAGATCGACGGAGCCCGCGGCGACCCCGGGCCGCGCAGCTCGGAAGGCCGCCTCCTGGGCTTCGTGCACGAGCCGATAGACACGCTCGAACTCCGGGGAGGCCTCCCCCACCACGACGGTGCGGGTGGTGTCGGAGTAGTAGCCCGCGAGCTCTCCCCCGAAGTCCAGCACCACCGCGTCCCGCGGCAACATCGTCCGTCCTGACGGCTCGTGGTGCGGAGAGGCGGCGTTCGGCCCGGAAGCCACGATCGTGAACTCCGCGCGTGCATGTCCGTTGTGCACCAGGAGCTCTGCGAGTTGGGCGGCGATCTCCTCCTCCCGTCGTCCGAGGAACCGCACCGTGCAGATCTGCCGGAACGTCTCGTCGGCGGCACGCCCCGCCCGACGCAGAGCTGCCAGTTCGTCCGCGTCCTTCACCGCCCGCTGCTCGGCGATCACCTCGGAGGCGGATCCGAACCTCGCAGCGGGGATCCGCTCCTGCAGCTGCAGGAGGTGCGAGGACCACAGCCGGTCGCCGACCGCGATCCTGCCGGCGCCCGGAAGGAGCGCCGCCGCGGCATCGTAGGGATCGTCCCCGTCGGTCCAGGCCACCAGTTCGATATCGCCGCCTACCGGTGACTCCGCCGCCAGGGTCCGTTCGAGCGCGGGCACCACCATCGTCGGCGGACGGTCCGGACGCAGGATCAGCAGCGTCGGGCGCTCCAGCGGCATCGGTGCGTAGCCGGTGAGGTAGGTCAGATCGGGCGAGGGCGCGACCACGATCGCGGCCAGGTCACGGGTGCTCGCCTGGGTGGCGATCCTGGCCATTCGGCCGAGATGGGGCTTCGTCATAGGGGTCTCCGTTCTCCTCAGAGCTTCAGGCTGATGGGCCGCGGGATGACCTGGAACGTCGCCGGCGTGGTGCCCGCCGGCACGCCGTCAGCCACGACCGCGAGCGGCCTGTCGGCCTCAACCGCGATCCGGATCTTCGCCCTCAGCTCCTCGATATGGGGGTTCGGCACGTGGTCCCCGTGACGGTAGATATCGGGAAGCATCGTGTACGCGTCGGTTCGGGGACCGTGGAAGATCAGCGCATCGATCACGCCGTCGCCGGGGAACGAGCGCGGCGCGAGCCGAAGCCCGCCGGTGAACTGACCGTTGCCGATCACGATATTGAACGCGCGCCCCTCCCATGCCTTCGTGTCGACCCGAACGATGACGTCCGCGGGCTTCGCCCGCAGGTACGCCCCCCAGAAGGCCGTGAACCGGGCGCGGCCTCCGCCTGGGCTCGTTCGGGCTGCGTCGCCGCCTCCCCGCCGCGAGCGTCGGGCCATCTCTCCTCCCAGACCCACCTCCGCGATGTTCGCCGCGTACCGCATCACCCGCATCCCGTGGGGGTCCGTCGTGACCACCTTCATGAGATCCAGGGGATAGACGTTGTCACCGACCAGGTGCTCGCAGGCGCCCTCCGCGTCCCCGGGCAGGCCGAAGCTACGCACCAGGTCGTTCCCCGACCCTGCCGGGACCACCCCGATCACGAGATCGTGAACCTCGGGCCCGTCCTCGCCCAACGAGCCGTTGATCGACCCGTTGGACGGCGGCATCGTCTCCGAGCACCACGAGGAACCGTCCCCCTGCCAGGCGGGCGGCCCGCGCCAGCGCCTCACCGGCGCCGGGCTCGGGAGCCACGTGGACGCGGTGTGGCAGATCGAGGCGGTCGAGGCATCTGCGCACCTGGGGCAGCTGTTCGGCCACCGGCCCGGTCGCGGGATCCGCGATCACGTCGATCGTGCCGAACGGGCTGGTCATGGGGACCGCATCCTAGCTAGACGCCCGTGTAGGCGACGACGCCGCGGAAGACCGCCTGGCGCGCCTCTCGGACCAGCACCGATGTGGCGGGCGGCGCGACGTCCTCGATCTGCCGCATCAGGTCCAGCAGTTGCTTGCAGTTGCGGATGAAATCCCCGGGGGCCATCTCGGTCTCGGCGAGCACCGATTCGAGCGCCTTGCCCTCGGCCCAGTGGAAGATCGGAACCGCGAAGCCAGCGTCGAGCTCACGGCAGAGCTGCACCTGATGCTGGTCCTCCGTGCGACGGATCGTCCTCCACAGACGCATCAGCAGCTCGTAGTGGTGCTCGGTGGGTTCGGTGGGAAGGTGGCCGGGGAGCGGCACGCGCTCGCGTCCCTCGTACACGACGGTGGACAGCAGCGCGGCCACCTCCGCGGGCGCCAGCCCCTCCAGCAACCCGGCGCCCAGCAGCTCCGCAACCAACACGTCTCCTTCGCCGTAGATCCGCGTGAGCATCCGTCCCTTGTCGGTCAGGTCCCACTCCGTCACGTAGCCCAGGTCGTCGAGCACGGCGAGCACGCGGTCGAACTGACGAGCCAGCGTCTCGGTGCGCACCCTGATCCTCCGCTCGACCCCCGCGAGCTTGGCCGCCAGCTCGTCGGCCCGCTCGGCCCACCGCTGGTGTCGCGGGAGCTCGGGACAGCGGTGGCAGGGATGCTCGGCAGCCCGCCGATCGAGCTCGGCCGCCTCTCGCTCGATCCGGGGATCCGCACGTGGCCGTTGCGGCTTCGGGGGCTTCACCCGCAACGACACCAGCTTGGCGGCGACGTCCCGCCGGTACCGCGCGCTCCGCGTGCTTCCGGACCGGGGCAACTGGATGCGCGTGAGCACCACCGGGGGTTCCTTGAGTTCGCGTGGCGCCAGGCGGAAGTACGAACGATCCTCCGAGAGCATCGTCGCCTTACCCTCCCGACTCGAGATCACGACGGACAGCCCGCGTCGACGCTCGTTCGGGAGGTGGACCACCTCACCTGGGCGGAGCCGGGCGACGGCATCGCGGACCGCCTCGACCCGGGCCTGATCGCGTCCCCGGCGGTCTTCCTCGCGCAACCGCTTCGCCTTCGACACCAACTCCCAGTACTCCGTGAAGTCCCCGAGATGGCACTCGAGGTTCTTCCGGTAGCCCTCGATCGCCTCGCGATCCCTGGCCCGTGCCCGCTCGAGGGCCACCACACCTCGATCGGCCAGGAACTGTGCGAACGAGCTGTTCAGCATCCGGTGCGCTTGCTCCCGCGTGTAGTTCCTGACGAGGTTCACGGCCATGTTGTAGGAGGGTCGGAACGAGGACCCCAGATCGTACGTGCGGGTGGCCGCGAGGCCCGCCACGCGCTCGAAAGGAACCTGCCGCTGATAGATCACGACGGCGTGGCCGAGCGGATCGATCCCCCGACGGCCCGCCCGACCCGTGAGCTGCGTGTACTCCCCAGGCGTGAGCAGCTCATGACGCTCTCCCTGGAACTTCCAGAGATCCTCGATCACCACGGTCTTGGCCGGCATATTGATCCCGAGGCTGAGGGTCTCCGTAGCGAAGACGACCTTCACGAGACCCGACTCGAACAGCTCCTCGACCGTCTCCTTGAACACGGGCAGCATGCCCGCATGATGCGCCGCAACGCCGGCCGCCAGACTCTCGACGAACTCGTAGAAGCCGAGCGTCACGAGATCGGCCTCCTCCAGCCACGCGGCTCGGACCTCCGCTCGTTCGCGGATCAGGTCTGCCTCGGCGCTGGTGGTGAGCCGAACACCGGACTCGCGCAGCCATCGGACGCTCTTCTCGCAGCCCGCGCGGCTGAACACGAAGTAGATCGCGGGAAGCATCCCGTGATCCTCGAGTACCTCCACGACCTCCTCGCGTCTGGGCACATAGATGCCGCGGTGACCCTCGCGGGGACGTGAGATCCGTTGGTTCTGCACCGCGTCGCTACCCCGCCGGCGATACTGGCGCGTTCGCAGCTCGTTCTGGTCCAGCGACACCACATACGGGTTCGGGAGCAGCACGCCGTCCTGCTCCACGTGCATGGGGTGAAGCTTGTGACCGACGAGGTAATGGTGCTCGAGCGGGACGGGGCGTCGCTCCTCGATGACCACCCTCGTCGAGCCCCGCAGCGTGCCGATCCACTCGCCGAACTCCTCAGCGTTGCTGATCGTCGCGGACAGGCAGACGACGCTCACGCTCAGCGGGAGATGGATCAGCACCTCCTCCCACACCGCCCCCCGGTAGGGATCCTGGAGGTAATGGACCTCGTCCATCACCACGCTCACGAGCCCTCGGAGCGTCTCGCTACGCTCGTACAGCATGTTGCGCAAGACCTCGGTGGTCATCACGACCACCGGAGCCTCCGAGTTGATCGTGTTGTCACCGGTCAGCAAGCCCACGCGGTCCGTACCGTGCCGTTCGCACGAGATCTCCGAACTTCTGGTTGGAGAGCGCCTTCAGAGGCGTCGTGTAGAACGCTTTGCCTCCCAACGCGAGTGCGCGTTCGATCGCGTATTCGGCCACCACGGTCTTGCCGCTGCCTGTGGGCGCGGCCACCAGGACGGAGATGCCCTGATCTACTGCATCGATCGCCTGTAGCTGGAAGGCGTCCAGGGCGAACGCGTAACCGCCGGCGAAGGCTTGGGGGGTGAGGCTCACCGGGTCAGTCTACGGGCGCGCGTACTCCCCGAGATGCCTCCCCGGACCCGAGCACGGCCCTGCGTCACACCGGAAGACCGCACCGGGCAAGGAAGGGCGCCAGCGCACCGTCGAACGCCTCCGCCGCCTCGAGGTTCGAGAGGTGGCCGGCCCCCGAGATGGTCACGGTCTCCACGTCGTGGAGATGCTGAGCCATCTGCAGGGTCACGGCCGGCGGGATCAGCGAGTCCTGCTCCGACGTGATCACCAGCACCGGAACGTCGATCGTGCCGAGGTCCGGCGTCGAATCGAGCCGCTCCGCCATCCCTCGGGCCGCGGCCGCGATCGACGAGGCGGGCTGATCAGCGATGTTCTCGCGGACCAACGTCTGCAGCGAGGCCGGGGCACCCGGGGACAGGAGCGGCGGTGGGCTGGCCACCATGAACCCGTTGCCTTCCGCGTCCAGCCGGTCGGCGAGGGCACGCCGGCCGGCGGCACCCTCCGCCGCGTCCGCCTCCGATCGCGTGTTGGCCAGGATCAGTCCGTCGATCCGTTGCCGCGCCAGCCGCCAGAGCTCCATGGCCACGTAGCCCCCCATAGACAGACCGCACGCCACGAAGCGCTCGAGGCCCGCCGCATCCGCGGCTTGGAGACATCGGTCGGCCGCCGCCCCCATGGACATCACCCGGCCGACGTCGGGCGCGGAGCCGAACCCCGGAAGATCGGGAGCCGCGATCGTGATCCGGGACGCGAGCGTGCGCATCTGCGGCTCCCACATCCGGGCATCCAGCGGGAAGGCGTGGATCAGGAGAAGTCCGTCACTCATCGGAATCCTTTCGCATCCGGCCCGACGACCACGGAAAGCGCGCCGGGCACCGATTCGAACGTCGCGGGGAGCGGACCGAGCCGCTCCCCGTCAGCGTAGACCTGCAGGGCGCGGTTCGCGCGTATCTCGACCCTGGCGCCCCGCAGCATCCGCACCTTCGGATGCGATGTGTGGGTCCCCTTGTAGACCCTCGGGAACGCCCTCAGGAACGCCGTCTTCGAAAGCGCCTCGATCACGCAGACGTCGAGCGACCCATCGTCCAGCAGGGCATCAGGGGTGACCCTCATCCCTCCTCCGTACGAGAGCGCGTTGCCGATCACGACCAGCATGCCGTCGCCCGACCAGCTCCCGGCGTCAACGCTCACCTCGAAGCTCGCCGGGGTGAACCGAGAGAGGGTCTTCACGAGCGCGGCGAGGTAGGTGACCGTACCGCCCAGGCGGCCGTCCATGGTGTTCGCGACCTCGTTGACCTCCGAGTCGAACCCTGCCCCTGCAACGTTCACGAAGTGACGGACGCCGGACGAGGTCGTGGCGCGCACGACATCGATCCTTCGGAGCTTGGGGTTGGCGAGGAGCCGAACCGCCGCATCCAGCGGCCGGGCGCCCAGCGATCGTGCGAGATCGTCGCCGGTCCCCGCGGGGAGGACGGCCAGGGCCGCCTCGGTGCCCATGAGGCCGTTGACGGCGCAGGAGATCGTGCCGTCGCCCCCCAGTACCGCAACGACCTTGGCGCCTTCGCTCGCGGCGGCGCGAGCCGCCGACTCCATCTCGGCGGGCGATTCGGTCACGCGGATCTCATGGTCCACCCGTAGACCCCGCAGGAGAGCGTCGACCTTCCCGATCAGCCGGCCGGCCTTGCCCCCGCCCGCCGTGGGGTTCGCGATGACAACCACCGGACCCGGCGACGGCCCTGCGTTCACGAAGGTCCCTACGCGCCGCCGCCGGGCAGCCCCGGGATGGGACCGTTCGGGAGGGATACATCGCCGCCCGCTGCGAGCGCGGCACGGTACAGGGTCCAGGCTCGCTGCAGCTGGGCGTCGGCCTGCGCGTGCAGATCCGAGGCGATCTTCACCAGCGCGGCCTGCTGCGCGCCCGTGGCGTCCACCGCCTGGGCCCCCACCTGGGCAGCGTTCTGATACAGCTCCAGTGCCCCGATGAGCCCGTCCTTCGACGAGGTGAACGAGGCGGCCTCAGGTTCGGTGAAGCCCTGCCCACTGATGGCCCCTGCGAGGTCGAAGGCCGTCAACTTCTTGGCGGTCTTGCCCGCCGCCTCGGAGGCCGTCGTGAAGGTCGTCGCGGCGCCGTCGGGAACGGTTCCCTTCTTCATCTGGGTCAGGGCCGCGGCCATCTCCGGGAACACGGCAGGTGGAAGACCCTGCTGCGACGTGCCGAGCCTACCCACCGACCCCTCCACGGAGCTCTGCCAAGACTGCGCCGCCTTGAGCTTGTTGGCCGCATCCGCTGCCGCCGCATCCTTCTCACGGTTCGCACGGAGGCCGTTCGCGAACCAGATCAGCGCCATGAAGGCGAGCATGCCCAGGAGGAACGCGCCGGTGACCTGGACCCAGCGCCGCTGGAACACCGGGGGCTTCACCGCCACCGGCTCACGCCGCGGGGCGCGCGCCACCGGCCTCGGAGTGTTCCGCTTCTTGGACTTACCTTTGATCGCCATGGGAGAACCTGCTTCCTGCGTCGGGCTACTTCTTCATCAACCGGGCGATGATGATAGACGCCTCGTAGAACAACACCATGGGCAGCATCAACGCCAGCATCGTGTACGGGTCGGAGCTGGGCGTGATGACCGCGGCGAACACGGAGATGCCCAGGATGGCCCAGCGTCGCCACGAACGGAGCTGCCGGCTCGACAATACGCCGACCATCGTGAGGAAGACCAGAAGGATCGGGAACTCGAACGAGACGCCGAAGGCCGCCATCATCAGCAGGACGAAGCTGATGTAGCTGTTGGCGCTGATCAACGGCGTGACGTCGCTGCCCGCGAAGCCGAGGAGGAACTGGAGCCCGAACGGCAGCGTGAAGATCGCGAACGTAGCCCCGAGGGCGAACAGGAGCAGCGAGCTGACCACGAAGGGAACCGCCATCTTGCGCTCGCGCTCCGTGAGGCCGGGCACGATGAACGCCCACAGCTGGTATAGGAGGACGGGCAGGGCCACGAAGAGGCCGAGGAACAACACGACCTTGAGCTTGAACACCATCGGCTCGAGGAGCCCGTTGGACACGAGGCGGCATCCCGCCAAGGGCTGTGCGTTCTTGGGGAGGCTGTCCACGTAGCCGCAGAACGGATGCAGGATCAGCTGGATGGCCCAGTTGTAGAGGAACCAACCGACCACCGCCCCCACCGTGATGGCGATCGCGCTCACCACGATCCGGTGCCGAAGTTCCTCGAGATGCTCGACGACGGTCATGGTGCCCGTCCGCTCGGGCTCGGTACGCCTGCGCAGGGGTCGCGGAAGTCTCACCATGCGCGAGCGCGACTCAGCCTGCCGCCGAGGACGAGGCGTCGTCCGTGCCGGCCGCCAGATCGGAAGCTGCGTCGCGCTCAGCCGCCTTCACCGAGGGAAGCGGCAGCGGCTCGGGTTCCGGGCCCAGGTCCGCCGTGAAGTGAGGCACGTCGACGGTCGGGGGCTCGTCCGTGGCCGGCGCGGAGGCCGCGTCCGACTCGGACGGGTTCGGATCGGCTGCGAAATCGTCCAGATCGACGCCTAGGTCGAACGTCACCATGTCCTTGACCTCGTCCTGGATCTTCCGGAACTCGTTCATACCGCGGCCGATAGCGCGCGCGAGCTCGGGCAGCTTCTTCGGACCCACGATGACGAGGGCGACGACGAGGATGAGGAGGAGTTCTTGGGGACCGATGTTGAGCATGATGGCGGGCTCCGTGCCCGAGTCGATTCTACCCCGGGCTCCCGCTCAGGATCGGGTTCGTGGGGGAGCTTGAGCGACGGCGGCGTGCTCGGATGCCCTCCGCGTCTGACGGGAGATGTCGTCGACCATGGGCTGGGCCTCCTCCTGGACCTGCTTGGCGGTTCGCCCCAGCAGGATCAGGCCGTGGCGGACCAGGGCGATCGCGAACACGATCACCGCGACGGTGGTGATCAGGGCCACGATGAACCACACGAGGATCCAGGCGTTCACGAACCGATGCTACACGAGGGAGTGGGGCTGTCGACCCCTCGCTCAGGCGCCGCCGCTGGAGGCGAGGAACTCGCGCGATGTACCGGTCGTCCTCGAGGAGGTAGTGGAACTCGATGACGTCGTCGATCGAGAAGGGCGGGCCCTGCGGCAGCGGACCTCTCGGGTCTTCGTCCGATCTCGTCGAACAGCTCGGGATGAGTCCCTGCGCTCCCTCGCCCTGGTCGATATCGACGCCGGCCGAGACCAGCAGCGCCACGATCTTGCGGTCGGCGCGCTTCTCGACGTCGTCGTTGCAGCTGGGGCAGGTGAACCGGTAGCTCCCCTCCCGGCCGTTCTGGCGGACGGACAGGAGGATGGCCTCCGGGCCCATGTCCACCTCGCCACATCGGGGGCACGTCGTGCGGATGGTTGTCATCTCACGGGAGCTATCGGTGGCGGGCTCGCGTGACTTGAGCCACCGAGACGCGAACGGGACTACCCCAAGCGGGTCAGCCCCCGATGGGTCCGACCGCGGGTCGGCATGTCAGGCGGGTAGCGAGCGAGCGTCTGGTCGGCGAGCGTCGCGGACCTCGTCGCGCAGCTCGGCGGGCTCCACGACCTCCGCGTCGGGGCCCACCCGCAGGAGGAGTCGCGCCACCCATCCGAGCTGCCGGGCGGGCAGGGTGACCTCCAGCGATCCGTCGGCGTTCTCCACCGGGTCCGACGGTGGCGTAATACTCCGACGATCCAGCGCGCGGCCGGGCGGAGCCGTCAGACGAACAGGGACGTCGCGCTCGGTAGGCGTGTAGAGCGGCCGGCCGGCACCCTCGAGACCCCGGGGTTCGAACACCGCCTCCGGCGCGCTCGGCCGCTCGGACCCGGTCGGCTCGGAACAGCCGCTCCGCGTCTGCGTCCGTGTCCCAAGCCGCCACGTACCAGTTGCCCAGGCTCGAGAACAGTTCCTCAGGCTCGATCGTGCCGTTGGGTCCAGGCGCCCGTGGACGCGGCGTAGTAGGTCGATCTGCACTCGATGGCGATCCGCGGCATCGCCGAGCGTAAGAGCTCCAGGTGCTCGGGAGTTCGCTCGTCGGCCACCGCCGCCTCGATCCGTGCTCGGCGGCGCTCAAGGACTCGGGGCCGAGACTCTCGCGCAGCTTCACGCAGCGCGCTTGCGAGCGCCGGTGCATCCGGGAACGCCGGGCGTCGCGACGAGCTCCGTGCCTCGGAGATAGAGCGCGAGCGCCTCGCTGCGGGTCAGGTGCAGCGGGCGGGAGAAATGGTCGGCCATCGAGATCCAGATGCGGTCGTCCTCGTCCACGTCGACGTCGATCAGGTCGCCGGGCCCGTACGGCGGCAGACCCGACATGAAGAGCAGGTCCAGATCGCGACGGAGCTGCGCCGGTCAGGAACCTCGAAGAGGGCGGCGACCTCCCCGAGGCGCGCCCCCTGATGCTGCACGAGGTAGGGGACGATGACGAGCATCCGGCCCAGCCGCTCGCTGGTCTTGGGCGGCCGACGGCGGCGCTCAGGCACACGCGGCCGCCTCCAGGCGACGGACGACCTCGGCGCGGAGCGACGCCGGCTCCACGACCTCGGCGTCGGGGCCGAACTGCAGGATCAGCGCCGCGAGGGCGTCCTCGTCCGCCATGGGCACGTGACCAGGCTCCACCCATCCGTCCGGTCCGCGCCGGCTCGGCCGCGGCGCCCGCCAGGGAGCCGGTCGCCCACCAAGCGACCTCGGGGGCGAACGCCACCGGGCCCGTTCTTCGCCCGCGGGCGCCCAGGGACCTGCCTGGACATGGTCGGCTGCGTTGAAGCCCTCCGGGGGTGCCGCACACCGTCGCCCGCATCGGTCACGGGCTCGCGTCGTGAACCGCGACAGCCGGAAGGCGCGGACGTCGTGCGGTCCCGGTCGTGACCTACCAGGTACCAGTGACCGCCCCGGATAGACCATCGCGAAGGCGTCCACGTCGCGCTCTCCCACCTGCTCCGCGCGAGTTCCGATAGCCGAACTTCAGCCGCCGGTGCTCCTGGCACCGCGCCGCCACCGCCAGGACCAGGGCGCTGCGGGCGTCCGAGCCCGATGCGAGCGGGCCTCCCGCCAGCCCGGCCAGGACCCCCCCGTCGGCCCCGTAGAGGAGCTTGCGCGCGCCCTGCTCGGCGGCCAGTGTTCTCCCCTCCGCTCTGCGCCGCCACGAGCAGCGCGCCCGAGCTCCTCCGGCGTGAACGCGATCTCCGGCAGGTAGTAGCTTGTCCTTCGGGATGGGGTAGCCCTGCTCGGTCCCCAGGCGTCGATGTCGACCAGTTCCAGCGGCACGCCGTAGTCCCGCAGTAGGTCCTTGTCGCGCTCGAACATCCGCTTCGCGGTGTCGATGCTTCTCCTGCCCGTAGGGCTCGAGGGTCGCGCGGATCTGCTCGAACGTGAGCGGCTGGCGGGTCTCCAGCAGGAGCCCCACCAGGTTCAACAGGCGTTCCAGCGGCTCCATCCGGTCGTCCTCCGGCCATCGTGCGGCATCATATCGGCGGCATGGCCACGGACCGCGCGAGTCTCGCCCGAACCGTCGCACCACCTCCGCGCATGCTGCCGGTCGTCGTGCTCACCGAGCCTGCTTGCGGCTAGCGTGGTGATCGCCGGGATGCGGCCGGGCTGGAGGCGCCACCCGGATCACCGACACGGACGACCGCCGCGCATCGACGGCCTCGCGGCGGCTGCCGCAGCCGGCGCGGAGGTGATCATCGTCGAGACCGGGATGCCGCACGCGTCGGCGATACGCTCAGCCGATCTCGTCGACGGTAGGGGCCCGTGGCCATACCCGTCCTGTACTCATCGGACCGCGAGCGGTACTCCTCGGCTCCGGTCCGGATCGCAGGACTGGCTCCTCGCGCGACGACCTCTCTGACATCAACGTGCCGGTACCGGCCGTCGACGAGGACGACGCGCGCCGTGCGCTGTGGGACCAACTGCGCGCGGCACGCGTCGAGGAGCGTCATCACCTGGTCGAGGTGGACGGACTCCCGGCACTGCAACCTGGCGGCCGAAGGTCGGGCGCCGAGATGCCGACTGGGCGTGCTCGCGGCGGGCGCCGCGGGGGTCCTCGCCGGCCGTATGGCCGTCGTCGCAACCGTCGCTGGCGGGCCCAGCTCGACCTCTAGCTGTCGCGTGGATGCCTGTGGCAGGATGCCCGCGATGAGCGACGCGCCCGACCCGATCTCCGAACCGCCCGTCGACGCATCGCGCCGCACCCATCTCGCGAACGAGCGCACGTACCTCGCCTGGCTGCGCTCCGGGCTCACGGCACTTGCTGTCGGCCTCGGCGTCGCGAAGTTCATCCCCGACTTCACGCGCGGACAGGCGTGGCCCTACGTCGTGCTCGGGGTCGGCTTCTGCCTGCTCGGGATCGGGATGATCGGGTTGGGCGTCCACCGGCTCCGCGAGGTCACGACCGCGCTCCGCCGCGGAGAGTTCGGTCCGCTTGGGGGAAGGACCCTCGCTCATCCTCGGACTGTTCGCCGGGATCCTCGGGATCCTCACGATCGTCATCATGCTCGCGGATCGCTGAGCGAGGCGCGACCTTCACATGTGGGCGATCAGCTGGTCCACGCGCTCGTCCACGCTGCGGAACGGGTCCTTGCAGAGCACCGTTCGCTGCGCCTGGTCGTTCAGCTTCAGGTGCACCCAGTCGACCGTGTAGTCGCGACGCTTCGCCTTCGCCTGGCGGATGAAGTCCCCGCGGAGCTTCGCCCGCGTGGTCTGCGGGGGCTCGCGCATCGCGCGGCTCACCTGCGCGTCGGTCACGACCCGGTCGACCTTGCCGCCCTTCTCCAGCAGGTAGTAGAGGCCCCTCGCGCGGTTCACGTCGTGGTAGGCGAGGTCGAGGAGCGCCACGCTTCGGCGAGGCGAGCGCTAGGTCGTGCTTCGCCATGTAGCGGTCGATCAGCAAGCGCTTGGTAACCCAGTCGATCTTCCGACCCAGGCGGTCGGGATCGCCGCCGCGAGAGCGCCTCCAAGGCGCTCGCGCCACTCGCCGAGCAGCCGCTTAGAGACCTCGTCGGCGCCGCGGCGCTCGATGAATCGCTCGGTCTTCTCGAGATACTCGGTCTGCATCTCGATGGCGGAGAGCTCCCGCCCGTTCGCCAGCTTGACCGTACGCGTGCACGTGGTGTCGTGGCTGATCTCGCGGATCGCGCGGATCGGGTTCTCCAGCGTGAGGTCCCGCATGACGGTGTTGGCCTCCACCATGCGCAGGACCAGGTCCGTGATCCCCGTCTTCATGAACGTGGTGTGCTCGCTCATGTTCGAGTCGCCGACGATGACATGCAGCCGGCGGAACCGCTCGGCGTCGGCGTGCGGTTCGTCGCGGGTGTTGATGATCGGCCGGCTGCGCGTGGTGGCGCTGGATACGCCCTCCCAGATGTGCTCGGCGCGCTGGCTGATGCAGAACTGGGCGCCGCGCGGCCCGTGCAGGACCTTGCCCGCACCGCACCAGATCTGTCGCGTCACGAAGAACGGGATCAGGAAGTCGGCCATGCGCGCGAACTCGCCGTGGCGCGCCACCAGGTAGTTCTCGTGGCAACCGTAGGAGTTCCCGGCGGAGTCGGTGTTGTTCTTGAACAGGTAGACCTGACCGTTGATGCCCTCCTCGTGCAAGCGGAGTCTCGGCGGCGGCCAGCAGCCCCTCGAGGATCCGCTCGCCCGCCTTGTCGTGGGCGACCAGCTCCTCGATCGCGTCGCACTCCGGGGTGGCGTACTCGGGATGCGAGCCGACGTCGAGATAGAGTCGCGCGCCGTTCTCCAGGAAGACGTTGGAGGACCGGCCCCAGTGCACCACCCGTCGGAACAGGTATCGCGCCACCTCGTCGGGCGAGAGGCGGCGCTGCCCTCGGAAGGTGCAGGTGACGCCGTACTCGTTCTCGAGCCCGAAGATCCGCCGGTCCATGCCGCACAGCCTACGGCCGCGCCGTGGCGAACGGCAGGGAGCCGGGCTAGCCGCCGAGGATCTCGGCGACCTCGCCTCCTCGAGGCGATGGAACTTCCGGCGTTGCGTCCGGCGTACGGTCCAGGATGCCGGCCTCGACGGCCTTCGCGTCCGATCGTGCGGCCGTCGGGCGATCCCAGGACCTCCGACGGCCGGTCCGCACGGCCGTAGCGAGGTCCCAGCCGGTCCGGTACGCGACTCTTCAGGGTGTCCGTGAGGTCCTCCGCGTGGCCGCCGATCGCGACGAAGCCGTGCTCGTCGGTCACCGATCCGTCGAAGAGGACGTGGTACAGCGCCGTGCCGCTCGGCATCGCCGTCTACCTCGCCGACCAGGATCTCCACCTCATAGGGCTTCATCTGCTGCGTGAAGATGGTCGAGAGGGCTTGGGAGTAGGCGTTGGCGAGGTCCCGAGCCTTAACGTCCTCGCGGCCGTAGGAGTAGCCCCGCATGTCGGCATGACGGATGCCGGCGATCCGCAGATCTTCGAACTCGCTGTACTTGCCCACCCCGGCGAAGGCGATCCGGTCGTAGATCTCGCTGATCTTGTGCAGCGTGCTGGAGGGGTTCTCGGCGATGAAGAGCAGCCCGTCGGCATATTCCAGACCGATCACGGAGCGCCCGCGGGCGATGCCCTTGTGGGCGTAGTCCGAGCGATCCTTCATCATCTGCTCGGGCGCGACGTAAGGCATGAACGACATCAGGCACGCTCCTCGAGCACGGTCGCCACCGCCGCGGCGATCTCGTCCTCCGGGACCTCATCTGCCCCCGAGGCGGTCACGGCGAGCGCGGTCGGGTAGATGTGCCGGTTCGGGTTGGGGCCTCCGGTGGCGACGTCGTCTTCGGATGCGTCCAGCAATGCCTCGGCGGCGACGCGCAGCGCCTCCTCGCGGGACAGACCCGGCTTCCAGCGCTTCTTCAGGGAGTTCTTCGCCGGCGCGCTGCCCGAGCCCGTGGCCTGGTAGTCGTCCTCCTCCCAGCGCCCGCCGGTGGCGTCGTAGTGGAACAGGCGGCCCTCGCCTCGCCGAAGGTCGTACCCGCCGAACAGCGGCACCACCACGAGGCCCTGCATCGCGAGCGGGAAGTTCTGGCGGATCAGCTGCGCCAGCCGGTTCGCCTTGCCTTCGAGAGAGAGGCGGTCTCCCGTGAGCTTCTCGTAGTGCTCGAGCTCCAACTGGAAGAGCTTCACCATCTCTACGGCCATGCCCGCCACCCCCGCGATGGCGATCGCGCGAGTAGTCGTCTGCGGGGAACACTTTGCGCATCCGGTCGTCGGCGATGCTGTAGCCCGCGGTCGCGCGCCGGTCCCCCGCGACGATCACGCCGTCCGCGTACTTCAGGCCCAGCACCGTGGTCCCGTGCGGGACCCGTGCGGCGACCTCGGCCGACACCGTGGCCTGGAAGCGGGGCGAGCGCCTCGGGCCGCTCGGCCCGCAGCAGATCCACGAACGATGGGTTGGCGCCGAATGGCGGACCCACGATCGGAAGGGTGCCGTCGGTCGCTCACTCGCCGCCCTTCTGGACGTAGGACTTCACGAACTCCTCGGCGTTCTCCTCCAGCACGGAGTCGATCTCGTCGAGGATGTCGTCCATCTCCTCCTTGAGCTCGGCCGCCTTGCCGGTGGCGGTGACCTGGCCGGCATCGGCGTCAGTCTCGCCGCCGCCGCCCTTCTTCTGGACCTTCTTCTGTTCCTGCTCCTGTGGCACGGTGTGACTCCTTTCCGTGCTGACGGATTCTATCCGCGGTGGGTGCGAAGACCGGTCAGCCGGCGAGCATGCGGACCAGCGACGCGGCGTCCTCGGCTTGGGCGAGGAGATCTTCCACGTGCTGTTTCGTGCCTCGGAGCGGCTCGCGCATCGGGATCCGCTGCAGCGCGTCCGCGCCGATGTCTACGATCAGCGAATCCCAGGACGCCGCGGCGATGGCGTCGGGGAACCGCGAGATGCAACGGCCGCGGAAGTAGGCGCGGGTGTCCTCCGGTGGCTCCATGATCGCGTCGTCCACCTCCTCGTCGGTGGTGAGCCGCTCGACTTTGCCCGCGGCTTCGAGCCGGTAGTAGAGCCCCCGATCGCGCCGCACGTCGTGGTACTGCAGGTCGATGGCATGCAGCTTCGGGTCGGCCCACTCCAGCCCGTCGCGATCCCGATAGCGCCGTGAGCAGACGATACTTCGCCACCCAATCGAGCTGGCCGATGGAGCGAGAACGGGATCGTCTCCAGGGCATCGAGCACCGCCTCCCAGCGCTGCCAGCACCTCGCGCTGTTCGGGCGTGTCGTCCTCGCGCTCCACGTACTTGCGCGCGTGCTCGAAGTACTCCCATTGGATCTGCAAGGCGGTCATCGACCGCCCGTCGGCGAGCTCGAGCGGTCTCGGCGAGGCTCAGGTCGCGCGAGACGTGCGTGCAGCGACTCCACGGGGTGCTGCAGCGTGAGCTCCGGCAGGCACCGGTCCTCGATCATCTTCAACACGATGGCCGTGGTTCCGATCTTCAGGTACGTGGCGACCTCGCACATGTTGGCGTCGCCCGACGATCACATGGAGCCGCCGGTACTTCTCGGGGTCGGCGTGCGGCTCGTCGCGCGTGTTGATGATGGGCCGCTTCAGCGTGGTCTCCAGCCCCACCTCCGTCTCGAAGAAGTCCGCGCGCTGCGTGAGTTGGTAGATGGCGCGGCCGCGCTCGTCCCAGGCGGCCTCCGCCCCCACCTTGCCGGCGCCCGTGAACACGGTCCGGGACACGAAGAAGGGCGTGAGATCGCGCACGATGTCGCCGAACGGCGTCGCTCGGTCCACGAGGTAGTTCTCGTGCGTGCCGTACGAGTTGCCCTTGCCGTCGCTGTTGTTCTTGTAGATCGACAGCGGCGGCGCGCTGGGCAGCGCCCTCACCACCTCCTCGAGGGACCGCTCCAGGATCCGCTCCCCCGCCTTGTCATGCACGACCAGCTCGCGGGGCGTGAGGCACTCCGGCGTGGAGTACTCGGGGTGCGCGTGGTCGACGTAGTACCGCGCGCCGTTCGGCAGGATCACGTTCGCCAGGCCGAGGTCCTCGTCGGATCCCTCACGCGCCGGCACGGGTTCGAATCCGCGGGCGTCGCGCAGAGGCGATTCCTGCTCGTAGTCCCAGCGGATCCTCCGGAGCGATCCGGCGTAGGTGCTGATCAGAAGAGACGAGCTAGGACGGGGTTGAAGTCGGGCACGCCGGCCGCCGCGATCCCATACTCCGTCTCGGTGCCGAAGACCTTGGGGATGGCCATGGGGCCACCTTACAGGTACTGACCAGCGTTCACGCGCTCCACCTGGCGGCCGTCACCGTCGTGGCCCAGCAGCGTGCGGACGTAGACGATGCGCTCGCCCTTCTTCCCGAGATCCGCGCCCAGTCGTCGGGATTCGTGGTGTTGGGGAGATCCTCGTTCTCCTTGAACTCATCGCGGATGGCCGTGAGCAGGTCCTCGGTCTTGATGCCCTTCTCGCCCTTCGACAGGAAGCGCTTGATGGCGTCCTTCTTCGCGCGGCGCACGATGTTCTCGATCATGGCGCCCGAGTTGAAGTCCTTGAAGTAGAGGATCTCCTTGTCGCCGCTGGCGTAGGTGACCTCGAGGAACCGGTTGCGGTCGCTGGGCTCGTACATCTGCTCGACCGTCTTGTCGATCATGCGGAAGCACGCCTGCTGCGCGTCGCCTCCGAATCGCGCGACCTCGTCGGGGTGGATGGGCACCACAGGATGCAGGTACTTGCGCCATGATGCTCTTGGCCTGGTCCGCGTCGGGGCGCTCGATCTTGATCTTCACGTCGAGACGCCCGGGGCGCAGGATGGCGGGGTCGATCAGGTCCTCACGGTTGGAGGCGCCGATCACGATCACGTTCTTGAGGGTCTCGACCCCATCCAGTTCGCTCAGGAGCTGTGGCACGATCGTGGACTCGACGTCCGAGCTGATCCCGGTCCCCCGCGTGCGGAAGATGGAGTCCATCTCGTCGAAGAAGACGATGACCGGCAGGCCCTCCTCGCTGCGCTCCTTCGCGCGCTGGAAGATCTCGCGGATCTGGCGCTCGGTCTCGCCCACGTACTTGTTGAGCAGCTCCGGGCCCTTGACGTTCAGGAAGTAGCTGCGGGCGTCGCTGCGACCCGGTGCGCTCGGCCACCTTGTCCGCCAGCGATGCGCGACCGCCTTGGCGATCAACGTCTTACCGCAGCCGGGGGGCCCGTACAGGAGCACGCCCTTGGGCGCCTCGAGCTCATGCTCGTGGAACAGCTCCGCGTAGAGGAACGGCAGCTCCACGGCGTCGCGGATGGCGTCGATCTGCCCCTCGAGGCCGCCGATGTCCTCGTAGCTGACGTCGGGGATCTCCTCGAGGACGAGTTCCTCCACTTCCTCCTTGGGGAGGAGCTCCGTCGCCACGTTGGAACGAAGGTCGAACAGGACGTTGTCGCCCGTGCGCACGGGTGTCTCGAGGAGGGCGCCCGCGAGGTGCGCCACGTACTCCTCGTCGCCGCGACCCACCACGATGAGGCGGTCCGACCCAGAGCTGTCCTTCACCTTCACGACCTCGCCCGCGCGGTCCGGCTCGAGGACCTCCACGACGTTGAGCGATTCGTTCAGGACCACCTGGACGCCGGGGCGGAACTTGCGTTCGTCCAGGTCCGGGGCGGGCATGACCCGCATCTTCCGCCCCGCGGTGATGACATCCAGCGAGCCGTCGTCGTTCCTCGCCAGGTAGACGCCGAACGTGGCCGGGGGCTGGGAGAGCTTCTCGACCTCCTCGACGAGGGCCTCGATCTTCTCGCGCTCCGCTCGGAGGGCGTCGGCCAGCTTCTGGTTCTGCGCGCCGGCCCTCGCCAACTGTTCCCTGGTCTCGACGAGCTTCTCCTCGAGGAGGCCGACCTGGCGTGGAGCGTTGGTGAGTCGACGGCGCAGGAGGCCGACCTCTTCCTCCAGGAACTTCACCTGGGTCTGGAGCTCATGGGCCTGCTGTTCGTAGCGTTCGACCTCTGCCTGGTGGTTCGCCATCAGGGTCTCACCTCCACCCGCGGGGCGCTGAGTATATGTTCGGTCGGGGCTCCTTCCCAGGAACCCCGCACGACCTTCTCATTCAAGGTTTACGGCATATCTGGCCGAACGGCTTAGGCCTGATTTCGGGTATCTCCGGTCGAAGGTCGAGTCTAGGTGCCGGAAACGACACGTCGGCCCACCGTAAGGAAACCCGTATGTCCCTGCATCCGGTGGTCCGGGCGGACGCTGCGTAGCGTGACGTGCCACCCTCGTTTCAGGGTCTCGAACGTCTCCACGTGGACGAACCCGTGCTCGGGCAGCGCGAGCACGAACTGCTGGATCTGGACCGTCGTGGGCAGATACGCGCACACCACCGCGCCCGGATCCAACACCTCCGCCAGCGCTGACAGCGGTTGCCAGGGATCCGGCATGTCCAGCACGGCTCGGTCGTATCGCTCGCCGGAGGATCCCACTTGCTCGAGTCCGCCCTCGCGGAGCTCCAACGTGGGGGGCAGTTCGCCGAAGAACGCCGCCAGGTTCTTACGCGCCTGCACCTGATGGTCCGCGCGCAACTCGTAGGAGACCACGCGGCCCGTTGGCCCCACAGCCCGGCACAGGGCGATGGTGAGGGCGCCGGACCCCGTTCCGGCCTCCAGGACCCGGGCGCCCGGATAGATGTCCGCGTACGTCACGATCGGCCCCAGGTCCTTCGGGTACACGACCTGGGCCCCACGAGGCATCTTGAGGACGAAGTCGGCGAACCGAGGGCGGAAGGCAACCAGGACCATCCCTTTCGAGGTGGTGACCGTGGTGCCTTCCGGTTGCCCGATCAAGGCGTCGTGGGCCATCGTGCCCGAGTGGGTGTGGTAGGTGGCGCTGGCCTGGAGCTGGAAGAGGTAGGTGCGATCGCGCTGGTCGATCAGCAAGGCCTTCTCACCGTCTCGGAAGACCCCCGTCACCGCGAAGCCCCACCGTAGATCTCGAGGGGCATGACCTCGTCGGCCGAGGCCTCGGCCACCTCGAGATCGTTCGGGCCCCGCACCTCGCCCAGGCGCGAGCCGAGGACCTGCGCACGAGCGCGGCAGAAAGCACAGTACGCACCCGTGGTCGGCTGTCCGCAGGATCCGCACCCCCGCAGGTCCACCGCGTCGGAGTCCGCGAACAGGGGGCCGCCCTGTCGAGGTACCCCAGGAAGAACTGGGTCTTCGTCCCGGGTGAGCTTCGCTCGATCTCGTTCATCGCCTGCTTGTACCGCAGCTGCGTGTTGCCGGCCACCAACGGACACTCCTCGACGACGTAGTCGATGCCACGGAGGAACGCGTAGGCGGCGGTCTCCAGTTCGCTGAGGCGATGCAGGGGCTTCACCTTCTTCACCATCCCGGGTTCGGCTGGAAGGGAAGGCGACTGGCGGGCCATGTACTGAAGGTTCCACCGCAGCGTGTTCCCGAGCAGCGTCGCCGCCTCATCGTCGAGGTTGTGGCCGGTGGCGACCACGTCGAAGCCACCCTCGACCGCCGCCCGGTTGAAGACGTAGCGCTTCGACAAGCCGCAGACCGCGCAGGTGGATCGGGAGCCGCGCTGGCCGGCGGTCGGGATGTCGAAGCCGTACTCCTGCGCCAGGTCGACCTCGATCAGCTCCGCTTCGCGGTCGCGCGCGAACGCCCGTGTCAGCTCGCCGGACCGGCCCGAGTACTCCCCGATGCCGAGGCCGAGGTACAGGCCGGTGGCCTCGTAGCCAAGGTCGAGGAGGATGTCCCAAAGGGCCAGAGAGTCCTTGCCCCCGCTCACCGCCACGAGGAGCCGGTCCGTCGGTCCGAACATCTCGAACCTCCGGATGGCCTTGCGCACCTGTTCCTTCGTCACGACCAGGAAGCACCGCGCGCAGAATGCGCTGTTGCTCCGGCGGATCTCCACAGCCGCGGCATCTCCACAGCGCTTGCAGCGCATGCTCTATGACCCTCCGGAGATCACGGGCCTGATCTCGATGCGGTCGTCATCCGCCAGGGGTTCGGCGCGCGTGATCAGCTCGCCGGCCCGGATCACGAGCACCGTGTCGGGGTCGACTTCGAGTTCTTCCAGGACCGCCCGGAGCGGTCGCCCGCCGACCACCTCGAGCTCACGGTCTGGATTGCGCAGGGTCACCTTCACGCGGCAAGGCTAACGCACCCACCTCACCGGGAACCCGTGCATGGGCCGAGCGGCGAGCCAGGAGCCAGATGAACGCGCCCATCGGGACGTACCAGAGCCCTTCGAGATCCCCCAGGAGCGCCACCACGATCCCGATCGCCGCGAGCGAGCACGCCACGGCCTGCCCCCCAGCGCGGCGATCCGGGTCGCTCGGGCGAAATCGCCGGTCCAGCGCCAGATCCCCGCGCGCAGGAGCCGCCCGCCGTCCAGCGGGAGCCCGGGGATCAGGTTGAAGAGCGCCACCCCCAGGTTGACCGCCGCCAGCGTGTACAACACGCCCTCGGCGCCTGCCCGATCCAGCCCGGACGCACCCATGGCCAACAGCGCGAGGAAGGCCGCCAACGTTATGGAGGTCGCCGGCCCGACGAGGGCCACCGCGAACTCGTGCCCGGGTGTGGGCACCTCCCCCTCGATCTCCGCCACGCCGCCGAACACGAACAAGGTGATCCCCCGCACCACGATCCCGAACCGACGTGCAACCACGGCGTGGGATACCTCGTGAAGCGCGAGACCCGCGAAGAACGCGAGCCCGGTGATCAGGGCCATCGCGCCTCGTTCGCCCCCCGGAAGCTCGGGGTACGCCTGGGCGAACACCCGCGCGCTGACCCACACGACCAAACCGAGCACCAGGAACCAACTGGCGTGCAGGTACAGGCGGATGCCGAGGATGCGGCCGATGGGGAGACGGAACCGACGCACGGAGGCCAGCATACGCTCGGCCCCGTGCGTCGATAGCCGCGCCTATGGGAGCGTGGCGGGAAGCGGACGCGTTCCGAGCGTGACGTTCACCGTGCGGAGGTTCCCGTCCTTCCCCATGACCTCGACCGAGACCTGATCGCTCGGCTTGTAGTTGGCGAGGATCTTGCCCAGGCTCTCCGAGTCCACGACCGCCTTGCCGTCCACCGACACGATGACGTCGCCGGACTGGATCCCCGCCTTCTCTGCCGGGCCGCCGGCGTTCGTGGAGATGATGTACGCCCCCTTGTCCACCGCGAGGTTGAACTGCAGGGCGAGATCCGAGGTCACGCTCTGCGTGAGAACGCCCATGTACCCCGTGGGAGCCAGCGGGCTGGACTCCGCCTGGGAGATCGTCGACTTCGTCGAATCGATCGCGATCGCGAACCCGATGTTCTGGGCCTGGTTGTCACCGGCGGTATTGATCCCGACGACCTCACCCTGCATGTTCACGAGCGGGCCTCCCGAGTTACCCGGGTTGATGGCGGCGTCCGTCTGGACGACGTCGGTGTAGGTGCGCGAGCCGTTCTTGCACGCCGACTCCGGACAGTTCTGATCCTGGACCTTGATGGTGCGGGTCAGGGAGGACACGACGCCGGTGGTGACGGTGGGGCCGCCCTCAAGCGCCAGCGCGTAACCGAGCGCGACCACCGGTTGGCCGAGCTGGAGTGCAGCCGAGTTCCCCAGGGCCACGGTGGGCAGGTTGGACCCGTCGACCTTCAGCACGGCGAGGTCGTGGGAGCAATCGCCGCCGATCACGTGGGCGTCGTACTTGGTGGGTTTGTCAGCAGAGGAGGAAACCGTGATCTTGGACGCGCCTTCGACCACGTGGCAGTTCGTGACCACGATGCCGTCGGAGCGGACGACGAAACCTGTACCCACGCCCTCTCCCGCCTGGCCCGTCGGGCCTACGATGTCGGTCGTGACGTTGACGACCGCGGGGAGCACCCGGCGCACGACCGTCTCGACCGACGCCCCGGCGGGGAGCGGGTTGGTATCGGACAGTGGAGCGGCGTTCTGAGACGGGGCGGTGTTGGCCGTCCCGAGGCTCACCGAACAAGCGGTGGCGACGACCGCGAGGACGGCCACGGGGATCAGGAGCTTTCGCATTCACTACCTCCGGTGCGACGTGATGGGGTATCTCGCTCGGTCTTCGCCACCACCTACGGTAGAGGTTCTCCGCAACGGGGGTGTTCGGCCATATACACAGGTAGCTCTCAGGGTCGCCGATCATGGCCCCGCTCGGCTCCCACGGGACCGGTGGTTGCTCACTCCAGGTATCGCTGTGCCACCCGCGAAACGTACGCACGCACCCGATCCTGGCTCCACGAAGAGGGGCGCCGACCGATCCCGGCGAACGTGAGCTGCCGATGGATGGATTCGCAGGTGAGGAAGTCCTCGCGTTGGGCGACCTCGTCGACGCCGCTGATGGTCGACGGGTTCGAGGATCCGCGCTCCAGGGCCTCGGGAGGGAAGAGCCAGCGGCTCTCCACGCTGGTAAGCCCCGGACTCAGCGGTTCGAGCCTGTGGGCCACGACGTGGTCAGGGCGGAGGCTCAACAGCAGGTTCGGGAAGAGGAGCACGTCTTGAGCGGGCCTTTCCTGCGTCACTTCAGCACCAGATGCCGGATCGTGCCATCCACGAGCGAGGTGGGACTCGGAGATCGTCTTCCAGTTGGCGGCGACCTCGTGCGTGCGGGTGGCTCCGGCGACGAGTCGATCCGGCCCCCACTCGCGGAGCGTGTCGTCCAGATCATGGACCGCCTCGGACAGATCGGGGGCCTCGCCGGAGAGGTTGGCGAGGATCCACCCTCGCCACGCACCGACGCGGGCTCCGATAAGGGGATGGACAGCCTTGTCGAACGTCTCGGTTTCCCCGAAGCGTGGCGCCGCGGCCAGCGCGCCGTCGAGCCGGTACACCCAGGCGTGATAGGGGCACCGGATACCCCGCAGGTTCCGAGATGTGCCCGGCTCCAGCAGCTCGTGTCCCCGGTGCCGACAGACGTTGTAGAAGCCACGCACGACCCCGTCGTCCCCACGCACGAGGAGGAGGCCCTCCCGCCCGATCTGGAACGCTCGCTGGTCCCCCGCCGTCTCCAGGTCCCGGGCCTGTCCGACGCACACCCATCCGTCCTCGAACAGTCGCCTCTGTTCCCAGTCGAAGACTTCTGGCGACGTGTAGGCAGCCACCGGGAGACCTGCCGGCGCTCCCTCGGTGGTCACGAGCATCGATCGGAGGAGCTCCGGGCTGATCGGCGAGGGGTCGGGCATGGACGTCACGCTAGCAGCCGTTCCTCCGCCTCCATCCGCCGGCAGGAGCGGGCTCGAACGACCTCTAGGATCGAGAGCCGGTCACACCTTCAGCACGATCCTGCAGACCTGACCTGTCGTCTCGTTCTGACCCCGGGCCACCACGTTGTCGGGCCCACGGAGGTTCTTGGTCTCAGCCCTGGCCGTGAACCTACCCTTCGCGTTCGCGATCCGATCGCGGGAGTAGATCAGTCGCTTGTTGTCCCAGATCTTGACGTGCCACACGCGCCCTGGCACATGGCTCCTCAGCCCGTACGTGAGGATCAGCTGGGGTCCGATCTTCGTGGCCTTCAGCACACACTGATACGGTCCGTCACCGCGAACGCGGCTCTGACCACCGCTCGGCGCGGCCTCGGCCGGGGCCATGAGCCCGATCGCCGTCAGCAACACGGCCATCGCCGCCAACTTCCTCAGGCTCCCGGCCATCGCCTCAGTCTCCTTCCGCATTCATGCGTCGTCGGTCGCGTAGACGCGCTGCCCCTCGACGAAGGTCATCTGCACACCGGCCGATGCGATCTCCTCGGCAGGGTGCTCGAAGAGGTTCCGATCGAGCACGGCGACGTCCGCGAACTTGCCGGCCTCGATCGACCCGGTGTCGGGGTCGAGGTGGTTCACGTAGGCGGACCCCATCGTGAAAGCCGCCAGCGCGGTCGGGAGCTCGAGGCGTTCCTCCGGAAGGAAGACGTCGTTGTCCCCGACCGCATGCGGGTACTCGGGCGGCATCTGCCGGTTCACGGCCACGTGGATCTCCTCGAGCGGGTTCGGCGTGCTGACGCTCCAGTCGCTGCCCATGGCCAGGACCGCGCCGGCGCGCACGAGACTGGCGAACGGGTACTGCCAGCGCCAGCGCGGCTCGCCCAGGAACGGGATCGTGAGCCTGTCCATCTGATCCTCGTGAGCCGCCCACAGCGGCTGTGCGTTGGCGACCGCATTGAGGGCCCGGAACCGGGGGATGTCGTCGGGGTGCACGATCTGGATGTGCGCGAGGTGATGCCGTCCGTCCGTCGGTCCGTTGACGGCGAGAGCGGCCTCGATCGCGTCCAGCGCCTCACGCACGGCGCGGTCGGCGAGCGCGTGGAAGTGGACCTGGAACCCCTCGGCGTCCAGACGGGTCACGACCTGCTTCAGCAGCTCGGGCTCGACGAACGAGATCCCGCGGTTCGTGGAAGGTGACCCGTCCTCGGCCAGGTACGGGTCCAACACGGAGGCGGTGAAGTTCTCACAGACGCCGTCCTGCATGATCTTGACGCTGGTCGCCGCGAACCGGCCGACGCCTCCCCGCTCCCTATCGGTGAGGAGCTCATCGACCTGATCGAGACCGCGATGCCGGTCCCACCACAAGGCGCCTACCACGCGCGCGGTGAGATCGCCGTTCGCGGCTGCTTCGAGGTAGGTGTCGAGGTTGTTGATCCATGACGTGTCTCCGACGATCGCGTCCTGCCAGGCCGTGATGCCGAGGGAGTGCAGGTATCGCTGGCCCCTCATCAGACCCTCGTACGTCTCTTCCGCGGTCGGAGGCGGTGCATGACGCCCGACCAGGTCCATCGCTCCCTCGTGCAGGGCGCCGGTCGGCTCGCCTCGCGCGTCGCGTTCGATCCGACCGTCTTCGGGATCGGGAGTGTCCCGCGTGATGCCCGCGATCTTCAGGGCGACCGAGTTGACCCATCCTCCGTGACCGTCCCGGTTGGGCAAGAACACGGGCCGGTCGGACACGATCGGGTCCAGGGCTTCGGCGGTCGGCGTCCCTCCCGGGAACGCGTCCATCGCCCAGCCACCGCCGAGGATCCACGATGCGTCGGGGTTGTTCGACGCGTACGCCTGGATCGCCGCCAGGTACTCCTGGGCGGTCGAGAGATCGTGCAGGTCGCACTGGAGCATGTCGAGCCCCCCGCCGACGGGATGCACGTGGGCATCCTGGAACCCGGGCACCAACATCCGACCCGCAAGATCGACGATCTCCGTTCGTGGCCCCCGGAAGTCGATGATGTCGTCGTCTCGACCCACGGCGACGATCCGTCCGCCCTCCACGGCCACAGCCTGCGCCCAAGAGCGTGCGGCATCCACCGTGTACACGGCGCCGTTGACGAAGATGAGGTCGGCCTTCCTAACAGCGATGCTCACGAGCGAAACCCCTTCGTTCGTCCAGGAAGCAGGGCGCTCGAGCATATCGCTGGAGAGGGTGGGACGCTATCCCTACAGCGAAGAGCCTCGGTCCTAGGCCAAAGAGACGAGGTCGAGCAGCTCGTCGTCCCAGAAGTCGAGCTGGCCTTCCGGCATCATCAGCACGCGTTCAGGCTCCAGCGCCTCCACGAACTCCGGGTCGTGGCTCACGATGATCATCGCGCCCGGCCAGTCCTGCAACGCCTGCGCGATGGCGGTCCGCGACGGTGGGTCGAGGTTGTTCGTGGGCTCATCGAGCAACAGGAGGTTCTTGCGTCCCGCGACGAGTTGAGCGAGCGCGAGCTTGGTCTTCTCCCCCCCGAGAGCGTTCCGGCGTCCTGGAACGCCATCTCACCGGGAAGGCCGAACATGCCGAGGAGGGAGCGGAGCACCTGGTCGTCGGCCGGCGAGGCAGCGCGCATGTGGCTGAGGACGTCGACGCCGTCCCCGATACCTTCGTGCTCCTGGGCGTAGTAGCCCGCGACCACCTCGTGTCCGAACCGGAACGTGCCGGCGTCGGCCACGGTCTGACCCGTGAGGATGCGCAAGAGGCTGGTCTTGCCCGCCCCGTTCAGTCCCATGATCAGGAGCCGCTCTCCCCGCTCGACGTCGAAGGACACGTCCTCGAACACCGCAGGGCCGCCGTAGCCCTTCGTGAGTCCCTCGACCGTCAGCGCCGTCCGGCCGCAGTGCGGAGGATCAGGGAATCGGAATCGGACCGTGCGCTCCCGACGCGGGCCCGTCACCTTGCGGGCCTCCAGCTTCGCCGCGCGCGTGTCGAGCGTCTTTGCCTTTCGAGCGCGCTTCGCCGTCTGCCCGCGCATCGAGTCGGCGAGTGTCTTCAGGCGGCGGATCTCCCGTTCCTGCCGGGTGGCGAGGGCGGACAAGCGCTCCTCATCCCGTTTCCGCGCCTCTCGGTACTGGGTGTAGGTGCCTCGGTACTCCACGACCCCGTCCACATCGAGGTGCAGGATCCTGGTGATCGAGGCATCCAGGAGGCCGATGTCGTGGCTCACCACCATGAGGGCGCCCTTGTACGAGGCGAGGAACTTCATCAGCCACACCTTCGCGTCGACGTCGAGGTGGTTGGTCGGCTCGTCCAGGAGGAGGAGGTCCGACCCTCCGAAGAGGATCCGGGCCAGCTCGAGGCGTCTGCGTTCGCCCCCCGAGAGCGCGCCCACGGCGAGCCCCAGCCGATCCTGGGCGAGCCCGAGGCCGGCCGTGATCGTGCGGGCCTCCGATTCGGCCTGGTAGCCACCGGCGCGCTGGTACTCCTCCTCCAGTCGGGTGAACCTCCGGACGTTGCGCTCGGTGGGGTCCTCCTCGAGCTGGAGGCGGTACTTCTCGAGCCGGTGCGCCATGTCGGTGAGCTCACGCGCCGACAGGATGTAGGAGAGGCCGTCGGTGGCGTCGTCCTCACGATGCTGTCGGGGATCCTGGCGCAGGTACCCGAGCGCGCCCGCATGGGCGACCCGCCCTCCGGCGGCGGGCGCCTCGCCGGCGAGGACCTTCAGCGTGCTGGTCTTCCCGGCACCGTTGCGACCGACGACGCCCATCTTGTCGCCGGCACGCAGCGTGAAACTCAACCCCTCGACCACGGTCTTGCCACCCGCTTCCACCGAGAGGTCGCGGACCTCGAGCGTCGTCATGGCGATACCCGTCGGCGGGTAAGAGGACCGGTTCGGATGCCGCAGATCGTCGGGAATGTGTTGCACGTGGGTCAGCCTCCTCGGGCTGCACAGGAAGAGCGACGCCGAACGTCAGGCGTCAATGGTGCGCGAGGGCCGATGGCTAACTCATCCGACGGAAGTCTATCAACGCTGCGGCCACGAACGGCAGCAATCTGCGAGGATTCCGCGATGGAACCCCGGACGCGAAGCCTGATGTCAGATCTGCGAGAGTCCTTGCGACGCACGCTCTCATCCCCCGTGGGATGGGTCGGATTCCTCCTGCTCGAGGCCGCGGTCGCATGGGCACTTGTTCGGCGCATTGGACCTGAAGACCGCCACCCCGTTCGTGCGGTGGATGGTCGCCATCGGCATCCTCGGATCCCTCTTCGTACTCAACTACTGGATCCGGCGGCGGTTCCTGCGTCCCGATTGACTCGCGCGGCCCTGGCTGATCTGGACGCGAGCCGGCGCTGGGGCTCAGTGGCAGACCGTCGCCGCCTTCTTGAACGTGCCTCCGTTCGAGTACCAGCCGTTCACGCCGAGGCTCGGCTTCTGGTGATAGAACCAGGAGA
Organism: uncultured Actinomycetes bacterium; assembly: GCA_963796725.1. GTDB lineage: Bacteria > Actinomycetota > UBA4738 > UBA4738 > HRBIN12 > JAOUEA01. The sequence goes on from CAWCMT010000003.1 coordinate 480,012, forward strand.
AGAACGCGAATTCCTGCGCGATGATACGCGTACCGTTCGTGTTACGTTCAGGAGCGTGCCCGAGAGAGGATCTCCGACCTCGAGGTTCTTCTGGCATCCAGTGACCTGACCGATGTGACCCCACGTCTTCGTGGGGTTGGCCCGAACGGGTCATCCATCCACTCTCCGACCTCGTGCGCGAGCGTGGAGGCGTCCTGGACATCGCCCGATGAAGAACTGCCACCTGGGGTCGTGTCGTAGTCCGAGAGTGCCGTAGGTCTGGATCCCGGCGACCGTGTTGACCGCGTTGTGGTATCCGAGGATGCAGCAGTTGTTGGTGGATGTGTCGTACATCACCACGTTGCGGAACACGAAGATCGGAAAGGTGCCGGGTTGACGTCGGACGAGACGGCGCGGAAGCAGCGTGTCTGAAGGTAGTCGTCGAACCAGTTGATCTCGATCGACGCGATCAACTCTCCGCACGGATGCCGGCCCGTACCATCCGCCGCGGCGCGCCGGGCACGTCCACGTCGATCGCGGGCAACGTCGTGGGCACGAGGTTGACGTGGTAGCCCGGGTTGACGCCGGTCTTCTTCGTGTACTTCCGGAACTCCGCCCGGCGGAAGGCGTCGACATACTGGACCCGATCCGAGCTCGTCCCGCCCCATGTGTATTTCCGCGAGGCGAAGATCGGTGACTGCTCCACGCGGGTGACAGCCGATGCACACCGTGTCGCAGGTGTCGGCGACGGTCGGGTCGAACGTGTCGGCGTTCGACAAGACGATCTTGATGGGGATCAGTTCGGTCTTGACGTTCGTGACGGGGTTCTTCTGGGCCTTCGCCGGATTCTTGCCCACGAGCGTGTAGGTGAACTTCTTCTTGCCATCGACGACGGTGGCCGTGAACCGTTTCACCCCGGGGGCCGCGGCCGCGGTCGATGCGAGCGACCGCGTTCCTGGGAACCGGTAGTCGAGGATGGCTCTGCCCGGCACCAGTCTCCTCAGGTGTGAACCCGTGGGGCGCGCGGCCGCCACCGTCGGTAGGACGATCAGCATGGCGGCGACCGCGATCCAGACCCAACGTCGCTTCATCAAGGAGCCCTCCTCAGGCGTCGGATGGGAGTGATCCTGCCCGCCACAGCGCTCGGGCTCCGCGCGACGCTAGCAGCGTTGATGCCGCCGTGCAACGGGTCGAACGCAGGTGGCGAACCCACCGTTCGGCCTCACCCACCCGCTCCGAGCGCTCCAGCCGCTCCTCATCGGACCTCGTCGCTCGCGACCCTTGCTGTACACCACGTTCATCACAGCCTCGGGGGGTGTGCCGTGAGCTCGCGGGCTTCGGGTCCTCTACGCTTGCGGTCATGAGACCAAGGCGGCATCGAGCTTGAGAGGCGGGATCTCGGGAGCGTCCCGATGGTTGGGGTACCGAAAGCCTAATCCGGACCTCCCATGGGGCATCGATCAACGTGATGGTGAGCGTTGGTTGGAGCTGGGCCGGCACGCCTCCCGGCATGAGGCCGAAGTCGTGATGGCGCGTCTCGTGTCGGAAGGCCGGGCCGACGCATCATCCCTTCGGGTGGCCCACCGGCCCATCCCCGACGACGGCAATCCTCTCCTTCCCGTCATCGTCTTCGTGATCGGGGTCGTCGTCGCCGCCCTGGTGGCAGCGGTGCTGGTTCTCACCTGGCACTAACCTCACCTTCTCGGTACCCGCCGAGACCGTGCCAGAATCCGGGCATGGGTGTGTTGCAAGCGAAGCTTGGATCATGACGTCTCCTCGGTGCCTCTGATGGACGAGGCGAGACGCGGCGATCTTGCCCGTGATGTCCTTTCCGGCTACGTAAGTGGCCCGCCTGCAGCAACCCAGGCTACGGTTCAGGCCTTGGCGAGGGTGCCCGGCGCAGACGCGATCGTGCTCGTCGAGGGGATCAGCGACCAGATCGCGCTCGAGACGCTCGCGGAACGTCGCGGTAGGGATCTCGATAGCGACCGGGTCGTCGTCTTCCCAGTCGGTGGTGCCCATGCGATCACCCGTTACCTGACGCGCTTCGGCCCCAAGGGAGCCGACCTACGACTCGCCGGTCTCTGCGACGCCAGCGAGGAGGACATCTTCCGGCGCGGCTTGACGAGGGCCGGCCTCGGATCGCCTCAGGCGCGTCCCGACATGGAACGGCTGGGCTTCCATGTCTGTGTCGAAGATCTGGAGGACGAGCTCATCCGCGCTACTGGCACCGCAAGGGTCGAGGCACTCTTCGACTCCCAGGGCGACCTCGGCTCGTTCCGCACGCTGCAGAGGCAGCCAGCATGGCGGGAGCAGGATGTGGACGCCCAGATGCGACGTTTCCTGGGCAGCGGCGCTCGCCGGAAGCTTCGCTACGCCCGTCTCCTCGCGGGGTCTGTCGATCTCGACCTCGTACCTCATCCTCTCGACGCAGTACTAGCACACGTCTGAGTTCTGCGGAGCTCCCCTGTCCGGGAACGCCGCCCGGGCGTGGAGCGCTAGACCTGAGTGCTCCGGCGGAACAGCACCGTGATGGAGCCCTCTTCGGGGCTGGTCTGCCGGAGATAGGCGTGAACGGCGTCGGATCCCTCGAGGGCCGCTTCGAGATCCGCGGACCAGAACGGCGAGGGCTCCGCACCCCCGGTCCGGCTCCACGTCCGCTCGGGTGTCCAATCCCCGGCGCCGCGGATCGTGATGGCGACCAGTTCACCCTCCGGGATCCGGCCGGCCGCCTCTGGTGAGATGACCACGTTGGCTACGGCGAGGGTGATCGCGCCCAGTTCGTTCCCGCGTGACAGACCAGCCACGATCATCTCGCCCAGGAGGGGGAAGAGCCTCTCGTCGTCGGCCTCAGGCTGCCACGGTTCCGGCGGAGCCTCCGTCCGAAGGTACGCGTGTGCTCGCAGTAGGTGATCGACGTTGACCTGCACTGACTATGGACCGACGATATCGACCGAGATCTCCACCGCCGGAACCGTTCCCCTGTTCTCGAGCCAGTGGATCGTGTTCCGATCCTCGGGCCAGCCCACTCCCGGGCCGTAGTCCGTAGCGACCCCGTCTCGATGATCGGTGATCGTCCCCTGCAAGATGTAGACGGTGCCTGGTCTGCCTCTATGGTCGTGGATCGGGCCGAAGATGCCTCCTGGCTCGATGGTCACCATACGCATGCGGAGTTGGCGCCCTTCCATGCCCTCGATCTCGAGGGCAAGGTCAACGGCCGCGAGTTCCTTCACCGCGACACCTTTCGTCCCGGGTGCCACCTGCTCGTCGCCCATCTCGCTCTCCCTTCTGTAGCTCTCACCGGCTCGGATCAAGCATCCGCCGTTATCACCATTCGCCTCGCATCCGCGAAACGACCTGCACGATGACCGAAGTAGTCGCGATCATGTCGATGTCTCTAGACGGGTTCGTCGCCGACGCGGACGACGGGCTCACCGAAGTCTTCGACTGGTATCCCTCGGGTGACGTCGAGGTTCTCCACAGCCAGGACGAAACGGGCATGACGTTCCACGTGTCGGCGCCGAGCGCGGACCACCTGAGGGCCTGGAGGCTGGGTCGGCGCCATGCTCACCGGTCGGCGCACGTTCGAGGGTTGCCGACGGCTGGGGCGGCCAGCACCCCTGGGATGTGCCGCGTTCGTCATCACCCACCACGTGCCCCAAGGCTGGCCACGGGTCCGGCTCGACGGTCCAGCTCGTCACCGACGGCAGAGAAGCGCCGTCGCTCGAGCGGATCGGCTGCCGGCCCGAGGTCCGTGGGCGTGCACGGCTCCCGACCGATCCGGCAGTGCCTGGACGCCGGGCTGCTCGACGAGATCCATATCGATCTGGCTGCTGTGTTGCAAGGCACAGGGGGGCGGCTCTTCGACCACCTCGCGACCACCCCTGTTGTCTTCGGGGATCGATGGGTCGTGGCGGGTGTGGGTGTCACGCATCTCCGCTTTCCCGTGCAGGCGTCGTAGCCAACCGGATGGATGCGGTCGACGAGGTGCTTGCCGCCGTGCGCGACGAGGATCCTCTGGCTCGATGCGACGATCGGTTCGCCGACGTCGGCGGCAAGTGCGCCCCTGACCCGCTTCCCCTTGCGCGATCTCTTGCTGAGACACGCCCGCGGATCGGCGATGACGGGACTTCGCCGAGGAGGTCCTGGTTGCGATCCCGCCGACGTGGACACCGTCGACGTCTCGGAGATCCTCGGCCGCAGCTCCCCCGCGATCACGATGCAGGTCTACCAGTACACGGGGGAAGAGCGACTCAACGAGCCGGTGCGCCAGGTCGGCGACACGATCTTCGGAGGTTCAGGATGGGCTGCGGGCCGAATCTGGGCCAGATCCGACGTTCCGTGGGTCGGTCTGGGAATCGATATCTGGTGTCGGAGAGGGGATTTGAACCCCTACGCCCCGCAAAGGGCACTAGGCCCTCAACCCGATAGCAGGCATCCATCCCCTTCCCCCTCGCGTGCGTTCGTGCTGGTCAGTCGCCTCCCGCGTGCCCGGATGTGTCAGCGCGTGTCGCTACGTCATGGGTGGTTCGTTAGACCACACGTTAGACGCGTCGACCAAGAGGAGGCGTTCGGGGGATGTTGACTTCCGCGCTCAGATGGTGGACCAAATGCCTCAGCGTCCCCCTTGTGGCAGCGCTAATCGGTGGTGGGTTCGCACTGGCGGGTGGGTGGTTCGGCGCCAGGTGTTCAGCGGACAAACGGCGCCTGTACGCCCGCGAGATCGCTGCTGGCATCCGGCGGGACGAACTCGAGGCGCAGTCCCTGAAGACAGTCGATGATGCCCTCGCGCGCCTCGAGCAGCGGCTCCGCGATTTCGAGAGCGTCCACCACTGGGGTGGAAGCCCGGATCAGATGCCCAGCGAATGGTCCGCGGATCTGCTGGAGCGGCTCCGCGAAGTGGACGCAAGGGTCACCGAAGCCATCCCCCGGATCGGGGACCGGTCGTTGCCTGACCAACTCAGAGACTTCGCCCCTGGCCTAGAGCCCAATTTGAACGCGGCATGGGAGCAGCGAAGGCTATATCCCTCGTCGGTCTCAACAGGCGCATGAAGCGCACAGGATCAACCAACAGGTCCTCAGCGAGACCGAACGTCTCCGCAAGAGCAGCGCCGCCCCGGCGACTCGACGTCTACATCTCGATCAAGGTTGCGCTCAGCAGCGCCATCTCGAACCGCGCCCGAAGGTCGTCGTCGGCCTCCAGGTCCATCAGGATCTCGGCCATGACTGAAGTGCTGGCTCCTCTTCCAGGGACGAACGGCCCTGGGCTTCTGAATGGCTGGCATGAACACGATGTTGCCGCCTACCTCGGGGTCAGTCGGCAGCGCATCGACCAGCTCGTCAGGGCGGAGGGGTGCCCCGTGCCGAAGGTCGTGGCCGGACGGAAGGACGTGGACCCGCGCCAGCATCGACCGGTGGGCCAAGGCTCGGTGGCGGGCTACGAAGCACTGGCGGGTCCAAGTGAAGAGCACCCTGGTGGCTCATGGGAGCAGAACGGTCACCTGGCCTGGCGACTCGGCCTCACCGTCCGCGGGTACCGAGAGCTAGAGGCCGACGGGCTGTGGATCACCTCCGACCTTTCGGTGCTGATGATATACGGTAGCCGCAGAGGGAGGCGGCATGCGGAGGGCGCATGGACGGGTACGAACGGGAGCGCTCTTCATGGTGACCCTGCTCCTTGCGGGCTGCGGGACCAACGGCTCGACGACCGCGACCAATCGATCCACCGCCACGACCACCTCGCCTGCGGATTCGCCGATCGCCACCCCCTCCGGTGGGTTCGACTTGGGCCTGGAGCTGTCCCCTGGGACCTACACGTCGGTGGTGTTCTCCACGCCGTTGACTTTCACGGTGCCTAAGGGATGGAAGGTGTTCGAGGACGAGATTGGCCAGTTCGGCCTGGCCCGGATGGCCAACGACGGGCCGTGCCTGTGCGTGTGGCAAGATGTCCTGGCGGCCGCCACGAGCTGCGCCGAGAAGCCGGAGCCTGGGGTGGGCAAGTCGGCCAAGGCTATCGCGACGTGGCTATCGGACCTTCCCGCCCTGAAGCGGACCACTCCGAAACGGGTAGCGGTCGGTGGGCTCAAGGGTTACAGGCTCAACACGGTCATGGCGTCGGATTGGAACGGGACCTGCTCGGGGGTGCCGACCCTCGTCGGAAGCGGGGTGAGCACGGGTGTCTACTCTGGGGTACCGACGACAGGTCACGGCAGCGGCTCTATCTTCTTGACCTGCCCGGCGGGGGAAACATCGCCATCAACGTGGAGATCTGCTGCGGCGTCAACCCTCGGGATCAACTCGCATCCACCGCCGCCGTAATCGAGACATTCGAATTCGCGACGAGCTAACGCTCACGAGCGCGGCAAGGCGCTCGAGGCCTGGGTACGACATGGTCAAGTGTCACTCGTCATGCCTCGTTCGAGGACGGCCTGATGTGGCGGCCTACTGATCCCGAATCAACACGGCCATCCGCACAGGTCCATGATCCGCTCCGACAGGTCCGAGGAGATGAACAGCTCGTCCGCCTCAAGCTCGCGGTACTCCTTGAGCCCGAATCGCCAGGCCATCTGGCCGACGCTCAGCCCTAGTCGCTCACGGTCCGCGGGGAGCTCGGCGACGAGTTGGCACGGCATCGAGGCAACCCTATTCGGTGCCGTGCTTCCCGGTGAAGATCACTTCGAGCGTTTGCTTGCGATCGACGTACCCAAGTCGCTGAGCGACGAGACCGGTCACGCGGCCGTCGAACGTCAACCAGCCCGCCGCTTCCGAGTGGGGCGGGATCAACCCGGTCTCCTTGAGGAAGTGCGCCAGGTAGTGCGCCTCGGATCCGACGTTGACGGGTCCGAACGTCCGCTGCCGACGATCGGCGAGGAAGAACTTGCGCAGGTCATACGTGACGGCTCGATCGGTGATGTTCTTCAGGACCGCATAGAACGACAGGATGTCCTTCCCGGATGACTCCCAGCTGCCGCAGTCGGACTCATAGGCGCCCTTGGTGCGGCCGTGGTCCGTGTAGGTGTGGACGCGGCAGTCGGAGTTCGGGGGCAGATAGCCCACCCCCATCCAGAGCCGGGCACCCTTCGTCCATCCAGGGGCGAGGAAGTCGCTTCTCACGACGGGTGGCGGACCCACGTGGGTAGGTGAGGGCTTCGGTGACGGGCTAGGGGATCGATTCGGCGAGGGGGTAGGCGTCGTGGCCGCAACGCTGGGGGGGCCGCTATCGGCTCGGGTCAGGACGACGCCCAGCACCGCGCCCACGCCGAGAACCAGAGCGATCCCAAGTCCGATCAGGATGCCGACGACGAGCGTCCTCCGGTGCGCGCTCGGTGCCGGTGGCATGGAAGCCATGCCGGTGAGTCTGCCACCGGGTATCTCTTCGGTGCAAACTCAGGACGGCGAACGGCCCGCTACCTGGAGAGTTGAAGAGAGCCAGACAGCGGGCCGCAGGTGAGCCGCCATGGGTTGCCCACCTTGCCCGTCCCCGGAACTGAAGAAAGAAGGACGGACCGCGTTGGGGTGCGGCGGGGACTCGCCCTATCCCGCCCCGGGCCCCCGCCGCAGGATTCGGTTAGGAGGCCGCTGTCACGACGTAGGCACCAGCCGCGTTGCGGACATGGAACAGCGCGTCCTGCTCCAGCCGGAGCGAGGTCACGTTGGTCGACATTCCCGTGTACGGATCCGACAGGAACCGCGACGGTCCGACGTAGAGCACGCCCAACACCTGTGGGTCGATCAGGTAGATCGAGCCCGCGCTGATGTTCTTCGCCTCGATGAATCGCAACCCGAACAACGGACTTGAGGATCCGGTGGTCCTCAACCCGAATAGGTAGAGGCCATCCGATCCCACCGTCGTCAGATCCAACGTCGCGGCGTCGTCCGGGTTGATCGCGGCGATCGTCGGGTTCGCACCCGTGGCCCGCATCGCCGCGACCCCGTTGCGGAGGTCGGCGATATCGCCCATGCCGCCCCAGGTCAGGTGGTGTCGGAGGGGGGACTTGCCGGTCGGCGCGACGCGGTACGGCTCACGCACATGGTGTCGCTCGCGGCGTAAGGAGTCTCGAGATCGATGATCTGCGTTGCGAAGGGCGTCGAGGTCGTCTGCAGCGCGTCGGATCGGCAGTCATGCACGCGGCGAGCGCGCGCCGCCTCGACGTCCCGCACGATATGGGCGCGCGTTCTGCCCGGGTCTACGCCTCGGCGAGGTGCGCGAGATCGGCAGTTAGGTGCGGCTGCGCGTGAGATCATGCCGCAACTGGAAGGCGAATAGGGCAACGAATCCGAGGCCGATCGCTAACGCCTCCCAACGCCTCAGAACCAATGCAGCGAGCGCCTCGACGATGAAAAGTGCGAGGCGGACCAGTCGGACGCCGCGGCTTGGATTAGGCAGTCCTCGCAGAGCCGTTGCTCGCGCTTCGCGGTGTTCCACTTCGTTTCGCTCGCGATGACCTCGGCTCGTCATGACCTGGGCGAGCAGTATCACCACACCGAAGAACACGAGCACGCCGATTGCCGTCCCTACGCCTGCCGCGACCAGCGAAGCACCCGTGACAACCGCGACCAGCGCCCACAAGCCGAGGGTGATGGCCACGCCGAGAGCCTGATAAAGGCGCGTCTTCCAAGGTGACATCAGCAGCTCCGACGGGTCACACGATCCGACACCGTCGATCATCGACACTGTCGAGACCGAACTGCAGCATCGACCGTCCGAGGCGCGCACCGATTGCCCGTTCCGGGACGCATCTGCCAGCGGGCCCTGTCCCGCCAGGGCGCACAGAACGCTCAGGCCCGCGCGCCTCGACGGCCCGCGCGATATGGGCGCGTGTTCTGGTCCGGTCTACCGCATGGGAGAGTGCGCGAGATCGGCAGTTCGGCGCGCGCTCCCGCGCGACCTCGAGCGCGACGACCGGGCGATCCGCGCGTTCTAAGTCCGGTTTCTACTGCCGTTCGGGCGGGTCGTTATGCGTCTTTGATCAGGCGATCTGGGGCACCCATGCCGCATCGATTTGCTGCGCGTTTTCGGATACGCGCCGCGTGGTGCTGTTGCTTGTCGGCAATGTGGTTGTCGGCCGTTCAGGCCGCGCGGCGGCGGACGAGCCAGACGGTCACGGCGATGAGCAGCACCGACAGCGCGAGCAGCCAGCCGCCCTCGATCCACTGGAATGGCCAGAACCGGCTGGCCGGCTGGTAGCTGGTCCACTGCGTGTAGCCGTGCTGGGAGAGGCACTGCGCGAGGGTTCCCGACGACGGCTTGCCGGGCCCAAGCGCGGAGCGGAGGGCACACTGCTGGAGGAGGTCGTCGCGGGGGGCCGGCCGGCGAACGCGAACTTGCCGCCCTTGGTCCACCACTGGCTCATGATCCACGCGGAACCGGGCACGTTCAGTTTGCTGGTGACCAGCGGCGTCAGGTAGTGCTGGCGCAGGAAGATCGCCGGCCGCGAGGGCGAGCCCGGTGTAGGCGGCCAGGGTGGCGACGATCGCGGGGACGACCCGGCGGATGAGCATGCCGGCCAGGACCGCCGATCGCGAAGGCGGCCAGCGTCCAGGCGGCGAACGCGACCCCGCGCAGGTCGAACAGGCCGGCAGCGAGCGGGGACAACTCGGTAAGGGACGGGCTCTGGTTGCCCGCGGCGAAGTACGGCTGGTAGTACCAGGAGAACAGCACGCTGAGGCCGCCCGGCGGCGGCGGTGACCACGACCGCGAGCGGCACCAGCTTGGCGAGCGTCCAGCGCCACCGCCCGAAGCCCTGGGTCCAGGCGTAGCGGAAGGTGCCGGTCTCGAGCTCACGGGCCAGCACCGGCGCCCCGACGAACGCCCCGATCAGCGCGGGCACTGCCTGCAGTACGTAGCCATACCACAGAACGTGTGTGTCGATGCCAGTTGAAGTCTGCTGATCAGGTCAGCGCAGGCGAGTGAGCTTGCCGGGTGGCAGGCGGTCGCGGCGGCGTGGGCGTGGTGCACGCTGACGGCCGGCGAGCCACAGCGTACACCGCCAGCGCGCCCAGCAGCGCGGCCACGCCGGCCAGCGCGACGCGGTGCTGCCGCCAGGTGACCCAGGCCATCCGCCGCCACGGCACCGGCCGCAGGCTCGCGTCCTCCTCGCGGGCGGGCGCGGTCACGGTCAGCGCGGTCATTTCGTCACCTCCGACGGTTCGGCGTCCCGGCCGCGGGCCGGGCCGGGCAGCGCCGCGGCGCCGGGCTCGCGCAGGTAGGCGAGGGCGAGTTCTTCCAGGCCGACCGGGTGCGCCTCCCAGCCGGGCGGGACCGGATCGTCCGCGGTGGCCCGAACCAGCAGGTGGGCCTGCGGCCTCGGCTCGGCGGACGTGCACCACCGGCCGCTCGGCATACTGGTCGGCCTCGGCGGCCGGGCCGGTCAGCACGCGGTGGCTGGCGAGCAGGTCGTCGACCTCGCCGGCCACCTGCACCCGGCCCGCGCGACACGAGGACGAGGTAGTCGGCGACTCGCTCGAGCTCGGCGAGCACGTGCGAGGACAGCAGCACCGACACGCCGTCGTCGGCCGACCGCGGTCAGCACCGTCGCCATGAAGTCGTGCCGGGCGAGCGGGTCGAGCATCGCCATCGGCTCGTCCAGCACGAGCAGCCGGGGCCGCCGCGCCAGCGCCAGGGTCAGCGCGAGCTGCGCCTGCTGGCCACCGGACAGCTTGCCGGCCTTCCGCTTCAGCGGGATGCCCAGCTCGGCGAGCCGGGCCTCGGCCGATGCCTGGTCGAAGTGCCGGTTCAGGTTGCGGGTCAGGTGCAGCATGTCCGCGGCGGACAGGTTCTTGTACAGCGGCGTGTCCTGGGCGACGAACGCGATGCCGTCCAGCGCGGCGGGCGACCCGGGCGGCCGGCCGCCGAGCACGGTGACGCCGCCCGCGGACGGCGCCGCCAGGCCGACCGCCAGGTTCAGCAGCGTGCTCTTGCCGGCGCCGTTCGGGCCGACCAGCGCGGCGACGTGACCGGCGGGGATCGCGAGCGAGCACTCGCGCAGCGCCCAGGTGCCGCCGTACCGCTTGCCCAGGCCGCTTGCCTCGACGACGTTCACGCGACGCCCTCCGTCTCGCCGCTCGGCCGCGCCGCGGGTGGTCGCCGCGTCCGACCGCGGCGCTCACGGAAATCCCGCAGCACGCTGGCGACGAGCGCCGCGATCCCGTCCTCGTCCAGCCCCGCCGCGTCCGCGGTGGCCACCCAGCCGAGCAGCGAGCGGCGCAGCGCGGTGAGCTCGGGCAGCGCGACCTGGCTCAGCGTCGCCTCGATGAACGTGCCCTGGCCGGGCCGCCCGACGGTGAGGCCCTTGGTCTCCAGTTCGCGGTAGGCCTTCAGCACGGTGTTCGGGTTGATGGCCAACGAGGCGACCACGTCGCGGACCTTGGGCAGCTGGTCGCCGGGTGTCGAGGTAGCCGAGCCGCAGCGCGTGCTCGACCTGGTGGACGAGCTGCAGGTAGGTCGGCACACCCGAGGCGGGGTCGAGCCGGAACTCGATCGGCGAAGACGGCGCCAGTTCGCCTCCATCGTCGCCTCGCCCGCTGGCCCGTGCGCTGCTCTCTTTATCTACTGTCATAAGACAAGGATACAGCGACCGGGGATCGCGAGCAAGGAGGTCCCCGCAGCTGCGACGTGTCGACGGCTGCCGACGGCCGCTTGGCCTCAGGCTCTGAAGGCCCTCGGCGGCGTCCCAGTACCCCAACATCCGGGCGCCACCGCCGCCCATCGCCCAAGCGCCGGTCAGAGACGCGCCATAACGCGCGAGCGTGTGTACTTCATCGCCTGCGACGAGGTAGCGGAGGTCGAGCCGAACCGCGCACGCCGATTGCCCGGTAGGGGCGCGTTCTGCCAGTGGTCCGCGTCAGGCCAGGCCGCACATAACGCGCACGCCGGCGTCGTCCCTGGCGGACCGCACGATATGGGCGCGCGTTCTGCCCGGGTCTACGCCTCGGCGAGGTGCGCGAGATCGGCAGTTATGGACGGCGATCACGATCGGACGATCGAGGGGGCTCAGTACTCGCCCTTAATCACGAAGTACGAGCCGGCGAATCGTCCCCGCCAGCTTCGACTTTTGTCGCGCGAACTTGAATGAGCTGAGTTCGGTCGGGACGTCCATCCCTTCGGACAGTTCGAATCCAACCGCTCGCTTCTTCGGGTCGTCGAGCGCGTAGGCGACATTCATCGAAAGCCCGTTCTTGTAGAACACGTAAGGCCACCGGATGTTCTCGATCTCGATATTCGTCGCCTCCAGCGGAGGCGAAGCGATCACGATGTCGCGCTCCTCTTTGAGAATGCGGTGCACCCAGGAGATGGTCTTCTCGGCCTTAGCGACCGATTCAACCGCTAAGACGTAGCCGTACTTGTTCTTGAAGTAACTTGAGCCTCGTTCGCCCAGCAGGCCCGCAAAGAGCGGCGGCGACCGGAGACGACTCCAGACCAGTAGTCGAGACGTCAACGAGTCACGATGTAGCCTCAATATCCGTCCCAAGAATACTGTCGCCGGGCGCACCGAATGCCCGGTCGGGGCTCGTTCTGCCACCCCGGCGGGCCGCACATAACGCGCGCTCGCCCGGACCCGGTTTCGGTGCTCGGATCCGAACGCGTGTCGACGTCTCGACGCCGGCGTGTCCGGCGGTGCAGGCCTTCGGTACAGAGGTTCGGTACAGACATCCGTCAAGTCTTCAGCGAGCCTCGGCGCGGTCGAGCGCGAGGCGCCGACACGTTGCGAGATCATGCGTTTCAGGTGGTGCCGGCGCCCCGAGTGTCGGTCCGTCGTCCGTGCCCGGCGGGTGAAGCGGGCGCCACGGGGCCGACTCCGCAGCGCGACCCAAAGGGCGGCGACGACAACGACGAGCAGCTCTCGGGCGCTCGTCCGTCCCGCGTCCGTCGTCGATCGCGCGCACCGGCGTGACGATGACGCGTCCGCGAGCATCAGAGCTCGGCCCATTCCGCTGCATAGCGGAATGGGCAAGTCTGTGGCGTTCGTCGAGGCCGTTTCGGGAGCTCTTGGCGTGAGGCTTCGGCGCGACGGTTGACGGGCTCGGGAAGGTCGTTCGAGACTGCCGTGCAGATCGGGCTCGCGTTGGTCGTTCGTGCTGACGATTCGCGTGAGCGACGTGCGGCATTTTCGAATGCAAGTGCGTGCAGGAATTTCGCGGAGGGTGTTTTCGATCGGCGAGGCAGGTGATCGGAGCTGTCGTGCTGTTCGGGGCGTGCGGTCTGCGAGCTCTGTGCGGTGATCATTGTGATCGTCGGCGCGCGTCGACGCTGCGAAGTCGTGGCGAGGGCGGAGATCGTTGTCGGGACTGGTGATTGTTGGTCGCGCCGTCCGTGACGGCGAGCCTCGCTCCGCCCAACGGACGACGGCCTGTGCCGCCTTGTAGCGGCGCAGAGCGGAGCGGCTGCCGGGGGTTCGAAGCGCGGCCCGCGAGGCCCAGCCGCGAACGCTAGGCCGCGACGCCGAGTCGGTGCTCGTCCGGGACGACGCTGGTTACCGATCGGCGAGAATCTGTACAGCATCAGACGCACGTCTGGCAACGGTCGGTCTGCGAGACGTAGGTCTGTACGGTCGTCTGTGACCTCGTTGTGCAGCCGTCCACAGCGCGGCGAGCGCGGCCGGGTGGGCACGCGCTCGCGGACGAGGGGCTGTCGGCTGCCGAGCGCGAGTCGTCTGTGAGCTGCATCGAACGACGTAAGTACTGTGAGTCTGATGTGCCGTCCTTCGCTGGGACTCGACGCGGCCACCAATGCATCTTAATCAAAGAGCAGCCGGCGAAGACGCCCCCAGACCGTTAAACAGGGGTTGACGACGCGTGGTCGTCAACATGACCGCGGCGGGTCCGCGTGCCCGGCGTGTCGTTCAGGCGAGATGATGCTGACGGCTGGCGACCGACCTGCACAGCTGCCGCCGCGCAGAATGAAACCTGGCACGACACTGTCTACGAGAAGCGCGCGAGCGGCTCAAGAGCGCGCGCCAGCGAATCGCCCAATACTGTAATGCCCTCGACGGCCGCGCCGATGCCGTCATGGTCACCCGCTGGACCACCGAAGCCGCCGAGCAAGAACGAAGAGCCGCCAGTCGACCTCAAGCAGCGCCGCCCGAGCGCGCCCCCCCGTCACCGTCGACGATGCTCGCCACACGCTCGAGCTCGGCAACCCACAAGCGTGCTCTCGACCGCGGAGCCGGCTCACCGAGCCGAGCTAACGACGCTTTCGGCATCACCGCGACCGACGACGTGACTGGACGAACCGGAGCGCTGGAGGCCGCTCGACCGCGTAGCGCAAGAAACGTGTCGGAGGGGGGACTTGAACCCCATGTCCCGTGAAGGACACTAGGCCCTCAACCTAGCGCGTCTACCAAATTCCGCCACTCCGACGTGGCGCGAGCGATTCTACCAGGCGGCCTTACGCGCGCCTCAGGGGTTCTATTTCCACGCGAGCCAGAAGGTGACACAGGCCGAAGACGACGGCGGAGACGCCCGTGAGGCGGTCGAGCGTCCGCTCGATCTGCGTGCCGCGGGAGAGGTTGGACGTACTGCCGAACATGTCGGAGAGCCCGCTCCCCCGTCCCGAACGCAGAGGATCGTGAGGATAAGGAAGAAGCGCGGAGAGGAACTACGATGATGATGATGACGGTGTTCAGCATGAGGCGGTCAGTCTACAGGCTGACTCAGATCACTCGCGGTCGTCGAGCGGGAAGTGACAGGCGA
>CAWCMT010000004.1:0-187080 GCA_963796725.1 uncultured Actinomycetes bacterium
GACCCCACGGAGGACTCGCCCGCGGCCCAGGTCGCCCCGGCAATCGTGGGGGCCTACGACGACGCGGAGGCCCTCGCGCGCCTCGCGGACGTCAGCGACGTCGTGACGTACGAGTTCGAGAACGTGCCCGTGGCAGCCGTGCGAGCCTTGCAGGAACGGATCCCCGTGTGGCCGCCACCCGAGGCGCTCGAGGTCGCCCAGGACCGCCTCCATGAGAAGCAGCGATTCGATGAGGTGGGCCTCCCCGTCCCGCCCTACGTCCCGGTGGACTCGGCTGAGGATCTGGCCCGTGCCCTGGAGGCGATCGGCACGCCGGCCGTATTGAAGACCCGCCGGCTGGGGTACGACGGCAAGGGGCAGGTGGTGATCCGTGACACGGCCCGCGCGGAGGACGCCTGGCGGGCCGTGGGCGAGGTGCCGAGCCTCCTCGAGGCCTTCGTCGCATTCGATCGAGAGCTCTCGATCGTGGCGGCCAGGGGGAAGGACGGCTCCGTGGCGTGCTACCCGCTGGTGCAGAACCACCATCGCGACGGGATCCTGCGGCTCACCGATGCGCCGGCGCCCGACGTGTCGCCGGACCTACGCTCGGCAGCGGAGGCCCACGTCCACGCGGTGATGGACTCGCTGGACCACGTGGGCGTGCTCGCGATCGAGCTGTTCCAGGTAGGCGAGCGGCTCCTGGGCAACGAGATGGCGCCTCGCGTCCACAATTCCGGTCACTGGACGATCGAGGGCGCGGTGACGTCCCAGTTCGAGCAGCATCTCCGTGCGAACTGCGGACTCCCGCTCGGGTCGCCGGCGCTCACCGGTTACACGTCCATGGTGAACCTGATCGGCGCGGAGCCGACCCTGGCCGCGCTTGCCACGATCCCGGGCGCCCACGTCCACACGTACGGGAAGGCGCCTCGGCCGGGGCGGAAGGTGGGCCACGTGACGGTATGGGCGGAGGACCCCGAAGACCTGGGACCGCGGACCCTTCAGGTGCGACGGTTGGCGGACGATTGACTCATCAGCCATGGCCTATCTGACGTGTCCGGACTGCATGATGCCCAACCCGGTGGGCGACGAGGCGATCGCCTACCGGTGCTTCGCCTGCTTCTCCGAGGTGGTCTTCGAGACGTGCCTGGTCTGCGGTTACCAACAGTCGATCCCGGCACGGTGGGAGGCGGCGTTCGCCTGCGGCAAGTGCGGCGAGAAGGTCGGGATCCCTTTCCGGCGGATGTACAGCACCTCCACGAAGGCCGCACGGGTGCAGGGCTACGGCTACCTCTACCCGCGGGTGTGACCCGCTCAGAACAACTTCGCGAAGAACACCAGGGCCACGGCGAAGCCGACGCCGACCACGATCCGCCGCAGGGTCTCCTCCCGGACCCGGCCAGCCAGCCGACCCCCGAGCACGCCTCCGCCTAAGGCCCCGAACGCCATGACCACCGCCGCTGCCCACGCCACCTTGCCGGAGAACACGAAGAAGAGTCGCGGCGCTGACGTTCACGCTGAAGGAGGTGGACTGCTTGATGGCGTTCACGCGCGTGAGGGAGTCCCGCACCCCCAAGCCCAGGACGGCGAGGAGCACGATCCCCAGGCCGGCGCCGAAATAGCCCCCGTAGATCGAGGCGACGAACGCCAGGGCGATAGCCCACGGCTCCAGCTCTCTGCCGGTGGGGGGCCGTGACGCGGTCCGTCGCCTGACCCAGCGTTGCAGCCGCTCCTGCATGGCGAGCAGGATCGTGGCGCCCAGGATCAGGAACGGCACCAGGGTCGCGAACACCTTCTCCTTGGTCAGCAGCAGGAGCGCGCCCCCGATCACGCCTCCCAGCGCGCCGACTGCGACGAAGATCCAGGCCCGCCGCCGCTGCCCCTCCAGGTCCGCCCGCTGCGCGAGCGTGCCGCCCAGGTACCCGGGGGAGAGCGCCACGGTGTTCGTGATGTTCGCGACGGTGGGGGAGAGCCCCACCGCCGTGAGCGTAGGGAACGTGATGAAGGTGCCGCCGCCCGCGAGCGCGTTGGCGATGCCGGCGCCCACGGCGGCGAAGAAGACGAGCACGAGCTGCCACGGCGTGAACGTCACCGTGGCCCGGAGGGCGTGTCCGCCGAGCGCCAGGCTCACGCCCCGTGGCAACGCTTCCACTTGCGGCCGCTGCCGCAGGTGCACGGATCGTTGCGGCCGCGCTCCGCGTCCGCGGCGGCGTAGACCGCCATGAGCTCGCGCGGTGCCCGTTCCTCGCGCAGCAGCTCGCGCCATCGCGTCCATCGACCGGGGCGGACGTGGCCGAAGAACGCCTTGTAGCTGGGGCAGAGGTAGTGCAGGCCCGGCTCGCCGTCGGGCGTGTGCGTGAAGCGGTCCTTGGGGCAGCCGCCGTGGCACGCGAAGCGCACGTCGCAGTCCAGGCAGTACTGCGGCAGCGTGTCGCGTTTGTCCCGGCCGAACTGCCGCTGCTGCGGCAGGCGACCAGGTCGAGCATCGGCATGCTCGCGCGATGTTGCCCAGCTTGTAGTCGGGCTCGACGAAGTGGTCGCAGGAGTAGAGGTCGCCGTTGTGCTCGAGGGCCAGCGCGCTGCCCGCAGGTCTCGGAGTGGACGCACAGCCCGGGCGGCTCGCCGACCCAGTTCGCGAGCGCGACGTCGAACATCTGGACGTAGACCTCGCCGATGTCGCGGCGCACCCACTCCTCGAACACGTCGATCAGGAACCGGCCGTAGCCGCTCCGGGGCGACCGAGCGATCCGTGACCAGGTCGCCCACCTGACGTAGAGCGGGCGGTCCTTCGCCTTGTCGCCCCAGCCCGGCGTTGGCGATCGGCAGCAGCTCGGGCGTGGCGCGCTCGACGATGGGGATGAACTGCATGAACCGCGCCCCGCAGTCGTCGCGGAGGAACCGATAGACCTCGCGGCCGCGGTCCTGGTTGGCGGCGTGGACCGTGGTGAGGGCGTTCCACTCGACGCCGTGCGCGCTGCAGCGACGCGAGGCCCGCCATCACCCGGTCGAAGGTGGGCTTGCCGCCCTTGTCCACGCGGTAGGCGTCGTGGATCTCGCGCGGCCCGTCGATCGAGAGGCCCACCAGGAAGCCGTTCTCGGCGAGGAACGCGCCCCACTCGTCGTCCAGGAGCGTGCCGTTCGTCTGGATGCGTGTAGCGATCCGCTGGCCGGGCGCGCTTCAGCGTCTCCGCCAGCTCGACCGAGCGCCGGAAGAAGTCCAGGCCCATCATCGTGGGCTCGCCGCCCTGCCAGGCGACGGCCACCTCCGGCGCGCGGGCGTGCGCCTCGATCAGCTGGCGGAGGTAGGTCTCGAGCAGGTCGTCGGCCATCCGGAACCGGCTGCCCGGGTAGAGCATCTCCTTCGACAGGAAGAAGCAGTAGGTGCAGTCGAGGTTGCAGATCGGCGCCGGTGGGCTTGGCCAGCAGGTGGAACGCCGGCGGGGCGCCCGGGGGGAGCGAGGGGACATCCATCCGTTCATCGACCGTACTCATGCAGTGACACTACCGGCATCGTGGGGTTGAGACGCGCGGATGATCGAGGCCGCGGGCACACCATACAACAAGTCTTGTATGGTAGCGGGATGAAGGGACAGGACCACATGGGCGGCGAGACCCCCCTCCGCGTGGGTGGGCTCGCCGCGATGCGCGCCGTCGCCCACCCGACCCGGATCCGGATGTTGCAACTCCTGCGCACCGAGTCGCTGTCGGCGTCGGAGCTCGCCCGCCGGCTCCAGATCCGGTTCGGATCGGCCCAGTACCACCTGCGCACCCTCGAGCGAGCAGGCATCGCCCGACGGGTGGGGGAACGACAGAAGCGCGGCGGGGTCGAGGTATTGTTCGAGGTCCCTCGCTCGCTATGGGTGGACTACGCTGCGGACGCCCCACCCGGGATGCGCGAGGCCGTGCACCGCGCGAACCTCGCCGAGCTCGGGCGGCGACTCGACGCAGCGGCGGCCGAGCCCGAGCCCGAGGACACCGATCGGGACGTCTTCGCCACCCGAGAGGTCGAGCTCCGGCCGGAGGACCTCCCCGCCGCCACCGAAGCACTTCACGCGTTCCTGCGACGGCTCGAGGAGCTCGCCCTCGATCGTCCGAGCGCGGACTCCTTCGCGATAACGGCCTCGGTGATGCTCTTCCGGATCCCGCGGTCGGCATCCCAGCATCCCGGACCCGCATCGTGAGCGAGCCGTCTCGACCGAACCCGCTGCGGAGCTCGCCTGCGTTCCGCCGACTCTGGCTGGCACGGACGACGTCGCACGTCGGCGACGGCGTCGCCCTCGTGGCCCTCGTGCTGCTGGTCCAGGGGACCGAGGGGACGGGGACGGCGGTCGGTGCGCTCCTGCTGGCGAGCTCCCTGCCGCGCTTCCTGGGCCCGCTGGCCGGGGTGGTGGCCGACCGCGTCGAACAACGGGCGCTCATGGTGGTCTGCGACCTCGGCAACGCCGCGATCTTCGCGACGATCGTCCTCACCCGTCCGTCGTTCGGCGTCCTGCTGGCCCTGGTCGCTGCCTCCGCGACCCTGGTCACGTTCTTCGAGCCGGCCGGGCGGAGCTCGGTGCCCTCGCTGGTGCATGCGAGCGACCTGCTCCAGGCCAACGCGTGGATGGGGACCGCGCTCAACCTCCAGGTGGCGCTGGGCACGCTGCTGGGCGGCGCGCTGGTCGCGCTGGTCGGCGTCCGCGGGGCCCTGGCGGTGGACGCCGCCTCCTTCCTCGCCTCGGCGGCGCTGCTGATCGGACTCCCGCGCCTTCGCGCGGCTCCTCAGGGCGAGGGAGGCGGTCTGCTGGCGTTCGGTGCCGACGGCCTTCGGTTCGCGTGGCGCACCCGCGTGGTTCGCACGTTCGTGATCGTGCTGTTCCTCGGCGTGGCCTTCGCGGCGGTGGAGAACGTCGCCCTGGTCTTCCTGATCCGGGAGACCCTGGGTGGCGGCCCGTTCGCGTTCGGGCTGGTCTCGGCGGCGTTCGGGATCGGGATGATCGGGGCTTCGGTCGGGCTGTCGATCCGGCGGACGTCCTACGCGGTCGGCGCACTGCTGGTCCTCGCGTGGCTGACCAGTGGGCTGGCCACGATCGCCACCGGGCTCGCCCCATTGATCGCGCTCGCCGCGGTGGCCCAGGCGGTCGGAGGCGTGGGCAACGGCCTCCAGAACGTCGCGGCCGACACGCTGGTGCAGCGGGCGGTGCCCCACGAGATGCTCGGGCGGGTCTTCGGCGTCGTGTCGACGGCCGCGTTCGCCGGGAGCACCCTCGCCTACGCGGCCGGAGGGTTCCTGCTCGACCTCACCTCACCCCGCACGATCTTCATCATCGCGGGAGCGGGCATCCTCGTCGTGACGGCGGTCCTGTGGGTCGTGATCCGTCAAGAGACCCGCTCGGCGGCGGCGGACACCGGCTAGACGCCGTCCCGTGTCGGGCGCGACGCTCACTGCCAGTCGATCGTGACGATCTCGACGGGCTCGGAGGTGCCGCGCAGCGTGACCGTGCGGGGCTCGGATACGGGGAACCTGGCGTCGGCCGCCGTCGCCCTGCTCGCGAAGATCTCGTCGCCGCCGGCGAGCGCCGCGATCCGCGCGGCCTCGTGGACGCCTTTGCCCGAGAAGTCCCGGCCCACCTGCGTGGCGCCCGAAGCGTGCACGCCGATCCGGACCTTCGGCGCGAATCCGTTCGTGCGGCGGTGTTCGGCCAGGCGCCGCTGGATGGCCACGGCGCATTCCAACGCCTCGTCGGGGGAGTCGAACCCCACGAAGAACCCATCGCCCGTGCCCACGACCTCTTCGCCGTCGTGCTCGGCGAACATGGCGCGGAGCGTCTCGTTGTGCCAGCGCAGCACGCCCTGCCAGGCCTCGTCCCCGAGCGCCTCGACCAGGTTCGTCGACCCCTCGATGTCGGTGAACATGAACGTCTTCTCCACACGTCGGGGACCCTGCTTGCCCCGGAGCTGCCAGGGCAAGAGCTCCTCGACCTCTTCGACCACGATCGCGCCGGTGGGACAGGCGAGCGCCGCCTCCCGGAGCAGATCCTCCTCCACGCTGGCGGCATCCATGATGTCTGCCTTCGCGAAATCTCCCGCGTGCCAGTCGAATGCCGTAGGGGCGATCGTGATGCAGGTGCCGGCACCTATGCAGCGGTGCCGGTCCACCCGGGCCTTCAGCGCCATGGTCCCTCCCCGCTCATAGCACCCGCTCGCGGAAGGCGAACGCGGTGGCCTCGGCGCGGGATGAGGCGCCGATCCTCGCGTACAGCTCGCCGAGCCTCCGCGCGACCGCGGTCTCGTCGATCCCGAGCTCCTGGGCGATCTCCCCGTTCGTCTTGCCCTGGATCAGGCTGGCGAGCAGCCGGGTTTCCTGGATCTCTCCTCCGTCGACCGCCCGCTCGCCATCGTCGACCGAGAGGGCGGCGGCGTCGTCGATCGATCCCGCGAGCCGCGTCATCTCGCGTCCGGTCGGCCCTCGGAACCAGCGCACCCGCACGTCCTCGTCCACGGTGCGTTGCGCGATCATCGCCAGCGCGATCCCCAGGTACATCCGGGCGCCCTCCCACTCCGGAACCCCGGTCGACATCAGCACGTCCGCCACGGGCAGCAGGATCTCCGGGTGCAGGTCCTCGTGCATCCCCGACTGCAGCGACGTCATCGCGACCCGGGCATGTTCGACCGCCTCGTCCGTCCGGCCGCGGGCCATCGCGACCCGCGCGAGGGCGGCCTCGGCCTCGGCGCCCCACGGCGGATGGCCCGGGAGGTCGGGACAGATCTCCAGCGCCGCAGCGGCCGATCGCTCCGCCAGCGCGAGCAGTTCCTCGTCGCCGAGCTCGACGCCCAGCCGCGCCGCCTCGATCGCCAGACGCGCCTGCGCCTCGCACGCCAGCGCCGGCAGTCCCGTGGCGGTGGCCAGCTCCACGGCCCGCTCCAGGTGCCGACGCATCCCGACGGCGTCCCCGGTCGCCGATCGCGCGAGCCCCCGCCAGCGCTCCATCCGTCTGGCGCGCAGCGGGTTGGGGTGGTCCGAAGCGATCGCGGCCGCCCGATCCAACCAGCCCATCGCGGGCTCCACCTCGCCGATCTCCACGTACGCCATCGCCGTGCCGCCGGCCGCCAGGAACTCGAGCGAGCGGTCGCCCATCTCGCGGGCGTGTGCGTGCGCCTGTTCGCCGCGTGAGATGGCGAGGTCGGGGATCACCTTCGCCCGCGCGAAGACGTGCACCCCGTAGAGCATCTGCGCCTCGAAGGCCGCGCGCTCGCTCTCGTTCGTGAACGCCTTGGCCTTCGACGTCAGGCGGCGGATCTCCTCGATGTGCCTGGCCGAGCTCGAGCCCATGTGGATGTCCGGCGCCCAGCTCAGGTAGCCCATGGCGATGATCGACGCCATCACGCCGCGCCGGTCACCCAGGCGCTCGAAGATCTCGAGCGCCTCCTGGAAGAGCGCCGACGCGCGGTATACGTCCGGGGCGATCGGCAGCTCGGGCACCATGTCCTCCAGCACTTCGCCGGCCGCCACGCGCTGCGCGATCGGGATATGCGCCCCCGTCTCCACCTGCTCCACGAACCATGCCCTGATCCGGCCCAGCCGGACGACGCCTCCCTCCCGGAGCGCGGTAGCCAGGGCGGCGTCGTCGCCCAACTCGCGCGCCAGGACGACGGCCCGATCGAACGCCTCGTCGGCGCCATCCAGGTCGACCTCCCGTTCGGCCGGGACGAAGGCCTCGCCCGCGGTGGCGTGGAGGAGGTCCTGACCCAGCTCCATGCAGGCCGCGAGCTCGGCGTCGCGGTCGCCCCGCTCCGCGGCCAGATCGCGGACCTCACGCGAGAGCTGGGTGGCGCGTTCGTACTCCTCAGCCGTGCGGAGGGCCGAGGCCCTGCGGAGCCGCACATCGAGCTCGAGGTGCGAATCTCCCAGCGCCTCCGCCAGCGCGGCGAGCTCGGCCAGTCCCTCCAGGCGGTCGCTCGGGCGACGCAGCATGTCGAGCGCGCGATCCCTGGCCTCGAGCAGGTCCAGGCGCTCTTTCGAGGTCGCGGCCAACGGGAGAGCGAGTTCGATCACGCGCAGCACCTCTTCGGGCGCGTTGGCGGCCAGAGCGTTACGGGTGGCCTCGATCGAGAAGCGGACGCAGACGGGCGCGTCGCCGGCGGCCTTCGCGTGGTAGGCGAGCAGCGGGAGGCCCGCCGGGGAGGGCTCTCCTGAGAGGAGGAGGCTCACGATCGCGGTGTGGATCGCGCGCCTCCGCGCCTGGGTCAGGGTGGCAGCGGCGAAGTCGCGCACCTGCTCATGCTGGAAGCTGTAGTCGGCCGCGGCCTGCTCGGAGTGCTCGATCAGGAGCCCGGCCGAAACGGCGGGGGTGAGCACGCGCGCCAGCTCGCCGGGGTCCGAGGCGGTCCCGTCCACCCGGGCCTTCACCTCGGCGAGGTCCTTGAGGCTGAACCGACGGCCCAGCACGGCGGCATCGGCCAACAGCGCCTTCGTATCGTCGGGCAGGTGCGCGGCGCGGCGGGAGATGAGGGTCTTCACCGCGGAGGGCACGAGGCGCTCGGCGTTGCGCGCCAGACGCCAGGTGCCGTCCACCTCCTGGATCATCCCGCCCTCCCGGTAGGCGCGGGCCATCTCCTCGACGATGAACGGGACGCCCTCGGCCTGGGCGTGCATCACGGCCGCGCTGCGGGCGTCGACCGGCCCGCCCAGCGATGCCGTCAGCAGATCGCGGGTCTCGGCCTGGTTCAGTCGTTCGACCTTCATCCGCCGAAGCACGCCCATGCGATCCAGATCCGCGATCAGGTTCACCGCCTCGGTGAGCAGCGCGAACTCCTCCGGACGGATCGCGAGCATCAGGAAGATCGGGCTCGTGGCGTCGGAGCGGATCACGTAGCGGAGGAGGCGAAGGCTGTCGTCGTCCGACCACTGGAGGTCGTCGATCAGGATCGCGAGCGGGCGCTCCGCGGCCAGGGCTCGGAAGGCGACGGCGCCCAGGTCGAACGTGCGCAGGAGACGATGATCCGCCGAGAGCGTGGCGAGGCCGGGGTCATCCTGGCCCGACATCGCGTCCAGGCTGGCGGCGAGTTCCTCCCCGGCCCCGCTCCCCGCAGCAGCGACGGCCTCGGGCGAGCCGAGGATCGAGCGTGCCAGCAGGAAAGGACCGCGCAGCTCCTCGTCGGCCGTCACCGCGATGGACGTGGATCCGGCCTGGGCGGCCATCTCGGCGGCGGCCAGGAGCAGGCGGGTCTTCCCGATCCCCGGCTCGCCTTCCAGCGTCAAGCCCGCGAGGCGCCCCGTGGCCGCTGAGGCGAGCTCCTGGCGGATCGCGTCCAGTTCAGCCTTGCGCCCCACGACCGCGCCGGATGACCGGTGGACGTGCAGACCCATCGGGGCGAGCGGCCCGAGGACCGAGGCGAGGGCGCCCTCGGACGCAGGTCCACCACCATCTGGGTGATCAGGCAGTTCCACCGGCTGAACGCTCCCTTCGGAAGTCTCCAGCGTAACGCGCGCCGGCCGCGTGGGCGGGGCCGGGGCATACCGGGTCGACCGGGTCGACCGGGTCGACGACACCATCAGGTTCCTCGAGCGATCAGCGGAACCCGATCATCAACAGGTTGGGGTGGGCGGGTGAAGCGGCCGGCATCGCGACGAACGTGTCGCCCACGTGCTCGTAGACGACGGAGGTAGTAGGGCACCCCCGCCTGCACGTTCTCCGGGGTGGGTAGCTCGCACCGAACCATGCCGGCGCCGTGACGGTTCGCCTCGTCGAGTGGCGATGAGCCGTCGCGCGCGGTGGATATCCGCACCACCGTCCGCACCTTCACGGTGGGATCGAACGGTCGGCCATCCGCGTAGCCCACCCTGAAGTGGACCGGGATCTTCGGGGCGTTCGCGCTCAGCACGGCCCCCGGGGCGCGGTCGATCGAAGCCCAGGAAGTCGCTGGGCTCCGGCGTGTGGCGCAGGTTCATCACCAGCACGATCGCACCGGCGATGATGACGATTGCGACGACGCCGAACAGGAGGCCACGCACCGGGTTGATCGCCCACGCGGAATCGACGCGATCCGACTCCGCTTCCGGTCGTCGGCTCACGGTGTTTCCCCTCCTCATGCCCCACCTGTGGCGATGGGCTTAGGCGCTGGCCGCGCAGGGTTCGAGGGCGCCAAGACGGATCTCGCCCACAGGTGCATCATGGCGATGGGAGGCCCGCATGGCCGGAGCCAGATCAGCGCTCGTGGTGACCCTGGTGGTGGTGCTGGTGGGTGCCGTTGCGCCGGCCGCGTTGGCGGGTGCCCCGATCGCGGTCGAGCGAGGCGGCGACCTCTTCACCTACCGACCGCGTGACGGGCTGACTCGGTTGACGTCGTCGCCACGGGTGGAGCGCACGCCGGCCTGGGCCCCCGACCACCGCAGGCTCGCGTTCGTGGCTGGGAACCGGAACCTGATCTGGCTCGATACGGTCACCGGGATCCATCACCGGGTCGCGCGCGTACCGCCGCGGTTCGAGGGGATCGGCGCGATCTCGTGGTCGCCCGATGGCCGTCGGATCGCCTTCTCGACGACGACCATGACGGGCGAGCACCGGCTCTGCGGGCAGGTCTGGTCGGTTCCGGCATTCGGGCGCGAGGCACCCGCGAAGCTCCTCGGGGCTCAGGCGCTGGTCACCGGGCTGGCGTGGGGACCCGACGGAACCTGGCTGCTCCTGAGCGCGGAGTGGCCGAACGGGATCCGCGCCTGCGGGCCGGCGGCCCGGACCGGGATCCTGCGGTTCGACGCGGACGGGACGCACCCGAGCGTCGTGGCGAACACGACCGCGAGCTCGGTCGACCTCTCGGCCTCGGGGACGCGCATCGTGTATCGGGGGTGGCTGCGGACCTGCCACGCCTGCGGAGAGATCTGGAGGAGCGGAGCCGACGGGAGCCACGCGCACGTGGTGGCGATGCCCCTCGGTGACGCGTTCGGGCTCTACGAACCGCGGTTCGATCCGGCGGGCGCTAGGGTCGCGTTCCTCACGGGCCGTCACGGGCATGCCTCGCTGTGGATCATGCGGTCCGACGGCTCGCATCGGCACCTGGTGCTGCAGCACGCCGACAACCTCGACTGGTAGACGCGACGCTCGGACACGGAAGCGCAGGAAGGGCTCTGGGGGCGTGTTGACCGCACCCCTCACACTCGGAAAGAATCCGACACCGGAGGTGGTGGACATGCCGAAGTACCTGTTCGCTGCGTCGCTCACTCAGAGCGGTCTGCAGGGTGTCCTGAAGGAAGGGGGAACCAGCCGTCGAGACGCTCTCGAGAAGACGGCGCAGAGTGTCGGAGGGACGCTTGATGCCTTCTACTTCGCGTTCGGGGAGAACGACGTCTATCTGATCGTCGACCTGCCGGACGCGGCAGCGGCGACCGCCTTAAGCATGAGTACGTCAGCGACCGGCGCGGTTCAGGTGAGGACGACCGTTCTGATCACGCCGGAGGAGATGGACGAAGCTAGGACCAGAACCGTTCAGTACCGCCCGCCCGGCGGCTAGCTCCGCCACGCGACCGGAGGCCTCGCCGTTCCGTGGGGAAGATGACGGCGCGTGAGCACATACGGTCCCGGCTATGGGGAATCGGCTCCGTGACCTTCCGGGTCTCGACGAGCGCGTGGTTCCATTCTTGTGCGCGCTCCAGTCGGAGACATATCGGAAGACGTCGTGTAGCGGTTGATGGATGGCGATCGGATCCGAGAACTCCACGATCTCCTCCTTCGTCGTTGCCGATCGGTCCGGCGTCGCGATGGCCGGTCTAGGAGGTCCCCGCCCGTCGGGCGCGACGGATCGCCTCTGCGACTCCG
This sequence comes from uncultured Actinomycetes bacterium, assembly GCA_963796725.1. Taxonomy (GTDB): domain Bacteria; phylum Actinomycetota; class UBA4738; order UBA4738; family HRBIN12; genus JAOUEA01. The sequence continues at coordinate 11,769 of CAWCMT010000004.1, forward strand.
TCGGTCCATGGCTCCCCATGACCGGGGAGCAACAGGCCGACCGATAGCCCCTCGAGTTCGCGGAGCGACTCGAGCGCTTGCTTCGAGTCGGCGTTCATCGCCGCCGGCATGATCTGTGGGCCGACGCGGCCGGTGAGCGGATTGCGAGTGACGATGGCGTCACCGCTGAACAAGACGTCGCGGTCTTCGAACGAGAGCGTGGCGCACCCCTTCGTATGACCCGGGACGTAGGTCACCCTGGGCTTCCCTGGGACGTCGATCACCTCTCCATCCGCGTACGCGGAGACCTCCGCGATCGGGATCACCTTCGCGGCCCCGCCCCGCCACAGCCGCCAGAAAGTCTTGTAGAACTCGGCGTGAAAGAGGTATCGGGAGATCTTGCCTTCGTTGGTCCCGAGCTTCCCCGTGCGAGCCGCGTCGGCGTCAGGGATCGGAACGAAGACCCGAGCGTCGGCTTCGGTTCTGGCGCGCTCGGCGAATCCCGTGTGGTCGGCGTGGGCGTGGGTGAGGAGCACCGCATCGATGTCGCCCACCGAGCGCCCGACCGCCGAGAGACCGCTCAACAGGGTCTGCCAATCCGATGGGGTGCCGGCGTCGACGAGAACGATCCCTCCCTCGTCAGCGACGAGATAGAAGTTCGAAACGCCTTGCGTCATCCGCTCGATATCGCGAGCAACACGCATAGATCCTCCTTGCGACGGCCTCGGATCGCCCTCGACAGAGCCCCGCCGCATCCGGGGGGATCCACACCCCGGAGCCCTGCGAAGTCGTGAGTCACCATCGACCATACCAAACGACACCTGGCCACCCGACTTCGGAGTCCCAGACGTGATCGAACGTGACCCGGCAGAGGCTCTCCCGTCGCTCATCGCCGCGCGGGATCGGGGAGTCACGTTTCGTCCCTGTCGAAGAGCCAACGAGATGCGAGGCGGAGGGTCGCTACCTCCCTAAGGGCCGCGGCGAGGCAGGCATCGAGGCGTCCGCCTGCCCTGCGCGGAGGCGAGGTCCGATCGGGTCTGGTGGAGCTTGCTCCCTACTCGGACCAGATGGGAGGTCCAGAGCCTCCACCGGATGCTGCGCCTCAACCCGGTGCCTGCTGTTCTGATCGCCCCCGTTCACCGTCAGATCGAACATGAGGGCAACGACCAACGCCGCTCCCACCCACTGATGGGATTCGTCGATGCGTTCGCCATGGCGATCCTCGGGCTCCAGAGGATCGATTTCGCTCGGATCCCTCTGGAAACCGCCATACTCCGAGGGGTTATCCGGTTGGCGAGGGCGTCGGCAGGGATTCACCTGTGGCCACATCGATCCTTTGCTCGTGGATTCCGGTGAGGACGATGCTGGAGCCATCTGGCGACCAGTGGATGTGCGGGTTCCCCCCGATGCAGCATCCGCGTTGCTGTCCGAGCTTTCTCAGCCCCGAACCATCTGGATTGATGAGCCAAACCTGCAGGACGAACGGATCACCGGGCCGGGCATAGTGCGGATCGCTGGGTCCCGCAGCAACGCGATCGTGGTGTGGTCGGGCGAACTCGTTGGCAAGAAGCCAGGTGTCAGGGCGACGGGGGAGCCGTTCGCCCGCTTCCGTACGGCGTCCCCGGCGGTGTGGCGATGAACGCGATCTTCGATCCGTCGGGCGACCACGACAGGCCGGTCGAGTCCCCGCCCGCACAGCACGAGCCTCCCTCGAAGACCTGTCTCGGGTTCGAGCCGTCCGCGTCGATGATCCACACCTGCGGGATGATCGGGTGTACAGGCCTATGGGCGTACCCGGGAGTGTGGGCCGCCACCAGATACGCGATCTGCGACCCGTCCGGCGATCATCTCGGGCTGCCAACCCAAGCCGACCCCGGCTTCTTCAGCAGGACGCGTCCGTTCGTCCCGTCCGCGTTCACCTCGTAGATCGCGGGGAGGCCCCTCGATCCCGGGAGACTTCCCGCGAAGGCGATGGTGCTCCCGAAGGGTGCCCACGTGGCGGCGCCGACGGACCCATCTTGCTGCGCCTTCAGGTCGATCAGCGTCGTCGGGTTCGAACCGTCGGGGTCCACCAGGTACAGGCCGCGCCCCCCGCTCACCGCGATGCGCGACCCGTCCGGCGACCACGCGACGGACCACGCGCAACCGACGTGATACGGCGGTGGCGAATCGCACGGCACGATCGTCGAGGTCTTACTCGTCTCGAGGTCGTACACCCGCACGGTTCCCCGCTGCTCGATCACGTAGGCGAACCGCGTGCCGTCGGGTGACCACGTGAACCCGGTGACCGTATATGCGCCCAGACCCAGGCCCGTGGGTAGGTTCACCGACCTGGAGACGTGCCCGGTGCTCGGATCGATCAACTGGATCGACCCGTCGGTCGTGAGCGCGATCTGCCCGAAACGAAGCGTCGTCGCCGGGTGGTCGCCGAGGGTCTGCCCGCCGAAGTGGATCACGCCAGAGCCAGCGAGGATCACGGCGAGCCCGATCGCGCCCGCAGTCACGCGCTGGTGGTGGCGGCGCCGGTCGCGGCCCCGGTAGATCTCGTGGAGCCCTCCGTCGGGGGGTTGGAAGGATCGCCTCGTCTTCTCGAGCAGGTCGCGATAGTCACTCATGCGGCATCGTTTCCTTCAGGCTCGCGTGGGCGCGTGACACGTGCATCCGAACGGTCGACGCACGGATGCCGAGCATGCGGGCGGCCTCCTCGGAGGGGAAGGCGAGCAGGTCGGTCGGACCACGGCGGCTCGCGCGGGGACAGCGGCGCGAGCGCGCGCATCACCGCGTCACGCGCGTCGATATCCGCCATCGCGTCGTCGGCCCGGCTGACGCCGAGCGTGCGCCTCGCGGCGACCGCCGCGCGCCGGAAGCCCGTGCGGAACGTGTTCATCGCCGTTCGGTAGAGATAGGCGCGCGGGTCTTCCATGGCCCCGACGCGGTCCCACCGCTCGAGGATCCGGACGAAGGCGTCCTGCGTGATCTCCTCGGCCTCGTGACGGTTCCGTCTCACGATGCACAGCGCCCCGTAGAGGCCCCCCTTTCCCGCAGGAAGAAGTCCTTGAATGTCAGAGCGACGGTTCAGGGCGCCCGGCCCCCATCCGACCTATGACCCAGGCGGGTGCGTTAGCCGACTTGGCCCACGCCGCCGACCGCGAAGTCGGTGTACATGCTGAAGGCGGCCTCGTGGGACACTCCACCTGACGTCAGGGCATCGCAGAAGAGTCTGTAGGTCCCGTGCTCCAGGTGGATCTTCGTCGTCACCGTGCCCGGCATCTCAGCGACTCCGGTGATCTGCTGCTCTGTGCCTCCCGAGTTCTGGTCACAGGCCGACATGGAGTCCGGACATGATCTGAGCTCGAAGTTGTGGTTGGAGCAACCGTCCGTCACCGTGAGCCAGTAGGTGCCCGGCCTGAGCGAACTCACCAGCTGTCCGTCCTCGGTCAGGTTGATCGAGAAGTGCTGGGTGTCCTTGCAGTTCAACGGGGCGATAGAACTGAAACCGAACTCTCCAACGAGCGTTCGGCCCTGGGCAGAGGCCGTTGGCACGGCGAACACGGCGAAGGTGCCGACGACGACGAGCGCCCCCAGCAGACCTGCGAGCCGCCTCTTCGGCAGGATCGTCGTAAGCATCGTGCTTTCCCTTCCTTGCTCCGGCAGCGACCCGAGTGTCGCCATCTCCTTCCCCGTGAATGCTCGAGACCGTCCGAGCGCTTATGGAACGCAGGACCCTGCTCGAACGGGACCACCGGCAACCGGGCGCTGGTGACTGGTGCCCTGTCGGAAGACCACGAGCTCCCCGCCGCCCTCGGCCCCGGTGTCGGGGGGATACCGGCATGACGCAGTCGATCCGCAGGGCGGAGCTAGACCTTCACGTTGGCCACCTACGGGCGCCTGTTCGGCGGTGAGCTTGACGGCCTTGCCGAGGCGCTCGAGGTGTCCTCCCGCGGATCCCATGCGGACTCTTTCGGCCGCCGGGAGGATGCGGCCGGCCGCCGCAATGCATGTGCTTCGTGGCGCGCCGGGCAGTGCGCCCCCCCGGCAGTGCACGCCGGGCAGTGCGCGCCGGGCAGTGCGCGCCGGGCAGTGCGCGCCGGGCAGGATTCGAACCTGCGACCCACGGATTAGAAGTCCGTTGCTCTATCCGGGCTGAGCTACCGGCGCTCGCCGGAAAGCCTACCCCGCGACCGCTGCCTACTCGCGGCTCAGCATCGCTTGGGCCTGGCGCTCGAGGTCGAGGTAGGGCTCGCCGCTGACGTCCACCGCCACACGCTTGATCGTGCCGCCCGTGAACCGGAACGGCGCCCGGCCTGGGTAGTCGTCGGTGACGGCCTCGCCGCTGTCTCGTCCGACGCACAGCCCCTCGCCCGCGAGCGAGAAGTACCCGGGCTGCGTCTTGATCCGACCTTCGCCGACCTTGTGATCGCCGTGGTACAGCGACAGGATGCCGGTCGACACGCCCGGCGGGTCCTCGCCGTCCTTGTCGAACGACGCCGACAGGATCAGGTTCTCACCGGTCGGGATGTCCTCGGTGCCGTCGATCCTCTGCTCCATCATGCCGACGAAGTTGTTGACGTAGTGCAGCCGGTTGTCCTTCACGTACAGGGTGTGGCCGCCGAACCGCGCGCCGTGGGCGAACAACACCCCTTCCGCGCCGGGGGCAGGGATGTCGACCAGCGCCCCGATCGCAAAGGGGCGGTTGCGGATGTTCACCGACTGCGCCTCTGGGACGTCCGCCGTATCCGGGAAGTAGACGTAGCGGTCGCGGGGTGGAGAGAGCAGTGGCCGCGGCGTCAGGATGATCTCGAGCGCCGAGCGGTCGTCGAGCGGGAAGGCGCCGTTGCGCCCCGCCTCCGCGAACCACAGGTTGACGAGCTCCCGCAGCTTCTCGGGCTCCTCGGCCGCGAGGTCGTGCAGCTCCGAGCGATCGACGTCGGTGTGGTACAGCTCCCACTCGTCGTCGTTGAAGTTGCTCCAACCCGCGATCGTCGGGTGGGTCGTGATCGCCTTCCATCCGTCATGCCAGATACCGCGGGATCCCAGCATCGAGTAGAACTGCGTTCGTCGGGTCGAGGTCGCCGAGGCGTCGTCGAAGCTGTAGCGCATGCTCACGCCGTCGAAGGGCGTCTGCACGTGGCCCTTGATCCGGGCCGGGGACTCGACCCCGAGGCAATCGAGGATGGTCGGCACCAGGTCGATCGCGTGGTGGTACTGCGTACGGAGCTCGCCCTTGGCCTTCATCCCGGCAGGCCAGGAGATGATGCAGGGGTCCGAGGTCCCGCCGTTGAACTCGTAGCGCTTCCACATCTTGAACGGCGTGTTGAACGCCATCGCCCAGCCGTTCGAGTAGTGGTTGTAGGTCTTGGGGCCGCCGAGCTCGTCGAGCATCGCGAGCGCCGAATCCAGGTCGTCGGGCATCCCGTTGAAGAGTCGGTTCTCGTTCACCGATCCATTGGGACCGCCCTCGCCGCTCGCGCCGTTGTCGGATACGAGGATCACGACCGTGTTCTCTCGCTCACCGGAGAACTCGAGGAAGTCCAGGAGCCGGCCGATGTGGTGGTCGGCGTGCGCGAGGAACCCTGCGTACACCTCGGCCATCCGCGCGAAGAGCTCCTTCTCCCCGTCGGACAGCGAGTCCCACGGCTTCGTGACGTCCATCATCGGGAAGGGCTTGCCCTCGGGCCCTGTGCGGGTCTCGCTCGTGCCGAGCGGGTTGATCGGCGGGAGCTCGGTCTCGGGCGGGACCAGGCCCATCTCCTTCTGGCGCGCCAACGTCTGCTCCCGAAGCGCCTCGTAGCCCATGTCGAAACGGCCCTTGAACCGCTCGATCCACTCATCAGGCGCGTGGTGCGGCGCGTGGCAGGCCCCCGGCGCGTAGTAGAGGAAGAACGGCTTCTCCGGCGCGATCGCCTTGGCGTCCTTGATGAACTCCAGCGCCTTGTCCGTGATGTCGTCGGTGAAGTGGTAGCCCTCCTCCGGGGTCGCGGGCGGGTCGACAGGGTGGTTGTCGTAGACGAGCTCCGGGTACCACTGGTTCGTCTCGGCACCGAGGAACCCGTACCAGCGCTCGAACCCGCGGCCGCTGGGCCAGTTCCGCCGGGTGGCGGCCAGGTTCATCTCGTCGGTGGGACAGAGGTGCCACTTACCCACCATGTAGGTGTTCCAGCCGAGCTCGCCCAGGATCTCGGGGAGCATGCCGTTCTCCGGCGGGATCGTGCCGCTCGCGTTCGGGAAGCCGATCGCGGCCTCCGTGATGCAGGCCATGGAGTTGCGCGTGTGGTTGCGACCCGTCAGAAGGCACGAGCGTGTGGGGGAGCAGAGCGCGGTCGTGTGCCACTGCGTGTAGCGGACGCCCTCCGCCGCGATGCGGTCGATGTTCGGCGTCTCGATCGGCCCGCCGTAGGTGGAGGACGCCGAGAAGCCGACGTCGTCCAGCACCATGTAGACGACGTTGGGCGCGCCCGCGGGCGCCTTCGGCGGTTCGAACGGGTCCCAGTCCGGCTCGCTGTCGCGGATGTCCACGTTGATCGTGCCCTTGAACGGTATCGCCATGCTGCAGCTCCTTCGTCTCCGGTCGCGCCCCGGACAGGGTCGATGGTGCGTCTTCGAGCGGGTGACGGGAATCGAACCCGCATAGCCAGCTTGGAAGGCTGGAACTCTGCCATTGAGCTACACCCGCGAACGGGGCTCAGCCTATCGGACACCCGCACCACTGCGATACTGGCGGCCGTGCGTGTGCCATTCATGATTCTCGATGTGTTCACCCCGGTGCCGTTCGCCGGGAACCAGCTGTGCGTGATCACGGAGCCTCCTCCTGAGCTGACCTCGGGGCAGATGCTGACGCTCACCCGCGAGATCAACTTCTCGGAGACCACGTTCGTGACGGCCGTGCGCGCAGACGGCTATGACGTGCGGATCTTCACCCCGGAGAAGGAGCTGCCGTTCGCCGGACATCCCACGCTCGGGACCGCCTTCTCGCTGGTCCGCCAGGGCAGGATCCCCTCGAGCTCGGTACAGACGACGGCGGCGGGGGACGTGCCGGTCACGGTGGACCTGGCCGCGCGGAGCGCCCGGATGCGGCAGCTGCCGCCGGAGTTCGGACGCGAGGTGACCGATCGCGCGTCGGTCGCTCACGCCGCAGGCCTGGAGCCGGACGATCTGGTCGACGGGCTGCCGATCGTGCCGGTCTCCACCGGCATCCCGCACCTGATGGTGCCTGTGCGCGACGAGGCCGCTCTTCGCCGCTCCGTCCGCGACGAGCACCTGTGCAGCGCGGTTTGCGAGGCGGCCGAGGATGCCGAGTCCCTCTACCTGTTCACGGTCCGCGGGGATGGGGACGTGATGGCGCGCATGTTCGATCGGTGGTACTCGATCGGCGAGGACCCCGCCACGGGCTCCGCCGCGGGCCCGTTGGGCGCGTACCTCTCGCTCCATCACCTCGCCGGGCATGCCGGGCGCGACGGTCGTCGCCCAGGGCGAGATGACCGGACGTCCGAGCTTCCTCCACGTGGAGGTCGCCGCTGCCGACGGCGCGTGGGCGATCGACGTCGCGGGCGGCGTGCAGATCGTGGGCGAGGGCGCGTTCGAGGTCGTAGGGTGGCGGCGGCCGGCGCTCAGACCGGGTCGCACACGACGCCAGGCGGGCCGATCGTGTTCCCGTCGAGGGCCTGCACCTTCATCATGACGGTGATGCTGGAGCCCGGCTCCATGGCTCGCTTCGTGACGTACTCGGGCGTGCCGTCGGGGAAGCTCGCGACCGTTCCCGTCGCCGCTCACCAGGAGGCACCGGAAACTCCCTGCACCGCGTCCCGCGTTCGTGAGGTCGAAGTGGTAGCAGACGGGCGCATGGAACCCGGCGGGGCACTCAACCGTGGTGAGGTCGGAGACACCAGCCGTGGCCGAGGCACCGGGCGGGCGGATCAGGGAGGCGGAGAGCACCACCGCCGCCATCACGAGCGCGAAGAGGGTGACGGTCAACGCCGTCGAGGTGGCGTCACGAAGTCCTCCCCTCTGCATGTACCGAGCCTAATCTGGGCGGGGGAGCCCGACCTCGGCCGAAAGTCGCAGGTCTTTCGGCCTAGAGGAGGCGGAACGCCGCGGAAGGCTCCTCCAGGGGCACCGTCTGTCGGAGGACCTCCTCGGCTAGGCTAGGCGCGGCCCTGCGGGGCGACGGGGCGTAGCGCAGCCTGGCAGCGCGCGTGCTTTGGGAGCACGAGGTCGCGGGTTCGAATCCCGCCGCCCCGACGGCTGGGGCCTACCGCCCGCCTACGGCCAGCGCTGCGCAGCGACGATCCCTGCGCGCCATCCGGGAGCGCGTCCGTGCTCGGGAGGGCGGATCTCTGCGGCCGGGAGACCACCGCGCGCGAGGAGCCACGAGACCACGGAGTTCGAGTTCCACATGTCGCCCGTCCCCAGCTCGTCGCGGCCCCACACCAGCTCGGGCAGGGATCCCGCGAGCTCGAGTACCAGGCGCGCTGCCGACTCGTCGTCGCTGACGCGCTCGGGGCTGGCCACGGCCCAGCGGATGTCGGGGATCTCGCCGTCCCTCCAGCGGCGCACCTCGTATCGGAACGCGCGGAAGCGCGCGATCCGGCGGGCGAAGACGGAACCTCCAGGGCGACGCCTCGCGAGGCGGCGTCCGCGTCGGGGATCGGCCACGCGGTCTCGATCACGAAGCGCCCCTCGGGCACGTACACCTCGAGCGCCGAGTGGTAGAGGTCGAGCCGCGGCCTCCGTTCACGGTACGCCTGGGCTGCTTCGTACACGCGCCCGTTCAGCCGAACGAACTGGCCGCCAGCGCCGAGGGGTAGCCAGTACAGGTCGATGCCCGGCGCCGGCTGAAGTTGCTCGCTCGGGTGACCTGACGCACCGGTCGGTCGATCGTGCCGATCGCGCATCAGTTCAGCCTAGCTCCCCCGGTCGCCCCGCACGGCCCGTGTGATCGTGAGCGAAGGGGGTATGGTCGGTCTCGAGGGAGGCACGACCATGAGCGGGGGAAATCCTTTCCGTTCGGGGCACTTCTTCACGCGGTGGCTGGTTCGCCCCCATGCCCGCGAGACCCTGCCCTGGGCGGTCGACCGTCACGAGGCCGGCGGGGGATGGATCGAGTTCGGCCGCCACGCGTCGAAGCGAGAAGCCCAGGAGTCCGTCACGCGGTCGGTCGCGGATGGGGCCGGCGACCGAGCTTCCTTCCGGGTCGTGAAACGCCCGATCTACGGCGCGGGCTAGCCCCGGGGAACCCTCACGCGGGGCCGCGGCCGTAGCGCGTCATGATCTCGATCAGTCGGTCGTGATCGAGCGCGTGGGCCGTCACGCCGTCGCGACCGACCATCGTGTCGGCCGCCACGAGCGCGTTCAGGATGGCCTCTTCGGTCGATTCGATCGCGGCCCAGAACAGGTCGCTGATCACCCCGTCGGACGCCATCAGCACCTCGATGGGCGCCGGATCCCTCTCGATCTTGTAGCTCGCGAGCTTCCCTCGGTTGGCGGTCGAGAACGCGAGGAAGATGTCGCCGCTGGAGTGCTCACCGCCGCCGCCGGCGCGGGCGACGCCCAGGGCGGCGCGTTGCGCCAGGCGTTCGCACTGATGGGGCAACAGGGGCGCGTCGGTGGCAAGGACGACGATGATCGAACCGCTCCCGGGTGCCGCCGAGCTGCCTGCCCGATCACGCGCTCGTCGTCCCAGGGCGAGGGCACCTGCGCGCGGCCGATCTCGAGGCCTACGGGAACGCCGTCCACGCTGAGGCGCTCGCGTGCGCCGTGGTTCGCCTGGACCAGCGCCCCGACGGTCCAGCCGCCGATCGCCTCCGGCAGGCGTCTCGAGGCCGTGCCGGTCCCGCCCTTGAACTCGTGACAGACCATGCCCGTGCCGCCGCCGACCGCGCCCTCGGGTACCGGCCCGTCGGCGGCGGAGTCCAGCGCCGCGAACAGATGCTCGGGACGGACGTGGAATCCGTTGATGTCGTTGAGGGCCCCGTCGTAGGTCTCCCCGACCACCGGCAGGCTCCAGTAGGCGGTCGAGGTCCGCTCGATCGCGCATCTCCGCGGCCACCAGAGCGTCGCGCACCACGCCGACGCTGTGGGTGTTCGTGATGGCGACCGGGGTGGAGAGGCACCCCGACTCACGGATCCACTCCAGGCCGGTGAGCTCGCCGTTGCCGTTGAGTCGGTGGCACCCCGCGAACACCGTCTCTCGGCCGATCGTGTCGTGGGGCACGATCACCGTCACGCCCGTGCGCACCGGGCCCTCGCCGACGCGCAGGGGACCGTCGCCTTCGATCAGCGTGGTGACGCCCACGCGGACGCCGTCCGACGTCCGTGATCGCGTTCAGCGGACCGGGCGGCATCTGTCCGACGGTGAGCCCCAGATCGCGGTACCGGCGTCATGGCGCCGGAGGCTATCAGCCGGTCACCGCGCGCGCGATCGCCGTCACGGCGGCCGCCACGATCACCACGACCAGGACCGGGGCCCGGCGCCAGATGGCGACGCCGGCGGCCGCCACCCCCAGCACCCGCGCGTCCACCGTGAGCTGCTCACCCGAACCGAACGTGTTGATCGCGACCAGGGCTGCCAGGAGCGCGGGCGCCAGCAGACCGACCACCCGGTTCACGCGTGGAGGCAGCGGGCCGACCTCCCAGCAGCACGGGCCCCAAGGCCTTGATCACGATGGTCGCCGCGCCCACCAGGATCACGACCGCCCACGCCGTCGTCACGGGACGATGCCCTCCTCACCGGGGATCGGGGCGTCGTCGACGGGGCGCCGCAGGCCCAGCAGGCACGCCGCGCCGGCGCAGATGATCGGGACGCCCGCCGGGGTGAAAGGGGTGAGCAGCAGCGCGATCGCGGCGCCCTAGCAGCGCCGCCCACCGAGCGTCGCGCGACGTCAGCTGGGGCACGAGGAGGGCGAGGAAGAAGCGCGGGGAAGGCGGCGTCCAGACCAAGGCGCGCCGGGTCGCCGATCAGGTTCCCGAACGCCACGCCGATCGCGGTGCCCGCGACCCACCCCACGTAGATGGTGAGGCCCGCGCCCACCAGTACCTTGGGGTTGTAGCGACCGTCGCCCTCGGCGGCGATCGCCCACGACTCGTCCACCACCAGCTGCCCACGGAGGAGCCGCGACCACCAGGGACCCTCCAGATACGGTGCGACGCTGACGCCGATCGGCGCGTACCGCGCGTTCAACAGCACCGCCGCCACGACCGCGGCGCCGACCGCGCCGCCGGCGTTCAGCACCGAGGCCGCCGCGAACTGCGCCGAGCCCGCGAAGGTCGTGGCGGACATCACCAGCGGCGCCGCCCACCCCATGCCGGCGGCCCGCGCCAGCACACCGAAGGAGATCCCGAAGCCCAGCACCGCGATGCCCAGCGGTAACGTCTGGCGGACGCCCTCGCGATGCCCCCGCTCGCCACCCCCCTCAGCCATGGTCGGCATGCTACCGGCGGGACGCGGTTAGCCTTCCGCGATGCTGCGCATCACCTGTTCCGTCCCCGATCTCTCCGTCGAAGAGGTCGCCGCGGCCTTGGCGGGCCTTCCCGAGCCGGGGGACTTCCCCATCATGGTGAAGCCCTTGCGCTACCGGGAACGCCCGCACCTGTCCGCCTGGACCGACTTCACGGACCGGTCGATCACGCTCCAGGTGCCGCTGCCGTTCTTCCCGTTCGGCGAGGTCGTTCCGTACGGTGCGAAGCGGCGGCCCGGCAAGGGGAAGATGCGCTTCATCTGGCTCACGGAGGGCGTCACGTTCCGTACGCCGCATGAGGTGCTGCGCTTCCTCTACCTCCATGAATGGATGCACTGGTGGCTCGTCGAAGCGAAGGGGCCGCAAGGGGGCGGCGGAGACCACCTGCGACCGGTTCGCGTTGCACAACTACCAGCAGGCATCGGTCACGATCGAGAACGCCGAGGCCGCCCTCCGTCGCGATCGCCAGCCGTAGCAGCCTTTCCCTGGCGAACGGAGGCTCCCAGCGGATCCTGTCCCGGATCCCCCCTTGCGCGCTACAGCAAGGAACGGGCAGGATGGGTACCAGGTCGCCGTGATCGATCGGCGGCAGGGGAGGGGTTTCCTATGCAGCGGAAGCGTCGCATGCTTCCACCGATCGTCCTCGCGGTCTTCGCGATGGTCGCCGCGATCGTCGTGTCCGTCGCACCCGCAGCCACCGGCGCTCCGGCAGGGGTGCACGGCCAACCGTTCCACATCACGTTCCGAGGCACGTCGCCGCGGTTGCAGAAGATCGCAGCGGCGAACTCGGTCGCTCGGCCGCAGGCGGCGCAAGGTGACGTCTCGGTCGAGCTCGAGGTCCTGCGTCGACACGCCGCGCAGCGCTCGGAGGGCGCGGGTGAGCCGACCGTCACGGGGTGGAAGATCCCCAAGGGTCCCAACGCGAAGATCAGCGGTACGCAGGATGGACTGAGCGCCAGCTGGGAAGGTCTGAACCATTTCGACGCCCGATACTCCGACAGCGGGAACCAGTTCTCGGGTGAGCCGCCCGACCAGGGCCTCTGCGTGGGTCACGGCTACGTGATGGAGACCGTCAACTCCGTCGTCCAGATCTACCGCCAGGACGGCACACCGCTCCTGGCCGGCCAGTCCGGTGCCGGCTCGGGCGTCGTGGGGCTCTCGCTGAACCAGGTCCTCGACTACCCGCCCACCTTCGTGCGGCCGAGCGGGCCCTTCGGGCCGAGCCTGTTCGACGTCAGCTGCTACTACGACCAGGCAAGCCATCGGTGGTTCCACCTGGTCGACGACCTCGAACAGGATCCCGCCACCGGCGCCTACACCGGGAACGGCGGCATCGATCTGGCCGTGAGCGCCGGACCGAACCCGCTCGGGCGCTGGAACCTGTATTACATGGCGACCCAGAACGACGGCACGGACGGCACGCCGAACCACCACTGCGACCTCGGCCAGTGTTTCGCGGACTACCCGCACATCGGGGCCGACGCGAACGGCATCTACCTCACCACGAACGAGTATCCGTTCTTCGGTGATGGGTACAACGGGGCGCAGCTCTACGCGTTCTCGAAGTCGGATCTCGTCAAGGGCAGGCATCACGTCACCACGATGTACTACCCGAACCTCGGCGTGCCCGAGCTGGCACAGAAGGCGTTCACCCTTCGCGCCGCACAGAGCCGGGCGTCGTCGTTCGTGAAGGCGAACGGTGGCGTGGAGTACTTCTTGAGCTCCACGGCCGGCGACGGGTCGGAGACCGGCAACCCCACCGGGGGCTCCGACCGCCTCGTGGTGTGGGGGTTGTCCGGGACCTCGAGCCTGGATGGCTCGACGCCCGATCCGGTGCTGCACCACACGATCGTGAAGACGATCCCCTACGTGCTCCCGCCGCTGGCGTTACAGAAGGCCGGACCCACGCCGCTGCTGCGATGCGTCAACCTCGGCGTCGATTGCGTCGGCGATCCAGCACCGTTCAAGCAGAAGGGTCCTTATCCGCTGGATTCGGGCGATACCCGCATCATGTCCTCGTTCTTCCAGCACGGCGTGCTCTGGGGGACGCTCGACACCGCGCTGAAGGGTAAGGGCGGCTCGGGTTACGACGCCTCGAACAACTTCGCACCAGATCCACTGGATCAGAAGGCCGGCGTCGCCTACTTCGCGATCCGGCCCTCATGGCGCTACGGACTCGATGCCACCGTGAAGCTGCAGGGATACGTGGGTGCGAGGAACGCCAACCTCACCTACCCGTCGCTGGCAGTGGGGAAGGGCGACCACGCCGTGATGGGAGCCACCTTGGTGGGTCCGAACAACTACCCGAGCGCCGTCTACCTCCATCTGAGCACGTCGGAGCTTCCGACGACCGCCTATGTCGCCGGTGCAGGCAAGGGTCCAGATGACGGATTCACCGGCACGTTCGAGGGCGGGTTCCGCCCGAGGTGGGGCGATTACGGCTACGCGGTCCCAGGCAGGGGTGATTCGGTCTGGTTCGCCGCCGAGTACATCGCCCAACGGTGCCACTTCGGCGCATTCCTCGCCGACAGCACCTGCGGAGGTACCCGGTCGTTCTTCGCGAACTGGAGCACGCGGGTCTCGCAGATCCATACGTGAGATCAGGCACGGCGGGAGAGGGTCGATCGGACCCTCTCCCGCCGCAGCCCCGACGCAGATCGACCTCGGTCGTGCGACTCCGTTCCCGTCTCGCGAGATCCCATCCGGGGAACGGGATCCCGCGGATTGCGCGTCTGGCCGATCGGGGTTAGCGTCCACGTTGCTGCACGCCCCCCGGCGGCGTGAGAAGAGGAGGAACCCGATGCAGGGTCATCGCATCAGATCCGCGGCAGCGATGGCGGCCGCAGTTCTTACGTTGGCGATGGTGGCGCCCACCATCGCGATCGCGAGGCAGACCGCGTCACATCGTGCCGCCAGCACGAGCTACTCGATCCAGTCGAAGACGTGGGCGAGCGGCGGGTACAAGTGGAGCTTCACGGTGTACAAGTCAGGGACGAGCACGTCGCTGAGCGTGAGGGCCTTCAAGCAGGCATCCACGGGAAGCCACCCTCAGCAGACGCTCCAGTGGACCTTCGGGGGGCTCGCGTCTTCGGATGTCTCTTTCGCCGCCGACCTGGTGCCGACCTCCGTCAACTCGGGCAGTGACATGGGACCCTACGGGTCGATCAACATGTCCCTGAAGAATCCGTCCAAGCTCAAGAAGACCTCGTACCGGTGCCCGAAGAACGGGAATCTGTTGTTCACGCGATCCACCCGATCCGGGTCCTTCAGCGGGTCATTCACCTTCAACAAGAGCGCGAGCGGCTTCCCGACGGACGTCACCAAGTCCAGCGTCGGGGTCACCGTGACCAAGTTCGTCAACACGAACAAGCCGTGCCCCGGCGGCGGCGGTGGTGGCGGCGGCGGTGGTGGTGGCTGCGCCACGGGGTCCAACTTCGCCGCCTCCCAGTTCTCCACGGGCCGCTATGTCTCCGCGAGCCGTCACGGCAAGGCCGCGAGCCTCGGCGTATCGGCGACCCAGTACGACGGCACGAACCAGGTCTCGGCGTCCCAGTCGATCTACGCTTCGGTGCCCAAGGCCGCGGTGGTGATCGGGGCGAAGGCCGTCAAGCTGAACGGAGGAGCTTTGAAGCCGTTCGGCGCGGGCGTGGTGAAGTTCGCGAAGACGTCGTCGACCACGACCACCAAGAAGCATTGCAAGACCGTCAACGTCTCGGACCACTACGGCTCAGGGTCGCTGACGGCGAAGTTCGCGACCGGCAACGTCGTCCTCAACGCGTTCGACAGCGCCAGCGCATCGATCGTGAAGAAGATCTAGGCGAGATCCGCTGCTCGGGCGGTCCGGCCGAGGCCGGGCCGCCCCGGAGCGGGCCCAGGTCGCACGAGGTCGCGGCGTGGAGCCGTAGGCGCCTGGAAGGAGAGGACCATGCTGGGTCGTGGATCGACGCGTGCGGCGGCGATCGCCTCGGCGCTGCTGATCGGGGCGACGGCGACGCTCACCCCCGCGCTCGCAGCGGATGTCGCGCCCCCCCGATCGGCGGCCGCGACCTCGTATTCGTTCCAGTCCGGGCTCTGGTCGAGCGGTGGATTCAAGTGGAGTTTCCGCGGCTACAAGAACGGTAACTACGCGTCGTTGACCGTGGACGCCTTCAGACGGGCGGCGACGGGCTACCGGCCAACGCAGTCGTACGAGTGGCAGTTCTATGGCCTCGCCGGGTCGGACGTGAAGATCGCCTCGACGCTCGTCTCGGCGTCCATCGATACAGGTGCCGACATGGGAACGTACGGCTCGGTGAAGATGCACCTGAGGAAGCCCAGCGCGGTCCACAAGCGGGTGCAGAAGTGCCGGAAGACGGGGGACATCCTGTCGCGTACCTACTCCCGCTCCGGGTCGTTCGTCGGCTCCTTCGCGTTCAAGACGAACGCCCCCGGGCTCCCGGCCTCCGTCAAGACCTCCGCCGTCGGCATCACGGTGAGCCAGACCGTGCAGACCGGCAAAGGGTGTCCGGTCACGGGGTCATGCCGGGAACCGGCGTACTTCTTCAACGGGCTGCACTACGACGGAGCCACCGGGATCACCGATTCGGTGCAGGCCGAACGCGACGGGAAGTTCGCGTACATCCGCCTCGGCACGAGCCGGCAGGATGCGACGAACCAGGTGACGATCGACGCCGAGATCGCATCGCTCCTGCCGCCGGCGGCCGTCGTGATCGGGATCTCGGCCGTGACGCTGACAGGAGGTGCGCTGGCGCCGTTCGGCGGCGGGGTACTGAAGTTGACCACGCAGGCGTCGACCACGGACGTCCTCAAGCACTGCACGAAGACCACGATCGACGAGCTCTACCAGTCGGGGAAGATCGTCGGGAAGTTCGCAACCGGGAACTTCAACTTCGATACGTTCGACAGCCCTTACGCCACGATCACGAAGAAGCTCTGACGACGCTCAGACCGGCTGGGGTGCGGGCTGGATGCCGATCGCGCTCCGGAGCAGGATCGTGAAGTGCTCCACGCGCATGCGCCTGGCGCTCGGGCTGCGTCCTCCATCGATGGAACAGCCCCGGATCCAACGCCTCCGTCACCAGGGCGTCCTGGATCGACCCCGCGAGCCAGTCCACCATGGACACCACCGTCTCCAGGTCTACGTCGCCACGGACCTCGCCTCGACGCGATCGCCGTACTCCACGAACTCCAGCGTGCCGTAGGGGTCCTCGCTCACGAGGAACCGGTTGATCTCCCGCTTGAGCTCCAGGTCGGTGCCGTAGTTCCCGATCAGCGAGACGCGGTAGGGGATCCAGTCCTCCGTGATCAGGTGCTCGGTGCGCTCGAGCCAGTACGTCACGGTGGCGAAGAACCCGTCCTCCAGCACGTCCTTCGGCGCGTCCATCCAGGCGGGCAGGGCGAAGATCGCCCGCTTGTACGTCTCGAAGAAGAGGCCGGCCTTCGAGCCGAAGTGCTGGAAGATGGAGCCCTTGGCGATGCTCAGCTCGCGGGCGATGTCCTCCACGCGGGCGCCCTGGTAGCCGTGCTCGGCGAAGTGCCGCATCGCGCACGTCGACGATCCGGTCGCGCTTCTCCTGACTCCGCGCGTTGCGGGGCGGGCTCGGTTGGCTCGGCATCGGAGCCTCCTGATGGTGGTGCGCCGCGACCAGGGTACGCGCAGGGGACGACAGATGTCTGACCTCGGGTCATGATTCTGAGCCCATGGGCGATTCCCACATCTGCCTGGGGTTCCTATCCTGATGCGAGTACCGGACGTGCGTCCGGGTGACTTCCAGTCAGGCCCGATCGAGACCGCACCGGGCCGAGAGGAGGCTTCCGGTGAACGACGACCTCGAGGCACTGAAGCGAGCGCTGATCGTCGCCGACATGGACCTGGGTCTCGGCGCAGCCGAACGACTGGTGGCCACCGGTGCGGACCCAAGTGGGTCCTGGAGGAGGGCATGGCCGTGGCCATGTTCGATCTGGGCGAGATGTGGAAGCGTGGCGAGGTGTTCCTGCCCGAGGTCGTGGCCTCGGCCGAGGTCTTCAAAGCGCTGCAACGCCATCGTCGAACCCGCCCTGATGGCGAAGAAGGACCCCGCCACCCAGGCCAACGCGCTGGTGGTGCTGTGCACCGTGAAGGGCGACCTGCACGATCTGGGGAAGAACATGGTGGGTGCGATGCTTCGCACGAGCGGATTCGACGTGCACGATATGGGCAAGGACGTGAGCGCCGACAGGATCATCGAGGCGATCGCCGAGTTGGAGCCGCAGATCCTCGGGATGAGCGCGCTGTTGACCACGACCGTCCCGTATCAGGAGACCGTGATCAAGAGGCTGGAGGCCGCGGGGTTGCGCGACAGGGTGAAGGTGATGGTGGGCGGGGCTCCGGTCACGCCGGAATGGGCCGAGAAGATCGGCGCGGACGGCTACGCGAACAACGCCCCGGAGGCGGTTGAGATCGCGAAGAAGCTCACGGGGGTGCCGGTAGTGACCGAGGTCGGCGACAACCGTGCTGACGGGGCCCGGCGGCGAGGTCGCCATCGGCGACGCGCATCCGTTCCGGATCATCGGGGAACGGATCAATCCCACGGGACGCAAGCAGCTCACCGAGGAGCTGAAGGTCATGGACATGACCACGGTCAAGGCCGACGCGGTGGCCCAGGTGGCGGCCGGCGCGGCCATGCTGGACCTCAACGCCGGCATCCCGGGCTTCGACGAGCCCGCGATGCTCTCGGCGGTGGTGCGGGCCGTCCACGAGGTGGTCGAGGTGCCGCTGTGCATCGACTCGTCCACGCCCGAGGCCCTGGAGGCCGCCGTCCCGCTTGCCCAAGGCAAGGTCCTGATCAACTCGGTGACGGCCGAGGACCACTCGTTGGAACGCCTCCTGCCGCTGGTGAGGAAGTTCGGCGCCGCGGTGATCGGCATGGCGAACGACTCGGCAGGCATCTCCATGGATCCCGAGGTCCGCCTTGCCGCGGCGCGCAAGATCGTGGACGCGGCCGCGGCGCTCGGCATCCCGCGAGAGGACATCATCATCGATCCGCTCACCATGCCGATCGGGGCGGCCCCGGACGCCGCGACGTCGATGTTCGCCACCGTGCGGCTGATCCGCGAGGAGCTCGGCGTGAACGTGAGCTGCGGTGCCTCCAACATCTCGTTCGGGATGCCGGATCGCCGGGGGATCGACGCCGCGTTCCTGTCCATGTCGATCATGGGCGGCATGAACACGGCGATCACGAACCCCCTCCATCCGCAGGGACGCAAGGCCATCCTCGCGGCCGACCTGCTGCTGGGCCGCGACGAGTACGGCGCGGCGTGGATCGCGGAGCATCGCCGGGAACTGGCGGCGGCGCAAGCGGAGGCCTGATGGCGGGGAAGGTCGAGGTCACCTACCTCCCCAGCGAGAAACGTCGTGCGGGTCCCGGAGGGGACCACGCTCTTCAACGCGGCGCACTGGGCTGGCCTGCCCATCGAGTCCACGTGCGGTGGCCGCGGCACCTGCGGCAAGTGCGGCGTGAAGGTGCTGGAGGGCGAGGCCGAGTTATCGCTCGCGGACTACCGCCACCTCCCCGACAAGCTCGTCGAGGGGTGGCGCCTGTCGTGCCAGTGCCCGATCAACGGTCCGATGACCGTCGAGGTCCCGCGCCTGATGAAGATGCCGAAGGCCGCGACCATGGGTGTGGGTCGGTTCGTGCTGCTGGAGCCCAACGTGGTGAAGCGCTACTTCGAACTGCCGGCGCCCTCGCTGGAGGATCATCGCTCCCACCTCGCCCGCATCCTCGACGCCATCGAGGAAGAGGGCTACACGCGTAACCACGACTGGGAGGTATTGCCCAGGGTCGCCGCGTGCCATGCGCACCACCACGAACATCACCGCGACGCTGGTGGGGGAGTACCTGGTCGACGTCCAGCCGGGCGACACCACCGATCGCATGTTCGGCGCGTCGTTCGACATCGGCACCACGACGTGTGTGTGCACGCTCGTGGACCTGCGCACCGGGGCCGCGGTTGCGGTGGCCTCCACGATCAACCACCAGACGCCATTCGGCGCCGACGTGATCGCCCGTATGGCGCGTGCCATGCAGGATGAGGAGGACATCGCGCGACTCCAGGAGGCGGCGATCTCCACGGTGAACGAGTTGCTGGGACGGGTGAAGGAAGAGGCCGGGGTCGAGACCGAGGAGATCTACGAGGCGGTCGTGGCCGGCAACGCCACCATGATGCACCTGCTCTGCGGCGTGAACCCGGAGTCCATCGCTCTGGCGCCGTACGTGGCCTCGTTCGTCGAACCGCAGGACCTGCGCGCCGACCAGATCGGGTTCGACATGCATCCGCTGCGGGTGGGTGGCGATGCTTCCCGTCGATCGGCGCCTACGTGGGCGCCGACATCGTGGCGGACATCGTCGCGACCGGGCTGGTGCGGGACCCGGAGATGCGGCTCCTGGTCGACGTGGGCACGAACGGCGAGATCGCCTGCGGGTCCTCGGAGCGCTCGGTCGCCACGGCGGCGCCCGCCGGCCCCGCGTTCGAGGGCGGCGAGATCCTCTGCGGGATGCGCGCCACCGACGGCGCCATCGAGGGCGTCGTCCTCACGAACGGCGAGGTCGAACTCCAGGTGATCGGCGGCGGACGGCGTGGAGCCGCGCGGCATCTGCGGCTCGGGACTGATCGACATCGGTCGCGCAGCTGCGCCTGGCGGGGCTGCTGGACGACGGCGGGAAGATGATGCTCGCGTGAGGAGGCCGAGGCCGCGGGGCAACCCGCTGGCGATGCGGATGATCGTGCGCGACGAGGTGAAGGCGTTCGTGCTGCTCGGGCGACGTGGTGCTCACCCAGACCGACGTCCGGGCCCTGCAGTTCGCGAAGGGCGCCATCTCCACGGGCATCGAGACCGCGATGCGAGCGCTCGACCTCACGGCGGCTGACCTCGACGAGGTGATGCTCGCGGGCTCGTTCGGCTCGTACATCAACCCTCAGAGCGCCCGAGTCATCGGTCTGGTGCCACCGGTCCCCGTGGACAAGATCAAGGCGGTCGGCAACACCGCCAGCGAGGGGGCGAAGATGGCCCTGATGTCCTTCCGCGAGCGCGAGGTCGCGTTCGAGATCCCCGGGACCGTCGAGTACATCGAGCTCTCCGGTGAGGAGGACTTCAACGACCGATTCATCGGGAACCTCGGGTTCCCGACGGCCGAGGAGCTCGACGACGCCGAGGCGGCCCACGCCGCCCGTGTGGCGGGGGACGCGTCGTCGTGACCTCGACCGGCGCGAAGGTCGCGTTCCTGGCCTGCGGCGCCGTCGCGCAGGATACCGCCGCGCTGATCGAGCGCCACGGCTGGGAGGCGGACGTGCACGGCATCTCCTCCGACCTCCACATGACGCCGCTCGACATCGCGCCCGCCGTCGAGGAGAAGCTGAAGGCGCTGCTCCCCAGGTATGAGCGGGTCATCGTCGTCTACGGCGACTGCGGTACCGGCGGTCGGCTGGACGCCGTGCTCGAGCGGTACCCGGCGGTGCGCCCGGCCGGGTTCCACTGCTTCCAGTGGTACGCGGGCAAGCTCTACGAGCGGTTCGCCGACGACATCGGCATCTACTTCCTCACCGATTGGCTGGTGACGAACTGGGACCGCGCGGTGATCAAGGGTCTGGGTCTGGACCGGTTCCCGTGGCTGCGCGAGACCTACTTCGGGAACCTCAGCCGCGTGCTGTTCGTGCGTCAGCACCCCGATCCGCGACGCGCGAGGCGAAGGCGCGAGAGATCGCCGCGTACATGGAGCTGCCGTTGGAGATCCACGACCTCGGCATCGAGCCGTTGGACGACCTGCTCACCCCTCTGATGGAGGAGACCGACGATGTTCGAACGTGACGCCGCCCTGAAGATCCTGTCGGTGGAGCAGGAGGAGACCATCCACGAGCAGGCCATGCGCATCCTGGAGGAGATCGGCACGGACGTGCTGCACGCAGCCCGCGCGCGAGCTCCTTCGCCGGCGCCGGGGCGGAGGTCGACGGGGACCGGGTGCGGTGGGACCGCGGGTTCGTGATGGAGCAGGTCGGCAAGGTCCCGCGGTCGTTCCGCCTGCGTGGACGGAACCCCGAGCGCTCCCTCACCGTGGGGGAGGGCGGCACGCCCGTGTGGATGAACGTGGGAGGACCACCGTTCGCGAGCGACCTGGACGACGGGCGACGCAGCGGTCGGATCCAGGACCACGACACCTTCGTGAAGCTCACCCACGCCACCGACGCCCTGAACTGCGTGCAGGTGGGAGCGTGCGAGGCGACGGACCTCCAGATGGAGAACCGACACATGGACATGGAGTACTCGGCGATCCGGTGGTCGGACAAGCCCTACACCACGTACGGCACCAGCGGGCCGCGCGCCCGCGACGGCATCCGCATGGCGGAGATCGTCCACGGTGGGCGCGAGGCCATCGAGGCGGAGGCAGCCCTCATGGGCATCGTGAACCCGAACTCGCCGCTGATCTGGGACTTCCGGATGACCGACGCGCTGGTCGCCTGGGCGGAGGCGAACCAGCCGATCGTGGTCACGCCGTTCCTGCTGGCGGGCGCGACCAGCGCCGTGAGCGTGGCGGGCGGGCTCGCGCAGCAGGTCGCCGAGGCGCTCTCGGGCGTCGCGCTCGCGCAGGTCGTCCGCCCCGGCGCACCCTGCCTGTACGGCTCGTTCTTCACCGTGACCGACATGCGGACGGGCTCGCCCGCCTTCGGGACACCGGAGTCGGTGTTCGGGGTGCTGGCGGGCTCGCAGATGGCCAGGCGTTACGGGCTGCCGTTCCGCGGGGGCGGGGGCCTCGCCTCGTCGCCCGGCCGTGGACGCGCAGGCGGCGGCGGAGACCCAGATGATGCTGTGGGCCACGATGCTCGCCGGCACCGACGTCGTGCTGCACGCCGCCGGCTGGCTCGAGGGCGGCCTCTGCGCGAGCTTCGAGAAGTTCGCCCTCGACGTGGAGCTGTTGCGGCAGTTCAAGCGGCAGATGGAGGGCATCGGCTTCACGCGAGGAAGAGCTCGCGTTCGACGCCTTGAAGGCGGTCGGGCCCGGCGGTCTGTTCCTTTCGTCCCCGCACACGCGGACCCATTTCAAGGAGTGGCTCTACATGAGCCCGCTCTTCCAGACGCCCGACTTCTCGACGTGGGAGATGGGCGGTGCGGAGACCACGGAGGTCGCCGCGAACCGGGCCTGGAAACAGCTGCTGGACTCGTACGAGGACCCTGGGCTGGACGCGGAGATCGACGAGGAGCTGAGGGCCTACATGGCCTCGCGCCGCGACGCCCCTGACCTGTTCGCCGAGGACTGAGGATCTGCGTCTAGCCGAGCAGGGCTCGTTCGAGGATGCCGGCGGCGTCCACGACGTCGTCGCCGAGGTAGATGCCCGGCACGTCCTTTCGAGCTGCGGCGGGTCCGAACGCCGCGCCGGCGTAGAACGCCTTCACCCCAGGGAGCGCATCGGCCGCCGCGATGGCTTCCACTGCGGATCGTCGCGTCACGCTCCGCTGGCTGGTGACGATCGCCCCTCGAGCCTCCGCCGCTCTGATGGCGGCGACCAGGGAGGAGACGGGCGTGAGCGGCCCGAGCGTCCGCACGGACCAGCCCCTGCGAGCGAGCACGACCCCGAACGCCTCCAGGCCGATGGTGTGGAGGTCCTTCGGGCCCGCACGCCAACACGAGGGGGAAGGGACGGAAGGCGGGCGGGGTCATGACGGATTGTCGTGCGAGCCAGACCCGTACCGCCTCGGTGGCGAGATGCTCGTGGGCGGTGTCGCACACCCCAGCCTTCCACCGGCTCCCCATCTCGCGCATCGAGGGCAGCGCCACGTCGCGGATCGTCTCCTCGACGCCGATGGTCTCGGCCCCCTCGGTGAGCGTCTCGCGCAACTTCACCGGATCCAGCCGCATGGCGGCCGCCAGGAACCGATCGAACAATTCGGTTCGCGGGTGATCCATGGTGGACGCCTTGCGGACCAGCTCGACCGCCTCTCGGGCGGAGTGACCGCGTGTGATCTCGTCCCGCATCATCCGCAGCTGATCCACTTCCTCGAGCGAGTAGCGACGGTGGGCGCCCTTGGTTCGGGCCGGAACGGGGAACCCGTAGCGCCGCTCCCAGGACCGGATCGTCGGGATCGGGATCTCCAGTAGAGAGGAGACCGCGGCGATCGTCAGCCTATCTGAAGGGGCCTCTTGCATCGCTTTCATAGCTAGAACCTATGTTGAACGGCGGAGATGGTCAACCGAATGTTGCATGGATTATGTGCTGAACCTATGCATACCTGCATGGGATGATAGTGTTCACGGTCGGTCGATCGTCCGAGAGGAGGTTCCATGAGGTTGGCGTTGGCGGAGATACGGCGCGCGAAGCTGAGGTTCGTGCTGCTCATCGGTGCCGTGGCCCTCCTCGTGTTCTTGATCCTCTTCCAGCAAGCGCTGGCCGGCTCGCTGGTCGGCCAGTTCATCGGGGGCCTGCAGCGACAATCCGCGACCGTCCTCGTCTACAACGCCGACGCCCGCAAGAGCGTCGACGCCAGCCGCCTCCTCCCGGCCCAGGTTGCCGCGGTGGCGAAGGTGCCCGGAGTCGGGTCCTCCGGGCCGATCGGTGAGGCGACGTTCTCGGCGCGCCTGGACACCGGCGAGCTCAAGGACACCACGGTCTTCGGGTACGAGCTGGGGGGCCCCGGGGCCCCGACCACGATGACGGCCGGCCGGCTCCCCGCGGCGCCGGGAGAGGCCGTGGCGAGCGCGAGCGACGCCGGCACGGGGTACGGCATCGGGCGAACGGTCACGGTGGTGCCGGGCGACACCCCCGTCAGGATCGTCGGCCTGGCCGACGGGGTCCAGTTCAACGTCCAGCCCACGCTCTTCACGTCGTACGCGACTTACGAACGGCTGGTCCGGGCGACGAACCCGTCGGCAACCGGGGTCCTGCCGAACCTCGTTGGCGTGGTGCCGGCGCCAGGTGTGGATCCGGTGGCGCTCGCGGGGACCATCACAGAGCAGGTCAAGGGCACCGAGGCGCTCGACCGTACGACCGCCGTCGCCTCGCTCCCGGGCGTGTCCTCGATCCAGCAGTCGTTCGCGATCATCCTCGGCCTCGCGTTCGTCGTGGTGATCCTGCTCACGGGGTTCTTCTTCCTGATCCTCACCGTGCAGAAACTACCCTCGCTCACGTTGCTCCGAGCCGTGGGCGCGAGCGGTGGATTCCTGCTGGGCAACCTGGTCCTGCAGGTGGTGATCGTGATCGGGGCCGCCCTCGCGGTAGCTATCCCGCTCACGGTGCTGTCGGTTTCGGCAGCGTCCAGCGCCGCGTTCACGGCCACGGTCGAGCCCAGGATCGTCATCTACACGGCAATCGCGATCATGCTGCTCGGGATCGCGGCGGCGTTCGGCGCGATGCGGCGTGTCGCCAGGATCGATCCGGCCGCAGCCACATCGCCGTTGACCGGTGGTGGCCTCGCGTGAAACTCGCATGGCGGGAGCTGGTCCGTCGGCCCGGCCGTTTCGTGACCGCTGGTGCGGCGCTCACGCTGGTCGTGCTGCTGTTGCTGGTGCTCGGTGGGATCCTCGACGCGCTGGTGAGCTCGTCCACGGGACTCCTCCAGGCTCAGTCGGCGCCACTCATCGTCTACAGCGCGGACAGCAAAGGGTCGATCGACCGATCCAGGATCGACGCGGCGCAGCACGAGGCCATCGCAGCCGTTCCCGGGGTCCACGAGGCGACCGGCCTGGGCGTCGCGTTCCTCGCGGGGCACGTTCCGGGTCGTACCGCGCTCGCGAACGTCGCGGTGTTCGGGTACGAGGCGCCCAACCGCAAGGTGCCCGCGCCGCCACCGGGCGGCCAGGGCTACGCCGACGCGTCGCTCCGCAAGGACGGCGTGGCGCTGGGACAGACGATCGAGCTCGGGACGGCGCGTACGCCGGTGCGGGTCACAGGGTGGGTCGAGGGCACGGACTACAACCTCCAGGGTGGGCTCTGGGTGGACCCGGCGACCTGGCGCGGGGCGCTCAACGCCAACATCCCGGACGCGGCGGTGGCCCAGGGCACCTTCCAGGCGGTCCTGGTGACCCCTGAGCAGGGCACCCAGGTGGCCGCGCTGGCCGATGCGATCGACGTCGCCGTCCCCGGGGTCAGCGCCCTGACGATCCCCGAGGCGATCGCCGGCATCCCGGGGGTTACGCAGCAGGAGAGCGTGTTCACGTCCATCATCGGGGTCACGTTCGCCGTGGCGGGGATCGTGGTGGCGCTCTTCTTCGCCCTCCTCACGATCGAGCGCATCGGACTGCTGGGCGTCCTCAAGGCGATCGGCGCATCGTCGATGACGCTGGCGGCCGGACTGACGTTGCAGGCCGTCCTGATCGCGACCGGGGCGCTGGCGCTCGGCGGTGTGCTGGCGTCCCTCCTGTCGAACGTCATCCCGGACACCGTTCCCCTGACCCTGTCGCCTGGTCGCTTCGTCTTCACGGCGGCGGGGCTCATCATCGCCGCGCTCCTCGGCAGCGCGATCTCGTTCCGACGGATCGTGCGCATCGACCCCGCGTCCGCCGTGGGCGGCGCCTGAGCTATCGGAAGGAAGGAAGCACGATGCCCGCGCTCGACATGCAGGACGTCCGGAAGGTCTACGGATCCGGTGATACGGAGGTCGTCGCGCTCGATCATGCCTCACTCGAGGTGGGGACGGATGAGATGGTGGCGCTGGTCGGCCCCTCGGGCTCGGGGAAGACGACCTTGCTCTCGATCGCCGGCGGACTGCTCTCACCGAGCGCGGGCACGGTCCAGGTCGGCCCGCACCGCGTGACCGACTACGACCGAAAGGCCCTCACGCGGTTCCGTCGGGACGCCGTGGGATTCGTGTTCCAGGGGGCCAACCTGGTCCCCTTCCTCACCGCCAGAGAGAACCTGCTCGTGGTCGCCGACGTCGCCGGGCGTCGGGGCAAGGCAACGGAGCAGCGCGCCGACACGCTCCTGGACGAACTCGGCCTGGCTCACCGGAGCAGGAACACACCGCCCCAGCTCTCGGGCGGCGAGCGCCAGCGCGTCGCGATCGGCCGCGCGCTGATGAACGAGCCGGAGCTGGTGCTGTTCGACGAGCCGACCAGCGCCCTCGACTCCAAACTGGGGGAGCAGGTCATGGAGCTGATCCGCCGCGAGGTGAAGGGGCGGGGGACGGCGGCCATCGTGGTGACCCACGACACGCGCATGGCCGGCTACGCCGACCGCAGCGTTGAGATCCGCGACGGCCGACTCGTGGCCTAGCGGTATCCGGCTCGGTCAGTCCCGCGGGATGTCGGCGAGGATCTCGTCGACGAGCGCCAACCCCTTCAACGTGTGCTCGACGTCGTAGCCGAACCCGAAGCGCAGCCCCTTCTTCAGCCCGAACATGCTGCCGGGCACCAACAGGACACCCCGCTCCTGTCTGATCCGCTCAGCGAGCTTCTTCGACTTCACGGGGAGGTCGTAGTGCGCGTACGCGATCGCGCCGGCGGCAGGACGCGCCCAGGTGAAGATGTCCGCGTGGCTCTGGAGCCAGGCCTCCAGGGCCGGGTGATTCGCCCGGATGATCAGGCGCGTCCGGGTGAGGATGGCCTCGCGAACGTCGGGCAACATCGCGAGTGCGGCCAGCCGGTCGCTCACGAGGCCCGGGGTGAGGGTCGTGTAGTCGTGGTGCTCCCAGATCCGCTCGACGAAGCTGGGAGGGGCGACCACCCAACCGATGCGGAGCCCGGGCATCGCGAACGCCTTCGACAGCCCGCTGGTGACGACGACCTTGTCGTAGCGGCCGCGGAACGTGGGGGAGGCCGCGTCCGTGTCGAGTTCGGCCCCCCGGTAGATCTCATCGGCAACGATCCACGCGCCGACGCGGTCCGCCACCCCCACGATCGCATCCATCTCCGCCTCGCTGAGGACGTAGCCCGTTGGGTTGTTCGGGTTGCAGACCATGATGGCTCGGGTCTTCTTCCCCACCGCCTCATCGAGCTCCTCGAGGTCGAGCGACCAGGCGCCGGCGTCGAACTTCAGGGCGAACGTGTCCGTGGCCTTACCGAACGCGCGGCCCATGCCTGCGCCCTGGAGGTAGTTCGGGATCATGAACGCGAGCCGGTCGCCGGGCTCCAGCAGCGACCAGAGGGTGAGGAAATTGGCCTCGGAGCCTCCGTTGGTCACCGTCACGTTCGAGGCGTCGGTCTCCGGGTACCAGGTGGCGATGTTGGCACGCGTCTCGTACGAGCCCTCGGAGAGGGGGTAGCCGAGCGCGGTGCCGGACAGGAAGGCATCGGCGTCCGCGGCAGGGCCTAGGAGTTCGCGGAGGGTCATCGGGAGCACGCCGCTCTCGGACAGGTCGTACTCGACCTCGTACCAGAAGCGGGATTGGTATCGCTCCATCTCGAACCGGTCGATGTTCAACGGACCCTCCTGGGTGGGGTATGGCTCGAACCTAGCACGCTCGCCGCTCGGCGAGGCCGGGCCCGGGTTCCCGGCCTCGCGCGGCAGCGCTCACGCGTGGGAGTGATAGCCCGCGCGGTCGTTGCCGCCGTGGCGGCCCCAGGGCCCGTGGCCCCTGGTGGTGGTGGTGGTGCGGGTGGCGGCGCCCGTGACGGTGGCCGCCTCCCTCGCCGTGCTCACGCTCGGCGCGCTCGGGATCCTCCGCCCACTCGAGCGCCCGGCTCAGCCGCATGAGCGCCGGCATCGGCACCATGCGTACCAGCCGCTCGAGCGTCGCGTCGTCGGCCTCGCGCAGGCGCTCGACGAGTTGCTCTCGCAGCTCCTCAGAGCGCCGCTCGCGCCAGGCGCGCGCTCGCTCGGCATCGCTCCCGTACTGCTTCGGTCGTGGCATCGTGGTGTTCACCTCCCCCCGAACCTCGGTTTACGTTCGCCAGATCGCGAACGCTATGGTAGCTGTAACGTTCGCAGGCTGTCGAACGATTCCCGGATCCGCGAAGGATTTCGAGGGCCCCTCGCGGACGCGCGCGGCGGCTAGGCTGCACTCCATGTCCGGGGTGGTGCGGATCCTGCGCGAGGCCGATGTCAGGGCGGCGTTGGGGATGGCGGCCTGTATCGACGCGTGCGCCGACGCCTTCGCCGCGTATTCGACCGGCGGCGCGGAGCTTCCGGCGGTGATCCATCTGGACGTGCCCGAGGCCGAGGGCGAGATCCACGTCAAGGCGGGCCACATCCACGGCGCCCCCTACTACGCCGTGAAGGCGGCCAGCGGGTTCTACGCGATCGACCCGCCCGCCATCGACGGGCTCGTGGTCGTGTTCAGTGCCCACGACGGTGCCCCGGCGGCGTTCCTGTTGGACAACGGCTACCTCACCGATCTCAGGACGGGGGCGGCGGGCGGCGTGGCCGCACGGCACCTCGCGCCGGAGCGCGTGCGTACGGTCGCGGTCCTCGGCACCGGTGGGCAGGCGCGGCAGCAGCTCGACGCCCTGGCCGTGGCGCGCCCCGGTTTCGCGGTCGTCAGGATCTGGGGTCGCAACGTAGATCACGCCGACGCATGCGTCGAGGACGTCCGCGCCAGGCTCGCCTCGGCCGGATCACCCGCGGTGACCCGTGCCGACTCGGTCGAGGACGCCGTGCGCGATGCCGAGGTCGTCATCACCTGTACGGCGTCGCATGAGCCGCTGGTCCGGCGCGCATGGCTCAAGACCGGCGCGCACATCACGGCGGTGGGCTCGGATGGCGTCGACAAGCAGGAGCTCGACCCGGACATCCTGGAGGGGGCGGATCTGCTGGTGGTCGATTCGGTGGATCAATGCAGCCGGCTGGGCGAGCTTCAACACGCGCCGAGCGAAGCCGGTCGTGCGGTCGAACTCGGTCTCATCTGCGCGAACACCGCGTCGGGACGGATCGACGACGCACAGCTCACCGTCTGCGACCTCACCGGGCTCGGTGTGCAGGACGTGGCCGCCGCCAACGCGGTGATGACGAACGCGGCGGATGGTGTCGGGGACGTGATCGAGGGGTGAACGGAGGCGGGGGCGACGAGTCACTCCGGCGCCTCGCCGCTCGGGCGCTGGAGCGGTACGACCTCGACGTTGCCGGGATCTCGCTCATATGGAACGACTGGAACAGCATCTTCCGCGTCGACCTTCGCACGGACGGGCCGTTGGCGCTCCGGATCAGTCTCCCGGATCGGCGTACCCGAGCCGAGGTCGGCGTCGAGACGCGCTGGCTCGATGCGCTCACACGCGAGACCGACGTGAGCGTCCCGGCACCCCTCGCGGCGCGCGACGGATCGTTCGTGGTGGACGTCGACGCTGACGATGTGGCCGGTTCGCGCATGTGCGTCGTCTTCCGGTGGCTCAAGGGGAGGCCGCTGACCGAGGACCTCACGGAACGGAACCTGGCGGCCGCGGGCGAGGTGGTCGCCCGCCTCCACTCGCACGCCGGCACCTTCAGAGCTCCGGAGGGTCTGCGGACGTGGGACTCGCCCTTCCCCTTCGGGACACCCGTCGTGCTTTTCGACGCCGGCTACCGATCGATCCTGCCGAGCCCCGCACGAGCGCTGATGGAGCAGGCTCGGGAGGCTGCCCAACGTGCGATCGAGCGACTCCAGGCCGCCGAACCGCCGAGGATCCTTCACGCCGACCTCCACGACGAGAACCTCTTCGTCGACGGCGGCGTGGTCCGCGTGCTTGACTTCGACGACTCGTTGATCGGCTGGCCCGTTCAGGACCTCGGGATCACGTGGTTCGCGCTGGCCGGCCGCGACGACTTCAGATCGCTGGCCGCTGCGTTCCGCGAGGGCTACGAACGTGCCGCCACGTGGCCCGAGCGAGGTCCGGACGAGGTCGCGACGTTCGCCGCCGCCAGAGCGCTGGACCTCGCGAACTACCAGGTCCAAGACCATGATCCGCGGTATCAGGCCGAGGCTCCCCAGGCCATAGAGCGCTACGCCGCGAAGATCGACCGCCTCCTGAACGGAGCGGGTTAGCCAGCGAGCCGCCGCAGCAGCTCGTCGTGGATCGCGGCGTTCGTCGTGAGCACGCTGCCGCCGTGCACGGGCGGGCCGCCGTCGATCGTCGTGATCCGGCCACCCGCCTCCTGGACGATGGGCACCAGCGCGGCGAAGTCCCAGAGCGAAAGCTCGCGTTCGACCATGGCCTCTGCGGCGCCCCTGGCCACCAGCGCGTGACCCCAGAAGTCGCCGAAGCCACGCGTGCGCTTGGCGGCGCCCAGCACCTTCAGCACGGCCTCGTCCCGGCCCGTTCCCGTCCACGATCCCGCACCAGCGAACAGGATCTGCGCCTCGGCCACGGCGTCGATGGCGCTCACCCTGATCGGATCGCCGTTCTCCCGCGCGCCGCCGCCCACGACGGCGTCGTAGCGCTCGCCGATCGCCGGCGCGTTCACCACGCCCACCACGGGATCGCCGTCCACCTGGAGCGCGATCAGCGTTGCCCAGATGGGGATCCCGCGCGCGAAGTTCGCGGTGGCGTCGATCGGATCCACGACCCACGCGCGACCATGCGAGGGGTCGTCCCCGCCGTGCTCCTCGCCCAGGATCCGGTCGTCGGGGAAGGCCGCGTTCACCTGTTGCCGGATCATCTCCTCGATCAGGGTGTCCGCCTGGGTGACCGGGGTCTGATCCGACTTCATCTTCACGATGACCTCGTGGCGGAAGATGCTCATACCGATCGCCGCCGCGCGGTCGGCGAGCCCGAGAGCGAACGCGTGCTCGTGCTCGTACATGCACGGCAGCCTATCGGTCCGGCCGGGGCGCGGACATCGATCTCGGGTAGCCTGGGCGGAACATGCAGACCACCGTCGAGAACACCGCCAAGCACACCGTCAAACTCACCATAGAGGTCCCCGTCGACGAGTACACGGGCGACCTGGATCGCGCGTACCGGAGCATCGCGAACCAGGTCAAGATCCCCGGCTTCCGCAAGGGCAAGGTGCCCAAACAGATCATCGACACGCAGATCGGTCGCGACGTCGTCCACGAGGAGTTCCTGAACGACTCGGTGCCTCGCTACTACCGACAGGCCGTCTCCGAGGAGGACCTGGCTCCCATCACCGATCCGGAGATCGACCTCGAGGCGTTCCAGGACGACGCCCCGTTGGTCTTCACCGCGGTCGTGGAGATCCGCCCCCGCCTGGAGTTCACCGAGGAGGACTACACGGGGGTCAAGGTCCTGAAGCCCGATACGGGCGTCGCCGAAGAGGAGGTCGACAGCTGGATCGAGCGGCTCCGCGAGCGCTTCGCCGAGCTGGAGCCCGCCGAGCGCCCCGTCATCGACGGCGACTTCGTGACGATCGACCTGCACGCCTCCGGTCCCGAGGGAGACCTCGAGGCCCTGGAACGGACCGACTACCTCTACTTCGTGGGCTCGAGCGAGTTCGGCCCGGCCCTGGACGCCGAGCTACTCGGCACCAAGGCCGGCGACATCGTGGAGGTGACCGACGAGGTGCCGGCGCGCTACGGCGACGAGCTCGGCGGCACGAAGGTCACCTACAAGGTGCTCGTGAAGGACGTGAAGGCGCGCAAGCTCCCCGAGGTGGACGACGAGTTCGCGAAGACGGCCTCCGAGTTCGATACGGTGCAGCAGCTCCGCGACGATCTCCGCACGCGCCTGCAGGAGCTGAAGGAGCGCGAGGCTGAGGGCGTGATCCGCGATCGCGCGCTGCAGGCCATGATCGACGAGGTCGACGTCGAGCTGCCCGATTCCCTGGTCGAGGACGAGACCGAGCACCGTGTCGCGCACGCGGGGGAGCGTGCGCAGCGAGCGGGCATGTCGCTGGATGACATGCTCGAGTCCCAGGGCTGGGATGAGGCCAGGCTGCGCGAGGATTCCCGCGATCACGCCCTGCGCAGCATCAAAGCGGACCTGGTGCTGGAGGCCATCGCCCGCTCCGCGAACATCGAGGTCACGGCCGACGAGATGGGGGCCGAGATCAGCAACCTCGCCCAGGCATACGGCCGCGATCCGAAGGAGCTGGCGAAACAGCTCGAGCGTAGCGGACAGATCGTAAGTCTGGCCGGGGATATCATCAGGGGTAAGGCCCTCGACATCTTGGTGGAGCGTGCCGATATCGAGACCGAGTCCCCGACAGAGACCGAGCCAGGAACCGAGACCGAACCCGAACACGAGAGCGACGCGGCCAAGGCCGAGGACGAGGCTCCCGACGAGATGCCGGAGGAGACCGCATGAACATGCGCAGTGACATCAACGCCAACGACTACCTGGTGCCCGTGGTGGTGGAGCAGACGAGCCGCGGAGAGCGCTCGTTCGACATCTACTCCCGCCTGCTGAAGGAGCGCATCGTCTTCCTCGGCACGCCGATCGACGACAACGTGGGCAACCTCATCATGGCCCAGCTACTGCACCTGGAGTCCGAGGACCCCGACAAGGACATCAACCTCTACATCAACTCGCCCGGCGGCGTGATCACGTCGCTGTTCGCCATCTACGACACGATGCAGTTCATCAAGTGCGACGTCGCCACCACCGTGATGGGTCAGGCGGCATCCGCGGCGGCGGTCCTGCTGCTGGCGGGTGCACCGGGCAAGCGGTTCGCGCTCCCGCACTCACGCGTCCTGCTCCACCAGCCGCACGGCGGCGCGGAGGGCCAGGCGGTCGACATCGAGATCCAGGCCAAGGAGATCACGCGCTCGCGGCAGCTCCTGGACAAGCTGATCGCACAGCACACGGGCCAGGCCATCGAGAAGGTCACCAAGGACACGGATCGCGATTTCATCCTTACGGCGGACGAGGCGAAGGCGTACGGTGTGGTGGACGAGATCATCACGAGCCGAAGCTTCGTCGCGGAACTTACTACCGCGGCGGCGTCGAGCGCGTGATAATACGTCGGCCGGGCACACGTCCGGCCGGTGCGTAGAGAGAGGGCGTTGCGGTGGCGAAGTTCGGTGAATCGGATCTGCTGAAGTGCTCGTTCTGCGGGAAGAGCCAGAAGCAGGTCAAGAAGCTGATCGCCGGCCCCGGCGTGTACATCTGCGACGAGTGCATCGACCTCTGCAACGAGATCATCGAGGAGGAGCTCTCCGAGACCTCCGAGCTGAAGCTCGACGACCTGCCGAAGCCGCAGGAGATCTACGAGTTCCTGGACGAGTACGTGGTGGGACAGGATCGGGCGAAGAAGGTCCTTTCGGTCGCCGTCTACAACCACTACAAACGGATCCAGGTCGGCGCGAAGAACGACGAGGTCGAGCTCCAGAAGTCGAACATCATGATCCTGGGGCCCACGGGCTGCGGGAAGACCTACCTGGCGCAGACCCTCGCGCGCATGCTGAACGTCCCCTTCGCGATCGCCGACGCCACCGCCCTGACCGAGGCGGGCTACGTCGGTGAGGACGTCGAGAACATCTTGCTGAAACTGATCCAGGCGGCGGACTTCGACGTCAAGAAGGCCGAGACCGGGATCATCTACATCGACGAGATCGACAAGATCGCGCGCAAGAGCGAGAACCCCTCCATCACCCGCGACGTCTCGGGCGAGGGCGTGCAGCAGGCGCTGCTGAAGATCCTCGAGGGGACGCAGGCCTCGGTGCCGCCGCAGGGCGGCCGGAAGCACCCCCACCAGGAGTTCATCCAGATCGACACCACGAACATCCTGTTCATCTGCGGCGGGGCCTTCGCGGGCCTCGACAAGATCATCGAGTCCAGGATCGGCAACAAGGGTGTCGGGTTCGGCGCCGACATCCGGCGCAGCGACGAGAAGGAGATCGGCCTGGTGCTGGGCAAGGTCCTGCCGGAGGATCTGCTGAAGTACGGGCTGATCCCGGAGTTCGTGGGCCGCCTCCCGGTGATCACCAGCGTCGACAACCTCGACGAGGGGGCGCTGGTGGACATCCTCACGAAGCCGAGGAACGCCCTGGTCAAGCAGTACCAGCGGTTCTTCGAGTTCGACGGCGTCGAGCTGGAGTTCACCGATGACGCCATGGCCGCCATCGCCGAGCAGGCGATCATGCGCGGCACCGGTGCGCGCGGGCTCCGGGCCATCATGGAAGAGGTCCTGCTCAACGTGATGTACGAGCTCCCCTCGCGCGAGGACGTCCACAAGTGCCTCGTGGACGAGAAGGTCGTCCTCACGGGCGTGAACCCCACCCTGGTGCCGCGGGAGACCCCCGCCGCCGCCAAGCGCGCGAAGCGCGAAGAACGCTCCGCCTGAGTTCCCCTCCGGCACGTCGGCGTGGGTGCTGGAACCCTCCGATAGCGGGTGCCAGACTTCCCTGAGAACCAGTCGAACGGAGGGACCGGTATGGAACTCGACGAACAGATGGTGGCGCGCGAGGCCGGCAAGATGTGGTGGGTCTTCTTGGTCACCGGGATCGCGTGGCTGATCATCGCGTGGCTGGTGCTTCGGTTCGACACGAACCCCACCACCTCGGTGGCGACCGTGGGCTTCCTGATCGGCGCCATGTTCCTGTTCGCCGCGATCACCGAGTTCGTGTCGATCAGCGTCACGACCGGCGGCTGGAAGATCCTGCATGGGATCTTCGGCGTGCTCTTCGCCCTCGGTGCGCTCTGGGGGTTCGTGAGGCCGATCAACACCTTCTTCGCCCTGGCCTCCGTGCTCGGGTTCATCCTGTTCCTGATGGGCGCCATGGAGATCATGAAGGCCTTCGCCACGAAACCTGAGAACGATCTGTGGTGGCTCAGCCTGTTGGTGGGGATCTTCGAGCTGCTGCTGGCGCTGTGGGTTTCCCAGCGCTACTACCCGGCGCGCGCCGCCCTGATCCTGCTGTGGGTCGGGTTCATGGCGATGTTCAAGGGCATCACCCAGATCGCGATGGCTTTCGTGGTGCGCCGCGCCGCGAAGGACGCCGCGTAACCTCAGGCATCACCGACCTTCGCGAGCGGGCCCCTTCGGGGGCCCGCTCCGTTGTTTCGTAGACTCGGCGCCATGTCCGCCCCAGAGCGCTCCGACGCCGAGATGGCCACGAGGTACGACCCGCAGGCCGTCGAGCCGTACTGGGCTGAGGCGTGGGTGTCCCGCGGCTACTTCACGGCGGACCCGGGCTCGGGCAAGCCGCCGTTCTGCATCGTGATCCCGCCCCCCAACGTGACGGGGCGCTTGCATGTCGGCCACGCGCTGGGACGCACGCTCGAGGACACGCTCGTCCGCCGCGCTCGCATGCAGGGCTTCGAAGCCCTGTGGCTGCCCGGCACGGATCACGCGGGCATCGCCACGCAGGTGGTGGTGGAGCGGAGCTTGCGCGAGGAGGGCATCGACCGTCGGGAGCTGGGGCGCGAGGCCTTCGTCGAACGCGTCTGGGCCTGGCGTGAACAGTACGGCGGGGAGATCGTCGAGCAGATCAAGCGCATGGGGGCGTCCTGCGACTGGAGCCGCGAGCGCTTCACGATGGACGAGGGGCTGTCTCGCGCCGTGAGGGTGGCGTTCACCCGCACTGTACGAGGCCGGGCTCATCTACCGGGGGGAACGCCTCGTCAACTGGTGCCCCACCGATCAGACGGGACTCTCGGACTCCGAGGTGGAGCACGTGGAGGTCGAGGGCGAGCTGGTCACGTTCCGCTACCCGCTGAGCGACGGGACCGGGTCGATCGAGGTCGCCACCACCCGGCTGGAGACGATGCTGGGCGACACCGGCATCGCCGTGCATCCGGGCGACGAACGGTACGCGGCGCTGGTGGGCCGGACCGTTCGGCACCCGTTCGACGGCCGCGACATCCCGATCGTCGCCGACCACCACGTCGATCGCGAGTTCGGCACCGGCGCCGTGAAGGTCACACCGGCGCACGATCCGAACGACTTCGAGATCGCGCAGCGCACGGACCTGCCGCTGATGAACATCTTCGACGCGCGAGCTCATCTCAACGACGCGGTGCCGGAGGCCTTCCGGGGGCTCGACCGCTACGCTGCCCGAGCGGCCGTGCGGACGCGCCTCGATGAGCTCGGACTGGTCGTCTCCGAGGAGCGGCCCTACCTGCATGCGGTGGGGCACTGCTACCGGTGTCATGCGGAGATCGAGCCCTGGATCGCCGGCCTCCAGTGGTTCGTGAAGGTGAGCGGCCTCACCGGCCCGGCGAAACAGGCCGCGCTGGACGGTCGCGTGTCCTTCGCGCCCGAACGCTGGCAACGCCCGTACACGGCCTGGCTCGATCATCTGCGCGACTGGAACATCTCGCGGCAGCTGTGGTGGGGACATCGGATCCCCGCCTGGTACTGCCCCGACGGCCACGTTACCGTCGGCGTCGAGGATCCGGCGGTCTGCGCGGAGTGCGGCAGCGCCGAGCTGCGCCAGGACGAGGACGTGCTCGACACGTGGTTCTCCTCGCAGCTCTGGCCGTTCTCCACGCTGGGCTGGCCCGACGACACGGAGGACCTGCGCACCTTCTACCCGAACGCCGTCCTGGTGACGGGATACGAGATCCTCTACCTCTGGGTGGCCCGGATGATCATGGCGGGCCTGTTCCTGATGGACGACGTGCCCTTCCGCCACGCCGTGATCCACGGCCTGGTCCGCGATCAGCAGGGCCGGAAGATGTCGAAGTCCTTGGGCAACGTCATCGACCCGATGGAGATGATCGATCGCTACGGCGCCGACGCCCTGAGGTTCTCGCTGGCGCGCGCGGCCACCGGCGGACAGCAGGACATCCCGCTGTCCGAGGAGGCCATCGAGGGCGGGCGGAATTTCGCGAACAAGCTCTGGAACGCCTCCCGGCTGGTGCTGCGCTCGTATCCGGGGGGCTCGCCGGAGCTGCCGGCTGAGTCCCGGCGGACCGCCGCCGAGCGCTGGTTGCTCTCGCGCCACGAGGCCGTGTTGGCGGAGGTGGACGCGGCACTCGACGAGTTCCGCTTCGCCGATGCGGCCCAGGCGCTCTATCGGTTCGTGTGGTCGGAGTTCTGTGACTGGGGGCTGGAGCTCGAGAAGGGACGCCTGGACGGTACCGAGGAGGAGGCCCGTGACGCCACCCAGGTGCTGGCCTGGGTGCTGGAGCGCACGCTGCGGATGCTGCACCCGATCATGCCCTTCGTCACGGAGGAGATCTGGCAGCGGTTCAACCTCGCGGAGCCCGAGGCCATCGCGGTGGCACCCTGGCCCGAAGCGGTTCCCGTGCACACCGACCCGAAGGCCGAGCGCACGATGAGCTTGATCCAGGAAGTGGTCACCGGGGTCCGGCAGTTCCGGTCGCGCCACGGCATCTCGCCGAAGGAGCGGTTCGACGCGTTCGCCGGGGTGCCCGCCGACGTCGTGGAAGCGGTGGCGTCGCAGGCCGACGCGGCGGTGCGCCTGGCCGGGGTGGCGCTGGAGGTCGGGGATGTCGAGGCGGACCGCCGGCCCGGCTGGACGACCGTCACCTTCGACGGTGGGTTCGTGCAACTCCCGGGCGGCCTCTTCGACCTCGGAGCCGAGCGCACGAGGCTGGACAAGCTGCGGGCCGAGCTCGCGACCGATGCCGAGCGCTCCGCGAAGAAGCTCGCGAACGAGGGCTTCACCTCGAAGGCGGCGGCGGAGGTCGTGACCCAGGAGCGCGAGAAGCAGGACCGCCTGCAGCGACGGCTGGCGGAGATCGACGCCCAGCTGGCAGACCTGGGTTGATCGGATGCGCTTCGAGGAGGCCATCGCCGAGCTGGATGCGCGTCGCGAGACGCGGATGCTGCCGGACATCTCCAGGATCCTGCGCCTGGCGACGCTGATGGACGACCCCCAGCTGCGGTACCCCTCGATCCACGTCACCGGCACGAACGGCAAGGGCACCGCGGCCCGGGTCGCGGCCGCCGTCGCGTGCGCCCACGGCCTCACGGCGGGGCTCTACACGTCGCCCCACCTGCTCGAGGTGACCGAACGGTTCTCGGTCTGTGGCCAGGACATGACGCGGGAGGAGTTCGCGGAGGAGTACGAGCACCTCCTGCCGTACCTGCTGCTGGTGGACGGGGAGTCCGAGGACCGGGTGACCTACTTCGAGGCGCTGACCGCGCTCGGCGTACCTGTGGTTCGCCGACCGCCCGGTGGGGCTCGGCGTGTTCGAGGTCGGGATGGGCGGGACGTGGGACGCCACGAACCTGGTGGAGGGCGATGTGGCGGTCATCACGCCGATCGCGCTCGATCACCCCGAGCTGGGCGCGACGATCGCCGAGGTGGCGGGGGAGAAGAGCGGGATCATCAAGCCCGGGAAGATCGCGGTCGTGCGCGAACAGGACGCCGAGGCCATGACGGTGATCGAGGCTCGCGTGCGACGAGATGGGCGCCGAGCTGCGGATGGAGTTCCGCGACTGGGAGGTGGAGGAGCGGCTCCAGGCCCTGGGCGGTCAGGCCCTGACCGTACGCGGCGTGCACGGCACCTACGACGATCTCTTCCTCCCGATGTACGGCGAACACGCGGCGCGCAACGCCGCCGCCGCCTTGGTGGCGTTCGAGTCGCTGGTCGGGTGAGGCGCTGAACCTCGAGACGCTTCGCGAGGCTCTGGCCGAGGTCAGGTGGCCCGGCCGCATGGAGGTCGTGTCCCGACAGCCGCTCCTGATGCTGGACGGAGCGCACAACCCCGCCGGCGCGGAAGCCCTGGCGGTCGCGCTGCGGGAGTTCTTCAGGTGGGACCGCGCCCATCTCGTGATCTCGGTGAGCGACGGGAAGAACCTCGACGGCATCGTCGCGGAGCTGGCGCCCTTGACGGATGCCGCCTACGTCGCCCGCAACGCCAGCGACGCGCGCGGGCGACATCGCGCCGGTGGCCGACCGCCTCGGAGCGTTCGACATCCCCGTCGAGCGGTTCGGGTCGGTGGCGGAGGCACTGGATGCCGCCCGTGCAGCGGCGGAGGCCGGCGATCTCATCCTCGTGACGGGCTCTCTGTACACTGTCGCGGACGCCCGCCGGGCGCTCGGCCTACCTTCAGGAGACGCGTAGATGACGATCGAATCGACCCTGCTCATCGTGAAGCCCGACGGTGTGCGGAGACGCCTGGTCGGCGAGGTGCTGCGCCGCGCCGAGGCCAAGGGACTCGCCATCGAGGAGCTCAAGCTGTTCACGATCCCGCGGGCCACGGCCGAGGAGCACTACGGCGAGCACGTGGACAAGCCGTTCTTCGGCGAGCTGGTCGATTTCATCACCGGCGGCCCCGTCGTGGTGGCGAAGATCACCGGCGAAGACGCCATCACCTGCTGGCGGACGCTGATGGGACCCACCAACCCGGTAGACGCGCCGCCCGGCTCGATCCGCGGGGACTACGCGACGCAGATCGGCGAGAACATCGTCCACGGATCCGACTCACCCGAGTCGGCCGCGCGCGAACTCGAACTGTTCTTCGGCTAGGGCGGGCGCGCGGCCGATGCCCGGACTGAACGAGGCCTTCGAGCGGATCGGCGCGGCGCTGGAGCACCACCTCCCCGTCACGCACGCCGGGGGCGTCGCGCTCGCGGTCACCGATCGCGAGGAGATCCTGGGGGTCGCCGTCCGGGGGTTCGCCGACGCGGCGTCGGGGCTCGCGGTGAAGCCCGAGACCCGGTTCGAGATCGGCTCGATCTCCAAGTCGTTCGCCGCCGCGATCGTGATGCAGGAGGTAGAGGAGGGGCGACTCGATCTCCACGTCAGCGTCAACGACCTGCTCCCGTGGCTCGAACTGCCGGAGCCGTTCGGGCCCATGACGCTGCACCACCTGATGACGCACTCGAGCGGCCTCGCGATCGGCACCGAGGACGCGCCGGGGGGTTGGGGCGCCGCCGCGAACCTCCGTCGCCTCCCGCCGACGTTCCCTCCGGGGGAGCGCTTCTGGTACTCGAACGACGGCTACAAGCTCGTGGGGCTGGTGCTGGAGCGGGTCACGGGGACCCCGGTCCACGACCTGATCCATCAGCGGATCCTCGGGCCGCTCGGAATGGGGTCGTCGGAGGCCGCGATCAGGGACGAGACCAGGCTGAACCTCGCCACCGGCTACATGCCGGTGGTGGACGACCGGCCGCCGCAGCTGTCCCACCCCCTCGTGCCGGCGCCGTGGTGCGTCTCCAACACGGCCGACGGCAGCATCGTGTCCGACGTCGTCGACATGTGCGCTTACGCGCGCTTCCTCTTGAACGGCGGCGAGGGGCCGAACGGACGCCTCCTGTCGGAGGATGCGTTCAGGATGCTCACGACCCGGCAGATGATCGACGCCTATGACGTCGAGGCCGACTACGCCTACGGGTTGTCGGTGGAGAAGGAGGGGGCCGCCGAGCGCTTCATCGCTCACACGGGCGGGATGATCGGGTACACGGCGCTGCTCATCACGCTCCCCGACGAGGGTCTCGGCTGCGTGATCCTGCAGAACGGCAGCGGACGCAAGACGGCGATCGCCGACTACGCCATCGCCGCGGTTCGCGCGAGCCTGGCGGGTGCAACGATCCCCGAGCCGCCGGCCCCTCGCGACCCTGAGGTGCATCCTGGTGCGGCCGCGTTCGTGGGGGACTACGAGGGGAGCCGGCGGTCGTTCGAGATCGCGGAGGAGGACGGCGGGCGTCTCCGCCTGAAGATCGGGCCCGTGGGCGTGCTGCTCCAGCAGGATCCGCTCGAGGCTCCCGGCGACGCTTTCCAGGTGCCTCATGGATCTCTCGACCGCTACCTGCTCAGGTTCGGCCGCGATGCCCAGGGGCGCGTGGTGGAGGCGTTCCACGGCAACGAATGGTTCCGCGGCGAGCGCTACGAGGGGCCGGAGCCGGCAACGGGCGCGGAGTCGTGGTCCGCGTACCCAGGCTTCTACCGCAGCAACAACCCATGGATGCCGGTGCTGCGTGTGGTGCACCGCAAGGGTCGGCTGGCGCTGGAGTGGCCCTCGGATGGAGAGATGGGCCAGGCCGAGGAGCTGACACCCCTCGACGACGGGTGGTTCGCGGCGGGGGAGCCATGGCAACCGCAGCGGCTCCGGTTCGATCGCGTGGTCGACGGCAAGGCGTTGATGGTGGAGTACAACGCCGGCCGCTGGTGGCGCTCCTTCGAGGACTAGCTGCCTCAGGCCGCCGTCGAAGCCTGACCGCCCGACGGCGGTACGGCCCGATCCGCGAACCGCACGATCGCGGTCGCGAGCTCGGGATGGTCCGCGAACATCCCCGTGCCGTGGTTGCCGCCGCTCACGATGGTGGGCTCGATCCCGAGCACATCGGCGAGCCGCCGCGCGTCGTCGGCGTAGGGCTGGTTGTCCTGGGCGGCCGCGACGAAGACGGGCACCGTCAAGGACCGGGCGGCGTCGATCGCTCCGAACTCATCGGCAGGTGCCGATAGGCTCACGACCGCGTCGGCGTCCAGATCCTTCGCCATCGACAGCGAGAGGGCCGCGCCCTGCGATGCCCCGATCAGCACGATCGAGGTGGCACCCGTCGCCCTGGCGTGATCGACCACGGCGCGGAGGTCAGCGTCGCGTGCATCGCCCCGGGTCCCGCTGGAGTCCCCCACGCCACGTGCGTCGTAGGCGATCACCCGCCATCCGGCATCGGCGAAGGCGGGAGCGAGTCGGTAGAACCCCTCCTTCGTGCCGGTGGCTCCGTGCGACATCACGGCAACGCGTGATCCGTCGCCGAGCTCCACTGCGTCGAGCGACTCGCCGTCTGGAGTGGCGATCTTGACGTGGCGCGCACCCCTCGGGGGCTCGGGGAGGCTCCGGCACGCCGACCCCACGATCGCGACGAGGCTGATGGCGACGATCGATGCGCGGCGCATCAGCGGACGATAGCCTCTCGCCGCCCGCCGTGGTACCGCGCCGCATGCTCTGGATCCGCGCAGCGAGGTGGGCATCCCAAGCGTCCTTCATCTCGAGATGGCAGAGTTCCGGAGCATGGAGACGTCGGCGGACCGCGGGACGCGCGCTACGGAGGACGCGGTCGCGCGGTCGCGGACCACGGTGGGAGCGGATCCGCTGGAGGAGGCCTACGTGAGGAACGTGGGGCCGGCCCTGCGCCTCGCCTACTTCCTCACCGGGGACCGCGACCAGGCGCAGGACCTCGCGCATGAGGCGTTCGTGCGGATGGCGGGCCGCCTGCGTCATCGCCGTGGCATCGACGACATGGACGCCTACCTCCGTCGCACGATCGTGAACCTGTTCACGTCGTCGCTCCGGCACCGGCGGGTGGAGCGCGCGTGGCTCGCCCGCCAGGCCGGTGCGCGAGCCCCGGTTCCTGCACCCGAGGACGACCCCGCCGAGCGCGACGAGCTCTGGCGGGCCCTGCGAGGACTGCCAGAGCGGCAACGCGCCGCCGTAGTGCTGCGCTACTACGAGGATCTGTCCGAGCACGACGCCGCCGACATCCTGGGCTGCTCGGCCCGGGCGCTGAACGGGCTGGTCGCCCGCGCGGTGAGCACACTGCGCGCCGAGCTGCCGGAAGGTGATGACGCATGAGCCGTTCCAACGACACCCTGGAAGACGATCTCGGACGGATGTTCCACCGCCGCGAAGCGGACGTCGCGCCACCGCTGCACCTGCCACCTTCACTCCGCCGCAACGTGCGCGCTCGCCAGGCCGGGCGATTCCTCGCGATCACCGCAGCGGTGGCCTTGGTCACGGCAGGCTCTCTCGCGGTGAACCGCCTCGTGGGTTCCTCCTCCAGCGGCACTCCGGCCGACAACCGGCCCGCGCCCTCCTACGTTCCACCGATCGGGGTCGCTACATCGCCGGCGCCCTACACGGTCGCGGCGAAGGGCGAGGCTGGCGGTGTGCGGTTCGCTCTTCTGGCGTCGGGTGATCCCGCCGAGGGCCACGTGAGCACGCGACTCACCTTAAGCCAGGCCGGCCTTTCAAGGGGGATGGCACCTGTTGTCGCCCAACTTCGGCACCTCGAATCGCCGCTTCGGGCGATCTACGAGGTCGCCCTCGTCGACCTCGCCCGTCGGATGCACCCGTTCGCGGCTGGCTGCTCTGGGGGTTCTGGACGCAGGGCGTCGGACGATCACCGTCTCGCTGGAAGGGTGCCCGCCGCTGACCCTCACCTCGGGCGACGTGGTCGACGTCGGCCCATCCGGCGTGCGGATGCCCGTCTGGCACCTCGCCACGACGTGCGGGGCCCCGACCCGCTCCATGCGACGACGATCTTCGGCGGGGACCTGGGTACGCGGCCATCGGTCCGCTGCAGCGGCCGATGTGAGTGAGCGGACCAGGACGCTGATTCAGGCGGCGCGGAACGCGATCGTGGCGTTCGCCCCGCCGAAGCCGAACGAGTTCGACAGGGCGAGGGTGACCTCGGTGCTCGCGGGCCTCGTTGGGCACGACGTCGAGATCGCAGTCGGGATCGGGCGTCGCGTAGTGGATCGTGGGGGGCACGGCCCCGCGGGTGATGGCGAGGGCGCAGACGGCACCCTCCACGGCTCCGGCCGCTCCCAGCATGTGGCCCGTCATCGACTTCGTGGAGGACACGGGGATCGCGTGCGCATGGTCGCCGAGGACCGACTTGATCGCGGCGGTCTCGGCGGCGTCGTTCAGCGGCGTGGAGGTGCCGTGCGCGTTCACGTAGGACACGGCCTCAGGCGTCCTCGCCGGCGTCGCGGAGCGCCCAGCGTCATGGCGAGCGCCGCGCCCGAGCCCTTCGGGTCGGGGGCCGTGATGTGATAGGCGTCGTCCGAGGCGCCGTAGCCGGCGACCTCGCAGTAGACGCGCGCGTCGCGTGCTCGCGCGTGCTCCTCGGATTCCAGGATCAGGGCGCACCCGCCCTCGCTCAGCACGAAGCCGCTGCGCTCCGCGTCGAACGGCCGTGAGGCGGTCTCGGGATCGGGGTTCTTCGTGAGCGCGGTCATCTGCGCGAACGCGGCCACCGTCAGCGGGATCGTGGCCGCCTCGGATCCGCCCACGATCGCCAGGTCGGCGTAGCCGTCGCGGATCAAGCGCATACCCTCGCCCAGCGCGTGGTTCGACGAGCTGCAGGCCGAGACCGTGCAGTAGTTCGGTCCCGTCAGCCCGAAGTTCATGGCGATGTGGCCGCCGGCGGCGTTGGCCATCAGCATGGGCACCATGAACGGCGAGACGCGACCCGGCCCCTTCTCGCGCAGCACGTCG
The DNA here is from genome assembly GCA_963796725.1 of uncultured Actinomycetes bacterium. Classification (GTDB taxonomy): domain Bacteria; phylum Actinomycetota; class UBA4738; order UBA4738; family HRBIN12; genus JAOUEA01. Next base: position 56,115 of record CAWCMT010000004.1, read on the forward strand.
TGCTGGTTGAGCAGGGTCTGCACGCCGCCGATCCCGGTGGCGTAGATCACCGCCCCGCGCTCGGATCGCACCTCGGGGTCTCCGGCGTCGGCCCACGCGAGCTTCGCCGAGGCGATCGCGTACTGGGCGAAGGGGTCGGTGCGTCGAGCCTCTTTCAGGTCCAGGAAGTCGGTGGGCACGAAGTCGGGGACCTCGCCCGCGACGCTCACCGACAGATCGCTGTGATCGAACCGGCTGATCTCCCGGACGCCGTTGCGCCCCGTCGTCAGACCCTCCCAGAACGCGTCCACGCCGATGCCGACCGGGGTGACCGGTCCGATACCGGTGATCAGGACCTTGCGGCGTTCGGTCACGGGATCCTTCCGCTCGAAGGGGATCAGGAACCGAGCTTGGTGGCGACCAGGTCGACCGCCTGCCCGACCGTCTTCACGTTCTCCATCTCGTCTTCGGGGATCTCGATGCTCCACTCCTCCTCGAGCGCGAGCACGGCCTCCACGAGGTCGAGCGAGTCGGCGTTGAGGTCCTCGGCGAACCGGGCGTCGGGCACGACCTGTGCCTCGTCCACGGCCAGCTGCTCGGCGAGCACCTTCTTGACGCGCGCCTCGATCTCCGAACGGTCGGTCATCGTTTCGTTCCTCCCTCGTATCCCTTCCCGGTCCGCCACAGGCTAGTGGGCGGAACCGCGCCGACGACTACGCCGTCAGCCCCCCGTCCACGGGGATCGTGGCGCCGTTCACGTACGACGCCTCCTCCGACATCAGGAACCGGACCACGGCCGCCACCTCGTCGAGGGTGGCCGTGCGTGCGACGGGCGTCTGGTCCAGGTAGTAGGCCCGCGCCCGGTCGTCCAGGTGCGAGGTCATCTCGGTGTCCACCAGACCCGGGCAGACGGCATTGACCGTGATCCCCTTCGCCCCGACCTCCCGCGCCAGCGACTTGGTGAGCCCCAGGAGCGCGGTCTTCGATGCGGCGTAGACGGTCTGGCCGGCGTTCCCACGGATCGCCACCGCGCTCGACATGTTCACGATCCGGCCGAACTTCTCCCGGAGCATGCCGCGCATGGCCGAGCGTGCGCACAGGAACGCGCCCTTCACGTTCGTGTCCATGATCCGGTCGTAGGTCTCCATGGGGTACTTGAGCAGGAGGCCGTCCTGGCTGAAGCCGGCGTTGTTCACCAGCCCGGTCACGTTGCCGGCCTCCTCCGCTACGCGGCGGAACGCCTCCTGCACCGAGGCCTCGTCGGTGGTGTCCAGGAAGACGGTGAGTCCCGGCGTTCCGGCGGCCTCGAGCGCCTCGAGCGCCTCCTTGGCGGCGGCCTCGTCGCTGCGGAAGCCGATGGCCACGGTCCAGCCCGCCTCGGCCAGCGCGACCGCACAGGCGCGGCCGATCCCGCGGGTGGCCCCCGTGACGACCGCGACCTTGGAGGTCATGCGGACGGCTCCGCCATGGTCCAGCGCAGCGAGGGTCGCGCCCCAGGTGAGGCCGGCTCCGAACGAGGTGAACAGGACGCAGGTCGCCCTGCCGGATCTTGCCCGACGCGCCAGGCGCGGTCCAGCGCGATGGGGATCGAGGCAGCGGAGGTGTTCCCCACCTCGGCCACGTCGACGACGGCCTTCGCCGGGTCGATCCCCAGCCGGTCCACGACCGCCGACATGATCCGGGCGTTGGCCTGGTGGGGGATCAGCACGTCGACGTCCTCGACGCCGAGGCCGTTCTTCTCGAGCAGCTCGCGGCACGCGGCGGCCATCTCGGTGACGGCACGCTTGAAGACCTCCCGGCCGTTCGGCATCCGCACGGTGTGGTCGTTGGCCTGGACCGTGGCCGATGAGGCCGGGGTGCGCGTGCCGCCCGCCGGCATCCAGCAGGATCTCGGCCGCGTTGCCGTCGGCTCCCAGGACCGCGCCCTCGAAGCCGGGCGCCTCCGACGCCTGCACCACCGCCGCCCCGGCGCCGTCGCCGAACAGCACGCACGTGCCGCGGTCGGTGTAGTCGATGATCCGGCTGAAGATCTCGGCGCCTATCAGCAGGACCGTGTCCGCCATGCCGGCCGTGATGAACGCGGTGGCGGTGGACAGGCCGTAGGAGAAGCCGGCGCACGCCGCGTTCACGTCGAAGGAGGGACAGGACACGCCCAGCTTCTGCTGGACCCACACGGCGGTGGCGGGGAACGACGGTGTCGCCGCGTGATGGTGGCGCACACGATCATGTCGAGCTGCTCGGGCTCGATGCCCGCGGCGGCCATCGCCGCCTCTGGCGGCCTCCACGGCGAGGTCGGACGTGACCACGCCGTCCTCGGCGAAGTGGCGGGCCTCGATGCCCGTGCGGTCGCGGATCCACTCGTCGTTCGTCTCGACGATGGACTCGAACCACGTGTTGGGGACGAGCTTCGGCGGCAGGTACGAGCCGACGCCCGTGATGGCGGCGTAGCGGGTCACGGCGCCGAGGATATCGGACCGTGGATGTCGTCGCGACCCGACGCGCCGACGACCTCGGCGGCCTCCATGGTCAGCGCGTGGCGACGGCGATGGCGGCGTCGGGCGAGCCGACGGCGAGCGCCGTCAGCGCCCGGGACCACGCGCTTCGCCATCTTCGTGAGGACGTCGCCCGGGCCCGCCTCCAGGAACGCCGTCGCACCGTGCGCCGCCAGCGCCTGCGCGCACGCCTCCCAGCGCACCGGCGACACCACGTGCCGCCCAGCAGCTCGCGGAGCTCTCCGGCGTCGGCGACCAGGGCGCCGGTCACGTTCTCGGCGATCGGGAGGCGCGGATCGTGCAGCTCCACCGTCCGCAGCTCCTCCAGGATGGGCGCCACGGCCGGCTCCATCAGCGGCGAGTGGAACGCGCCGGCGACGTTGAGACGGATGGCGCGGATCTCGGCGTTCCTTCGCCAGCGCTCTCGGCCCGCTCGATCGCGGCGACGCTGCCGCTGATCACCACCTGGGCACGGGGAGTTCTCGTTCGCGACCAGGAGCACGTCGTCGCCACGGGCCTCATCGCAGAGCGCCTCGCCCTCCGCCGTGCCCACGCCGAGCAAGCGCCGTCATGGTCCCGGGGCGCTCCTCGCCGGCGCGCTGCATCGCCTCACCGCGCACCACGACGACCCCGAGGGCCTCGGGCAGGGTCAGGGCGTCCGGCCGCCACGAGCGCCGCGAACTCGCCCAGCGAATGCCCGGCGGCTCCGACGAACCGGACGCCCTCGGCCTGCAGCACGCGGAAGGCTGCAACGTCGCACGCGAGCAGCGCGGGCTGCACGAACTCGGTGGTGGCGAGCGCGTCGTCGTCGTGGCACCCGGCGACCACGTCGCGCCCCATCGCCTCGGACGCCTCCTCGAGCACCGCGACCCCCGCGGGGTGCGCGAGCCACGGATCGGCCATGCCGGCGAACTGGGAACCCTGCCCCGGGAACACCACCGCGAACGCCACCCCTAGCCCCCTTCGTCCGTCGGGTTCCACGGTACCGTGGCGGCGCCGCGAGATGTGGCGCACGCGTGGTTTCAGTGCCGCCCGGTTGCCACCGCTCCGGCACGTCCTGTTGAATGACCCGCGAATCCATCATGGCCGAGAGGGTTCAACGATCTTCTTCCCCTACGTCCCGGACCCAAGGGACGGAAGGGGTACTGGGGTTCCTTGGTCGCGACATGGCCGTCGACCTCGGCACCGCGAACACGCTGGTGTACGTGCGTGGACGCGGCGTCGTGCTCAACGAGCCGTCAGTCGTCGCGATCAACACCCTTACTGGAGCCATCCTTGCCGTGGGTGCCGAGGCCAAGCGCATGATCGGCCGCACGCCCTCCCATATCCAGGCGGTGCGCCCGCTGAAGGACGGCGTCATCGCCGACTTCGACGTCACCGAGAAGATGCTCCGCTACTTCATCCAGCAGGTGCACAAGCGCCGCCTGCTGGCGAAGCCCGCGTGTCGTCGTCTGCGTGCCCTCGGGCATCACCGGGGTCGAGCAGCGCGCGGTCGAGGAGGCGACCATCGCCGCCGGCAGCCGGCGCGCCTACATCATCGAGGAGCCGATGGCGGCGGCGATCGGCGCCGGCCTGCCGATCCACGAGCCCACCGGCAACATGGTCGTGGACATCGGCGGCGGCACCACGGAGGTCGCCGTCATCTCCCTCGGCGGCATCGTCACCTCCACCAGCATCCGCATCGGCGGCGACGAGCTGGACGAGGCCATCATCCAGCACGTCAAGAAGGAGTACTCGCTGCTGCTGGGCGAGCGCACCTCCGAGGCCATCAAGCTCGCCATCGCGAGCGTCTTCCCCATGCCCGAGGAGCTGGTGGCCGAGATCAAGGGCCGCGACCTCGTCAGCGGTCTTCCGAAGACCATCACGATCACCGCGGAGGAGATCCGCCGCGCGATCGAGGAGCCCGTCAACGCCATCATCGACGCCATCAAGACCACGCTCGACCGGACCCCCCCGGAGCTGTCCGCGGACATCATGGATCGCGGCATCGTCCTCACGGGCGGCGGCGCCCTGCTGCGCGGGCTCGACAAGCGCCTGCGCCACGAGACCGGGATGCCGGTGACCATCGCCGACACGCCGCTTGCAGGCCGTCGTGCTCGGATCCGGCAAGTGCCTCGAGGAGTTCGAGGTCCTGCAGCGGGTCCTGGTGAGTCCGTCGCGGCGGTAACCGCCTCGTGGTCACCCGATCAGCGCCCCGCGCCACCCGCCTGCTCGTCGTCACCCTGGTGCGCCATCTCGCTGGCGGTCATCACGCTCGACTACCGCGCAGGGCAGAACGGGCCGCTGGCCGGCGCTCGGCCGCGCAGCGATCGACCGTCATCGCCCCGATGCAGCGAGCGGTCACCGACGTCACACGCCCCGTGGGCAACTTCTTCTCCGGCCTGGCGCACCTGCCGTCGCTGGAGCAGCAGAACCAGGACCTGCGGAACGAACTCCGCGATCGCCACGGCCGCGGCGCAGACGGACGCGTACTTCCGGGCAGCAGTACAAGACCGCTCCAGGACCTGCTGGGGCTGCGGCAGCACCCTGGATCCCTCGGGTGTTGCCGCGCAGGTCATCGGCAACGGGCTGTCGAACTTCGAGTGGACCGATCACGATCGACAAGGGGTCGGACGACGGCGTCAAGGTGAACGCGCCCGTCGTGACCGGGATCGGCCACCGCGCCGCTGTTGGTGGGAACCGGGCGTCCAGGTCGCGCCGACACGCATCGATAGTCCAGCTCATCATCGACCGCGAACTCCGGCGTGGCCGCGGTCCTCGAGCGGTTCCGACGCAGTCCGGGCTCGTGGTCGGTCAGGGCGACGAGGACCTCAAGATGTCCCTGGTGGATACGGGCACGCCCGTCGCCGGCAACGAATCCGTCTTCACGCAGGGCTACGCCGTCAACGGTCAGCCGGGCCTGTACCCGCCCGGGCTGCTGATCGGCGAGGTGTCGCGCGACGATCCCCGTGCAGAACGCGATCCAGGCTTCGGTGAGCGTGCGCCCCGCGGTCGACTTCGCAACCTCCAGTTCGTGCTCGTGCTCAGTCCGCCCGGGGCTCGGGCAAGTGATCCGGCGCGTCCTGTCGCTCACGGCGGTGGTCCTCACCGCGATCGCTGCTGCAGTCCACCGTGTTCTCACAGATCCAGCTGCTGGGCGTGAAGCCGGAGCTGATGTACCTGGTCACGATCCTGATCGCGATCCTGGAGGGGCCGCAGGAGGGCGCGATCGTCGGGTTCGCGGGCGGCATGGTGCAGGACTTCCTGCTCAACAGCCCCAAGGGGATCACGGCGCTCACGCTGACGCTGCTCGGCTACACGATGGGGATGGCACGCCAGTACATCGTGAGCTCCTCGCCGCTGCTGCCCGCGATCCTGGTGGCGGTCGGCACGGCCGCGGGCACGGCCTTCTACCAGGTCGGTGGCGTACCTGCTGGGGCAGCTGGATCGAGCCGCTCGCCTACGCCGTCAAGGTCTGCCTGCTCTCGGCGCTCTACGGCGCGCATCCTCACGCCGATCTTCTACCCGCTCCTGCGCCGCCTCACCGAGGGATCGAGCCCAACACGGGTGGTGAGGTTCTAGATGGAGAAGGCGGCCTCCGGCTGAAGGTGCTCGCGCTCTTGATGGCGCTCATGTTCGCGGCCCTTCGACGCGGCTGTGGTTCCTGCAGGTGCTCGCGTCGCAGCAGAACCGAACGGCGGCGAAGGCACCAGAGCTCACGGATCGTCGAGACGGATGCCCTGCGCGGCGACATCATCGACGTCGCGACGGCCAGACGCTGGTGGACAACCGGTCCGAGCCTCGAGGTGCAGGGTCGACAAGCAGACACCTGGAGGCGAGCGGGCAGGCGGAGCGCGGTGCTGCTGCGCCTCTCGGACCTGCTCCAGATCCCCGTGAAGCAGCTCCGCAAGAGCCTGGACGACTCCGGTACTACGACTACCAGCCCAAACCCGTGGCGGAGTTCGTCCCGAAGCGCGTGGCTGTTCTACATCGCCGAGCACCGCGCCAGTTCCCGGGCGTGGAGGTCGTCGCAGACGAGCGTGCGCGACTACCCGCTGGGGAGCCAGGCGGCGCACATCGGTCGGCTACCTGGGTCAGATCGACAAGCGCGCAGCTCGCCGACCCCGCCTACGACGAACTACGGCCAGAGCGACCTGGTGGGCAAGGCCGGTCTGGAGCTGACGTACGAGAAGTACCTGCGCGGGACCGAAGGGCGAGCAGAAATACGTCGTCAACTCCAACGGCGACGTCATCCGCACCCTGGGCGCGATCCCGCCGAAGCCCGGAGACAACCTGATCCTGTACGATCGACTCCAAGATCCAGCGCGGCCGTACAGCGCGAGCTGCACAACGGCTCGGTGAACGCTCGCAAGCAGCTCGACGCGGCCGGCAGGGCTCGAACCAGTACCTGAAGGCGCCCGCCGGGGCGGCCGTGGTCGTCATGGACGCGAAGACGGGCGGCGTCGTAGCGATGGCGTCGTGGCCGACCTACGACCCTCCTGGTTCGTGAAGGGCCTCACGACGCAGCAGGCCCGCTACCTCGGTTCTGCAAGCACTGCGAGCCCAGAGCGCGCCCCGCCGCTCAACCGCGCGATGCAGCTGACTACAAGCCGGGCTCGACCTTCAAGCCGTTCGTCGCGCTGTCGGCGCTCAAGGAGGACATCGCGTCGATGAGCGGCTACTACCCGTGCCCCGCCGTCTACTACGCGCCCACCGACGTCAACCGGCTGACGCCGTTCACCAACTGGTCCCCCGTCGACCTGGCGCCGATGGCGATCGCCGAGTCGCTGCAGCATCTCGTGCGACACGGTGTACTACGAGTTCGGCTACGAGTTCTGGGACCGGTGGCGCGCAGAACCCGCTCGGCCGCGAACAACGAGCCGTTCCAGCGCGACCTGCAGGCATGGGCTTCGACGCGCCCGACAGGGGTCGACCTGCCGGGAGAGAGCCGGCGGCCTGATCCCGGACGCGCACTACGCGGCCGACCCACCCGCGCTCTACCCGTACGGGTGGCAGATCCCCGGGCGGCGACATCCTGCTGGCGATCGGCTCGGGCGACACCCTCGTCGACGCCCACTCCAGATGGCGACCGCCTACGCCGCCATCGCGAACGGCGGGCAGCTCTGCCGCCCGCACGTCGTCGACCGCATCGTGGACCCCCGCCGCCACCTCGTGAAGCGGATCTCCGGTCACTGCAAGCAGCTGCCCTACTCCCAGGCGGAGCTGCAGTACATCCGCACGCGCCCTGAGCTCGGTACCGGTGAGCGGCACGGCCTCCAGCGCGTTCGCGGGGTTCCCGCTGTCGCAGTACCCCGTCGCGGGCAAGACGGGGACGGCCGAGCGCCCCGGGTTCCAGTCGACCTCCTGGTTCGCATCGTTCGCGCCGGCCAACGATCCGAAGTACGTCGTCGTCGTGATGGTGGAGCAGGGCGGATACGGCTCCCAGACCGCCGCGCCCATCGTCGCGGCACATCTACGAGCACCTGTTCGGGCTGCCGGTCGAGCGGCAACGTCAACGGGGGGCTGGAGGACTGATGGACCTCGTCGCGGGACGCGTCACCGCGGACGAACGCCGCCCGATCCGGCACCTGGATCCGATGCTGCTGCTGGTGACGGGGCTGATCGTCGTCGGGGGGTTCTTCCTGCTGTACTCGGCCACGAAGACGACCCTGATCGGGGAGGGCCTCGGCCCCTTCGCGCGCGTCGCAGAAGCAGATCGTCGACCGCGGTGATCGGCATGGTCCTGATGATGCTGGTCGCCACCTTCGACTACCGGTTCCTCAAGGTCTACGCCGGGTTCATCTACGGGGCGATGCTCGTGGTGCTCGTGCTGGTGCGGATCCCTGGCATCGGGTCCGCCGCGCCATCGGCGATGCCACCGCGGCGCAGCGCTGGTTCGCCTTCGGGGAGCTTCCAGATCACCCCGTCGGAGTTCGTGAAGGTCGGGTCTGATCGTCATGCTGGCCGCGGTGCTCTCGGAGCTCAGGAACCCGTGCCCACCCTGCAACGACGTCCTGCGCGTCTGCGCGATCGCGGCCGTCCCGATGGGGCTCGTCTTCCTCCAACCCGACATCGGCACCACGATCGTGCTGGTTGCCATCGTGGTCGGGATGCTGGTCGTGGCCGGGACGCGCCCCCGGCACCTGTTGGCGCTCGCGCTGGCGGCCGTGGTGCTGCTCGTTCCTGGCGTTCCAGCTGCACGTGATCAAGACTACCAGCTGGACCGGCTCACGGGGTTCCTCGATCCCTCGCGCGACACCCAGACGACGCAACTACAACCGCCAGCAGGCGGAGATCGCGGTGGGCTCGGGCGGGATGTTCGGCGCGCGGCTACCTCAACGGCACCCAGACGAACCTGGACTTCGTGCCCGAACAGCACACCGACTTCATCTTCACCGTTGTCGGGGAGGAGTTCGGGTTCGTGGGCGCGTCGGTGTTGCTCGGGCTCTACGCGCTGCTGCTGTGGCGGGCGATCCGGATCGCCTACCTCTCGAAGGATCCGTTCGGCACCTACCTGGCCGCGGGCGTCGCGTCGATGTTCGCGATCCAGATGTTCGTGAACGTGGGGATGGTGATCGGGATCATGCCCATCACCGGCATCCCCCTGCCGTTCGTGAGCTACGGCGGATCGCAGATGCTCGCGAACTTCGTGGCGATCGGGATCCTGCTGAACGTGCACATGCGTCGCTTCAAGTGAGCTCGGCGCGGGCTCGAGACCGATCCACAGGAAGGTGGAGCCCTCTGCGCCCGTGGACTCCAGCGTCACATCGCCGTCCATGGCGCGCGCGGACATCCGGGCCAGCGTGAGTCCGAGCCCCACGCCCTGATGCACGCGCGTGTTCAGGTCCTCACCCTGCTCCAACGGATCGAAGATCCGCTCCAGCACCTCGGGGGCCACACCGCCGCCGTGATCGATCACGCGGACCTCCGGTGAGCCGTCCGACCGCGCTGACCTCGATGGACACGGCCGCGTCCTGGGGCGAGAACGCGAGCGCGTTCTCGACGAGCTCCTCGAGGATCCGTCGGGCCGCGGTCCGGTTCATGCTGGCCATCGCCGGGCCGGCGGGCGCATCCACCCGCACGCGCTCGTGCTGCTGCGGCGACCTCGCGCGCGACCTGGGTCACGTCTGCCCACTCGGTGAGCCCGGCCTCCACGGCCGCCTCGAACCTGCGGACGAGGCGGGCAAGCGCCTCCGCGCGGTCGACGAGCGTTCCCAACACCTCCGCCTGCTGCCCTGGTCCGGCGGCCCCGGTCGCCAGCGTGTGGGCCATCCCGAGGATCACCGTCACGGGGGTCCGCAGCTCATGGCCGAGGCGCGACACCAGGTCGTGACGCCTCGCTGCGCGTTCCAGCAACGCCTGCTGCGCCATCTCCAGCTGGCGGGTGCGCCGGCGCTCGCGTTCGAGGGCCTCGGAGAGCTCCTCGATCACCGTGGGGGTGACCTCCGGGGAGATGACCCCGCCTCCGACGGCCGCCTGGTGGACGGCGTTGAGGATCTCGTCCCCGTCGGAGTCCTTCAGGACGTATCCGGAGGCGCCCGCGACCAGCATCTCTCGGACGGAGCCCTGATCCTCGGAGCCGGTCAACGCCACGATGCCGATGTCGGGATACTCGGCCTTGAGACGCCGGGTGGCCTCGATGCCATCGATGTTCGGCATCCGGACGTCCATCAGCACGACGTCGGGCTGCGTGGCGGCGACCAGCCCAAGGGCCTGCTCTCCGTCCGTGCCCTGGCCCACCACGTGGAGATCCTCGGTATCCAGCAGCATCACGAGCGATTCGCGGAACCCGGCGTTGTCGTCGATGACCAACACGCGAACGTGCCTCGTCACCGGTTCGAGGGCGGATACCTCCCATGCCATAGGTGAAGTGTCGGCCTCGAGGCCTACGTGGCCTATCCGTCGGAGGCCGGGTTCCCGATGGGGGACACCGGGTCGACACAACGCCCCCGATGGCCTAGGCCGATGTCATGTCGGGGTAACCCCCACCCTCCCTACCGTATCGTCGCAGGTCAGGGAGGCTATCTTCTTCCCGGCTCCACCGTCAGGGTCCCGTCGGCTGCTATGCTCGGACCAGACTTACCCGTTCACGGGGGCGCACAGGTGCCGCGGGGCGGGATCGAGAACCGACACGTCGAGGTGGCGCGCGACCGCCGCGGAGCCCGAAGAGGCCGCCCGCGAACGCGGGACGCGAGCGCCGGACAAGGACGAACCGGGTGCGCGATGACGCGCGCGACCCGACGCGCGGACCACGGTCGCGGCGCGGGTCCGCTGAACCGATCGAAGAGCGCTCGCTCGCGGGGTGACTTGCGTCCCGCGGGTCGTCGTGCACCTGTCCGGACCGTCCCCTCGCCTCGAGCGAAGGGAGTCATCCGCTAGATGGACCACGACACCGATGTCGCGGCGCCGAGCGCGCCCGCGACCCGATCCGACCCAGAGGCCGCCGAACGCGTCGCCGCCTTCAAGCGTGGCGCCCCGATCCCGAAGGCGAAGTCCCAGCCGAAGCCGAAGCCCGGGCCGAAGCGCCGCCCGGCGCGCCGCGTCGAAGGCTCCGAGCGCCGAGCCCACGCAGGCGAGCGCTCCGACCACGGACGCACGGGAGACCGCGACCTCCGCGAAGCCCGCGGACACCGACCAGGGCGAGAACGCGGGAGCCGATACGCGGACGCCTTCCTCACGCAGCCGCCGTGGGGGGAGGGGTCGAGGGGGTAGCGGGCGCGGCGCGCCCATAGGAGGCAAGGCAGCCGCGGACACCGCCACGTCGCAAGAGCCCTCGGCCGAAGACGGCGGGGGCACCGCGTCATCCTCGCCCGGCGGAGAGAGCGGGACGAAGGTTGCCCCGTCCCGGCCCGCGCGACCCCGCCAGCGGCAGCAACCGGCGAAACGAGCGCCGCAGGGCGACGCCGCCACCGACGAGGCGGCCGAGGAGGCAGAGGCCGGCTCCGAGACCGACGTCGGCCGGCGACGGATCTGGAACCGGCACGGGCGCGCCGAAGAAGCGCCGCCGCCGTGGCGGCCGGGGCCGTGGCCGGGCGGCCGGTGGGTCGTGCGGCCGCCGCTCGAGAGGTCGACCAGGGGGCGGACGACGAGGCCCCCAAGGGGGATACGCCGGAATCCCAGCGCGATGATGCCCTTCCCGACGTCCCCGCCGGCGCGGGTGGCGTCGCGCCGGCGAGGCGGCAGCGGGGGCACGAGGAAGTCCGAGTCCGACGGTAAGCAGGGCTCGAAGGAGGAGAAGCAAGGTCGCTCCAAGGCCCGGCCCATGACCGTCGAGGAGCAGGTGGCCTCGGGCGGCCCCACCCGAGGCCTGCGCGCGACCCGAACCCGTACGGGCGGCCGCGACGGGCGCCGCCGCCGCGAGCCTCAGGTCGCGCCACCCCGCGTCACCGACAAGCTGATGGTGATCACCGAGCACGGCGATCGCGACCAGATCGCGGTCCTCGAGGAGGACGCCCTGGTCCAGCACTACGTGACGCGGATCGGCGCCACCTCGATGGTAGGCAACGTCTACCTGGGCCGTGTACAGAACGTCCTGCCCGGGGATGGAGGCAGCGTTCATCGACGTGGGCCGGGGGCGCAACGGCGTGCTGTACGCGGGCGAGGTGAACTACCGGCCCGAGGACCTCGAGGGTCCAGCCCCGCGCATCGAACAGGTGCTGAAGTCCGGCCAGGCCGTCATGGTGCAGGTGACGAAGGACCCGATGGGTGGCAAGGGCGCGCGCCTGACCGCCCAGATCTCCCTGCCCGGCCGCTTCGTGGTCTTCGCGCCGAACCAGAGCCTGTCCGGCATCAGCCGGCGCCTGGGCGACAACGAGCGCAAGCGCCTCAAGACGATCATGCGCAAGATCAAGCCGGAGGATCACGGCGTCATCGTGCGTACGGCCGCCGAGGGCGCCAGCGAGGAGGCGCTCACGCACGACCTCGAGCGGCTGGTCCGCCAGTGGGACGAGATCCAGCGCGCAACGAAGAAGGTGAAGGCGCCCGACGTTCTCTACGAGGAGCCCGAGCTGACCGTGCGCGTGGTGCGCGACCTCTTCACCGACGAGGAGTTCCGCGAGCTCGTGACCGACTCGCGGCGGATCTACGACAAGGTGATGGCCTACGTGGGCGACATCGCGCCCGACCTGGCCTCGAAGATCCGGCTCCACGAGGGGAAGCTGCCGGCGTTCGAGGAGCATCGGATCGTCGAGCAGATCCACAAGGCGCTGGACAAGAAGGTCTGGCTGCCCTCCGGCGGCTACCTCTTCATCGAGCGCACCGAGGCCATGACCATCGTCGACGTCAACACCGGCAAGTCGGTGGGCAAGACCAACCTCGAGGAGACGGTGGTCAACACCAACCTCGAGGCGGCGAAGGAGGTTGCGCGTCAGCTCCGCCTGCGCGACATCGGCGGCATCATCGTGGTCGATTTCATCGATATGCTGCTGGAGAAGAACAAGAAGCAGGTCGAGGACACCATGCGAGAGGCCCTGGCCGTCGACAAGACCAGATCCCAGGTGTTCGAGATCGGCCCGCTGGGGCTGATGCAGGTCACGCGGAAGCGCGTGAGCAGCGGCCTCGTGGAATCGTTCTCCGAGACCTGTCCCACCTGCGAGGGTCGGGGCATCCTGATCGACTACGAAGCGTGAGGCGGAGGTAGGGCATGTACGCGGTGATCAAGACGGGCGGCAAGCAGCAGAAGGTGAAGGCCGGCGATGTGATCGAGGTCGAGAAGCTCGTGCACGAGGGCCAGACCATCACCTTCCATCCGATCCTCCTGGTGGACGACGAGGGCACGACGCACGTAGGTGCTGAGGCCGCGAAGGCAACCGTTACCGCCATCCCGCTGGGGGAGAAGAAGGGCGACAAGGTCAAGATCTTCAAGTACCGGCCCAAGACCGGCTACGCGAAGCGGGGCGGCCATCGTCAGCTCCTGACCCTGCTGGAGATCCAGGACGTCTCGATGGGTGCCGCCCGGAAGAAGGCTGCGCCGAAGAAGTCGGCGCCCACGGCGGAGCGCGAAGCGGCTCCGGCGGCCGAACCCGAGCTCGCAGACCCGACCGAGACACCCGAGGTTGAGGCCGCGGAGTAGCTGATAATCTGGAGCACTTATGGCACACAAGAAGGGCGGCGGCTCGTCCCGAAACGGCCGCGATTCGAACTCCAAACGGCTCGGCGTGAAGGCCTACGGCGGCGAAACCGTCACCGCGGGCTCGGTCATCGTGCGCCAGCGCGGCACGCGTATCCATCCCGGCGACGGCGTGGGCAAGGGCGGCGACGACACGCTGTTCGCGCTGCGTGCGGGCGCCGTGCACTTCCACGAGTCCCGCGGACGCAAGTTCGCCTCGATCGTCCCGCGGCGATAGCAGATCGTCGCGCCCTCAGCGCGACGCCGCGATCCGCGACGTCACCTCGTCCGCCCACAGCCTGTATCAGCTCCTTCTTGTTGATCCCCGTGGTCTGCAGGTAGTGGACGTTGTGGCGCATGTGCCGGCGCTTGCTCGATCGTCGGAAGGCGTCGAAAGCTCCACGACGCGCCGGAGGCGGATCGCCGGGCGCCGGCGGCGCGTTGGGGTCCGGGGGCTTCAAGCGGTGGCGGCTGGGTGAAGTAGAAGGCGATCTCGCGGCGATCGCCGTCCCGGCGGTGCTCCACGAGCATCACGGGCGAGGCCCGAAGTCGCTTCGCCCGGCTCAATTCGACGAAGGGGAACGCGTACGTGCCGGCGTCGTCGGCGGGCGTGAAGATCAGCTGGTCACCCTCGATCCGTAGCGAGCCCTTGACATCCTTGTCCACCTCGCCGCGCTGCAGGCGTACGAGCCAGACGGTCACCGGCTGCAGTTCGGTCATGGCGTCATCATCCCCGGTCCGCGGCCCCGCCGACCACCTAAGCTGCCTGACATGGCCTTCGTCGATGAGTGCTCGGTGTTCGTGCGCGCCGGCAACGGCGGGAACGGCTCCGCGCACCTGCATTCCGAGCCCTACAAGCCGCGGGGTGGACCGGACGGCGGCAACGGGGGCGACGGCGGGAGCGTGATCTTCGAGGTCCAGCGCGGGCTGCACGATCTGTCGTGGCTGGCCGATCATCCACACCAGCGTGCGGGGCACGGCGGGTCGGGGCGGAGCACGAAGCGGGACGGCGCCGCGGGCAAGGAGCTGGTGATCCCCGTACCCGAGGGCACGGTGGTGTTCGACGAGGACGGCCTGGTGGCCGATCTGGTCGGCGACGGCACGCGTGCGGTCGTGGCGCGTGGCGGCCGGGGCGGGCGCGGCAACGTGGCGTTCGCCGGGCCGCGCAACCGGGTGCCGCGCTCGGCCGAGCCGGGGGAGCGGGGCGAGGAGAAGACCCTGCACGTCGAGCTCCGGACGGTGGCCGACGTCGGGCTCGTGGGGCTCCCCAACGCGGGGAAGTCCACCCTGCTGTCGCGTCTGACCGCCGCCAAGCCGAAGATCGCGGATTACCCGTTCACGACGCTCACGCCGAACCTGGGCGTGGCCGGGGGCGACGCCGATCGGTTCGTCGTGGCCGACATCCCTGGCCTGGTGGAGGGGGCGAGCGAGGGTCGAGGGCTCGGCCACCGCTTCCTGCGGCACATCGTCAGGTGCCGGGCGTTGGTGCTGGTCGTCGACCTCTCCGCGGAGGATCCGGCGGCGGACCTGGGCATCCTGCTCGAGGAGCTGGCAACCTACGACGCCGTCCCTGGCGGTCCGTCCGTCGATCCTGGTGGGGACGAAGGCGGATCTGGTCGACGATCCCCCGGCGGCGGCCTCCGGGCTACCCGATCACCTGATCGTCTCGGCCATGACGGGGGACGGGATCGACGAGCTCATCGGACGGCTCGGTCTGCTCACGCTGGAGGCGAAGGAGGCGGAGCCGGAGCGAACGGCGCACGTGGTGCTGCGGCCGGGGCGGCCCCGGTTCACGGTGACGAGGGACGACGCCGGACGTTGGCACGTCGAGGGACGCAACGTGGAGCGATGGGTCCTCGAGACCGACCTGGACGACGAGTCGGAGACCCAGGAGCTCGGGAAGCGGCTGCGGAAGGAAGGGGTCGAGCGGAAGCTGGCGGCCCTGGGGGCTCGCCACGGCGACGAGGTGGTGATCCGGGAGAAGGTGTTCGAGTTCCTGCCGGACCCGGACCCCGAGGGCGCCGGCGTGGACGCGGAGGAGGTCTGATGGACGTCGAGCGGTTGCTGGAGGACGAGGACAGGGGATGGCAGGCGCTCCATGCGGCGTTCGCGCGGGTGCCGGCCGAGCGGTTCGAGGAGCCGACGCTCACGCCGGAAGGTTGGTCACCGAAGGATGCGATGTTCCATGTGGGTGGCTGGACCGCCGATTGCGCCCGGGTGCTGGAGCAGATCCGCGAGGGGACCTTCGATCGCGCTGTCGAGGATGCGCTGGATACCGAGGCCGTGAACCGCTCGTGGTTCGAGACCTCGCGGGGGTTGGATCCCGACGACGTGCACACGATGTTCGAAGCCGGCCGCCAGAAGATGCGTGAGTGCTTCGCCACGCTGCCGGAGATCACTTCCGAGGCGTGGGAGTGGTTCGAGGAGAGCGGTCCGCTGCACTACGCCAAACACGTGCAGGACCTGGAGGCGTGGCTAGGATAGGCGACGTGGGATCACGCCTGGGGGTCATGGGCGGCACCTTCGACCCCATCCACTATGGCCACCTCGTGACCGCCGAGGAGGCGGCGCATCAGTTCGCGCTGGACGGGGTCGTGTTCGTGCCCACGGGGCGTCCGTGGATGAAGGAACACGGCGAGGTCTCCCCTCCTGAGGACCGGTACCTGATGACGGTCATCGCCACCGCCTCGAACCCGTTGTTCAGCGTCTCGAGGATGGAGGTGGACCGCGATGGCCCCACGTACACGATCGACACGCTGCGCGGTCTGAAGGACGAGCTGGGCGAGCAGACCGACCTGTTCTTCGTCACCGGCGCCGACGCCGTCCTGGAGATGTTCCAGTGGAAGGACCGTGAGGAGCTGTTCCAGCTCGCGCACTTCGTCGCCGCCACGCGCCCGGGCTACGACATCGCGGCGTTCGAGGCGCACGCCCCGCATCACAACCCGTCGATCACCGTGATGAACATCCCGGCGCTCGCCATCTCCTCGACCGACATCCGCGAGCGCGTATCGGCACGGCGGCCGATCCGCTATCTGGTTCCCGAAGGGGTCAAGTCCTACATCGAGAAGGCGGGGCTGTACCGGTGACGCCCGACGACGCGCCGGGACGGCCCGTGCGGGCCTCCCGGGCTCGGCGGGGCGCCCGTCGCCGCCGGGGTCGCGTGCTGGCCGCGACCGTCGTGGTGCTGGCGGTTCTCGTCGGTGCCTGGTTGCTGCTGCGCCCCGGCGGCGGCGTCGTCCGTCGCCTCGCCGCCACCCGCGTCCGGATCGTCCGGAGGTCCGTTCGCGGGGGCACCCGCCCTGCTGTCGTTCTCGGTGACGGGGGGTGCGGCGCCCGACATGGCGGTGATCGGGACCGATGCCGCCGGTGGACGCCCGGCGGCGTTCCCGATCCCGCCGGACCTGACGATCGTCGTCCCGGGCGCGGGCGAGATGCAGGCCGCCGACATCGCCACGATCGCCCGCGCCAGACGATGCAGGTGGCGCTCTCGAACGAGCTCGGGGTCTGGACGGCCGACTACCTGGTGACCTCCGTCCCGAAGCTCGCGAGGGCGGTGCAGCGCGATGGAGGGCTCGCCGTGAACCTGCCCGACGTGTACGCGACGTCCGCCGGAGTCGTCGGGCCCGGGCAAACCACGCTCACGGGGCCGCAGCTGGCCGCGCTCCTTCGCCTCAAGGGCGCCGACCAAGCGGCCATCTGGGACTCGGTCATCACGGGCCTGCTGGCGGTGCCGCCTTCCTTCCAGTCGGGCGACGTGACCGCGACGTCGGGCCTGGCGGCCGCACAGGACGTGTTCGACGCGACCCAGGGTGCCGAGACGCTCCCGATGCCCGTGCACGTGGTGGCGGGAACGGCGACCGTCGCCGACCAGCCCGCGCTCGACCAGCTGGTGGGCACCACGTGGGGGACGCCTCGCCCTCTCCCCGTGATCGTGCAGAACGGCAGCGGCGTCCCCGGCGTGGGCACGGAGGTGGGTCGGCGCGTGATCCCGGCGGGGTTCCGTGTGGCGCTGTCACAGAACGCGCAGTCGTTCGACGTGGCCACGACCACCGTGATCGCCAACGGGGCTCACAACATCCCGCAAGCGCGGCGGGTCCGGCAGGCGCTCGGGGTCGGCCGAGTGCAGGTATCCCAGGTACCATCGGGCATCGGCAACGTCACCATCGTGGTGGGGAAGGACTTCACGGCTTGACGCGAGAGGCGGATCGGGAGCGGGGCGGGGAGATGCCCGCCAGCCGCGATCTGGCCCTGGCCGCCGCGAAGGCCGCCGTCGACAAGCAGGCCACTGAGATCGTGGTCCTGGACGTCAGCGGCATCCTGGTCATCACCGACTACTTCGTGATCTGCTCGGCGGCCACGCAGCGGCAGATCCGCACGGTGGTCGACGCCATCGAGGCCGCCGGCCAAGGGGTTGGGCACGAAACCGGTGCGCCGCGAGGGCGAGGCCGGTGCCGGCTGGTGGCTTCTCGACTTCTTCGACGTCGTGGTGCACGTCTTCGGCGAGGAGGAACGCGCCTACTACGACCTGGAGCGTCTGTGGTCGGACGCGCCCAGGCTCGAGGTCCCCGGCGCGGACGAGGCACCTGCCGCCGGGTAGAATCGAGCCCATCCAGGGCCCATAGCTCAGCTGGTAGAGCGCTTGGCTGGCAGCCAAGAGGTCAGGGGTTCGAATCCCCTTGGGTCCACGAGAGTCCTCAAGTCAGACTTGGTTTTGGCTTCAAGAGGCGCTGCCCCGTCGCGTAGATCGCGGCATGGTAGGCGATCGATAAGGCAAGTAACGCGACGCCGAGCGCATGCCGCCCGACCACGTACCAGCCCACTGCGGCCACGCCGGTGATCGTGAGTTCCTCGACGCACCTGAGCACCTCTGCGTGGCGCCTCCCGCGGAAGTCAACGCCGCCCCACAAGCCGAACCCCACCAAAGGCAACAGCACGCCAAGGATGAGCCGCGTAATGACCGAGGTTCCAAGCGAGTAACCCCAGGAGGCGAACGCGACGACGACACCAAGCTCCATGAGCGATCGCATCGCGAGAGTGACGCCCGTAGCTTTGCCTCTATCCGGCGTGCGCTGACCGGTGATGGGGTGACTTGGGGAGCTGCGGGACTCGTCGGTCATGAGACACCCGCCTCCCTGGCAAGGGCGATCGCCTCAGCCACCCCGGACGTCCACGGATCCCCGTGGCCGGGGAGCGCGATCTCCGCTGAGATCCCGTCGAGGGCCTCGAGAGACCGCATCGCTTCCTGGGTATCCGCGTTCATCGCGGACGGCATGATCTGCGGTGTCGTTCGCCCGGTGAGCGGGTTCCATGTCGCGAAGACGTCGCCCGTGAACAGGACGCCCTTGTCCTCTATCAACAGCGCGCACGACCCTGCCGTATGTCCAGGGGCGTGGATCACGCGAGGGCGCCCAGGAACTTCCAGCACATCACCGTCACCAAATGTGGAGACCTCGTGGATCGGAACGATCTTTGTGGCGCCGCGCCGAGCGAGCGAGACCATGGTTCGATACATCGTGAACCGGAACAGGTAGGAGCCCATCTTGCCATCCGGCTTCGCGACGTCCCCGTCGCGCGCTGACTCCTCATCAGCCTTGTGGATCCAGACGCGAGCGTTCGACTCCGTCCGAGCGCGCTCTGCGAAGCCGGTGTGGTCGGCGTGTGCATGGGTAAGCAGAACGGCATCTATGTTCGACGGTTCGATCGAGCGTCGGCCCAGAGCCTCGGTCAACACAGGCCAATCGCCCGGAGTGCCTGCGTCAACGAGGGTAACCTTCCCTCCGTCTTCCAGCAGATAGAAATTGCTCACGCCGTGCGTGAGACGCTCCAAGCCCTCCACGATCTCCATTCGTTCCCCCTTCGCATCTTGCGCCCGATCTTGGTCGGGGTCCGCGAAACTCTCCAGGTCACTCCTCCCCGCACTCGCCGGAGCGGTCCCGACCATGAAGCGAAGATAGCGCGGCGTATCTGACGCGGCAACTACACCGCGTGGGTATCACCGCGCCGCATACTCCCCGGAAGTATCGCCACGGTGTATATACCGCGGTCAGAATCACGCGGCGGGCAGGCCGTTGCACGCCGAGGCAGTGAGAGTCGACGCGTCGATGCTGCTACGCTCCATGCATGCGTCCGCGCGTTGAGATCGAGGCCGAAGCTGACCAGTTCGGTGCATGGCTGAACGCCCAGCTCGTCGAGCGTGGCATGACGCAAGAGCAGCTCGCGCGACAGCTCGAAGTGTCGCTCTCGTCGGTCAGCCGATGGCGCCGTGGCGCCGGACTACCGAGCTACGTCGAGTCGGTGCTCTTGTACGAGGCGCTCGGAGCGCTGCCGTTCCTGGGCTGACCCGCATGACGGCCAGCGCGACCTGCCACGACTGTCACGCCAACCTCAACGCCGTACCCGTCGGCGATCCGTGCCCGAGCTGCGGCAGCACCGGGCGCGACGCCACGGTGGCGCTTGAGCCGATCGCGGCCAAGGTCACGATCGCGGGCGGCACGCTGGCCGAGGAGCCCGCGACGTCAGCGAGGGCTACGCTCTTGGACGGTTCGAGGAAGGAGGCCTCCCATGACGGACGACGTGCGGCTGGTCAGAGCTGGGGAGCGGACGGAGGGCGCCCCCACGCCGGGCATGATCCGGGAGGAGGCGATCGCGACCGACCGCTTGTGGGCCGGGTACGTGCGGACCGAGGCGGGCATGGTATCGGGCTGGCACCACCACGGCGGCTACGAGTCGACGATCTTCGTGATGACAGGCGTGCTCGTGATGGAGTTCGGACCTGAGGGCACCGAGCGCCTCGAGGCCGGCCCGGGAGACTTCGTGTACGTCGCGCCCAAAGCCGTGCACCGGGAGGCGAACCCCACCGACGCCGAGTCGCACGTCATCGTGGTGCGAGCGGGAGTGGGTCCGCCCGTGATCAACGTCGACGGCCCAGCCTGATCCGGCTGCCCCGCTCAGGCCGGGTCGAATTGGGTCCACCGTCTACCTTGCAGTCAGTACGCCGCGAGCTGTTCTCGCGTCAGGTCGGACAGGCCCACCTTGTCCATCGTGCGGGCACGCTCGGTGGCGAAGTCTTCGTCCGCGACGATCGAGGCGATTCGGATGACGGCATCCATGGTGGGGGTCGGCACCGACAGGTGCCGAGCCAGGTCGGTGAGGAACACCATCGAGTAGCCCACGTCCTCGGTCAGGTAGCGGTGATGAAGCTCGCCCTGCGCCTTGATGCCACGGAAGCCTGGTGCGGTGGAGTAGCCGGTGGAGTAGTTGGACTCGCTCATGTAGCCCTGCCGAACCCCGAGATCCGGCTCGGCGAGGATCTCCACGCCCAAGGCCATGGCGACGGATAGCCGCTCGTCGTCGACCGCCTTCATGAGGCGGCCGACCGCCTCGGTTACCCCTTCCTCATAGAACATGAAGTCACCGCCCGTGCGTTCGATGAGGGCGGCGTTGAGCAAGGTGACGGCCGGATGGATGACCGGGTTGCCGTTCTGCAGCGTGGTCTGGAAGATCCCCGCGGCCTCGTCGGTGTTGCGGTACACCTGCCGCAGGACCTCGAGCAGGCGAGGTGTGTTGCTGCGCGGGGCGGCGGCGGCCGAGAAGCCGGTGTCGAACCGGTGGAAGATCCGCACACTGCCGTGCATCGATGCGCGTGCTGCGTACGGCAGCGTGCTGGTCTCGCCCACGACGACGCTCTCGTCATGGAGGTCCAACCCCGCGGCGTGCTTGAAGGCCAGGCTGCCGACGCACGAACTGGGGCAGACCACGACGGTCATCCCGGGGCGCAGGTGACCGCGAGTGTCACGGCCGAACGGCTCCGTGGCATACGCGGGGCCGACGACGAAGACGACGTCCACGGCGTCCAGCGCCTCGACGATGTCGGTGGTGACCGTCGCCAGAGAGACGAACCCCTCAAGCTTGCCCTCGGCTTGGATCCCGCCGCGCTCGCGCACCGGCACCAGATGGTGCTCATGGGCATGTTGTGCGTACAGCGCGACCTCATGCCCTTGACTCGCCCACTCGTAGGCGACCGCTAGCCCTCCACCGCCTGCTCCCAGCACCGCGATCCTCATCGGCTGACTCCCTTCGTGCGCACGCCCTGCCGCGTCGTCAACCCAACCGTCTCACACAGAGGCTGCGCGACAGATATGGGTGACGAGTGACGTTCGACAGGATCGTGGAACCGTACAGACGGCGACCTCCTCACGGCAGGTCGTGTCGCGCCGGGCGGACATCCTCGATCGACCTGCGATGATGGCCCAGTGACGCTCGCGGACCTCAGTCGCCTGGCTGCCCAGCTCGTCGGTATCTCCGAGCGTCGTCGAGGGGGCTTGCTCGATTGGCGGTATCGCGGCCGCCTGGTGGCCCGGCAGCTCGACGACAGCCACATCGTCATCCGTGCGTCGTTCGAGTTTCGAGACGTCCTGCTCCAGTCGTTCCCCGAAACCTTCTCGGTGCCGAAGCGCTTCGCGAAGCACATGATGGTGGTCGCGGACTTCGAGAACGGGGATGCCGATGCGGTGGAGGACGCGGTGATCGGTGCCTGGGAGCTCCAGTCCGGGACGTAACCTGTGGCGCCGCACGTCTTCGCTCGATCTGATCGCGGGTTCTACGACTCGGAGCGGGGCGAGCATCAGCCACGGATCTAACGAACGTAGGAAGAAGAACCCACCGGAGTTGGCTGCCTTCCATGACCGCTCCGCTCTATCAGCGTCGTACCCCCATCAGTGAGCCTCATGGCAGTGCAGAGCACGGGGCCGGTCCGAAGACCGACCATCGATCTCAGAGACGAACGCACTACTTCGTGAACGCGAAGATCGCCTTGCCCGGGGGCCCCGGCTGACCCCGAGCGGTCGCATCAGTGAGCCAGCGCCTCCTCGAGGCTCTCGGCGGCTTCGTCGAAGACGTGCGCCATCCACCGCAGCCGTCCGTTCATCCGCCGATAGACCGGCCGAAGCTTCTTCTTGAGCGAGTCGATCTCGTCCGCGTAGTCGGACGGATCCATCTTGCCGTCGGCGATCTTGGCCGCGATCGACATGTACTCCTTCCACACGTCGACGTATGGCGCCAGGTGGGCCTGGCCGCCCCACTGGAGCCGTCGGGACCTCGGGTTGTGCCGCGCGAGCTCGGCGACGTAGGACCCGTAGTCGAAATGGCTGCCGGCGCTGGTGAGGCTGGTCCGCTTCACGTAGGTCTCGTTCGCGGTGAGCGGGTCGCCCGACTCCAGCGTGTCGATGGCCAGCTGCATCCGGGTGGCGTCCCGCTGGAGCTGCTGGTGGGGGAACACGTATTGGTCGAACGTGTCGAGCGCCACGAGGCTCTTCAAGAGCCGGCGCTCGGCCTCCATCATCTTGCGACCGATCCGCCGTCTCCCGTGGGCGTGCCCCGAGTCGAGCCACGCCTCCAGCGCTTCCGCGGCCGCACGGAACCGGGCGACCGCGGCCTCGAGCCGATCCTGTGAACCCTGGTGGGTCCCGGGCAGGTCACGGATCCCCACGCCGGGCTCGGGCTCGTACGCGATCCGGACCTCGGCCTCTGCCGCGCGCGCCACGAAGTCGAGGAGCGGCAGCGTCGAACGGTCGTGCGTCACCCAGAGATCGTTGATCACCTGGATGTTCTGCGCGAGGTAGGGGAAGTTCACGCTCGACAGGACGTCGAAGTTCGTGTGGTAGTTCTGGCCGATGTTCACCGCTCCCACCGTGTTGAAGTAGAGGCCGGGGATGCCGGCGGCCGTCAGCGTGAAGTGGTCGGCGTTCGCCCAGACGACGTTCTGGTTCGCGGTTCCGAAAGGCGTGCGAGCGGGATCGGCCTCGAGCTTGGACACGGCGAGGTCGAGTAGCTCCGAGTGGGTGCGGATCAGGAGCCGTTCGCCCGGATCGCCCATGCCGAGAAGCTCGAAGTCCAGCGAGAGGATCGCCTTGCGGCCCCAATCACGACGCTGGTGCGTCACCGCGTACCAACAGCCGATCAGCCACTCGTAGTAGGCGTCGGTGTAGCCGTACTCCTCGTTCGTGCTGGCCAGGAAGAGCAACGAGCGCCGTGGGCGGAAGCGGCTCCTCCTGATCGCTTTGGCGATCCCGAGCATCGCCGCGATCGCGGTGGCGTCATCGGCGGCCCCATGGAACCACGCGTCGTGGTGGCCGGTGAAGATGATGTACTCGTCGCGCATGTCCGTCCCCGGGATCATGCCCAGGACGTTGTAGCCGACCCCGCCGTCCTCCGCCCTCGTCAGCTCGACGTCGGATGTGAGCGTCACGTGGGTCGTCCCCGACGCGATCCGCGCTCGAAGGTCGTTCGCGTCGTTCCGCGTGACGAAGACGAAGGGCACCCAGTCGTCGTCGTACGTGCCGTCGAAGCCCATCAGACCGTCGTCCCGGGTGTTGTAGAAGGCGCCCGCGGCGGTGGTGCCGGTGTAGAAGATCACGGCGAGGGCTCCTTTGAGGGTGGCGAGCGCGCCGTGACGATTCACCCAGTACGTTCCATATCCCCAGTTGACGAGGACGATCTTGCCCGTGGCGTCGATCCCTTCGTAGTCGGGGAGGTAGCCCATGCCGATGTCGATCACCTCAGCATGGATCCCGCCGGGCGGGGTCCCGGGCACGCCGCCCCACGAGCTCGCCTCGAAGGACGGGCCGCCGTCGACGGCCACGCTCGCACCGTTGAAGACCCATCGGTCGATCGGCACCGGCAGCTTCGCGACTCTGCGCATGCCGACCTTGCGCATCTCTCGGGCGATCCAGTCCACCGCTTCCAGGTTGGCCGGGGAACCGCCTGGGCGGAACCCGATCGGGGTGTCACCGAAGCCCGCAACCTTGCCGGTGACGTACTCGAGGTAGTCCATGTCGATGGCATCGTTCAGCGAGTCGACGTCACCCGTGGCGTCGAATCCGCTGGCAGCGGCCGAGGTCGGGGCCAGGCCCCCGAGCGAGGTAGCGAGCGCGCCGGCGCCGGCCGCTCCCGCGGCCCCCCTCGTCAGCATCCAGCGCCTCGTGGTGCGCGTCTCCATCAGCTTCCGCAGCTCGTCGCGCAGTCCGGCGGGCTCTGCGGGGTCGTCGGGGTCGGGTGCGTCTGCCCCGTGGGCGAGGACCATGCTCGGATCCTCGTAGAGCATGGCCGGATCTGCCTCCTCGCGCGAAGGCGTGCGATCGTGCTCGGTCATCGGTTCCCTCCCTCCCGGGTGAGGGACCCGATAACTAGTTAGCCAGGGCTACCACACCCGCTGTATATCCACACTACCGTTCAGGGGCCTTGCGGCGCAAACCGCCAGCTCGCAGGAGGTTCCGGGACCGGGTGGGTCTGATCGATACGGCCTCAGGAGGTTGGCCGAGCTTCAGGCTCTGGCCGGAGCTCGTGAACGAGCCCTGATCGTTCGGGGGTATCGAGTCTCCTTGGGTCCACGGTGACGGGCCTGAACCGGTTGCGCCTTACGGACCTCGGGGTGTAGGAGCTCATCTCGAGCGCTGCGTGCGTCGGTGCGCGTGGTCGATCGTGGCGAGTATCGGTCCCATGGCAGGGATGCTCGCGACCAGCGCTGCCACGGCAGTGCGACGACGTGCCTCGCGAAGGACGGGACACCTCAGCCCGGACCTACAGTCGATCATCGACGGTGGCGCGACCTCCGGGGTATGAACGTGATACACAACGCCCCGGACTGCATCACCCCGTGGCGCGAGGGGTTCATAGCGGTCGTCTCGATCGCCTCGCGGTGATCGCATGACCGTAGGCGCGCTATCGCCGCTGAACGTGGCGGCCTCGCGGCCTGCCGGAGGATCGATGACCGGCGGCCAGGAGCGAACCGCCGCCCAGCAAGATCAACGCCAGCTCGAGCCGGAACACGCGATCGAGATCCGCGCCGGTACCGGCGCTGCCGGGCGGCCCGCCGCCGGAGGCCGGGGCGACGACCGAGGTCGTGACTGGACGCGGCGTCGTTGGCCGGCTTCGGGTCGGTCGTCGCCGAGGACACCACCGCATGGTTCGTGATCGAGGCGGCCTGGGAAGGCGCCGTGACCGCCACCCTGATGTCCGGGGCCGTGGCCCCGGATGGGAGCGACGGCCGTGTGCAGGTGACGGACACATCGGCGGCGTGGGCACACGACCATCCCGAGCCCGAGGCGGATACGAACGCCACCCCGGGCGGCAAGGTGTCGAGCACCGACACGGTCTGTGCGGTCGAGGGTCCGTGGTTCGTGACCGACACCGTGTAGACGAGACGGCCTCCCGCCTTCACGGTCGCGGGTCCCGTCTTGGCGATCTCGAGGTCCGCCGACGCCGTTACCGAGGTCGTGACCGACGCGGAGTCGTTGCTGGGATCCGTATCGGGAGACGCCGAGGACACCACCGCATGGTTCGTGATCGAGGCGGCCTGGGAAGGCGCCGTGACCGCCACCCTGATGTCCGGGGCCGTGGCCCCGGATGGGAGCGACGGCCGTGTGCAGGTGACGGACACATCGGCGGCGTGGGCACACGACCATCCCGAGCCCGAGGCGGATACGAACGCCACCCCGGGCGGCAAGGTGTCGACCACCGACACGGTCTGTGCGGTCGAGGGTCCGTGGTTCGTGACCGACACCGTGTAGACGAGACGGCCTCCCGCCTTCACGGTCGCGGGTCCCGTCTTGGCTATCTCGAGGTCGACGCATTCGGCGCCACCGCTCACGCCGGGGATCGCCGAGGGGGCAGCCGTCGCCGTCTGTCCGACGCCGCCGTCGAACGAGCCGAACCGGAGGTTGCCGGTGGTCGTGGTGCCGTGCGCGCCGCCGCCGACGCTGGCCGACGTCGGGGCTGCTGAGGTGAGGACCCAGCCACCGCCGCCTCCACCTCCCGGCCCGTGGGCATTTCCGGCCCCGGCCTGGTTGGGCCAAGCGTCACCCCCGCGTCCACCGTCCGCGCTCAGGGTTGCCCCCGCGAGCGTTCCAGCAGGAGAGGTCACGAGGATCGTGCCTCCCGCGCCGCCGCCGCCGCCTCCGTCGTTCAACGTCTGGTTGTAGGCGTCGGCACCGTTAGCCGTGATCGAACCGCTCCCGGCAACCGATCCCGCCCGGACCAGGACGATGCCGCCGCCGTTCGCCCCATCGGCTTGCGGCGACGCGTGATTGTTGGTCGTTCCGGATCCACCCCCACCTCCGAGGAACACACGGCCAGGCGTGGCCGGGAGCGTTACCCCCCCGTATCCGCCGGTTGGGAGGTTGGAAGACCAGGAGTTACCCCCCTGTCCGCCGTCGCCCCCGTTGCCGCCCCCGCCCCCGCCCGTGTTCTGGTCATTCGCACCGGGGTTCGCGTCGGTACCGCCGCCACCGGCGTTCCCGGGTGCGCCGCGGGCCGCGTCGCCACCCGGGTAGCCGTTCGCGGCCGCGGTACCCGTCGGCGTTCCGCCGATCCCCTCGCCCTTATTGCCGTCGACGTTCGCGGTTGCGCTCACCGCCACGTCGGTGTTCGAGAATCCCGGGGCGCCCCCACGCTGAAGGCCGGGGGCACCGCGGAACCCCAGACCGTCGACGCTGACCACGCCACCGAGCGTGAGTGCGTCGCTCGTGTCCAGCGCCAGGACGCCGCCCACCGATCCGTTCCAGGGAAGCGCGGTGAGCGCCGAGCTCGTCGTCGCCGTCGTGTACTGCGGCACGCGGATCACCTGGAACGTTCGCTGTCCCGCGGTCGGAGTGGCCCCCGCAGACCGGTAGGTGTTGATCAGACCGGCGCCGGCCCCCAGACCCTCGATGGCCACGGTCCCGGCCATCACGGCCGAGCTCGCGCGCACGTACTCGTACAGACCCGTCGAGTGCAGGGAGGTGTAGCCGGAGGCGGGCGCCGCGGGGGCGCCTCCGTGTCCGTACGAGTTGGTGTTGGTGGCGTCGAAGTCGGCGTCCTGCATCTGGATCACCAGCAGCAGATCACCCTGGGCGATCGACGTCGGGGCGCCGGCGGGGGAGCCGAGGTCGATACTTCCCGCGCCCGCGCTCGCGGTCCCGACACCCGGGTAGTAGGTGTTGACCACCCCCGCGAGCGTGCCGCCAGCACCCGACCCGCCGGGCGTGGCGCACAGGCCGGCCGCGGTTGCCGACGTGAGGGACGAGCCGGGGAAGATACCGAGGGCGGTCAGCAGGGTCAGCGCCACCAAGATCGGCGCCCGTCCGAACGCCAGGCGCCAAGAACGCTTCGGTGTCGCGGAGACCCCCCCTTTCCGATCGGCATCGATCGCGCGCGATAGGCAACGCCACCATGCGGACTAGGGGAAGGGATCCGATAGTAGCTGATGCTGGCGGCCAGTGGCTCCGGCCGACGTTCCGGCCCGATCCGCTATCCCAACCACCGTCGGAAGAGGGGGGACCGAGACCAGCCGAGCGCCAGGGCCGCCGAGATCGCGAACGTGGTCAGTATCAACAGCGGCAGGGTGACGGCCTGAACGGCCGGGGTGCGGTAAAGGCTCAGGCCCGCCAGGAGCCTCTGAAGGCTCGTCAGCACGAGGATGTGCACGAGGTAGATGCCGAACGAAGCCCGCCCGAGCCCCTGCACGACCTCCGCGGCCCTTCCCCGAAGCTCTACACCCCTCAGGAGGAGCATGATGCCGATGCACTCGGCGGCGACAGCGATGCTTCCGAAGTCGAACGGGGCCGCGTATCCCTCCCAACTCGCCCACCAGACGACGCCCACCGTCCCGCAGGTCACGAGCGCTCCTCCGATCGCCCATGTCGTCTCCGGCCGCATCCTCTCCCGGGAGGAGAGGAGGACCGCCCCGGCGATGGCGAAGAAGAAGATCCATAGATAGACGCGGAAGGTACTCGTGCTCGTCTGGATGTGGAGGGCGCCTTGGGCAAGCTTGATGATCGATGGAGCAGCCGAGGCGAACGCGAGGGCACCCAGGAGCATCCACGGGCGCCTCGGCCATCGTCGCTGGATCAGCAGGGTGATCGCGCCCAGGATCAACACCAACGGGATGTACGCGTACAGGAACCAGAGATGCCCGATGACCGGGACCCCCAGGAGGGCACCTTCGACGGCTCGTGCCCGAAGCGGCGGGGTGAACGGCCACGCCAGGTAGATCAACGACCACGAGATCAGTGGGAGAAGGACCCGTACGACCCGCCTCCACAGGTCGGCGTCGGACTCGACCGGGCGCCTCACGAGGAGCACCCAACCGGCGACGGCGAAGAACAACGGCACGGCGAATCTGGCGGCACCGCCGATCACCAGGGCGGTCCAGTAGTAGGCGCTTGATCCACCCGCTGAAACCACCGCGGCGTCGGTCGCGTGGATGCATACGACGGCGAGCGCACCCACCGCGCGGAGGAGCTCGACATCGGTGCGATCCCTGGACGACCTGCGGTCAGAGAGCTGCGCCGCCGATATGTCCATGGGGGTGGCATCGGCCCCTCGATTTTCCCTCTTGAGGAACGGCGAGGACTCGGTCGTCCCGCCCCTAGCCCGGCTCGCTCGCGGAAGTGGTGACACATCGACCTGGAGAGGTACGTCGCAGCGTGGCACCGCGGTCGGTTCGGCTAGCCGATCCCCGCAGCGACGAACACATCCGTGAAGGCCGTCGAGATCGTGGCGAGGTCGACGGCCAAGCTCTGTTCGAGGTAGCTCGGTGAGAAGTGCGTGGACAGGACGGCTCCGTCCGTATGCAGGCGAACGAGCCCCTGCCAGAGCGGGTTGGGTTGCAGACCCGGATCCATGAGGTGGTAGGCCTGGCCCTCGTAGTCTTGACGCCAAGTCCAGATGTCCGCCCCCGTCGCACCCAGGCTCAACGGGATGCCGACGTAGGTGTGGAGATCGCGAGCGGCCTGACTCGCGTCACCCGGATAGGCGCCCGGGAACGCCAGGGCCTTGCGCGCGCGGAGCGTGACGTCGCCCGCCCAGCCCCGACGGTCCACTTCCTCCCACGCTGCCGTCTGAGCTTCATCCGTCGTGATGCCCCAGCCCCGATACGTGTCCTCCGGAGCCAGGTACGTGGAGAGATCGAGGACATCCACGGTGTGGGAGGCGAGCATCGTGTCCACCCGCTGCAGCGTGAGATCCGGGTAACGGCTCGCCGCATCCGCCATGCACGATCGAGATCGGTCCGCGACGGCCGGCAGATCTGGCGCGCACCCCAACTGTGGGACGACGAGGTCGATGAGGATGAGCTTGCCCGGCGCGGCGTCGTGCAGCGCGCTCGCCGAGTCGTGGAGGAACCGCATGATCCGGTCGAAGTCGTTGCCGAAGCCGTCCTCATAGCCGAGTTCGTCGGCGATCCTGATCCCGACCACTCCCGGCAACTCCGAAAGCTTGCCCAACCGCCGGACGCCCACCTGGAAGCTGGCTGCTCCTGCCAGCCACCTCGCCCCGAGATCGGCGTCGAGCCACACCTTCAATCCGAGCGCGTTCGCCTTCCTGACTGCCTGGGCATAGGGCGCCATCGGCGCCGCCGGCGCCGGAGAACCAGCGCGAGAGGTCGGTGCATCTCCGGCTGAAGTGCTGCAGGCCGTGGCGAGAACGACGACCGCTAGAGCCATCGAGAAGAGCGATCCCCGCCCCCTAACGATCATGCATCGCCTGCCGCCGCCCGCTCACGCAGCCGCGCCGCTGAGACCGGAGCGCGTGCGCAGCCGTAACTGAGGAGGTGGGTCGCCGCCGGTGGGGAACATCGCCCGGCCATACTCCTCGACCCCCGAACCCGTCGGCGTCGGCCATCGCACGTAGTTCTGCTACTGAGTTGGGATGGTGCTTCCCAGACCGCGGGGCACCGGTCGGGCATCGGTCCAGGATCGTTCGGCTATGAACGCAGCGCTTGGTTGAGGGTGTAGGTCGGAACGATCGCGGCACGGTCCAGCACGTGCCCGTCCAGCGCGGCCTCGAACGCGTCGAGCGCGAACCCGGCCTCCAGACCCAGGCTATCCACGTCCAGCGCGTACACCGTCGTGATGTAGTGGTGGACGTGCTCGTCGTTCCACGGGGGGAATGGCCCGTCCCAACCTCCGTACGTTCCCTCCAGGTCGGGGTTGCCATCGAACAGGCCGCGGTAGCCGTTCGCGCCGCTGAAGCCCCCAACATCGATGGGGCCCGGCGGCTTCCCGTGGGCCACGAAGCCAGCCGAGTCAGCGCCCTCAGGGATCTCGTGGACCGTTGCAGGGATATCGGCGACCAGCCAATGCGCGAACCTGACGCGCGGCTCGTCGTCCCCGAGCGTCAGCCCCTCCACGCCCATGCGGGTGCGATCCGCCGGCACGTCAGGGTCCACGACCGAGATCGCGAACGACCGAGTGCCGACCGGTTCGCCCGACCACCGTAGATGCGGACTCAGATCCCGTCCTTCCATGGCAGCTCGCCCATCCTTCGTAGGCACGGCAACCGCGTAGACCTCTGGGATCGGTTGTGCGTCTGCGATGCTCGCACTCTCGAGGGTCATACCCATGCGTTCGGTCCTCCTGTCGTCCATCGAGACCCGCGTCTGACGCGGGCGCCCGACCTCGAGGATTCCGCACGGGGTTCGCTCGGTCAAACCGTTCGCAGTTGGGCGCCGACTCGTGGATCAGTTCAGCGCGGAGAACAGGGTGAGCACGCCGGTCAACGCGAGCAAGGCGAGCACCACCGTGCGGAACCTCTCGTGGTTCAACCGCTCGAAGATCCTCTGACCGAGCATCCATCCCGCCGCTGTGCCAGGCACCCCGGCGGCTGCGACGAGCATCGCATCGCGCGTCACGTGGCCGGTGAGCGCGAAACCGCACAGCGACAGGCTGCCTTGGATCAGGAAGGTCATCGCGAGCGTGGCCCGGAAGGCGATGGGGGAGAGCCCCTTACCGTGGAACACGATCACGAGCGGCGGTCCGCTCGTGCCCGTCGAGGTCGAGAGCACGCCCGAAACCAGTCCCGCCCCAAGCTCCGAGACCGGCCGATCAGGGATCTTCATCCCACGCCAGAGCAGGACCGTGAGGCACAGGACCACCAGACCGATCAGGATACGGAGCGTGGCGTCATCGGCGCGACCGATGATCAGCAGTCCCAGCGGCATCCCAGCGAGGGCTGCCGTGACGGCAAGACCCACGGCGCGACGATCGACGTGACGATGATCCCGTGCGGCCATGACGGCCACCAGCCCGAGACCCACGATCGACGCCCCGACGACACCGGCTTTGGCATCCACGAGGACGGAAAGCAGGGGCACCGCCAGCAACGCGAACCCGAAGCCGGAGGCCGCCTGCGCCGTCGCGGCCAGTCCGAACACGGCGGCGATCGCGGCGAGCATGGCGACGGAAGTGCTCAGCGCGGCTCCGTAAGCTTCACCCGGCCGGCACGGTCAGCGTCGCGGGATGTATCGACGATCGTCGGGATCCGTCACGTTGGAGACGTAGCTGTTCCGCTTCGGGGTCGGACGGGCGAACCACACCCTGAATCGCGACCAGGCGCTGCGACGAGCCGGAGCGTCGCCCCGAGCCACCTGTACGTCGGTCGCCGGATCAAGGGTGGAGGATCCCGGCCGTGGGTCGGGCAGTGACGCGGGGTCCGAGCGGTTCACCGAGGGGGTCATCTCGTCATCCTACGTCCCGACCATCGAGTTGATCCCCTGCGCCCCCTCCTCAACGTCAGGCATAGGATTCGGGTCATGAGCGAGACCCGCAGGAAGCCGGGATTCGTGGTGCTGAAGCAGACGGGCAAGGACACATGGCGGGTGGTAGGCGAAGCGGACCGTCGGCCCGGGCTGACCGCGCGCAAGGCCCGGGCGCAGGCGATCGAGGATGCCACCCACGGGAAGCCGAAGACCGATGAGGTCTACCGCGTGATCTTGAAGAGCGAGTGGGCGATCGGGCTCGACTAAGAACGCGGCTTCGCCGCGACCCCGAGGGTCGATATCGGAGGTGACGGTTGGCCGGACGTCTCGACGGCAAGGTGGCCCTGATCACGGGCGCGGGGAGCGGGATGGGGCGCGAGGCCTGTCGCGTGTTCACCGAGGAGGGCGGCCGCATCGTGGCGCTCGACGTCGACCCCGAGGCGCTCGGCGAGACCGCCGGGCAGGTTCGAGAGACGGGTGGGGAGATCGCGACGTTCGTCGCCGACGTCGCGGAAGAGGGGCAGGTGCGCGCGGCCGTGGAGGGAGGTGCGGAGCGCTTCGGCGCGCTACACATCCTCTACAACAACCGACGAAGCCGGGGACCGGGTCTTCGCGTCAAGGCATGGTGTGGGTGTGGCAGACGAATCTGGCGATGGCGGTACCGTCTAAGATCTGCGCTCCTCGGGGATTCGTTGCCTCAGGATGCCTACACGGCGAGCAAGGGGGCGGTCGTTTCCTTCACGAGGTCGCTCGCGATCCAGTTCGCCGGGCAGGGCGTGCGAGCGAACTGCATCCACCCGGGGTTCGTGGACACGCCGCTGCAGGAGGTTCGGACCTCCGATGACGCCTGGATGAGGGCCGTGCGTTCGTGGGTGCCGTTGGGGCGGCTCGGAACCCCTCGCGATGTCGTCAACGCCGCGCTCTTCCTCGCCAGCGACGAGGCCGCTTACATCACGGGGGCGGAGCTGGTCGTGGACGGGGGCAACCTGATCTCGTAGCGAACGCTTCGGCGTGCTGCCTCCGAAGCGTCGGGCGCTACCGGGTCGTCCGCTGGGCGGCTGGGGCCGTCGACGGCCCCACGTTGGTGCGTAACCAACCGGTGAGGGGTGCCGACCGGCGGAGGCACCCCACCACGCGATCCTTCGCCCGTGCCGTGCCGAGCCACGCGCCTGCCTCCCAGTCCTGCATCGCGACCATGCCCTTAGAGCGAAGCAGCTCGATCCTGGGGTGGTCCTTCGGGTAGCCACGCGGGGCCGTCTTCAGGCGCTCGTGCGCGGCGACGTCGAGGCCCAGCCGACCGCGCCTCAGCAACGATCGCCTGGAGCTCGGTGCCGGTGGCGTCGTCATCGACCGCCTCACGGAACCGAGTGAGTTGATCTGACGCCATCTCCCACATCCCTGCGCCCGCCGTCAGCCCGTCGGCGTTCAGGGCGACGTAGCCATCGCCGATCGCGGCGGCGATGTGGGTCTGGTAGGGCGTCTTGTCCGCGCTGAACCGCAGATCCCGGTACGGGCGGAACAGCCGCCAGTGGCCGAACTCGGGTTCGAGCTCGCCCAGCAGCTCCTCCATCGGCTCGCGCACGAGATGGAGGTAGACGTCCTTGTGGGCGTCCCAGTACGCCTTCGAGTTATCGGCCGCCAGCCCCTCGAAGAACTCGAGCGCCTCGACCTTCCATCCGCGGAACTTCACGTGGCGAGTCTAGTGAGGCGTGGCGGCGTTCGGTGCCGGGGCGGTCAGCCGCCGGCGAGCACGACCGCGCCCATCGCGCCCGAGAGGTCGCCGAGTTCGGCGGGGAGCACCTGAGGAGTGCGGTCAGGTACGAAGAGCAACGGCTGCATCTGCGCAGCGATCCGATCGACGAACGGAGCTCCGAACCGCTCCGCCAGACCCCCGCCGACGATCACGGCCTCGACGTCGAGCAGGTTCTGGGTGGAAGCGAGCGCGATGCCCAAGGCCCAGATCGCGCGGTCGATCAAGCGCTCCGTCATGGCGTCGCCGTGGTCGAGCGCGCGTTCGATGATGCCGGACGTCATGCGGTCGCGGCCGTGCTTGGCCATCAGGTGGAACAGGACCGTGTGCTCGCCGGAGGCGACCAGTCGTTCGGCCTTGGCTTGCATGCTCGCGCGTCCCGCGTAGGACTCGAGGTGACCGTGCCCGCCGCAGCCGCAGCGGCGTCCGTCCGGCTTGACGACCATGTGCCCGATCTCGCCGGCGCCGCCGCGCCCGTGCCAGATCTGGCGGTCGAACACCAGTCCGCCGCCAACCCCGGTGCCGACGAAGACGCCGAGCATGCTGCCGAACGGTCGCCCGGCACCGCGCTTCAGCTCCCCGAGCGTGGCGACCGTGACGTCGTTATCGACGTGGACGGGCACGTCGTCCAGTTCCCGGGAGACGGTGGCCCCGAGCGGGAACGGATCCTGCATACCCACGACGTTGGGGCTGTGCGAGACCACCCCGTCCTGCGCGCGGCCGGGCGATCCGATCCCCACGGACCGCAGCCACGACGCCTGGGCATCAGCGGCCTCGAGGGAGGAGTGGACCGTCTGGGCGATCGCAGCGGCGACGGCCTCGGGGCTCTCCTCCGGGGTGGGGAGACGCGCCTGGCCCAGGATCTCGTCGCCCCGTGCCACGATCGTTTGGATCTTGGTGCCCCCGAGGTCCACGCCCGCGACCACCGGGTCGTGCACGTCCTCCACCGCACGTGAGCTCATCGACCCAAGCCTAGCGGGGTCGGGCGATGCTCGGTGGTCGGGCCGGCCTCGTCATGTGGCAGGCTAGCCACGTGCAGCTCGACGCCACGAACCTTCCCACCTACGCGCGAGGCTGCGCGGTGCTCGGAACAGGCGGCGGCGGCGACACCGAGGGCCCGTTGCTTGCGGCCCTGGGTGCCGTCGCCGACACGGGTCCCGTGGACGTGGTCTCGCTCGACGACCTACCCGACGACGCCCTGATCCTGCCCGTTGCGGGATGGGGGGCCCCGACCGTCTCGATCGAGAAGCTCGAGTCCGGAGATGAGGGGATCGCCCTGCGGGCGGTGGCTGAACGCTGGTTCGGCCGACCGGTGACGGCGCTGATGGTGGGTGAGATCGGGGGCGGCAACGGCGTCACGCCGATCGGGTGGGCCGCCCGGACGGGACTGCCCGTCGTCGACGCCGACGCGATGGGCCGGGCGTTCCCGGAAGGGGACATGAGCACGATGCGGATCCACGGCGTGCCGGCGGCGCCGGCGTTCTTCGCCGACGACCGCGGGACCACGGTCATCGCCCACCCACCCGATGCGCGGTGGCTCGAACGGATAGCTCGCCACCTGGTCATGGCGTTCGGGGGATCGGTGGCCGGCGCGGATCACGTGATGGAGGCGGCGATCGCTCGCGGGGCAACGGTCCGGAACTCCGTCCCGCTCGCGCTCGCGATCGGGGAGGAGCTCGAGGGGGCCGGTCTCGACGGGGTCCTCGCGGTCACGCGTGGGGTGCGGTTGATCACCGGCAAGGTCGTCGACGTCGAGCGGCGGACGGCCGAAGGGTTCGCTCGAGGTCAGGTCGTGGTGGAAGGGACGGGGGCCGACGCAGGGCGAACGGTATCGATCGATGTGCAGAACGAGAACCTGCGCGCCAGGGAGAACGGTCGGACGCTCGCGAGCGTGCCCGACCTGATCACGCTCGCGGACGAGGTCACGGGCGAGGCGGTCCCGACGGAGCGGGTCCGATACGGGCATAGGGTGGCCGTGCTCGGGCTGCCGTGTGCCCCGGTCTGGCGGACGGAGCTGGGGCTGGAGGTTGGCGGGCCGGCTCGCTTCGGCTACGAAGGCGGCTACCTCCCCGTGGAGGAGGCGGATCCGTGACGGCGGGTGCCATGCGGATCGGCATCGACGTCGGAGGGACGAACACCGACGCCGTGCTGGTCGACGCCGCCGGGACGGTGCTGGCGTGGACCAAGACCCCAACCACCGAGGAGCCGTCCGAGGGTATCGGGGCGGCCCTTGCCGCCATCGCCCCCAGCATCGAAGGGGAGGTGGCCACGGTGTCGCTGGGAACGACCCACGCCCTGAACGCGGTGCTGCGCCGCCGCGACCTGGGTAGCGTCGCCGTCCTTCGACTGGCCGCTCCCGCCACGCGCTCCGTTCCGCCGTTCGCGGGGTGGCCCGATGAGCTCCGCCGGCCGATCGACGGCGGCAGCGCGATCGCCGCTGGAGGGGTGGAGGTCGACGGGCGGACACATCCGATCGACCGCGACGAGATCCGGAGGTTCCTGGCGGGGTTGGATGAGGTCGGGGGCGTCGCCATCACCGGGCCCTTCTCGCTGCAGGACCCATCGCAGGAGCTGGAGGCGGCCGCTCTGGCGCGCGAGGTGATGGGCGAGCAGGTCTCCATCTCGCTCGGCCATGAGGTCGGAGGGCTCGGGTTGCTCGAGCGTAGAACGCGGCGATCTTGAACAGCGCCCTCGGTGAGGTCGCACGGCGCGTGGTGGACGGCTTCATCCGGGCCCGGAAGGAGTACGAGATCGAGGCCTCGCCCTACCTCACGCAGAACGATGGGACCATGATGAGCGTCGAGCGGGCGCTCGAGCTGCCGGTGCTCACGATCGGGGCAGGCCCGTCGAACTCGGTCCGGGGCGCCGCGGCGCTCACGGGCCTCACCGACGGACTGGTGATCGACGTCGGCGGCACCAGCACCGACGCGGGGGCCGTGGTGAACGGTTTCCCGCGCGAGTCTGCGGTCGGGGCGAACCTCGGTGGCATCCGAACGAACTTCCGCATGCCCGACGTCGTCTCCGTCGCCGCGGGCGGTGGGACGATCGTGGCGGCCGATGGATCGCTGGGCCTCGAGAGCGTCGGCGCCGGTCTCACGACCGATGCGCTGGTGTTCGGTGGCGAGACCCCGACGCTGTCCGACGCGGCCGTGGGGGTGGGCCGAGCGCGGATGGGCGACCCCGAGCGGGTTCTCGGTCGGGGGTGGCCCCGGGCGCTCGGCGAAGCGGAGCGACGGGTCACCGACGCGATCGATCGGATGAAGCTGACGCGAGGGGATGTGCCGGTGGTCTTGGTGGGAGGCGGCAGCGTGCTCCTCCCTGACTCGCTGTCCGGGGCGAGCGGGATCCTCCGACCGGCCCACGCCGACGTCGCGAACGCGGTCGGAGCTGCCATCGGGCTGGTGTCGGGGGAGGCGGAGCACGTGGCGGACATGGGTTCCTCGGGCGCCAAGGGCTCTGGGCGGGAGGTGGCGATCACGTCCTGCATCGACGATGCGCGTTCCCGTGCCGTCGCGGCGGGGGCAGACCCCGCACGGCTGGAGACCGTGTGGGTCGACGAGATACCGCTCGCCTACGTGGATCGGCCGATCTCGCGGATCCGGGCGAAGGTGGCCGGACCGCCGCGGGTTCGGCCCCTGCCGTAGTCCCCGATCCCTCGAGGTAGGGCTCGGGTCGGGCGGGCGCCCGAGTTCGTGTCGAGGGAGGCGGGGCGGCAAGTATCAGCGTCGATCGAGCCGCCTCACCTGGGTGCTGGGGTGCCTAGGCGATCGGGTCGTTCCCACCCGACGGTGGGCGGTGTCGTGCCCGCCGGTCTGCGAGACGCGTCAACGCAACCCACATCGGCAACGTGATCGCGAGGAGGAACAGGGCGCTCCAGAACGCGCTCCACGCGTTCGTTTCGTGTTGAAGGATCACGCTGAAGACCGTCACCACGCCGAAGAACGCGAGGCAGCCCCAGGCGACGAGGCGAACGGAGTCCCTGATCAGGCGCCGCCTACGGTCCGGCGTGAGCGGTGTCCAGGGTCCCGGCCGGGGGACCGGGTGCCACGCGTTGAACAGGATCACGCCAAGGCAGAGCAGGAAGCCTGAGAGCGCCGGGATGATCGCGGCCTCGCGTCTCGGCTGCACTGGCGTGCGTCCGTATCCCGAAACCGTCCTCGATCGTGCGCATGAAGCAGTAGTGGTTCGACGCCTCGATGTAGACACCTGGTGCCACCCCTGCGCACATCCAATACCGAGCATGCCACGTGGCCGCCGCCGAACATGTCGCCATGGGTTACGTGGCCAGCTCCCTGCTCCGCGTCGTAGTGACCATCACGATGTCCTTCGCCAGCCGAACGCGATGCCATGATCAGCGGGATCCACCTTGGCGAGGAAGGCGATCGTACGCAAGTGATGCCTCCTTGCCGGCGCCGCAAGGCCAGCGTTGTTGTGGCCGTCTTCACAGGGGATGGGCGAACGGCTCGACAGCTGGAACCGAACAAACCTCCCGGGGTGGAGCGCAGCGTTGAACATGCCCAGGTCGTTGAACCCCGTGCCGCCGGTCGAGATCACGTTCGTCAGGCACTCCGGTGAGCGGCGGTGGCCGACCAGAGCCCCCCAACCCCTCGATGTTGTCGTAGTAGACAGCCGGGTTGTGCTTCACACGGTAGCAGTTGCCGTCGACGCTCTTGCCGACGCTCTCGAGCGCGCACGGCTCAGGCATCGACTCGTTCCACTCCTGCCAGGAAACGCCGGCCACCGAGAGCTCGTGGAAGATTTCTCCACGCCCTGGTGGCAGTCGGCCGGGCCAAGGTCCAGCTGCTCGCAGTCGGTGTACTGCCCCGAGGTCATAGCGATGTAGTTCGCGGTGGACCAGTGGGTCGTCGCCGAGTAGTTCGTCAGCCACGCCGAGGTCGGCTTCAGCGTCTCGACTGGAACGGCGCTTTCGACGCCGTCAGCTGTGAGCGCGACGTGTTCTCCCCGATGATGACGAACACGTGCCCGAGGCGGGCGACCGGCTTGCGCCTCGGGGCGGCCGAGTCCGCGCGCGGAACGACCTACGAGATCGGTGGGCCGGAGAACCTCACGTTCGACCAGCCCGCCCGTGCCGTCCAGGCTGCGGACGGAGGGACGGGGCCACCTCGGCAAGTGCCGGTTCCGATCCTGAGCTTGACCGCCGCAACCGTTGGGAGACTGATGCCGCAGGCAGGCCGACAGGCGCGCGCTTCACTGGTGATGGACAGCGCGGACCTCACCTTCGACGGAGCCTCGGTCCGCGCGAGGTTCCCCGATCCGCCCAGCACCCCCCTCGCTCAGGTGCTGTCCGTCAGCGTCTGACGCTGTCGCGTTAGCGCTTCGAGACCAAGGCCCCCTACCATCACGGCATCCGAGTACCGCCGCCGCAGAGGGAGGCCCACGTGAGCGCACCGACGAGCACCACCCTGAACTTCGGACCCTGGTACCGGCGCTCTCCGTTCTTCGACGCCACCCTTCGAGCCGGCTGCAGCGCCTACGACGTCTACCAGCACATGCTCCACCCCAACACCTACGGCGATCCGGTCGATGAGTACTGGTCCCTGGTGAACGACGTCACGCTCTGGGATGTGAGCGTCGAGCGCATCGTGGAGATCACCGGTCCCGACGCCAGCGCCTTCACGAACCTGCTGACCTGCCGGGACCTCACGAAGTGCGCCGTGAAGCAGGGCAAGTACGTGTTGGTCACGGCCGAGGACGGGGGCATCGTGAACGACCCGGTGCTGTTGCGCGTGGAGGAAGACCGGTGGTGGCTCGCGCTCGCCGACTCGGACGCCGGTCTGTACGCGATGGGCGTCGCGGTCAACTCCGGCATGGACGTCCACGTGGGTCACCCCGACGTGTACCCCGTGCAGGTCCAGGGGCCCAAGGCGAAGGAAACGATGCGAGACCTGTTCGGCGACTGGATCCTGGACATGAAGTACTACTGGTGCGACGAAGCCGAGCTCGACGGGATCCCGGTGGTGATCAGCCGGACGGGCTGGACCGCGGTGGTGGGCTACGAGGTCTACCTGCGGGATCCGAGTCGGGGCGACGATCTGTGGGAACGGATCCTCGACGCGGGCAAGCGGTACAACATCAGGGTCACGCCGTCATCGGACATCCGACGCATGGAGGCCGGCATCTTCGACTGGGGCTCGGACTTCGGCTTAGAGACCAACCCCTTCGAGGTCACCGGTTTGGAGCGCCTGGTGGAGACGCAAGACGGTGATTACATCGGTAGGGAGGCGCTGGAACGGATCCGGCGCGAGGGCGTCTCACGCAAGCTGGTGGGGATCGAGATCGACGGGGAGCCGGTCTCGCAGCCAACGCAGCATTGGCCGGCCTCCATCGACGGCGAGCGCGTCGGCCATGTTACCGACGCGTGCTGGTCGCCGCGTCTGGAGAAGAACATCGGCTACGTGTGGGTGCCGATCGCCCGAGCCCAGCCCGGGACGCGGCTCGAGGTGGACGCCGACGACGGCGGTCGTATCGGCACGACCGCGGCGCTGCCGTTCATCGATCCCCAGAAGAAGGTCCCGGCAGCCTAGGTCGAACTCCAGGGGTCAGGCGCTCCTGCCTTGACGGCGTCGGGGGGACCCTTCCTGGGGTATAGGGATCAGGTTATGGCGGACCGCGAATGCGGCGGCTTCCAGCCTCGAATGGACCTGAAGCTTCGAAAGGATGCTCTGGACGTGCGTGCGGACGGTGTTCGCGCTGATACCGAGGCGAGTTCCGATGGTCCGTCCCGTGACCCCCGCGACGAGCAGGGCTAGGACGTCCCACTCTCGCTCGGTCAGTTGCGCGGTCAAGAGGGCCACTTCGTCGGACCGCTCCACCTTGATCTGCCGGCCCGTCCCCGCGACGCTCTGGGGGATGACGATGTCACCCTCGAGGGCCGCGATCAATCCTCGCTCGAACCGCGACAGACTGCCGTCCTTCAGGACGAATCCGCTCAGGCCCAGCGTGAGCAGCTCCGTGTCGAGGATCTCGAACGCAGAATCGGTCAGCGCGAGAACACTTGCGTCACAGGATTCCAGCA
This sequence comes from uncultured Actinomycetes bacterium, assembly GCA_963796725.1. GTDB lineage: Bacteria > Actinomycetota > UBA4738 > UBA4738 > HRBIN12 > JAOUEA01. Next base: position 96,969 of record CAWCMT010000004.1, read on the forward strand.
GGGTGATCGCGATGTCTCGACCGGTCCCATCCGACGACGACATCTGAAGATCCACGAGTACCAGCGTTGGGCGGAGACGTCGGGTGAGCGCAAGCGCCTCCTCGGCAGAGGCCGTGCACCCGACCACGGAGATATCCATCCGGCCGAGGACGGACGTGATCACCTCGTCGAACAATCGGTTGTCGTCCACCAAGAGGACAGAAGCCACCGCGAGGCGCTCTTGGTCGGGGACTAGTCCTTCGTAGACGATCTGTGGGGTGAACGTTGTGGGAAGAGACATCGTTTCGATCGATCCGTTCCGCGTGGGTGGTAGAGGAGGGAAGTGTAGAACGCGGAGCGTGTACATGTAAAGGTTCTGTAGTACAAATCACCTAGGTCACGTAAACCTCAAGGGGCAGGGCACCCGATACCCAGCTACGTCAGATGGCGTCCCCTCGGCGTGGAGGAACCCCCCCATTTGGGGCTGTTGGACCGCGCTCGCGGTCCGTACCATCTCCACCGGGAGGATCTGAGTTGGCCGACGGCTTCGCTGCGGCGGTGGGACGTGCGATCCGGTACACGCGGAAGCGTCACGGGTGGACGCTCATGCAGCTGAAGGATGCTTCCCAGGGGCGTTTCAAACCCTCGTCCGTCGCCGCCTACGAGCGCGGCGAGCGTGACATCTCGCTCCGCCGCTTCTGCGACCTCGCGTCGGCTTTGGGTGTCTCGCCTGTAAGTCTTCTGGCGGCGGCTCTCGGCCCGGCTCCGCGGGCGGAGTCTCCTCCCAGAGTCAGGCTCGACCGCTCTCATCTGTCGAAGCTTCCCTCGGACAAGGGCCAACTCGTCAGTCGCTTCTTCGAGGGGATCATCGCCACCCGTCACCCGGAAGACCGGGGAACCAGCCTCACCATCCGTTCGGGGGATCTAGACGTGCTGGCGATCACGACAGGGATGAAGTCGGAGGACCTGTTCGAGGTGCTCTCGACCGCGGACCATGTCTCGAGATAGCGTCGAGATGAGAGGGTCGGTCCACGTACGTCCGACGGGTGGCTGAGCATCAGGAACCCTACGCAGGATGCGGGTTGTTGGTGTGCGCCCTGGCCCCCAGCATCCCCCGGGGCGACGTTCATCGGACCCTATCTGGCCGGGAGGGCCTTCATGCGTGGGGGGATGGGGAGGCAAGAGGGGGATGGAGACGACGAGCCACGGGCGTTCGACTCGGTTTCCGATCCGAGGCGGCGTCGGCTTGTTCGTCGCTGCATCCATGATCACCGTGCTCACGGCTCCGGCGCAGGCTGCTGCCACAACCCTCTATGTTGATTCGAACAACCCTGCGTGCTCGAACGCTGGATCCGGGACGTCCTCGATCCCCTACTGCACGATCAGCGCGGCGGCCAGCGTGGCGAAGGCGGGCCAGACGGTCCTCGTGGATCCTGGGGTCTACCCTGAGAGCGTCACCGTCAAGAACTCGGGAACGCCCTCCACTCCCGTGGTCTTCGCGGCAGCTCCTGGGGCGGCGGTCACCGTGACCGGTGGAGGCGGCCTCACCCACGGCTTCACGCTCTCGAGTAAGAGCTGGGTGACCGTTCAAGGCTTCAACGTCACCTCCACCACCGGTGCCGGCATCTACGTGTCGGGTGGCTCCCATGTCACGATCGCTGACAATCACGTGAGCCTCGCAGGACTCCCGGTATCCGGAAAGACCGCCCCCGGCATCCAGCTCAGCAAAGCAACGGACTCCACCATCTCCGGGAACTGGTGCGAGCGGAACACCAAGGCCGGCATCTATCTGGCGTCGTCGGCGGACAGGAACCAGGTGGTCGGCAACACAACCACGGAGAACGCCGCCGGCTATACGCGGATGGCACCTGGCATCGACGTCCGCACGTTGTCCAACACGGTCGCCTACAACGTGAGTCACCACAACGAGGACTCCGGGCTCCAGTTCTACACGGGGGCCGGGAGCAACTTCGTATCCGGCAACGTCAGCTACGACAACGGAGACCACGGGATCGATGACCTGAACGCCCCCAATCAGGTCATCGTGGGCAACAGCATCTACCGCAACGTCACCGCCGGCATCAACCTCGAAGGTAGTTCTACGGGCGGCACCGTGGAGAACAACATCTCCGTGGACAACGGGATCAACAGCCCGCGAACGAGCAGTAACATCCGTATCGACTCGGTCTCCATCTCTGGCGCCACGATGGACTACAACGAGGTCTTCCTCCATAGCGGATCCATCCAGTACATCTGGGCCAAGACCTCGTACACGACGCTGGCGTCGCTGAGGGCCGCCACGGGCCAGGAGGCGCATGGCCTCCAGGCGGATCCGTCGTGGAAGGCCCCGGGCTCCGGCGACTTCCGGCTCTCATCGGGATCCGCAGCGATCGACTCAGCGAACTCAGCCGCCCCGGGCGAGCCCATCGTCGATGTGGACGGGAACGGACGCTACGACGACCCCGGGACGCCGAACACGGGCGCGGGACCCCGCCTCTACGACGATCGCGGCGCCTACGAGTTCCAGGCAGGGTCCAAGCCGACGGATGCGCCGCCCTCGGCCGCCCTATCCGTAACGCCCAGGTCCGGGACGGCCCCCGTACAGGTAACCGCCGACGCGTCGGCATCCACGGACACCGACCAGAGCCCCATCTCGACCTACCGGTTCGATTTCGGCGACGGCACCGTGGCGGGTCCTCAGTCCGGAGCGACCGCCTCCCACACCTACACGGCGCCGGGGACCTACTCCGTCACGGTGAAGGTCACCGATACCGCTGGATTGAGTTCCACAACCCCGGGCGTCTCGGTCGTCGTCTCCGGGTCCAAGCCGACGAACCTGGTGGGCAACCCCGGGTTCGAGGCCGGCCTAACCGGCTGGAATACGTCGGGATCGGACCCAGGTGTCTCCCTGAGTCGCGTCGCCGGGGGGCACAGCGGCGGTTGGTCGGCGTTGCTGACCAATACGCAGTCGGGCACGAGCACGTGCACCCTCAATGATTCGCCGAACTGGGTGCCCTCCACGAACGGCGGAACCTACACGGGAACCGTGTGGGTGAGGAGTGACACGCCAGGTCAGACCCTGAAGCTGCGGTTCCGCGAGTACAGCGGTTCCACCTTGGTCTCCGCACCGACGACCCTGGTCACGTTGACCACGTCATGGCAAGAGGTCGTCCTCACCTATGCTCCGAGCGTCGCCGGCTCGAGCCTCGACTTCAACGCGTTCATCTCCAAGGCGCCCTCCGGCACCTGCTTCTATGCCGACGACATCTCGATCGTCAGGACCTGACCCTGATCTGCGTCTTCCCGATCGCCGATCTCTGGCGGAAACCGCCCCAGGAGGAAGCTCTGGCTCATATAAGTGGCCCAGAACACCTACTGCGACCGGCGTAGCCTCGGGCGTGACTCCCGATCGAGTTACGTAGGAAGGCTGCGTCGAGAAGGTGGTGCGGGCCGGAGCACGCCCATCTAGCCTTGCGACCCTGGCAGGAGGAGTGGATGGATCCAGGGCGTGCGCCGATACGGCTGCTGATAGCGGATAGGCAGTCGCTGTTCCGACAGTCCGTTCGGCTGGTGCTCGAGAACGAGGACGAGCTTGGCGTCGTCGCCGACGTCGGAGACGTGACGCGCGTCGCCGCGGCCGTCGAGCGGGAACGCCCGCACGTGGTACTTCTCGCGGCATGGCTCGAGACCCGTGACGTGGTCCGCACGGTCGCCCAGATACGCGAGCGGGTTCCCACGTGCCAGGTCCTCGTGATCTCGGACGACGAGGACGAGGACCTCCTCATGGGCATCCTCGAGGCCGGCGCCACGGGCTACCTCACGAAGCAGAGTCCGATAGAGGAGCTCATCAAGGGTGTGCGCTCCGTGCACGCGGGGGAGACGGTCGTTCCCGCCGACATGGTGGGGTCGCTCGTGAATCGCTTCATCCTCCGGAGTCGAGAACGTGACGTCGCCCTCAGGCGGGTGGCTCGTCTGACGGGGCGCGAGCGCGAGGTGTTGGTGCTGCTCGCACAGGGCTGCGGGAACGCCGCGATAGCCGATGCGCTCGTCATCAGTCCGCAGACCGCGCGGACGCACGTTCAGAACCTGATCGGCAAGCTCGGCGTCCATTCCCGGCTGGAAGCGGCGATGTTCCTCACCCGGAGCGGGATCATCGATGACCTTCGCGACGATCCGTTGGTCGTCAAGATCGCCGACCTCGATCGCTCGCCGGTTTCGACGGCCTAGCTGGACGGCACCCGCTCTCGCGGGGGAGGGGTGCAGCCTACGTCAAGTGATGTAGGGAAGTTACATCAGGAGGGTCATCTTCTGATGAAACCCTCGCCCTACTCTTCGTCAGGAGTTGGCAGAACGTTAACCACCGGGCAGGCAGCCGTCATCCGGGCTTCATCGGCATCGCGGCTTCTGGGATCGGGGCGTGCTAGGGAACCGCCCTCGTCATCGGAAGCCGCCAGAGCACCAGTAGGAGTGCGCGACCGTGGAACTTGACGAGGCGATCCAGCGCATCGTTCGGCATCATCTGAAACTGATAGCGCTGTGCGCAGCGCTCGGCGTGGCGCTGGGGTTCGCCGCATCTCAAGGCGCCGCCACCTACACGGCCTCGGCGCGCGTTGTCATGGACCTGCCCGATCCCGCGAGCGTGTCGGAGGCCGCTGCCATCGCCGACACCGCTCGGGCGGTGGTGACCGGTCCCCAGACTGGTGACGGCTGCCCTCCGTAGCGCGGGATTGGATGACGATCCGACAGCGTTCGCTCGCGACAACGTGAGCGTCGCTTCGCTGGGGAGCTCGGGGGTCCTGCTCATCTCCGTCAAGGACACGGATCCGCGAGCGGCGACCAGCGTCGCGGATTCGCTTTCTTCGTCACTGATCGACAAGCGCAAGACCATCGGTGGCGAGTCCGACGCGATCACCCAGCTCAACCAGCTTCTCACCGACCTGGGAGACACCCTTTCCCGGATCGACATGCGCATGACCCGTCTCGCGGCAGAAGCCGCCGTGGCCGGTCCAGGATCCACGTCGCAGATCCTCCTGGACAACCTGTCGACCAAACGCGACGCCTACGCCCAACAGCAGGCCAGCGCGGAGTCCGAGCGCTCCAGCCTTCTCGTGGCCCAGGCGACGAGCCCGCAAGCCGCTATCGTCGCTCGCGCTGAGCTCCCGACCGAGCCCGACGCCTCGCCGCTGGTCCTCAACATGGGGCTCGGTCTGCTGCTCGGTCTCATCCTCGGCGTGGCGCTGGCGGCCGGGGCCGAGACGTTGCGTCCGACCGTCGTGGGGGGCCGCGCCGCGGCTCGGCTGCTGGATGTCCCACTCCTCGGCTCGATCCGCTCGGACAGCTCCGGATCCTTCGACCCATCACCCATCGCGGACCGTATCCGGATCACCGCGCTCGCCGAGGGGGCGCCCATCGTCGAGCTCGTCCCCGCCGAAGCATCGATGGACCTCGAGCCCATCGCGGCCGAGCTCAGACGCGTGCTGAACGTGGACCAGGAGCCGAAGCTCTCGTTGCGGGTGTTCGAGGGAACGCACACGGGGCAGGACGTGGCCGAAGTGATCGTGGCGCCGCATACCATCAAGCGAGCCGAGCTGGAGCGCGCTGTCGAACTCGTGTCGCTCGCACGGCTGCCCCTGTTGGGTGTCGTGAGCGTTCGAGGCGAGTTCCTGCCGGAGGAGCCCGAGCAGAGCGCGACCATCGTCAGGGATGTGCCCGAACGCGTGGGGGCGCGGAAGGGCATGGCATCGTGATGTCCGCGCTTCGGGCCGACCCGTCGAACCCTGGACGTGAGCGGATCGCGTTCGCCGACACGGAGGTATGCCTCGAGGCTCGCCGCGCGGCCGCCAACGTCCTCGCATCGGGGTGGCTCACGACCGGTCCTGAGGTCGCCGCGTTCGAGGAGGAGTTCGCCGCGTTCGTCGGCGCTCGGCGCGCCGTCGCCGTGTCATCGTGCTCGGCCGCGATCGAGTTGTCGCTGCTGGCGCTCCACCTTCCTCCGGGTTCGAAGGTCCTGACATCTGCCATGACGTTCTGCGGGGCGGTGAACGCCATCATGCACGCGGGGCTCCAACCCGTCCTGGTGGACGTCAACCCCCTGACGATGATGCCCGACCCCGCAACGACGGCAGAGGCCGTCGCACGATCGGGTGGAGTTGAGGCGATGGTGGTGCTCCACTTCGCCGGCCACCCGGCTCCCGTGGTCGAGCTCGCCGAAGCTGCCGGGCTCGGACTCGAACGCGTCGTCGAAGATGCCGCCCATGCGCTCGGAACGAGCGTCGGCGACCGCCCGGTGGGCTCGATCTCCGCGGCGACGTGCTTCAGCTTCTATGCGACGAAGAACCTGCCGATCGGCGAGGGTGGGATGGTCTCGACCGATGATCCCGCGGTCGCTGAGGAGATCCTCAAGAGCCGACTGCACGGGATGAGTCGCGACGCCTGGAAGCGATACACCCCGGGTCATCAGTCGTGGCGATACGACGTCGAGGTCGCCGGGCTGAAGGCCAACATGACGGACCTCCAGGCCGCGATCGGCCGAGCACAGATGCTGAAGTTCGCGGGATGGCAGGGCCGTCGCGCGTCCCTCGCGGAGCGCTACCAGCGCCAGCTGTCCACGATCCCGGGCGTGATCGTCCCACGGGCGCCGGCAGACGGTACGCATGCCTGGCACCTGTTCGTGATCCAGCTCGAGCCGACGTTCGGGATGGACCGTGATGCGGTCGCCAACGGGCTGTCAGAGGCCGGCATCGATTGTTCCGTGCACTTCATCCCGATCCATCACCAAACCTACTATCGGCGAACGCTCGATCTCTCAGCCGCTCAACTCCCGGCGGTCGAGGAGCTCTTCCGAAGGATCCTTTCGCTTCCCTTGTACCCGGGGCTGAGTGAGGCATCCGTCGACAGGGTCTGTCAGGCGATCGCCGAGATCCAACTCCGCGGTACGCGTGGGAGCTTCGCGGCGATGGGGGCAGGCCGATGATCAGTCTCAGCAAGGTCCGGTCGAATCCATCCACGGAGCGGGAGACCCGCCGGTGTCTGATCGTCGGGGCGGGCCGAGCCGGGCGTGTGATAGCGCGCGAACTCCGCAGTCTTCCCGAGTTCGGGCTGGCGCCCGTTGGGCTTCCTCGACGACCGCGAACGGTGGCGGGTCGGCGGACTGCCGATCCTGGGGCGGCTGGCGGACCTCGAGAGCGTGGCCGAGGAGCGAGACGTCGACGTCGCGATCCTCGCGATCCCAGGCTTGCCGGAGTCCGAAACGCAGCGGCTAGTGGACACCGCCGCGGCGATCGGTGTCAGCGTTCGGTACCTCCCGTCGTTCCTCGCCGTCATCGAGCGGGATGCCCGCCTCGCAGATCTCCGCGACCTTCAGGTCCAGCGCCTGCTCGGCCGGGAAGAGCGACGACTCGTGCACACGGCGTCGCGCTCCGCCGTCGCGGACAAGAGCGTCCTGGTGACCGGCGCGGGTGGATCGATCGGCAGCGAACTCTGTCGTCAGATCAAGGCGTTCGGACCTCGCGAGCTGTACCTGTTGGACCATGATGAATCCAACCTCCACACGCTGCAGATGGAACTCGACGGTCGCGCGTTGCTAGACAGTCGGGAAGTGATCATCGCCGATATCCGCGACCGCGATCGGATCATGCAGGTCTTCCAGGAGGTTCGACCGCAGGTCGTGTTCCATACGGCCGCGCACAAGCATCTCCCGCTGCTCGAGCTCCACCCGTGTGAGGGAGTGAAGACCAACGTGCTCGGTACGAGGAACCTCGGCGAGGCTGCGGTCGCGGCGGGCACGGAGACGTTCGTCAACGTCAGCACCGACAAGGCGGCTGACCCGGTCTCCATCCTCGGGGCGACCAAACGGCTCGGCGAGATCCTGCTGCAACGTGGGATCTCGGGTGAAACGCGCTTCGCGTCCGTTCGTTTCGGCAACGTGCTCGGCAGCCGCGGATCCTTGTTGGCCGTGCTCGGGGATCAGATCCGGAACGGTCGTGCCGTGACGATCACCCATCCGGACGTGACCCGCTTCTTCATGACGATCGAGGAAGCGGCGGGACTCGTGGTCGAAGCCGCCGGGATGGCGGATTTCGGCGAGACCTTCGTCCTCGATATGGGTGAGCCCGTCCGCATCGTCGATCTCACTTACAAGTTCGCCGAACAGATGCACGTCGGTCCCGACGAACTCACGATCCAGTACACGGGTCTCCGCCCAGGAGAGAAGCTGAACGAGGCGCTCTTCAGTGCGGAGGAGGAGAGGATATCCACCGCCCATCCGAAGATCTGGGCGACCCGGAGCCCCGCCTACCCGCCAGAGATGGACGAGCAGATCGAGCGCCTCGTGCAGCTGGCGAGGGAGAATCGCTCGGCCGCCGTCCGTTCGCTTCTCCGTGAGATCCTGACCGAGTACCGGCCGGACCTCGAGGGATCCGCGGAACCGGCGATGGCTGCCCCGTACCCCGACGGATTCTGATGGCAGATGCCCCCGCCGATCCTCGCAGGCAGGCGCGCGCTTCCGATGGTGCCGTCATGAACGGCTCCGTTCCGGAGCCCACCCTCTCCCAGCGCGTGCGCCTCGTGCCTAACCATGAGGCTGCGCCCCGGGCCAGGGTCAAGGTCGCGCTGGTCGTGACCCGATTCGTGGCTGGCGCTGGCGGGGTGGCGCTGCTGGGAGCGCTCGCGCTCGATCGCGACCGCTTCGAGGTCACGATCTTCTCCTCGAACGGAGGTTGGCTCCTGGACAGGGCAAGCGCGGAGGGCCTCGAGGTGATCCGCCTGGAACACATGCGGGCCGAAGATCAACCCGATCGAGGATCGACGGTGCATGAGCGAGCTCACGAAGATATTCCGGGATCGGGCGTTCGACCTCGTCCACACGCACAGTGCGAAGGCGGGGGCGGTCGGTCGGGTCGCCGCCCGGCGCGCCGGCGTTCCTGCGATCGTCCACACGTTCCACGGCTTCCCCTTCCACGGGTTCCAGTCGAGGATGCGCCGTGCTGCCTACATCCGAGCAGAACGGCGGCTCGGCCGCTTCACCGACATGTTCTTCGCGGTCGGGGCGCAGACGGCCGCAGATGCCGTCCGCCTCCGCATCGCAGCTCCCGAGCGCGTGAGGGCGATCCTGAGCCCGGTGGCGACCGACATCGTTCCTATGACCAGAGCCTCTCGTGCTGAGGCGCGACGACTGCTACGCGTCCCTCCGGGGATGCGGGTCGTCGGATCTGTCGGACGGCTGGACTACCAGAAGGCACCTCACGACCTGATCGAGGCCGTGGCATCGATCGAGAGCATGCCCGTCTGTGCCGTCTGGATCGGGGATGGGCCCCTGCGTCCGAAGATGGAGGGCCTCATCCGCGAGAAGGGCCTGAGCGACAGGTTCCTGTTGGCGGGGGAGCGAGACGACGTGTCGCGGTTGCTCCCCGCCTTCGACGTCTTCGCGATGTCAAGCCTGTACGAGGGCCTGCCCTGCGCTGTGGTGGAGGCGATGCTCTGCGGGATCCCGGTCGTCGCCACGGCAGTGAACTCGGTGCCCGAGGTCGTGATCCCCGGCAGGACGGGGTTGCTCGCGCGAGCCGGCGACCCCTCTTCGTTGTCGAGCGCCCTGGACTATCTGCTGAACACGCCCGAGGAGGGTGCGCGGATGGCGGAGGCGGCCCGAGAGCTCGTGGGCGACCGGTTCAGTGGTGAGGTACTCGGTCGCGAGCTCACCGAGGTCTACGACCAGCTCCTCGGCACGGCGCCGGCCATGACGCCAGCCGACCTCGGTCGCGAGGCGAAGGCATGACCGCCCAGGGTGGTGAGGTGACCCCGTCTCTCGGGGTGCTCGAGACGGCGGGGGAACGCATCGCGATCGACAGCCAGCTCGGGTGGGTCTCCGAGCTCATCCGGGAAGGGGCGGCCGGTGAGTTGCGGATCGGCGACCCTGCGGAGCGGACGATGGAGGTCGTCGTGGAATCGACTGCCGATCCGTTCGGGCACACGGGCATGGAGACCTTGACGCGGGATGCCTGGAGCCGTGACCGCACGGTGCTCATGGTCAACGCCTGCGGCACTGGGTTCGACATGCTCTGCGAGGACGGCGACGAGGCGCCGAGGTTCACGTTCCGGTGGCGTCCTCCCGCTCGCGAACGGCTCGCCGCGAAGGCGCTGAGAGCTCGCTTCATCCTCCTGGCGCGCGCCGTCCTGCTCCAGTATCCGGCCCTGTGGGTGGCGGGCACCAAGGGGCGTGCTCCGCTACACGCACCCGGGTTGTCGAAAGGCTCGTTCGCGGCACTCCTGGCAGGGCCGAGCGGTGTCGGCAAGTCCACGTTGCTGTCGAGGGAGTTGGATCTTGGCGCCTGGGCGACGAGCGACAACGTGAGCGTGGGTGACGGGGTCCACGCGTGGGGTCTCGTGGAGCCGATGCGGATCGAAGGCGGGACGGGGCGGCGCATGTACCACGGGAGGACCGAGGCCCTGCTGACTCGACGGGTACCTCGGCTCGAGCCCGAGCGGGTCATCGTCGTGCGTCGCGGCGGCGGAACCACGCCGACGGTAACGGCGTTGGCTCCAGAAGTCGCCGAGCGCGCCTTGATCACGGGCACGTTCATGGCTGGTGAGCTGAGGAGGTACTGGGGCTTCGCGGCGACCCTCGCCGCGGGCACCGGTCGTGGTCCTTCCCATCCACCGTTGAGTGAGGTTGCCCATTCCTTCGCGGGGAATCTCCCGTGTTTCCAGATCGTCTTGCCCGCGACCCCGGACGGTCTACCAGCCTCCCCGATCGCTGAAATGGAGAACGCATGCAGGTAACGAAGGTCGACGAGTTGGGCGGCAGTGGAGCGCGAGCGCGGGTCTTCGAAAGCGAACGCGCTCCAGCGGATGCCGGCGCCCTGAAGGTCCTCGTGGATGGCGTTCGCGACGCCGATCTCGCACGACCCCCGGTCGTTCTGCCCGACTTCCACCACAAGTCCAGCATGGAGATGCCATCGAGTATCGCGGTCGCGACGCGGGACACGATCCGCCCGACGCTGTCGAGTGCATCGCTCAACTGCGGTATGGCGCTGCTGGCGCTGGACTGCGATCGACCCTCCCGGGCCGCGATCGAGGACTTCTACGGCCGGGTCAAGAGCCGCTATCCGTTCCCCCGCCGCAACCGGCTGGATCTGTCGACCGACGACGTTATCCGCGCCGCCGCCGAGGGGAGCGCGTTCGCGGCCGAACGGTTCGATGTCGACGAGGCAGATATCGACCGCGTCGAAGAGCGGGGATGCTTGGACATCGAGCGGTACGGTGGATCCGACCGCGTCAAGCGCGAGCTGCCGTGGTCGGTGAAGCAGCTGTCCCGGATGCGGTTCGGCCATGTTGGGCCCGGCAACCATTTCATCGAGCTTCAGGAGGTCGAAGAGGTCCTCGATCCGGCGACGGCTGAGCTTCTGGGGGTCAGGGCCGGGCAGCTCACGATCCAATACCACAACGGCGGTGGCGTCCTGCCCGGCGAACTTGGCGCGATGTTCGTCCGTCGCAAGCGGATGAATCTTCCGCTACGCGTACAGATGACGGTGCAGAAACCACTCAGCCATCTCGCGTCGTCTCGTTCCCGAGAGCAGCTCCGTGAGCGCCGTGCACTCTACTTCTCCGATGGAGCCCCGGCCGTGCCTCGTGACGGGCTCGAGGGGGAGCGGCTGATGCTCGCCAACGCCGTGGGCATGAACTACGGATTCGCGTTCCGCCTGTCCACGTACGCGAGCTTCCGAGAGTTCGCCCGGACGTCGTTCGGGGCGAGGACGAGCCGGCTGATCGTGGACTCCCCGCACAACTCCATCTACGAAGAGCAGGTGGACGGGGAGAGCGCGATCGTGCATCGCCACAACTCCTGCCGCGCGTACCCGGCCTCCATGATGTCGGAGTCATGAGGTGTTCGGCCAGACCGGGCAGGCGCTGCTGCTGCCAGGCACCAACCGCACCTCATCGTATCTGTGCGTGGCGGCCGGTGGGGCGGAGCGCAGCCTGTACTCGGTCTCGCATGGGTCGGGCGTGGTCATCAAGGACTTCGAGCAGAAGGGTCTGTCGAAGCCCGATCGAGAGGAGCGATCCACGCTCCGGTTCCGGTACGGGCGGACCTCGCCCGAGGAAACGCCGCACCTCGATGACCTTGGGGTCAACGAAACGCTCGGGATCCTCTCGCGGAACGGTCTGATCCGGCCTGTTGCTCGGATGCGGCCGATAGCCGTGCTGACATGAAGGGGCCGCACCTTGGACCATCAACGCTGGCGCGATAACCTGCTGGTCCTTGGCCCGAAGGATGCCCTCCGGACGTCGGTCCCGAAGACGCGATCGGCCGTGGAGCGCGTCCAGGCGCAGCTCCGCGCGACCGAGCCTGGCTCCGGTGTCGTCCTCGACGGGCGGGTCGGGACCGATGGGCGTCCGGGCGGTCGCACGATCCCTGGGCGTTCAGGTTCAACGGGAGTTCATCGCGTTCCCGTCGCTCTCGTCGCCCGCGTACCTGGTCGAGTCGACCCCGGCAGCCGTCGAATACTTCTGTTCCTGCATCCTGACGGTGCCGCCGGGAACGACCTGGACGACCCTTCCGGTCGATCTCGGACTCCGGGCCCTCCGGCGCTCGGCGCCACGGGAGGTCCTCCGTGCCATGATCCCCAACCGTGTGGTCGTCGGGGCGACGGGCGTCGATCCATCCGGTCACCCGCCTGAGGGCGACCGGTATCGCCCACTCTGGTCGTATCCGGGCGTCGATGACCTCGACCTGATCGTGATCGGGACATCGAAGGACCCCAATGCCAAAGTGACGGTGTTGGGCATCGACCCGGGGGGCGGCGGGCCCTCCATCGCGATGAAGGTCCCGACGACCGACATCGCTCGGGATGCCGTCGAGACAGAGGGCCACCTCCTCGTCGATCTGCACCGACGCCGGCCGATCCACGTGCTGTCCACGATCCCACGGGTCATCGATCTCGTCCTGTTCGAGGGGAGGCGGGGCCTGGTGACGGCGGGGCTGGAGGGACGGCCGATGAGCGCCTCGTACCTCCGCTGGCGTCACTGCGCAGATGCGCGCGCTGTCTCCGCCGATCTGGATGCCGTGTCCCGTTGGCTGGCCGCGTTCCAGAGAGACACCTCCGGGGCTCGAGGGCCCATCGATATCTGCGAGGGTCTCCCCGAGCGTTTGTCGTCGCGATTCGCCGACGAGCCGGGCCTCGCTGAAGACCTCGAAGCCCTCGTCCAGATCGACCGTCGACTCCGGGCTGAGACCACCCCGCGCACCGCGGTGCACGGGGATCTCTGGTTCGGCAATGTCCTGATGCGCGACGGTGAGGTGAGCGGCATCATCGATTGGGAGGCCGGCTCGATCTCGGGTGAGCCGCTGCGCGACCTCGTGCGCTTCGCGCTCGTCTACGCCGCCTACCTCGATCGACACACCCGGGCCGGGGGGCGGGTGGCAGGTCACCGCAAGCTCCACGCTGACTCCTGGGGAGCGGGCATACGCTTCGCGATCGACGGTTCGGGTTGGTTCCCGCGTCGACTCCGGGCGTTCGTCACCGAGGGCCTCGAGCGTCTCGGCGTCGACCGACAGCTCTGGCGGGACGCGATGCTCGTCGGCCTGCTCGAGATCGCGGCCACCGCCGATCACCGAGACTTCGCGCGGCACCATCTTCAGCTCTTCCATCAGCTCGTTGGTCCTGCGGAACGGTCACCTGAGCTCTCGCCCTCCCAAGCGAAGCAGGTCGTAGGGCGATGAGTGGATCTCGCGGCCTGGTCCGCACGCGGGCGAACGATGTAGCGCTGGATCCGTTCGTGGCGGAGGGGAGCATGACGCCGATCCAGCGGCCGGAGAGGACGCCGGGGGAGCGGGCTGCCCTCGTCGTCATGGTCGCCGCGGTCGCCCTGCTCCCGGTGCTCGTTCCCGCGGGGCCGATGAACATGGCGCCCGTAGACCTGCTGATCGCGCTCGGGGTCGGGATGACACTCTTCTGGGCCGGGAACAACGCGGTGGTTCTTCGTTTCCCCTACTCGCTCGCGATGACCCTCCTGGTACTGGGAGGAGCGATCGGGGCGATGGCGGGACCATTTCCGGGCGCGGGACTCTCGGCGCTGATCCAGGACCTCGTGCTTCTCGCCTGGGTCGCTGCATTGGTCAACCTGGCGCGCAGGCCCGAGAACCTGCGCGCGTTGTTGGCTGCCTGGTGCTACGGGGCCGTCGTGTGGACGATCCTCCTCGCGTTCGCAGTCGTGGCCAAGGTCGGGGTCATATCCGGGATCACGCCTCGCGAGGGATCGAGGATCTCCCTCATGTTCGGCGATCCCAACTTCGCGGGCAACTACTTCTTCATCTCGATCATGCTGGTCTGGGCATCAGGTATCCCGCGCCGCAGGACGGCCCGGATCCTCACGTATCTCGCACTCCTGATCGCGATGGTCATGACGGGGTCGAACGGTGCTGTGACCGCGCTCTTGGTGGGCAGCGTGATCATCGCCGCCGTGACGATCTACCGACGCGCCGGTCTCGTCCAGGCGGTCGGAGGGGTGGCGGCGATCGTGGTGATCGGCGTGCTGCTCTCTTCCGTGGTCTCGTTCTCCGCGATCCGGGAGGCGGCCGCCCGGAGCTCTTACGCGACGCTGCGCGACGGGATCGGGCGCAGCAGCAGCAGCGTCGAACAGCGAGATCTTCTCTTGCACGAGAACATCCTTCTCTACTATCAGGGCAGTCTGCTGGGATCCGGTCCGACGTCGACCAAGCCGCGTCTGGTCGCGGCGCAGAGCCTGTTCCCGAAGGAGGCCCACAGCGACTACTGGGCCGCCCTGGTCGAGCGGGGTCTGATCGGGTTCCTCGGGCTCATGGTGCTCGTGGGGTCCATCGCCGCCCGCTCCTGGTACGTGCTGACGAGGCCCAGGGCGCCGGCATTCGTCCGGGCGGTGCCGCGGCCCGAGGGGCTGGTGGCAGCAGCCGTCGGGTGTTTGCTCGCCGGGACGGTGGTGTTCGAGTCCCTCCACGTGCGTCACGTCTGGTTCGTCTACGCGATGGTGGCTGCCTTGTCGATCTGGGGGACCGACGATGCCTGAGGAACAGGGCGAGACCCGCCTCGGACGGTGGCGTCAGAAGGTCTTCGCCAACATGGGGGCACGAGTCCTCGCCCTGGGCTCGTTGGCGTTGGCGACCCTGATCGTTGCCCGCACGGGCGGGCCGAGTGCGGTCGGCGTCTATGCGCTCCTTCGGGTTCTCCCGGGTCTGGTTGGCGTCCTCGTCTCGGCGGGGCTGCCCGGCGCCGTCGCCTACTTCCTCGCCGGCGGGGCTCGCGACGATCGGCGTCTCACGTGGACGATCGTGTCCATGGCCGTCCTGGGAGGTGTCGTGGGGACCGCACTATGGGCGATCGGGAGTCCGTTCCTCGTCCGGGCGTTCTTCCGCAAACCTCTCGGTCGGACTCGTGGCGTTCGCGGGGCTCACGGTCTTGTCGCAGCTGTTGGTCGCAACCTCGAAGTCCTGTTCCCAGGGTCGAGATGACCTGCGCGGGGCGAACGTGATATTCGTGCTGGAGGAGTTCATGTTCCTGCCGGCGTACGGGTTGATCTGGGCCCTGGGTGGCCGCGGATACCCCGCCATGATCGCCGGTCTCCTGCTCGCCGACGTTGCCACCGCAGCATGGGCCTCGTTGCGTCTGCGCCGTCGCGGCTTCTTCGAGCGCGCGGAGCGCCCGTCGTTCGCGCTCGGCCGAACGATCGCCGGCTATGGGATCCGCGCCCAGATAGGCGGCGTGATCTCATTGATGAACCTTCGGCTGGACTTCCTGATCCTGGACGTCATGGCGGGACCCGCCGTGCTCGGAACCTACGCCTTGGCCTCGAAGTACGCGGAGCTGCTGAAGATCCCCCCCCTGGCGTTGACCTACGTTCTTTACCCGCGGTTCTCCAAGGGCGGCTTCCGCGCCGCCGTGGTCCAGGCGCGCGCGGTCCTGGCGAAGGCGGGCCTGCTCACGCTGTTGTTCGCGGTGCCGCTATGGGTGGCGGCGGGCTTCATCCTTCCCACCATCTACGGCAAGGTGTTCGAAAGCTCCGTCCTGCCGGCGAGGATCATCATCTTGGGTCTCGCCACCGAGGGGGTCGCTGGGGTGGTGACGGGGTTCCTCTACGGCATCGGTCGGCCCGGGCTGAACTCCATCGCGATGGGGGCGGGTCTCGGGATCACGCTCGTCCTGGATCTCCTGCTGATCCCCCACTACGGGGCGGTGGGAGCAGCGACCGCCTCCGCCGTGACCTACGCGGCGACCACTTTGGTGCTCGTCCTCATCTTCCGCTCGATCTCACGGCAGGTCCCGGCGCCGGAGGCCGCCGGCGCCGTGTTCCCCCCTACCGTGCTGGAAAGGACCGAACCATGAACGCTGATATCCCGAGCCGGGTGCTGGTCGTCGCCGCGCACCCTGACGACGAGACCCTGGGTGCTGGTGGAACGATCGCTCGCCACACCTCAGCGGGGGATGAGGTATGGGTCTGCCTGTTGAGCGAGGGTGCGAGTTCACGGCACGACGAGGTGGAGCTGCAGAAGTCCTGCGCGGAGCGAGCGTGTGAGGTACTGGGAGTCCACAAGGTCGTTTTCCTGGACTTCCCAGATCAGCGGCTCGACACCATCTCCTTGATCGACATCATCCGTCCGATCGAGAACTGTATCGAATCGCTGCAGCCCGACCTCGTGTACACGCACTTCATGGAGGACGTTAACCAGGACCACAGGATCGCCTACCGTGCAACCTTGGTCGCCACGCGGCCCGTCGCTGGCCACTCCGTCAGGCAACTCCTCTGTTTCGAGACGCCGTCCTCGACGGAGTGGGCGGCCCCGTTCCCCGGCTCCGTCTTCGCGCCCAACGTCTACGTCGATATCTCGGAGACACTCCAGACGAAGTTGGAGGCCATGTCGAAGTACGCCGACACGCACGTCAGCGAAGTTCGGGAGTATCCCCATCCGCGTTCCCTCGAGGCGTTGGAGATCTACGCGAAGCGACACGGCATCAAGGTCGGCCGACTCGCGGCTGAGCCATTCATGCTCGTTCGAGAGACCAGGTGAGGCGAGGAGACCATGAAGATCGCATTCTTCACCCCTGAGGAGCCGACGCAATTGCCGGCATTCTTCTCCCGCGTCTTGCCGGCCCTGTCCGCGGACGACGTGACGTTGGTCGTGGTCCGCCCCGTGTACAAAGGTTCGTCGGTGCATCGAGAGGCCCTGCGGTTCGCTCGAGCATTCGGGTGGCGTGAATTCGTGATCGAGGGCATGTCCGTGGTGGCGGCGATGCTCAAGGAGCTGCTGCACAAGGTCACGGGCGTCGGCCGCGCCCATTCGGTGAAGGGTGTGGCTCGCGACCTCGGCGTGCGACTGCTCGAGCCCGGTGACATCAACGCTCCCGAGGAAGTGAGCCGGATGCAGGATCTGGCGCCCGACCTGATCGTCTCCGTCTCGTGTCCGCAGATCTTCGGCCCGGCTTTGCTTGCCATACCCTCGATCGGATGCGTGAACCTCCACAGTGGTCTTCTGCCGAACTACCGCGGCGTCCTGCCGACGTTCTGGGCGCTCGCCAACGGTGAGCCCGAGACGGGCGTGACGCTCTATTTCATGAACGAAGGCATCGATGACGGCGCCATCATCGCGCAGCGCCGTGTGACGATCGATGAGCACGAAACCCTCCGGTCGCTGATCCGCAGATGCAAGGTCATCGGTGCCGACCTCGTGTTGGAAACCGTCGAGCGACTCCGCAGTGGGCCCGTCGACACGTCGGAGAATCGCAGCGAAGAAGGTTCCTACTTCTCGTTCCCCAGTCGATCCGATGTCCTACGGTTCAAGGCCTTCGGGCGGTCGTTGCGATGAATCCCACGACCACGTCGAGGGCCGGGATCGGCGAGGCTCGTGGTTTCGACGTGCCGCTCCTGCGACGCGCGGTCAAGCGCGCCTTCGACATCGTCGTCTCCTCGGTGCTGCTCCTCTTGGTCTCACCGTTCTTGCTCGTGATCGCCGTGGCGATCAAGTTGGATTCCTCGGGGCCCGTGCTCTTCCGCCAGGAGCGTGTCGGTCTCGGCGGCCGACCCTTCAAGATCTTGAAGTTCCGCTCGATGATCGATGATCAGCCGGCGGACGCGCCGAACATCAGTCCTGGACACGACCAGCGGATCACGCGCGTCGGTGCTTTCCTCCGTCGCTCGTTCCTCGACGAACTTCCCCAGCTGCTGAACGTGCTCGGTGGTCAGATGAGCATGGTTGGCCCCCGGCCGGAAACGCCGAACTACATCGCGCATTACACGCAGGACGAACTGCGGGTCCTGTCGATGAAGCCCGGGATCGCAGGCCCATCCACCCTGGGATGCTCCGTCGATGAACCGACGGTGCTGGCTGCCGTCGCAGATTCCGATCGATACTACGTGGAGGTGCTGCTGCATCAGAGGCTCGAACTGGACCTTGCGTATGCCGAGTGGAGCTCATTTCCGTACGACGTGAAGGTTCTCGCATCCACGGCGCTGCAGTGTCTCTCCCTGGGGCGCTTCGGACATATGGATGACGGCCGACACTTCGGGCGATCCGGCAACGCGAAGGGATCCTGAGTGGTGTGGACCGGACATATGCGGGAGGTATAGGGTCCTGAACCGTTCCATCTAACCGAAACTGGAGGGCGAGCCGGTGCGTGGAAGTCGTTTGAGTGTCGTCGTGGTGTCAACGTTCGCCTTGTTATCCCATTATCGAGCATGCCTGCCCAGGCGGCCACGGTGAAGGCGTCCGCGACTCCCAGTTGGCAGACGGGTGGTGGTCCGCGCAGCGGAGCGGCCGCCGGACGGGTGATGGCGCTCGCCCCATCCGCCGATCGCGAGTACCTCGGCGGCAGGTTCACCACGGTCCGTCCGTCCGGTGTCTCCCTCGGCGGACCAGGCACGGTCACGCGCAACCACCTGGCGGCCTTCGATGTATCCGGTGATCTCGTGACGTCATGGAACCCCGACGTCAACGGTGCCGTGAACGCGCTGGCCGTCGCGCCCGACGGGACGGTGTTCGTCGGAGGTTCCTTCTCGTCGGTTGGCGGGGCCGCCCGCAGGAACCTCGTCGCGATCGATCCGGTGACGGGCGCGGCGGAAGCTTGGACCCCGGCGCCCAACAAGCCTGTGAACGCGCTCGTCGTGTCGGATGGCGTCCTCTATGTCGGGGGGAGCTTCACCTCGATCTCGGGGCACTCGCGCGCGCGTCTTGCCGCGTTTGACCTCGCCACCTTGACGTTGTCTGATGGTTGGACCCCCAGTGCCAACAAGAAGGTCAAGGGGATGGCGGCCTCGGTGGATGGATCGGGTGATGTGGTCGTGGTCGGTTCCTTCACGTCCATCGACGGACGGTCACAGCCTCGATTGGCGGCGCTGCGTGCGCAGGACGGAGCCGTTCGACCCTTGGCAGACCATCCGCCCTACTACGCCGACGCCGTCGCGGTTACCTCGCAGCAGATCGTCGTCGGCGAAGGGGGACCGGGAGGCAAGGTCCAATCGTTCGATCTCGCCACCGGGACGCTGATGTGGACCGCCCAGCTGGATGGCGACGTACAGGCGATGGCGATCCGTGGCGATTCCGCCTACGCGGGGGGTCACTTCGTGAACTATTGCGAAGGAGGCACGGGCTCCGGGGCCCCCTACCAATGTGACGTGCCGAAGGTCCAGATCCATCTCGCCGCGTTCTCGCTCGCGAGCGGCGAACTGGCCCCGTGGGCGCCGGCGCCGAACGGGTCGCTGGGGGTCTTCGCCCTCTCGTCCACCGACACGGGCATCACCGCCGGCGGCGAGTTCACCCTCGTGAACGGCGGGCGGCAACAGGGTTACGCTCGATTCGGGATCTAACGGTGGCTGGCAGGCGAGACCAGATGCGGGTGCTCCCTGCCGTCGCTTCGGCCGTGCTGGTGTTCGTTGCCGCCCTGCTGGTGGCACCGGCTGGGGGCGCGAACGCGGCCATCACGTCTGCCCCATGCGGTGGTTCGAACCTGCAGCCCGTGAGCCACATCATCGTCCTGATGGACGAGAACAAGAGCTACGACGCGATCATCGGGGCGCCCGGAACGTCGGCTCGGGCGGCGGCCCCATACATCAACGACCTCGCGGATGCCTGCGGGCTCGCCACGGATTTCCATGCGGTCACGCACCCTAGTCATTCGGACTACATCGCGACGGTCGCGGGCGATACCTACGTGCCGGCCGGGTGCACGTCCTGGAAGTGCGTCTCGGTCCCGCTCAACGAACCGAGCATCTTCGGTCAGATCGGTGCCGCCTCGGGCCTGTCGTGGCGCACCTACGCGGAGACGATGACGACGAACTGCAGGACATCTTCGCAAGGGTCGTACAGCCCCGGTCACAACCCTCCGGTCTGGTTCACCCCGATCGCGAGCGACTGTGCCAGATGGGCCGTGCCGTTGCCGCAGCTCACGACCGATCTCCAGAACGATGCGCTCCCCTCCTACAGCTGGATCGTCCCGAACAAGTGCAACGACATGCACAACTGCTCGGGCCAGAACCCGATCACCGCGGGCGACAACTTCATCGAGACGTGGATGACCAGCATCATGGCGACGCCGAGCTATCAGAACGGTTCCACCGCGGTATTCATCACGTGGGACGAAGGGGTCGAGGGAGGTCGGCCGTTCGGGGAGGATTGCCTGGCGGCGAAGAACCTCACCGATGAGAGTTGCCATGTCCCGACGCTGGTCGTTTCCCGGCATGTCGCACCGGGCACGAAGAGCGGCTCGTTCTTCACGCTCTACGGGCTGCTCAAGACCACTCAGGGGTTGCTCGGTCTGCCCTATCTGGGCCACGCCGGGGACGCCTCGACGGCCGACATGATCTCGGCCTTCAACCTCGGTGGGGGAGGAGGCGGCGGCGGCGACGGACAGGCGCCCAGCGCGCCCACGGGATTGCACACGACATCGGTGACCTCGAGCGGCGTGGGGCTCGCATGGAACGCCTCGACGGACAACGTCGGCGTCGACCACTACGCCGTGACGAGGGACGGGGTCACCGTCGCTGCGAACGTGCAGGGGTTGGCCTTCATCGATTCGACGGTGGCGGGTTCGACCACCTACGGATACCAGGTGCGAGCGGTCGACGCCGCCGGGAATTCCTCAGCGCTGGCGCCTGTTCCGGCGCTCTCGGTCACCACACCTGCGGGTTCGGGCACGGCGGTCTTCACGGATGGATTCGAGTCGGGTGATCTTTCTGCCTGGTCGTCCGTATCAGGCTTAACGGCCCAGCAGGGTCTGACGCACGCGGGATCGTGGGCGGCACGCGCGACCAGCGCGGCGAACGGTGGTAGGACGGCCACACGTTCCCTCAGCGGGTATCCGGATCTGACGGTGGATCTCTGGGTCCAGATCGCGAGCCAAGGGGCCAACGCCATCGACGTGCTGAAGCTCCGGAACCCGAGCGGGTCTGCCATCTACCGGATGACCGTCAACCGCTCCGACCACGTCGTGTCGAGGAACTATCCGGCGGGCATGACGAAGACCAGTTCGACCATCGTCAGCAAAGGTGCCTGGCACCATATCCAGGTTCGGTTGGTGATCAACGGAGCCGCGGGTTCGGCAACGGTATGGTTCGACGGCACGCAGCTCGCCGACCTGAGCGGGTCCGGGAACTTCGGCACGGCGCAGATCCGGAGCCTCAAGCTGGGCGACGGAAACGCGAAGCGGACGTTCGACGTTGCGTTCGACGACGTGGTGCTGCATACGTGAACTTGAGCCCGGGGCCTTCAGGTTGCGTGGGGGGCCCTTCCCGATCCGGGTGGCGACGAGCGAGTCGCGGCACCTGGTCTGCGCGGCGCCCTCGCCCGATCTAGGTGGCGGGGGCGCCTACGGCGCCATTAGGGTCCCCACAGGTACTGTGGCGGGGAGGGCTGACAGAGCCGTTCGGTTCGCCGCCGAAGCTCAGCGAGCTTGGCCTGGGATCCGGGAGCGCTTGCGAGGTTCGTCAACTCGTAGGGGTCGGCAGCGACGTGGTACAGCTCCTCGAACCCGTTGTTCGGATCGTCCGAACGACCATCCCAGTACCGCGCGTACATCCAGCCGTCCTTCGTTCGGACGCCACAGTACGGGGGAACCTTCCGATAGTTGTCGTAGTGCTCCAGCACGAACCTCCGGTGGCGCTTCTTCCCGAGCAGGTCGAGGCCCTCCGAGAGCCTGGGCGCGCCGGATCGGTCGAGGCCGAGAGGCACGGTTGACGGGTCGATCCCGGCCAACCGCGCGATCGTGGGGGCGAGGTCGATGTTCAGGGCGATCCTGGACCACTTGACCCCCGTCGGCAGATGACCGTCCCAGCGCACGATCAAGGGGACCCGGATCGATTCCTCGTAGGGCACCTGCTTGACGTGCCAGTTGTGCTCGCCCCAGTTGTAGCCGTTGTCGGAGGTGAAGATCACCAGGGTGTTGGGCGGCGCCACGGAGAGCAGTTCCCCGACGTTGCGGTCGACACCGATCAGCGACTCCAACTGGCGTCGGCGGAACATGTCCACGGAAGCGGGATTCATACCGTTCGCCTGGATGTATGGAGGCATGTCCGTGATCGGATCCTTCGTCCCGAACGAGGGTGGTCGGTACGGGGCGAGATCGCCTTTGAGCGCATCGACGTCCTGGGGGTCGGGGGTGGCGTACGCCTTCGAAGCTGCGTAGTGAGGCGCTGCGGGGGCGTAGTAGAGGAGGAATGGACGGTCGGAGGGAGCCGCCTTGAGGTACTCGATCGCCTTGGCGGTCAGCACTCTGCCCGAGTAGTCGGCCGGCGCGCTGCCGTACATCGGCGAGCGCACGCCATTGTCCGCAGCGTAGTAGTTGTAGTACGCCCCGCTCGTGATGGAGAACCACCGGTCCCATCCCGGCGGAACGTAGGTGTAGTGACCCTCGGGGTAGCCGTTCAGGTACTTGCCCACGAGCATCGTGTAGTAGTTCGCCCGGTCGTGCAGCACGGTGGCCAGGGTCGTCTGATCGTGGAACGACGCGAAGCCTCCGTTGGGGGGCGTGATGCCCCAGACCCCGGTCGTATGCGAGTTCAGCCCACTCAGGGTCGAGCTCCGGCTCGGGCAGCAGAGCGAGTTCGGCACGAAGGCGTTGGTGTAGGTCACCCCACGGGCCTGAAGGAGCCCGCGCACGTTGGGCATCGTTTGGAGGGCGTCCCAGCGCTGATCATCGGTCATGATGATGATGACGTTGGGAGGGTGAGCGGCAGCTCGTGCCGGCGGCGGGGAGGGCAGGACGGGTGTCAACCCGGCGACGAGCAGGAGTAGCGTGACGAGTCGTCGCACGTTCCCCTCCCTCCCGGTTCGTTTGCGAGCATCCTCTCCTCCGAGTCGTGATGCGATAGGCCGGATGGTCTACGTCGCATGAGCCGGGTTCGCCGTCTCTCAGGGGGTCGGGACCTACGAGGGCTGCCAGTCCGGGGTCGTCGACGCGTAGGGGAGGTTCTTCAAGCGGTACGCGTTGGTGCCGTTCGCGTCCATCAGCCACACGTCGGGGAGGAAGCTGCGACCGCGGTCGCTGCTGAACGCGATCCGGGTGCCGCTGGGCGCATAGGTGGGGTCAGCGTCGAAATGGCCACGCGTGAGCACGGTGAAGTGGCTCCCGTCCGAACGGATACGGATGATCCGTGCAACGTTGCGGACCGTGCGTTCGAAGATGAGCCGACCCCCGTCCGGTGACCAGGACACCTGGAGGTCGTACCCAGGTCCGGACGTCAAGTGACGGAACGTGCCAGTGACGAGGTCTTTGACCCAGATGTCGCCGACGTCTCCCCTCGGGTAGCCCCGAGTGAACGCGATCTCGGTGCCATCGGGTGACCAAGCGGGAAGGAACTCGAGGGTGCCCCAGGAGGTGACCCGCGTGAGCCCGCCGCCGCCGGCCTGGATCGTGGCGATGTCAGGCCATGGAGTCGCGAGGTGGAACATCGAGAACGCGATCCGGGTCCCGTCCGGACTCCAGACGGGGTCGCGTGCATCGACGCCGGAGGTAAGCCGCACCTGGTTCCCACCGTCCGCGTCGCACACCCAGATCGAGCCGGCCCCGAACGGCGCCTTGGAGCGAGAGAACACGATCGTCGTGCCCGCCGCGTTCCACACCGGCGCCGACTCCATCCGGTGGGGGGTGTCGGTGAGCTGGGTCAGTCCTGAGCCGTCCGGCATGATCGAGTACAGATCTGTCTGCGTGAGGTGCTGGTTGGGAACGGGTGCCTCGTAGGCGAAGACGATGCGCCCGTCGGATCCCGGGAAGCGAGATGCGCCAGATGCCAAAGGGGTCACCCCCCAAGCGCCCAACAGGACCATGACCACCAGCAGCGTCCGGTCACACATCTTCGCGCCCTCCCCTCGACATCTTCCCACCATGGGAACGCGATGCGGCATGAGCTCTCGTGTGTGCACCCGGCTCGCGGGTGTCCCGCTAGGCCTGACTAGGACTTCAACGGCATCATCGCAAGCGCACGGAAGTGTGCCTGCGAGCGGTTGGGTCAGCCCGCCTTCTTGAGGGCGATCGTCGCCTGGGTGCGGAAGAACGCTCGTTTGCAGTTGCCGCCGACGGAAACCGTGTAGTTCTCGGCCTGGGCGGCCGCGACGACCCACTGACCATCGACGGGTGCGGGGACCATCGGGGTCACCGTGAGCTTCGTGAGGCCACCGATCTTCTTGCCCTGACAGGTCCACAGGTCCTTGCGGGAGACGGTGCCTTTGTAGACGCCATCCTTCAGGGCAAGCGTCGTCGTGTAGTTGCCGCTGTCCGAGACCAGCGTCACGCTGCATGCCCCAGTGGGGCACTGGGGCGTGATCGACCAGTCTTGCTTCTGCGACGAGAGCTTGAAGGCATCCACGTTGGTATCGGTGACCGTGGCCTTGCCGACGTAGCGGCCCTCCATCCTGGTCTCGCCCATCGTCGCGGGCATGGAGGGAAGCGCGGTCGCGGTGGCGCTCGGTGTGGACGGGCGCGAGACGCCCCCGGCGGTCGCCGAGACCGCGTCGTTGTTCTTGGAACACGCGACGGCCGCGAGCAGGAGGGCGGCTACAGCAATCTTCGTACGCATGGCCGCGCATCGTATGCGAAGGATCCCTTGGGGCGCAAGTGGGCAAGGTCGTGTGTCACCACCGGCGCGAGCCCGCCCGCTAGACTGCCCGCCCATGAAGATCCTGGTGGTGGGCAGCGGCGGGGTCGGCGCAGCGTTCGCGCCGATCGCCGCCCGACGTGACTTCTTCGAGCACATCGTCTTCGCGGATATCGACGCCAGCCGCGGGCAGCGGGTGGTGGATCGCTACGACGGCGGGACCGGTCGCTTCTCCGCGGCCCAGGTGGACGCGACCGACTCGACCCAGGTGGCCGACCTGGTGCGGGCATCAGGGGCCGACGTCGTCCTGAACGCAGCCGATCCCCGCTTCGTGATGCCCATCTTCACCGGCGCGCTCGATGCCGGGGTCGACTACCTCGACATGGCCATGTCGCTCTCGGAGCCTCATCCCGAGCACCCGTACGAGCGCGTCGGCAAGAAGCTGGGCGACGAGCAGTTCGGGATGGCCGACCTCTGGGAAGACCGCGGGAAACTGGCGCTCTGCGGGATCGGCATCGAGCCCGGAGCCGCGGACGTCTTCGCGCGGTATGCGGCGGACCACCTCTTCTCCGAGATAGACGAGGTGGGGGTCCGCGACGGGGCCGACTCTCGAGATCCGCGGTTACGACTTCGCGCCTACGTTCAGCATCTGGACCACCATCGAGGAGTGCCTCAATCCGCCGGTGATCTGGGAGAGGGAGCGACGGGACGTGGACGGGGGATGGTTCACGACGGCGCCGTTCTCCGAGCCCGAGGTGTTCGGCTTCCCTGAGGGCATCGGCGACGTCGAATGCGTCAACGTCGAGCACGAAGAGGTCCTGCTGGTGCCGCGCTGGGTCGACTGCGGGCGTGTGACCTTCAAGTACGGGTTGGGCGATGAGTTCATCCAGGTGCTGGAGACCCTGCACAAGTTGGGGCTGGACCGCGTGCCGAAGGTGACCGTGCGCGGCGTCGAGGTGAGTCCACGCGACGTGGTGGCGGCCGTCCTTCCCGACCCCGCCTTCCTCGGCGAGGAGATGACCGGCAAGACCTGCGCCGGCACCTGGGTCAAGGGCACCGGCATGGACGGCGAACCACGGGAGGTCTACCTGTACCACGTGGTGGACACCGAGGAAACCTGGGCGAAGGACGGGGCGCAGGCCGTGACGTGGCAGACCGCGCTGAACCCCGTGATCGCGCTGGAGCTCCTGGCGAACGGCACCTGGGCGGGGGTCGGCGTCCTGGGCCCGGAGGCCTTCGACGCCGCACCGTTCATGGACCTGATGAAGGACCACGGGCAGCCCCTGGGGTATGAGGGAGATGACGCCTCTTTCGTGAGCCGGCTGGTCCTCAGGTGAGGGCGTCGAGCGCGTCCTTGAGGCCCGCCACGGCGCGGTCGCTCATCGCGTCCAGCTGGCCCTTGATGAACGGCTGAGCGAGTCGCGCGAGCCCTTTGAGCGAGAGGTCCGCCGAGTAGGTGACGACGGTGCCCTCCGCTTCGTCGGGGGCGAACGTGATGCGGTCCACGCCGTGGAAGTTGCCGCCGTCGCCCACCAGCGTCACGGCGTTCGGACGGTCGTATTCGGTGATCTCGTAGATCAGGGTCTGTTCCGTCTCGTT
This sequence comes from uncultured Actinomycetes bacterium, assembly GCA_963796725.1. Lineage (GTDB taxonomy): Bacteria > Actinomycetota > UBA4738 > UBA4738 > HRBIN12 > JAOUEA01. The sequence continues at coordinate 123,594 of CAWCMT010000004.1, forward strand.
GAAGCGGGACACCAGCCGGAACTTGGACCCCTGGCCTACGGGGCCGTCGTCCATCCGCTCCGCGGAGGGGATCCCAGGATCCCAGCCCTGCGTGGTGGAGAAGTCGGCGACGTGATCGAATGCCACGTCCTGGGGGCAGGAGGTCCGGATGGTGCGTTCCACTCGGTGTGCCATGTCCGCAGCTTACGGCGGCGGCTCATGTGCAGGGGGGATCGAGTCGATGCACCTACGAGTTCCCACGTAGAGGGTGTCAGTCAACGATGGTCATGGGTACGGAGGATCCGGCACGCCGATCGCTCACCGAACGGTGGGCCGAACTCCTGGAGCCCGGGTCCCTGCTGGAGGCCACGCCCGAGTGCCTGGTGGTCGCCGCCGCGGACGGAGCGATCCTCTACGCGAACCGCCGCGTGGAGGAGCTGACGGGGTTCATGCGTCAGGAGCTGGTGGGCAAGCCCGTGGAGCTGCTGGTTGCCATCGATCTGCAGGAGCCTGACGCGGGCGCCCGCACGGAATCGTTCTGCCGGAGGGCGGATGGAGGACAGGTGCCCGTCGAGGTGCACCTGGGCACGATCGAGGAGCCGGAGCGTCTCCTCGTCGTGACCTTGAGAGACGTCAGCGAACTCCGGGCCGGTCGCGAGGCCCGGTTCGAGGCCGAGGCCAAGTACCGGACGCTGGTGGAGCAGATCCCGGCGGTGGTGTACCTGGACCCGGTCGACGCGAACCAGGATTCCATCTACGTGAGTCCGCAGGTGGTCCAGCTGCTCGGGGTGAGCCAAGACGAGTGGCTCGCCGATCCCTATTGCTGGCGCAAGCACGTGCATCCGGAGGACATCGACCGTGTCTGGGAGGAATACGCGGAGGCCTATCGCGAGCACACGACGTTGGATCACGAATATCGGATGGTCCACGAGGACGGCACGGTGAAGTGGGTCATGGAACAGGCCTACCCGATCAGGGATGAGCGAGGTGATCCCTGGCTCCTTCAGGGCGTGATATTCGATATCAGCGAGCGCAAGCGGGCCGAGGAGGAGATCGCGTTCCTCGCCTATCACGACAAGCTGACGGGCCTGCCCAACCGAGTGCTGTTCGAGGAGATGCTCGCAGCGGCCATCACGCGGGCGCGCCGCCACGACCTCGGCGTGAGCGTCGTCTTCCTCGACCTCGACAACTTCAAGCTCCTGAACGATTCCCTCGGCCATCAGGCGGGCGACGCCATGCTGGTACAGCTGGCGGAGCGTCTTCGGGGCTGCACGCGCGAGACCGATCTGGTCGCGCGGCAGGGCGGCGACGAGTTCCTCCTGTTGCTCGCCGACCTCGAACGAGCGCCGAACCCCTCGATGCCCGGGGTCGACATGGCGATCTTCGTCGCGGAGTCGGTGGCGGAGCGGGTCCACGAGGTGTTGAAGGAGCCCTTCGAGGTACAGGGGACGGAGTTCATCGCCACCGGATCGGTCGGGATCTCCCTCTTCCCCACCGACGCCATCGACGCCGACACGCTCCTGAAGAACGCCGATGCCGCGATGTACCAATCGAAGCGGCACGAGCCGGGAGGGTCCGTGGTGTTCGCGAACCATGCCGAGGACTCGCTGCAGAAGTTATCGACGACCACCCGGTTGCGTCGCGCCGTCGAGGAGCAGAATTGGGTGCTCCACTATCAGCCGATCGTCAGCCTCAGGGATGGCTCGTGCGAGGGCGTCGAGGCGCTGGTGCGCTGGCGCGACCCCGTGCGCGAGTTGGGGCAGCCCAACGACTTCATCCCTTTGGCCGAGGAGCTCGGGCTGATCGAAGCGATCGGTGATTGGGTGCTCGAGGAGGTAACCCGTCAGCAGGCCGCGTGGGCCGCGGAGGGGTTGGATCTGCGCATCGGGTTCAACATCTCGCCCCGACAGCTTTGGTCTGCCAACCTCGCCGAGAAGATCCTGGGGAAGCTGCGGACCGCCGGCGTCGATCCCGACCGCGTGGCTGTGGAGATCACCGAGTCGAGCGCCATGGCGGATCCGGACCGGACACAGCAGATCCTCGGCAAACTCCGCGCGCTGGGGCTGACGATCGCCATCGACGATTTCGGGACCGGCTATTCGTCGCTCGCCCGGCTGAAGCACCTCCCGGTCAACGTGCTCAAGATCGATCGTACGTTCATCCGTGACGTCCATCGCGACACGGGCCTCGCGTCGATGGTGAACGCGATGATCCAATTGGCGGACGGGCTCGGCATGACCTCGGTCGCGGAGGGGATCGAGAGCCACGCCGAACTGGCGTTCCTGCAGGCTCACAAGTGCCAGAGCGGGCAGGGATTCCTCTTCTCCAGGCCGGTCACGGCCGACGAGATCCCCGAGCTCGCGCTCCGACCTGGCGGCTTGATCCCAGCTCGACCGACCGAGAGCTGACAACACCGCCACGCTGTGCGGTGCGGGGCATCGCGTTCGTTACCATCTAGCCCTCATGAGCCGGCGATACGACGCATCCGAGATCGAGCCCAGGTGGCAACGCGTGTGGGAGGAAGAGGGGCTCTACCTCGCCTCCGAGGATCCACGGGATCCGCGCCCGCGCTTCTACGCGCTCGACATGTTCCCCTACCCCTCGGGCGACCTGCACATGGGCCACGCCGAGGCGTTCAGCGGAGGAGACACGATCGCGCGCTACAAGGCCATGACGGGTCACAACGTGCTGCACCCGATCGGGTGGGACGCGTTCGGGTTGCCCGCCGAGAACGCGGCCGTCAAACGAGGGGTAGCGCCGGCGCCGTGGACCTACGCGAACATCGAACAGCAGGCCGCCTCGTTCAAACGCATGGGGATGTCGTTCGACTGGTCGCGCCGACTCAACACCTGCGACCCCGACTACTACCGGTGGACCCAGTGGCTGTTCCTGCGGTTCTTCGAGGAAGGCCTCGCATACCGGAAGACCGCGCCTGTCAACTGGTGCCCCCAGGACCGGACCGTGCTCGCGAATGAGCAGGTGATCCAGGGGGCGTGCGAGCGCTGCGGCACGATGGTCGAGCGCCGCGAGCTGACCCAGTGGTTCTACAGGATCACCGACTACGCCCAGCGCCTACTCGATGACATGGATGAGATGGTCGAGTGGCCCGAGCGCGTGCTCACGATGCAGCGGAACTGGATCGGGCGGAGCGAGGGCGCCCGCGTCACGTTCACGATCGCCGAGACCGGCGAGGAGATCGAGATCTTCACGACGCGTCCCGACACGCTGTGGGGCGTGACGTTCTTCGTCTTCTCGGTGGAGCACCCGGCCGTCCGCCGCCTGGCGGCGCTAGGCGGCACGCTCGAGCAGGTCGAGCCGCTGATCGCCCAGGCGCGCACGACGAAGCGGGAGTACGGGGAGGAGGCCGACACGAAGGACGGCGTGTTCCTGGGCGTCCACGCGACGAACCCGGTGAACGGCGAGCAGGTGCCCGTCTACGCGGCCCCGTACGTGCTGATGGAGTACGGGACCGGCGCGATCATGGCGGTGCCCGCGCACGACGAGCGCGACTTCGCGTTCGCGCGCCAGCACGGTGTGCCGGTGCGACCGGTGATCCAGCCCGAGGACGCCGATCCGCTCGACGGCGACGCGATGACCGAGGCGTTCCCGGGCGAAGGCGTGATGGTGAACAGCGGTCCGTTCGACGGACATCGCACGCCCGAGTCGATCACCGTGGTGGCGGCATGGCTGGAGCAGGAAGGCCGGGGCGGCGCGACCGTCAACTTCCGGATCCATGATTGGCTGCTGTCGCGGCAGCGGTCCTGGGGTGCGCCGATCCCGATCGTGTACTGCCCAACGTGCGGCGAGGTGGCCGTGCCCGACGCGGACCTTCCGGTCGAGCTTCCCGCAGACCTGGACTTCTCGCTGGGCGGGGAGTCGCCGCTCGCACGCCATCCCACGTGGAAGCATGTCGCGTGCCCCCGGTGCGGTGGCCAGGCCGAGCGTGACACCGACACGATGGACACGTTCGTCGACTCCAGTTGGTACTTCTTCCGCTACTGCTCGCCCGGCTACGAGGGCGGGCCGTTCCGCCCCGAGGACGTCGAGCGATGGATGCCGGTTGGCCAGTACACGGGCGGCGTCGAGCACGCGATCTTGCACCTGCTCTACGCCCGCTTCTTCACGAAGGTCCTGTACGACATCGGGATGGTCCCGTTCACCGAACCGTTCCCGAAGCTGATGAACCAGGGCCAGGTGATCTACGGGGGCTCCTCGATGTCGAAGTCGAAGGGCAACATCGTCGAGCCGATGCCGCTCGTCGAGCGGTGGGGCGCCGACTCGATGCGTCTGATCATGCTCTTCGCCGGGCCCTTCGAGGACGACATCGACTGGAAGTTGATCGCGGGCGACGACCCGGATCGACGCCCCGGGGTGCACGCGTGGCTCGGCCGTGTCTTCGCCGCGGTGGGAGACGCGGTGGCGCGACCACAGGTGGAGGAGCCGGAGCCGCTGGTGCGCCTCACGCACCGAACGATCAAAGGCGTGACCGAGGATCTCGACCGGTTCCGGTTCAACACGGCCGTCTCCAAGCTGCAGGTCCTCACGAACGAGATGCGGACCACGCTGGACGCAGGGGGTGGCGCGCTGGGCGCGGCACGGGCGCTCGCGCAGTTGCTGGCGCCGTTCGCGCCCTTCGCCGCGGAGGAACTGTGGCGGGCCGACCTGGGCGAGGCCGGCTCGGTTCACACGTCGTCGTGGCCCGTCTTCGATCCTGCGTTGGTCGTGCAAGACACGGTCACGATGGTGGTTCAGGTCGACGGGAAGGTCCGTGACAAGCTGGAGGTCGCGGCCGACATCGACGAGGAAGCCGCCCTGGAACTCGCACGCGCGAGCGAGAGGGCGGCCCGCGCGATCGGGGACCGCGAGGTGGTGCGGGAGATCGTGCGCACCCCCCGGTTGGTCAACGTGGTGACGAAGGGCTAACCCCGAGCTCGGCGTGGTGTGACGGAGGTCACGGCGCGGCTCGGGACCCATCGGTAGCGTCGCCGGCATGGGCCTCCGCGAGCGTCTCGACGCCCTCTCGCGCGGCGAACTCGCCGGGCTGATCGTCGTGGTGGCGTTGACGCTGACCGGCGTCGGCCTCTGGTACACGCGGTCGCTCCCGAAGCCCGTGGCCGTGGCGGCCACGCCCGCGCCCTTCGCCGTGGCGACCTCGGGCTCCTCGGGGACACAGGTGGTGGCGTCCTCCGCGTCCCCGGGGGCCTCGCCGTCGGTCTCGGTGCTGATCGTCGACGTCACCGGCAGGGTCCGCCACCCGGGGGTGTACCGGTTCAGGGCGGGAGACCGCGTGATCGACGCCATCCGACGCGCCGGCGGTCCACGCGCCGGCGCGGACCTCACCGCGCTGAACCTTGCCGCGCCGCTCACCGACGGCACGCAGATCCTCGTCCCGAAGGAGGGGCAGACGATCCCCTCGGCGGAGGGTGCCGGAGGGACCGTCCCCGGGAGCGTCGGAAGCGGCGCGCCCATCAACATCAACACGGCGACCGAGGCCGAGCTCGAGACCCTCAGCGGGGTCGGCCCGGTCACAGCCGCCGCCATCATCCAGTACCGCACGGACCACGGGCCCTTCGCCACGGTGGACGATCTGCTCGACGTGAGCGGCATCGGACCGGTGACGCTCGAGGAGCTGCGCCCGCAGGTCACCGTGTGAGCGCCTGGGCGCTGCCCTCCAGCGCCGTCGCGTTCTGGGCGGGGCTGGCGCTCTGGGACCTGCGGCCCTCGTGGCTCGGAGCCTCGGCCGCCGCTATCCTGGGCGTCGCAGCGTTGGCTGCCGCTTGGCTCGCGGCACCGCCCCTGCGTCCCGGACCGGGGCCCCTGTACCGTACCGGCCTCGAGGCTCCCGAGCCCGCCCCCATCAGCGCGCTGACGGCCGCCGACCGCATCGCCCCCCAGGGCCATCCCGCGGCCGCCGCCCTCGCGCTCGGCGGGATCGTCTGTCTTGGGCTCGCATGGGCGGGTCTCGCGCAGACCCGAGCCGACGCCGCCCTCCTCCACCGGCTCTCGGGACGCCGCGTGGTGGCGGCGGGCACCCTTCGCGAGGACCCGAAGCAGGGGACCATCGGGTGGCACGCGGTGGTGGACGTGGGGGAGGTGTCGTGGGATTCAGATGCGGCGGTAGTTCGTGAAACGGTGTGGGTCGAGGGCGACGGGGCTCCGCCGGACGCCGTTCGCGGCGACCGGGTCTCGTTCGAGGGAACCCTCGGATGGCCCGATGACCCAGGATTCGCCGACACGCTGCGACATCGGGGGATCGTCGCGGAGCTGCGGGCCGGTGACTTCGAGCGGACCGGGGCGGCCGCCGGGTGGTTCATGGGAGCCACGCAGACCTTCCGATCCTTCGTGGGACGCTCGATCGACCGGCTCTTTCCGCCGCGTGAGGCCGGGCTGCTCCTCGGGCTCGTGCTCGGCGACGACTCGCAGCTCGACCCCGGGTTGGCCCGCGATTTCCAGGCCACCGGACTCGGCCATCTGCTCGTGGTCAGCGGAGAGAACGTGGCCATGGTCCTTGCCCCGATCCTGACGCTGGCGACGTGGCTCGGACTCTCGAGATGGCTCCGGTTCGGGCTCGCGGCGGGAACGGTCGTCTTCTTCGTGGTGCTTACGGGAGCGGAGCCCTCCGTGCTGCGCGCCGGCGTGATGGCCGGACTCACCCTGATGGGCGTCTTGATGGGACGGCCCAGATCCGCTGCATCCGTCCTCGGGGGCGCGGTGTTGCTGCTGCTCGCGCTCGATCCCTGGCTCATCTGGTCGATCGGCTTCCAGCTCAGCGTCGGCGCCACCGCGGGGATGGTGGCCCTGGCCTCGCCACTCGCCGAGCGACTCCGCCGATTCCTTCCGGTCCCCGCGGCGCTCGCCGTGGGCACCACGCTCGCGGCCCAGCTTGGCGTCACGCCGCTCCTTCTCTTCCACTTCCACGAGATCCCCGGCGTCACCGTCTTCGCGAACCTTGCGGCCTTCCCCGCGGTTTCGCCCGCCCTCTTGCTGGGCATCGCCGCCTCGGTCGGGGGGCTGATCTGGTTCCCGGGCGGCCGGTTCCTGGCCGCGCTCGCGCTGCTGCCGATGCGGTACCTCGAGGGTCTCGCGAACGTGCTCGGCAAGGCCCCCGTGGGCCACATCACGACGCACGGGGGGCCGTGGGTGCTCGTGGTGGGTGGAGCGCTCGTGGTCGCCCTCGTCGTCTGGATCCGGTCCGGGTGGCGTCCTCCCAGGGCCGCGGTGGTCGCGGCGGTAGCCGCCTGTCCGCTGCTGGTCTGGTCCTCCGCCGTCGGCGTGGGCGCTCCGTCCGACCTCACGGTTCGGTTCTTCGACGTCGGGCAGGGCGACGCGGCCCTGGTAACCACGCCCGCCGGCGTCGCGATCCTGGTCGACGGCGGTCCCGACCAGGAGCAGGTCGCCACGGATCTGGCTGCGCTGGGGATCAAACGGCTCGACGTCGTGGTGGCCAGCCACCCCCACGCCGATCACATCGTGGGCCTGCCCGACGTCTTGGCCCGGATCCCCGTCGGCCTGGTCCTTGAGCCAGGGTGTCCCGACACCTCCTCACTCCAGGCAGACCTCGACGTCGCCATCCGTCAGGAGGGCCTCCCGGTACAGGATCCGAGGGCCGGCGCCTCCTACACGGTGGGGGACGTGACCATGACCGTGCTGTCTCCGCAGGCGTGCTGGACCGGTACCGACTCGGACACGAACAACGACGCCCTGGTCCTGATGCTCAGCCGGGGTCAGGACTCCGTGCTCTTCGCGACCGAGCCCGAGGAGCCGGCCCAGCAGGCCCTGCTCGACAGCGGCGTCGCGCTCCACGCCGACGTCCTGAAGGTGCCGCATCATGGCGCCGCCACCTCGCTCCCCGCGTTCTTCCAGGCCGTCAACCCCCGGGTCGCCGTCGTGAGCGTCGGGGAGAACACGTACGGGCATCCGGTGCCGTCCACCCTCGCCGCGATCGCGGCCACTGGGGCGCGCATCTACCGGACCGATCGGCGGGGCACGGTGACGGTGACGTTCGCCGGGGGCGAGCCGCAGATCTCCACGGACCGCTGAGCAACGTGGACCGACTGAGCGCGTCGGCGGATCCGGCTAGGATCCCATCCGATGCCCAGTCCACCCGGCGCAGTCACGCTCTACTGGGGCGAGGACGCCTTCCTGCTCCGTGAGGCGGCGTTGGACCTTCTCGCCCCCATGCGTCCGACGGAGGTCGACGCCGACGGATGGCAGGGGGGTGAGCTCCAGGATCTGGCGACGCCCTCGCTCTTCGGAGATGCCCGTGCGCTCGTGATCACGGATGCTCGATCGCTGTCGAAAGATGCGATGGGAGAGCTCGCCGACTACCTCGCCTCGCCCGATCCCGACGCGCCGCTCGTGATCTGTTGCACCGTGGCCGAGCGCGGCAAGGTGCCGGCGGCCTTGGAGAAGATCGTGAAGCCCGTCGGACAGATGCGGCAGGTCGCGATCGCCCGCAAGGAGCTCGAGCCTTGGGTGGTGCAACGCGCCAAGAAACTGGGGGTGGATCTCGGGCCCCCGGGTGCGAGGGCGCTGGTCGAGACGCTGGGTGAGGAGCCCAGCACGCTCCTGTCGGCCCTTGAACAGTTGGGCGGCGCGTTCGCCGGAGAGAAGATCACGCCGCAGGTGGTGGCGGCGCAGTTCCGGGGGCTCGGCGAACAGCGGGTCTGGGATCTCTGCGACCGGGCGTTCGCGCGCGACCTCGCGGGAGCCATCCGCTCGCTCCGATCGATCGAGGCGGGTGGGGACGATCCCCTGAAGACGCTCGGTGGCATCGCCAGCCGCCTCCGGGACCTGATCCGCGTGCGTGCGCTTCCCGAGGGCATCCCGCCCGCCAGGGCGGCGAAGGCCGCCGGACTCCGGTTCGAGTGGCAGGCGCGTCGGTACCAGCAACAGGCTCGCAACTACTCGATGGCGCGCCTGCTGGAGTTGCACGCCCGCATCACCGAGGCCGACCGCGCGCTGAAGAGCGGGGCTACGGGCGACGTCGTGATGCCCGTGTTGATCGCGGCCATCGCCGCAGAGTAAGCCGAGCGCTGCTCAGTGCTGCGGTAGATCGGCGGGTGGCAGGTGCGGCGCGAACGGCCGGCCGCACCGAGCCCGAGAAACGGTGAAGACGGTGCGCCAACGGGGCCGGTCCACGAGGGAGCCTCTGGCCACGTTGGCCTGCCGCCACGTCCCAGGCGACCGGCCCCGTTCGCCGAGCCATCGGAGGTAGCCTCCGCTGGTGTGAGGGTCGCCCGAGCCGGACATCACCAGCGGCGGCGCCGCGTAGTGGAATCGATGGCCCTGGAAGTAGGCGATCACGCGGGCGATGGGACTTCGAGTGCCGAACGTCGCGGCCGAGGTGCGGCAGCAGCGGCCGTGGGAGCAGAACGGACTGACGCCGTGCTTGATCATCGCGGCGATCCGGGTTGCCACGGGACGGAGCGGCTGCGCGCGGGGACCATTGGTAGTCGCGCCTGGCGCCTCGGCGATCGAGGGGTGGGGATCGGTCGTCGAGGCCGCGGCATCCGGAGAGCGCCCCGGCGGGGACGAAAGGGCGTTCACTCCCCAGACGACGCCCAGCGCAACGATGAGTAGCGCGAGCGGTCCGACGATGCCGCGCCGGCCGCTCGGTACGTCGTCCATCCGGCCAGACTACGGCAGGGCGATCCGAAGGTGGGGCCGAGCGACGGACTACTCGGCGGTGGCGCCGACCGCGTTCGCGGACTTCGTGAGACGGCTCTTGCGCCGAGCGGCCGTCTTCTTGTGAACGATGCCCTTGCTGACGGCTTTGTCGAGCGCGCGGGAGGCCTCGCGGGCCTGCGCTTGAGCGACCTCCGGGTCGCCTTCGGCGACGGCGGTTTGGACCCGCTTCGTGGAGGTCTTGAGCGAGGTGCGAACGTCCTTGTTCCGCTCGTGGCGCTTCGCGTTCTGCTTGTTCCGTTTGATCTGTGACTTGATGTTTGCCATGGAGGGAGGAGTCTACCAGTCGCCCTTCGCTGGTCCGCCCAGCAGTCGGGCAGCGCACGGCGCCCCGTACCATGAAGGTCCGTGAGCACCGACACCTCCCACATCCGGAACTTCTGCATCGTGGCGCACATCGACCACGGCAAGTCCACGCTGGCCGATCGCCTGCTCGAGGTCACTCACACGGTCGAGGGACGCGCGATGCGGGCGCAGTACCTGGACAAGATGGATCTGGAGCGTGAGCGCGGCATCACGATCAAGGCCCAATCGGTACGCCTCCTGCACGAGGGCTACGAGCTCAACCTGATCGACACTCCGGGCCACGTCGACTTCACCTATGAGGTCTCTCGCTCTCTCGAGGCATGCGAGGGCGCCGTGCTGCTCGTCGACGCGGCCCAAGGGCTCGAGGCGCAGACGCTCGCGAACTACCACCTCGCGCGGGACGCCGGTCTGGTCATCGTGCCTGCGCTGAACAAGATCGACCTTCCCGCCGCCGAGCCGGCTCAGCGCGCGAAGGAGCTCGCGGCGCTCCTGGACTGCGACGAGTCAGAGATCCTGCACGTGAGTGCGAAGTCGGGCGAGGGCGTGCCGGAACTACTCCAGGCCGTGATCGAGCGCGTGCCGCACCCCGTGGGTAACCCTGAGGCCCCGCTGCAGGCGCTGATCTTCGACTCCATGTTCGATGCCTATCGAGGCGTGATCACCTACATCCGCGTGAAGGACGGCGTGCTGCCCAGTCGGGCCCGGATCAAGATGTTCGCGACGCGGGTGGAGTCCGAAGCCGAGGAGACGGGCGTCAACGGGCCCGAGCCCATGCCGGTGGACGCGCTCGGTCCGGGCGAGGTCGGCTACCTGGTCACCGGTCTCAAGGACGTCCACCAGGCGAAGGTTGGCGACACGATCACGCTGGCGGGCAAGGCCGGCGCCGCCGAGCCGCTCCCCGGGTACCGTGAGCCGAAGCCGATGGTGTGGTCGGGCCTGTTCCCCGCGGAGGGCGGCGACTACGCCGACCTGCGAGAAGCCCTGGACAAACTCAAGCTCTCCGACGCCGCGCTGCACTACGAGCCGGAATCCTCGATGGCGCTCGGCTTCGGGTTCCGTTGCGGCTTCCTGGGGCTGCTGCATATGGACATCGTGAAGGAGCGCCTGGAGCGCGAGTTCGACCTGGAGCTGATCGCCACCGCGCCCAACGTGGAGTTCCTCGTCTACAAGGGCGACGAGGTCACGATCGTGCACAACCCTGCGGAGATGCCCGAGTCCGGCACGTACGACCGCATCGAGGAGCCGATCGTCTACGCCACGGTGATCACTCCAGCCGACCACCTCGGGGCCGTGCTGGACCTCTGCCAGGGCCGGCGAGGCGAGATGGTCGACATGAGCTACCTGACGCCGGAGCGCGTCGAGGTCCACTACGTCTTGCCGCTCGCCGAGATCGTGTTCGACTTCTTCGACGCACTGAAGTCGGGGACCAAGGGATACGCGAGCCTCGATTACGAGCCATGGGGCTACCAGGAGTCGAAGCTCGTCCGTGTCGACGTGTTGCTCCACGGCGAACCGGTCGACGCGTTCAGCACGATCGTGCACCGCGAGCGCGCGTACCCCTACGGCAAGCAGATGGTGGAGCGGCTCAAGGAGCTGATCCCTCGGCAGCTGTTCGACGTCGCGATCCAGGCCGCGATCGGTTCGAAGATCATCGCCCGCGAGACCGTGAAGGCGAAGCGCAAGGACGTCACGGCGAAGTGCTACGGCGGGGACATATCGCGCAAGAGGAAACTGCTGGAGCAGCAGAAGAAAGGGAAGGCGCGGATGCGGCGCGTGGGGCGGGTGGACGTGCCTCAGGAAGCCTTCATCGCCGCGCTCCGCGTCGACGACGGCAGCGCGAAAGAGAAGCGGAAGTGACCTCGACCGCGGCTCCCTCAGGAGCACCCGGACCCGGGTCCGACGATCGCCCCGCCGGGATCTACGTCCACATCCCGTTCTGTCTCACGCGGTGCGGCTACTGCGACTTCAACGCCTACGCGGGGCTCGACCACCTCGCGCCACGGTACCTGGAGGCGCTGGTTGCCGAGGCAACGCTCGCCGCCTCCGGATGGCGAGGGTCGGAGATCGCGAGCGTCTTCCTGGGCGGCGGCACGCCGACGATGCAGACGCCCAGCCGATCTCAAGGCGCTGTTGGTCCACCTCGGCGAGCGGTTCGACCTCGCCGACGACGCCGAGGTCACCTCCGAGGCCAACCCCGACACCGTCGACGAACCCAAGCTGGCAGCCCTACTCGACGCCGGCTACGAGCGGCTCTCGATGGGCGCGCAGTCGTTCGATCCGGTGGTGCTGGCGTCGCTGGAGCGGATCCACCAGCCCGAGGCTGTGCGCAAGGCCTTCTCGGCCGCGCGGGCCGCAGGCTACGCGAACGTGAACCTGGACCTGATCTACGGGGCCGATGGCGAGACCCTGGAGTCGTGGGAGGCCACGCTCCGAGAGACCGTGTCGATGGGTCCGGAGCACGTCAGCGCGTATGCGCTGACCGTGGAGCCCGCGACGCCGCTGGGGCGAGCAGTGGCGGCCGGCGTCAAGCCGGCGCCCGACCCCGACCTGCAGGCGGACATGTTCGGCGTGGCGTGCGAGGTGCTCGCGGATGCCGGCTATCACCACTACGAGATCTCGAACTGGGCGCGTCCCGGGTACGAGTGCCGGCACAACCTCGGCTACTGGGAGCGCCGCGCTTATTTGGGCCTGGGCGCCGGCGCGCACTCGTACCGCGACGACCACCGATGGTGGAACACGCGCCCCCCCGAGGAGTACATGGACCGGGTAGAGCGCGGAGAGCTGCCGGTGGGCGGCGAGGAGCGCCTCGATCCCTCCGACGCCTACCTCGAGGAGATCTTCCTCCGGCTCCGCATACTCGAGGGCATCCCGTCGAGTTGGATCGACGATGACGTGGCCGCACCGTTCCTCGAGAGCGGCTTGCTCGCCGACGACCTCGGGAAGCTGGTCCCGACGGAGCGCGGCATGCTCGTCCTCAACGAGCTGGTCCTCGCCCTGACGGAGAACGAGCGCAACTAGGTCCGCGTGAGACCAGCCGCGCGCGTGACGCGTCGCGAGCCGGCTTCGTCACCGTTAGCACTCGGGGAGAGCGAGTGCTACGTATCATGTGCACATGGCGGAACGTCCCGAGCTGGGAGCTCGCAAGTCAGCGGTGCTGCGCGCGGTCGTGGAGGAGTACGTGCGAAGCGGCGAGCCCGTTGGCAGCGAGACCATCACCGAACGGGCCAGCTTGGGCGTGTCCAGCGCCACGATCCGCAACGAGATGGCGGCGCTGGAGGAGCTCGGCTACCTCACCCACCCACATACCTCTGCGGGGCGTATCCCCACCGACGCCGGGTACCGGCACTACGTCGACTCGCTCCCGGCGGGCGGGCGCCTCCGCGAGGCGCAGCGGCGGGCGATCGCCGGATACTTCGCCGAGGTGATGGTCGATCTCGAAGAGGTGTTGAAGGGATCCGTGCAGCTGCTGAGCCGGATGACCCAGTACGCCGGACTCGCCGTGCCGCCCGGGGCTTCGGAGGAGCCGATCATCCGTCTCGAGCTGATCGACATGGGGCCCTCGATCCTGCTCCTTGCCGTAGGCCAGCATGGCCGGGTAGACAAGCGCGTGATCGACCGTCCGGACGGGGTCGAGACGCGAGACCTGCTGGCGGCGGAACAACGCCTCCAGTCGCTCCGCGGACTCACCTACGCCGACGCGCAGGCTCGGATGCTCCAGCTCGCGGCGGAGGGACCGGTGCCCGAGCACGACGTGATGCTCGCCCTCGCAGACGTCCTGCGTGAGGCCAGTCAAGGTGAGGCTGGAACCCACATGCTCGTCGGCGGCGTGGCGAACCTCGCGGGCGAGGCCCAGGCGATGCGCCGCGAGACCCTGCGCCGCCTGTTCGAGACGCTGGAGCGCGAGCAGGAGATGCTCCAGGTCCTCAACGACGTCACCTCCACCCACGACGAGCTCGCCGTCACGATCGGCGCCGAGCACCCGTCCACGGGCGACTGGGAGGCCTCGATCATCACCTCGCCCTTCAAGGCGGGCGATACCACGGTGGGGACGATCGGCCTCGTGGGCCCGACGCGCATGGACTACCTGGGTGCGATGGCCTCCGTGAAGGCGGTGGCCAAGCGCCTCTCGGAGCTGGCGACGGAGCTCGACGCGTAACATGGCGGCCGGCGCGCGTGATCTCTACGACGTCCTGGGCGTCCCCCGTGACGCCAGCCAGGACGACATCCGCAAGGCGTATCGAGCGCTGGCGCGTGAGCATCACCCGGACGTCAACGCCGATCCGCGAGGCCGAGGCACCGCTTCAAGGAGGTCGCGGGCGCGTACGAGATCCTCTCGGACCCGGAGCAGCGCCAGCGCTACGACACGTTCGGTGCGACCGGCGGTCCCCAGGGGCAGGGATTCGCGGACATCCAGGACATCTTCGACCTGTTCTTCGGAGGCGGGGGCTTCGGCGGAGGAGGCGGGCGCCGGCGGGGACCTCGCAGCCGAACGCAGCGCGGCGAGGACCTCGGGGTGCGGGTCTCGCTGACCTTCACCGAGGCCATGTTCGGCGCCCGTCGTGACCTCGAGATGGAGCGGTTGGTCACGTGCGCACGATGCCAGGGCAACGGTGCGGAGCCCGGCACCGCGCCGGTCAGCTGCCGCACGTGCAACGGGACGGGCGAGGTGCAGAGCGTGCGGCGGAGCGTCTTCGGCACGGTGATGACCACGTCGCCGTGCGGTACCTGTGGGGGCTCCGGCCTGGAGATCCGGACCGATGCCGCGACTGCAACGGAGCCGGGCGTCGGCGCGAGAGCGCGGTCGTCCCCGTCGACATCCCAGCCGGCGTCTCCGACGGCATGGAGCTCCGTGTCGCCGGCAGCGGACACGCGGGCGTTGCGGGCGGACCCTCAGGCGACCTGTACGTTGGACTCTCGGTTCAGGAGTCGGGCACCTTCGACCGGCGCGGGCAGGACCTGTTCTCGGTGCTGGACATCACGATGACCCAGGCGGCGCTCGGGGCGGAGCTGGACATCGACGGGCCCGACGAGACGGAGCGGATCCGCGTCGAGGCGGGTACGGAGTCGGGCACCGTCGTGCGGATCGAGGCAAGGGTGTGCCGAACCTCAACCGGCGCGGGCGCGGCGACCTCTACGTCACGCTCCACGTCGTGACGCCGCGAACGCCTGAGTCGAGAGGAGCGAACGCTGATGGCGCGATTGGCGGAGCTCCGCGGCGAGGTCACCTCGAAGCGCGATCCCGGTCAGGGCGACCTGCGCCGCCCGGAGTTCTGAACCGCTAGGCTTGGTTGCATGGATACCGGCGTGCATCTTCTGCGGGATCGTTGCCGGGGACATCCCGGCCGACGTCGTGCGGGAGTCCGACCGGGTGCTGGCCTTCCGTGACCTGAACCCGAAGGCGCCCACCCACATCCTGTTGATCCCGAAGGAGCACGTGGAGTCGCGTGTCCGACCTCGGCGATGAGCACGGCGACACGCTCGCGGACATCATGCAGGCTGCCTCCCAACTGGCCCGCGCCGACGGCATCGACGAGTCCGGCTGGCGGCTGGTCGCCAACGTCGGCCCCGACGCCGGCCAGTCCGTGTTCCACCTGCACTTCCACCTCCTCGGCGGGCGCCCGATGGCGTGGCCCCCGGGCTAGTTCCGGCTAGGATGGTGCTCACGAGGCCGCCGGGGGCGGCCGCCGCTCACACAGGAGGGAACGGGGCGTAGCCCCGGGATCGCAGACCACGTGGCAGGTGCCACCACGCAAGTCAAGATCCTGGTCCCCGGCAGCCAATCGATGGTGGCGCTGCTCGGTCAGCGCGATGCCTTCCTGAAGCTGATCGAATCGGCGTTCGCCTCCGACGTCCTGGTCCGGGGGAACGAGATCACGATCTCCGGTCCCGAGGACGAAGCCGAACGGGTCGCGCGCATCTTCGAGGAGCTGCTCGTGCTGCTGGAGAAGGGGCACGAGCTCACGGATGCCTCGGTGGGCCAGACCATCTCCCTGGTGAAGGGCGAGCACGAGCCGGGTCCCGGCGGGGAGCCCGCTCTGCGGCCCTCGGAGATCCTGGGCGACAAGCTCCTGACCGCGCGCGGTAAGGGCATCGCCCCGAAGACTGCGGGGCAGAAGCACTACGTCGATGCCATCCGGCGATCCACGGTGACGTTCGCGATCGGGCCGGCCGGGACCGGCAAGACCTACCTCGCCGTGGCAACGGCGGTGCGTGCACTCCAAGAGCACCAGGTGTCGCGGCTGATCCTGACCCGCCCGGCGGTGGAGGCCGGGGAGCGACTCGGCTACCTGCCCGGCACCCTGTACGAGAAGATCGACCCGTACATGCGGCCGCTCTACGACGCGCTGTTCGAGATGACCGGCGCCGAGACCCTGCCCAGATTGATGGAGCGAGGAACCGTCGAGGTGGCGCCGCTGGCCTACATGCGTGGAAGAACGTTGAACGACGCGTTCATCATCCTGGACGAGGCCCAGAACACCACCCCTGAGCAGATGAAGATGTTCCTCACGCGCCTGGGGTTCGGTTCCAAGGCCGTGATCAACGGCGACGCCACGCAGGTGGATCTTCCGAACGGCCAGCGTTCGGGCATCTCGGTGGTCGAGGAGATCCTCACGGGGATCGAGGGCATCACGTTCTGCCACCTGGGAGGCCGCGACGTGGTGCGCCACCGCATCGTTCAGGACATCGTCGAGGCCTACGGTCGCTACACGCAGCCCTCTCTGCCGGTGGAGGGCCCGGCGCGCCCTCATGAGCGACGACCCTGGGGAACCCACGATCCTGATCTCGGACCGTCAGTCCGCGCCTCTCGACCGAGCGAGTCTGGTAGAGCTCGCGCGCTCCACGCTGCGCGGGGAGGGTATCGCCCGAGCGGAGCTCAGCGTGTCGTTCGTCGAACCTGAGAGAGATCGAGCGATCTCCACGTGCGCTTCATGGACGAGCCGGGGCCCACCGACGTCCTTTCCTTCCCGTTGGATCCGAGGACGTCGACGAGGACGGGTGCGCGGGTGCTGGGCGACGTCGTGATCTGCCCCGCGGTCGCCGCCGTCGAACAAGCCCGAGGACCCCAGCGCGAGCTCCGCCTGCTCCTGGTCCACGGCATCCTGCATCTCCTCGGTTACGACCACGAGGACGACGGCGAGCGCGCCGAGATGTGGGCGCGCCAGGAGCGCTACAGCGGGGTCAGCGTCCCGTGACCGGCACCGACTGGCTGGAGATCGGCGTGATCGTGCTCCTCATCATCGCGGTGGGGTGCTGGGCTGCATCCGAGGTATGCCATCACGCGCACGAACCGAGTGCGCGCGCTACCGGCTCCTGGAGGACGAGCGTCGTGGCGCGGCGCTGCCCTGGTGAAGATCGTGAGACGACCCGCCCCGTACCTCAACGTCGTGCTCCTGCTGACGCTGCTCGCCACGATCGGGGGCACGACGCTCGCGTCCACGGTGGCGATCCGGCGCTTCGGCGGCGCGGGCGAGCTGCGTCGCCACCATCGCCATGACGCTGCTCCTCTTCGTCTTCGCTGACGTGACGCCCAAGACGTTCGCGATCCAGCAGACGGACCGGGTGGCGCTGATGCTCGCGCCCCTCATCGTGGTGTCCTGGGCCGACTGTTCGGTCCGTTCGCCGACGGGGCTCGTGACGGCTGGCGAACGTGCTCATGCCGGGGAAGGGCCTGAAGGAGGGACCGTTCGTAACGGAGCAGGAGCTGCGTGCGTATGCCGACGTGGCCTCCGAGGAAGCTGCAGATCGAGGATGAGGAGAAGGAGCTGATCCACTCGATCTTCGAGTTCGGCGACACGATCGTGCGCGAGGTCATGGTGCCCGCGCCCGGACATCATCGCCATCGAGGACGACAAGACCCTGCGCGACGTCCAGGCGCTCGTGCTGCAGCACGGCACGTCGCGGATCCCCGTGTACGACCACGAGGAGGACCTCGACGACGTGATCGGCGTCGTCTTCGCGAAGGACGTGCTGAAGGCCCTGCACCAGGGCAAGCCCGACATGCCGCTGCGCGAGATCGTGCGCGAGGCACGGTACGTGCCCGAATCCAAGAAGGTGGCGGAGCTCCTTGCGGGAGATGCAGCGCGAGAAGTTCCACATGGCGCTCGTCACCGATGAGTACGGGTCGGTGAGCGGGCTCGTCTCGCTCGAGGATCTTCTGGAGGAGCTCGTGGGGGAGATCACCGACGAGTACGACCAGGAGGAGCCCGAGATCGAGCCGCTCGGCGAGGACACCTACCGCGTGTCCGGCAAGGTCTCGATCGACGATCTCAACGACCTGCTCGAAACGGAGCTGCCCGATGAGGAGTGGGACACCGTGGCGGGGCTGGTGCTCGACCTGTTCCAGCGGATCCCCAAGGCGGGGGAGGAGACCGAGTTCCAGGGCCTACGCTTCCAAGACCGACCAGGTGAAGGGACGGCGGATCGCGTCAGGTCGTGATCACGCGGCTCCCCGAGCCCGTGCCCGCCGACTCCGAGGAGCGGACCGAATGACCGACGACGACCTCGTACTGGCTGCGCGTGCCGCCCGGGAGCGCGCCTACGTGCCCTACAGCGGATTCCGCGTGGGTGCGGCGCTGCTCGCCGACGGCGAGGTCTTCACCGCCCCCAACATCGAGAACGCGAGCTACCCGCTGTCCGTCTGCGCCGAGCGCAACGCCGTCGCCGTAGCGGTGGCGTCTGGGCATCGGCGCATCGACGCCGTGGCCGTCGTGGGCTCGTCCGAAGGCGGGCTCACCCCGCCGTGCGGCGGCTGCCGGCAGGTGCTCTACGAGTTCGGCGGGCCGGACCTGCGGGTCGTCGTCGAGTCGCTGGCGGGCGACGAGCGCCGGGTGCTGGAGGCTCGACCAGCTCCTGCCGTCGGCGTTCGGCCCCAGCGATCTCGGCGCATGACCCGATCCGGGATCGTCGCGGTGGTGGGCCGGCCGAACGTCGGCAAGTCCACGCTGATGAACGCGCTGGTGGGGACGAAGGTGGCCATCGTCTCGGACAAGCCCCAGACCACACGCAAGGACATCCGCGGATCCTCACCGCCGACGACGTCCAGATCGTGTTCACCGACACGCCCGGGTTCCACAAGCCACGCACGCTCCTGGGAGCGCGCCTCAACGACCTGGTGGGCGACGCCGTGGAGGGTGTCGACCTCGTGATCCAGGTGGTGGACGCGGCCGCCGGCGTCGGGCGGGGCGACGCGTTCGTCTACGAGCATCAGGTCGTCGGTGCTGAGGCGGGCGGCAGGTTCGTGGTCGTGAACAAGATCGACCGCGTGGCGAAGGCGAAGGTGCTGCCGCAACTTGCGGCCGCCCAGGAGCTGGGCGGCTGGGACGAGATCGTGCCCGTGTCGGCCGCAGTCGGGCGACAACGTCGACACGCTGCGGGACCTGATCGTGGCCAGGATGCCCGAGGGTCCGCTCCTCTACCCCTCCGAGGAGATCACCGACCAGCCGCTCGAGGAGCGACTGGCCGAGCTCGTTCGCGAGCAGGCGCTCAGGGTGACGCGTCAGGAGGTCCCGCACTCGGTGGCGGTGGTGATCGACGAGATGGAGCGTGAAGGGGACCTCACGCCGGATCCACGCGTCGATCGTCGTCGAGCGTGACTCCCAGAAGGGGATCCTGATCGGTAAGGCCGGAGCCAACCCTCAAGGCGATCGGCAGCGGGGCACGCGGCCAGATGGAGCCGCTCCTGGGGACCCGCGTCTACCTGGATCTCCATGTCAAGGTGATGAAGGAGTGGCAGCGGGACCCGAAGGCGTTGGACCGCCTCGGGTATCTGAGCGCGCTCAGCCGATCTTGAGGCTCCCGACCATGTTGGGGTGGTAGGTGCAGACCACGGTGTAGGTCCCGGGGGCTACCCCACTCAGGTCCGCGGTGCCAGAGTCCCCGGGATCCACCGACACGTTTACCCCTGTGCCCTTCACCGTGAACGAGTGGGGTGCTGCGCCCACGTTGTCGATGGTGAGCGTCGCGCCGGTCGGTGCGGACGCACAGGCAGGATCGAACGAGAAGTCCTTAAGGTCGACCTTGTCCACCCCCGTGTACGTCTTGCACGACGGCGCCCCTGAGGAGCACGCCACGCCGGTGCCGGCGAGCACGAGCGCGGCGGCGGCGAACAGCAGGACTCGCGGGAGCGGGCGCATCACGGTCCCCCAGCCTAGCGGCCGGGAGCGGCGGTGCCCGGGGTACGATTGGCCCCGAGACCGTCGACCGCGCCGAGGAGTTGCCGCGCCATGTCATCCGCCGCTATCGAGCCCAGCGTTCCCTCGGGCCCCGCCTTCGGGGTTCGCGAGGCCGTGCGTCTGGCCGTACGCACGACGGCGGTCGATGCCGTCGGGCTGGAGGGACGTGCCTCGGCCCTCGCCACGCGTTCCATCAAGCGGGACGCGAAGCTGTATGCGCTCGACCTCGTCGATCCGCTGCATCGATCTCACCACGCTGGAGGGAACGGACACGACCGGGAAGATCGTCGCGATGTGCGCGAAAGCGGTCCGGCCCGATCCGCTGGACACCACGGTGCCCTCCGTCGCGGCCGTCTGCCTGTACCCCGAGCTGGTTCCGGTCGCCGTTGAGCACCTGCGTGGCACCGGCGTCTCGGTCGCCAGCGTGGCGGGGTCGTTCCCGGCCGGTCTGGGTCCGCTCCAGACGCGACTGCAGGAGATCCGCGATGTGGCCGCAGCGGGGGCCGACGAGATCGACATCGTATTGAACCGCTCGTTGTTCCTCGGAGGTCGGTACGGGGAAGCCTTCGAGGAACTGGTGGCTGCGCGCGAAGCGGCCGGCGCCACCCACCTCAAGGTCATCCTGGAGACCGGAGAGCTCGGTTCCTACGATCGGATCCGACAGGCGAGCATGCTCGCGATGGCCGCGGGGGCCGACTTCATCAAGACGTCCACGGGGAAGATCGGGGTGAACGCCACGCTCCCATCGGCGCTCTGCATGATGGAGGCGGCCCGGGACTTCCATCGGCAGACCGGACGCGCCGTCGGCATCAAGGTCGCGGGTGGCGTCCGCCGATCGAAGCAGGCGATCCAGTACCTCGTGCTGCTCCACGAGACGCTCGGGGCGGCCTGGCTGACGCCCTGCTCGGTTCAGGATCGGCGCCTCGTCGCTCCTGAACGACGTGCTGATGCAGCGGGAGAAGGCCGCGACCGGCCGCTACGCCGGGCCCGACTACTTCACGATCGACTAGGGGAAAGAGGATGAGCGAGGCGATCCAGGCACCGACGGCAGGATGGGACTACGCGCCCGCGCCGGAATCGCGCGACCTCGTCCGCGTGCGTGACCGTTACGGCCTGTTCGTCGGAGGCGAGTTCGTCGAGCCGCGCTCCGGCCGGTACTTCACGACGATCGAACCCTCGTCCGAGGCGCCGCTCGCCGAGGTTGCCGAAGGGGGGCCCGAGGACGTGGCGCGCGCCGTCGAGGCCGCGCGCGCCGCCGCCCCCGGGTGGGCAGGGCTTCCTGGCGCCGAGCGCGCGAAGTTCGTCTTCCGGATCGCTCGCCACCTCCAGGAGCGGTCGCGTGAGTTCGCGGTCCTCGAATCGATGAACGGTGGCAAGCCGATCAGGGAGTCGCGCGACATCGACCTCCCCCTCTCGGCGGCGCACTTCTTCTACTACGCGGGCTGGGCCGACAAGCTCGAGTACGCGTTCCCCGGTCGGGGGGAGCCGAGGCCGCTCGGCGTCGCCGGGCAGATCATCCCGTGGAACTTCCCGCTGCTGATGGCGGCGTGGAAGCTCGCCCCCGCGCTCGCCACCGGCAACACCGTCGTGCTGAAGCCCGCCGAGACCACGCCGCTGACGGCGCTCCTCCTGGCGGAGCTGATCCGGGACGCGGAGTTGCCGCCGGGCGTCGTGAACGTCGTGACCGGCGCCGGTGCCACCGGCGCCGCCCTGGTCGACGCCGACGTCGACAAGATCGCGTTCACCGGCTCTACAGAGGTAGGCAAGGCGATCCGACGAGCCACCGCGGGCTCGGGCAAGTCGTTGACCCTTGAGCTCGGCGGGAAGGCGGCGAACATCGTGTTCGAGGACGCGCCGCTCGACCAGGCTGTGGAGGGCGTGGTGAACGGCATCTTCTTCAACCAGGGGCATGTGTGCTGCGCGGGCTCGCGCCTGCTGGTGCAGGAGCCGGTCTTCGAGGCGCTGTTGGAGAAGCTGAAGGAACGGCTCGAGACGCTTCGTCTGGGCGATCCACTGGACAAGAACACGGACATCGGTGCCATCAACTCACGCGCGCAACTGGAGAAGATCCGGGAGCTGGTGGCCAGCGGCGTGGAGGAGGGCGCGGAGATGTACCAGCCAGCCTGCGATCTGCCCGATCGCGGGTTCTGGTTCAGGCCTACGTTGTTCACCGGCGTCTCGCAGTCGCACCGCATCGCGCGCGAAGAGATCTTCGGGCCCGTCCTCTCGATCCTCACGTTCCGCACCCCAGCTGAGGCCGTCGAGAAGGCGAACAACACGCCCTACGGCCTGTCCGCCGGCGTCTGGACCGAGAAGGGGTCGCGGATCCTGTGGATGGCCGAGCGCTTACGCGCCGGCGTGATCTGGGCCAACACGTTCAACCGGTTCGATCCCACGTCGCCCTTCGGCGGCTACCGGGAGAGCGGGTTCGGTCGCGAGGGTGGCCTGCAGGGGCTGGAGCCCTACCTGCGCTTCGACGGAGCCGAAGGATGAGCGACCGTCTGCCGGTGCGGCGTACCGCCAAGCTGTTCATCGGCGGGTCCTTCCCCAGGAGCGAATCGGGCCGGACCTTCGAGGTGATCTCGCACGACGGTCGGCCGCTCGCCCACGTGGCGCGGGCCTCACGCAAGGATCTGCGCGAGGCGGTCGTAGCGGCGCGCGCCGCGCAGCCCGGATGGGGGGCGTCCACCGCCTACCTCCGTGGACAGATCCTCTACCGCGTCGCGGAGCTGATGGAGGGTCGGCGCGCGCAGTTCGAAGCGGAGCTGGCGGATGCCGGTGCCTCCGATCCGGCTCGCGGGGTCAGCGCCGCGATCGATCGGTGGGTCTGGTACGCGGGCTGGGCCGACAAGCTCGCCCAGGTCTCCGGGGGCACGAACCCCGTCGCCGGTCCCTACTTCGATTTCACGATCCCGGAGCCGACGGGCGTGGTGGGCATCGTGGCGCCGGCAGAGCAGTCCCTGCTGGGGCTGGTCTCGCGGCTGGCACCGGTGATCGTGAGCGGGAACACGGCGGTGGTGCTGGCGAGCGAGTCGTCTCCGCTCCCCGCGGTCTCGCTAGGCGAGGTCCTGGCAACGTCGGACGTCCCGGGCGGGGTGGTGAATATCCTCACCGGCGACACGGCCGAGCTCATGCCATGGTTGGCGGGCCACATGGACGTGAACGCGATCGACATCACGGGCGTTCCTCGCGATCTGGTGGAGGAGGCTGAACGCCTCGCGGCCGAGAACATGAAGCGGGTGCACCGCGCCCTCGAGGCCGATCCGTTCTCAGAAGCCACGCGGAGTCCCTACGAGATCACGGCGTTCACCGAGTTCAAGACGGTCTGGCATCCCATGGGAGCCTGAGGCAGCCCCGCAGATCGCTAGCTGGACCTCGAGGGATACAGCGGGTGGCGGGTCGCCGGACCGGTGTGCATCCAGCAGGTGGTGGCCGAGTTGTAGACGGACAGCACCGTCGAACAGGTCGGCTCGGCGCAGGTGCGTCCGACCTCCGCGCGCGAGGCAGCTCCCTTGCCGCGCGCCGGTGGTCCGAAATGCGTCCGGCTGTCGCCCGCCTTGGTCATCGAAACGCTCCCGTTCTTCTCGAGGTCGGGTCGTGGGGGCGAGGGGGCGGTATCGAGGGCCGCTCGGTCGCTCGGCGCGAACCTTCGGGCGAAGGTGCCCGGAACACCAGCCTACCGCGTTCGGACCTCGTGCGCTCCGCCTCCATACGCGCCGGGGCTCGTCGGTACGACCGGCGGTGCCGCTCGCCCTGTAACGGAAAGAACACATCGCCGATAGGGCGCCCGCAACACCCGCGGCGCTACGATGCCGACATGCCGCCGTACAAAGAGCAGGGCATCGTCCTGCGCTCGCACAAGCTCGGCGAGGCCGACAAGATCGTGACGGTCATGAGCCAGGGCTCGGGGAAGGTCCGGGCGGTCGCGAAAGGCATCCGCAAGACCACCAGCAGGTTCGGCGCCAGGCTCGAGCCCTTCACCCACGTGAACCTCATGCTCTACCGTGGCCGCGGCGCGCTCGACACGATCACGCAGGCGGAGATCCTCGCCCCGCACCGGCACATCCGCGAGGACCTCGCGAGGTTCGCGGCGGGAGAGACGATGGTCGAGGCGGTCGATCGCGTCGCGGAGGAGCACGAGCGGAACGTCCGGGTCATGCTCCTCCTGCTGAGCGGTATGCGCGCGCTGGACGAAGCGCCTGCCGATCCCGAGGCCACGGCCGAGTCGTTCATGCTGAAGTTGCTGTCGCTCTCCGGGTTCCATCCCTCCCTGACCGCCTGCGCCGTGTGTGGCGCCACGGACCCCCAACTCTTCTCCTCGGGACAGGGCGGCGCCGTCTGTGGGACCTGTGCCGAGGCCGGTGCCGGACACGTCTCCCGCGCGGCCCTCGAGCACCTGGGCGCGCTGGCACTCGCGGAGTTGGGGGAGGCTGGGGCGACGGCGCGACCCGACGACCGCGTCCGCAAGGAGGCACGGGGACTCCTCTTCGGGTTCGCCGAGTACCACTTCGAGCGGCGGATGAAGTCCGTGCCCATGCTGGTGAGGACGTCCCGATGAGCAGTTACTTCCACGACATCGACCGCGACCGCGTGCCCGCCCACGTCGCCATCGTCATGGACGGCAACGGACGATGGGCACAGCAAAGGGGCCTGCCTCGGACCGAGGGCCACGGCGCGGGGGAGGCCGCGCTATGGGACACGGTGAAGGGCGCGAACGAGGTCGGCGTGAAGTGGCTCACGGTGTTCGCCTTCAGTACCGAGAACTGGCGCAGGCCCGCCGGTGAGGTCCTGTATCTGATGGAGTTCAACCGCTCGCTGCTGCGCCGACGCCGCGACGAGCTGAACCGGATGAACGTCCGCATCAGATGGATGGGCCGGCGCGACTGGCGCGTGCCGCGATCGGTGCTGAAGGAGATGCAGATCTCCGAGGACCTCACGCGCGACAACACCGGGATGACCCTCACCATCGCGTTCAACTACGGTGGCCGCGCCGAGATCCTGGATGCCGTGAAGCAGCTGCTGCGCGACCACGATGCGGGAGCGTTCCGCATCGAGAAGCTCAGCGAGGACGAGATCGCGAAGCGCCTCTATCACCCGGATATGCCCGATCCGGATCTGCTGATCCGTCCCAGCGGGGAGCAGCGAACCTCGAACTTCCTGCTGTGGGAGGCGGCCTACGCCGAGCTGTGGTTCACACCGGTACTGTGGCCCGACTTCGATCGCGAGACCCTCTTCGAGGCCATCCGCGATTTCCAGAAGCGGGATCGCAGGTTCGGCGGCATCACCGACGACTAGTAGCTGACCGCGATCCGCCGACGGCGGTTCAGGACACCCGGGTGCGGTGCCAGATACGGGTCAGCAGGTAGCCGTAAGCGCCGAGCGCCAGCACCCCGTACATCGCCATGAACCCGGATCCCGGCACGTCGAAGCCCACCGTGGCCACCATGAGGCCGCGCAGCATCGGGTAGCCGATCACCAGACCGATGAGGGTGAGGACGGAAAGTAGGGAGCGTCCGAGGGGGCCGAAGCTGGTGGGCGAACCTCGCCAGCGTGAATACACGGCCTCGTGGGCGGGCTCGGGAGCGACCGGCCTCCTGAGCCCTCCGGCCCCGCTCACGGACCGGCCGTGGCCGGCCTCCTCGGCCGGGATCGCGACGAAGCACTGACCGCACCACGTGACGCCGGGTCCCACGCGGGCACCGCAACGCGGGCATGTCTCCATCGCCTACCCCCTTCCCACCAGGGCATATCGGTCCCGCTGGGGGCTCGCTGAACGGTCGGGGTCGTGACGGTTGTGTTGCGCACCCGCCAGAGCGGCCCGACGCCGCTAGCATTGGCTCCCACGCCAGCGGCCGCCGCCAGCGGCCGGGAAGAGGAGATCGCCATGACCGACCTCATGGAGGCCGTAACCTCCCTCGCGAAGCGACGGGGGATCGCGTTCCAGTCCGCCGAGATCTACGGAGGGCTCCGCTCGTCCTGGGACTACGGTCCGCTCGGGGTCGAACTCCGAAGGAACATCCGCAACGCCTGGTGGCGCTCGACGGTCCAGCTACGAGACGACGTCGTCGGCGTCGAAGCGGCCATCGTCACGAGCCCGCGCGTGTGGCAGGCGAGCGGGCACCTGGAGACCTTCCACGATCCGCTCGTGGAGTGCACCAACTGTCACCAGCGCTTCCGCGAGGACCATCTGGAGGCCAACGCGGACGGCGTGGTGCTCTGTCCCAACTGCGGCGGGGCCGAGTTCACCGAGCCGAAACAGTTCAACCTGATGCTGAAGACGTTCCTCGGTCCGATCGAAGAGGACGACGCGATCGCCTATCTCCGTCCCGAGACTGCGCAGGGCATGTTCGTCAACTTCGCGGCGATCCAGTCCGTGGCGCGCAAGAAGCTGCCCTTCGGGATCGCCCAGACGGGTAAGTCGTTCCGCAACGAGATCACGCCAGGCAACTTCATCTTCCGAACGCGCGAGTTCGAGCAGATGGAGATGGAGTTCTTCTGCGAGCCGGGATCCGACGAGGAGTGGTTCGCGTATTGGGTGGAGCAGCGCCTCAACTGGTACCTCGACCTCGGCGTGTCGAAGGAGAAGCTGCGCCTGCGGCCGCATGAGCCCGAGGAGCTCGCGCACTACGCGAAGGCCGCCACCGACATCGAGTACGAGTTCCCATTCGGGTGGCAGGAGCTCGAGGGGATCGCGAACCGCACCGACTACGACCTGAACGCGCACCAGGCGGCCAGCGGCGAGGACCTGACCTACTTCGACCAGGAGAAGGAGGAGCGCTACCTCCCCTTCGTGATCGAACCCGCCGTCGGCGTCGACCGCGCGTTGCTCACGTTCCTCCTGGACGCCTATCGCGTGGAAGAGGTGCCCACCGCCAAGGGCGACACCGACAAGCGCACCGTGCTGGGGCTGCATCGATCGCTCGCGCCGATCAAGGTGGCGGTCCTGCCGCTGTCGCGCAACGAGAAGCTCGTCCCCGAAGCGCGTCGCGTGCACGACCTCGTGAAGCCGGAGTGGATCACGCAGTACGACGACGCCGGCGCGATCGGCCGCCGTTACCGCCGGCAGGACGAGGTGGGAACGCCGTTCTGCGTGACGGTGGACTTCGACTCGCTCGATGATCGGCAGGTCACCGTGCGGGAGCGGGACTCGATGGCCCAGGAACGGCTCCCGATCGACGGGTTGTTGGGCTACCTGAAGGAGCGGCTGTGAGCCATAGGCCCGGCGGGCCGGTCCGAGGGTGGCTGAGCCTCTACGTCGCCGCGTTCGTGCTGCTGCTGCTGGCCGGAGCGTTCGTGGCGATGGCCGCCCGGGACTTCCTGTCGAACCTGTCGTTGCTCTGGATCTCGATCGCGTGCTCCGCCGGTGCCGTGGTCGTCGCGATCGTCAGCGTGGTGCTCCCGAGGCGCGGGTGACCCACTCCAGGCGATGGGCGGCGGCTCTGGCGGCCCTGACGCTCGCAACCGCCGCGTGCACGCTCTCGATCCACACCACCACCAGCGGCTCGGCGGCGCCCAGCCGGGAGCCTCCCCCGCCGCCGGCACCCTCGGGCCCCGGCTCCGCCGCCGCGGCCATGGCGGCGCTCTGCATCCCTCCCGCGCCCACCGACGGCGCGGCGGCGACGCCGGGTCACACGCCGCCGGCGATCGCGGAGGTGGAACGGGAGGTGCAGGCCGTCCGGGGACTGCGGTGGAACCATCCCGTAGCGGTGGAACCGGTCACCGAGGCACAGATCGCGGCCAAGCTCACGGCGTCCTTCGACGCGACCTACCCCAAGGCGTACTACGCACGCCGGACACAGGCGTGGCGGACCCTCGGCCTGATCCCGCCGGGCGTGGATCTGCGGGCGGCGCTCCTGCGCGTTCCAGACGGGGCAGGTGATCGGCTACTACGACCCGGCGACCGGAGAGCTCGTGTACGTCGGTTCGGCCGACCCCTCCTTCCAGGAGCGGTTCACGCTCGCGCACGAACTGACGCACGCGATGGACGACCAGCACTTCGACCTCAGCCGGCTCGATCCGCTCGCGAACCACTGCCAGGACGAGCGCTTCCAGGCCGCCCTGGGCGCGGTGGAGGGGAGCGCGCAATACTTCGCCTATCAGACGGTGTTGCGCTTCCCGGGCTCCGATGCACCGCAGGTGGGAGGCGGCGGCTCCCTGGGCGGCGTGCCACCGTTCCTGGTGGCGATGGAACTGTGGCCCTACACGGCGGGACAGGAGTTCATGACCGCGATGGACGCACGCGGCGGAACGGCGGAGATCGACCGGGTGTTGCTGCACCTGCCGGTCTCGACCGAGCAGGTGATGCATCCCGAACGGTACCCCTACGACCTCCCCACGCCCGTCGACATCCGCGACCTGGCTCCCGCGCTCGGCGCCGGGTGGCACGACCTCGACGTCATGCCGGTGGGGGAGGAGTTCCTGAAGGCGATGCTCGGCCTCCGCCTCGGCGATGGAACCGCCGCCGCCGCCGCCGCGGGGTGGGACGGTGGCCTGTACCGTGCGTGGACGGATGGTGCACGGGTCGCGGTGGTGCTCTCCACGGTGTGGGACACGGCCGCCGATGCCGATGCGTTCGCACTGGCGGCCCGCGATTGGCTGAACGCCGGCCCGACGATCGGGACGGTCCTCGATGCTCAGGGGAAGCGCGTGGCGCTGGGCTTCGCCTCGGATGCCGGCGTTCTTCACGCGCTCCGCTCGGTTGCGGGGGGCTAGCGTGGGCGCGGGATGGCGGCTCGTTCGTCCGGCGCGTAAGGTGCCCGCCATGCGTCGTGGCGCCCCCCGACACGCCGCCGTCCTGGCGGCCATCGCTCTCCTGGTCGCGACGGCATCGTGCAGTCGGTTGGGCGTGGATGAGACCGCGGGCGCCACGGAGGCCCCCTCACCGCCTCCCCCCCTCACGGGGACGGTTCGGGTGGGTGCCTACTCCCTCTCTTACGAGTGCCAGGGGTTCGGCTCGCCGACCGTGATCCTGGAGGCCGGGCTCGCTCTGGGCGGGATCGAGGAGTTCAAGTCGTTCCTGCCGAAGGTGGCGACCATGACCCGTGTTTGCACGTACGACCGGGCCGGCGTGGGGTCGAGCGAGAAGCGACCCGGCGCCGGATCCGTGAAGGGCGCCCAGCTCGCCCGCGAGGTCCATCTGCTCTTCGCGGGGATCGGGATCAATCCCCCGTACATCCTGGTCGGGCACTCGTTCGGCGGTCTGCTCGTGCGCGACCAGGCGGCCGCCTACCCGGGCGACGCGGCCGGGCTCGTGCTCATCGATGCGGTGAGCGAGGGCGAGGTGTCCCACCTACGCAGCGTCGGGGTGAACCCCTGGGTTGACCAGACGTCCAGGATCGACATGCCCTCCCTGTTGATCGTCCTCGACCGAGCTCCGCCCCTCGGGGACATCCCGCTGGTGGTGATCACGGCGGGGATCCAGGCGAAACCGTGGCGGGAAGACGGGCCGGCGCGCAACGCGAGGTTCCAGGACGCTCTCGCGACGCTCACGCCGGACTCCGTCCACGTGACGGCGACCGGTTCAGGGACCTTCGTCCAGGACACCGATCCTGCCCTCGTGATCGCCGCGATCCGCGAGGTGCTCCGCGCGGCCCGGCAAGGGTCCAGGCTCCCCGCCTGCTCGAAGGTGTTCCCACCCTTGGGTGGCGCCTGCTCCTAGGCGTCACGACCTGCGGAGTGAGCGGTCGTAAACTGGAGCCTCCGATCCACGCTCGTTCGAAAGGCTGCGACGTGACCAAGTACGTCTACGACTTCCGCGAAGGCAACAAGGACATGAAGGACCTGCTGGGTGGCAAGGGCGCCAACCTGGCGGAGATGACGAACATGGGGCTCCCGGTCCCGCACGGCTTCACGATCACGACGGAGGCCTGCCTCACGTACCTCGCGGAGGGAGGCCATCCCGACGGGCTGATGGACGAGCTCGACTCCCACCTCGCCACGCTCGAGGATTCCATGGGCAAGCGGTTGGGCGATCCGTCGGACCCGCTCCTGGTGAGCGTCCGCAGCGGTGCGAAGTTCTCCATGCCCGGCATGATGGACACCGTCTTGAACCTCGGGCTGAACGAGGAGTCGCTCAAAGGGCTCGCGGCGCAGTCGGGCGGCGACCTCAGGTTCGCCAACGACGCCTACCGCCGGTTCATCCAGATGTTCGGGAAGATCGTCATGGACGTCCCCGGGGAAGCCTTCGAGGACGCGCTGGACCGCGCCAAGGAAGCCAAGGGCGGCGGCGCGTCCGACACCGATCTCGACGACGAGGACCTGCGGGGCGTCATCGCGGCGTTCCTCGACATCTACCGGGAGCACACGGGCTCGGCATTCCCGACCGAGCCCCGCGACCAGATGCGCCTGGCCATCGAGGCGGTGTTCAAGAGCTGGAACGGTAAGCGCGCCAAGGACTACCGGCGGCAGAACAAGATCAGCGACGACCTCGGCACCGCGGTGAACGTCCAGTCGATGGTGTTCGGCAACCGCGGCGAGGATTCCGGCACGGGCGTCGCCTTCACCCGCGATCCCTCGACCGGCGAGAGGGTGCCGTACGGCGACTACCTCCCCAACGCCCAGGGTGAGGACGTGGTGGCCGGGATCCGGAACACCCTTCATCTGGCGGAGCTCGAGACCATCGACCCCACGTCCTACGCCGGCCTGATCGACGTCATGCAGACCCTCGAACAGCACTATCAGGACATGTGCGACATCGAGTTCACGATCGAGAAGGGCAAGCTCTGGATCCTGCAGACCCGCGTGGGCAAGCGCACGGCCTTCGGCGAATGGGTCATGGCCTACGACATGCTGGAGGAAGGGCTGATCGACGCAGACACCGCGCTGCTTCGCGTGGACGCGAACCGCCTCGAAGAGCTCTTCAAGCGGCGCATCTCCTCGACCGCCGCCCAGACGTCGTCTCCGATCGCCCGGGGACTGAACGCGTCCCCAGGAGCCGCGATCGGCAAGGTGGTCTTCAGCGCCGACGAAGCCCAGGCGTGGGGCGCGCGCGGCGAGGCCGTGATCCTGGTGCGCCGGGAGACCACGCCCGATGACTACCACGGCATGATCGCGTCCCAGGGGATCCTCACCAGCGCCGGCGGCACGAACTCCCACGCCGCCGTCGTCGCGCGCGGGGAGGGGATACCGGCCGTCTGCGGCGCAGACCAGATCAAGCTCGACTTCGCTGCCAAGGCGTTCAGCGCGAACGGGACCACCGTGCGAGAGGGCGACGTCGTCACGATCGACGGCTTCACCGGGCACGTCTTCGTCGGCGAGCTGCCGCTGGAGGAGTCGCTGCTGGAGAAGGCCCGCCAGGGCGACGCCGAAGCTCAACGGGAGCCGCTGTGGAGGGCGTTCGCGCGGCTGATGGAGCACGCCGATGCCCGCCGCCGGCTCCGCGTGCGCGCCAACGCCGACACGCCCGATCAGTCTGAGAACGCGCGCGAGCGCGGCGCGGAGGGCATCGGCCTGTGCCGCACCGAGCACATGTTCCTGGGCGCGGAGCGCGTCCACGCCGTCCAGCAGATGGTGTTCGCGGAGACCCAGGACGAGGAGCAGGCGGCCTACGACGTCCTCCTTCCGCTGCAGAAGGGCGACTTCGTCGGCATCTTCACGGCGATGAGCGGTCTGCCGGTCACGGTCCGTCTCCTGGATCCGCCCCTGCACGAATTCCTGCCCGACCAGGTCGAGCTCGCGGTGGAGGTGGCGCTCGGCAAGGAGCGCGGCGAGGACGTGAGCGAGCAGGAGCGCGTGCTGCGCAAGGTGAACGAACTCCACGAGATGAACCCGATGCTGGGCCTACGAGGGGTGCGGCTCGGCATCGTCAAGCCGGGCCTCTATGCGATGCAGGTCCGAGCGATCATCGAGGCCGCGGTCGAGGTCAAGAAGGCCGGCGGCGACCCGAAGGTCGAGATCATGATCCCGCTGGTGGCCACCGCCCCCGAGCTGCAGCAGATGCGCACGGAGCTGGAGCCGGTCGCACGCGAGATCCTCGAACGGGAGGGCGTCACGCTCGAGCACCTCGAGTGGGGCACGATGATCGAGCTCCCGCGTGCCGCCGTCACGGCGGGCGAGATCGCCGAGTACGCGGAGTTCTTCTCGTTCGGGACGAACGATCTCACGCAGACGGCGTTCGGGTTCAGCCGCGACGATATCGGCAAGTTCGTCGGCATGTACGAGGAGCGCAAGCTGGTGCCGGCGAACCCGTTCGTCACCGTGGACCGGCCTGGCGTGGGGCGGCTCATGCGCATCGCCGTGGACGAGGGCAGGGCGGCCAACCCCGCCCTGCACCTGGGGATCTGCGGAGAGCACGGAGGCGATCCGGCCAGCGTGGTCTTCTGCCACGAGCTCGGGTTGGACTACGTGAGCTGCTCGCCGTTCCGCGTGGAGACGGCGCGGCTGGCGGCCGGGCAGGCGGCGGCTGGCGAGACCGAGCGCGACTCGACCTGAAGGAAGTGACGCGCGTCACGGACTCCACGAGCCAGGACGCGTAACGTCTCCCGTCCCCCCACCTCCCCCCGGGCTTCAGGAGGTGGTGCGGTTGGGCACCCAGGACGAACAGAGCGCGGCACGATCGCGGCGGCGATGGCTGGTGGCGCTCGCCGTAGGCGTGGTCGCGGGCGCGGCGGCGGGCGCGGCGCTCCTCACCGGTGCATCCCCGCCGCAGCGGGAAGGTCCCCGACCCTACATCCTGCATGCTGCCCCGGCCCTGGTCGACGGGGGAAGGTCGGTGAACCTCGGCGCGGCATCGGTGTGCGCTCGCCCCGATCTCGACAGCTGCCGGATCGTGGGCGCAGCAGCGTACGTGCGGCCGGCAGGCGCGCCCGGCTGGTCCCGCATCTCGGGACGTCGAGGCGGCGGCGGGTTCCGCTTCCGGGTGCCGGCGCGCTTGATCCCGCCGAACGGCTTCGCTTACTGGCTGCGATTCACCACCGGGACGGGCGCGGAGGTGGTGTACCCGCCGGGGGCAGAGGCCACTCCCGTCCGCGTGCTCACCACCGCGCGGCTGCCTTCACGCGCGATCCCCGGGGCCTTCGCCTGGGACCGTCGTCAACCTCCCGATGGCTTCGCCCTGCGGGTGCCCTTCGGCGACGCGGACGGTCAGGTGGGTCGGACGGCGGAGCGCCCCGATGAGCCGGCGGAGGGACCCTCCAGCTTCGACGTCGCCGGCGACGGTGCCATCTGGGTGGCGGACTGGGTCAACCGGCGGATCTCGATCTTCGGTCGCGACGGCCGGTTCGTCGAGGCGGTGGAGGATCCAGCCCCAGGGGCCGTGGATCTCGCTGTGGCTTCTGATGGCGGCGCCTACCTCGCCACACTGGGGACGGACGCCACGACGTACGAGCTCGACGCCGACGGTGCCGTCGTGGGGCGCTACCCGGTGGGGTTCGGCGTGAGCGCGCGGGTGGCCGCCTCGCCATCGGGGCCTCGTGTCTTCGTGGGCCCGGGCCAGTGGGCCGCCGTGAGCCTTCGCCCCGGCATCCCGCTCGCTCCGGAGGAACAGGCGCGCATCGCGACCTCAGCGGTGCCGCTCGCGGACGGTGCCGTGGGCCTCAGTGCGCCGCTCGGGCGTTCGCGTTTGGCGGTCACGTGGACCCGACCCGACGGGAGCCGGGCGGGTGCCGTGGTGAGGTTGCCGAAGGGGGTCGCGGTCGGCGCCGACTACTTCGTCCATCCCTCGCAGGACGGAGGGGCAATCGTGGCGCAAGGTCTGTGGGACGGGACGCACTCGGGCGTCGGCGTGTTCCGCCTCGACGCACGGGCGCGGATCCGTAGCTTCTCCCTGTTGCCCGAGCCTTCGGCGAGCCAGGCGGCGCGCTTCTCCACCGTCCGATTCCGCGCGCCCGGCGAGGTGCTTGAGGCGACCCGCGTGGACCACGGCTACGCGATCGAACGATTCGAGGTGACGTGAGATGCGGACGATCCGTACATCATCGCTCCGTCAGGCCTCGTCGCTGACCGCGGCCGTCATCGTGCTCACGCTCTTGGGGGACGCCGCCTCGGCCCGCGCCAGTTGGACCGCCGCGAACTGTTCCGGCGGGAGCATGGAGATGGGATCGTGGAAGCGCTCCCAGGCACAGGACTACGCACAGATGGCCGACCACGAGGGATACGAGTGGGGCGGCGGCTGCTTCAAGCTGAACGACCGGGACGATACCCCAGGGATGCCCGATTCAGGTGGGGAGGGGACCGATTGCTCCGGCCTGGTCTTCAAGTCGTGGGCCCTCCATAAGGACGCCTCACCCGGATATCGCTACTGGGATCACGACAAGGAGATCCACGGTCCGTTCAGCACCGCCAACTACTACGCGCCGGCCTCCGGCTACCCGTTCAAACCCATCGACAAGGGATACGCGGCCACGGAGTACATGGACGCATTCGTCTACCGCACTCCTCGAACACGGCGGGACATATCGGGATGATCTACGCGGAGGGCTCGGGCGGCACGGATCTCATCATCGAGTCGAAGGGTGACGCCTACGGCACGGGGATCTTCTGGGAGACGTATCGCTCGCAGACGGCATATCGAGGCGTTCGGCGCAAGGCATGGACGCCGGAGTGCTACCCGCGTTGCTCGGCGGCACCCCGATGATCCGGCTCGAGTGCCCGCGGGCCGGGTGCGTCCCGTAGTCTGGTCGGGTGAGCCGCCTCCGTCGGCACCCGTTCCTCAGTCTCGTCTCCCTCCTCCTGCTGGTCGTCGTGGCCGTGGTGGGCCTATCCGCCCTGACCGTGTGGCGGGCGGCCCACCACGACGACGCCGAGGAGATCGACCACGTGGACGCCATCGTCGTGTTGGGCGCCGCCCAGTACAACGGAACACCCTCGCCCGTGTTCCAGGGGCGGCTGGATCACGCGCTGCTGCTCTACCGGCAGGGACGTGCCGATCACATCCTCGTGCTGGGGTCGAAGCAGGCGGGCGATCGTACGACGGAGGGTGCCTCCGGTCGCGCGTACCTCATGGCGAACGGCGTGCCCGGATCGGCCGTGATCTCGGTGCCGGTCGGCCACACCACGTGGGAGAGCCTGAGCGCCGCCGAGACGGTGCTGCGACGCCACGGCATGCACAGCGTCTTCCTCGTCTCCGATCCCTGGCACAACGCGAGGATCGTCCGGATGGGCTCGGATCTGGGGATGGAGGCCTACGCGTCGGCCACGTGGACATCGGCATACGACACCCGTCGCACGAGGCTCACCGAGTACGTGCGGGAGACCTTCGCGTATCTGGACTACCGCATCCTGGGAGGCCACTGACCACCTCGACGGCAGGTGGCTGCGGGATCGCTGTCGCCGCTCGCCGTTACCATGGGCCAGTGACAACCCCGGAGGCCCCGACCCCCCGTGAACGTACCGAGCGGATCGAACGGCAGACGCTCTCGCCCCGCGCGCAGTTGGCGGACGCCACGAAGGGCCGGGAGCGCGACGAGCCTGAAGACGATCTCAGGACCGTCTATCAGCGCGACCGGGACCGGATCGTGCATGCGAAGGCGTTCCGCCGGCTCAAGCACAAGACGCAGGTGTTCCTCGCCCCCGAAGGGGACCACTACCGCGTTCGCTTGACCCACACCCTCGACGTCAGTCAGATCGCGCGAACGGCGGCACGTGCCCTGCGGCTCAACGAGGACCTCACCGAGGCCATCGCGCTCGGCCACGACCTGGGGCACACGCCGTTCGGTCACCTGGGGGAGCAGGCGCTCACGCCGTTCCTCGGCAGACCCTTCCGTCATTCGGAGCAGAGCCTGCGGATCGTCGAGCACATCGAGAACGACGGCCGTGGGCTGAACCTCACCTGGGAGGTGCGCGACGGTATCGTGCACCACCCCTGGTCCATGCCACCGCCCTCTACGCTCGAGGCCCAGGTCGTGCGGTTCGCCGATCGCATCGCCTATCTCAACCACGATCTCGACGACGCCGTGCGCGCCGGGGTCCTCGAGGAACAGGAGTTGCCCGCCGAGGCGCTGGCCGTGCTGGGCAGGACCCACTCGGAGCGGATCAACACCCTCGTCACCGACCTGTACACGGAGAGCCTGGATCGGGACGAGATCCGGTTGTCGGCTCCCGTGTTCGCTGCGCTCGATCGGCTCCGTGACTTCATGTTCGAACAGGTGTACCTGCGGGAGGACGCCCGCGGGGACCACGAGAAGGCCGTGAAACTGATCCGCGATCTGTTCGCCTACTACCTCGAGCACCCCGAGGCGCTCCCGCCGGAGTACGATCGGGCCCCTGGCGACCTGCCCACCCGCGTGGCCGACCACATCGCGGGGATGACGGACCGGTACGCCATGCGGACCTACGAGCGGCTCTTCCTTCCCCAGGGGTGGCTCCTGTAGACGGGGCGGACGATGGCGGGACGGATCCGGCAGGACGACATCGATGCGGTCAAGGAGCGGACCGACCTGGTCAAGCTCGTCGGCCAGTACCTGACGCTGAAGAAGTCGGGCCACGACTCCATGAGCGGGCTCTGCCCGTTCCACCAGGAGAAGACGCCGTCCTTCAGCGTCAGCCCTGCCAAGCAGGTCTTCTACTGCTTCGGCTGCGGCAAGGGCGGGGACGCCATCACCTTCCTCCGCGAGCTCGAGCACCTCAGCTACGTCGAGGCCGTCGAGCGCCTCGCGCAGCAGGCCGGCGTCACGCTCCGCTACGAAGGTGATTCGCCCGCCGAACGCCGGGAGGCCCAACGCCGGGCCGCCCTGATCGCCGCGAACGAACGCGCCGCAGACCTGTTCTCCCATCAACTGGCCGAGGCGCCGGAGGCGGAGGAGGCGCGCGCCTACCTCGCGGAGCGCGGGATCGGCCCCGAGGCCGTCGCGGCGTTCGGGATCGGGTACGCGCCACGCGCGCGCGACTTCCTGCTCAAGCAGCTCTCCCAGGCGCGCGACCTCAGCGCCCAGGTGCTGCTGGAGGCCGGCCTCGCGAGCCAGGGGGAGGACGGGGTGATGCGCGATCGGTTCCGCGGACGCATCACGTTCCCGATCCACGACCTCCAGGGCCGGACCATCGCGTTCGGGGCGCGCATCCTTCCCTCCGATCCCCGCGCGGGAGAGTCGGCGAAGTACCTCAACTCGGCGGAGTCCCCGATCTACCGGAAGAACGAGCTCCTGTACAACATGCATCGCGCGCGGCCCGAGGTCGCGAAGCGCGGTGAGGTCTACGTGGTCGAGGGATACACCGACGTCATCGCGTTCGCGCAGGCCGGCATCCCCAACACCGTCGCCACGTGCGGAACGGCGCTGGGGGAGGCCCATTTCCGCCTCATGTCGCGGTTCGCGCAGCGTGCGGTGCTCTCCTTCGATTCGGACGAAGCGGGCGCGCGCGCCGCCGAGCGGGCATACGCGTTCCAGGAGCAGTACCCCGTGCAGGCTGTGGTCATGATCATGCCGCAGGGTCTGGACCCGGCCGACTTCGTGACGAAGGAGGGTCCCGAGGCCGTCGTCGAGGCGTCGAAGCGCGCCCGCCCGTTGGTCGAGTACATGATCCGGCGCGTCGTGGGCCGACACGACCTCTCCTCGGTGGAGGGGCAGACCCTGGCGGTGAACGATGTGCTCCCCATGCTGGAGACGCTCCACGACCCCGTGCGCCGCAGCGAATACGGGCATCTGCTGGCCGACCTCACCGGGGTGACCGAGGCCTCCGTGATGCAGGCGCTCGAGGACCGCCGCCGCGGCAAGCCGGCCGCGGAGGTGGCGGCGCCCGCGAAGCGCAGCTCGGCCCAAGACAAGGTTGAGCGCGAGATGCTGAAGCTCCTGGCGCGAGATGCGGGCCTGTTCGCGGCATTCTCGCCGCGGTTGGTCGAGGAGGACTTCCGCAACCCGGTGGCACGCCGGGCGTTCGTGGCGCTGCGGGACGCCGGCGGCGACACCTCCACCCTGGCCGGCGGCGACGACTCGAAGCTCGCTTCGCTGGTCTCTCAACTGACCGTGGAGCCACTCGACGGCGAGCCAACGGACGAGTACGCGGAGCACGTCGTGGTGCGGCTGCAGGAGTTCCGCCTCAAGGCGCGTTCGGACGCGCTCCGGCTGCAGCTCCAGAAGCTGAATCCCACCACGGACGAGGGCTACGACGACCTGTTCATGGAGCTCGTGACGGTCGATGGTCAGCTTCGCCGGCTCCGCCACGCCGACCGCGACCCTTCCTGAGGGCTCACGGGAGCCGGAGTCGGCCAGGGTCGACGCGTGGCCTCGTTCCGTACACTGTTGCGGTCGTGCCCACAACCCCCGAGGAGTGCCGTTGACCGAGCCGGCTCGTGAGCTGCTGAGCCTGGACGAGGTGAAGGAGACGATCACCGCCCGCGGACGCGAGCGGGGGTTCGTGACCTCCGAGGACCTGCTGGAGGCGGTCCCGGTCGACGACTTCACCCCCGAACAGGTGGAGGAATTCCTCTCCCAGGTGCAGGAGCACCTCACCAACGAGGGCATCGAGGTCATCGAGGTCCCCGGCGAAGAGACCGACGCCGCCACCCAGGTCCGCATCGAGGTCGACCTGCTGAAGGCGCCGACCAACGATCCGGTCCGGATGTACCTGAAGGAGATCGGGAAGGTCCCGCTGCTGAACGCGGCGCAGGAGGTGGATCTGGCCCGGCGTATCCAGGCGGGCGAGCTCTCCACCGCCTTGCAGTTCGCGATCGACGAGGATGGCAAGCCAGACCCCAAGGACCTCAAGTTCTGCGTCACGAAGGTCTGGGAGATCCGCAACCACCAGCTCACCGCGTTCGGCCGCGTCGAGGGCATCGGCCGCGAGAAGATCGCCAAGTCCTACAAGCCGAAATCCGAGCTGGAGCTCGAGGACTGGCTCCGCCGCGTCGAGCGTGACGGCCAGCTGGCGAAGAAGAAGTTGATCGAGGCCAACCTGCGCCTGGTGGTGTCCATCGCGAAGCGCTACGTGGGGCGCGGGATGCTGTTCCTGGACCTGATCCAGGAGGGCAACCTGGGCCTGATCCGTGCGGTGGAGAAGTTCGACTACGACAAGGGCTTCAAGTTCTCGACCTACGCGACGTGGTGGATCCGACAAGCCATCACGCGGGCCATCGCCGACCAGGCGCGGACCATCCGGATCCCGGTGCACATGGTCGAAACCATCAACAAGCTCGTAAGGGTGCAGCGGCAGCTGCTGCAGGACCTGGGCCGTGAGCCCACCCCCGACGAGATCGGCAAGGTGATGGGGATCGGCGCCGACAAGGTGCGCGAGATCCAGAAGGTGTCGCAGGAGCCCGTCTCACTGGAGACACCGATCGGCGAGGAGGAGGACTCCCACCTCGGCGACTTCATCGAGGACTCCGACGCCGTGGTCCCGGTGGACGCGGCCAGCTTCATCCTGCTGCAGGAGCAGCTCGAGAGCGTGCTCCACACGCTGTCGGAGCGCGAGAAGAAGGTCATCCAGCTGCGGTTCGGCCTGGTCGACGGCCACCCCCGCACGCTGGAGGAGGTGGGCCGAGAGTTCGGCGTCACGCGCGAGCGGATCCGCCAGATCGAGAGCAAGACCCTCTCGAAGCTGCGCCACCCCAGCCGCTCGCAGAAGCTCCGCGACTATCTCGAATAGCGCTACTAGTCTCGTACGGACTAGTAGCGGGTTCGGTCAGTTCCAGGCGGCGTCGTCCTCGTGCTGGTAGTCGGCGAGGCGCTCGCGGATCGCGCCGCGCGCCTTGCGGATCACGTCGAGGCTCATCACCGTGGCCTGGTCGGCCATCCTGCGTCCCTGGTCCTGAACCACGCCGAGGCGGCCGCTCGACTGGGATCGCTGCGGTCCTCGGACGACCTCGGGGTCGTCCTCGCGGAGCTTGTTCGCGAGCGCGAACCCGATGCCGATCCCCACGGCCAGGGTGACGATGGAGCGGAGCTTCATGCGGTGGACCTTCCTGTCGAAGGGTAGTGAGCGACAGCCTACCGCCGAGCGCCCCTCGACGGGTCGAAAGGGGGCCGCTGGTAGACTCGCGCGCGTTCCAAGTTCCACGTTCCGGGGTAGCTCAACCGGCAGAGCGGCGGACTGTTAATCCGTAGGTTGTGGGTTCGAGTCCCACCCCCGGAGCTGCAAAGCTGCAGGTAGAAGCGCGTTTCTGTTGCACGAGGATGGGCCCAGCTCATCTCGCGGCCCCCTACACCCGGTGACGTCGCCCCGGCCGTACCTTCCTCGCCCCCTCCGCCTCCGCGGTGACCAGACGACGGAGCAGCGGCGGGAGCGTCGTCGCTTCAGCCTGCGTGTGCCTCAGCGCGTTTGTTGGCCTCATCCGCCTTGAGCATCTTCTGGACCGCCTGCCTTGTGACCCCCATCTCGCGCCCGATGTCAGCCTGTGAGTACCCCGCTGCCAGAAGCTGCTTGATGAGATCGCCGCGTTGCGCCGAGAGCTTTCGCGCGAGGAAATAGTGTTCAAGCGTGGCGGCCCGCACCTCGTGGAGGCGGCGGAACGCCTCACGATCTTCCTCAGCGACCTGTTTCGGTTTCATACCCGGAATCTTGTCAACCGTCAGTTGTCATGTCAACCCCGGGTTGTCGCCCTCATTCCGCCAGTCGAAGGGGCTTGATCATGGCCACGCGCCGAAGATCGTCGAGATACGAGGAGGTGGACGGGGCCTGGAGCAAGACGTGGGCTGCAGGCACACTGGTGTGGCACGCGAGCGTGGAGGAGACGGCCGACCAGGTGACGGAGAGGCCGTGCGCTTGCTGCGCCGAGGGGTGGCACGGAAGAATCGGACGGGTTCAGGGATCGATGCGTTCGCAGGAGCCGAAGAGGCTTCGCGATGGGTCCTTCACCAAGCTCTGGCGGCAAGCGGTCGGCGGGCAGGTCTGAGCAGACGGGAGGAAGACAAGATGGACGGTCTGTGGTCGCCAAATCTGTGGGGCACGCCCGTTGGGGTGGGTATCTTCGTTCTCTTCGTGGGGATCGGGATGGGTGTGTTCTTCTGGGGCGTGAGCAAGCTACCCGGCAAGAAGGAGTAGCGCCGGTCCGCTGACGCGCACTAAAACCGACCCTGCGGGTCGGATACGAGCGTGGGCTCTAGACGTTCCTCAGGAGGGCGAGGGATGGTGAGCTCCGACCTCGTCCTCCGGGGGGCAGGCTCACGATGATCTTCGTCATCCTCGTCTTGGATGGACTTGGCAGCCGTCCCGGCGACCATCGGGAGCGATCGAGAAGGGTCGCAACGGCGTCGCCCCTCTTCATCCTGGGTGCGTCTGCTTCCATCCATCCGATGCGTTGGCGGATACGGACATCGGCCCTTCATGGACCCGCGAGGCCGCGGGGAGCCTCAGGTTGGTGCGAGCCAGTGAGGTTCCCTCGCTCAAGCCGTGTCTGCCATCCACGTGATCGGGTCGGCCGCCATCAGGTCCTCGATGCCGGCGTCGACGAGGGCGCCGGCCACCAGCGTCCGTCTGTGCGCGGCGAACGTCAGCACGTGGGCGATCATCCCCCCGTACGTGAACGTCCGGGGCGGATCGCACGTCGCGTCCACGAACGTCTCGTCGAGTCGGCCATCGTCGACGAGCTCGGTCACGCGAGCCAGGAACCCCGCGCCATCCACGGCATTCCTCTCTCGCATCGAGTCGATCGGCTCGTGCTCCTCTATGCCGAAGTCGTAGGGGCGATCCTCGATCGACGCGTTCCACATCGCCATCTGGCCGACCAAACGGGAAAGGAGCGAGCGCATCGTCGGGTCGTCGTCGATGCCTTCGACCGAGATCTCGATCCTCCGGTCCAGCGTCGACTCGGGGAGACCTCTCGCGAGTTCGATCATCTGACCGACCGTCCATACGTGGTGCTCGACCATCGTCTTGACCAGGTCCATGCTCCCTGCCTCCTTCCGTGCCGGGAGTCGCAGCCATCCCGGCGGGGTGAAGTGGACGTCGTTCGGTGCGGGGAGGTGCACCTGCGCGGGTTGGCGTCGCCACGCGGCCGGCGTCTGCCCGTAGGCTCGAGCGAACGCACGAGTGAAGGCCTCGTGCGATGAGTACCCGGCGTCGAGCGCCACCCGGAGGACCGTCCGGTCCGTCGTCGACAGTTGGTACGCCGCCCGCTCTAGGAGCACGCGGCGCCTGAGCGTGGCCGGCGGTTCCCCCGCGACCGCCGAGACAACTCGATCCATGTGGAACCGCGACAGATGCACCCGCGCTGCGAGGTCGTCCCCGGAGGCCTCGTGGTCATCGAGCGCATCGGCCAGGACGGACACGAACGACGCGAACGTGTCATCGTGGGGCGCGCTCACACGACCTCCGGAGGGCCGGCGGTCAGCCGCGCGCGAACCTCTTCGTAGCGTTCCGGTCCCTGGTGCGGCATCTCCCAGCGGGTCTCGAGCCACCATGTGCACCCGGCCTCAGCCCATGGGGCGACGCGGTCACTCGCCTCGGCCGGATCGGTCGTCGTCTCCCCCTCTGAGATCACATCGAGGTCCGTAGCCGCGCCGTGCTCGACGAGCCACGCCCGCATCTCGCGGACGTCCTCGGGCGTCTGCTCCCGGCCGCCGAGGTCGTACTGGGGAACGATCCCGTCGCATCGCAGGACCCGCCGCATCGAGCGTGCCCGGGGCCACAGGCCGACCACCCAGATCGGCACGCGATGCTGGATGGGCCGCCCGACCTCGAGAAGCGATCGGTCGCCGGGGAACGCGTAGCGATAGCGGGGGCCTTCGTGCCGGGGGTGCTGGGTCCAGAGCTCGCGGATCACATCGATCCCGTCGTCCATCGCCTCGGCACGTTCTCGAACGTCGGTGATCTCACCCGTGTCGGGCAGATCCGGCGATACGGGGGCCCCAAG
Source organism: uncultured Actinomycetes bacterium (assembly GCA_963796725.1). Taxonomy (GTDB): domain Bacteria; phylum Actinomycetota; class UBA4738; order UBA4738; family HRBIN12; genus JAOUEA01. Next base: position 166,455 of record CAWCMT010000004.1, read on the forward strand.
CCCGACGGTCAGGATCGCCCGGCCGTTCGACAGCTGGTCGAGCGTGGCGACCTGGCTGGCCACCTTCCACGGCCGCCGCCAGGGGAGTGGCGTCAGCAGCGTCCCCAGGCGGACCCGCTCGGTCCGCATCGCGATCGCAGAGAGGAGACCCCATGCGTCGATCCCGTACGCGGCCTCCCACACGAAGACGCCGTCCCAGCCGCATCGTTCGGCGAGCACCGCGAGCTCGAGCTGTTCGTTCGCGGTTCCGCCGGGCAGGATCATCCCCATCTGCATGGGACCCATCTTCGCGCGAAGACCGAGGAACGTCTTGATCGCGTTTGCGGTTCCGCGGCCACGATCGCGAACCTCAACCCCGCCGGGCACACGGACCCTCTGACGCGTGATGGCCGTGACCTTGGTTCGTTGGGGTACGAGTCAGTTGGACAGGGCGGCTGGCTCAGGTCGGGTTACGTCGGGTGCGAGTCGGCGCTCCAACGCTAGGCGGAGGACAGGATAGGGGTACGAGCCTCGGTCGTCCGGTGTCTACTTCTTGATGTACACGGCCACCGTCGATGGGATCATCCCTGCTCGCTCCGCGGCCGCCGCCAGTTCCGACGAGAAGGAGCTCTGGGCTGCTTGGAAGGCCTCCATGTCAGGGACGTCCCACGTGCTCGCGACCTGGTTGCTGCCATCCATGGCGACGTAGCTGGCCCCGTCCGAGGCGACCGCAGACAGCGCAGGGACCATCTCCGCCTTGAACTTCAGCCATTCCTCGACGTCGTTGACCGCCGCGGTGACGATGATCTGGGGCATGAAGACCCTCCTTCGGGACGCCGAAAGGCTTGGGCCGCCAGTGTACGAGACCCAGGGATCGTGCGTGCGTTCCCTCCTGTGCGCCGAAGTTCTGGGCGAGGCTGGCTCCGACTCCCCAGATCGAGAAGGAGATTCAGATGACGATCGGCACCCCGAACGCGTACACGCTGTCGTCGCCGGAGCCGACGTAGACGTAGCCGTTGGCCACCGCCGGAGACGAGTCGACGGCGCCTCCCGTCGCGTAGCTCCACAGGCTCGCTCCGGTAGAGGCGCTGACCCCATAGACGCTCCCGTCCGCAGAGCCGACGTAGACGACCCCATCGGCGACGGCCGGGGAGGAGTAGACGGCGCCGCCGGTGGTGAAAGCTCCAGAGCTTCTTCCCTGTGGAGGCTTTCAGCGCGTAGAGGTTGTGATCCTGGGACCCGACGTAGACGACCCCGCGGACCACGGCAGGGCACGAGGCCTCCGTCAGGTGGCTCCCGATGAGTGTCTGGTAGCTCCAGAGCTTCTTCCCGGTCCCAGCGTTGAGGGCGAAGACCTTCCCGTTATCGGACTCGATGTAGACGACCGCGCCCACGACGGCGGGAGACCCCTCGACGAAGTCCCCCGTGTCGAAGGACCACAGCCGCTTGCCGGTCGAGGACCGAACCGCATAGACCTTGCCGTCTGCCGATCCGAAGTAGACGGCGGAGCCCGTCACGGCGGGGGAAGAGTTCACCCACCCCCCCGTCGTGAACGTCCAGACCTTCGCCCCCGACCTGGCGTCGATCGCGTAGACCTTGCCGTTGCCCGAGCCGATGTAGACGACGCCGTTCCTGACCGCAGGGGAAGGTCGCGTGTCCAGGCTCACGCCCGTGTTGCGGTTCCATCGCTTCTTCCCGGTCGAGGCTCGCAGCGCGTACAGGGTCCCGTCCGTTGACTTCGCGTAGACGATCCCCCTCGACACCGCGGGTGCGGAAGCCGCCGAGCTGTCCATCGTGAAGCTCCACCGCTTCGCCCCGGTGGCGGGGTTCATCGCGTAGACGGCGCCGTCGTCGGATGCCGCGTAGACCGTGCGCCCCGACACGACCGGTGCGAGGAAGACGCCACCCCCGGTCACGTAGTTCCATCGTTTGACCGTGAGCGGCGCGCGGGCAACGGACAGCCATCGCTCCTTCGGGTCGTATCCGCTGTTGACCGCATCGCGGTGGAACTGCGCCCAATCTGACGGAACCACCCTGAAGGGTCGCGGGCCCTTCGCCGTGCCGTCGGGCGTCGTCACGCGTACGGCTCCGCTGACGCTTCCGGGGACGACCGTCGCGTCGATCCGGGTGGCCGACACCACCGAATAATCCAGGTAGTGGCCAGCGAGTGGTCACGGAGGTCGCACCGTCCAGATGCGTGCCGGTGACCCTGATCACCGTGCCGATCGGCCCCGACGTGCGCGAGATCCCGGTCACCGTGGGATGGGCCGCGGCGTTCGCCGGCTCCGTCCCGGCGAACGCCAGCGACGCGATCATGAGGAGTGACAAGCTCCCGGCCGTGCTGACCGCCCGCCTCATGGTTCCTCCTCGGGTTGCGCCGATGCACGGCGCCTAGGTCACTGTATGTGTCGATGTCTCGGTCCACAAGAGCACAGGGGCGGCCCAGCAACTTGCCTCGTAGGAGACTCTCCAGAAGTGCCACTCCGGCTTCGGTGTTCTGGAACCGACCGGGATGGCAGGGGATGATGCCCGTTGATGACCGCAGTCACATCCTCCGCGTCCGACGCGCCGGTCGCCAAGGACAGCAACGCCTACGAGATGTTCATCTTCGTGCTGACGGTGCTGTCATTGCTGGTGATGGTGGGACTCGTGCTGCCCCGAGTGAGCGAGCCCACGAAGAGGCTGCTGAACATCTACGACAACATCATCTGCGTCGTGTTCCTCGGCGACTTCGTGATGCGCCTCCGCCGCGCCCCGCGCAAGCGGGATTACTTCATCGGTGAGCGAGGCTGGCTCGATCTCATCGGGTCGATCCCGAGCTTCCAGGTCCTCGGAAGCGGGAAGTACGCCTCGCTGTTCCGACTGGCGCGCTTGAGCCGGCTCGCACGTATCACGCGGTTGATCCGTGGTCAGAGCAAGAAGGAACTCCTCGACGATGTCCTCGAGAACCGCGGGCAGTACGCGATCGTGATCACCCTCATCGCAGCGATGGTGGTGCTGATCGTTGCCAGCGTGCTGGTCCTGCAGTTCGAGTCCAAGGATCCGAACGCGAACATCCACACGGGCGGCCAGGCCCTCTGGTGGTCGTGGGTGACGATCACGACGGTCGGTTATGGCGACTACTACCCCGTTACAACGGGCGGGCGGATCATCGGCTTCTTCGTGATGCTCACCGGTATCGGGATCATCGGGGCGCTCGCCAGTATCTTCGCGAGCGTGTTGGTGACGTCGGGCTCAGATCGGGACGAGGTGGAGCCCGATGCGGTCCGACAGGAACTTCGAGCCCTCCGCGAGGAGATCGCCGCGCTACGGGTGTCGTTGCCTCCCGGCGACGGGAGCGAGGTACCTCCGCGATAGGGACCTCCCCGCCCGGGGTACTCGACCGCGGACAACCGATGGCCCCTCGACTCAGGGCCGGGTGCCCTACGCGCACCCTGGCGCCAGGGACAGGATGTGAGGTAGGAGGTGGAAACCATGAAGATCCGTGCCCATCCTCCGCGCGATCTCGTCCCCTCGATCGAGGCGCTCGGATTCGCGGGGGTCGGCCTCGCCCTGGCCCTCCCCATGTGCGTCGAACTCCTCGCCGGCGCGTCGGTGACGACGACGACCGCGGTGCTGTGGGCGGTCGGCACCGCGCTGGGCTTCGGGGCGTTCCTGATCGAGCGGTGGTTCGTTCCGCACGAAGCTCATGACGAAGAGCCGGTACGCCTCACCATGGGGGCGGCCGGTTTCGTCACCCTGATCGGTGCGCTCCTGTCACTGTTCGCCATCACGTACTCGGTGGTGATCAGACCGTGACGCCCGGCAGCTAGGCCGCGCCCTCGCGCTCCTCGAGTTCGACGGCGCGCTCGGCGTGAAGGAACGCGACCGCGACCGGCAGGTCGGGGGCCGACTCCGTGCGTTCTGCGGCGTGGACCCTCCCGGTCCGCTCTGACGTAGCCTCGGCTGGCAGCACCCAACGGTACCCGCCGACGGCGAGGGCCGAGATCGATGCCATGGCACCGACCAGCAGCGTCCAATCTCCGATGGTTCCCGGGTCGATCATGATGTTCCCTCCCGTTCGTCGATGGTGCGGCCGTTCGTCCCCTTGGATTCCGTCGGGTATCGGCGGCGAGGGGGTCAACCCTTGAGCGCCGTTCGATCCGTCTTCGTCCTCGGTCGACGTGTTGATGCCGAGCCTAGGGAGGCCCGTGTAAAGGAAGGGCTAACGGAGGCTGAGGGTTTCCTAAGGGATCCGACAGGGCCTTGGCCGGTCAGAGTTCGGAGAGGCGCTCGGACAGGATCAGCCTGCCGGCCGCTTCGATCAATGCGAGATGGGAGAAGGCCTGCGGGAAGTTGCCGAGATGGTGACCCGTCTCGGTCTCGAACTCCTCCGCGTAGAGGCCCAGTGGAGAGGCGATCCGCAGGAGACGTTCCAGCAGATCGCGGGCGCGCTGCTCCTCACCGATGATCGCGAGCGCCGATACCAGCCAGAACGAACAGATCAGGAAGGTCCCTTCCTTGCCCGAGAGGCCGTCATCCGTCTCGTCCGTTCGGTAGCGAAGGACGAAGCCGTTCTCGGTCAGATCCTCCGCTATCGCGAGGACGGTGGCGCGTATGCGGTCGTCGTCAGGGGCAGGAAGCCGAAGATCGCCGAGAGCAGTACCGATGCGTCGAGGGAATCCGTGTCGTAGTGCTGGCGGAGTACCCCCGCGTCCGTGACGCCGTGCGCGAGGATGTCAGCTTTGATCTCGTCGGCGGTCCTCCGCCATCCGCCTGCAAGTTCGGTGTCGCCGCGCACGCCCGCGAGCTTGGCGGCACGATCCATCGCGACCCAGCACATCAACTTGGAGGAGACGTAGTGCTGAGGTTCTCCCCGCGCTTCCCATATCCCTTGGTCGGGCTGCTCCCACACGCGGGTTGCGCAGGCCGCCTGGGTCTGCACGATCGGCCAGAGCCTGCGGGGCAGGCGCTCGCTCCTACGGGTGTGGAGCAGGATGGAGTCCAGCACCGCCCCGTAGACATCGTTCTGACGTTGGTCGAACGCGCCGTTGCCGATCCGAACGGGCCTCGCTCCCGCGTAGCCGGAGAGGTTTTCGAGGGTCGACTCGGAGAGGTCCCTGCGCCCGTCGATCCCGTACATGATCTGGAGCGAGCCGTCCTCGGTGGGCTCGACGTCGGCGACGAACTGCATGAACTCGTCCGCCTCCCAGTCGAGCGAGAGCATGTGCAGCGCTTGGAGCGTGAACGTCGTATCCCGGATCCACGTGTACCGGTAGTCCCAGTTCCGCTCTCCGCCCGGTGTCTCGGGGAGGGACGTGGTCAGCGCCGCCACCGTCGCCCCCGTCGGCATGTAGGTGAGGCCTTTGATCGTCAGCGCGGATCGCTCGAGCGCCTCCCGCCACGGGTGATCGACGGCTCGAGCCCGCCCAAGCCAGCCTCGCCAGAATCGGGTGGTCGTCTCCATGCGCTCGAACGCTTGGTCTGCCGAGGTGGGAAGGGAGTCGTCACCTGCCCATGACAGTGCACAGAACACCCGCTCTCCGGCGGAGACCGCATGGCGTGCCCGCACCCGTGCACCTTCGATCCCCAACGACATGTCGGTGGTGAGATGGAGCGTGACCTCGCCTCCGCTGGCCTCCGCGACGTGACGGTCGTCCCCTCGAGCGTCCACGTGGCCTCGGTTCGTCCGTAGTCGAACACCGGCTCGCAGATCAGCTCGATCTCGATGTGTCCCTCGAGACACTCGACCGTCCGTACGAGCGTGTGATCTGCGTCCGCGTCGACCGGCGGTCTCGAGTGGGGGGTCACGATGTCGTCGCCCTCGCGCGTGCCGAGGGTCAGCGCATCGCGAACCTGTACCCAACCCTCGGGACTCCTCCACGTGGTCACGAGGGTGTTCGTCCCCGGCTCGTACGCCCGCGACGTCGGCACGTTGATCCCGAACGGCGCCAGGCGGAAGTTACCCGCCTCACGATCCAGCAGCGCTCCGAACACGCTCGGTGCGTCGAAGCGCGGGACACAGAGCCAGTCCACGGAGCCGTCCGCCGCGACGAGCGCCCCGGTGTGGCAATCGGAGAGGAAGCCGTAGGTGTCGATCGCCGGGAACGGGGACGGCATGGCGGCGCTCTGGCCGGCAGCTGTCACTCTCGGCTCCACGGGTCGTGCCATCTGCCGTACCCGTCGACGAGGCGGTCCGCTTCCGGTGGCCCCCACGACCCGGGCGCGTATGGGAGGACAGGCGGTGGCGAATCGATCAGCGGCTGGAGGACGCGCCAGGCTCCCTCGACCCCATCCTGGCGCGTGAACCGGGTGTTGTCGCCGACCATGGCCGCGTGGAGCAACACCTCGTAGGGCGTCGGACCCTCGCCGCCCTCCTGCGCGAACTCCATGTCCAGGCTGATCTGCTCGGCGGGCACGACCGTCCCGCGCTGGGCCTCGAGGAGGAATCGGATACCCGTTGAGGGGTCGAGTCTCACCACGACCTGGTCGGGCTCGGGGGCGCGCGTGGACCCGTGGAACCCTAGTCGCGGCGGTCGCTTGAACACGAGGCGGAGTTCGGTCTGGCTGATCGGCAGGAGCTTGCCGGTGCGGATGAAGAAGGGGACCCCTTCCCAGCGCCAGTTGTCGATGTCCAGTCGCAGGGCGGCGAACGTCTCGGTCGTGGACGCCTCGGCGACGCCGGGGACCTCCAGGTATCCGTCGTACTGGCCGCGAACGTAGCGCGCGGGGTCGGCGTCGCGCATCCCTCGGAACGTGCTCGCGATCGCGTCTTTCAGCAGGGACGCGTCACGGGCCGGTGGTGGCTCCATGGCCGCGGCGGCTACCACCTGCATGAGATGGTTCACCACCACGTCGCGAAGTGCCCCCACGGGATCGTAGAAGTGGCCGCGATCCTCAACGCCGAAGCGCTCGGCCATCGTGATCTGCACGCTCGCGAGATGTTGGCGGTTCCAGAGCGGTTCCAACATCGCGTTCGCGAACCGCAGATACAGGATCTCGACGAGCCCCATCTTCCCGAGGAAGTGGTCGATCCGGTAGAGCTGATGCTCCTCGATGGACTCGTGCAGCTCCTGGCTCAGCGCACGGGCCGACGCGAGGTCGTGCCCGAACGGCTTCTCGACGACCACGCGCGCATCTCCCCCCGTGAGACCGGCTTCCGCCAGCGACTTCACGACGGGCCCGAACAGGAAGGGAGGGATCTCGAGGTAGAAGACCGGTGTGCGAGCGTCCCCGATGGCCTTCGCGACGTCCCGGTAGGTCTCGGCGTCGGCGAAGTCGCCGCTGACGTAGGAGAAGCGGCCCATCAGCCGCTCGAACACCGTGTCGTCCAGCGTTTCCCCGGTGTCGACGATCGCATCGTGGGCGTGCGTCCTGAGATCGCTCAGGGACCATCCGTCGACCGCCACTCCTACGATGGGGCAGTCCAGCAGTCCGCGCCGCTCGAGTCGGTAGAGGGATCGGAACGTCATGACCTTCGCCAGGTCGCCGGTGATGCCGAAGATCACCAGCACGTCGGCGGGCCGATGCTCAGGCGTCACAGGTTCGGTTCCAGCGGACATCTTCGACACAGCTCTCGGGTCAGCGGAAGGACGATTCTCCGTGTACCGAGCCCGGAGCGCAAACGAACGTTCAGGTGCGGAGCCGGTAGAAGCGCCAGAACCCCGCCTCGATCGGCAGGATGTCCACCCCGGAGTACCCGGCTTCGGTGGCGTACCGCTCGAGGATGGACGGCCGCATCACGGTTCCGGTCCCCACGGAGTCGGGATGGGCCATGCCGTCGGGCAGGCATACCAACGTGCTGAATCCGTACATGAACCGCTCACGCTCGTCGCCCGGTGCCGTGAAACTCTCGGCCACGTTCTCGTCCATCACCATGACGGCGCCGCCCTCCTCCAGCATGGAGCGCATCGTGGCCAGGACGGGGACCGGGTGCGGCATGTCGTGGATGCACTCGAACGCGGTGACCAGGTCGAAGCGATGGGCCGGCCCCGCCTCCCTCGGATCCACGGTGTGGAAGGTCACGCGCTCGGTGACTCCGGCCTCCTCCGCGTTGGCGCGGGCTCGTTCCACGGCCTGTTCGTCGAGGTCGAAGCCGTGGACGTGGACCTCGGGGTAGGCTCTCGCGATCGAGATCGACGACCATCCGCCTCCACACCCGATGTCGGCCACCTTGGCCTCGGGCTCCCGGAGCCTGGTGTGGATATCCGGCAAGCCCTCCGCGATCCACCCGCCCATCTCGTTGATGTAGAAGGGGCGATTGCCGGCCTCTTGACCCTCGCTCATGTCGGGTCCGTAACGGGCCCAGCCGACCCCCCCGCCGGAGCGGTAGGCCTCCATGAGTGCCGGCAACTGCTGGGACGCCGCGACGAGCATCCGTGCCAGTGGCGCGAGGTACGACCGGGAGTCAGGGTCCAACAGCACCTCGGCATGTTCGGGTGGGAGCGTGTAGCGGCGCAGGTCGGCGGGAGCAGACGGGTCGTCACAATCCAGGATGCCCCCGACGGCCTGATGTTCGACCCATTCCCGCGCGTAGCGCTCGGCGATGCCCGCGCGCGAGGCCAGTTCTCCCGACGTGGTCGGTCCGGCCTGCGCGAGCGCCGCGTAGAGCCCGAGTCGATCGCCCAGGTAGACCGTCTGCAAGTCCATGGCCCCGAGTGCCGATCCGAACAGGCGCTCGGCAAGTGCATCGCCGCGCTCCGACATGGTTCCCTGACCCTTCCTCCGGACGGCTCCACCTTTTCACGGAGGAGGCTCCGCGGGAACCCCTTCGGATGAACCGTCAGCCGGAGACCTGGGCGGTAGGGGTCGTTCGGCCCTATCTCGCCCGTCCGCGGGGAGCTAATCCATGGCGAGAAGGAGGCGACCTCACATGGCCCGATGGGAAGGGTTCCAGCAGTGCCCCGGATGCGGTCTCGATATCGCCACGGGCGAGGGGGAGCGCTCCTGCTCCTGGGGCGACTGCCCGTATCTCCCGCAAGAGCTCGACGTCTACTGCCCCAACTGTCGCTTCAACTTCTTCACGATGGAGGGTAACCCGTCGTGCGAGGACCCGATGACGTGTGAGCATGCCGTCGAGGCACGGTCCCACATCGAGAACCTGCGGGCCTGGCAGACCCAGCGATCAAGCTGATCCCGACCTCGCGAGCCCCAACTCGGGTGGCCGACCCTCAGCTGAGGACGCGTTGGCGGAAGCCCTGGATACCGATCCAACCCATCCCGATGGTGAATCCGATCAGTGCCACGTAGATGACCCATGTCTGCATGTGCGGCACCAGTTGAGGCGTGAGGGATGCCCGCATCGCCTCGCTCATGTAGACCAAGGGGTTGATCAGCACCACGATCTGTAGCCAGCGGATGTCGTGCAGGAGCGCCCAGGGGTAGTAGGTCGCGCCCAGGAAGGTCAGTGGTATCACGACCACGCCGAACAGCAGCGGCACCTTCCTTGGGTCGACCCGAGTGCCCATCACGAGACCGAGCGCCGAGCCGGTCAGCGCGGTGAGGGGTAGGAGGGTGATGAGCAGCGCCCACTGGATGTCGAGATGCACCGCCGTGGCCGGGACGAACGCGGCCAGAGGGAACACGACCAGCGCCGCGAAGATGCCCTGGATCGCGCCGGCCACGATCTTCTCGATCGCGACCCCTTCGATCGGCAACGGGGCCATGACGCGGTCCTCGATCTCGCGCGTATAGCCGAACTCGGTCACGAGCGGGAGGGCGACCGCCTGCACGCCCTGGAACATGCACGCGATGGCGACCACGCCGGGCACGAGCAGGCTCGAGAAGGTGGCCTCGCCGGCGGTTCCTCCGACGCCCAGTCCGATCTTCGGGAACACGTAGGTGAAGACGAAGACGAACAGCAACGGCTGCATCACGGACCGGACCAGGAATTCGATGACGTTCTTACGGAGCACGTTGAGGTCGCGCATCAGCAGCGCGCCGAAGGCGCCCATCGCCGTGCTGCGGGCGGCGGTTCGTCGGTTCATGGTGACCGTCGAGCTCATTCCCGGAGCTCCTTCCCGGTGAGGTTGATGAAGACCGTCTCCAGCGTGGGCTCGGTCACCGAGACATCCCGCACGGCGAACCCGTTCGTCTCCGCTCGCTGGATGAGGCGGGGCAGGAGGCCGTCGGCGGCGCGCGCGTTGACCATGATCTCGCCTTCGACGGCGGTGACCGCGTCGACGCCCTCCACGTCCTTGAGGAGGCGCAACAGAGCCTCCGTGTCACCGTCGGCCCTCAGCATGAGGATCGTGTCGGCGCCGACGGTGCGTTTCAGTTCGGTGGGCCGATCGAGGGCCAGCAGGTGCCCGTGATCCATGATCGCGACGCGGGAGCAGAGCTTGTCGGCTTCCTCCATATAGTGCGTGGTCAGCAGGATCGTCTGCCCGTCCGCATGGATCTCTCCCAGGATCTCCCACAAGGCGAGGCGGCTCTGCGGGTCGAGGCCCGAGGTCGGCTCGTCTAGGAAGAGGATCGAAGGCCTATGGACGATGCTGCGGGCCACCATCAGTCGCTGGGCCATGCCACCCGAAAGCGTGCTCACGTCGGCCTCTGCGCGATCGGCGAGACGGAACCGTCCGAGGAGTTCGTCGGCGCGGGCGCGGGCGTCCTTCGCGTGCATCCCGAAGTACTTCCCGTGGTGGTAGAGGTTCTCCCAGACGGAGAGGCTCCGATCCAGCGTGTTGGTCTGCGAAACCACGCCGATGACGCGCTTCGTCCGGGTGGGATGCGCGACGACGTCGACCCCACCCACCCATCCGTGGCCGCTCGAGGGGATCACGCGGGTGGTGAGCATCCCCACGGTGGTGGTCTTCCCTGCGCCATTCGGCCCGAGGAGCCCGAAGATCTCACCGTGGTGCACCTCGAGATCGAGAGCGTCGACCGCGGTGACGCCGGTCGGATAGGTCTTGGAGAGCCCCTCCGTGCGGATCGCGGGTCCATCGACGTCAGCCATCGCCATCGAAGGTAGCAGCGTGCTGCGCGAAGGGCGGGACGCCCTCGCCGATCCCTACGCTCAGCGCGCGAGGCGCCCGTCATCGACCGCGGCACGCATCGCCGTGTGGTCGAGCTCGTTCTGGTCGGCGTAGGCGACGGCGAAATCCGCGATCGCACGGTCGAAGACATCCCCCGTGCCAGGTACGCGGCGATCGCGATCCGATCGCCCGACCGCGCGTGTGCCCTCGCGAGGGTCCAGCCGCACATCTCCGCGTAGAGCCTCATCCCTTTGGGAGTCATGCCCTCCACCTCCACCGAGCCCTTCCAGTCGCGGAGCTGGCGCACGTAATGGTCCCGACTGACGCCTCCCAGCTCCACGCGTTGCCAACCGAGGAACACATCGCTGGCCGCCTGCATCAGGCGCTGCCCCGCCACGACACGGTGGCCGTGGTTGCGGAACACGCTCTTCGGCAGGAAGGACTCGAGCGTCGAGGCCTGCGCCTCCTTCACCTGGAGGAACAGCGGAGAATCGGAGTGGCGATCGGCGAGCAACCGATCCACGCCTGGAGGCCCACGCTCCCCACGCCCACGACCTTGCGTGCCAGATCCACTAACCGGAACTGCCGAAGGAGGTGTTGCCGCTCCCACATCAGCGTCTGGCGGTACGAGAAGACCATGGAGCGCAGCGTGTCGAAGATCAGCTCGCGGTCGACGCCTGACACGATGTCGGTCAGCGGGACCACGATGGGGGGATCCGCCACGATCCTTGGCTCACCGTCGACCATCTCGGTCAGGCGCGAGAACGCCTGCATGGAGTCGTGAGCCCGTGCGGAGCCGATCGCCTTCCATACGGCCGGGTCTTCGCCGGTATTCAGCGCCGGCATGAATCTGGGGAGGAGCTCGTCCATGTCGAGGTGCGCGTACCAGACCTCAAGGCTGGAGCGTCGGCGAACCCCGCCATGGCCTCGCGATACGCGGCGACGGCGCCCACGACGCTCGCCCGCCGCTCCTTCACGTCCCAGCCGTTATCGCGGCCCGCGACCTCCAGGCTGGCTGCCAGGCGTTTCACGTCCCACTCGAACGGACCGGGGAGCGTCTCGTCGAAGTCGTTAACGTCGAAGTAGAGATGGCGTTCGGGGGATCCGAACATCCCGAAGTTGGACAGGTGGGCGTCGCCACACAGCTGCGCCGAGAGGCCGGAGGAGGGGGAGGAGGCGAGATCGCCGCCATGGGGAGCGCGGCACCCCGGTAGTAGGTGAAGGGGGTTACGAGCATCCGTGCGTGTCTGATCGGGACCAGGTCGGGCTCCCGCTCCGCCGCCTGGGTCTGCAGCATCGCGATCGGGTCACGATCGGACACCGGCGTCCAGCCCGCGTGGCTGATCGTGGAACCGCGCGGCGCCGGGCCTTTCCCAGCCGCGCGCTCTCCTCTGGAGACGGTGGCTGCGGTGGGGAGGTGCGCCGGGCGGCAGCGGTGCGATCGTCGTGTGCGCCCATCGTTGCGACCATACCGTAGGCTGTCGCGACGGCGGCACGCCGCGGGAGCTGGGGAGCGCATGGTCGCAACGACGAACGGGGCGCTGGCGACGGCGATCACGATCGGCCTCGCCATGTCGGCGTCACCGTTCGGGGTCGTCTCGGTGATCGTCCTGCTCGGGACTCGCCGTCCCCTCGCCGACGCGTGGTCGTTCGTGGCGGGGTGGATGTTCTCGGTCGCCTTGTTCGGCTTCCTTACCGCCACGGTGATGGGCAACAACGATTCGGGTTCCTCCACCTCGACCGCCACGGGCCTGATGGTGGGGGCGGGCGTCGTTCTGCTGATCGTGGGGATCGTGCTGTGGCTCAGGCGGAGCAGCGGCGGCCCGGCGACGCGTCCCAAGTGGATGGACCGCGCCGAACGGATCAGCCCGGTGTTCGCGTTCGGTCTGGGTTTGGTGCTGCCCACCTGGAGCATGATCGTGCCGGTGGTCAACTCCGTCACCGACGCGGGTCTGACGCGTGGCGTCCAGATCGCGATCTTCATCGTGTTCGTGATCGCGGCTGCGGCGCTCCTGTTACTGCCCGTGATCGTGTACACGGTACGCCGGGAGTGGGCTTCCTCGATGCTGGCGGCATGGCAGGGGTGGGTCCTGGACAACGCGAAGGCTGTTGTCGCGGCGATCCTCGTGGTGCTTGGCGTGATGTTCATCGCCCGCGGTCTATTGTCCGCCTGAGCGGGGACGCCCTACCTGAACGCGTCGGCGTGTTCGCGCGCCCAGTCCGCGAACGAGCGGGCGTGGGTGCCGGTCATCCTGGAGACCGTGTCGGTGATCGGCTCGGGCATCCCGACCAGCCGCTCCAGGGCCGCGAGATACGCGTCCGTCAGCTCCTCGGATGTGCCTGCTTCGATCAACTCGCGTCGGGCCACCTCCGGCGTGAGCTCCGCGCAACGCAGGGGACGATCGATGGCCTTCCCGATCGCTGCGACCATCGCCGACACGTCCAGTCGTTCGGGCCCCGTCAGGACGTAGGTGGCGCCGTCGTGCCCCACGTCCAGCAGGACCCTGAGGCCGGTCGCCGCGACGTCCTCCGGGACGATCGGCGAGCGTCCCGATGCCAGGTACGGCATGCGCACGGTCCCCGTCGACCGTATCTCGTCCGCCCAACCCAGCGCGTTCGTCGCCAGCCAGGCGGCGCGGAGGAAGGTCCATGCGCCACCCGACGCCCGGATGGCCGCCTCGATCTCCGCGTGGACCTGACTCATGGGGTGTAGCTGGCGTGCGAGATCGTCACGAACGGTGAGTGAGGAGACGTAGACGACCCGTCGCCCGCCGGAGGCGATGACGCGCAGCGCCGCGCCATGGTCGCGCGCCGTCATCTGGCGCCACACGAGGAAGACGGTGTCGATCCCCTCGAGCGCGGGAGCGAGGGTGTCCGGGACCGAGAGGTCCCCACGGACCACATCCAGGCCGTCCGGCCATCGGGTCGCGGCCGGGTCGCGCGAGAGGGCTCGTACCTGAACCCCCGAGGCGAGCAAGTCCGCGACCAGCGGTCGACCGACGTTCCCGGTGGCGCCGGTACGGGATGATCGGCTCCTTCCGACGATGCGGACGCTAGCACGCCGCTCAGACATGAAGCTCCCGTGCGGGTTCGGCGTCCCGTAGGCTGACGGCTCCGAGGCCAGGGGGTTCAACGTGTCGGGCAGGCGGTTCGTCGTGATCGGTGCGGGGGTCGTCGGGGCGGCGGTGGCCGACGAGCTGACGTCGCGCGGCGAGCGCCACGTGACGGTCGTGGACAAGGGGCCCCCTACGCCACGGGCGGGGCGGAATAGGTGCGCATGCGGCGGCGGAAGCCCTTGGGCTTCTCCGCGTAGAGCTGGCCGCCCAGGCCGAAGGCGCGTTCCTGCAGGGTGGCCCGGGACGAAGCAGCGAGGGTGGTCGCGGCCGACGCCGCCGCGTCGCCGCCGAAGGCCGCGGGGTCGACGTCGACCAGGTCGGTGAGGACGGCCAGATCGTGGTCGTCGCCGAGGTACTCGGACAGCACATGCAGCAGCTCGGCATGGGCGCTGAGGACATCGGGCGCCCACGGGGTGAGGAGCCGCGGTGGCGTACCAGAGGTCCTTCTCCCGCTTGCGCCACTCGTGCAAACGCTCGTCGTCGGTGTGGGCCCGAGCCTTGCCCATGGCGGACGCGACCCTTGCGATAGGTCGTGGCCAGGCCGGCGAAGATCACGTCGATGTCGTCGTCGACGTCGCAGTCGGCCACGGTGGCCCGTCGCGCGGTCAGCCCTTCCAGAGCCGACCGCACCTCGGTGTCGTGGGTGGCTACTGCCTGGCTGGCCTCGTGGCTGCGGCGGGACAGCTCGGCCCGCACCGCGAACAGCCCGCCCGACGGCAGGTCGCCGTCGACGGTGGCGAGGACGCGGTCGAACGAGCCGAGCACCGCGTGGGCGTCCCGGATGACCGAGATCTGTGCGGCGGCGTGACCGGCGGCCCGGTTGATCTGCTGGTAGGCGTGCCCCAGGCCGGGTCGCACCAGCCGGGCCAGTCCGCGGACCTTCTTGCACCGCTTGCGCACATCGTGGACGGTGGCTTCGATGCCCCGCACCTCAGGGTCGGCGAGTCCCTCGATCGCGCTGTCGAGCTCGTCGGTGGCGATGCGTCGGAACCCGTCGGCGACGCCCTCGCCGACCTTCCACTGGTAGCTCAACCGGACACCCTCACGATCTGGGGGCGTGGCCGCCCGTGCCAGTCTGCAACACGGCGAGCCGCTCGGTCAGCCGGAGCCGCCCCCGGCCACCACGAAGCTGGCCACGGTGGTCAGGCTGCCGCCCGATGTTGAGCGTGGCCACCCGGCGGGCGCCCTCGACCTGGCACTCGCCGGCGGTGCCCGTGACCTGGCGGGCGGCGTCCCACAACATGCGCACACCGGTGGCACCCACGGGGTGGCCGCCGCCGATCAGGCCCCCGAAGGGTTGACCGGCAGGTCACCGCCGAGCTCGGTGCGGCCCGTCCTCGATGGCCTTCCAGCTCTCGCCGGGTTCGGTCAGGCCGAGGTGGTCGAGGGCGGCGTACTCGCTGATGGTGAAGCAGTCGTGGGTCTCGATGGCGTCGAGCTCGTCGACCGAGGCGATGCCGGCCCGGGCGAACGCGTCGAGCGCGGCGCCGCGGACGTGCGGGAACACGTAGAGCTCGCTCGGCGCTGGCCGCGAGCTTGTCCGGCCATGGTCATCGCGGGCGGTGCGGTGACCCCAGCCGACGATGCGGGCACGATCGTCGAGCGACTGCGCCGCGGCGCGCGGCCCAGCGGTCGGCGAACGCCGGCGGTGGCCAGCACCACCGCGGCCGCGCCGTCGGTGACCTGGCGAGCAGTCGTAGCGGCGCAAGCCGGCCGGCCGACGACCGGGTTGCAGGTCGTCGTCGGGCTCGAACGACGCGTCGCCGACCGACCACGCGCGGGTCTGGGCCACGGGGTTGCGCGGCGGCGTTGGCGAAGGCCTTGCGGGCGATGGCGGCGAGGTGGAGCGTGGTCGAGGCCGTAGCGGCGGTCGTACTCGTCGGCCACGTCGCTGAAGAGCTGCGGCCACGGGTACTCGAGACCGAGCACCTCGTCGTGCGGCGCGCCACGCCGCGGCGCCGAGCGCCGACTGCGCGGCGAACGCGCCATCGGCGCGCATCAGCTCGACGCCGACCACCAGCGCGACGTCGGCCCGCGCCGGCGGCGAGGTCGGCGGTCGCCGCCAGCACGGCCATGCTGCCCGACGCGCAGGCGGCCTCGTGGCGGCGATGCCGGATGCCCGTCGAGGCCGGGCACGGCCTCGACGAGCAGCCCGCCGAGGTGACCCTGCCCCGAGTAGATCTCGGCCGCGAAGTTGCCGACGTGGGCCACGTCGACTCGCCGGCGTCGAGCGGCGCCGATTCGAGCGCGCCGCAGTGCCGCCTCGCGCGAGCAGGTCGGTGAGGCCGAGGCCCTCGCGGGCGGCGTTGCGGGCGAAGTCGCTCTGGTAGCCGCCGAGGACGAAGGGTGCGGTCGGGTCACGGCATCGGGCCGACGAGTTGCCAGCGGGCCGAGCGTCGGCGCCGGGCACCCACCAGGTGTGGTAGCCGGTCGGCACGCGGGCGGGCACGGCGAGGCGGCACACGGGCGCGTCGTCCAGGCGCTGGCGCGTCGAGCGACGTGGACCTCGGACGTCGCCGTCGCCTCGCTCGACGACGAAGGTGACCAGATAGCCGTCGTCCTCGCTCGGTCGCTCCCTCGCGCGGGCAGAACACGGTCTCGCTGCCGAACCAGCCCTCGGGCCACGCGTGGGTCCTGGTGGCGCCGGTGTCGAGGTCGTGACGGACGATGCCGTCGAAGACCAGCGTCGTCGGCGCGCGAAGCGCATGAGGTAGGTGAAGCGGAACGGCGGCCGAAGCGGCGCATGTCGATGCGTCGGGAACTCGGCGATGGTGTCGTCGAGGCTGTTCGCTTCGTGATGGCGCCGGTGTCGCAGGTGGAACGTCCACTCGGTGAGGTACGGCTCGCAGGCGCAGCATGCCGATGCTGCGGCGCGTCGAGCAGGTCGGCGGCGTTGGCCGGGTCGTCGGCGAGCGGATCGGCGATCTCGCAGCCGAGCAGCTGCACGACGAGGCTCGTCGCCCTCCTGCCAGGCGTTGACGACGTGGTACATGAAGCACGGGTCGGTCTCGAACCAGCGGACGTCGGCGACGTCGCCCTCGGCGTCGCCGTGACGGGGCACGAGGCCGAACCGGGCTGGGCGGTCGCGGAGGAAGCGCGAGCTCGTGCGGCCGTCGCCTTGGTCCGTCCCACATGAACGGGAAGTCGAACAGCGATCGACGTAGTCGTCGGTGAAGGCCAGGTCGTGCTGCAGGCGGGGGCCGCCCACCTCGACGGTCTGGCTGCGGACCACGCGGCCCTCGGGCGACACCGACGCCGAGGGTGAGGTACGGCGGCACCGGGTCGAAGTCGATGAAGAGCAGCTCGCCGGTGGCGGGATCGACCTTGGGGTGCGCGGAGATGTGGGTGCTGCAGCGTGCCGCCGAAGTCCTGCGGTGCCGACGCGTCTCGAGATCGGGGAGGCCGACCGGTAGGCGTCGCCGCCGAGCCACCACAGCGCCAGCAGCGTCGCCGTTGAACCACACGAGGTCGGTGTTGGCGGTGTCCTTGAACGACCTCGGGGAGCTTCGAGAAGTCGGGCGGCTCGAGTGATGCCGGTCCACAGCGACGCGGCCCGCTTCCGCCTCGGCGAGCAAATGCCTCGGTGCGCACGTAACGGTTGCGGTACGTCGCGGCGCCGTCCTCGAAGTGGACGGCGTGGATCATGCCGTCGCCGTCGAACCAGTGGTAGCGGCCCTGGGCTCGAAGCGGGGGTTGCTGCCGTTGCGCACGAACACGCCGCGAGGTCGCCGGGCGATCTCGCCGGCGACAACGGCGCGAGGTCGGCCGAGCGCTCCTCGTCGATCGGGGCGTAGAGGCCCTCGAGGTACGGCGACCGCTGCTCGACCCTGGTGGTCATGGTCATGCGGTCCCCTCTCGGTGCTGCGGTCTGTGCGTCGCTGATGCCCTTGGGCGTGCTGCCTAGGGTGGTCCCCGGCTGCCGAGGGGCGGTACCAACTGGCCCGGGCGGCGGCCCGCACCGACGCGCGTCGAGGAGAACCCCTGATGACGCTTCCTGCTCGAACCCGAACAAGCTCGATCGTCCGCTACCCGGACGAACGCTCGCGCGAGGTCATGGCAAGACGATCGCCTACTTCGAGCAGCAGGGCAAGGCCAGCTCAAGGACGACGACCACGCCGCGCGTCTGGTACGCCGACTTCCTCGAGTTCGTCGCCGCGGAGGGCATCTTCGCCACGATGTGACGCCCGCGGGCTACGGCGCCGACGACACCCGCTGGGACACCTGGCGCAACTGCGAGTTCGCCGAGATCCTCGGCTTCTACGGCCTGCAGTACTGGTACACGTGGCAGGTCACGATGCTCGGCCTCGGGCCGATCTGGATGAGCGAGAACGAGGCGCTGAAGCAGCGGGCCGCGCCGCTGCTGGACGAGGGCGGCGATCTTCGCCTTCGGCCTGTCGGAGAAGGAGCACGGCGCCGACCTCTACTCCACCGAGATGGCCCTGACGCCGCAGGCCGACGGCACCTACGTGGCCAACGGCGGCAAGTACTACATCGGCAACGGCAACGAGGCCGCGCTGGTGTCGGTGTTCGGCAAGATCGCCGGCACGGACGAGTACGTGCTTCTTCGCGGTCGAGCTCGCAGCACCCGAAGCTACGAGCTGCGTGCAAGAACATGGTGCACAGCCAGAAGTACGTGTCGCGAGTTCGACCTGCACGACTACCCGATCACCGAGGCCGACATCCTCGTCGCGCGGGCGACGAGGCCTGGAACGCGGCGCTCAACACCGTCAACATCGGCAAGTACAACCTCGGCTGGGCGTCGATCGGCATCTGCACCCACGCCTTCTACGAGGCGATCCCCACGCCGCGCAACCGCCGAGCTCTACGGCATGCCCGGTCACCGACTTCCCCCACGTCAGGCAGCTGTTCACCGACGCCTACGCGCGCCTGGTGGCCATGAAGCTGGTCGCGCTGCGCGCCGACGACTACATGCGCTCGGCGTCGCCGACGACCGTCGCTACCTGCTCTACAACCCGGTGGTGAAGATGAAGGTCACGACCGAGGGCGAGGACGTGATCAACCACCTGTGGGACGTGATCGCCGCCAAGGGCTTCGAGAAGGACATGTACTTCGAGATGGCGGCGCGCGACATCCGCGGCCTGCCCAAGCTCGAGGGCACGGTGCACGTGAACATCGCGCTGATCGTGAAGTTCATGCCCAACTACTTCTTCGACCCGGCCGAGTACCCGCCGTCCCGCGGCGCGACGACGCCGCCAACGACGACTTCCTGTTCGACCAGGGCCCGACCGGGGGCTGGGCAAGATCCGGTTCCACGACTCGGCGCCGGCCTTCGCGCGGCTTCGACCTGCCCAACGTGCGGCTGTTCCGCGAGCAGGTCGAGGTGTTCCGCGCGCTGCTCGGCGACGCGCCGCCCGACGAGGCGCAGCGCACGCGACATCGACTTCCTGCTGGCGCTGGGCGAGCTGTTCACGCTGCGTCGTCTACGCCCAGCTGATGCTGGAGAACGCCGCGCATCTACGAGCATCGACGACGACGTCGTCGATCAGATCTTCGACGTGTCTGGTGCGCGACTTCTCGCGCTTCGCCGTGCAGCTGCACGGCAAGCCCAGCACGCACCGCAGGCGCAGCAGGACCTACTGCCTGCGCCATGATCCGCAAGCCCGCGGTCGACGCCGAGCGCTACGAGCGCGTCTGGAGCGACCACGTCCTGCCCCTGACCGGCGCCTACGAGATGCGCCCCTGACCTGACATTGGCCCCTCGTCCCTCGGGGCGCCTTCGGCATCGGGTTCGTCGGTGTCGCGGCTCCGCTCCGCTTCGCCACGTGGGCCCACCGAACCGGCCCCGCGTCAGTCGATCGGTGCCGCTGAGGCGAAGGCGCGGGCCCGGTCGAGGGCGGCGGTGCGCTCGTCGCGGTCGGCGGTTCCCACCAGCACGTAGTCGTCGGCGAACTCGGGGCGCAGCTCGCCGTCGTCGTCGACCAGCCACGCCATGGCCAGGCGGCGGGGCACCCGCACCCGGTCGGGCTGCTCGATGGTGCCGAAGACCTGGTCCCACCAGGGCACGCTGACGCCGTGGTTGGCCATCGGGTGGCCGAAGTGGTGGTGGAAGTGGTGGTGGCGCAGCCAGCGGGAGTAGGGGCCGGTCGGCGCCCGCAGGTGGGCCTGGGCGTGCTGGTACTCGTAGAAGAAGTAGCCGACGGCCCAGCCCGCGGCGACGGCGAGGCCGAAGGCGGCGCTGCCGCTCAGCCACCAGAACAGGGCGATCCAGACGGCGCCGCCCACCAGCCGATGCCGATCCAGCTGAGCACGTTCGTGTAGGCCAGGTCCAGTCGGCAGTGACGTGGTGCAGCAGGTGCTCGCGGCTCATGATCCCCTTGCCGTGGAGCTCGTGCATGGCGAAGCGGTGCAGCAGGTACTCGCCGAGGGTCCAGAGCAGCCAGCCGAGGGCGAAGGCGGCGACGAGGGCGAAGATGGTCAACACGTCAGGTCTCTTTCGGGGCGTCGGACAACAGGTTGGTCAGGCGTGGTCGGCGACCCAGCCCTGCGAGAGCGCACGGGCCGCGTCCAGGTGGGTCGGGTCGGCCCCCCAGCCCCGGAGCAGGGCGCCGGTGATCTGGC
>CAWCMT010000005.1:0-403564 GCA_963796725.1 uncultured Actinomycetes bacterium
GACGCGCAGTGGCGCGCGAGGGACGAGCGCGGCGCGTGGGCGCGGCCGGGTAAGGTTGAAGCAAGCCCTGCGACCGAGGGACGAGGTCGCAACGCGCGCGTCGAAACCCAGTAAGTGAACCGAGCAACTGGTGATGTTCACGTCCGTCTACATCGCCAACCGTGGCGAGATCCGCCCGGATCACCCGCACCTCCCACCGGCTCGGCATCGAGGCGACCGTCAGCACGGGGGACTACCTCGACAGCGACGCGCAGGTCGCCCAGGCGCTGGCCGCCGGGGCGCAGGCCGTCCACCCCGGCTACGGCTTCCTCTCGGAGAACCCGGCGTTCGCCCGCGCCGTGAGCGCGGCCGGCCTCGTCTGGATCGGCCCGCCGCCCGAGGCGATGGAGTCGATGGCGCGCAAGGACCATGCTCGCGAGATCGCCGTGGCCGCCGGCGTCCCGGTCGTGCCCTCCTGGGACGCCACTTCTTTCGGTGATCGAGTAGCCCCCGAGGGACGAGGGGGGCATCGAGATTCCCCCGTCCTCGTGAAAGCCGCGTCCGGCGGCGGCGGCAAGGGCATGCGGGTCGTCCGCGAGGAGGCCGACCTCGAGGACGCGAAGGCAGCCGCGGCCCGGGAGGCGGCCCACCGGCGTCACCGCGTGTGCCGCCATCGCGCGCGCGGGATGCAGTTCGGGCGGTACGTCCCAGGCGATGAAGAAGGGCAGCCACGGCGGACGCGCAGGATCGTCGATCCCCGCCCCCCGCCACCGCACCTCGACGCCGTCGGGCCGCACCCGCGAACCGGACTCCAGCGTGAGGCCGAGCCGGGCGCCGGTGGCCTCGATGTCGGGGTCGGCGACGCAGACGGAGAACCAGGCATCGCCGTCGAGGCACGCGGACATCAACGCGCGCCCGAGCGGCGTGGCACCCCCGACCTCCGGATCGACGACCGCCAGCAGCTCCAGGTAGTCGTCACCGAGAGGGACGATCCGGTTCTCGGTCCCCCATCGCTCGTGCCGGCCGCCCTCCACCGTCGCCAGGCCCGTGCGCGAGGTGAACCGGGCGGCGGCATCGTCGAGGTCCCGCACCGCCAGCACCACATGGTCGATCGCGATCCCGCGCCCGCTCACGCCCGGGCCTCCCGGGACTCGGTGCCTTCCAACGTCGAGCCGCCTCGCATCGGACCTCCCCTGCCGTTGCCTGGAGCCTAGTACGGCGCTCCGGCCGAGGACCCGCCGGTGTAGCGTCGTCCCATGGAACGTCTGCTGACCGCGGTGCTGGCCGCGGTGATCCTCGTGGGAGCCCCGGCCCCTGCCGCCGGAGCGCCCACATCGACCGCGTGCTCGGCGTGCCACGGTGTCGGTGTAGCCGTCGCCTCGCCGTCATCGGGGCCGACGGCCGGATCCGACGGCATCACCGGCCGCCAGTGGGTCGCCCTGGCGGCCGCCGTCGCCCTGGCGCTCGGCCTGACGATGCGGTTCGCCGCGGGGCGTCAGCTCCGCCGCGCCCACGACGCCTCGCACGACGACGGCTGATGGCGAACGGCGAAGCGAGCCGGCGAAGTCAGGCGATCGGACGCTTCAGGTAGGCGACCGTCGACATCCCGCCCGTGGGGTTCTGGAGCTGCGTGACCCCGACCAGCTCCCATCCATCCTCGCCGAACGTGTTGAGGATCTCCCCCGGGTTGTGTTCCAACAGCGGGGCCACGAAGTACTCCCACTTGGTCATGCGTCCACCTCTCGGTCGAGTCGTTCCTTCGTCCGCTTGATGCAGACGCCCATGATGACGTCGAGCCCGGCGTCCGAGGCGATCCGGTAGGCCTCTTCGCTCACGATGCCGTCCTGGAGCCACAGGACCTTCGCACCGATCGCGACCGCCTCGCGCGCGACCTCGGGTGTGAACTCGGGCCGCCGGAAGACGTCGACCACATCGATCGTCACGTCCCCCGGGACGTCCCGGAGCGAGGGGTACGCCGGCTCGCCCAGCACCTCGGTCTCGTTCGGATTCACCGGCACGATGCGGTACCCATGATCCCGCAGGTACCGGGCAACGCCGTGCGACGGCCGTCCGGGGTCCGAGCTCAGCCCGACCACGGCGACCGTCTTCGCCGCGCCCAGCAGGGATCGGAGTTCGCGATCCTCCGGAGTCGCCGCCACGCTCATCCCTTCACCATCCACGGAGTCTCCTCCCTCATCACGTCGAGCAGCGCGTGGAGCATCCACCCGGTCGCGCCCCAGATCGTGTACCCATCCAGCTCGTACCTCCACCCTCGCCACACCCCGCCTCCCTCCCGCGGCAGCTCCATCGGGGCCTCGGCGGCCGCGAGCCGCGGAAGTGCGAAGGACAGCACCTCGGCGATCTCCCCGTCGTTGACGACCCAGTCGACCGGTGACACCACCACGCCCACGAACGGCACCACGAGGATGCCGCTCACGTGGGTGTGGATCGGAGGCAGGGCGCCGAGGAGCTCGACCTGCAGCGGGTCGAGCCCGATCTCCTCGCGGGCCTCGCGCAGCGCGGCCCCGGCCAGGGTCTCCCCCGGGTCGAGCAGCCCGCCCGGGAACGAGATCTCTCCCGCATGTCGCGAGAGCCCCGGGGCCCGGACCGTGAACACCAGGGATGGCGCGGGCGTCAGGACCAGCGGGGCGAGGACGGCGGCGAGCCGGTCGCCCGGCGGCGCCTCGTGGAACGGCTCGTCTTCGAGCGCCGCACGGAGCCTCTGGCGGAGATCGCCGGGATCGGGGGCGTGTACCATCGCGCGCCATGGTAGATGAGGCCGTGCTGGAGGCCGCCGCCGCCGCCGTGAACCCGGAGGAGGTGCTCGCCTTCGCCCGGGCGCTGATCGCGGCGCCGAGCGAGAACCCGGGCGGGACCGAGGACGCCGCCGCCGAGGTGGCGATCGGGATCCTGCGGGACCTCGGCGCCGAGCCCCGCACGATCCGATCCGAGGCCGGGCGTCCCAGCGTGATCGCCGAGCTGGGGTCGGGGGCGCGCCCGATGCTCGCATGGAACGGCCACCTCGACGTGGTGCCGGCCGGTTCGCTCGACACGTGGACGCACGACCCGTGGGCCGGCGAGGTCGTCGACGGTCGCCTGATCGGCCGCGGCGCCGCCGACATGAAGGGCGCGGTGGGGGCGGCGCTGGCCGCCGGCGCCGCGCTGCGGCGCGCGGGGATCGAGCTGCGCGGCACGCTCGTCTACCACCTCGCTGCGGACGAGGAGCTCGCCGGCATCCACGGTACGAAGGTCCTGTGGGAGGCCGGGCTGCTGGACCAGGACATGGCCGTGGTGGGCGAGCCGAGCGAGCTGCAGATCGGACTTGCGGAGCGGGGCGGAGCCTGGGTGACCCTGACCGCACACGGGCGGGCGGCCCACGGCTCGCAGCCGCATCGCGGCGTCAACGCCATCACCTCGATGGCCCGGTACCTGCTCCGCCTCCCCGAGGTCCTGCCCGACCTCGAACACCCGCTGACCGGACGCCCCACCGTGAACGCCGCCCTCATCTCGGGCGGCAGCGCACCCAACGTGGTGCCCGACCGCTGTGAGGTCGACGTGGACCGCAGGATCATCCCCGGTGAAACCGACCCCGAGGCCGTGCTGGCCCCCTTCCGCACGCTCGCCGCGGCGCTGCAGGCCGAGGACCCCGACGTACGGATCGAGGCCACCCTGCGCGAGTGGACGGACGCCGCGGAGGGCGACCCCGAGGCCCGGATCGTGGACATCGCGCGGGCCGCCGTGGCCGCCGAGCGGGGCGAGGAGCCGGCCCTCGTCGGCTTCACCGGCATCACGGACGCCCGGTTCTACCTGAACCAGGCCGCGATCCCCGCCATAATCCTGGGCCCGGGCTCGCTCACGGTCGCGCACACGGCGAACGAGTCCATCGACGTCGATGAGCTCGTCGCGGGCGCCCGCGCCTACGCCAGGATCTTCGCCGCGGCCCTCGGGCTCGATCCTCCGCGCGGGGGTATCCTTGCATGGACGATGAGCACGACGACCGCACCGATCGACGTCACGCCCGAGGCCGCCCGCAAGATCGCGGCCCTCGCCGCGAAGGAGGGCCGCGCCGAGGCGCTGCTCCGCGTCCGGGTCACCGCGGGGGGTTGCTCCGGATTCAGCTACGAGCTGTCGTTCCAGGACGCACCCACGGGCGAGGACGCCGTGATCGAGGCCGAGGGCGGCGTGCGCGTCATCATCGACCCGCGCAGCATCCCGATCCTGGCCGGTTCGACGCTGGCCTTCGACGACGCCCTGATGGGCGGGGGGCTGAAGATGCGCAACCCGCAGGTCACGCACGAGTGCGCCTGCGGCGAGTCCTTCAGCGTCTGACCGCTGACCCGGACGGAGACCTCGGCACCTGGCCGTGGGCTATGCTCCCGCCATGCCCTCGTCGGCCGACAAGACCCAGTGGTTCGACCTGCACCACGAGGTGGTGGCCACCGGACTGTGCACCGGCTGTACCGCCTGCATCGTGACCTGCCCGTTCCACGTCCTCGATTACCAGGACGGCGTGCCGGTCCAGCTCCAGGACGAAGGCCCCGACCGCTGTTCCCACGGCGACAAGGGCTGCGACATCTGCACCCGTGCCTGCCCGCGCTTCCGGGACTGGGAGGACGAGATCGACGTCTCGCTGTTCGGGATGACGAGGAAGCCCGACGAGGTGATCGGCCGCTACCAGGAGATCGTGCTGGCGCGCGCCGCCGACGCGCCGTCCCTCATGGCCGGTCAGGACGGCGGCGTGGTCTCGGCCCTGCTGATCTGGGGGCTCGCCAACGGGGACATCGACGGGGCGTGCACGTCCAAGCTCTCCGAGGAGCGCCAGTGGGACGCCGAGCCCACCGTGGTCACCGACGCCCAGGGCGTCCTGGATACGGCCGGCTCCCGCTACACGTACTCCGCGAACCCCCTGGCGCTTGATCAAGGCCGCGGAGCTGGGGCTATCGAAGG
The DNA here is from genome assembly GCA_963796725.1 of uncultured Actinomycetes bacterium. GTDB lineage: Bacteria > Actinomycetota > UBA4738 > UBA4738 > HRBIN12 > JAOUEA01. The sequence continues at coordinate 4,927 of CAWCMT010000005.1, forward strand.
TGGCGCTCGTGGGCATGAGCTGCCAGGCGAGCGTCACCGGTGCGATGGAGTCGCGTCGCGTGAACAAGTGGCGCAAGAAGATCGCGTGGACGTTCGGGCTCCTGTGCTCGAAGACGTTCACCTACGACGGCCTGATGGACGAGATCGCCCAGCAGGAACTCGGCCTCGACCTCGATCGGCTGGTCCGCGTCAACATCAAGGGCAAGCTGCTCTTCTACACCGACGACGGCGAGGAGATCACGTACTCGCTTGAAGGACGCTCACCGGTTCACGCGCCCCGGATGCCTCCACTGCCCGGACTTCGCCGCCGAGCACGCCGACATCTCCTTCGGCGGGCTCGGTCAGTCCGACGGCTGGACGCTCACGATCATCCGCACGGATCGGGGTCGAGGACATCTGGGAACGCGCGGTGGCCGACGGCGTGGTCGAGGCCCGACCGGCGAGCGAGGACCCCAAGGCGGTGGACCTGATGTTCAAGCTCGCGGCGAAGTCGCGTCAGCGATGGCCCTCGGCGGAGGAAACCCCCACCGCCGCAACCGGTCCGGCCGTCCTGCCCGACCCGGCCTGACCCCCACCCCTCAGACGGCTTCCCAAGCGGCCACGACGGGGTGGTCGACGGCCGCCGGTCCCACCTGAGCGGCCCCACCGGGCGAGCCCACGCCGGAGACGGAGTCGGCGAACCACTCGGCGTTGATCGGCGTGAACTGCTTCCACTCGCCGGGAACGTCGTCCTCGTAGAAGATCGCGGTCACGGGGCAGGCGGGCTCGCAGGCGCCGCAGTCGACGCACTCGTCCGGCTGGATGTACAGCATCCGCGGGCCCTCGTAGATGCAGTCGACGGGACACTCGTCGACGCAGGCGCGGTCCTTCACGTCGATGCACGGCTCGGTGATCGTGTACGTCATCCCCTGGATCCCTTCCTTCACGAGCGGCGGCGGGCGGTCGACTTTCCACGGTGTCGACCTTGGTAACCGTCAATATACGACGCCGAGCGGCTGCCGCAACGCAAGGGGCTCGCTGCGGGTGCGAAGGATCGCCGTGGGTTCAGGCCGGCGCGAGGACGCGCATGGTGATCGCGACAGGCTCCGCGGGACCGTGCGGGTCCACCACGGGGTAGACGATCGGCAGGTCGGCGCCGGCCTCGAGGTAGGCGGCCAGACGGACGCGCGCCGCGGCCTCGGGCCCCACCAGGGCGATGGCCCGGACCAGCGCCTCCGGTACGTCCTGGGGCCGCTGAGCGCGATGCGCTGCCGCGGCGCGCTCCGCTTCGTCGGCCAGGCCCATGGCGCCGAACTGCCGGGCGTAGGCCGGATACGACGCGTACTCGCCGGCGGCGGGCCGCAGCGCGGCCACGGCGGCATCGGGCGACTCGGCCAGGTTGGCTCGGACGTACACGGCCACGGTGAGCTCCCCGGGGTCCCTCCCGGCGGCCTCGGCCGCCTCCCGCGCCGCCGACGCGGCCTCGGCCACGCGCTCGGGCGTGCACCAATTGAGGAGCATCCCGTCGGCGATCTCGCCAGCCAGCCGGACGGCCCGCGGACCCAGGGCCGCGATCCAGACCGGCACGGGCCGGGCCATCGGCGCAGCCAGCCGGAGGTCACGGCCCTCCCACGTCGCGGACCCGCCATCGAACAGCCGTCGGAGGACGCCGACCTGCTCGCGGAGCCGGTCCAGCGCGCCGGGAGTGGCGGGCCCCGTCCCCAACCCCAGGATCGCGCGGCCACCCGAGCGCTCGTCGACCGTCGCGGCGCCCATCGCGGTGAGGAGCGGGTGGCGCGAGCCCATGGGCACGACTCCGGTGCCCAGGGACAGCAGCCGGGTCTCGGCGGCCAGAGCCGTCAGCGCCGCGAAGGCGTCGCGACCGGTGATCTCGGGCAGGAACACCGCCGCGTACCCGCGTGCCTCGCCTTCCCGTGCGAGTCCCGCGAGGTCGGGCCACGCCCAGGGGTCCCTCAGCGCGAACCCGATCCCGCGCGGTTGTCGTTCGGAGGTCACGGATGCCATGGTCGCATGTCGTGGACACCATCACCTTCACGACCGAGGACGGCGTGCGGCTCGAGGCCGAGCTCCGCATGCCCGACGATGTTCCGGCGCGCGGCTCGGCGGTGATCTGCCATCCCCACCCCCGGCACGGGGGTAGCAAGGACCATCCCATCCTGTGGGCCGTGCGCAACGAGCTGGCCGGGAGCCGAGGGCTGGCCGCGCTCGTGTTCAACTTCCGCGGGGTGATGGGGTCCGCCGGAACCTACGGCGGCGGTCATGACGAGATCCGGGACGTGGACGCGGCGATCACCCGGGCGCGTGAGGCGGTCCCGGCAGGACCCACGGTGCTGTGCGGCTGGTCCTTCGGGGCCAACGTCGCGCTCCGCCACGCGCAGCGGGATCCGCGCGTCGATGCGCTGGTCCTCATCGGGATCCCGCTCATGCCCGGTGACGTGTCCCTTCCTCCTCTGCCGCCACCCGCAGAGCTCCGGAACGTCCGTCAGCCGACCTTGCTGGTGGCCGGCGACCACGACCCGTTCTGTCCCGTCGATGAGCTGGCCGGGTTCGCTGCGAGCTTCCGCAACGCTGAGGCGGTGGTCCTCGAGGGCACGGACCACTTCCTTTGGCGGCGCGAGAAGGAGGCCGCCGGACGGATCGGGGACTTCGTGGAGGAGGTGCTCGGCGGTCCGGATCCGAGGGCTGAACCGTCAGTTGCCCGGCGCGCCTGGGTCGTCCGGATCCGACTCGCCCGGCTCCCCGGGGTCCACCGGTGGCCCGAACCGCGAGCTCGTATCCTCCCCGGCGTCCAGGCGCGAACGGAACGCGCGACGCATGACGAACACCCCGAACCCGACGAGCACCACCATCGAGATCCACCACGCCACCGCGTTCACCCTCCGAGCCTAGCGCGACCCGTCTCGCCCGACCGCGAGCGAGGCTTCCGGACATCACGGCCCTCGGCGAGGCATACTGTGGACGGGCTCCCCATGGACGACCCTGTCGCAGTGGCCGAAGGGAGCACCCGATCGAAGCCCGCGATCCACACATGACGAGGCGCCGCTCCACGGAGGCGTTCGCCTCCCTGAAGACGGTCACGATCCTGGCGTTCTCGCTCGCGCTGGTCGCCGGAGCCTGCTCCCACGACGGAGCCGGTGGCGGCGCGGCATCGTCGGGCGCCGGGCGTCCCAGCTCTGGCTCGTCCGACACCTCGCGGGGGTCGGCGGCTCCCGCCGTCCTCTCGATCCGCCCCGCCGGCTATCGGCTGCCGGCGCCGATCGAACGAACGGTCGCCGTCAGCGACGGCCCGAGGGTGCTCATCGCGGGAGGGCTCGATGCGGCCGGTACCACGGTGGGTGGCGTGTTCTCGATGGACCCGGTCAGCGGCGCCCTCACCAGCCTCGGAAGCCTCCCCACGCCCGTGCACGACGCCGCCGGCGCCATGATCGGCGGGCGACTCGTGGTCTTCGGCGGGGGCTCCTCCACCGGGACCGATCTGGTCCAGGCGTTCGATCCGGCGACCCGGTCGGGCAGCGTGATAGGGCATCTGCCGCACGCCCTGTCGGATCTCTCGTCGGTCACCGTCGGGAACACCGCGTACCTGATCGGGGGGTACGACAACACCGTCCCGAGGCCCGAGATCTACGCGACGTCCGACGGGAAGCGGTTCCGGCTGGTGGCGCGCCTCCCCGTCGGCCTGCGCTACCCCGCGGCGACGGTCGCGGGCGGGCGCATCATCGTCGCGGGAGGGCGAGGGGCCAACGGACCCTCCTCGTCCGTCTACGCGTTCGACCCGTCAGCGACCTCGGTCGAGCGGATCGGGTCGCTGCCCGCCCCGGTGGGCCACGCCGCGGCGTTCACCGTGGCGGGTCGTCCGTACATCGCGGGCGGACGCGACGCCGCCGACGTGCCCGTCGACTCCGTGAGCATCATCGATCCGTCCACCGGCACGGTCACCCGGAGCGGTCCGTTGGCCACGCCCACCGCCGATGCGGCCGTGGCGGCAACGGCTCACGGTTCGCTCCTCATCGGCGGCGCCACCGGTGCGAGCGCCTCGACGAGCGGGCAGGTCCTGCGTGCCGCGATGCGGGCGGCGCCGACGGGCACAGCGGGATCCTCCCCCTCTCCAGGCGATGCCCTGCCCAGCGTGTCGGCCACGACGAGCTCTGCCGCCGCCAACGTCCGTCCGTTCGCCGGGCTGCTGCTCGTCGCCGACCGCGGCAACAACCGGCTGCTCGTGATGAACGCCCGCAAGCACATCGTCTGGACCTACCCGTCTCCCTCGCTGCCGGCCCCCACGTTCCGCTTCTACTTCCCCGACGACGCGTTCTTCGTGCACGGCGGCCACGCCATCTTGATCAACGAGGAGGAGAACGATCTGCTCGCGGAGATCGCCTATCCGAGCGGGCGCACCCTGTGGACGTACGGCCATACGGGGGTCGCCGGGTCCTCGCCCGGATACGTCCACCAGCCCGACGACCTCTACCCCATGCCGGGCGGCGGGGTCGTGGTGGCCGATGCGAAGAACTGCCGGATCCTCTTCCTGAACGCCGCGGGGCACTTCGAGCGTCAGATCGGGATCACGGGCAACTGCACGCCCGACCTGCCCCGCACGGTGGGCTACCCCAACGGCGACACCCCCCTGCCCAACGGGCACCTGTTGATCTCCGAGCTCAACGGCGCCAAGGTGAGCGAGGTCACGTCCACCGGCCACGTGATCTGGTCGCATCTCGTCCGCGGGGTCGTGGAGCCCTCGGACCCGCAGCGACTCGCCGACGGCACGTTCATGGTGGCCAGCTACGCGCGGCCCGGGGCCGTGATCCGTTTCGACATGTCGGGCAACGTGCTCTGGTACTACCACCCCACCAGCGGTCCCGGGATGCTCGACCACCCCAGCCTGGCCATGCCACTGCCGAACGGGCTCGTTGCGGTCAACGACGACTACCGCCACCGCGTCGTGCTGATCGACCCGAAGACCGACAAGATCGTGTGGCAGTACGGGACGGGCACCTCGGGCAGCGGTCCCGGCCAGCTCTCCTTCCCCGACGGCATGGACCTGATGCTTCCCGGCAACGTCCTGCCGCTGCACGTGGACTTCGCCTCGCCCGTGGTGAAGGCCGGAAGGCCGTGAGCCGACCCACGCGCCGGTATCGCTAGCCCTTCATACGCGACGGGGGAGCCCGGCAGGGCTCCCCCGTCGCGGAACGGCGGACGTCGTCTACAGCGGTACGTGCGACAGGACCATGATGCGCGGCTCGGTCATCTCCTCCATCGCGAACCGCAGGCCCTCGCGGCCGAAGCCGCTGTCCTTCGAGCCCCCGTACGGCATCTGGTCGGCCCGGAAGGCGCTGACGTCGTTGATGATGACACCGCCCACCTCCAGGGTCCGGTGCGCCTCGAAGGCGCGGTTGATGTCGTTCGTGAAGACCCCCGCCTGCAGGCCGTACTTCGAGTCGTTCACCTCGGCGAGCGCGTCGTCGAAGGTCTCGTAAGGCGTGATGGTGGCCACGGGTCCGAAGACCTCCTCGCAGCGCACCTTCATCTCGGGGGTGGTCCGCCCCAGGAGCGTCGGGTAGTAGAGCGAGCCATCGGCCTTCCCGCCGGTGAGGAGCTCGGCGCCCTGGTTCACGGCCTCCTGGACCCACTCGGAGATGCGATCGACCTCACCGCGGTCGATCACGGGACCCACGTCGACCGTCGGATCCATCGGGTCGCCCGTCTTCAGGCTCTCGACCTGCTTCGTCAGCCTCGCGGCGAAGTCGTCGTAGACCTCGGAGGCCACCAGCACCCGCTGGACGCTGATGCAGCTCTGCCCCGCCTGGTAGTAGCCACCGAACGCCACCCGCTGGGCCGCGAGATCCAGGTCGGCGTCGGAATGCACGATGACGCCCGCGTTGCCACCCAGCTCCAGGGTCACGCGCTTCTTCGGGTCGATCGACTTCAGGTACCAGCCGATCGCGGCCGAGCCCGTGAAGCTGATCTTGCGGAACCGCTCGTCGCGCGCCATCTTGTCCGCGACCTTCGAGTTCACCGGCAGGACCTGGTACATCCCCTTGGGCAGGTCGGTCTCGGCGAAGTACTTCGCGAGCACGAGCGAGCCGATCGGGGTGGCGCTCGCGGGCTTCACCACGATGGGGGCGCCAACCGCCAGCGACGGCGCGACCTTGTGCGCCACGAGGTTCAGCGGGAAGTTGAAGGGCGTGATCCCGAAGACCGGCCCGTAGGGGAACCGGCGGAGGATGCCCATGCGGCCCGTGAACGCGGCCTCGGTGTCCAGTCGCATCGCCTCGTCGTCCCCGTGGCGCAGGACCTCGGAGGCCCACCGGAACGTGGAGACGGCGCGCGTGGCCTCCACCGTCGCCCACTTCAGGGGCTTGCCGCCCTCGCGGGCGATCAGCTCGGCGTTCTCGTCGACGTCCTCCGCTAGCCTTCGCGAGATGTGATCGAGGGCTTCGGAACGCACGTGCACCGGCAGTCGTGACGCCTCGTGGAACGTGTCGTGCGCGGTGGCGATCGCCTCCTCGACGTCGTCCGCCGTGGGCACGCCCAGCTCTGCCACGAGGCTGTCGTCGAACGGGCTCTTCACCTCGAGGGTGCCCTCGCCCTCGCGCCACTCGCCGTTGACCAGGAACGGTCTGATGCTCATCGGGGGTTCACCACCTTCCTCGTCATGGATCCTCCGTGCGGCCGGCGCGCCCTTCGGGCGCGCCGGCCACCGGTTCAGGGTCGTACCACTAGTCGAGCGACACCATCACGTGCTTGATGTTGGTGTAGTCCTCGAGCGAGTAGACCGACATGTCCTTGCCGTGCCCGGACTGCTTGTAGCCGCCGTGCGGCATCTCCGGCGTGAGCGGGATGTGGGTGTTCACCCACACACAGCCGAACTGGAGGCGCCGCGACATCCGCATCGCGCGACCCACGTCGCGGGTCCACACCGAGGACGCGAGGCCGTAGTCCGTCCCGTTCGCCCACGCGAGGGCCTGGTCCTCGTCGGTGAACCGCTGAACGGTCACCACGGGCCCGAACACCTCGCGCTGCACGATCTCCGCGTCCTGGGCGGGGTTGGCGACGACGGTCGGCTTGAAGTGGTAGCCCGAGGTGCCGAGGGACGCTCCCCCGGTGGCGATCTCGGCGCCCGGCGTCCTTCGCGCGCTCGAGGAACCCCTCGACCCGCTGGAGCTGCTCGGCCACTGATCATCGAGCCCACCGCCACATCCTCCTCGAAGGCCGTGCCGACCTTCAGACCTTCCACGGCGGGCACGAGGTCCTCGAGGACCTTGTCGTAGGCGCCCTCCGCCACCAGGACGCGGCAGGCGGCCGTGCAGTCCTGGCCGGCGTTGAAGTAGCCCGCGATCGAGATCCACTCGACCACCGCCTCCAGGTCCGCGTCGTCGAACACCACGACGGGCGCCTTGCCGCCCAGCTCGAGATGCACCCGCTTGAGACTGTCGCTGGCGTTCGTGTGGATCAGCTTGCCCGTGGCCACATCGCCGGTGAGCGACACGATGCCGACGTCGGGGTGGCGCACCATCCGGTCGCCCACGGGTACGCCGTCGCCGGTCACCACGTTGAAGACGCCGGGCGGGAAGATGTCGGCGGCCAGTTCGGCCAGCTTGATCGTCGACAACGGGGTCAGCTCGGAGGGCTTCAGCACGACCGTGTTGCCCGAGGCCAGCGCGGGGCCCACCTTCCAGATCGCCATCATCAGCGGGTAGTTCCACGGCGCGATCAGATCCCGCGACGCCGATCGGCTCGCGCCGGACGATCGAGGTGAACCCGGCCATGTACTCCCCGGCGCTGCGGCCCTCGGGCACGCGCGCCGCTCCCGCGAAGAACCTGAGGTTGTCGACGATCGGCGGGATCTCCTCGGACATCGTCACCGCGGCCGGCTTGCCGGCGTCCTCGGACTCGATCTTCACGATCTCATCGGCGTTGGCCTCGATCGCGTCGGCGAGCTTCAACAACATCAGCTGGCGATCCTTCGGCGTGCTGTCGAACCAGGTCTCCTCGAACGCACGCTTCGCCGCGGCAACCGCCTTGTCCACGTCCTCCGCGGTGCCCTCCTGGACGGAGGCGATGACCTCGCCCGTGTGAGGGCTGATCACGTCGCGTGTGGCGCCGTCGGACGAGTTGACCCACTCGCCGCCGATGAACATCTGATGGCTGTCAGCCATGATCCCTCCTTGTCGTCGAGGTCACGCGGCCGATGGGGCCGCCGGCAGAACTCCAGTATGGCGCGTCTCACGACGAGCGGACCACCCGCCGAAGGGGCCAGCCGCCCGACACCCGGTGTACGGTCCGGCCAACGCGGGGGTTGGCGTGGGTGGTGGGGTCGTGTACGGTATGCGCGACACTGGGTTACGTCACACCGCTGGTAGACCGGACGGCGACCTAGGCCCGCACGGGACAGGTCAGCTCCAAGGGAGGAACCGATGGCAGACGCGAGCAACGGCGAGGGCATGACGGCGGAGGCGCTCGCCGAGGAGAACGCGAAGCTCAAGGAGGAGCTGGACCGCGCTCGAGGCAGGCGAGCCGTCAAGACCCGGCGCTTCTTCACGGTCGTGCTCGTGCTGCTCACGCAGCCTGAGCGTGTTGCTGGCCACGGTCGGCATCTGGGCGAACCGCACGGTGTGGAACCAGGATCGCTACCTGGCCCTGGTCACGCCGATCGCCCAGGATCCCGCGGTCACGAACGCCCTCGCGGTCAAGCTCACCGACGACATCTTCGTGGCCCTGGACCTCCAGCAGCGCGTCACCGACGCGATCGCCCAGATCCCCAAGGCGTCCTCGCAGGCGGCGCTCGTCGCCGGCATCCATCACCTCGGCCCTCCACAACGTGGTCGAACAGCAGGTGTCGAAGTTCCTGGCGTCCGATACGTTCCAGGGGTTGTGGGTGGAGCTGAACACCCGGCTCCACACGAAGATCGTGGCCCTGCTGAACGGCGACTACTCTCAGCTGCCGAACGTCTCGATCAGCGGCGGAGACGTCCAGCTCAACCTGATCCCTGCCATCATCCAGATCATCCAGCAGGCACTGCCGAGCCTCGGCATCAACGTGACGCTGCCGACGCTCCCTGCCAACCTCGACGCGAGCGGGGCGATCTCAGCGCTCAGCGCCCAGCTCGGCGTGAGCCTTCCCAGCGACTTCGGCCAGGTCACGATCATGAGCGCGGACCAGCTGCACAGCTACCAGACGGCGGCGAAGAACCTGAAGCGGCTCGGCTACGGCCTGGTCGCCCTGGTCCTGCTGCTGGGGGCGCTCGCCGTGTTCGTATCGGTCAACCGGCGGAGGACCCTGGTCTGGCTCGGCATCGGGGGAGCGGCGGCCCTGTTGATCGGCCTGCCGATCATCCGCGCGATCGAGTCACAGATCGTCGACGCGATCACGACGCCCGGCGGGCAGACGACCGCCCGCGACATCTTCCAACAGGTCGCGGGCAGCCTCCGTCGCGTCGCCGTGGTCGTCGCCGTCCTCGCCCTGTTGGTCGCCTTGATCGCCCACCTCGTCGGTCGGCCGAAGTGGTTCGAGACGACCAAGGACCAGGCGCGCGGTCTATCAGAGCCAGGCGGCAGCCCGCTGGTCGCGTTCACGGCGCGGAACGCCGACCGGATCAGGGTGGGCCTCGTGATCGTCGCGGTGGCGCTGCTGCTCTGGATCGGGTTCGGTTGGATCTCGGTGATCGTGATCGGCGGGCTGCTGGCGCTCCTCCTCTGGGGGGTCGCGGCCGCCCAGGAGCAGGCTGGTCCCGAGGAGGGCACGGGGACCGGCATCGGGCGAGCCTGAGCCGCGTCCGCGACGCGCGCTAGGCCTCGGGCTCGACGGACATCAGGTCGCGTGCGCGCAGCGCCAGCCAGAACTCCATCCGGTCGAAGCTCGAGCCGAGGTCGCGACCGGTGAGCTCCTCCACCTTGCGCATGCGGTACCGCAACGTGTGGCGATGCACGTAGAGCTGGGAGGCCGCGGTCTCCCACCGCGCGTTGTGCTGGAGGAAGGCCTCCAGCGATGCGAGCAGCTCGCCGTGGTGATCGAGGTCGTAGGCCTCGAGTGGCATGAGCATCGCGTCGGAGAAAGCCCGGAGGGCGTCCGGGTCGGCCATCGACAGGAGGAGTCGGTAGGTGCCCAGGTCCGGGAATCCCGGCCTGTCGCCATCCCTCGAGTCGACAGACCCGCAGCGCGTAACGGGCCTCACGCAGCGACCGTCCGACATCCACGGCCGCGACCGGGGAGCCAGCGCCGCAACGGACCTCGGCGTCCGCGCGCTCGCTCACCGAATCCACCAGGGCCTCGAGGTCGGGTGCGGGGGCGGCGCTCGTCAACAGGTGCGCCCCATCGGCGTGGGTGGAGATCAGGAACCCGCCCCCGGCGCGCGAGCGCTCGTCTGCGAGGGCGTCCGCGAGCTCCTCGGATCCGGCCCCCTCCAGGCTCACCACCATCACCTGCGCGTCCCGGTCGAACCCGAAGCGCGCGAGGCCGCGGGCCGCCTCGGAAGCGCTCAGCTCACCCAGGGCCAGCCGGTCGAAGAAGTCTCCTTGCAGGCGGCGCTGAGCGTCGGCGACCGCGCGGGTCTTCGCGAGCTCCATCGCGATGAGGCTGAGGGCGTGACCCGCGACGATGCGATCCGCCTGGCTCGGCTGCTCGGGCTTGCCCACCGCCAGGAACGCCTCGACGCGACCCTCGGCACCGACGGGCTGGATCCAGACATGGTGCCCTCGGTCGACCAGCGGTGAGCGAGAACGACGTGCCGTCGGGCCGCGCCTCGCGCAACTCGTCCCACACCCGCTCGGCACGGAGGCGGGCGGCCCGTCCCGTCGAGGCGAGCGGGATCCCATGGAGGTCCAGCAGGAGCGCCCAGCCCTTGACGACGCCGGCCAGCGAACCGGCGATCCCCTCGATGCCTTTGCCATCCATCACCGCGCGGGTGAGGGCGTGCTCGGCATCGACGGCGCGCTGGAGGGCGTCGTACTGCTCGGCGACGATCCGCGTGAAGATCGCCTCCGTGATGGCGATGAACGGCACCGGGTAGGGCACCTCGAACAACGGTAGGCGCTCGGCGTCGGCCGCCGTGACGAGGGCGCGCGGTGTCTTCTCGTGCGAGAAGCCGAGCCCGAACCCAAGGCCGGACACGCCGGCTCCGGCGAGCCGCTTCACGTAGGCGCGCTGCTTCGCCGGCGTCGAGCCCAGCCCCATGCCCGTCGTGAGGATCAGCTCCCCACCCTTGAGCCAGGGCGTGGGATCGTCCAGCTCGCTCGCGTGGACCCACCGGACCGGGCGGCCGGTCTCGGCCTCGCCCGCGAGGAGTCGAAGCGGCATACCGGGGACACCGAGGATGTCCTTCACCGTGACGCCCATGGGCGCGATTGTACGGAACGTACAGCGCTCGCGGGCCGAGCCCGACCTAGGGGCCGGTCTCGATGGACGGTCCGTACAAAGTCGGACGAGAGCCAAGGCCCGCGTGGGACCTGACATCGCGGACGAACGAGGCGGAGACTCGTAGGGTCGGTATCGGCCGCGTCGCCGTCAGCCGGGCGTGGGCATCGCCCCGCGCGCGACCCCGAGGAGGGCACCGAGATGGACATCCCACAGGAGCGCAAGCTCGTCACCGAGATCCCCGGACCCCGGTCCAAGGCCTGGTTCGAGCGGCGCTACCGCGCGATACCGGCGGGAGTGGCCTCGATCCACCCGATCGTGACCGCTCGGGCATCCGGCGCCATCGTCGAAGACGTCGACGGCAACCGGCTGATCGACTTCGCCACCGGCATCGCCGTCCTCAACGTCGGACACACCGCTCCGGAGGTCGTGGCCGCGATCCAGCGGCAGGCGGAGCTCGACACCCATACCTGCTTCCACGTAACCGCCAACGAGCCCTACATCGAGTTGGCGGAGCGGCTCAACGAGCTCACGCCCGGCGACCACGAGAAGCGCACGATGTTCGCGAACTCCGGTGCCGAGGCCGTCGAGAACGCGATCAAGATCGCCCGCCGGGCCACGGGGCGGACCGCCGTGGTCACGTTCGACCACGCGTTCCACGGACGGACCCTCCTCGCGATGTCGCTCACGGCGAAGGTGATGCCCTACAAGCAGGGATTCGGGCCGTTCGCGCCTGAGGTCTACCGCCTCCCCTATGCGTACCCCTACCGATGCCCGTGCGGCGGCGACACGCCCGAGGCGTGCGCCGAGGCGTGCCTCGCCTATGCCCTCGACGAGATGCACAAGCACATCGGCGAGGAGAACATCGCGGCCGTCATCATCGAGCCCATCCAGGGCGAGGGTGGCTTCGTGGTGCCGGCGCCCGGGTTCGTGAAGGGCATCGCGGACTTCTGCGCCTCCCACGGCATCGTCTTCATCGCCGATGAGATCCAGAGCGGCATGGGGCGCGCCGGCCGCTGGTACGCGATCGAGGACGAGCACGTCGTGCCCGACATCGTCACCACCGCGAAATCGCTCGCGGGCGGGCATGCCGCTGTCGCGCGGTGACCGGTCGCGCCGAGCTGATGGATGCGCGTCCACCCCGGCGGGTTGGGGGGCACGTACGGCGGCAACCCCGTCGCCGCCGCCGCCGGCCTCGCCGTGATCGAGAAGATCGAGCGCGAAGGGCTGTTGGCGCGTGCGGTCGAGGTGGGCGAGGTCGTCATGGACCGGTTCCGCACCTTCGCCGATGCGCACGGGTCGATAGGCGAGGTACGGGGTCGCGGCGCGATGTGCGCGATCGAGCTGGTCAGCGACCCGGACACGAAGGAACCGATGGACGCCGCCACGATGAACGCGATCGCCGCCGATTGTCTCGCGCAGGGCGTGATCGTGCTCACCGCGGGGACCTACGGCAACGTGCTCCGTCTGCTTCCGCCGATCAACATCGAGCCGGCCCTCCTCGACGACGGCCTCGACGTGCTGGGCGACGCGCTGGCAACGGCTCTGACCTGACCCGTCGGAGCCCCGAGGTCGGCGAACGCGCCGGAGCTCGGCGGCTTGCTACCGTCCGTGCGTGAGCGAGGAGGGTGGCGGGGCGTCGGCGGGCTCCAAGCGGGGTATCCGCCGGCTGCTCCTCGACCTCACGCCGCTGCGGGTCTCCCGCGACTTCCGGCTGCTGTGGACCGGGCAGTTCGTCTCCGAACTCGGATACCAGTTCGCCCGGATCGCGATCTACGTTCAGGTCTACGCCCTCACCGGGTCGGCCGCGGCCGTGGGCTTCACCGGCCTCACGGGACTGGTCGCGCTGTTCGCCGGGACGCTGGTGGGCGCGAGCTTCATCGATGCGACCGACCGACGCAGGATCCTGTTGGTGACCCAGGTCGGGATGGCGACGGCGGCCGGGATCCTGCTGGCCGGCGCCCTCGCGGGGCACCCTCCGCTGGTCCTCATCTACGGCGCCAACGCGCTGACGGCCTTCGTCGGCGCGATCGAGGATCCGGCCCGCTCGGCGATGACGCCACGGCTCGTGGGGACGGAGCTGATCCCCTCGGCGCTCACCCTGAACCAGGTCCTGTGGCAGACGGTCTCCGTCGTCGGGCCGGCGGTGGCGGGCGTGGTGATCGGGGTGTTCGGGTTCGCCGCCGCCTACGCCGTGGATCTGGTGACCTACGGCGCTCTCTTCGCGGCCGCGTGGATGATGCGGCCCATGCCTCCGGAGCCCGGCGCGGGGCCGTCCGCCGGTTGGCCGGCGGTGAAGGAGGGGTTCGCCTACGTGCGCTCCAACCGCGTGATCGCCTCGACGTTCGTGATCGACCTGGTGGCGATGATCTTCGGGATGCCGGCGGCGCTGTTCCCGATCCTGGCCGTCACGCAGTTCGGACGTGGACCCGAGATCGTGGGGCTCCTGTTCGCCGCGCCCTCGGCGGGGGCACTGATCGGAGCCGTGACGGGAGGGTGGGTGAAGCACGTGGATCGACAGGGGCTCGCCGTGATCTGGGCCGTGACCGCCTGGGGCGCGGCCATCGCGGCCTTCGGCCTGGTGGGAGCGCATCTGTGGTGGGCGCTGTTCTTCCTCTCCATCGCGGGCGGCGCCGACGTGATCAGCGCGATCTTCCGATCGACCATCACCCAGGTCACCACACCGGACCGGCTTCGGGGACGCCTGTCGGGGATCTTCATCCTGGTGGTGACCGGCGGACCGCGCCTCGGCGACTTCGAGGCCGGGATGATGGCGACGATCTTCACGCCGACGATCAGCGTGGTGAGTGGTGGCCTCGCCTGCATCCTGGGGGCAGGCCTCGTCGCGCTCGGCTACCCGGAGCTCCGTCGGTACCGGTCCGCGACGCCCACCTGACCGCAGGCGTGTCGCGCGGCCGCCACGGCGTGGGTAGGCTTCGCGCATGACCGGGGCTGGGGCGATCGAGGTGACCGACCTGCGGGTCCTGGAGGGCCCCAACGTCTACTTCACGCGTCCCGCGATCAAGCTCGAGCTCGCGGTGCCGGGCTGGCTCGACGCGCCGGAGGCACGGGTGCGGACCGCGGCAACGCGGCTCGACCTCAGCGGGGCCCGCTCCCCGGGGCGGGCCGGTACCGAGCACCGACGCCGCACCGTCATGCGTATCGCCGGGGCCTACGCACGGAGGGCGGCGATCGCCGGGGGGGCGCGTCGGCTCGCCGTTCGCGCACGTCCCGGCGCCGCCCCGGACCGCATCGTCGTGGCGTTCCCGTGGCGGCATCGCGACGCGGCGGTCGCCCTGGCGAAGGAGATCGCGAGGGGGATGGAAGCGATGCTTCGTGGACGATCTCCCTCGCGCCTGGCGAAGGAGGCTGGCGCGAGGCTGGACGCGGTGGCGCCCGGAGCATCGCCCACCGTGGCCGACCCGACCCTCCCGGTGATCCAGGTGACGGGGACGAACGGGAAGACCACGACGGTCCGGCTGATCGCCCATCTCGTGCGGTCGTCGGGGCGCACGGTCGCGTACTCCTCGACCGACGGCGTCTTCAGAGGGGACGCCGAACTGCTCGAGGCCGGCGATTACAGCGGTTTCGGCGGGGCCGCGAGGGCGATGGCGCAGGCCCCAGACATCGCGGTCCTGGAGACCGCGCGCGGCGGGTTGCTCTTGCGAGGCTGCGGGGTCCGCCACAACGACGTCGCCGTCGTCACGAACGTCAGTGCGGATCACCTGGGCCTCAACGGCATCGACACCATCGACCAGCTCGCCGAAGTGAAGTCGGTGATCACGCGGATCACACGTCCCGGCGGGTGGGACGTCCTGAACGCCGACGACCCTCGCGCGCTGGCGATGCGGCGCCACGCGACCGGCCGGCCGTGGCTCTTCTCGCTGCACGCCGGCCATCCTGCGCTGCGCGAGGCGCTCGCCGACGGTGGGCGGGCTATGACGGTGATGGACGGCCGGATGACGTGGCTCGAGGGCCACGCCTCCCATCCGCTCGTGCGGCTGCTCGACATACCGATCACGGTCGCGGGCCTGTCGTCCGTCTACACGCAGAACGCGATGGCGGCCGCGGCGGCCGCCCTGGCGATCGGCCTGCCGGGCGCGGCCGTCGCGCGCGGGCTCCGCACCTTCATGCTGGACCCCGAGCGGAACCCGGGCCGGGCCAACCTCTTCCGTCTGAACGGGCGCATCATCGTGATCGACTACGCGCACAACGAGGCGGGCATGGTCGGACTCACCGAGATCCTCCAGGGTCTGTGCGCGCCCGGACGCGAGACGTGGATCGCCATCTGCACCGCGGGCGACCGCACCGACGAGATCCTGCACGCGTTCGCCCTGCGCGCGGCGCTGGGTTCGGACCATCTCGCGATCGCGGAGCTCATCCATTACCTGCGGGGCCGCGACCGGGAGGAGATCGTCGACCGGCTTCGGGAGGGAGCCCGCGAGGCCGGGGCCGAGGACGTGCCCGCCTACGAGGACGAGCTGCACGCGCTCCGAGCGATGGTCCGCGTCTCCGCCCGAGGGGACGTGGTCAGCGTGACGGCCCTCGGGATGCGCCCCGAGATCTTCGCGTGGCTGGCCTCCGAGGGCGCCGAGCGGCTCACGCCCGTCCAGGTGCGGCGCATCGCGTCCAGGGCCGCCGCCACCCGGACCTGAGTCCAGATCCCTCCGCCCGATCGATGCGGGCTCAGGCGTCGCGGAGCTTCCGGTACCGCCTGATCGAGGCGTTGGTCGAGCTGTCGTGATCGAGACCGTCGTCTCCGGGCGCCTGCAGCTCGGGGATGATGCGCTGCGCGAGCGCCTTCCCCAGCTCCACGCCCCACTGGTCGAACGAGTCGATGTCCCAGATCACGCCCTGCGTGAACACGCTGTGCTCGTAGAGCGCGACCAGGGCACCGAGCGTCTGCGGTGTCAGACGCTCGGCCAGGATCGTCGATGTGGGCCGGTTCCCCTCGAACGTCCGGTGGGGCACGAGCGCCTCGGGCGTGCCTTCGGCGCGCACCTCCTCCGACGTCTTGCCGAACGCCAGGGCCTCGGCCTGCGCGAACACGTTCGACATCAGGTAGTCGTGATGCGCCCCGATGGGGTTCAGGCTCTGCGCGAACCCGATCAGGTCAACGGGGATCAGCTCGGTGCCCTGGTGGATCAACTGGTAGAACGAGTGCTGGCCGTTCGTCCCGGGCTCACCCCAATACACGGCGCCGGTCGGATGGTCCACGCGTCTGCCCTCCAGCGTGACGTGTTTGCCGTTCGACTCCATCGTGAGCTGCTGGAGGTAGGCGGGGAACCGGGCGAGGTACTGGTCGTAGGGCATGACCCCGATCGTGGCGGCGCCGAACCACTCCCGGTACCAGACGGCGAGCAGCCCCATGATCACGGGCAGGTTCGACTCCAGCGGGGCCGTCCGGAAGTGTTCGTCCATCGCGTGGAACCCCGAGAGCAGCTCCGCGAAGGCACCCGGCCCGACGGCGATCATCGTCGAGAGCCCGATCGCGGAGTCCATCGAGTAGCGCCCCCCCACCCACTCCCAGAACCCGAACATGTTGTCGGGATCGATCCCGAACTCCGCGACCCCCGCCGCGTTCGTGGACACCGCGACGAAGTGCTTCGCCACGGCTGCGGGATCCTCGAGCGCGCCCAGGGACCAGTCACGCGCCGTGCGGGCGTTCGTCATGGTCTCGAGGGTGGTGAACGTCTTCGACGACACGATGAACATGGTCTCCGCGGGATCGAGGTCGCGGGTGGCCTCGGCGAAGTCGGTTCCGTCGACGTTGGAGACGAACCGGAAGGTGAGATCGCGGGCGCTGTAGTGCCGCAGGGCCTGGTAGGCCATGACCGGCCCGAGATCGGAGCCTCCGATGCCGATGTTGATCACGTTGCGGATCGGGCGGCCCGTGTGGCCGAGCCACGCGCCCGAGCGGACCCGCTCGGCGAGAGCGCCCATCCGATCGAGGACCCCGTGGACGGCCGGCACGACGTCCTGCCCGTCCACGACGAGCGAGGCACCGCGGGGGAGCCGGAGCGCCGTGTGCAGGACGGCGCGGTCCTCGGACACGTTGATGTGGGCGCCGGCGAACATCGCGGTGCGGCGCTCCTCCAGCCCGGATCCCCTGGCGAGGTCGCGCAGGAGCCGCATCGTCTCGTCCGTCACCCGGTGCTTCGCGTAATCCAGGTAGAGCCCAGCGCCTTCAGCGTGCATCCGGTCGCCGCGCTCCGGGTCGTCGGCGAACAGGTCGCGGAGGTGCCGTCGGCCGATCTCGTCATGGTGCTCCGAGAGCGCACGCCAGGCCTCGCGCTCACGCAAGGGGATCACGAGGTCACCTCGGGCTCGGCAACCAGGTCGGGCTCCTCCTCGAGACCGCCCTCGATGTCGATGTGAGGCAGGATGCGATCCAGGAACCCCGGCACCACGAACACGGCGCGGCCGAAGAGGGTGAGCATCGCGGGCGCCAGGAGGACGACCATCGTGCCCGCGAGGAACACCGCGGCCGCCAGCCCTACCCCGAACTGCTTCACGGTCGGATCCCCGTTGATGATGAAGCTCGCGAACACGAGGAACATGATGGTGGCGGCGGCCGTCACCACCCTTGCGCTGGCCCCCAGCCCCGATACCACCGACTGCCGCGGATCCTCGCCCTCGACGTGGTGCTGCTGGATCCGGCTCATGAGGAACACCTCGTAGTCCATCGACAGACCGAAGAGCACGGCGAACATCATCAGCGGGACGTAGCTGGCGATGGGCACGGTACCTCGCGGCGCGTCGAGCCCGATCAGGGAGAGGCCCCACCCCCACTGGAAGGTCGCCGTCAGCACCCCGAGGGCCGCGGCGACCGAGAGGAGGTTGGTGACGGCGGCCTGCACCGGCACCAGGAGCGATCGGAACGCGACCATCAGCAGCAGGAAGCTCAACCCCACGACCGTGGCGACCACGAGCAGCATCCGGCTGGAGATCTGCGCCGCGAGATCGACGTTGCTGGCGGTCGAGCCTCCGACGTGCGCGTCGATGCCGCCCTCCGTCGTGGCCGCCGGGATCGTGGTGGCGCGCAGGTCCTTGACGAGCTGGGCGGTGCGCGGGGCGGACGGTGCGGTCACCGCGATGACGCTCATGATGGCCGCATCGCCTCGCTCGTTGATCTGCGGCGGTGAGACGGTGGCGACGTCCTGTTCCGCGCTCAGACCGTCCTGCAGCTGCACGATGCGCGGGTCCGTTCCCCGGGCGTCGCCGCCGGCCTTCGTCAGCATCGCCTTCAGCTCCTTCTTCAGCGCCAACGCCTGCTGCTTCTGCCGCTCCGCCGCCGCCTGCTGCTGCTGCAGCTGGTCGGCCTGGCGCTGGAGTTCCGCACCCTGCGCCTTCAGCACGGCCTCACGAGCGATCAGCCGCGCCGCCTTGCGCTGGAGCGCGTTGGCCTGCTCCTGCAGCCGTGCGGCCTGGCGCTTGAGGGAGTCGGCCTCGGCGTGCAGCCTGCGTGCCTGGGCGACCAAGCTCTCGCCCTGCGCGACCAACGGCGCGAGCTTGCTGCGAACCTCCGCCTCCCGTCGCTGCAGGCGCGCCAGGCGGCGGCGCAGTCGCCGAAGCTTGGCGGGGTCGGTGGTGGTCGCGATCAGATGGCGTACGAGGCGCTCGCGCCCGTTGATGAAGGCGAGGCGGGCGACCAGCGGCGCCGCCTTCCGCGCCAGCACGCGCGCCTGCTGCTCGAGCGCCGCGGCCTGCCGCTCGAGCGAGGCCTGCTGCGCCTCCAGGCTCTGCTGCCGGCTCAGCAGGTTGGCCTCCCTACGCTTGACCGATGCGGCCTGCCGTTCCAGGAGCTGCTTGCGGGCTTCCAGTTCGGCCTGCTGCTGCTTCAGCGCGTTCGCCTGGGCGGTCAGCTGCTTCTGTTCCTTCTCGAGCTGGGTCTGCAATGAGGTGGCCTCGTCGTACTTCTTCGTGTACTTGGCGCTCGGATGGGCGGAGGGATCCAGCTCGGTGGCGATCAGGAGCGGGCCGTTGTAGCCGACCCCGAACCCGGCCTTGAGCATGTCGTACGCCTGTCGCTGGGTGGTGTCCTTCGGCGTGACCCCGACGTCGGATTGGCCGAGGGTCAGCGAGAAGAGCGGGATGATCAGCGGCGTCAGGATCGCGGCGGCGATCGCGACGGCGATCCACGGATGGGAGGACACCCACCGGGCCCAGGTGTCCCATCGCCCCGTGCCTGGAGGCGCCTGCGGGATCTGCAAGAAGCGTGGGATCTGCAGCGCCTGGACGCCCCGGCCGAGCACCGCCAGCAGCGCCGGAAGCAGCGTGATCGACGCCACGACCGCCGTCAGCACGGCCACGGCGGCGGCGATCCCGAGCGCGCTCACCAGCGGGATCCCGGCAACGCCGAGGGAGAGCAGGGCGATCACGACCGTGCTGCCGGCGAACACGATGGCGCTGCCCGACGAGGCCACCGATCGCGCGATCGACTCGTGCACGGGTAGGTCCTCGTCGAGGAGCTCGAGATGCTTCGTGACCATGAAGAGGGCGTAGTCGATCCCCACACCCAGCCCGATCATCGTCGCGATCGTGGTGCCCACCGAGGGGATGGGCATCAGGTGGCCGAGCAGCCCGATCGCGGAGATCGCTATCGCGAGGGCGAAGATCGCCGTCACGATCGGCGTGCCCATCGCGACGAGGCTGCCGAAGACGATCGCGAGGATGACCATGGCGGCGATGTTGCCGAGGATCTCGCTCGTCCGGGTCTCCGGCGTGGACAGCGAGGAGCCGATCGAACCTCCAACCGCCACCTGGATGCCGGCCTTGCGGGCCGGCGCCGTCGCCGCCAGGGCCTTCTCGGCGAGGTCGGTGGTGATGAACCCCGAGTTGATGTTCAGGAGCACGGGCATGAACCCCGTCTGCTCGTCCTTGGACAGGATCCCCGCCTTCTTCCCGTTCTTACCCACCGGGTTGCGGACGCTGTAGACGTGCGGCGCCTTCTTCAACGCCGCGTAGGTCGCGTCCAGGGCGGCCTTGTTCTTAGGGTCCGTCAGCTTCCCCGTGTTCACGCTGAACACGAACGGGTTCGTGCCGTTCTGCTGCGGAGGGAACTTCGCAGCCAGGATGTCGAACGCCCGCTGGCTGTCCGTGCCCGGCAGGCTGAGGTTGTTGTCGGACTTCGCCCCGACGGCATGGACCCACACCACCGCGCCGGCCGCGAGGACCAACCAGACGGCCAGCACGACCCAACGCCATCGCGCGCACACGGCGCCCAGCCGATAGAGGAACCGAGCCATCCCCTGCGTACCCCTTCCATGTCGACGCGCGCGGAACCAGACGGGAGACGCGTCGGTCCGATGATGCTACGCCGGATCGCGGCACCGAAGCTAACGAGAGCGAGCCTTCGGTCGCTCGGTGCTCCCCCGGACGGCTACCGAGATGCACTGCAACGCACACAGAGCACCGAGGCGGGCCGCGCCTCGAGTCGCGCGTCGGTGATCGTTGCGCCACATCGGTCGCAGATGCCGTAGGTCCCCTCGTCGAACTTCGCGAGGGCGCGCTCGACGTCGGCGTACTTCGCGGCGAGGGCGCCGGCCTGGCCCACGCGTTCGATGCGATCGATCGCCTGGCTCGTGCCCTCGCCGACCCGCTTGCCGAACCCGATCGTGCCCGCCGGATCCCGGTCGACGGCGGTCAGGACACCGAGCTCGGCGGCGAGGGCCGCCCGGTCCTCCTCGAGCGCGCGTCGGAGCTCCTCGAGATCGATGGGCATGACGATCGCCTAAGCGAGGAGATCCGGATCGCCGCCGACGGCGTCGACGAGCGTGGCCTCCGAGGCACGGAGCACATCGGGCGAGGCGACCCCGCGTCGTTTCTCCAGCTCCTTGTAGACGTCGGTGGCGTAGTCGACGCAGAGCACCACCAGATCTCCGGGCCGGGAGCGGTCGAGCGCCCTGCGCGCCGCATCCATCTCGTCCAGCACGACCTCGACGCTACCCGCACGGGCCCCGCCGGCGGCGATGGCCTGATCGACCCCGTCGCGGATCAGCGCCGCCGTATCACCCGGCTGGCGGCCGCGGGGGTTGTGGTCCTCACGGACGATCACCTCATCGAAGTACCGCGCCGCCACCTTGCCGAGCTCGAGCATGTCCTCGTCGCGGCGGTCCCCCGCCGTGGCCACGACCGCGACGCGGAGGTTCGCCGTCCAGCTGGCCTCCCCCGGGCGCTCGGAGCTCGTGGCGTCCGCCGAGAGTCGCTCGACGAAGTCGCCCAGGGTCTCGAGGCCGGCGGCGTTATGGGCGTAGTCGAGGATCACGCGGACGCCGTCGAGGTCGAACACGTTGAGCCGCCCGGGCGCCTGGTAGATCGAGGTGGTGAAGGACCGCAGGCCCTGGCGGATGTCGTGCAGATGCGCCCCGATCGCATGCGCGGCGGCCGCGGCGGCCATCGCGTTCTGCACCATCATGCGGGCCTTACCGTCGAACGTGGCGGGGAGCGTGTGCACCCACGCGATCGGCATGGTGCGGCGCCCTTCCTTGATGACCATCATCTCGCCGCGGTCGCTCCGTTCCAGGACGACGGCTTTGCGGCCTCGCCGGATCCACCGTTCGACCAGGTCGTGCTTCTCCTGCATCGTGAACAGGATCACGTTGCCGCTGCAATGCCGGCGCATCTCCACCACCAGCGGGTCGTCGGCGTTCAGCACGGCCCAGCCGGTGCGCGGGACGGCCTCCACCACGACCTGCTTCACGGCCGCCAACTGCTCGAGCGTGTCGATCTCCCGCAGGCCCAGATGATCCCCGGTCACGTTGAGCACGACCCCGACGTCGTTGCGTCCGTAGCCCAGCCCCTCGCGCAGGATCCCTCCTCGCGCCACCTCGAACACGGCCATGTCGATCCGCGGGTTCTGCAGCACCATCTGGGCCGACTTCGGACCGCTCGCGTCGACGCGCTTCACCAGCCGCTCATCGATGTAGACGCCGTCGGTGGTCGTCATGCCGACCTGGTGGCCCTTGCCCCTGAGGATGTGCGCGATCATCCGCGTGGTGGTGGTCTTGCCGTTCGAGCCGGTGACGGCGACGATCGGGATCCGCGACGGTGTCCCGGGCGGGAAGAGGCCATCGACCACGTATTTCGCGACGTACTGCGGCTCGCCCTCCGTGGGATGCGTGTGCATGCGGAAGCCCGGAGCCGCGTTGACCTCCACGATGGCGCCGCCCGTCTCGCGCACCGGTTGCGAGATATCCGGGGCGAGGAAGTCGATGCCGGCGACGTCGAGTCCCACCACCCGGGCGGCCTCCTCGGCGATCTCCACGTTGTCCTCGTGGGCGTCCCAGGTCCGGTCGATCGAGATGCCACCGGTGGACATGTTCCCGGTGGCGGCGAGCAGCACCATCGCGCCCTTGGGGGGGACGCCGTCGAGGTCGTGCCCCTGCTTCTTCACCAGCTCCTCGGCGGCCTCGTCGATCTTGATACGGGTGAGCACCTTCTCGTGGCCGAACCCCCGTCGCGGATCCTGATTCGCCTTGTCCACGAGCCACCGGATCGAGTGTCGGCCGTCGCCCGTCACGTGAGCGGGCACGCGCTCCGCGATCGCGACCATACGGCCGCCGATGACGAGGACACGGTAGTCCTGGCCCGTGACGAAGGACTCCACGACCACGGATCCTCGCCGAGCCTCTCGCTGCGCGCGCTTGAACCCGGTCCGCACGGCCCGCTCGGTCTTCAGTTCGAGCCCCACGCCTCGACCGTGGTTGCCGTCGAGCGGCTTCGTCACCACGGGGAACCCGATCCTCTTCGCCGCCGCCACGGCCTCGTCCTCGCCCCGCACGACCTCAGAGCGAGGCACCGGCAGCCCGGCGGCGGCCAGCAGCTGGTTCGTCATCTTCTTGTCCCCGGCGACGTCGACCGCCAGCGCGCTCGTCTGGGAGGTCATCGTGGCGCGGATCCGCTGCTGGTAGCGACCCTGCCCCAGCTGGACCAAAGACTGCTCGTTCAGCCGGATGAAGGGGATGTCGCGGTTCACGGCCTCGTCGATGATGGCCTGCGTGGACGGACCGAACTGCCGACGCTCGGCCAGGAGGATCAGCCGCTCGAGCTCGCCGTCGAAGTCGAACCCGGGCTCGGACTTGATCAGGTGGTTGAGGAGTCGCACCGCGAGGCGTCCGGCGGCCACGCCCACCTGCTCCTCCGCGTATCCGTAGATCACGTTGTAGCGGCCCGGCGCGCCGGCGCTCCGCGTCTTGCCCCGCGAGATGTGCGCTCCCGATTCCCGTTGCAGCTCGAGCGCGACGTGTTCGGCCACATGGCCGAGCCAGGTGCCGTCCTCCAGGCGCTCACGGAAGCCGCCTCGCTTGCCCAGCGAGCAGGAGTGCTCGCCGACACCGGGCAGGGCCTTCAGCAGTTTCTCGTTGAACCGCGGGATCGTGTTGGACGGCCAGTGCTCGAGCGACCCGAGGTCGACCAGGAGCCGTACGCAAGGCTCATAGGACCAGTAGTTGGGACCGCGGAACACCTGGGACTGGGCGATCGCGAGATCGGGCCTGAGCGGGGGCTTCTTGGCGGGAGGTTCCGTCTTGCGCTGCTGGCGGGCCGCCCGGTTGCGGGTGGCGCCCGAGGTCACTCCGAGGCCTCTCGCTCGTCCTCGAGCGCGTGGGCTCCCGCGAGCAACCGGCGTCCCCGCAGGTCGTACCAGTAGCCGGAAGGCAGCGAGTGGAGCACCGCACCTGAGACCATGAGCGGTTTATACCCCTTCCCGCGATACGCGTCCGTCTTCACGTGGGCGCCGTCCACGATGGTCACGGCGCCCCGACCGATCACGTGCAGCGTCTGGTCGGCGAAGACGACCCCGCAGGTGTCCTCGTCGATCCCGAGCCCCAGCAGCGACGGCGACTGCGCCACGAGCGCCAGCAGGCGCCCGATCCGGCCGCGCTCCCCGAAATGCTGGTCGATCACGACGTGCTGCAGGATCCCGAGACCCGCGGACAGCTGCACCATCCGGTTCTTCGGCGTCGGACCGGCGTTGCCGAACGCCACCATGTGGCTGGCCATCGCGCTGGCTCCGGCGGAGGTCCCGGCGATCACCGCGCCTCGGTCGTGCGCGAGGAAGAGAGCGTCGCCGAGACGGGTGCCGGCCACGACCTGGGTGAGCCGGGACTGGTTGCCGCCGGTGAGGTAGACCCCGGTCGCATCGAGCAGTGCGGCGGCCATCTCGGGCGTGTCCGCCTCGTCGCGTTCCTCGGGTCGCACACCGACTACCTCGCCGATCCCCAGACCGGTGAAGAGCTCGCGGTAGCGCTCGGTGGCCAGGTCTCCGAGCGAGGACGCCGTGGAGATGACGACCACCTTGCCCTGAGGACCCTCGGCGAACTTCGCGAAGCGGGACAGGATCACCTTGTCCCTGAGCTTGTCCTCGGCCCCGCCGATGACCATGACCGGCCCGGCCGTCATCGCACCGGCACCGTGCAGCACGCCTACGTCCGCCATGCGGGGAGTCTAGCGGCACGGGAGCTGCGGGCCCGCAGCCGAGCCCGAGGAGTTCAGCGTGCGGTGCGGTCCTGCGAACCGGGCGGGCGAAGGATGAAACGATCGTGCTCGCCGACGTCGAGGACGCCGTCCACTTCCCGAGCCACCCACAGCGTGTACGCCGGACCCGAGAGCGTCCTGTCTCCCGGCTCCGGCTCGGCGGCCAGCTGGACCGCAACTCCGGAAGAGGAGGGGGTGGCCCGCAGCCCCGCCTCGGGGTCGAATCGACGCGCCGCCGCGAGCGCCGCGCCCAGCACCTCCTCCGCCAGGGGCGTGATCTCGAACATGCCGGGATGCTACCGGCTGAGGGCGCTAGGCTCGCCGGATGGCTGGCCTCGAGATCCCGCTCCATGGACCCGGCGGGGAACCCGTCGACCTGGTGCGGACCCTGAACTCGCACGGGTTCGCGGAGCTGGCGCCGAACCGGGCCGAGCCCACCGCCGGAACCCTGGAGCTCACGCTGCGCCTCCGCCGCGGGAGGCCGAGGCGGGTGCGGATCGGGCCCGGCCGGCCCGGACGCGCCGCCGTGACGGTGACCGGAGCCGTTCCGGGGCCACGCGCGATGGAGGAAGTCGACACGCAGGTTCGCCACGTCCTGCGTCTGGACCAGGACCTCTCGGCGTTCTACACGGTCGCAGCCGAGGACCCGGAGCTCGCATGGGCCACGACGGGGGCCGGTCGGATGCTCCGCAGCCCCACCCTGTTCGAAGACGTCATCAAGACGGTCTGCACGACGAACTGCACCTGGTCGGCCACCGTCCGGATGGTCAACGCGATCGTGGAGCACCTGGGCTCGCCCGCCTCGGGAGGCGAGGGGCCGCTCACGAACGCGTTCCCTGACCCGACGACGGTCGCCACGGCCTCGCCTGCGTTCTTCCGCGACGTGGCGAGGGCCGGGTACCGAGGCGCGTACCTGATCGAGCTGGCGGAGCGTGTCGCGACGGGTGCCGTCGACCTGGAGGCCTGGGGCGCCGCCTCGGCCGGGGACCTGAGCGATGACGAACTCGACCGACGGCTGCGCGAGCTCCCGGGGGTGGGCCCCTACGCCTCGGCCCACATCATGATGATCATGGGACGCAACTCACGCCTGATCCTTGACTCGTGGACGCGGCCCACCTACGCGCGCTTACGCGGGAAGCCTCGTCCGGTTCCCGACGCGACCATCGCCCGGCGCTTCCGGCGGTACGGGGACCAGGCGGGCCTGGCCTTCTGGCTCTTCTGCACCCGGGACTGGGTCGAGGAGGAACGGCGGGACGGCGAGGGGCAGGGGTGAGGCGGGGTCTCAGACCTCGGGCTCGACGACGTCGCCGACCCGAACGAGACCCGGCATCAGGATCGTGGCGTAGCGACCGAACTCCACCCCGTCGGCGGCTCGCCGATACGTCTCCAGCGTCTGCAGGCAGGGGAAGTCCCGCTCTCCGGAATCCGGATCCATCTCCGTCATCACGCATCGCAGCGTGGCGTCCCCCACACGGACCACCGCGTCGCCGACGCTGAGGCGCATCCCTGCCCACTCGTCCTCTTCGTTCGGCATGCACCCCTCGAGCTCGAAGAGCATGCGGAACCGGCGGGCATCGGGGGGCTTCCGGCCGGCACGGCGTCCGAGCTCGTCGATGGCCGAGCGAGAAAGCAGCGATACGGGGGCGCCGCCGCCCGCCCGCTCACCCGGCTGGGCTCGTACCAGTTGCACGTCACGCCCCAGATACCTGGAGACCGCGTCCTCGATCGGTCCCGGCACGGGCCGCACCTCGATCTCACGGTCGAACATCGGCGTCTTGAACGCCGCGCCGGTCGGCCGGGCGGGGCCACGCACCAGGGTGCCGTTGGGCAGCGCCAGCGTCAGCTTCTCGAGCTTCGGATCGTGCCCGGCCTTGATGCCGAGGAGTGGCGCCTTGTTCGTCCCCGAGATCCGCCGGCCCTCCGTGTCCAGGAAGAGGAAGAGATGGTCCCCCTCCACACCGTCCTCGCCCAGCATCACCTGATCGGGGTGCGTCAACGCGGTGGACCTCACGGGAGTGAGGTTGATGCGGGCTACCGTCGCCATACGTTCATCCTACGGGTCCGCGCGCCCCCTAAGGTTGCCCTTCGATGCGGCCGAGGGTCATACTGGTCCCCGACCCGTTGCGGCCCAGGCCGACACGGGTTCGACCCCCGGAACGAGGTACGAGCGGAAATGACGGTGCCCTTATGTCCGCGCGCCGCCGGGCGATCCGGCGCCGCGCCAAGCGGCTCTACGGCTACTGGAGGGCCGAACGTCGGACCCTTCGCCAGGGCCTGGTAGCGCTCGCCCTCAGCACGGTCGCCGGCTTCATCGCGGGCCTGACGCTCTCCGGCATCGGCAGCACGCTCGAGAAGCTCCCGGGTCTGCTCGTGCTCGTCCCCGCCGCCGTGGGGATGCGGGGCACGATCTTCGGAGCGATCGGCGCCCGCCTGGGCACCACGAACGCCGCCGGTACGTTCGAGGTCACGTGGCGGCGGGACGGCGTGTTGTACCGCAACCTGTACGTCGCGATCGTCACGACCCTGTCCTCCGCGCTCTGGCTCGCGGTGCTGTCCCGAGCGATGTCGGCGGTGTTCGGGCTGCCGTCGATCTCCGTGTGGAGCCTGGTCACGATCTCCGTGGTCGGGGGCGCCCTGGGTTCGCTGCTGATCCTGGTGGTGACCGTGTCCCTATCCGTGCTCAGCTACCGGCGTGGCTGGGACCTCGACTCGGTCTCGACCCCGATGGTCACCGCCCTCGGCGACATGGTCACGATCCCGACCCTGTTCCTCGCGACGTTCCTCGTGCAGAACCCGACGGTGAACGCCGTGGCATCCGCGCTCTGCCTGGCCGTTGGCCTCTACGCCACGTTCCGCGCGTACGCCGTGGATGACGCGGTGGTTCGTCGCATCGTGCTGGAGATGACCTTCGTGATCTTGGCCACGCCGATCCTCGACGTCTTCTCCGGGCTGTTGCAGGAGCACCGCCTCAACGAGCTGCTCGCGGTGCCGGCGGTCCTGGCGCTGATCCCGCCGTTCGTCTCGCAGGCCGGGGCACTGGGCGGCATCTTCGCTTCGCGGACCTCCTCGAAGCTCCAGATCGGCGTGATCACACCTCGGGGACGCCCCGAGGTGCCAGCGTTGATCGACGCGGCAGGGGTCATGGTCCTGGGCGCCGCGGTATTCACCCTGATCGGCTCGGTCGCGGTGGGCCTATCCTCGCTGTTGGGGCATGCACCCTCGGATCCGGCCGCCGTGGTCGGCGCCACGGTGGTCGCCGGCATCGTGGTCACCCCGATCACCGTGATCGTCAGTTACTACCTCGCGGTCATCACGTACCGATTCGGGCTCGACCCGGACAACCAGACCGTCCCCATCATCACGAGCGTCATGGACCTGGCGGGAGTCGCCTGCATCCTGGCGGTCATGTCAGTATTCGGAGTCCTAGGCCATGGATGACCAACCCAAGAACGTCAAAGAGCTCCTCGTCGAACTGAAGGACGCCTCGGAGCTGATGGTGGATCTGGCGTATGCCGCCGTCTTCTTCAACGAGGAGAAGCTGGCGCGCGAGGTCGGGCGACTCGAGGAACGGATGAACGACCATCTCCGTCGCCTGAGGATCATGGCCATGCTCGCGGCCCGCTCGCCCGAGGACGCCGAGGGCATGGCGGGGGTGCTCTGGATCGCCGATGCCATCGAGAAGATCGGCAACGCCGCCTCCGACATCGCCCGCGTGGTCGCCGCCCGGCTCGGGATCCCCGACGCCCTGCGGCCGGACCTTCGCCACGCCGACGAGATGACCGCGCGCGTGAAGCTCCGCGAGGACGCTGCCGCCGGGGGCAGGTCCCTGCGAGACCTGTCGCTGCCGACCGAGACGGGCATGTGGGTGATGGCGATCCGCAGCGGCCTGGACTGGGAGTTCGACCCCGGCCCGGACGACGTCGTGAGCCGCGGCGACGTGCTGCTCATCCGCGGGCCGGAAGAGGGCGTCAACCTCGTGCGTGAGCTGGCGGGGGCGCCGCCGTTGCCGGAGGCGCCCGGAGACGAACTCCCGGCGCTCTCGGAGCTCGATCGCGCGGTCGACCTCCTGGTCGAATTGAAGGACCTCGCGGAGGCGGCGGTCGGCCTCGCCTACTCGTCGCTCCTGTTCAACAACCGCTCGCTGGCGGCCGAGGTGGGGGCCCTGGAGGCGCGGAGCGACCAGCTGCAGGACCAACTCGAGTCCTGGGTGCTGCGCGCGGCCCCCGAGGCCCGCGACCCCGACGAGCTCCGGGGCCTGGTCCGGCTCGGCTCGGCCAGCGAGGCGATGTGCGACGCGGCGCGCGACATGACCTGGTACGTGGAGCGCGGCGAACCGCTCCACCCGGTCGTGCAGATGGCCCTGGAGGAGACCGAGGAGACGAGCGCGGAGACCATCGTCCTGCCCGACTCCCCAGCGGACGGCCGCACCCTCAAGGAGATGCGGGTGGAGACGGAGACGGGCATGTTCGTGCTGGCGGTGCAGCGGGGCGCTCGGTGGATCTACCGTCCTCGCTCCAGTTTCACGCTGCAGGCAGGCGACCGGCTCATCTCCGTGGGTCCCGACGAGGGCGAGGAAGAGCTCTGGACCCTGACGGGGACGCCGCCCGCCACGGAGGACTGACGGCGATGGTCCTTGTACCGGCGATGGGCCTGACCTAGCCTCGCCCGCATGGACGCCTACGTCTACCTGCTGATCCGTCCCGGGTCCATGACGCAGGTCCTAGCCGGGCTCGCCGCGAAGCCCAACGTGCGGCGGGCGATCGCCGTGGTCGGAGACTGGGACGTCATGGTGCACGTCGAGGGGGCGGACCTCGCCTCGCTCGCCTCCTCCGTGCTGTCCGAGATCCACCACGTCGACGGCGTCGTGCGCAGCGTCACGGCGCCCGTCGTGCCTCCGGACCGGGTCGGCATCGGTGGCTGGGGCTCACCGCAGGCGCCCGCGATCATCGGCGACGCCTGCTACGTCCACATCAGGGCGGAGTCCGGGGCCGCCTCGGGTATCGCCGAGCGCCTCGGGGAGATGACGGAGGTGAGCGGCGTCGCGGTCCTCGGCGGCGTCTACGACCTGATGGCGTGCGTGGCCCAGCCCTGGGAGGTCGCCAGCGGCGTGATCCTCGAGCAGATCCACGGCCTGCCGGGTGTCCTCGGCACCAGCACGCTCGTCTCCGTCGTCTACGAGGAACCCGAAGAGGATCGCGACCAGTTCTCGACCTGGAGCTAGGCCGAAGGCGACAGCGGGATCCGGCGGACGCCGGTCGGCAGGGAGAACTTCACGTGCTCCTCCGTCAGCGTGACCTCCTCCACGGACGGGAACCCCTGGTCCGCCAGCCAGGCGATCATGCGCTCGACCAGCCACTCCGGTGCGGAGGCGCCCGAGGTGAGCCCCACCACGGCGGCTCCGCGGAGCCATCGCGGATCGACCGTGGTGTCGTCGTCCACCAGATGGGCGGGGGTGCCGAGCTCACGTGAGAGCTCCGCCAGTCGATTCGAGTTCGAGGAATTCTGCGAACCGATCACCAGCACCACGTCCGCCTTCGGGGCGATCACCTTCACGGCATCCTGCCGGTTCTGCGTGGCGTAGCAGATGTCGTCGCGCGGGGGTCCTTGGATCTCGGGGAACCGCTCCTGGAGGATCCCGACGATCTCGTTGGTCTCGTCCACGGAGAGCGTCGTCTGGGTGAGGTAGCTGAGGTGCTCCGGATCGGGCACGTCGACCGTGCGGGCCTCGTCGGGTGAGCCGACCAGGATCGTGCGCTCGGGGGCCTGGCCCGTGGTGCCGACCACCTCCTCGTGCCCCGCGTGTCCGATCAGCAGGATGGTCCGTCCGTCCGCGGCGAAGCGCCGAGCCTCGACGTGGACCTTGGTGACCAGCGGGCACGTAGCGTCGATCACCTCGAGGTGGCGCTCGCTCGACTTCGCGTACACGTCGGGCGCCACGCCGTGAGCGCTCAGGACCACCACGGCGCCTTCGGGAACCTCCGTCTCCTCCTCCACGAAGACGGCGCCCTTGTCCTCGAGATCACGGACGACATGCAGGTTGTGGACGATCTGCTTGCGAACGTAGACGGGCGCGCCGTGCTTCGCCAGCGCGCGCTCGACCGCATCCACCGCCCGCTCGACCCCCGCGCAGTAGCCGCGCGGTGCCGCGAGCAGCACCGTTCCCTGGGTCGTTCCCTGGGTCGTCATCCACCCATCGTATCGGTGACGGACGTCCACGCCCGCGTCCGTCCAGGTGGCGACAGCATGACCGGTGGTCAGCTTGAGGTTGTCGTATCTCCGAGGGCCCCCGTAGGGTTGACCGGCTTGCACCGGACCGTTCGGTCCGTCCCCCCTCGCACCGACGTGTGCGTCCCCCCTTCCCATGGTGGGTACGCGCGCGTCCGCGCGCGGAGGCTGGGACCGCGGCGATCCGTGCCGGCGATAGGTCACACAGAGACGACCGACACCAGGAGGTGATGTCCGCACCCACGACCTACCGCGGGGAGGCGAGGCCGCGAGGCACGAGATCCGTGCCGGCACCACGCCGCCCGAACGCAGCCGCCAGCTCCGTTCACCGCGGGGGTGATCCAACGCATGACGAAGTACAACCAGACGCGCCACTACCTCCCTGTGGCGCTGCTCCTCACCGCGATGCTCCTACTCGTCCCCGCCGCGTCGGCCAACGCGGTCACCCAGGGCCCGCGGTACCAACAGGTTCCGGCGAAGATCTGTCCGATCGACTGGCAGCGCGGTACCTGGTACGTCAAACAGCTGATCCGGTGTGCGGCGAACCACTACCACGTGCCGGGCGGAGCCTCCAAGGCGCTCTACATCGCGCACCGCGAGAGCCGGTACAGGCCGCGCGCCTACAACTCCTACAGCGGAGCGCTCGGCATCTATCAGCACCTCCGCCGCTACTGGCCCGGTCGGGCCTTCACCTACGGCTTCAAGGGCTGGTCTGGCTTCAACGCCCGCGCCAACATCATCGTGACGATGCGCATGGTGAGGCGCGCAGGCTGGTCGGCCTGGGGCGGCTGATCCGTCAGCCCACCGGACCGCCCGGGCGGGGAAGTCCCATGAGGAGCCCCCGCACCTCCTCCAGGGAGGTGGCCACCGCCGTGGCCCCGGGCGTGTCTCGGTCGGTCAGGATCCTCATCCCGGGGAACCGGTCGCGCACCAGCGCCACCAACCCGTCGAACGGGCCGAACACCACCATGATCTGCGGGCGGTCGACGTCGATCAGATCCAGCGCGTCGCGCTCGCCGATCGCGCCGGGGACGAGCTCCCACCCGGCGCCGACCGACGCCGACCTGAGGGCTCGGAGCGCATCGGCGTCATCCGCGACGCACAGCACCTTCAACGCCCTACACACGGCCGATCCTCCGGTCCACGTGGTGGAGCCTACGTGCTCAGGCCTCGAACGGCGCCAGGTAGCGAGCGGCGGTGAACAGCCCTCCGTCCCGTTCCAGGAACCAGATCGAACCCTTCTTCCAGTCCGGCGGATCGTGGAGGCCGAGGCCCCGCTGCTCCAGGTGAAGCACGACCGCGGGGATCACGTCGCCGTGGCTGCACAGGACGACCGCGCCGCTCAGCTCTCTGAGGAAGGCCAGCACCTGCGGGAGAGCGGATGCCTCGGCCAGCACCTCCTCCTCCTCCACGGGCAGGTGCCGTGAGAGCGCGAGCGGACGCACGGTTTGAACGCATCGAACGTGGGGACTCGAGATGATGCGGTCGACGCCACGGCCATCGAACAGTTCCACCAGGCCCTCCGCCTGACGACGCCCCTTCTTCGAAAGAGGCCTGAGCCGGTCGTCCTCGCTCCATGCCTCACGATCTCCGGCCTTGGCGTGGCGCACCAGCGCGAGCGGCGCGTCGAACCCCGCGGCACGCCGGATCACCTCGCGATCGTGCCCGTAGGTGAGGGCGCCCAGCGCCTCCGATTCGCTGACCCAGCGGAGGCGGTCGACCTCCGCGTTCGGCACGAAGCCTCCGGCAACCGGATACATGAGCCAGTAGCGCACGTTCTTCGGGCGACCGAGATTGTCGAGGTAGGCGACCTGCGCGACCTCCGGCCCCAACTCGCATCGGAGGCCCGTCTCTTCGAGCACCTCCCGCACGGCCGAGGCCTCATCGCTCTCGCCGGCGTTGGCCTTCCCCTTCGGCAGCGTCCAATCGTCGTACCGGGGACGGTGAACGAGCGCGAGCTCCGGCCCGGAGGGACCGACGCGGCGGACGACACCTCCGGCGGCTCGCACCGGCGCGGGGGTCTCGGAACCGCCCACGTCCGCGGGCATCTCGAGACTCACGCTTCCTCCCAGAATCGGAGTTTCTTGGAACGCAACGCCTTCCATGCCTTCGGCCAGGCGGCCCGCGCCTCCTCTTGGGCGCGGTTGAGATCCCCGGCAAGCTCCCCGGCCGCGAACGCCACCCGCGCGGTCGTTCCGCCGGCCTGCCCCCGCAGCCACGCGACCATCATCACGGTGTCCTGGTGCTCGCCCAGGATGGTCTGCAGCTCCTCCGCTCGCGCGGCGAACCGGCGCGCGGGCTTGCCGAACACCGGCGTCAACGTCTCG
Organism: uncultured Actinomycetes bacterium; assembly: GCA_963796725.1. Taxonomy (GTDB): domain Bacteria; phylum Actinomycetota; class UBA4738; order UBA4738; family HRBIN12; genus JAOUEA01. The sequence continues at coordinate 38,302 of CAWCMT010000005.1, forward strand.
GCCGCATACCGGGCGCGCTTCGCACGGATCCTCGCCTCGTGGAGCTCGGTATCCGCCGAATCGGGCTCGAGCCCACGGCAGATCCGCTCCAGATGGCCCCACGGTCCCTCCATCAGCGCGCCCATCACATCGCGGGCTCGCGATCCGACCACATCGGGGACCACCGCCGGCTCCGCCGCCGCCGCCACCACGCGATCCAGGAGCGCGAGGTAGCGGGGCTCACGCATGGCCGAAGCGAGCTCCGCTCGCGCGGCCTCACGTTCCGACCGCACGCGATCGATCAGCTTCGGCCCCAGCGGGGCATCGTCATCGGGCAGGCGGCGGAGCTCGTTGCGGAGGCGCTCGCCGAGGACGTCGAGGTCACGGACCGTTCCGAGCTCGGCGCCGAGCCACCCCAGTTCGCGCCGCAGCTCGGCGTTCCACTCGGGATCGAGCAAGGAGCGGAAGGTCCGTAGGTCCGAGCGCAGCCGTCGAGTCGCTACGCGCGCCTGGTGGACGGCCTCGATATCGTCGCCCAGCCGGACGCCTGCGTCGTGGCGGATCATGCGCTCGGCCGAGGCGGCGATCGAGGCGCGGATCACCTCGAGCACGGTGGACTTGGGGCCCACGGGCACCGGCGCGACCTCCGGGGCGTCCTGGGAGCGCGGCAGCAGGGCCCGCACGAACTTCGGATGCGGGCTGGGCTCCTCCGCCGCCACCCGCAGAGAGCCGCGCGGCGATCGCCGACAAGACGTCGTCGTCAGCCTCCCCGACGAGCTCGACCTCGACCTCGCGGAACCGCGCCGCGACCCGGCGCCCGTCCAGGACGGAGACCTCGTCGTCCACGACCTCAGCCACCTGCTCGCCGTCGGCCACGAGGTGGATCGTGCGACGCATCGTCTGCAGACGCACGACCATCTGCAACGGCGCCAGCCGCACGTACGCACGCACCAGGTCCAGGGCGTCCTCGGGAGGCTTCGCCGGCCCGGCCTCGAACGTCCGCTCGTCACGGACGAAGCGCCCGTCCTCGGACGCGATCGGCAGCTTCACCGTCCAGCCGGCGCCGCTGCGATAGCGGAGCGAACAACCCCATCGCGCCAGCCGAAGGTCGGGCGTGTCGTAGTAGGAGCTGACGAAGCGCTGGAGGCCGCCGTCCCGCGCCACGGCCCCGGCCACGACTTCGGTCAGGTCCGGGATCCGGAACATCGGACCCACGGAGAGCTTCAGTTCCCGCTCAACGGTCACCGGGCGCCTCGGCGCGGACGACGGCGCGCTCCTGGAGGGCGCGCTGCGCGTTGATGCCACGAACGGTCGGCACCTTGTGCCACACCGCGTCTCCGTCCAGCTCCCACGCCAGCTCGTCATCCTCGAGCTCGATCGCGAGTACCTCGTCCAGCCGGGCCTGCAACGGGGGCGCCAGCACGGGCGTGAGCGCCTCCACGCGCCGGTCGAGATTCCTCGGCATCAGGTCGGCTGAGCCGATCAGGTAGTCGAAACCGCGGGCGGGGCTGCCGAACCGGTAGACGCGGGAGTGTTCGAGGAATCGCCCGACGAGCGAACGCACCCGGATCGAGTCCGAGAGCCCGGGAACGGCGGGGCGAAGGCAGCAGATCCCCCGGATCAGGAGGTCGATCCGGGTCCCGGCCTGGGAGGCCTCGTACAGCGCATCGATGAGGTCCGGGTCCACGAGGCTGTTCATCTTCAGCACGATCGAGCCGTCGGGATGCTGCGACTCCCGCTGGATGAGCTCGACCAGCCCGGGCCGCATCGTCACGGGCGCGACCAGCAGTCGGCGGTACTCGCGCTGCCGACTGTAGCCGGTGAGCAGGTTGAACAGGTCGGTGAGGTCGGCGCCCAACTCCGGATCGGAGGTCAACAGGCCGAAGTCCTCGTACAGCCGCGCCGTGCTCGGGTTGTAGTTGCCGGTCCCGATATGCGCGTACCTGCGGATCCCGCCCTCCTCCCGGCGCACGACGAGACATGTCTTGGCGTGGGTCTTCAACCCCACCACCCCGTACACCACATGGACCCCGGCGGTCTCCAGCGCCCGGGCGAAGGAGATGTTGGCCTCTTCATCGAAGCGCGCCTTCAGTTCGACCAGCGCGACCACCTGCTTGCCCGAGGCCGAGGCGCGGATGAGCGAGCGGATGATGGGGCTGTTCGAGGAGGTCCGGTAGAGGGTCTGCTTGATGGCGAGCACGTCAGGGTCGGAGGCGGCCTGTGCCACGAACTCCTCCACCGAGGCCGAGAACGAATCGTAGGGATGGTGGACCAGGACGTTACGCTCACGCAAGACGGCGAAGAGGTCCGCCGGCCCTTCCGGCGTCACGAACTCCGGGGGCGCGACCGGCGACCACGGCTCGTCCTTGAGGTCGGGGCGGTCGAGCTCAACGAAGAACCAGAGCCCGGCCATGTCGATCGGCCCCTCGGTCACGTAGAGCTGTTCCTCGTCGAGCCCCATCTCCCGCATCAGCAGGCTCCGCACCTCATCGGTCATGGTCGGATCGATCTCGAGGCGGATCGGGGTGGCGCCTCGCTGCCGACGCTGCAGGACCGTCTCGATCGCCGCCAGCAGGTCGTCGGCCTCGTCCTCCTCCACCTCGACGTCGGCGTCGCGGGTGACCCGGAAGACGTGATGGGTCACGAGGTCCATCCCGGGGAACAGCTGGCCGAGGTTCGCCGCGATCACCTGCTCCAACGGCACGTAGCGCTCGCCGTCGGCCAGTTCGGTGAAGCGAGGCAGCAGCGGTGGCACCTTCACGCGGGCGAACCGGCGGAGCCCGGTCACCGGGTCGCGCACGACGGCGGCAAGGTTGAGCGAGAGGTTGGAGATGTACGGGAACGGGTGAGCCGGGTCGACCGACAGCGGCGTGAGCACCGGGAAGATCCGCTCGCGGAACCGCCTGCCCAAGAAGGCGCGGTCGTCGGCGTCGAGGTGCTCCCAGTCGACGACCCGGATCCGTTGCTTCTCCAGAGCGGGCTTCAGCTCGTCGAGCCAGAGCCGCTCGGCACGATCCGTGAGCTCAACCACGCGCCGACGCACGGCGTCCAGCTGCTCGGCCGGGTTCATGCCGTCGGCGGTGATGGCGGTCACCCCCGCCTCCACCTGCTCCTCCAGCCCCGACACGCGGATCTGGAAGAACTCGTCGAGGTTGCTCGCGAAGATCGAGAGGAACTTCACGCGTTCCAGGAGCGGCCGCTCAGGGTCCTCGGCCAGCGCGAGCACCCGCCAGTCGAACTCCAGCCACGACCGTTCCCGGTTGATGAAACGGCCTGTGGATGGTGATCCGGGCCCGGGGAAGGTGCTCTGCGACATGGGCGAGCTCATCGTAGGGTGCGATGCCCTACGGCAGCAACACCTTGGCGGGAACACGCCCTAGTGAACGGGAGGTGAACGGAGCCTAGTCGACGTACTTGTAGCCGAGCCCTCGCACCGTCAGCAGGTGGGAGGGATCGTGGGGATCGTCCTCGATCTTCTGCCGGATCCGTTTCACGTGCACGTCCAGCGTCTTGGTGTCGCCGACGTAGTCCGAGCCCCAGACCTCCTCGATCAGGTAGAGGCGGGTCAGCAGGCGGTCCTTCCGCCGAAGGAACATCTCCAGCAGCTCGAACTCCTTCGGGCGGGAACGCGACGTCGCCGCCACGCACGGCGACCTCGTGCCGAGCGACATCCATGCGCACCGGCCCCCCGGTGAGGATCTCGTCCGGGGGCAGCGCGGTCCCCATCGCGGCCCGTCGCAGGTGTGCGCGCACCCTGCGACACCAGCTCCCGTACGGAGAAAGGCTTGTGACGTAGTCGTCGGCGCCCAGCTCCAGGCCCGTGACCTTGTCGGCCTCGGCATCCTTGGCCGTCACGATGATGATCGGCACGTCGGACTCCCGCGGATCAGCCGGCAGACGTCCAGCCCCGACATCTCCGGCAGCATGAGGTCGAGGATCACGAGGGCGGGCGGGGCCGCCCTGAAGCGCTCGATGGCCCGGCGGCCGTCGCCGGCTACCGCGACCTCGAACCCCTCGCGTTCGAGGTTGTAGCGGACCGAGTCGGCCAGCGATTGCTCATCCTCGACGATCAGGATGCGTACCGGCGTGTCGCCTGTCATCCGTCGGGATGCGAGGCGTCCGTGAATTCCCGGAACTCGCCCGTGACAGGTACGACACCTGCTCGCCGATGTCGACCGCGTTGTCGCCGACGCGCTCCAGGGCCCGCGCGGCCATGTTCATGTGCATCCCCCAGTCCAGCGCCGGCAGGATCGTCCGCGAGCTTCAGCGCCTCCAGGTGCGTCGCCCGGTTGAGGCGGTCGACCGGGTCGTCCATCCCGGTGAGAGTGCCGCACAGCTCGAGGTCGCGGCGGGCGAACGCCTCCATCGCGGTGCGGACCATCCGGCACCACGATCGTGCCCATCTCCCCCAGCTGCTGGCGCAGCATGTCGCTGGCCGGGCAGCTCGCACGGTGGCGAGGTGGAGCTTGGCCACGTTCACCGCCTGGTCGCCGATCCGCTCGAGGTGGAGGCAGCAGTGCAAGATGGCGGAGACCAGCCGGAGATCGGAGGCGACCGGCGACTGGAGCGCCAGCAGCCGAGAGCACGCCTTGGTCGATATCCAGGTAGAGCTCGTCGATCGACGTCGTCGGCCTCGATAACCGCTCGCGCGAGCGCGTCGTCGTGCTCCACGAGCGCGCTCGACGGCCTCGTCCGACCGAGATCGCGGCGAGCTCGCCCAGGCGTGCAGCGAGGCCTCGAGTCCGTCGAGCTCCTCGTGGAACTTCCTCCGGTCTCCTGCATCAGCCGAACCGTCCGGTCACGTAGTCCTCCGTTCGGCTGTCCTCCGGGTTCGTGAAGATCTTCTCGGTCGGCGTCGAACTCCACGGCCTCGCCCGAGCAGGATGAACAGCGTCCAGTCGGAGACCCGCGCCGCCTGCTGCATGTTGTGGGTCACGATCACGATCGTGTACTCGCTCCTCAGCTCGATCATCAGTTCCTCGATCCGCAGCGTGGACGCGGGGTCGAGCGCCGAGGCCGGCTCGTCCATCAGGATCACGTCGGGCTCGACGGCGATGGCCCGCGCGATGCACAGCCGCTGCTGCTGGCCGCCGGAGAGCGCGACCGCCGGGCGTCGTGCAGCCGGTCCTTGACCTCGTCCCACAGAGCCGCGCGGGCGCAGCGCCTGCTCGACGCGCTCGTGCAGCTCGCCCTTGAGTGCGCCACGCCGAGGCGGAGTCCCGAAGGCGACGTTGTCGAAGATGCGATCTTGGGGAACGGGTTCGGCTGCTGGAAGACCATGCCGATGCGGCGGCGCACCTCGACCGGATCGACGTCGGGGTCGTAGATGTCGACGCCGTCGGAAGAGCACCCGCCCTCGACGCGGGCGCCGTGGATCATGTCGTTCATCCGGTTGAGGCACCGCAGGAAGGTCGACTTGCCGCACCCCGATGGGCCGATCATCGCGGTGATGCGGTTCTTCGGGCATCGTGATCGAGATGTCGCGCACGGCGAGGAACGACCCGTAGAAGACCGACACGTTCCGGGCGTCGATCGTTGTCGGCGGCTCGGACTCGATCCCGCCCGACCCGGTCGGGTCATGGATCCCCGGGCCGGGCTGTGACTCGATCCGCGTCTTCATCCGTTCATCTCCTCCGCTCACGCCGTCATCATCTCGTCTTGGGTGCCAGGGCGCGCGCGATCAGCCGGGCGACCAGGTTCAGGATCGTCACCAGGATGATCAACGTCAGCGCGGCGGTCCATGCGCGATCGATCGAGGCCTCCGGCGGGAAGCCGGGCTGTCGGTACGAGTAGTAGGTGAAGACCGGCAGCGTCATCATGCGGCCGCTGAACAGGTTCGTGTTCATATTCGTCGTGGATCCGGCGATGATCAGCAGCGGCGCGGTCTCGCCGATGATCCGCGCGATGGCGATGATCACCCCCGCGCTGATCCCGCTCGCGGCCGCAGGGACCACGACCTTGACGACCGTCTTCCACTTCGGAGCTCCGAGTGCGAAGGACGCTTCGCGCAGGTCCATCGGCACGAGCTTCAGCATCTCCTCGGTCGCGCGCACGACGATCGGGATCATCAGGACCGACAGCGCGACGGCACCGCCCACCCCCACCCGCACGCCGGGGCCGAAGAAGATCTCGAACAGGGCGTACGCGAACAGACCGGCCACGATCGACGGGATCCCCGTCATCACGTCGACGAGCATCGTGATCCACCGAGCCAGCGCCCCCTTCCCGTACTCGACCAGGTAGATGGCTGCGAGGATCCCGATCGGGATCGAGATCACTGCGGTGGCCGTGGTGATGATCAACGTGCCGACCAGCGCATGGAGGACGCCGCCGCCGGCCCCGATCACGCCACGCATGTCGTTCGTGAAGAAGGTCACGTCGAACCGGCTCCAGCCTCGCTGGATCACGGTCCAGATCAACGAGAGGAGCGGGATCAGAGCGAACACGAAGGCGGAGGTCACGAGGAACCCCATCAAGCGACTCGTCGCGCGTCGCCGGCCCTCGACCACCCGGGCCACGATCCACGTGCCGAACGTCACGAACGGCAGCGTCGCGAACACCGTCCCCGCGACCCCGAAGTGCAGGAGGATCATGCCGACGAACGCGCCGAGAGTGGCCGTGCACACGAGGACGACCACGGTCATCCGTCGCGACATCCTCGACCCGGTGAGATCGAGCGCTGAGGGCTGCGCAGGGCGGAGGCCGACGGCGCTCATCCGCTCGCCGCCTGGGCGCGCCCGACGACGACGCGTGCTGCGAGGTTCACGAGGAACGTGATCACGAACAGCACGAGCCCGCTCGCGATCAGCGCGTTCACGGCGACCCGGGTGCTCTCCCGGGAAGTTGAGCGCGATGTTCGCCGCGATCGTGGAGGGGTTCGACGGACTGATCAGGTTGAACGTGACGCCCCCGGACACCGACAGCACCATCGCGACCGCCATCGTCTCGCCGAGGGCGCGCCCCAGGCCCAGCATCGTGGCGCTGGTCACGCCGGAGCGCCCGAACGGCAGGACGACCGCGCGGATGGCCTCCCACTTCGTGGCGCCGATCGCGAACGCCGCCTCCTGCTGGAGGCGCGGCGCCTGCAGGAAGACTTCACGGCTGAGCGCCGTCACGATCGGCACGATCATGATCGCGAGGACGATCCCAGCCGTCATCACGCGTGACCCGTCGCCCAGCTGGTCCGGCGAAGAACGGAATCCAGACGGCCGTGGACGGCCAGCCTACTGGTACGGAGGGCACGAGCTCTCGGGTCCGAGGAAGGTTCAGGACGAACACCCACAGAGCCCGTAACACCACGCTCTGGCACCGCCGCGAGGAGGTCGATCACGAAGCCGATGCCACCGGCCAGCCGCCGCGGGCTGTAGAAGACGAGGAACAGCGCGATCCCGACGGCCACCGGCGTACCCCAGCAGCAGGGCGATCCCCGACGAATCAGGGTCCCGAAGAGCAGCGGCCAGACGAAGGGGCCAGAACCCTGCGCTGCCGGGGATCTCCGAGGGACGGCCGTGAAAGCCGGATATCCCTCGAACAGGAGGAAGAGCCCGACGCCGGCCAGCGCCAGCACGATCACGATCCCGGCGGCGGTGACGAGACCGCCGAATGAGCCCCGCCGCCCCGCCGGGCCCCACCGGTGCCTCTTAAGCATGACCTCGGTGGTCGCCGCCGACACTGGACGGCCCCCTCCGCCCGATCGAGGAAGCCTCGGGCGTCGGCCCCTCGCCGCCGGCCGGGGACCCTTCGAACCGCTCAGGTCAGATCACCTAGGGAACCTGATCTGCGTCGACGGCCGTTTGCAGGCCTCCTGGCTGGATCTTGTCGAATCGGCGCCGAGCCGGCTGGCCTGCGCCGCCGCATCCTGGCCGGGCTGAGTGATGATGTAGTTGACGGTAGTCCCTTGACGTTCGCCGCCGTCGTGGTCGTTCGTAGGTGCACGCCAACTCGTAGGTAGAGCATGCACGACCGGGTAGGCCGTCTCCGAGGGGGTGCGGTTCAGGTCGTACGCGAAGCCGTACTTCGCCGCGTCCCGGGTACCCGCGTCGCCTGGTCGACTGATCGCCGCTGCAGCTTCGACGGCGAGACTAGGTAACGTCGTCCCGCTTGATGGACGCCACGCCGAGGTCGCTCGAGGCCGCGAAGTCGTACGAGAGGTACCCGATGGACCCCTCGGTCTGTGTCGGCGGCCCGAGCGCCGTCGTTGCCGTCGCCGCCCTTCCGGTCGGCCATGGACCGCTCCGCCGATGTCCTTGCTCCAGGACGGGCTCTCGCGGGAGCCAGTAGGTGAAGACGAAGGTGGTGCCCGACTCGTCGGAGCGGTGGACCACCGAGATATCCATGTCGGGAAGGGTGACCCCGGAGTTCTGGGAATGCGATCGCCGGGTCGTTCCACTTCGTCGATCTTGCCGGCGAAGATATCGGCCACCGTTGACCGTCGAGCTTCGATCCCGTGTCGAGCCCGGGGACGTTGTAAGCGACCGCGACGCGCCGAGCACACGGGGAGCTCGATCGGTTGCCTTCCCGCCGCACTGCTTCTCGGGCAGGGCCGGGAGCTCGTCGGTCGAGAAGTAGCGTCCGACCCGCCGAAGTCCACCCCGCCGCCGTGAACTGCTCCTGTCCCGCCCCAGACCCCGACGGGTCGTAGTTGATCGTGAGGTCAGGATGGTCGGCGGTGAACGCGGACTCCACGCTTGCTGGCAGTCCTGCTCAGTGCTCGACCGGCGCCGGTCAGCTCGCCACTGAGCTGTGCGGAACGCCTGAGACTCCACCGCCCGCGAGGCGGACAGTCGTCGCTGTTGCTGCTGCACGCGGCGCCGACGAGGCCATCTGAGTGCCAAGACGGCCAGCTTGGTCATCGTGCGAACTTCCGACCGATACCACCCTGCCGGTCCCTGCTTCCGGCTTCCATCTCCGTGTCCGGACGGGCGAACCCTAGGGAGCACGGGTGGACACGCGTTGCTCCGACATGAACGGGACGTGAACGGCCCGGCGGGATGAACATGGCTGAACAGCTGTTGCTCCCTGCCGTCCACCACAGGTCATGAAACGAATCCCGGTGAACGTAGGCTCTCTGGCGGCGAACGCCTCTACATCGACGGGGAGTGGGGTGGCGCGCTCGCCGTTCGCTTTCGCGGTGCTCTGGGTGGGGGTGGCGCTCGCATCGCTCGCCCTCGCGGCGTCGGTGGGCGTCGGCATCATGTGGAAGACGCTCCGAGATCTCGACCTTGCGAGACCTCGAGGCGCGAGCGACGACCGCAGAGACGGCCCTGGCGAGCCAGCGAGCGGTCCTCCGCCGACGACCGCGGGATCCAAGACCGATCCTCGGGGCGATGCAGGAGGGCATCCTGCTCTTCGACCCGGAACTGCGGCTGGCCTTCGCGAACGATGCCGTCGAGCTCCTCCTCGGCAGGAAGCCGGCCACGATCCAGCTGCTCCTGCCGGTCGCAGGACTGGTCGAACGCGTTGCGGGAAGGAAGGAACCGAGAGCGGGGAGGTTGCAGCGGAACGCCGACGCGGTGGCTCCATCACGGCCACACCAGCGGGCGACGACGGATCGGTCCTGCTCGTCGTCCCCGACATCACCGAATCGCGGCGGGTCGAGCAGGTCCGACGAGACTTCGTCGCGAACGCATCGCACGAACTCAAGACACCCGCGGCGTCGATCCAGGCCGCGGCCGAGACGCTCGGCGAGCCGCGCTGGACGACCCGGAGGCGGTCCCGCGGTTCGCGGCCCAACTCGAGCGGGAAGCCCGGCGGCTGTCTCGCGATCGTCGCGGATCTGCTGGACCTCTCCCGCTTGGAGACCGGAAGCGAGCTGCCGGACGATGTGCATCGACGCGCTCGTCCGTGAGGAGGTCGAGCGGTTCGACGGCGCAGCTCGCGAGGCCAGCTCGGCCTCACCCTGGAGGCACCGCCCGTGGCACCGGTGCGCGGGTCGAGGCGCGACCTCTCCCTCCTGGTTCGCAACCTCATCGACAACGCGATCCGTTACACGCGCCCGGGCGGATCGGTCGAGGTGCGCCTCATCGAAGGAGACGGCACGGTCCGTCTCGAGGTCGAGCGACGAGGGCGCCGGGATACCCACCAATGACCTCCCCCGGGTCTTCGAGCGCTTCTACCGGGTGGACCGGGCGCGCTCGCGGGAGACCGGGGGCACGGGGCTCGGCCTCGCGATCGTTAAGCACGTCGCCGAGAACCACGGCGGCCACGTCGACGTCAGGTCGGAGCTCGGACGGGGTCGACGTTCTCGTGACGCTCCCCGCCCGGCCGACCGAGGGCAGCTGAGCCCCGCGTATGCTGCCCCGGCGATGACGACACTCTTCCTGATCCGCCACGGGCTCACCGCCCAGACCGGCAAGACCCTGTACGGCCAGACACCCGGTATCGCCTCGACCATCGGGGGCGCGCGCAGGCCGAAGACCTCGCGGACCGCCTTCGGCCGGTCAGGCTCACGGCGATCTACAGCAGCCCCCTGGAACGGTGCATGCAGACCGTCGAGCCGCTCGCGGCGGCGCAGCGACTCACCGTGACCCCGCGTCACGGGCTGATCGAGATGGACGCCGGGTGCGTGGACCGGGCGACCGCTCACCTCGCTCGGAGGCTGAAGGCATGGAGGGAGGTGCAGGCCTCCCCCTCGACGTTCCGCTTCCCCGGCGGTGAGGGCTTCGCCGACGCGCTCCAGCGGGTCGACGGACGAGGTCGCCTCCATCGTGCGGCGGCACCGCAGGGGCCGGGTGGCGCTGGTCACGCACGGGGACATCGCGAGGATGCTGATCGGCCATCTCTCGGGCGCGCCGCTCGACGCGTTCCAGCGCATCGTGATCGACACCGCGTCCGTCTCCGTGGTGAGCATGGACGGCGCCGGTCGCGCCTACGTCCACCTCGTGAACGAGACCGGGGGCCTCGATAGGTTCGGCAAGGGGGCCGCACCGCCCTGGGAACGGGTCGCGGCTGGCGGCACCGATGCGGGGCAGGACCGGCCGGGAAGTCTGCGAGGATAGACGCATGGAACTCGGGCCCGTCGACCGCATCACCGCCGATGCCATCGGCGAGCCCGGCGCGCGCACCTTCTACCTGCAGATCCGGGAGGGGGCGCAGCTGGTGAGCGTCATCGTCGAGAAACAGCAGGTCCAGCTCCTCGCCGCCTCGGTGCTGGATCTGCTGGCCGATCTCGACGTCGAGACGGGGACGGGTCCCTCCGACGCCGAGCTCGCTCTGGAGGAACCCGTGGATCCGCGTTGGCGGGCGGGACGGCTGTCGATCGGGTACGACGCAGATCGCGACCTGTTCGTGCTGGAGATCGAGGAGTTCCAGCCTGAGGCCGAAGACGACGATCCACGTTCCCTGTTGGTGGATCCTCCCGAGATCCTCAACGTGCTGGCCACCCGGGAGCAGATGCTGGCGCTCTCGCGTCACGGCGCCGGCGTCGCCGAGGCGGGCCGACCGCTGTGCCAGTTCTGCGGGAACCCCATGGACCCGGAGGGCCACGCATGTCCCGCGATGAACGGGCACTCGAAGCGGGCCTGAACGACCCCGCCGTCCCTGAGGTGCTCGCCCGGGGTCGATCTCGAGATCCTCGGCCTGATGCCCAACTCCTCGAACTACACGTTCCTCGCGCAGAGCCTCGGCCGGCGGCGACTCGCTCCTTGGGATCTACAAGCCTCGACGGGGCGAGATCCCTCTGTGGGACTTCCCTGAGGGCACCCTCTGCCAACGAGAGGTGGCCGCCTTCATGGTCGCGGAGGCCATCGGCTGGCCCCGCGTGCCCCCGACGATCCTCCGGGACGGACCCGAGGGAGTCGGGTCCGTGCAGCTCTTCGTCGAGTTCGACCCCGAGCAGCACTACTTCACGCTGCAGGAGGCTCACGCGGACGCGTTCCGCGACGTGGCGGTGTTCGATGCCGTGATCAACAACGCCGACCGCAAGGGCGGACACTGTCTACTCGGATCCGACGGCGGCATCTTCCTGATCGATCACGGGGTCTGCTTCAACGAGGACCCGAAGCTCCGCACCGTGATCTGGGAGTACGTGGACGAACCGATCGCGCCCGCCCGCCTGGCCGCCTTGGCCGAGCTTCGGGACCAGCTCGACGGCGGGCCGTTGCGCGAGCGGCTCGCCGACCTCCTCAGCATGGGAGAGCTGGACGCCATGGGTCGGCGGACCGACGAACTGCTGGGGACGGGCGAGATGCCTCGACCCGGTCTGGAGCGACCGTACCCCTGGCCTCCGATCTGATGCCGCCACTCATGTCGGTTACCGTCGACACGCCGCTCGGAGCCCTGGTGGTAGTGCGGTCGTCTCTCGGCGTCGTCGAGACCGCCTTCGTCGAACCGAACGAGGAGCACGACGAGGTGCTGGCCCGGATCGAGCACCGTCGCGAGACGCCGATCGTGGAGGCCGGGCGGGCCGGCGACAGGATGAGGTACGAGATCGAGGAGTACATGACCCTGCGCCGGACGTCCTTCTCGACCACACCCGACCTCACCGGGATGCCGGATCGCTTCGGCCGGCGGGTGCTCGAGGTGACGAGCACGATCCCTTTCGGGGAGGTGTGGACCTACGGCGATGTGGCGGCCCTCGCCGGCAGCCCTCACGGTGGCCGCGCGGCCGGCAACGCCCTCGGCCGCTGCCCCATCGAGCTGTTCGTGCCGTGCCATCGCGTCGTGCATGCCTCGGGGAGGATCGGTGGGTACGGAACCCACGAGGACCGCAAGCGATGGCTCCTCCGACATGAGGGCATGACCACCTGAGGCCGTACGTCCGTCGCGGCGGGCGCCTCGGCCGCCTGACGAACCGGACGCTTCCGCACTCCGTACGAGAGGATGGAACCGATGATCCGACGATCTCCCGCGATCCTGGCCGTGTTCGGTTTGCTCGCCGCCGCCTGCGGCGGCGGCTCGACGGCCCCCTCCGTTGCCTCGTTGACGCCCTCGTCGACCTTCTCCGCTCAGGTGGCCTCAACCGACCTCACCACGAGCGCGCCGCAGCGCGTGCAGGTCGGGGTGTTCTCGAGCACGGACGCGAACGGCGTCGAGCTCCTCAGCTATGGCAAGGTAGCCTTCGCGTTCTCGTTCCTTGGCTCGGACGGGTCGGCAACCCCGGTGCCCGGACCTCAGGTCACCGCCAGCTACCTCGGGGCGCCCGGCACGCAGACCGCCGGCCAGGGACCCGCGCTCACCTCTCCAGGCACCGCACGAGGTGTGTACGAGGCACCCGTGACCTTCGACCGGGCCGGGATCTGGCAAGTGGAGGTGACCGCCGATGTCTCGGGGGTGGGAACGCAGCGCCTGACCGCCGCCTTCCCCGTGCTCGAGCACCCGCTGCTCCCCGCCCCGGGCGACCGGGCCCTCCATACAGAGAACCTCACCATCCGTTCGAAGGGCGTCCCGGCATCCGCGATCGACTCGCGGGCCCAGGACGGCGCTCCGATCCCCGACGAGATCCTCCACCGCTGGACGATCGCGGACGCGCTGGCGCGACACCTCCCCATCCTCGTCATCTTCGCCACACCGGTGTGGTGCCAAAGTCAGTTCTGCGGCCCGACGACAGATGCGGTGCAGGCCCTGGCCGAGAAGTACACGGACCGGGCCGTGTTCATCCACATCGAGATCTGGAAGGACTTCCAGAAGAGCCAGGTGAATCAGGCCGCCGCGGATTGGCTCTACCCGCCTGACGTCCAGAAGGCCAACGGGAACCTGACGGAGCCGTGGCTATACCTGATCGACGCGAAGGGCAGGATCCAGGATCGCTGGGGCCCGCTGTTCGACCCCAACCAGGTCGCCGCGGACCTGCAGGCGTTGCCTCCGATGAAGGGCTGATCACTCCCCGGCCCGTAGCATGGCCCGATGGATCCACGACTCGACATGCCTCCCCCGCCGCCGGTCGAGCACTGCTACCGGCACCCGACCGTCCCGACGGCCGTGCACTGCACGAGGTGCGGCAAGCCCATCTGCCCCGACTGCATGGTCCCGGCACCGGTCGGACATCACTGCCCCGATTGCGTGTCGGCGGCCCGGCGAGAGTTCCGTCAGGGCCCAGGGCGCCGGATCGCGGTGGCGAACGCCAAGGCCATATCGGTCACCTCGGCGCTCCTAGCGGCGATCGTCGGCATGTACGTGGTGGAGATCGCGGTGGGGGGCCCGGGCTCGCTGTTCACCGGACCGAGCACCACCCAACTGGTGCGGCTCGGTGCCGCCGTACCCGTGTACCCCACCGCAACCGGCGTGGTCGGGCTGGTCGAGGGCCAGTACTGGCGCCTCTTCACGGCGATGTTCCTGCACGCGGGCCTGCTCCACATCGCCTTCAACGCCTACGCGTTGTGGATCTTCGGCACGATGATGGAAGAGGAGATGGGGCGCCTACGATTCCTGGTGACCTATCTGCTGACCGGCCTCTTCGGCGGCGCCTTCTCTTATGCGTTCGCCACCTTCTCGACCCAGGGAGGACAGCTGGTCCTGCCGGCCGCCTCCGTCGGAGCCTCGGGTGCCATCTTCGGTATCTTCGGCGCCTTCGTCGCATTCAACTGGGGGCGGCGGCACACCGCCCTGGGGGCCGCGCGGCTCCGCATGGCCCTGGTGCTGATCCTGCTCAACGCCTTCATCGGGCTCGGCTCGGGCGGCGCGATCGACTGGCACGCGCATCTGGGCGGGTTCATCGGGGGCCTGGTGCTCGGTTTCGCCTTGGAAGGGTTCGGGAGGCTCCGCAACACCAACGTCGTCTTCGCCGCAACCTGCGTCGTCCTTGCGGGGCTGACAGCTGCGTTGGCCCTCTACCAGACGAACGCCATCTTGCAGCGCTTCCCGTCCCTGCGATAGGAGCCGCGCTCAGACCGAGCGCGCGTTCCGCGCCCCTCAGCCGGGGCGGAACCCCGGGAGTCCGTCGCCCGGTTCCGAGATCGAGATCGGGGCCACGCCGAGCTCTCGCGCCAGCGCGCGCACGGCCCCGTTGAGTCCGTCGCGATCCCATGACTCGACCACATCGACGACGACGCCGTCGCCCGCGACCACCACGAACGTCGGGACGTGCTCCACACCGTAGGCGTCCGAGGCCGGATAGGGCGAAGGATCGGAAACCGACGGGACGGTGAACCCGTGTGCTCGCGCGAATGCGGCCAAGCGGATCCGGGGGGTCCTGACCCACCCCGAAGACGCGGCCAGGATAGGCCGTGGCGAGCGCCGACAAGGGTGCCGCCGACATCTGACACGTCGGGCAGTTGACCTTGAAGAAGACAAGTGCGTGCGGGCCTTCTCCGTCGACCCCTTCGACGGGTGGAGCCACCTCGCCCGGTCGGATCGTCATGCCCGGAGCCTACTTCGTGGCGCGGTCGGCGATGCCGTAGAGGTAGCCCTGCCGCGTGCCGAAGTACAACCAGCCGTGCCAGACGGCCGGGGTGGCCTCGATGCACCCGGGGAAGCGCCGCTTCCAGATCAGCGCAGGCGGCTCGGAAGCGCTCGCGACGTTCCACGCGTAGAGACCACCGCTGCAATCACCCTGGATCAACACGCCGTCGACCACCACCGGCGAGCCGATCGACGGCGCCGATACCCTGAGCTCGTACAGGATCTTCCCCGACTTCCGATCCACCTCGAGGACCCGGCCGGCGGCCGTCGTGAAGAAGACACGCCCCCCGTACAGGGCAGGTGTCGACCAGCTCCCACCGGCGCCCTCGAAGCCGATCTGGCGTGCCGGGATGCTCCACACGAGGGGGTCGTCGGGCTTCGAGGGATCCAGCTTCATCAACTGCCCCACCTGCTTCGCCCGGTCGTTGAACCGCTGGTATTCGCTCGCGACGTACAGGAAGCCCTTCTTGTCGATCACGACCGAGGCGTCGGTGTCGTCGCCGGTCCAGAAGCGGAACACCTGGTGGTACGAGGTGCCGCCCTCCAGCAGGTTCGAGATGTCCCAGCCCTGGACGAGTCCGCCCGAGTTGGCGAAGTACACGACCCCGTCACGGAACGACACCGAGTTCTCGATCGAGACCTCCTGGTCACCCAGATCCTTCAGCAGTTGGTCGTCCCAGCCCTGGATCGTGGCGACGATCTCCGGCGCGACGTGCACGAGCCCATCGGCGTCGTAGCTGCGGTTCAGGTGGATCACGTAGCAGTAGCCGTTCTCGCCTCCTTCGATCAGGTAGTCGCCGACAACGAGCGGTGCTCCGTCCCAGTCGTTGTTGCGCAGCGGGTCCGGTACCGAGACGTCGGCGTTCACCTCCCACAGGACCGTCGGCTGGGGCCGGTCGAGCGCCACCACCCGAAGGTAGTTGTCCCTCGAACCGCCGTAGAACAGTGGATAGCCATCCGGATCGGATGTGGCCGAGCCCTTCGCGAGATCCCGCGTGACGAGGTCCGGCCGGAGCGGGGCACCGGTCTTGCCGTTCACGAAGTGATAGTGGCCATCGTAGGCACCTTCACGCACCTCAACGGTCCCGTCCGGCTGCTGGATCACGTTCGGCTGCCCGGTCCAGCCCGTACCGCACCATTCGCTCGAGGCCAGTCCGACGATCGAGGTCATGCACATGGGGCGTTCCGGCTCGCGCCAGCGGATCACCGGATCGGCCGGAACCGGGCCCTCCCCGTAGTAGCTCCGCGTGAGGTTGCCACGGAACGTCGTGAGGCCTTCCACCGTGTCGCCGACCGGTCCAGGGGTCTTGACCCCGCCTGGGGAGGGGAGACTTGCCCCGGGACTATCGCCGACATCCGAACCCCCTGCGCGACCTCGCAGGATCGCTCCCCCGAGCATGAGTACCACCAGGGTAGCCGTCAGCGCCGCAACCGTGGCGGCGCTCCGGCGAGAGAAGGTGGGGAGATGGTCGAGCTGCATCGGCCCATCATGGTAGACGCGGAAGTGTTCGGGGTCGCTCCTCCGCGCCGGCTGGGGATCCTCAGGCGGTCCCCTCCGCCGCGCGATAGGACCCCAGGACCCGCAGGAGCGAGGTGTGGGCGGCGACCTCCTTCAGGGCGGCCTCGACGTCGGGATCGTCCGCCGGCGCCATCAGATCCACGTAGAACACGTACTCGAACGGCTTGCCTCGCCGAGGCCGGGATTCCAGCTTGTGAAGGTTGATACCCCTGGCAGCGAACGGTTGCAGCGAATCCAGCAGGGAGCCTGGCTCGTCCAGCACCGCCATCACGAGCGAGGTCTTGTTCGGGATCCCCAGCTCAGGGTCTACCGTCCCGATCGCCGCGAACTTCGTGAAGTTCTCCTTCTCGGTCTGGATCCGCTCGGCCAGCACCGTGAGCCCGAACCGTATCCCGGCGTCGACGCTGGCTATGGCCGCGTCGTGTGGGTCGGCACGTGACGCGACCAACCGCGCCGCTCCGGCCGTGTCGTGAACCGGCACCGGCTCGATCCTGAGCGAGGCGAGGAACTCCTCGGACTGTGCGAGCGCCTGCCAGTGGGAGTGCGCCCTGCGAACCTCCTCCAGCCGCGACCCGGGGATGCCGAGCAGCGCGTGATCCACGCGTACGACCGCCTCGCCGACGATGCGCAGCAGGCTGGTGTGCTGCAGGAGGTCATAGACCTCGTTGACGGAGCCCGCCTGGGAGTTCTCGAGCGGCACGACGCCGTAGGCTGCTTCTCCACTGGTGACGCGGGAGAACACCAGACGAACCGTGTCGCAGGGCAAGGGCTCGTCGTCAGGGAAGAGCGCGCGCGCCGCGCGCTCGCTGTACGCACCGGGCTCGCCCTGGTAGGCAACCGTCGCCATCCGGCAGAGCCTAGCAGTGGGCATGATGCCTCCTGGCGGTGCTCCTGCCGTCTACCGCCGTCCTTCCTAGGGCGGATGCGACATCGGGTGCACGCGCCGACGGATGCGGGTCGGCCGAACGCCCGGTAGCCTCCTGTGGTGATGCCTGCTTCCCCACCACCACCACCACCGCCGCGGCGGCGCCACCACTGGGTTCGCGGCGTGCTGCTGCTCCTCGCCGTTGCGGCGCTCATCGTGGTGCTGCTACTCGGCCTGACCGCCATGGCCACCATCGGGATCCGCAACGATCTCGCCGACGGTCGCTCGTCGTTGCAGCAGGGGCGCCGGGCCATGACCTCCGGGCAACTGGACCCGGCCACACGGCGCTTCGCGGACGCCAAGTCCAAGTTCGAGGACGCGTCGCAGGCTACCCATCAAGGCCTGGCCGGGCTGCTCGGTTCGGTCCCGGTCCTCGGTCGGAACATCGACGTGGCCCAGGGCGTCGCCGACGCCGGCGTAGAGCTCTCGATGGCCGGAACCGACCTGGTGGGGGCCGTCCACACCTTGCCGTCAGGTCTGGGATCCCTCGCGCCGCAGGACGGGGCGCTGCCGCTCGCCTCGATCGATGCCGTCAAGAGCGGACTCGACAGCGCGGCCCGGCATGCGGAGGCCGCGCGGCGGGCGATCGATGCCACGCCCGACAGCCTGCTCGTGGCGCCCGTGTCGCAGGCGCGGTTCGAGGCGCAGCGACAGGTGAGCGAGGCGGCCGATACCCTGCGCGCCGCGGATCTGTTGGTTCGCGGACTCCCCACGTTCGCGGGGGCGAACGGACCCAAACGCTACTTCTTCGTGGCCGAGAGCCCCGCCGAGCAGCGCGGTACCGGCGGCATATGGGGCGCGTACTCGATCGCGACGGTTGAGGACGGCAGGTTCACGTTCGCCCCGTTCAAGCCGATCGAGTCACTGCCGGTGGTTCCGCCGGGCGGCGTCCCCGCGCCCAACCCCGATTACGCGCGCAACTACGACCAGTACGGCGGTGCCGGGTACTGGCAGGACATGAACATGACCCCCGACTTCCCCTCCGCGGCGCGCGCCGTGCTGGGAACCTGGGAGGTGCTGCACGACGAACAGCTCGACGGCGTGATCAGTGCTGATCCTTTCGCACTCAAGGAACTGCTCGCGGTGACCGGGCCGGCTCAGGTCCCGGGCCTCGGCGTGACGATCGACGCGGAGAACGTCGTTCGGTTCGCCGCGAACCAGGCCTACATCCGCTACCAGGGAACATCCGGACTGCGCAAGGCGGTGCTGGGGCGGGTCGCAGGCACCACCTTCCAGCGATTCCTCGCTATGAGTCAACACGGGATCGGACGGCTGCGCGCCGTGGCGAACGCCGCGGCGGGCGGCCATCTGAAGATCTACTCGACGGATCCCACCTTCCAGCGCGGGCTCGAGCTCGCGCACGCGGATGGCGGCTTCTCCGAGTCCGGTGGCGACCTCTTGTCCGTTGTCGTGAACTCACGCAGCGGCAGCAAGGTCGACTACTACGCCTCGCGCTCGATCGACTACGACGTGCAGCTCGGTGGGCAGGGTGAGGCCATCTCGACCACGACCATGACCTTGAAGAACGACGCGCCGACCCGCCGGATCCCCGGCCACGTGACCGTGCCGCTCATCAAGGGGGCCCCAGGTGACAACGTCTCTTTGACCACGTTCTCTTGCGTGAACCCCTGCGGTCTGGTCTCCGCGACCCGCGATGGAACCGAGATCGGCATGCGCGTGGGCTCGGAACTCGGTTACCCCTGGTTCCAGGACTTCTCCACCGTGCCGGCCGGTGCCACCCGCGTGCTCAAGGTCGTCACCCACGAACGAGATGTCTGGCAAGGCTCCGGTGCGGCGGGTTCGTATCAGCTGACGATCCTGAACCAGACGACGGTGACGCCGACGACCTACCGGGTGAGCATCCACGCACCTGCCGGGACCCGGATCGCTTGGACGAGCGAGCCTATGCAGGTGGAGGGGGGAACGGCGGTGTGGCGTGGCACGCCTCAGGCGCGCACGGTCCTGGAGATCCAGTTCGCGGCACCTATCCCGTTGCGATGGTGGCGCGACCTGCCCTAGGTGGGGGGAGGCACGGCCCGGCTGCCCGCACCCGCAAGCACGTAGGGGCCCATGCCGAGGACGGTTCATCCCGGATGGGGACGCCCAGAAGCACCCCTTGCGGGGTGCCTTGGACGCTGGAGATAGTTGCTGGAGCTACGCCGAGTGGGCAGCACGGCGGCGGGCTGCGAACAGCGCCACCAGCCCGACCACGGCGAGCGCCGCCACGGCGATGGCCGCGGTCGACACGTTCCCGCCGGTGAAGGCGGTTCCGCCCTGGGCTCCCTTGACCACGGTCGTGGCACTGGGGGTGCAGGTGTAGTAACCGCAATCACCCGCGAGCGCAGTCCCAGCCAGCGTCAGCGCCAACACGGTAGCGCCGATCAGAACACCGGCTACACGCTTCATGCCTTGGATCCCTTCTGTCGCCCGATCATCGGTTCATCTGAACCGCAGGTACGGATGGAATGATAGGGCGAATGGGCTACCCCTTGCAACCGTCAAAGGTCTATTCCTTGCGGCGGTCGCCATCTCGAGGATGGTCCGGGACTCAACTTCCCTCCGCACGCAGCCGATACGGAGCGTGTGAAGCGAGCAACAGACCTGGAACGCATCGCCGAGGCCTTCGCGAAGGCTTGGGCGGAGGGCGATCTCGAGGCCGCAACTGGCTGGGCGAACGCCGCTGTCTACTCGGCTCGACGAGCGGACGACCGGATCGAGCGCACGGAAGCTGCTGAGGGGCCGCTCCACACGCCCTGAGGCTCAGCGACCCGCCAGCAGCTGATCCACGAGCTTTCCGAGGCGTCCGGCGGCCTCATCCGCAGGGTTCGCTTCGGGGGCGTCGAGACGGAAGCCGGTACCGCCCTCCAGGGCTCGATCCAGTGTCTCTTCCAGTCCCGCCCGGCTCCGCGCGATGTGTACCTGGCCCGCGTCGGCGAGGCGAGCGGCGAAGCGAACCTGGTGGTCGTCCACGTGCTCACCCAGTTCGGCCCTTCGAGGGATCACGATGGGGACCACGCCGGCGTTCCGCGCCCCCATGATCGTGCCGGGCCCTCCGTGGCTCACCACGGCCCTGGCCCCCCGCATGAGCGCCTCGAGCTCGTCGATCGGCAGGAGGTCGTGTCCCTCGCAGTGCACGGGCGGCGCCGACGTCCCGAACTGGACCACGACCCGCACCTCGCTGCCCCTCCGGGCGGCCCAAGCGTCAACCCATTCCACCGCGCGGTCGAACGGATGGTGATCGGTGCCCACGACGAGCAGCACCAGCGGGGTAGGTCCTGGGCGCACCATCGGCTACAGGAGGGTGCCGATCAGATGCGACCCCTTGTAGAGCTGTCGTTGCTCCTCCCACTGGACGCAGAACAGATCCGTGATGGGATGACAGAGGCGGCCCGTCAACGTCCGGGAGTCGATCCGATCGTACACCTCGAGGTAGACGGTCTTGATCCCCGTCAGCTTCGCGATCACGAAGAACGGGAAGGCCACGCCGGCGCCGGTCGACACGATCACATCAGGCCGCTCGTGCCGCAGGAACGCCCACGCGAGACGAAGGTTGCGGAGGGCGTTCGGGATGTTGCGGGTCGTCGGGTGGTACGCCCAGACGACGCGTTCTCCCTCCAGGAGCGAGAGGGCGTCCACGGTATCGAAGGTCACCCAGACCCTGTCGTGCTCACGCCACCAGGTCTCGAGACGCCAGAGCTGGGCGAGGTGGCCGCCGGAGGAGCCGACGAGCGCGAGCTTCACCTCAGTAGGCCCCGCGCCTCGATATCAGGACCGGGATGGTCTTGCCGACGATGTACAGGTCGTACGTGAGGGACCAGTTCTCGATGTAGAAGAGATCGAGCCGAACGGCGTCTTCGAAGGCGAGGTCGCTGCGCCCGCTCACCTGCCACAGACCCGTCATGCCTGGCGGCACCTCGAGGCGGTCGAACTGCCAGTCGTCGTACCTGCTCACCTCTGCGGGCAACGGAGGCCGAGGTCCCACGAAGCTCATCTGGCCGCGGATGACGTTGAAGAGCTGAGGGAGCTCATCGAGACTCCATCGCCGGAGGCGGCGTCCGAGGCTCGTCACCCGCGGATCGTCCTCGAGCTTGAACATCACGCCTTGCACCCCGTGCAGCTCGCGAAGATGTTCAACGGCCTCATCGGCGTTGCGCACCATCGTGCGGAACTTGAGCATGGTGAACGGTCGCCCGCGCTGACCGACACGCTCCTGGCGGTAGAGCGCGGGACCCGAGGAGGTCGCGCGGATCGCGATGGCGATGACCAACATCACCGGCGACAGGACGATGGTCGCCAGGGAGGCCAGCACGACGTCGAAGACGCGTTTCGCGGCCGCCTGGGGGCCCGACAGCCGGACCGGTCGCAGGGCCAGGGTGGTGACGCCGTGGAGCGTCTGGACGGCGACGCGCGACGAAAGCACCTCGGGTAGCGTCGCCGTCACCCTCACCTCCACACCCTCGAGCCGCACGGCCTTCGCGACATGATCCATCGCGCCGGAGGAGAGCGCGGTGGCGGCGACGAACACGCACTCGGCCCCCACGGCCCTGATGAGCTCGCGGAGCTCGGTGATGTTTCCCAGGACCGGGATGTCGCCGACGGAATCGGGGCTGCGGCTCTCGTCCGGCGAGGGCTGTTCGGTCGCGACGAGGCCGAGCGGCCTGAAGCCGAACGAGGGCAGCTCCATCATCCGCACGAGCCGGCGAGCCTCCTCGTTGGTGCCCACCACGAGGGTCGGGAAGGACAGCCTCCCGCTCGCGCGCTGACGCCCGATGTAGGCGTGCCACACCCGGCGCGACGTCAATGCCGCCACGATCGCGAAGAGCCACGACCAGCCGAGCCAGCCACGCGAGTACTCCGTCTTCGACCAGAACGCCAGCGCCAATACGCCGCCGATACCGAGACTGACGGCGAGCAGGAGGCGGCGGAACTCCTCGGCTGGCGTCATGCGGTAGCAGGTCGTACAGGTGGAGCGATGCGTAGATGACCAGCATCAGGATCGGCACCCCGCTGAGGGCGATGAGGAACGCCGTGTGCGGCCAGTGGAAGCCCAGCCAGGTCCAGTACGCGAGCTGCAGGGCGACCATGATCGACAGCGCATCCGTCACGGCCATCTTCCGCGAGATCCGGCGGTACTGCGCCCGAACGCTGGGGCCGCGATCGACGGCCTGAACGAATGCGCGCGCCGGCGCCTCTCGCGCCGCGATGTCCTCGTACCGCCCCTGCAACCCAGCTACCCCCGCCACCGAACGCCGCACATGGCGGTGCCGTCCCCCTCACGGCTCCGCCTCAGCGTTGACCATACCCGGTCCGACGCCACGGGGCCACGAGGAGGGCATGGCGGTCCATCCGGACGAACCGGGACCCGCGACGGGGAGGGTCGCGCGAGCCCGGTCGGCCGGTGGGGTCCGACGGGTCAGGGAGTCTTGAAGAGGCTGGTGACGATCCGGATAGCGCCGGGCCCGACGATGACCACGAACAGGGCGGGAAGGACGCACAGCACCAGCGGGAACACGATCTTGACCGGGGTCTGCTGGGCCTTGGCCTCCGCCGCCTGGCGGCGCTTGATCCGCAGCTGCTGAGCCTGCGTGCGCAAGACGCTCGCGATCGAGACGCCGAACACGTCCGCCTGGATCATCGCGAGCGCGAACGCGTTGAGCTCCTCCACGTCGGTGCGGTCGGCCAGATGGCGGAACGCATCGGCGCGCGGCACCCCGAGCTGGATCTCCTGCAGCATGCGCGCGAACTCCGACGACAGCACGCCCGGCACGTTCTGCACCACCTGGGCGATCGCCGCGTTCAGCGAGAGCCCCGCCTCCACGCTGATGGTCAGCAGGTCCAGCGTGTCTGACAGGGTCTTGAGGATCTCCTTCTGACGCTCCTCGACCCGGCGGTTCAGCACCGAGTCGGGCAGGATGAATCCGACGAACGTCAGCAGACCCACCACGACGAACGAGATGAACGGCGCCGGGTGGAGCATCCCGGCAACCACCACGCCGCCGACGACTCCGGCGATCGGCGCCGATCACCTTGAAGGCGAGGACGCGCTCGGCGTCCCAACCCACGGGTCCGCCGGCGAGGGTCAGCTTCTTGGCGAGACGCTCGCGGGCGTCGATCGGCGTGATCCTGCGGGCGACCCTGCCCGCACCCGCCACGATCGGGAGCAGCACGCGCTCGCCGAAGCCGCGCTCCATGTCCTGGTCGCGGAGGTTGTGGCTGGTCTCCCCGACGGCGGCGACCTGGGATTCCAGCAGACGGACGGCACGCTTCTTCTCCGACTGGGACAGATCCAGCGCCACGCCCACGAGGACGCACGGCGAAGAAGCAGCATGCGACGGCGAGAGCGAGCCAGATCTCAGACATCGATATCCACGATCTTTCTCATCCAGACGATCCCCGACTGCCAGGAGGCACAGGGCGGTCACGAGCATGATGACCCCGAGCTTGGTGGTGACCAGCAGGCCGATGTACTCGGGGTTGACGATGAACATGTACGTGGCGATGGCCATCGGCAGCAGCGCCAGCACCCAGGCGGAGAGTCGGCCCTCCGAGGTGAGGACGCGGATCTGTCGACGCATCATGCGCCCGCTCACGGAGCGTGTCCGCCACGTTGTCGAGGATCTCGGCCAGGTTCCCGCCGACCTCGCGCTGGATGTTCACCGCCAGCACGGCCCACTTGAAGTCGCGCGCTGCCCACGCGCTCGGCCAACGCCTCCAGGGCGTCGTCCACGGGCCTGCCCAGACCGGATCTCGGCGACCACGCGCTGGAACTCGGTCGCGGCCGGCTGGGAGATCTCCTGCGCGGTGGTGTCGAGCGCCTGCATGAAGCTGTGGCCCGCTCGCAGCGAGCTGGCCATGATCGTCAGCACGTCGGGAAGCTGTTCACGCATCTTCTCTGCGCGGCGCTTCATCGCCATGCGCAGGGCCATCGTGGGTCCCGCGGCGGCAACCGCGCCGACCAGCAGCGCGATGAGAGGGTTGCCGCATCACAGCGGCACCCAGGACCACCCCGACCAGCGCGGAGACGACCGAGAGCACGACGAACTCACCGGAGCGGATGCTCACGCCGGCCGCTTCGAGCTCGGCGTCGACCCGCCCGCTGAACCCGCGGGCGTTCGCGAAGCGCGTCCCGAACGACGTTACGCTGCCGGGGATCCATCCGGTGCCGGGGCGGTCGACCGGCACCGCGACGCGCTGACCTTGCGGGTGGGAGACCTGCGCCATCCGGGCGGCCATCTCGCGGTCCTTCTTCGCGCGGACGGCGGTTCCGAACAGCAGCCAGCCCAGCGCGAAGACGGCGGCCCCGACCAGTGCGACCGTCAGGAGCTGAGCGGCCGGCCCCGTCCAGAACCCGGCGATCATCGACGCGCCGTCCTTCGGCTCGAGCGCGAAGGTCTCTGCGTCGAGATACACACCCCGCTCGGCGAGCTTGTCGAGGAACTTGGGCCGCAGCCCCGTCGACTTCAGGCGCCCCCGGAACTTGCCCTCCTCGTCCATCCCGGCGCTGAAGTCGAAGATGAAGAGGTCCTGCAGCGTGATCACGTCGCTCTCCATGCCCGCGATCTCGGTCACGTGGGTGATGCGGCGCGTCCCGTCCTTCAGGCGCTGTTGGTGGACGATCAGCTGGATCGCCGAAGCGATCTGCTCGCGGACCGAGCGCGGCGACAGATCCATCCCGGCCATCAACGTGATGGTCTCGAGACGGCTGAGCGAGTCGCGGGGCGAGTTGGAGTGGATCGTGCTGATCGAGCCGTCGTGACCGGTGTTCATGGCCTGGAGCATGTCGAGGGCCTCGGCGCCACGACACTCACCGACCACGATGCGGTCGGGGCGCATGCGCAGGGAGTTGCGGACCAGGTCGCGGATCGTGACCGCGCCCTTGCCCTCGATGTTCGGCGGACGGGACTCCAGTCGGACCACGTGCGGCTGCTGGAGCTTCAGCTCGGCCGCGTCCTCGATCGTGATGATGCGCTCGTCGTCGGGGATGAACGACGACAGCACGTTCAGCGTCGTGGTCTTCCCGGCGCCGGTTCCTCCGGACACCATGATGTTGATGCGGCCGCGGACGCAGGCGTCGAGGAACTTCGCGGTCGCCGAGCTCATCGTGCCGAACTCGACCAGTTCCTCCACCCGGTACGGGATCGGCTGAGAACTTCCGGATCGTCAGGGCGGGACCGTCGATGCGCCAGCGGCGGGATCACCGCGTTCACGCGCGAGCCGTCCGGCAGGCGAGCGTCCACGTAGGGGCTGGCCTCGTCCACGCGGCGGCCGACCTTGCCGACGATCTTGTCGATCGTGCGGCGCAGCTGCTGCTCGTCGTGGAACTTCGTTCCGGTCCAGAAGAGCTTGCCCGGCGCGCTCCACGTAGATCGTGTCCCAGTTGTTCACCATGATCTCGGTGACCTCCGGGTCGCGCACGTACGGCTCCAGCGGCCCGAGCCCCAGCACGCTGTCGCCGATCTGGCGCACGATCAGGAGCTTCTCCTGCGCGGAGAGCGGCCCCTCTTCCTCGTCCAGGAGCTCGCGCAGGCGCTGGTGCACCAGCCCTTCGAGCTCGTTGTCGGACAGCGTCGAGTCGTACAGGCGCGGGCCGAGCACCTCGACCAGGCGCTCCTGCACCTTCACTCGGACCTCTGAGATCCGGTCCTTCTGGTTGGCCTTCGCCAGCCGGTCTGCGAGGGACATGTTGGGTGGCCTCCTTGGCCGGTTAGTTCCGAGAGAACAGCTTGAACTTCTTCTTGCCGTCGACGTCGGCCTCGACGCCGTCGACGTCGGCCTCGCCGGTGAACCTCGCGGCGAGCTGCTTGACCGCCATCGAGACCTCCGACGACGGCTCGTCGGTGACGACGGGGCGACCCTTGTTGAGCGACGTCGGGACCAGGCGGCTCGACGGGATCATCGCGTCGACCTGGATCTTCATGACCCGCTCGACGTCCGACGGCGTCCAGGCCGACCTTGCGAGTCCGCACGGTTCAGGACCACGCGGAAGCGCTCGCGCGGCAGCCCGATCGACAGCAGCGTGTCGAGCGACTTCGACAGGTGCTTCACGCCGACCACGTCGAGGCCGGTCACCAGGCAGATCGTGTCGGAGAGGTCGAAGCACACGAGCGCCGAGTCCGAGTAGTCGACCGACGCGTCCACCACGACCCAGCGCGAAGTCGTTGCGGATACGCCCGCAGGAACTTGCCGATGGCCTCGCCGCCGGGCGCCTCGGCGGCCGGGTCGGCGGGGGCGCCGAACGCCCACAGGTGGTCGCCCACCTGCACACCCACCTGGCGGATGCGATCGTGGTCGCCGCCCTCGCCGAGCTCCATCAGGTCGTGGATGCCGACTGAGGGCTCGCGGCCGAAGTAGGTGAAGACGTCACCCATGTCGAAGTCGAGGTCCACGACCGCGGTGTCCTGGCCCGTCAGCTCGGAGATCGCGGAGGCGAGGTTCGTCGTGAGGAACGTCTTGCCGGTCCCGCCCTTCGAGGAGAACACGGAGACGATGCGGCCGCGGTTCGATGTCGGTGGACGCTTGCGCCGATCACCTGCACGCGAGCGCAGGTTCGCCGCCCACACGATCGCGCGCTCCACGGCGTCGCGGAGCTCCTCCGTGCCCTGGGTCATGTCCACGACGTCGCGGATGCCCGCACGCATCGCGGCCGGCAGCAAGCCGTTCCAGGTGTGGTCGCGCACCAGCACGATCGCCGTGCCGGGCGCCTGACGGCCCACGAACTCCGCGAGCCCGAGCGCGTCGGGCTCCTTGACCTCCGGCGAGAGCACCAGGACGTCGATCGGATGGAGCGCGTGGATCAGGAGCTCCTCGGCCGCGGTGGCGGACTGGACCCACCCGATCTCCTCTCCCTCGACCTCGAGGGAGCGGGCCAGCTGCTGGCGGAAGGACTGCGGCGTCCCGACGGCGACGACGCTTGCCTCGTTCATCCGGCTGCCTTCCCGAGGAGCCGGTTCGCCGGAACCACGGAGAACGGCAGGGCGTGACCGGAGGTGTCCTTCGGCGGCAGGAGACCGATCCACGTGGTGGCCGTCTGCTGCGCGTAGACGACGTTCTGGGCGTCGGTCGGCTTCAGGTCGAGCGTCAGCGAGACCGTCCGTCCGGTGGTGTGCCCCGTCGAGTCCACGGTCGGGTTCTGCACGTTCAGCACGCGCACCGCCGGGATCAACGTCACGGTGACCGTGGGCAGCGTGACGCCGGGGTCGGCGCCGCCGGCCTGGGCGGCCTTGGTGATCATCGCCATGACGGCCTTGGGGGTCGCCCCGGGGATGTAGCGAGGGCTGTCGAACGTCGCGTAGACGGTCACGTAGGAGCCGACCGTGATGGCGCCTTCGACACCCGCAGGCGAGTTGACCTCGAGGGACACGGCGACGTTGCCGTCGCTGATGCCCAGCGGGCCGCCCTTCGGCGCCTGGCCCGTGCTCAGCCGCGTCGCGGGGATCTGCTCGTTCGCGAGGATCGGCGCGGTCGATCGTCAGGCCGTGGAGCTGGCTGACGTCGGTGACCGCCCCGTCCACGACCGCGTCGGAGGGAACCTGCAGCGACGAGAACGCCCCCGAGTCGATCAGGGGGTTGAGCTGCGTGTTGGCAGGGATGTCCTGCGTGGAGACCACGACGGTGGCCAACGAGCCGCCCGTGGCAGCCTCGTTCTTCACGCCGTTCGTGTACAGCAGGACGAAGGCGGCAGCAGCGGCGGCGAGCACCACCGCGATGCCGACGACCAGACCGCGAGACTTCATCTGCCCTCTCCTTTCAGGACCGCCGGCATCTCCGGCGAGTTCCCGTACCTCACACGTGGTGCACGCTTGCCCCGATCGATGACCGGGCGAAGGAGCGTCGACCGCCCGAGGGCCCCGTTCCGCTCCCGCTCGTTCCGTTCATCGACCGGCCGAACCCAACCTTGAGGGTGTCCGGCGGTCCGATCTGCCCACCGACCCGCGCCTGCGAGGAAACGGGCGGTGGGTGGTACCGAAGGGTTCGCCGGCCCCTCGCTCCCTCGGGGATCCCGACCCGGGAGAGCGAGCGACCGGCGAGGTCGCTCTGAAGCTTCGGTGCTAGCAGCTGGCCGGGTCGTTGACGCACCCGCCGACCGAGTTGAACTGCGAGCTGGCGCTGGTGCCGATGAAGGCCACAGCGGCGATGATCACGACTGCGATCAGCGCCACCATCAGCGCGTACTCCACAGCGGTCGCCCCGCCCTCGTCCGCGGCGCGGGTCTTGAGCCCGTCCCACCACGTGGCGATGCCGTTGTAGGCACGAAGGAACATGTCCACCCTCCTTCTCCGAGGATCCCGTCCTATCGAGGAGCCCCCTTGACCCCTCGCAGCGGTCCTTCGAACCGCTTGTCGACATGTTGGGGGGGTGGACTTGAGCAGGGAATTCCGCTTTTCCCGGAGACCACGTACGTAGCGGTACGTACGCGATCCCGGGTAGCGGTGCGACGCGGACGCACGACTCCAGTCCGCAGCACCCTCGCCGATATCCCTTGGGTGAAGCTGGAGACCGCGCCGCGCCGGAGCCCGAGTCCGCTCCAAGCCCCCCGCCGGGGCCCGACGATCGACGGCGTCTGGGCGAGCCTGCCCGTGCTGATCCCCGTCCTCGTCACGCTGCTCGGGCGCATGGTCGCGATCGACCTCGCGTACCACATACGCGCCGGCAACATCGTGTCTGGACCAACACGTGATCCCCCGTGTGGACACGTTCTCGTTCTCGGTCGCGGGCGCCCCATGGCTGGACCAGCAGTGGGGGGCGCAGGTGCTGATGGCGCTTGCACACCGGGCCGGCGGGTTCGCGTCGCTGTCCGTGCTGCGTGCTGCGCTGATCGGCACGTCGTTCGGGATCGTGTACCGGGCGTGCCGGATCCGCGGCGCCGCCCCGCGGGCCGCCTCATTGCTATCGCTCGCCGGCTTCGTGGTGAGCCTGCAGACGCTGGCGATGCGACCCCAGCTGTTCGCCCTGCCGCTGTTCGCCGCCGCCCTCCTGCTGATCGTCGATCGCGTGCGCCACCCCCTCCGGTTGTGGTGGCTCCCGGTCATGACGGTGGTCTGGGTCAATCTCCACGGGAGTTTCGTGATGGTCCCGGTGCTGCTGGGCCTCGCCTTCGTCGAAGATCTCGCACGGCGAGACCGCTCGGACGCCAAGCGGCTGGCGATCGTCGGCGCGGCCTGCCTGGCGGCGACGTGCCTCAACCCGTGGGGCCCGCGCACCTGGGTGTACGCGATCGAACTTTCGACGAACCCCGTGATCCGCAAGAGCGTCACCGAGTGGGCACCCATCACCCTCTCATCGTTCGCAGGGGCGATGTTCTTCGTCAGCGCGGCCACCATCATGGGCTGGCTGGCGATCCGCGGTCGTCCGGCACCGTGGCCCCAGCTGGCCTGGCTGGGGGCCTTCTTCTTCCTCACCCTGCCGGCAGGGCGCGGCGTGATCTGGTGGGGACTCGTGGCTCCCGTGATCGTCGCCGGGCTGCTCGCCCCCTCGGAAGGCCGTGCTGCGGCGCCCGACCCCGGGCGTGGATCGGGCATCGTGAACCGCGCCCTCATCGCGACGCTGCTGGTGGCGTCCCTGGTGGCGTTGCCCTACTGGCGTGCGGGTGGCGACCCGCTCCCCCTGCTCCGCGAGGCGCCTCAGGGGTTGGTGGAGGCAGCCAGGGCCGACCTCCCCTCGGGGTCGCGCCTCCTCGTCCCCGAGCCGTGGGGCTCATGGTTCGAGTACGCCCTGCCGTCGATGCCTGTCTTCGTGGATCCGCGGATCGAGGTATTCCGCCTCTCCGTCTGGCAGGACTACTCGAACGTTCGCGCCGCCGCGCAGGGGTGGCAGCGGATCTTGGATCGGTGGCACGTCGACGGCGTCGTGGTCGACACGCGGGATTGGGCCCTCGCCGACGTGATCGCTCGCGACCCCGGGTGGCGGCTCGCCTATCGGGACGCCGACGGCGCGTTCTACGTGCGGAGCTCCTGAGCGACCGCGGACGTCATTCCCTGATCGTGCCGACGGTGACCAAGCCCGACTGAGCAGCCAACCGGATAGCGGCGAGGCGTGTCCCGACCCCGAGCTTCCCGTAGATCCGGGCGAGGTGGGTGGTGACGGTGCGCTCGCGCACGCCGAGCCTGCCGGCGATCTCACGGGCCGTGAGCCCTTCCGCGGCCACGCTGAGCACCTCGCGTTCGCGTTGCGTGAGCCGGACGTCGAAGTCGCGCCGGCGTTGGATACCCTCCGCGATCTCGCCCACCGAAGCCTGCGCCGTACTCCCGAGCACCATCTCGCGGTCCGCTGCGCGCCGGAGCGACTGCAGGAACTCGACGGGATCGATGTTCTTGTCCAGGAACCCGTCCGCGCCCATGAAGAGAGCCCGCGAGATCATCGTCGCATCGGCGTTCGCCCCCAGTCCCAGCACGGCATGGGAGGGGAACCGCTCGCGCAGGGTACGGATCAACCAGAAGGAATCATGCTCCCCCGAGACGCTCAGACCGACGAGGACGACGACCCGGCTCCTGCGCACCCGCTGGATCGCGTCCAGACCGTCCTCCACGCTGCCGGCTTCGGCGAGGACCTCCATGTCGGGGCGATCCTCGATCAGCAGGGAGAGGCCCGCGCGCACGACTGGGAGAGGGTCGATCACGACCACGCCGAGGCGACGCCTCGGGTGATGAGCATCGACGGCATCGGCCTGGCGGGCCATGGGTCTCTCCTTCGGGTCGGTTCGCCGGCGTAACCGGCGTTCGCCGTCCTATCGGCAGGTTGCACGGATCAACTGAATCCGCCCGATCGCCACGTCCGGCGGACGATCAGCCCCCGTCGAGCAGGCCGAGTTCCGAGGCGCGCGCCACGGCGTGGACCCGGGTCCTGACACCGAGCTTGCGGTACAGCTTCGCGACGTGCGTCTCGACCGTTCGGGGTGAGATGCCCAGTCGGGTGCCGACCTGGTGCATGGTGAGGCCCTCGCTGATCATCACCAGGATCTGCTGCTCGCGTTTCGTGAGGCTGGCTTCGATCTGCGAGCGCGTCCTTGCCCGGACGGCGAAATCACCGAGCGCGTCCACCGCGGCTCGCTCGAGCGAGGGGTCGACGTAGCGGTCCCCTTCGAACACGCTCACGATCGCGGTTCCCACCGTGTGCAGACCGTCTGCCTTCGTCAGGTAGCCGGACACCCCGAGCCGCATCGCCTCCAAGACGGCTGGGCCGTCCCCACGCTGCGACAGGATCAGGACGCGGACCGCGGGCTCAGAATCCCGAAGCGTCCGGACCGCCGCGAGCGCATCGTCCACGCCGTCGATGTCCAGGACCAGGACATCGGGGGAGGTTCGCCCGCAATACGCCACGAGGTCGGCGGGGAAGGAGGACTCGTCGACCACGTTCAAAGCCGGCTCCCCCTCGCACCCGAGCCGCACCGCTCCCCTGACCACCGGCTGGTCACCGGCGATGGCGACCCGACAGGGTCCGCGGGAGAGACGTTCCATGTCCGGGGAGGCTACTCCCTCACGCGGTGCGGGAAGCGACACCCAGCCCGTGCCGCCAGGCCACACGCACCGCCTCCACCTTGGTGTGCACGCCGAGCTTCGCGAGGATGTTCTTCACGTGGCTCTGCACCGTCAATGGACTGATACCAAGTGATTCGGCGACCTCCGTCGTGGCCATGCCTCCGGCGAGCGAGCGGAGGATCTCGTTCTCGCGCGGCGTGAGTGTCGCGAGCCGCTCAGGCTCCGCCAGTTCCCGACGCTCGCTCCGGAGCCGGTCCACGACGGTCGGCAGAGCTGCCGCCGGCAGCACCAGCTCACCTGCCAACGCGCGACGGAACACCGTGATCAGTGAGCGATCGCGTTGCGGCGGCAGCACCCCGCACGCCCCGGCGGCGAGCGCGCGGGTCGCCGTCTGGAGATCGCCCGCGCCGCCGGCCATGAGCACGCGGACCCGCGGATCGCCGCATCGGATCGTCCGCACGACCTCCGTCGCGCGGCCATCCGAACGGTCGATGTCGACCACCACGACGTCGGCGCCCGCTGTGCTCAATACCTCCAGCGCCTCGGGGGCGTCGGTGACCGGACCCAGCACACGGATGGGGCCTTGTGTCGGCAGGCCCAACAGCAGGCTCTGCGTCAAGCCCGGGCTCTCGTCCACGACCAGCACGCGGATGTCGTCGATCATCTCTGCCTTCCATCGGCATACAGGAGCTGATTGCTGAGCCCGAGCCTGCGTGCCGACGCGTCGTCTACACGAGAGACTTCCGGCATGACGGAGCGCCCCGCCAACCGCCTAGTGCACGAGAAGAGCCCGTACCTCCTCCAGCACGCCCACGATCCCGTGGACTGGTATCCGTGGGGATCCGAAGCCCTCGAGCGCGCGAGGGTCGAGGACCGACCGATCTTCCTGTCCATCGGCTACGCAGCGTGCCACTGGTGTCACGTCATGGAGCGAGAGTCCTTCGAGGACGCCGCCCTGGCGGCCTTCATGAACGATCGGTTCGTATCCATCAAGGTGGACCGAGAGGAGCGGCCGGATCTCGACGGCATCTACATGGACGCCGTCCAACACCTGAACCGCGGGCAGGGCGGCTGGCCGATGTCGGTCTTCCTGACGCCGGAGGGGCGTCCTTTCTACGCCGGCACGTACTTCCCCCCCGAGCCTCGCCACGGCCTCCCGTCGTTCCGCCAGGTGTTGGAGGGGATGGACGCGGCCTGGCGGGAGCGCCGTGACGAGGTCGAGAAGGCCGGCGCGCAAGTGACGGCGGTCGTGGGAGGAACCTCCCTCCTCACGCCGCCCGAGGAGCCACTGTCGGAGGAGGTGGCGGCTGGGGCCGCCGATCGGTTGGTCGCCCAGGCCGACCCGCGCTGGGGTGGGTTCGGAACCGGGCCCACGAAGTTCCCGCAGCCGATGACGCTCGAGTTCCTGCTCCGACGGGCGGTGCGGGGCGACGGCCGTGCGCGGTCGATCGTCGAACTCACGCTGGACAAGATGGCGGCAGGCGGGATCTACGACCACCTGGGCGGTGGGTTCGCTCGGTACGCGACCGACCCCACCTGGCACGTCCCGCACTTCGAGAAGATGTTGTACGACAACGCCCAGCTGCTGCAGCTGTACGCCCGGGCCGGGTCCGCCCTGGGCAAGCAGCACTACCGAACGGTGGCCCGTGAGACCGCCACCTATCTGCTCCGCGAGCTGCAGCACCCCGAGGGTGCGTTCTACTCTTCGCAAGATGCGGACTCCGAGGGCGTCGAGGGCAAGTTCTTCACCTGGGCGTGGGAGGAGCTCGTGTCGGAGGTGGACGAGCCCGTCGCGACGGCGCTCGGCGCACGCCCTGAGGGGAACTGGGACGGGACGAACGTCCTGTGGCGTCCCGCCGCGCTCGAACAGGTTGCGGTCTCGCGAGGCCTGGACCTCGACGAGCTGGCCAACGAGGTGGACGACGCCCGGAGACTGCTGTTCGAGCTCCGATCAGGACGGGAGCATCCCGCCGTCGACGACAAGATCCTCGCAGGATGGAACGGGCTCGCGATCCGGTCGCTCGCTGAGGCGGGGAGCCTCCTCGGCGATCCCGACCTGGTGGCCGAAGCCGCGCGGTGCGCCGACTTCGTGCTGTCGCACCTCCGGGACGACCGGGGTCGCCTGCTGCGCTCCTGGCGCGGCGGCGTGGCCCACATCCCCGCGTTCGCCGACGACCACGCGCTGCTGGCCTCGGGCTGCCTCGCCCTCTACGAGGCCACCGGCGAGCTCCGCTGGTTCACCGAGGCGCACGCGCTGGCGCAGGAACTGTTGAGCCGCTTCGCCGACGCCGCCCGGGGTGGGTTCTTCCAGACCGCCGACGACGCCGATCCGCTCGTGGTGCGGCCGAAGGAGCTCTACGACAACGCGGTCCCCAGCGGGAACGCTGCGGCGGCGGAGGTGCTCCAGCGGATGGCCCTGCTCACCGGGGACGCCTCCTTGGAAGCCGCGGCCGAGCGCGCGCTGCGGCTCGTGCGGGAGCCCATGCTCGAGGTCCCGGCGGCATTCGGACATGCGTTGTGCGCCCTGGATCTCTACCTCGGACCCGCGCACGAGGTGGCCGTGATCGGATCGGCGGCCGACCCACGGACCGAGGCGCTGGCCAGGGTCGTGCGCGGCTCGTATCGCCCCAACGTCGTGCTGGCAACCGCGGAGCCAGGCGACGCGGCCGCGGAGGCGGAGGTGCGACTGCTTGCGGGACGCGGGCTCCTGGATGGCTACCCCGCCGCCTACGTCTGTCAGCGATTCGCCTGCCGAGCGCCCGTGACAGAGCCTGAGGCGCTCCTCGCGGACCTCGGCGCATGACGACGCGGGTCGGGGGGCGTCGGTTCGCCTGGCTCGCCGTCGGGCTCCTCGCCGCGCGTATCGCCCTGCTGCTGTTCGGACTGAACACCCTGCCGGCACGATCCGCCGGTTTCGGGCTCGGCAACGACGCGCGGCGGTTCCACGACATCGCGACGGCCCCCGGGACCCCGTACCGCGACGCCCAGGTCGAGGTACCCCCCTGGCGGTGGGGACGATCGAGCTCCTGGATGCGGGGACCAGCGTTCAGCTCGCCCGGCGCCTGGCGGTCGTGATGCTCTTCTGCGACGCAGCGATCGCGTTGATCCTGTGGCGTACGTGGGGTCCCGAGGTGGCCTCCGCCTACTGGGTGATGGGGACCCCGCTCGCGTTCTTCATCTATCTCCGTCTGGATCTCCTGACGGTGTTGCTCGCCGTGGCCGGGGTGGCGCTGGCCCGTCGCCGGACCGTGGGCGCGGAGGTCGGCGGTGGAGGGCTCCTCGCGGCGGCGGTCTTCACGAAGCTCTGGCCGCTGGTGCTGCTCCCGCTCCTGTGGATCGAGCGGGCGCGGCGCGCGACCTGGGTGGCGGCGGGCGGGTTGGTCGCGGGTTCCGTCGCGTGGATCGCGTGGGCGGGCGTGCAGGGACCGATCCAGGTCCTCACGTTCCGCCACGCCACCGGCTGGGAGATCGAGAGTGAGATCGGGTTCGTACTCTGGCGCGTCACCGGAGCGAGCCCGGGCCGCTCAGGGGGTGCGCTGCGGATCGGGTCGGTCCCCGCGCCCGTGCGGGTGATCCTCGTGGCTGCGACCGGCGCCGTCGCCCTGTGGGCCTGGTGGCGTTGCCGCTCGCGTTCGGAACTCGCGGAAGGGCTCGGAGCGACGGTGGCCGTCGCCGCGGTCATCGTGGGGTCCACCGTGCTCTCGCATCAGTACGTGGCGTGGCTCCTGCCCTGGGTCGCGATCGCCGCCGTCCGGCCGATCCGACTCCTCGCGGGGATCGCCGCGGTCGGGGCGGCCGGCACGATGCTCTACACCGCAACCAACGTCCCGCACGCCTTCGGGATCCAGCTGTGGATGTTGGGCCTCCGTAACGCGGCCATCGTGGCCTTACTCGCGTTCGCGGTCTGGGAGCTGCACGTGGCGACCCGCGGTCCGACCGGGGATGCCGAGGCCGAGCGCTAGGATGGACGCGTGGTGATGCTCGCGCCGGGCGATCCTGCCCCCCAGTTCTCGCTCTCCGATCAGAGCGGGTCGACGATCTCGCTCGCCGACTTCGGCGGGCGCAGGGTCCTCGTCTACTTCTATCCGAAGGCCGACACGCCTGGGTGCACGACGCAGTCGTGCGCCGTCCGGGACGCCCGCGAGGATCTGGGGTCGCTCGGGGTGGACGTGGTCGGCATCTCACCCGACCCGCCGAAGGAGCAGGCTGCGTTCGACGACAAGTTCTCCCTGGGGTTCCCGCTCTTGTCCGATCCCGATCACTCCGTCGCGGAGGCATGGGGGGTCTGGGGCGAGAAATCGATGTACGGCAAGACGTACATGGGGATCGTCCGCTCATCGTTCCTGGTCGGGGAGGACGGAAGGATCGAGCACGCCTGGTACAAGGTGGCACCGAAGGACACCGTCCCGAACGCACGCGAAGCGCTCGCTCTCTGATCCGTCGGCTTGACGACCCCTTATCGTTAGTACTAGCTTACGGTTAGTGCAGACGAACCAACCACGAGCGGCGCAGGTCATGGACGCGCTGGGGGATCCGACCCGACGGGCGGTCCTCGAGGCGCTGCGAACCGGCCCGCGCGCCGTGGGCGAGATCGCGGAGGATCTCCCGGTCAGCCGACCCGCCGTCTCACAGCATCTCAAGGTGCTCAAAGGCGCGGGACTCGTGAACGAACGACGCGAAGGGACGCGGCATCTCTACGCGATCGACGGACTCGGTCTGTCCGCGCTCCGCGCCTATCTGGAGGACCTGTGGGACGAGCGGCTCGCCGCGTTCAAAGACGCGGCGGAGCTCGAGGAGGAGGGGTAACGATGATCGACCCGATCCGACGCAGCATCACCGTGGCGTGCCCGCCCGCACACGCGTTCGACGTCTTCACCCGCGGCATGGGCTCATGGTGGCCGCTCGACGACGTTCACACGCGGTCGAGGGAGCGCGCCGACGCCGGGGTGAAGGCCGAAGGGGTCGTGGTCGAACCCTACGTCGGCGGACGTGTATACGAGACGCTCTCGGATGGTAGCGAGGCGGGTTGGGGAACGATCCTCGTCTTCGACGAACCTCATCGCGTGGTGCTCGCGTGGAAGCCGAACTCCGGACCGTTCCGTCCGACCGAGGTCGACGTGGAGTTCATCGAGCGTGAAGACGGGTCGACCAGGGTCGACCTCGAGCATCGAGGATGGGAACGGCTGGGAGCGGACGGCGCCGAGAGCCGGTCGTCCTACCTCCGGGGCTGGCAGCTGCCGTTCGACGAACGGTTCGGACGCGCGGCGGCCGAGACGGCCTAGTCTCGTGCCTCGGCACCGTTCGGGTGCTCATCGGTAGACTCGGTACGTCCCCGCCGCGTCCGTGAGATGGCGGCCGTCCGTCGACCCAGGAAGGAAGGAACTCCCGTGAGCACCGCGACCTTCGTCACTTCCAAAGGCTCGTTCACCGTGACCCTCATGCCGGAACACGCCCCCGAGACCGTCAAGAACTTCGTGGACCTCGCGACCGGCGGCCGCGAGTGGACCGACCCACGCGACGGCCAGTCGAAGCAGGAGCCCCTGTATCCGGGCACGTTCTTCCACCGGGTGATCGACGGCTTCATGATCCAGGGTGGAGACCCAACCGGCACCGGCATGGGCGGCCCCGGCTACAAGTTCGCCGACGAGTGCCCGCCGGGCGGCCCGACCTTCAATCAGGTGGGGCGGCTCGCCATGGCCAACGCCGGACCCGGTACGAATGGCTCGCAGTTCTTCGTGACGGTCGCCGAGACGCCGTGGCTGAACGGCAAGCACACGATCTTCGGGCAGGTGACCGAGGGCTACGACGTGGTGGAGACCATCGCGACGGCCCCCACCGGTGCGCAGGATCGTCCGGCCGAGGACATCATGATCGAGCGCATCGACATCGCCGAGTGACGCCGCGGAGCTATCGAGCGTGACGGCGGTCCTTTGCTTCGGTGACTCGAACACGTGGGGGTACGCCGCCTCCACCGAGCGGCGCCTGGGCCGTTGGGAGCGCTGGCCCGGCGTGCTCCAGCGAGCACTGGGCGAGGACGTCCACGTGATCGAGGACGGGCTCAACGGACGTACCACGATGTACCCCGTCGCCGGCGAACCGTTCCGCAACGGGTTGGATCACCTTCCCATGGCCCTACGGTCGCACTCGCCGCTGGATGCCGTCGTGGTCATGCTGGGCACGAACGATCTCTTCGTCCCGGGCGTGTCGAACGCGTACCTCGCGGCCGAGGGCGCGATGCGCCTGGCCGAGATGGCCCGCTCGGGCTCCATGACGCCGGATGATCCCGCCCCCCAGGTCCTGGTGCTGATACCGCCGCCCTTCGCCCCGATGGGAGGCGTGTGGGCATCACAGGCGCCCGGCGCGGTCGATGCGTCTCAGGCCTTCGGCGCAGCGTTCCGTGAGATGGCCCTCGAGTGGGGTGAGCCCCCGCTGTTGGATCTGGGCGACCTGATCGCCTCGAGCCCGTTGGACGGCATCCACCTCGAGGCCGACGATCATCGAGCGATCGGCGTGGCCGTGGCGGCGAGGCTCAGAGAGCTGCTCAGCCTCACATGAGGCGCTGTCGACCGGGGCGGTCGAACCGGTAGACGTGATGCCGTTGTGGGTTCGTGCGCGGCCACAGGGTGTCCTTCCACACGTACATCCCCAGCCGCTCGGCGACGCCTCGCGAGGGCGTGTTCGTAGGCAGGACCAGTGAGATCACGTGGTCGACCTCGAGCGTCGCGAACACCCACTCGCGTGATGCGCCGGCGGCCTCCGTCGCGATCCCCTGACGTGCGTGCGTCGGCGTGATCGACCAGCCGATCTCGACCTCGTCGACACCCTCCACGTGCTGCACGTGAGGGCCCACGTTGCCCAGGAACTCACCGGTCTCCCGGTCCTCGACGGCGAGCAAGGCGAAGCCGTGGTCGGCGTAGGCCGCCTGCATGCAGGCGATCCACGCCTCGGATTCGGCCATCGAGAACGGGTGCGGGTAGAAGCGCATGTGGTCCGGGTCGGACTGGATCGCGTTGAGCGCCGGGGCGTCGTCGGCGCGGAGCGGGCGCAGCCGGAGTCTGGGTGTCTCCAGGGTGGGAGGCACGGTCGGCGACATCCGGGCATGATGGCACAGCCCATGGGTCTCGCCCGGCTATCGCGTCGGTGGTGGGGTCGCGCATACTGCGGCTTCCCGACGCACGAAAGGCCCACGTCATGACCGACCGCGCCGACGTCCTCGTCACCCGCCCCATCATGGACACGCCCCTCTCACGTCTCCGGGGGCGCTGCGACGTCACCGTCCACGAGAACGAGTTCGGCATCCCGCGGGGCGAGCTCCTGGAGGTGGTGCGGGGCCGCGACGCCATCGTCACGATGCTCACGGAGAAGGTCGACGCCGAGTTCCTGACCGCCGCCGGTCCGCAGCTGAAGATCGTGGCGAACCACGCGGTCGGCTTCGACAACATCGACGTCGCGGCATGCACGGAGGCCGGCGTGCTGGCCACGAACACGCCCGAGGTGCTCACGGAGACCACGGCCGACACGGCGTTCGCGCTGCTGATGGCCTCCGCGCGGCGCCTGGGCGAGGGCGAGCGGTTGCTGAGGGCTGGCCGGCCGTGGATCTGGGGGCCGCTGATGATGCTGGGTCAAGACGTGCATCACAAGACGATCGGCATCGTCGGCTTCGGCCGTATCGGACAGGCGGTCGCCCGCCGCGCGCAGGGATTCGGGATGCGGGTCCTCTACGCGGACGCGGTCCAGCTACCGCCGGACGTGGAGGCGGAGACGGGAGCGGAGCGGCGACCGCTCGACCAACTTCTGGCGGAGTCCGACTTCATCTCGATCCATACCAACCTCACGCCCGAGACGCGTCACCTGTTCGATGCGGAGGCGTTCCGCGCGATGAAGCCGAGCGCGGTGTTGGTCAACACGTCACGAGGACCGGTCGTGGACGAGGCGGCCCTCGCCGATGCTTTGGAGGCCGGCGAGATCTTCGCCGCCGGCCTCGATGTGTTCGAACGAGAGCCCGACGTGGAGCCGCGGCTCCTGGGCCTCGAGAACGTCGTGGTGATCCCTCATCTGGGCAGCGCCACGGTGGACACGCGGAACGCCATGGGCGAGCTCGCCGTGGACAACGTGTTCGCCGCCCTCGACGGGACCCGTCCTCCGACGCTGCTCAACCCCGAGGGGCTCGGAGGATGAGCATCGCGTGAGCGCCGCGCGAGGCAGCGATCCATCGACGGACGAGCTTCGCCGCGACGTTCGGCTGCTCACGACGATGCTGGGCGACGCCCTTGCGGAGAGCGGCGGCCCGGAGCTTGCTCGACGAGGTGGAGTCGCTCCGACACGCGACGATAGCGCTCCGGCGCCGGCCCACGCGGGCGCGACGCGCTGAGGCCGAGGCACTCGTCGACGGACTGACGCCCGCCCGCGCAGAGGACGTGATCCGGGCGTTCACCTGCTACTTCCAACTCGTGAACCTGGCGGAGGAGCGCGAACGGGTTCGGCGGCTCAGAGCCCGCGGGGGCAAGGGGGCGCCGCTGCGCGACTCGATCGACGCGCTGACGCTGGATCCGGCGACCCTGCAGGACCTCCGGATCACGCCGGTGTTGACCGCGCACCCCACCGAGGCGAAGCGGCGCTCCGTGGTCGAGCATCTCTGGCGGATCGGAGATCTGCTGGGCGCGCTCGAGCAGGCCGCGCCGGGAGGGGGTGAGGAGGCCGAACTCCTCCGGCGCCTCCGAGAGGAGATCGCCGGACTCTGGCGCACCGAGCCGATCCGGCGCCACCGGCCCGAGCCACTCGACGAGGTACGGGCCATGCTCGCGCTGTTCGATCAGACGATCTTCGTCACCGTTCCGGCGCTCTATCGGGCCGTCGATCGACGCATCGACCCGAACACGAGCGGGGCACGTCCGCCGGACTTCCCGACGTTCCTCCGATGGGACACGTGGGTAGGTGGCGATCGTGATGGCAACCCCGGTGTGACCGCGGAGGTCACGCGCGCCGCCGTCGCGATCCAATCGGAGCATGTGCTCCGAGGTCTGGAGGCGGCGGCGCGGCGCATCGCACGGTCGCTGTCCGTGTCCGAGCGCGACGTCCGACCGAGTGCCGGGCTGCGGCGGATCCTGGCGCGCGACGCGGCCCTGATGCCCGAGGAGGCGCGCGAGCTCGAACGCAAGCTCCCGGACGCGCCCCATCGGAGATCCCTGAGCCTCATGGCCCGGCGGCTGGCAGCCACGCGGGAGGGGTCGGCCGGAGGATACGCCGGGCCCTCGGGCCTCCTGGCCGACCTCGGGGGCCTGCAGCGCTCCCTCGACGAAGGGGGAGCACGGAGGCTGGCGTGGGGCGAGGTGCAGCACCTCCGCTGGCAGGTCGAGACGTTCGGGTTCCATCTGGCCGCGATGGAGGTACGGCAGCACGCCGAGATCCTCGACGCCGCCCTCGACGATCTCCGCAGTGGCGCCCGCCTTCGAGCACCGGCCCGTGAGGTCGTGGCCACGTTCCGCGCGATCTCCGATATCCAGCGCGCGTATGGCGCCGAGGCGTGCGAACGCGTCGTCGTGAGCTTCACCCGGAGTGCGGAGGATCTTCGTTCCGTGCTGGAGCTCGCCCGACTCGCGGTGCCGGAGGATCCCCCCGCCGTGATACCCATCCCGCTCTTGGAGTCGCGACGCGAGCTCGAAGGCGCGGTGGCCATCCTGCAGGCGTGGATCACCGGCCCGGGTGGTCGCGGTCTCCTGCGGCGACGTGGGGGCGAGCTCGAGGTCATGGTGGGCTACTCGGATTCCGCGAAGGAGTCGGGGATGCTCGCGGCGAACCTCGGGCTGTACGAGACCCAGCGAGCGATGGCGGCCTGGGCGCGCACCGAGGGCATCCGACTGACGATATTCCACGGGCGGGGCGGGGCGCTCGGGCGCGGGGGCGGGCCGGCCGGACGCGCGATCGGCGCCGAGCCGCCGGGGTCGGTCCGTGGACGCTTCAAGGTCACCGAGCAGGGCGAGGTCGCGTTCGCGCGGTACGGCAACGCGACGCTGGCCCGTCGACACCTCGAGCAGATCACATCCGCCGTCATCCGCGCGACACAGGTCGACGATGGGCCGGAGCCCGCCGACTCCTTCGGGGAGGAGATCGCCCTGATGCGCGCCGCCTCCCGAGCCCATTACGAGGCGCTCGTGCACGCCCCTGGCTTCGTCGGGTTCTTCCGAAGGGTGACGCCGATCGCCCAGATCGGAACCCTGCCGATCGCATCTCGGCCGGTGGCGCGCGGCCTCGACGCCGCGGCCGAGTTGGACGACCTTCGGGCGATCCCCTGGGTGTTCGCATGGAGCCAGAGTCGGATCAACCTGACCTCTTGGTACGGACTCGGCACCGGGCTGGCCGCCGTCGCGGCGCGTCGGGGTGGCCGTGACCGCCTGCGCGAGATGGCGTCGACATGGCCGTTCTTCGCCACGCTGCTGGAGAACGCCGAGCTTTCCCTGGCCAAGACCGACGTCGCGATCGCCGACCGCTACCTGGCGCGTGGTGACCGGCCGGAGCTCGCCCGCGAGATCCGCGCGGAGCTTCGGCGGACCACCGATCTGGTCCTCGAGGCCACGGGGCACGCGCAGCTCCTGGACGGCCGTCCGGGACTCCAACGGGCGATCGAGCTGCGCAACCCGTACGTGGACGCCCTCTCGCTCCTGCAGGTCCGCCTGCTGGACGCACGGCCGAGCGCGCGGACCGAGCGGTTGATCCAGGCGACGATC
Organism: uncultured Actinomycetes bacterium; assembly: GCA_963796725.1. Classification (GTDB taxonomy): domain Bacteria; phylum Actinomycetota; class UBA4738; order UBA4738; family HRBIN12; genus JAOUEA01. The sequence continues at coordinate 81,259 of CAWCMT010000005.1, forward strand.
AGCGGCGTGGCCGCCGGCCTTCAGAACACGGGCTGAGGAACCGCTCGGGTCGAGCCCGGCGTTGGGGAGGGTTCTTCGACTATCGTCCGACCGTGCACCTGGGCTACACTCACCCTCTTTGAACGACCGTTCAGTATCTGGATCCGCTCCTGCCCGCGGAGCGCGGCTACCGAGGAGGGAACCATGGCGGAAGGTCAGGTCACGACGATCCCGTCGCTCGAACCCGGCGAACGGCTGCTCTGCGGCCCAGGCCCCTCGAACGTCCATCCGACGGTGCTCGAGGCGATGCAGCTTCCCATGAACGGCCACCTCGACCCCGACTTCTGGGACATCCTCGACGATCTCGTGGTGGGACTGCGCGCGCTGTGGCGGCGCGGCGACCTCGGGCTCACGATCGCGTTGTCGTCCTCGGGCACCTCCGCGATGGAGGCCGGATTCATGAACCTCATCGATCCGGGCGACACGGTCATCAGCTGCCACTGGGGTTTCTTCGGCTCGCGGCTGAACGACTTCGCTCATCGCGTCGGTGCCGACGTCGTCGAGATCACCGCCGACTTCGGCCAGATCGTGTCCGTCGACAGGATCATGGAGACGCTCGCGGCGCACCCAGATGCGAAGGTCGTGAGCGTCGTCCACGCCGAGACCTCGACCGGTGCGGAGTTCCCCGTGGGGGAGCTCGCCGAGGCGCTACGCGGGTCCGGGTCCGAAGCCCTGCTCTACGTGGACTGCGTGACGTCCCTCGGGGGCCAGCAGGTCGAGGCGGACGCATGGGGGCTCGACTACGGCTACTCGTGCTCGCAGAAGGCGCTGGGCTGTCCGCCGGGCATCGCGCCGGTCACCATCTCCGAGCGCGCCATCGCGGCGATGCAGCGCCACCAGGGTCCCGTCCCCTACTACTACGACTTCGAGGAACTCGCGAAGTACTGGATCGACCGGCCCATCACTTACCACCACACGATGCCGATCCTGCAGTACTACGCCTTGTACACGGGCGTGCGCCTGGCGCTGGACGAGGGACTCGACGCCCGCTGGGCACGCAACGAGGACGCCGGCCGCTACTTCCAAGACCGGATCCGCGACCGCGGGTTCGAACTGCTCGCCGACCCGGACCACCAGTTGGTCGAACTGACGGCCGTGAAGGTGCCGGAGGGCGTGGACGGCAAGCAGGTCCAGACGCGGTTCCTCCGAGAGTTCAACCTCGAGGTGGGCGGCGGCTTGGGCCCGAAGGCTCCGCCGATCTGGCGCGTCGGCCTGATGGGCGTCAACGCGACGCGCGAGACGGCCGACCGCGTACTCGCGGCGTTCGACGCCGTCGTGCCGCGGTAGGTCATGGCCCGCAAGGACCGGCTGCACCGGAGCGAGCTCGCGGTCCCCGCGACGAACGCCCGCGCCATGGAGAAGGCACCCGCCCTCGGCGCCGACGTGGTCTTCCTCGACCTCGAGGACGCGGTCGCACCCGACGACAAGGAGCCGGCGCGCGGGAACGCGATCGAGGCGCTTCGCGCCCACGACTGGTCCGCCACCGCCGTGAGCGTACGGATCAACGGGCTCGACACGCAGTGGTGCTACCGGGACGTCGTCGACGTGGTCGAGGCGTGCGGTGACGTCCTGGACACCGTGCTGGTGCCGAAGGTCGGCGCGCCTTCCGACGTCGAGTTCGTCGCGACCCTCCTGGACCAGATCGAACGACGCAACGGATGGGAGCCCGGACGGATCGGCATCCACATACTGATCGAGACCGCCGCCGGCATGGCGAACGTCGAGTCCATCGCCCGCGCACGTCCGGACCGGCTCGAGGCGATGGTGTTCGGCGTCGCCGACTACGCCGCGAGCGTCCGCGCGCGCACCACGAACATAGGTGGAGCGAACCCCGACTACGCCGTGCTGACCGATCCGGACTCCTCGACGGGGGCGCGTCACCTGCACTGGGGCGACCAATGGCACTTCGGGATCAGCCGGATGGTGGCGGCCTGTCGAGCCCAGGGGTTGCGCCCGATCGACGGTCCGTTCGGGGACTTCGGTGACCCCGACGGATTCCTCGCAGCCGGCCGTCGCGCTGCCGCGCTCGGGTGCGAGGGGAAATGGGCGATCCATCCCGATCAGGTGGCTCTCGCGAACGAGGTCTTCTCCCCCAGCGACGCCGAGGTCGACCGGGCCCGGCGGATCCTGGAGGCGATGGAGGGGGCCGCCAAGGCGGGCAAGGGCGCCGTCTCGCTCGACGGACGGCTGATCGACGCCGCGTCGATCCGCATGGCGGAGAACCTGATCCGACAGGTCGAGCAGATCCGCGCCCGGTAGCCGGGGGGGATCTCACCGCGCGCCCGCTTCCGGACGCGCCCGAGTTGCGGGGACCCGCCGACGGGCCCGCGGAGGTGAGTAACGGTGAACATCCACGAGTACCAGGCGAAGTCGCTGCTCCGGCAGTACCGGGTGACCACGCCCCGGGGGGAGGTCGTCTACACGTCGAAGGCGGCCGCTCGCGTGGCGGAGGAACTCGGAGGTCAGCGGTGGGTGGTCAAGGCCCAGATCCACGCCGGCGGACGCGGCAAGGCCGGCGGCGTGAAGATAGCCAACACGCCGTCGAAGACCGCCGAGGTTGCCGACCAGCTGCTCGGCTCCACCCTGGTCACCGCGCAGACCGGACCGCAGGGGCAGGTCGTCAGCCGGCTGCTGGTCGAGCGCGCGTCGCGCATCGAGCGTGAGTTCTACCTGTCTCTCGTGGTCGACCGGGACGCGGAGCGGATCGCGGTGATCGCCAGCGCCGAGGGCGGCGTGGACATCGAGGAGGTGGCCGCGAACGATCCCGACGCGATCCACACCGAGTACGTGGACCCTGGCGTGGGGCTCATGGACTTCCAATGCCGGAAGATCGCGACGGCGATCGGCCTCGGGAGCCGGACGACCTCGTTCACACGGCTGTTGAAACGGATCTATCGGCTCTTCCGCGACCGAGACTGCCTGATGCTCGAGATCAACCCGTTCATCGAGACCGAGGACGGCGAACTGGTCGCGCTCGACTGCAAGATGACCTTCGACGACAACGCCCTGTTCCGTCAGGGCAACGTCGTCGAGCTGCGCGACTTCGATGAAGAAGACCCGAAGGAGGTCGAGGCCACGGGCCACGGGCTCAACTACATCGCGCTCGACGGCTCGGTGGGCTGCATCGTGAACGGCGCGGGACTGGCGATGGGTACGATGGACGCGATCGTGCACCATGGTGGACGCCCAGCGAACTTCCTGGACGTGGGGGGCGGGGCGAGCCCCGAGAAGATCGCCAACGCCTTCCGCATCGTCCTGAAAGACCCGAACGTGCGGGCGATCCTCGTGAACATCTTCGCTGGCATCAACCGGTGCGACTGGATCGCCACGGGTGTCGTTCAGGCCACGCGCGACCAGGAGATCCGCGTGCCGGTGATCGTTCGTCTCGCGGGCACGAACGTGGAGCAGGGGCGGAAGATCCTCGACGAGAGCGGGCTCGAGCTGATCCAGGCACAGGACCTGGACGACGCTGCGGCGAAAGCCGTCGGGGCGGCCGCCGCGTCCGTCGGGGCGGAGGTGTCGGCATGAGCGTGTTCGTCGATCGCGACTCGAAGGTCATCCTCCAGGGATTCACGGGGCAGCACGCCACGTTCCACGCCGAGGAGGCGATGGCCGGCGGCACCCGGATCGTGGGCGGCGTCACGCCCGGCAAGGGCGGCTCCACCCACCTGGGGCTGCCCGTGTTCAACAGCGTCGCCGAGGCGGTGGATGCGACCGGCGCCGACGTGAGCGGCATCTTCGTGCCCCCGCAGGTCGCGACGGATTCGCTGCTCGAGGCGGTCGACGCCGGCGTCGACGTCGCCGTGATCATCGCCGACGGGGTGCCGGTGCAGGACATGGTGCGCACCAAGCGGTACCTCGCGGGACGTTCCACGCGCATCATCGGGCCGAACTCCCCCGGCATCATCACGCCCGGCGAGTGCAAGGTCGGCATCATGCCCAGCCACATCTACCTGAAAGGGCGGGTGGGCGTGGTGTCCCGCTCCGGCACCCTCAACTACGAGGCGGTCTCGCAGATGACCGCCCTCGGACTGGGTCAGTCGACCTGCGTCGGCATCGGAGGCGACCCCGTGAACGGCACCGACTTCAAGACCGTGCTCCAGGCGTTCGAGGGGGACGACGAGACCGACGTGGTCGTGATGATCGGCGAGATCGGGGGGCAGCAGGAGGTCGAGGCGGCGTCGTGGGCAGCTCAGTACATGTCCAAGCCGCTGGTGGCCTTCATCGCGGGCGTATCGGCCCCGCGCGGTCGTCGGATGGGGCACGCGGGCGCGGTGATCGCCGGCGAGTCCGACACCGCGACGGCCAAGCTCGACGCGATCGAGGCGATGGGGCATCGGGTGGTGAGGAACCCTGCCGACATAGGAGACACCGTGCTCCGCGCGGTGAAGGAGGCAGGAGGCCCGGGCACGGCGACGGCGTCCTAGGTCAGCCACACCTGTAGGCTCAGGCGATGGCGGCGGCGCCCGAGTTCGTGGAGGTGGGCGGACACGAGATCCGGGTCACGAACCCGGACAAGGTGCTCTTCCCGGACGCGCCCGGGGGCCCGATCGCGAAGCGCGACGTGGTGACGTACTGGACGGAGGTCGCGGAGGCCGCGCTGCACGGCTGCCGGGACCGGCCGGCGATCCTGCACCGCTTCCCCGACGGCGAGGGGTCCGACGGCTTCTATCAGAAGCGTCTTCCGAACGGCGCTCCGCCGTGGGTGCGAACCGCCACGATCGCCTTCCCGAGCGGCCGGCACGCCGAGATGCCCGTGATGGCCGACGCCGCGCACCTCGTGTGGGCGGCGACCCTCGGGTGTTTGGAGTGCAACCCGTGGCCCGTGCGGGCCGACGACGTGAACCACCCCGATGAGCTTCGTGTCGACCTGGATCCCACGCCCGGGGTGCCGTGGGACGACGTGCGCCAGGTGGCCCTCACCTCTCGCGACGTCCTCGCCGAGCACGGACTGGTCGGGTTCCCGAAGACCAGCGGCAAGCGGGGCATCCACATCAACGCGCGCGTGCGGCGAGAACACGGGTTCACGACCACGCGCCGGGCTGCCTTGGCCTTCGCGCGGGAAGTGGAGCGACGCATGCCGGGGGTCGCGACGACCGCCTGGTGGAAGGAGGAACGCGTCGGGGTGTTCCTCGACTACAACCAGAACGCACGCGATCGGACTGTGGCGAGCGCCTACTCGATCCGGCCGGTGCCGGACGCCCGCGTCTCCACCCCCCTGTTCTGGGACGAGGTCCCGGCGGTGGAACCCGATCGGTTCACGGTGCGCACCGTGCCCGATCGGTTGCGCGAGGTGGGGGACGCCGGCGCCGACGTCGACCGCCACGAAGGGACCTTGGACTCGCTGCTCGAGCTCGCCGCCCACGACGCGGCCGGCGGGCTGGGCGACGCGCCGTGGCCGCCGCACTTCCCCAAGGGCGACGACGAGCCGATGCGCGTGAACCCCTCGCGCGCGAAGAAGGTGGCCGAGTGGGAGGCGTGGAAACGCGAAGGGAAGGGGACGCCTCCCGGCCGCGGACGCTGAGCGACCCTACGCCTCGTCGGTCCCTCGCACCTCGGACCCGGGCCACGCGGGCGCCGCCACGCCGAGCTGGTCGAAGGTGCAGGAGCGGGGATCACGGTCGTCGCGCCACCGAACGAATGTCGCCGCGTGGCGGAACCGACCGCCCTCCATCCTGTCGATCGAGACCTCGCACACCAGGACCGGTTCGAGCGAGACCCACGTCATGTCCTTCCCCCCTGACCACCGGCTCGGCTCTCCGGGCCGACGCCCTCCTTCGAAGCTCCCCTCCCGTTCCAACGGCGCGAGAACCTGGACCATGGCGCGCCGCTCGGCGGCTTTGAACGACGACGTGTGGCCGACCAGGTGCATCGCGCCGTCGCCGTCGTAGAGGCCCAGGAGCAGGCTGCCGACGCCGTCGCCGCCCTTGGCCACCCGGTATCCGCCCACCACGCAGTCCACCGTCCGGCGGTGCTTCACCTTCGTCCAGCCCCGTACCCCGGGCTCGTACGGCTGGTCATCGCGCTTGGCCACGATCCCGTCCTGTCCGAGTCCCGCCTCGTCGGCGAACCACCTCCGGGCGATGTCGAGGTCGGCGGTCCACGGGGTGAGCCAGAGGCCGGGGCCCAGGGCCAGTTCCTCGAGTCGCTCGGGGGCGGGCGGCGCGCCGGATGCCCTCGCGAGCTCCGTCAGCCGGGCGCGCCGCTCCTCCAACGGAAGGGCTCGCAGATCCTTCCCGCCGGCCTCCAACAGATCGAAGAGGATCAGCGAGGCGGGGGTCTCAGCCGCCAGCTTGCGCACACGCGAGGCCGCTGGATGCAGTCGCAGCTGCAGCAGCTCGAACGCGAGCCGGCCGGGGCGAACGAGCACGATCTCACCATCGGCGACGTACGGACCCGCTCCGCGATCGGCGAGCAACTCGACGAGCTCCGGGAAGAACCTGGCCATCGGCCGCGCGCCGCGGCTCGCGAGGCCGACCTCGGGCGGCGTGTCCGAGGTCACGGTCACGATCGCCCGGAAGCCATCCCACTTCGGCTCGTACGTCCAGCCCGGACCCTGCGGGACGTCCCCCTCCAGCTTCGCCAGCATCGGCGCCGAGCGATCCTTCGCGGGGGTCACGCCCGCCTCAGACGCCGCGTCGGTCCCGGCGTCGGCGCAGGAGCAGCCCGTTGCCGATCAGCAACGCCACCACCGCTCCCACCCCGATCACCACGCGGAGTTGCTCGGGCCAGGTTGCGGGCATCAGCCCGTAGAGCCAGAAGATCAGGAGGAACTCCCCGATCTGGGCGGCGACCCACCAGTAGGGAGCGTCGTGCCAGCGGAGGGGGCGGTCGTCCATCGGGTCAGCCTAGGGCCGACGGGACGAGCGGCCAACCGGAGCTCACGGGTTCTTGCCGGGCCTGCCGCCGCGGCGGAACGCCCTGAGACGCTCGGTCTGGTCCAGGATCACCTTGCGGAGGCGGACGTGGTTCGGCGTGACCTCGACGCATTCGTCCTCACGGATGAACTCGAGAGCCTGTTCCAGCGACATCTGCAGCTTCGGGATCAGCCGCACCAGCTCTTCGGCGTTGGCCTTCCTCATGTTGGTGAGCTGCTTCTCCTTCGTGGGGTTCACGTCCATGTCGTCGGCTCGCGCGTTCTCGCCCACGATCATCCCCTCGAAGACCTCCTCGCCCGGTCCCACGAACATCGCCCCACGCTCCTGCAGGTTCAGCAGCGCGAAGTTGGTGGTGACGCCGCGCCGGTCGGCGATGAGCGACCCGCTGGGGCGCGTGCGCAGCTCGCCGTGCCACGGCTCGTACCCCTCGAAGACGTGGTGCAGCTGGCCCGTGCCGCGGGTCTCCGTCATGAACTCCGTGCGGAACCCGATCAGCCCGCGAGCCGGCACCAGGTACTCCATCCTGATCCATCCCGTCCCGTGGTTGACCATGTGCTCCATACGGCCCTTGCGGAGGGCCAGGAGCTGGCTGATCACACCGAGGAAGTCCTCGGGCGCGTCGATCGCCACCCGCTCCATCGGTTCCATCAGCGTGCCCTCCACGGTCCGCGTCACGACCTGCGGCTTGCCCACGGTCAGCTCGAACCCCTCGCGGCGCATCATCTCCACCAGCACGGCCAGCTGCAGCTCTCCCCGCCCCTGGACCTCCCACATCTCCGGCCGCTCGGTGTCGAGCACTCGGATCGAGACGTTGCCGATCAGCTCCTGGTCCAGCCGGTTCCGCAGCAGCCGTGCGGTGACCTTCGTTCCGTCCGTCCCGGATAGCGGGGAGGTGTTGATACCGACCGTCATCGACAGGCTCGGCTCGTCGACGCGGACCACGGGCAGCGGTCGCGGGTCGTCGGGATCGGCGAGCGTCTCGCCGATCGTGACGTCGGCGATGCCGGCGATCGCGATGATCTCGCCGGGCCCGGCCTCCTCGGCATCGACGCGGTCGAGCGCCTCCGTCACGTACAGCTCCGTCACCTTCACCCGCTCGACCTCGCCGTCGATCCGGCACCAGGCGACCTGTTGGCCGCGGGCGATCCGTCCGTGGCGGACGCGGCACAGGGCCAGCCGGCCGACGTACGAGGAGGCATCGAGGTTGGTAACGAGCGCCTGGAGCGGGTGGTCGTCCTCGTACTCGGGCGCGGGGATGCGAGCGATCAGCGTGTCGAACAGCGGCTCCAGGTCTGTGCCCGGCACGCTCCGATCGAGCGAGGCCTGCCCGGCGCGAGCGTTGCAGTACAGGATCGGGAAATCGATCTGATGCTCGTCGGCGTCGAGGTCCAGGAACAGCTCCTCGACCTCGTGTACGACCTCGGCAACGCGCGCGTCCGGTCGATCGACCTTGTTCACCACCAGGATCACCGGCAGCTCGGACTCGAGCGCCTTGCGGAGCACGAACCGCGTCTGCGGCAGAGGACCTTCGCTCGCGTCCACCAGCAGCAGCACGCCGTCCACCATCGTCAGCGCCCGCTCGACCTCGCCTCCGAAATCCGCGTGCCCGGGCGTGTCGACGATGTTGATCTTGACGCCGCTATGGCGGACCGCGGTGTTCTTCGCGAGGATCGTGATGCCCTTCTCACGCTCCAGGTCCATCGAGTCCATCACGCGCTCGTTGACATCTTGGTTCTCACGGAAGGCCCCCGACTGCCAGAGCATGGCGTCGACCAACGTCGTCTTCCCGTGGTCGACGTGCGCCACGATGGCCACGTTCCTGATGTCGTCGCGGGTGGACATGGAGACTCCGGAGGCTCTCGTCGGGGGCGGCCGCGCGGTCGCGCGGACCCCTCCACTCTACCCGCGGCGCCCGTCGCGGACCGGGCCGGGTACCCTCGGTGGATGGAGCCGCCGCCCCCCGAACCCGGGCGCACCCCTCCGCCCCCGCCACCGCCCCCGCCGGAGGCGGCGCGAGGCCTGTCGCTGGGAACGCCGCCACCGCCCGTGGCTGCGCCAAGCGCCCTGCCCGCGGTCATCGTCGTAATCGGTGCCGCGTTGGTCATCCTGGGCGTCTTCCTCCCCTGGGTGAGCGCCACGGCTCCAGGACGCACCTTCACGGAGAACGGGTTCCAGATCGGCAACTACGGAACGCTGATCCTGGGCGGGTTCGCCCTCGCGCGCGGCTTCTCGATGCTGAGGCCCGGCACGTTCCGGATGCAGCTCGGCACGCCCGCGATCGGCGGCCTGCTGATCCTCGGCTTCCTCGCACTGCGGTGGGGGGCCCTGCAGGACCTGGTCACACAGGCGGAGGCGATCGGGCCATCGGTCCAGGCGGCTATAGGGATCGGGGTGTGGTCGGTCGTGGCGGGCGGTCTCCTCGTCGTCGCGGGCGGGGTCCTCGCCTCTCGTTCCCGGCGCGTCCCGAACCGCCCAGCCTGACCCCGGAGAGCCTTCGCGTGGCGAAAGGGGCGAGCGCGCCGGCCCTAAGAGGTGTAGAAAGACCCGTCCGCCTGGAAACACCGAAGGGAGCCCGATGAGGAAGCAGCCGAGCCAGCGTCCATCCATCGATCGCCGAACGTTCCTGCGCCGCGCCGCGGCCGCCGGTATCGCGATGCCCTCGATGGCCGCCATCCTCGCCGCCTGCGGTTCGGGGGCGCAGAGCAACGTGAACACCGGGTCCTCGTCGGCTTCGGGCTCGACCGGTGCGAACCCCTACGGCACGGGCGGCATCGGCGGGGCGCCGTATCCCTTGGCGCGCCCCGACGCCCCGGTCACCTGGACGATCCAATCGGACAACCCGGTGATCGAGAGCGGGCTCCCGCCCGAAACCGATGCGACGCTGCAGGTGCTGCGGTGGCCGTACTACCTCGATGACGGGGTCGTGAAGGCGTTCGAGAAGAAGTACAGCTGTAAGGTTCAGATCACCGAGTTCTCCGACATGGACAAGGGCCTCGCCAAGATCAACTCCGGTCAGGGCGCCTTCGACATCTTGTTCGGCATGAACGTGTGGGCGCTCGGACGCTCGATCGCCGCCGGACAGATCCGACCGCTCAACCACGACTACCTTCCCCACCTCTCTACGGACGTGTGGGACATGTTCCAGAGCCCGTTCTACGATCAAGAGGCGCGGTTCTCGATGCCGTACTCCGTGTGGTCGACGGGCATCTTCTGGCGCAATGACATGCTGAAGATCGACCCGGCGACTATGAGCAACCCTTACGACGTCTTCTGGGACAACCCGCCGAAGAACAAGACGCATCTCCTCGCCGACGCCCAAGACGTGCTCGCGATGGCGATGTTCCACGATGGGATGACCGACGTGAACGTCACGGATCCGGCGGCCATCACGAAGGCGAAGGATGAGATCGCTCAGATCGCCTCGAAGGCGGGGCAGCTGCAGTACGACCACGTGGACTACACGGACGTGCCGGCGGGTAAGGCGTACCTACACCAATCGTGGTCGGGCAACGTCAGCGACGCCGTCGTCTTCCTCACCGACAAGAGCAAGGCCGACAACCTCTCCTACTACTGGCCCGGAACCGACGGCCACCCGGCCAACGTCGACAACGACCTGACGGTCGTCCTGTCCACCGGGAAGAATCCGGTCCTGGCGCATCTGCTCGCCGACTGGCTGCTCCAGCCCAACAACGCGATGACCAACTTCACCAACATGACCGGGTACCAGATGCCGAACACCGCGATGACGCCGGAGTCGATGAGCAGCAGCGGGATCGTGCCCGCCCACATGTCGTCGGTGATCGTGAGCGAGGGCGACTTCCAGAAGGGGTCACGCGAACTCGAACTGCCGCCGGATGCCGACGCGCTCTGGCAGCAGGCTTTCCAAGAGCTCCAGGCGGGTGTCTGAGACCACCACTAACCTGAGCCGGAGGCGGAGGCGGTCCGAGGAGAAGATCGCCGCCGCCGAACGGGGGGCCTGGGCGCCGAGATGGTTCTGGCCGACGTTCGCGGCGCCGGCATCGATCTACCTGCTGGTGTTCTTCGTCTTCCCCTTCTACGTCGTGCTCGCGGTGACCTTCGGTGGTGTGGATCCGATCCTTCGCCTCCCGGTCCCGGCATGGAACCCTTCGACGTGGAGCCCGGCGGTCCTGCAGTTCACGCTGTCCAACATCGTCCATAGCGACGGCCTGTACTACGCAGCGTTCATCCACACCTTCGTGTTCGTCGCGGTCGCGACGTCGCTCTGCCTGTTGATCGGCTACCCGTTCGCCTACTTCCTCGCTCGGCGGAGCGGGAGGTTCAAGGGCTTGTTCCTCCTGCTCTTCTTCGCACCGTTCTGGATCTCGTACATGTTGCGGATGCTGGCGTGGATCTCGCTCCTGGGCGACGACGGCCTCATCAACCGGTTCCTGACGGGGGTCGGCATCCTCAACCAGCCGTATCCGTTCCTCGCAGGCAACTCGTTCGTGCTGATATTCGGGCTCTTGTACGGCTACGTGCCGTACATGGTGCTGCCGCTGTTCGCGACCCTGGACCGCATCCCTCCGTCGATCCTGGAGGCGGGACGCGACCTGGGAGCGAGCCCGCGGAAGACCTTCTTCCGCGTGACGCTGCCCCAGTCCCGACAAGCGATCTTGGCGGGGTTCGTCATCTGCGGACTCCCGATGTTCGGCGACTACTACACGCAGCAACTCCTGGCGCCCGTCGCGAGCACGACGATGATCGGGAACGCGGTGGTCAACGAGCTCACCCAGCCGATCTTCATCCAGCGAGGTGCGGCCCTGATCCTCGTGCTCCTGGTGATGCTGATCCCACCGATCCTGTACTACCTGCGCAGCACGAACCGGGCGTCGATCCAGGGGGTGGGGGTGTGAGCGAGGCCACCGCGACCGAGACGGCCCGCAGGAGGAGCGGGTTGCGCGAGTGGCTGTCCAATCCGTGGGCCGAGACCCGCTTCCTGTGGGTGGTGGGGGTCCTCTACGTGCTCTGGTCACTCATCCCCGTCGCCGAGGCCGTGCTCTTCTCCTTCAACAACGACCGCTCGATCACCTTGTGGGGCGGGTTCTCCCTGCGCTGGTACGTCGGGGATCCGAACGCGTCCGTCCTCCACAATCCCGCGCTCCAACACGCGATCTTGCAGAGCCTCAAGCTCGCGACGCTGACGGCGCTGGTTGCCGTGCCGCTGGCGGTCGCCTTCGCTCTGTCCCTGCGTCGCTGGCGGGGCTTCGGCTCCGGTACCTCGAACTTCCTGATGATGTTCTCCTTCGTGACCCCCGAGCTGATCCTGGCCGTGTCACTCTTCCTGCTGATGACGAACGCCTTCCGTCGTTTCATCGGCCTCGGCACGGTGGCGCAGCTGAGCGGCCTCGTCGTGTTGGCGCTGGCCTACCCTGTGGTCATCGTCCGGGCCCGACTCCTCTCGCTCGGCGATTCCTACGAGGAGGCTGGACAGGATCTCGGGGCATCGCCTATCGGAACGCTGTTCCGCGTCACGATCCCTTTGCTGATGCCTTCCATCCTCGCGAGCGGCGCCATCATCTTCGCGTTCGCCCTCGACGACTTCGTGATCGTGAACCAGCTGGCTCGCGACTCCTCGAACCAGACGGTGGCGATGTATATCTACGGGGCAGCGCGGACGTCGCCCACGCCGGCTGCGAACGCCGTCGGCACCCTGATGCTCGTCACCTCCTCGGTGCTGATCGCACTCGCGGTGCTCTTCTACCGGCGGAGCGCACGTCGCAGCGGGGAGCGGGCTTCCATGTCCGAGCTCGGCTGAGGCTCACGACAGAGCGGAACACCTCCAGATCGGGCCACCCGAGGTTGACATCTGCCATCTATGACGTCATAGTGACGTCATAACCGCTGTCAGTCAGACCAAGGAGGACGTCATGGAACCGATCCGCGAGGCCCTGGGGCGAGAGCGACTCCGCGACCTGATGGACCAGGCAGAGACCGGCAGGCGCGCCGCGGGCCGCCGCCGGGGACTCCGCCGTCCGGTACGGCGCACGGGCGAGGAGCGCTGAGGATGGATCTGGCTCCCCACACCGACGCGATCCGCTCGGACCTCGAAGGTGCTGCTGCGGGGGACGAGGCGGCCCAGGCCGTGGCCGAGCGCCTCGCGCGCTCCCTCGATGCCTCGATCCACCTCCGCCTGCTGGACCTGGTGGGCGAGGCCGCGCTCGAACTCTCCGAGCAACTACCGGTCGGCCACGTCGAGGTGCGCCTGGCCGGGCGCGACGTGAGGTTGGTCCTGGTCGGTGACGCCGGTCCCGCGGAGCCCACGTCGCCTCCTCCCGACGAGGACGGAGGGACGGCGCGCCTCACCCTTCGGATGCCCGAGGGCCTGAAGGGCCGGGTCGAATCCGCCGCCGACCGCGAGGGCGTCTCGACCAACGCGTGGCTCGTACGCGCGGTCTCCCGCGCCCTCGATACCGCGCCCCGGCGGCGTTCCGGCAACCGGCTGACCGGGTTCGCCCAGAGCTGATCGAGCCATGACCCGCCTCACGCTCGGAAGGAGAACCCCGATGACAGCTCAGACCTTCGACACCCCCGACGGAGTCAGCCTCGACGTCCGTGTGGGAGGCGGGCGCGTGGACGTGCGCGCCGCCGACTCCGACGTGACCACCGTGGAGGTCCGCGGCGCGCCCGACCCCGACGAGTTCAAGATCGCGTTCACCCCCGGGTCCCCCGCGCATCTCTCCGTGGAACAGCGCACGAAGAAGGTGTTCGGCTGGGGTTCGGCACGAGATGTCGTGATCGACGTCGCCGCCCCCACCGATATCGACGTGCACGTCAACGCCGGGGCAGCCGACCTCCGCTGCACCGGCAAGGTCGGCTCGATCCAGTACCGAAGCGGTTCGGGCGATCTGGAGTTCGAGCGGGCCGCTGCCGTGAAGGCGAACGTGGCCAGCGGCGATCTGCGCGGATCGGACGTCGATGGCGACCTCACGTTCAACAGCGCCTCGGGCGACTGCGAGGTCGATCGCGTCGGGGGCCAGGTGGTCGCGAAGACCGCCTCGGGGGACCTGCGGATCGGGACCGTAGGAGGTTCGATGAAGGCCACCGGAGCATCAGGCGACGTGGACGTCCGTGAGATCGCGGGCGATGTCTCCGTCCGCTCGGTCTCCGGCGACGTCGCGATCGGGGTCGCCGAGGGGACCCGAGTCTGGCTCGATCTCGGTTCCACCTCGGGAAAGGCCGTCTCCGACCTCGACCCCGCCGACGCACCGTCGGAGGGCAACGCGGTCGAACTCCACGTCACCACCGTCAGCGGAGACATCCGCGTGCGTCGCGCCCGGTAGGCCTCACCGACGTTCCGCGCCGGCGAGGGACCCCCCGGAGAAGGAGCCCTCATGAGCGATACCTCGCGTCTGTTCGCCGACCGCAACTTCCGACTCCTCGGCGTCGCCCAACTGCTGAGCACCGCCGGCGACTTCGCGATGTTGCTGGTCCTGGGGATCTGGGCTAAGGAGCTCACCGGATCGTCCGGGGACGCCGGGCTCGTGTTCCTGTTCTTGTCGGCCCCGGCGCTGGCCGGGCCAGCACTCGGCGTGTTCGTCGATCGCTTCCCGCGTCGGGCGATCCTCATCACGGTGGACCTCGCAACCGCGGCGGCGGTCCTCCTGTTGCTGTTGGTGAACGACGCCGGCAGGCTCTCCCTCCTCTACGCCGTCGCGCTCCTGTACGGGTTCAGCGCCCAGATCTACGGCTCAGCCAAGTCGGGGTTGCTCGTCACGATGCTCGACGAGGAACTCCTCGCTCAGGCGAACGGAGTGCTGGGGTCGATCTCCCAAGGCGTCCGGCTCACCGCCCCCCTCCTGGGCGCCGGTCTCTACGCGCTCGCGGGCGGCCACGCCGTCGCGATCATGGATGCAGGCACGTTCGTCATCTCCGCCGCGTTGCTCTCACGGCTACGCAGCGACGACCTCGTGCGGCCGCCGGTGCGCCGCGGGTTCATGGCGGAGTTGATCGAGGGACTCCAGACGGTTTGGCGCATCCGCGTGGTTCGGCGGCTCGTGGTGGTCACGGCGGTCGTCATGGCCGCCGCGGGGATGACGGAGGTCGGCGTGTTCTCGTTGATCGCGGAGGGGCTCCACGAGCCGCCCGCGTTCCTCGGGGTCCTCGCCGCCGTCCAGGGTCTCACGTCGGTGGTCACCGGGCTCACCGCCGGATTCATCGTGCGCCGGGTCGGCGAACTCCGTGTCGCTGCGTTCGCGGCACTCGCGTTCGCTGCAGCCTTCGGCCTGGCGGGGCTCTTCCCAACCCTTCCCGTCGCGTTCTTCGCCGCAGCCATGGGCGGCGTAGGCAACACCGCCTACTTCGTGGCGATGACCACGCTGATCCAGCGATCGGTCACCGTCGAGCTCCAGGGACGGGTGATGTCGACGAGCGAGGCTGTGGTGAACCTCCCCTACGTGCTGTCGATCGCCCTCGGCGCGGTGGTCGTGGATGCCGTCGGGTTCGCCCCGATCTTCGAGGCGTCGGCGGCGATCCTGACGATCGGAGCCGTGTTCCTGGCCGCCGGTCGCCCAGAGGATGCCCTCGTCACGGAGGCGGCGATCCCGCTCCCCAGCGCAGGACAGGGCGGGACGGATCGTCTCGGACGAGGGTGAAGCCGGCGTTGCGCAGCATCGACTCGGGCCCGTTCCAAAGATCGTCCTGATCGAGATCGGATCCGCGCTTCGGGAAGGCGAAGACCTGACTCGCTCCGCGCGTAGCGAGGTCTTCCAGTACGCCGTCCAACAACCCTGCCGCGACCCCAAGTCGGCGGCGGGCCGGAGCCACCACGAAGCACCCGATCATCCAGTCGTCGGCGCCAGCTTCCAGATCGAACGAGCTCAGGAGCTTGGGGAAGGCGCCGAGCGGCCATGCCTGGGACCAGGCGACGGGCACATCGCCTTCGTATCCGAGGTAGCCGTCGAAGATCCCGGCGTCGAACAGGCCCTGGCGCAGCGTGACGTTGGCCTCGGCGGTCCGCTCGGCCCAGCCGTCCCAGGTCGGTACCCACCACGCCACGCACCGGCACCACCCGTGGCCGTTCGCGTCGCTATGGAGCGCCCAGAAGTCGGGCAGACGATGAGCGTCGAGCCGACGGACCTCGAGCCTCGGCACCTGCCGATCCCTACGCTGCAGGCGCCTCCATCGAGGGATCGTAGGCGCCGCTGCGCGCCAGCCCGTTCATCGCGGCGCGATGTGCCAGGGCGGCTTGGGCCGCGGTCACGTTCGCGGGATCGCCCACCCAGGCGTGGAGCGACGGCGCCTGCAGGGCCCGGCCGTAGCTGAACGACAACTGCCAGGGGACCCCGCCGATACGGTTCATCTCGTTGAGACGGTTGGTGGCCTCGACGTCGCTCATGCCGCCGGAGAGGAAGACCACGCCGGGGACCTCGGCGGGAACGTGCGCCGAGAGACAGGCGACGGTCGCCGCCGCGATCGTCAGGTCCTCCTCCTGGGTCGGGCACGTCGCTCCCGGGACGATCATGTTGACCTTCAAGAGGGATCCGGCGATATCGACCCGGGCGGCGAGCAGCTCCGCGAACAGCACGTCGAGGGTCCTGGCGGTCGCGGCCTCGCACGCGCCGATCGTGTGGTCGCCGTCCATCAGGATCTCCGGCTCCACGATCGGAACGATCTCCGCCTCCTGACACAGGGCCGCGTACCGCGCCATCGCGTGTGCGTTCGCGTGGATCGCCTCCTCGGTGGGCAAGCCCTGGCCGATGAAGATCGTCGCCCGCCACTTCGCGAAGCCGGCGCCCATCTCCCGGTACTCGGCGAGACGAGCGCGGAGCCCGTCGAGCCCCTCCGTCACGGTCTCTCCGGGGAAGGCCGCGAGTGGCTTCGCCCCCGTGTCCACCTTGATGCCCGGGATCACGCCGGCGTCGCCGAGGACCTGGACGAACGTGCGGCCGTCGTCGGCGGATTGACGGATCGTCTCGTCGAACAGGATCGCCCCGCTGATGTGCTCGCCGAGGCCGCGCGTCGTGAACAGCAGCTGCCGGTAGCGACGCCGCTGCTCCTCCGTCGAGTCCACACCGATCTGGGCGAAGCGCTTCGCGATCGTGCCGGTGGACTCATCGGCGGCGAGGATCCCGCGCGCGGGGGCCACCAGCGCGCGAGCGGTGTCGTGCAGAGCGCTCATGTTCGTTCCCTCCTCCGACCGGTGCTCCGTTGACCCCTCCAGCCTACGGCAGCCTCGCCGTCCCGCGCCCCGGACGGCCCCGCAGCCGATTCAAGCTCCCCGCCGCGGTCGCCGATGCGACCGGCATGGCACGCACCTCCAGCGCACGCTCGATCGCGCTCGTGATCGCCGGGGCGCTGGCCGTCGCCGGCGTCACCGGCGTGTGGTCGCTGACGGGGCGCCACGGCGACGTCGCGCACGCCTCCGCGATCGGCTCGCGCACCCCCATCCCGGGGACCGCGGCGGTCGCCGTCCACCGTGCACACGACGCCGCGGAGGGCTCAGGCGCCTCGACGAAGGAACGTCCGAGGGAATGGGCGCGCAGGCATCTTCGGCACCACCGGACCCACGCCCCACAGCTGCTGGTCCGCGTGCCCGGGTCGATGCCGGTCCGAGGGCGCCCGTCCCGCGAGGCGCGCGTGATCGGTACGCTGCCGGCGAGTTCGAAGTACTACCACGTGGCGCTCACGGCATGGGTCGAGAAGGTGTCGGAGAACGGCCGATGGGGGCGCGTGGAGATCCCCTACGTCTGGCCACGCACGGATGGGTGGATCCCGCTGCATGGCCTGCACCGCTCGCAGACGTCCGTCGAGGTGCACGTGGACCTGTCGAAGCATTGGGTCACCGTGACGAAGTTCGGCAAGGTCGTGGCCGGCTTCCGCGCCGCCACCGGTGCTCCGTCCTCCCCCACCCCTCCCGGCTCGTATTTCGTGACCGATCGGGTCCCCTTCTATGCGGGCAGCGCCCTCGGGTCGTTCGCGTTCGGCATCTCGGGGATCCAGCCCCACCTGCCCGCGGGCTGGAGCGGCGGCAACCAGCTCGCGATCCACGGCACCAACGACCCGGCGTCGATCGGAACCAGCCAGAGCGCCGGGTGCGTCCGCGTGAGCGAGCGGGCGCTCAACACGCTGCGCCCGCTCCTGCAGCTGGGCACCCCGGTCGTGATCCAAGCGTAGCTAGTCCGTTACAGACTAGGCTGTCGGCGCCCAAGGGGTCAGCCAACGAGGGCGTCGACGAAGGCGCGCAGATCACGCAGGTGCGCCTCCGCATGGCGGAACGGCCCCGCGGGCCCACCCAGGATGCCGCCGAGGCGCTCCCCCGCCGGCTTGCGCCCCCGCGCCGTTCCGGGCCGGCGCCACGCGGCGTCGGTCATCGAGGAGAGACGGCCGATGAGCGCGGCGTGCGTGACGTCTGCGCGCCGCACCATCTCCGGTGCGGAACGACGCGCCTTGCGTTCGACCTCGGCCCGGTTGAGCGCACTCGTGCCTCTCGACCAGAGCTCCTTCTCGAACGCGGGCCCGTGGCCCTCGGCCCAGGCATCGAGCGCAGCGATCGCGAAACCCTCCCACGTCTCGAGGTGGCCGATGAGATCCTTCGGCGACCACGCGCCGCCCCCGAGCCCCGGCGTTGAACGGGCCCGCGCAGGCAGCCGCTCGTAGAGCATCCGAACGGCGGCGTGCCCGTCCTCGAGGATCGTGACGGCGCGCCGGCGCGTGGGCGTGGGGTCGGGTCGGGCCATGCCGAGAGGTTAGGCGCCCGCCCGGTCCCGCGCGAGCCACCACCGCGCGGCCACCAGCTCTGCCACGAGCACCTCCACGAGGAGCGCCACCTCGGGCACTTCGTCGTGCACGTAGCGCACCGTGCGTGCGGCGCCGGGGACCTCTCCGCCCACGGCGACCGCCACGCCACCACGCTCGTCCATCCACTTCATGATCGACCGGTCGAAGCGCGAGCCCGCGAACAGCAGGGCGCGGTATCCGGGGGTCTTCGTGAGGTACACATCGACGTGCAACCAGTCTCCCGACTCGCAGGCGTCGGCCGGGCGGCGAGGTCCCTCACGAACCATCAGCGCCCCCTGTTCGGCGCTCGAGAGCCGCTCCACCGGGGCGATCGTGTACATGGCAGAGCCCTCCGCCAGCACGTCGGCGACGCCCGGGAGCCACGCGTCGCGACGCTCGAGGAGGTCCTCCGTGGCCTCCGCGCCCGCCCTGATCCAGGCGGGTACGGGGAGCGGTCGCGAGGTGAGCGCCGCCTCCATCCCCAGGAGCAGCGCGAGGGTGTGCTGGAACGTTCGGCAGGCCACGCCACCCCCCTCCGTCCCCGCCCCCATCGTCACCGGCAGATGGGCGCCCTCCGCAAGCGGTGAACCCGGATCGTTCGTGAGGGCCACGGTGAAGGCGGGTGCATAGCGACGGAGCGCTTCAACGGTCTCGGGCGTCGTGCCGGATGCGGAGATGCCCACCGCCGCGAAGGGCCGGCCGGCGCTCAGTCGCATCGGTCCGTCGGCTGAAGGCGGGGCGGTGCCCGAGGCGATGGACGCGTACTCCGCTGCGGCCGCGATCCCGGAGGCACGCAGCCGGGTTGCCGCAACCTGAGCCGCGTATCTCGACGACCCCATCCCCAGCAGGACGAGCTCGCGCGCTCGGATCATCCCGCGCCACGGATCGTCGGCCTCGACGGCGTCAGCCAGTGCCCGCAGGTGCAGGGGCTTGGCCTCGAGGTCCTCGAGGAACCGCTCGGGCTTCACGACTGCACCCCCGGGAACATCGCCTGGATCGCGAGATCGGGCACGTACCGCCACCTCGGCAGGAAGCGGGCCGCATACACGTACTCGTGAAGCTCCTGGGCCACCTCCAGCGGCCGCAGTAGCCGGGCGTCGAACAACCCCGCGAAGCCACGGGCGGTGAGCGACGCACGGTAGCCGGCGAGCACGCGCGCCCTCGTGTGCGCGATCCAGGAGGCGACGTCCACCTCTCGACCCGGTCGCCTGGCCAGCGCCACCCGCCCGAGGTGATCCACCGACCGGACGACGGCCGCGACGTCGCGTGCCGGGCAGTCGGGCGCCAGCCTGACGTGCGCGGGCGCGAGGGGGTTGCCGTCGAAATCGGCGACCGCGTACCCACCGTCCCACGACAGGATCTGGCCGACGTGCAGGTCGCCGTGGATCCGCATCACCGGCGTTCGATCCACGTGCAGGTCCGCCAGGGTCGCCCGGATCAGCCCTTCCCGGTCGCGGAGCCGGATGCCCTCGTCACCGTCGGTGACATCGAGCGCCTCATCGAGGAGCGAGATCGCCCGAGACCACCACCCGCCGACCGTACCGCCGTCGCCGGTGCTCACGGGAGCAGGGAACAGGTGCGTGGGTGTGGCCAGCGCTGCATGGAGGTCGCCGATCAGTGCTCCGCACACCTCCGCCGGTTCCAACGCCGTGGCCTCGTCCACATCGCCGTCGAGCCAGGCGAGCAACCGTTCGAGGTACCACTCCCACCCGTCCCGCGCGCCCGGAAGATAGGCGGCCGCGGTCGCGAGCAGAACCTCCTCCCCGTCCTCCGCGGTCCACGTCAGCGAACCGAGGGGCCGCGGCATCGCCGAGAATCCGGCGGCGGCGAGGTGGGCGGGGATCTGGGATCCCGGCTGGGGTCCGCCGACCGTGCGCGGGTACAGCTTCAGGACGACAGCCTCCCCCACCACCACGGAGTCGTTCGACTGGTCGACGTCGATCGCGCGTTCGACCCTGAGGTCGGCCACCGGCGACCCTCCGGCCGGCCGGGCCGTGAACCGGCCCTGGCTTCCGCCGGCGCGGATCGTGGCCCAGATGCCGGCGAAGGCGCCGTCCCCCGCCCGGGCCCGCCTCACGGCGTGGAGCTCGTCGATGAGAGGGGCTACGAGGATCTCGTGTCCCGCGCGCAGGACGCTCAGCACGGAACCTCCGGGCAGCGTGAGGAGATCGTGGAGCACCGGAGCGTCCGGAGCCTCGGTGCCGGCGCGGCGGGCCGGGAGCAGATCGTCCGACCCGAGCGCCTGCACCCGCGCGGGCAGATCGTCGCCGCTCACGGATGACCCACCCTCAGGCATGGTGCGAAGCGTATCAGCGTCCTCGCAGGTCAGAAGGGGTGTAGGTCCGGACGGACGGTTCATGACCGCGGGTCGAGGAACAGGTGGACCCGCGACCCCATCGAGGGTACGTTCGCGGCAGCCTCCGCCCCCAGCCGTCCCGTCAGATAGGAGCGACCCGTGGCCGATCGATCGATCCGCACCGTGCAACACCGCGAGCAGCCTCTCGACATCCTCACGCCCGACCAGCTCCACCGTATCCAGGAGGCGAGCCTAGACGTCTTGGAGCGCACGGGGATCGAGGTCCGGTCCGAGGTCACGCTCAAGGAACTCGGGAACGCCGGCGCCTCGATCGATGAGTCGGCCGGACGCGCCAAGTTCCCCCGATCGCTTTCCCTGGAGATGCTGGCGCAGGCCCCGCGCGACCTGCCCCTGGCCGCACGGGAGCCGGGAATGGACCTGATCCTTGACGGCACCCGCGGGTACCTCGGCGTCGATGGGAACGCGGCGGAGGTCGTGGACCTCGAGACGGACGAGCGGCGTGCATCCACCAAGGACGATTGCGCCACGGCCACGCGGATCGGCGACGCGCTCCCACAGATCGGCTACATATGGCAGCCGGCCTCCGCCCGCGAGTATCCGGTGCCGGTCGAGCCGCTCAACAACCTCCAGGCCAACCTGCTGAACACGGGCAAGCACATCTGCATGATGACCGCGGTCACGCCCGAACAGGCGCGCGCGGTCGCCGAGATGGTCAACATCGCCGGCGGCGGAGTTTCGATGCACGATCGGCCGATCGTCTCGGCCTTCCAGTGCAGCGTGAGCCCGCTCGTCTACGACGGCGGCCCGCTGCAGGCGGCGGTGGAGTTCGCGAAGGCGGACGTACCGTGCGGCTTCATGGTGATGCCGATCCTGGCGGCCACCGCGCCGATCAGCCGCGCCGGCACCTTGGTGATCTCGAACGCCGAGATCATCGCGGGGATCATCGCGCTGCAGCTCCTGTACCCGGGAGCCCGCACCTTCTACGCGTCCTGTGCGACGACGATGGACATGCGCAGCGGCGCGGCCGTCTGCGGCGGGCCCGAGGACATCGTCTTCCAGATGGCGAACGCGCAGCTGGCTCGAGCGTACGGGTTCAAGTCGATGGTGGGGACCTTCGCGAGCGGGTCGCGCACGTCGGACTGGCAGGCGGGCGCCGAGAACTCCGCATCCGGCTTCGCGAGCTGGGTCTCGGGCGTGGACATGTTCTCCGGGGCTGGGCTCCTGTACGCGGCTCGCGTGTTCAGCCACGCGCAGCTGGTCCTGGACGCCGAGCTCTTCGACATGATCGCGAGCACCTCCGAAGGGATCGGCGATCCGCAGGACGTGGACTACGCGGTCGATCAGATCGACGCCGTGGGTCCCGGGAACCACTTCCTGGACCAGGAGTACACGCTCGAGCACATGTACGACGTGTGGCCCACCGAGATGTTCAGCCACGCCAGCTGGGAGGACTGGGAGGCGGCGGGGCGTCCGATCCCCAAGGCGAAGGCGACCGAGAAGGCGAAGCATCTGATCGAGACACATGAGCCCTACCCGCTCCCCGACGGTGCCGAGGCGGCGATCCAGAAGGTGATCGACGACTTCGAGAGGGAGTACGTGTGATGAGCGGTTATCCGAAGCAGCGCACCCTGAGCTAGGCTCGGCGGCGGCAGGTTCGCGTTCCCCACCCACGAGGAGAGATCTGACGATGTCGGAAGAACTGCTGGAGCAGCTGCGCGTCAACCTGATGGCGGCGAACAAGGAGCCGGCGCTCGAGGCCACCCAGGGTCTCGTGGACGGCGACGTCGATCCCGTGATCATCCTCGAAGAGGGCATGGCCTCGGCCATGTTCGAGCTCGGCGAACGCTGGAAGCGAGGCGAGGTCTTCCTGCCTGAGGTGGTGGCCTCCGCGACGCTGTTCAAGAAGTGCAACGAGATCGTGGAGCCGGCGCTGCTTGCCAAGGGCGGAGCGCAGAAGGGCGAGTTGGTCGTGACGGCCACCGTCAAGGGCGACCTGCACGACCTTGGGAAGAACATGGTGGGCGCCATGCTCAAGACCGTGGGCTTCCAGGTTCACGACCTCGGCAAGGACGTGCCCGTCGAGAAGATCATCGCGGCCGTGCAGGAGATGCAGCCCGCGATCGTGGGGCTCTCGGCACTGCTCACCACCACCGTGCCGCAGCAGAAGGTGGTGATCGAGGCCCTCGAGGCCGCGGGTCTGCGCGACAAGGTCAAGGTGATGGTGGGAGGGGCTCCCGTCACGGAGGAGTGGGCCACCTCGATCGGTGCCGACGGCTTCGCGCCGGACGCCCCCGAGGCCGTGCAGAAGGCACTCGACCTCGTGGGCCGAAGCACCAAGGAGGCCGAGGCCGTCCTGGGCTCCGCTTCGTAGCGACGTCCCCGACGACTACCCCGTCACCCGTTCGCCGGTGACGGCCACCTGTTCGATCAGGTCTGCGCCCTTCACGCGTCCGGGTTCGGCTTGGACCGCGGCCGAGATCGACGTCATCCGTGCGGCCAGCTCGTCGTCTGCGAGCAGGCGGTCCACGGCGCCCACGAGCTGCTCCTCGGTCCAGTCGTAGGTCGGCAGCCGCACGCCGAAGCCCGTTTCGTCCAGGCGCTGGGCGTTGTCGTACTGATCCCAGAACAGCGGCAGCCCGATCATCGGCAGCCCGAAGTGGAAGCCCTCGCACAGGGTGTTGTTGCCACCGTGGGTGATGAGCAGATCGCACTGGGGCAGGATCGAGGGCTGTGGCAGGAACTGGTCGCCGTACATGTTCGGGCCCAGCGTCATCTGATCCTTCAGCGGGCCCATCGAGACGATCGTGCGGTGGTCCGTGGAGCCAAGCGCGTCGATGAGACGCTGCATCAGTCCCACGTCCATGCAGCCAAGAGAGCCGAGTGAGAGGTAGATCACCTTGCCGTCCCCAGGAAGGTGCTCCTGCACATCGAAGGGTGCGTCGCTCGTGCGGACCGTGGATTGGAGGCGGTGCCAGGTGTCGTCCAGCGGAACGGAGCGCCGGTAGTCGGCCGCCTGGGGGAACAGGTAGAGGTTGAGCCACGCCGAATAGGTGTTGAACTCGTCGAGCGGGCACGGATCGACTCCCACCGAGACGCGGAAGTCGTTGTGTTCCTTCAGGAGCCCCTCGTGCTGACGGTGGTACTCCTCGGTGAAGGCCCGCCACTCGGTTCGGTCGGCGACGGGCAGGCCCGAAAGCACGGGCGGCAGGTCGGGATCTCGCATCTCGAGGGGGTTCGCCGAGACGAATCGCACCCACGGCGCTCCGGCCAGCTCCACAGCTGGGTAGCCGGTCACGTTGTCCGTGACGACGACATCGGGCCGGATGTCGTCCCAGATGGACATGAGCCGCTCGTGGGAGTACCGGGCGCCCGCCACGAGCGCCTCCCAGATCGGCTTCGTGACCGTCGCGATCTGCTCGATCGTGGGCTTGCGGAACTCGGGCGCGGTGACCCGGATGAACTCAGCCCACGGGTCGGCGCCGGGATCGGCGTCGTCCTCCTGAGGCGCCATGCGCATCATGCGCTCTTCGAAGCCCTTGCCCTCCAACACGCCCTCGAAGGACTCATCTACCACGAAGACGATGCGGTGGCCTCGCTCCAGCAGGACGTTGGCGATCGCGACGCAGTTGTTCGTGGGACCCCAGGCTCCAGGCTCGGGGAAGAAGGCGATCGTCTTGGCCTCGGGCATGCAGGGTTCCTCCTGTTCGACGGCTGAGCCGGAGGATAGCGGGTTGGACCCGCTGCACGAGGCCGTTCGGGACGGCCGGCTAGGCCTCGCCGATCGGGTCGTCGGACAGATCGCCCCGGATCGGACCGAGCGGCTCGCCGAGCTTCCCCGCGACCCGGTTCAGGCGCGCGCAGTGGCCGAAGATCTCCTCGCGGGCCGCCTTCGCCTCGTCGGTGAGGTCGTCGAGCTCCTCGAGCCGCCAGTGCTTCTCGAGCAGCGGCATCAGCACCTGGTCGTGATGGATCCGCAGGTTGTAGATGCCGGCCTGCGCCATGGCCTTGGCCTTCTCTCGGAACCCCGGTATCCCCGCCCCCGGCATCGCGAAATTCGTGATCTGACGATGCATCGCCATGACCATCGCGGAGGCATCGAGCTCGATCGCATTGACCGCCATGTCGCGGTAGAAGACGTAGTGCAGGTTCTCGTCCGTTGCGATGCGCTGGCAGAGCTTCTCGGCGCCCTCGTCCTGGGTGATGGCCCCCGTGTTGCGGTGGGAGATCCGCGTGGCCAGCTCCTGGATCGAGGTGAAGACCACACCGTCCAGCGGTCCCTGCTCCGCGAACTCCGGATACCAGCCACGCAGCGCCTGGTCCATCCGGCCCTGCTCCAGGACCGCAGGGTCGACCCCGCGTGTGACGGTCAGCCAGTCGCGGATCGCGATCGAGTGTCGCCCCTCCTCCGCGGTCCATCGCCGGACCCACTCGCCCCACGCTTCGTCGTTCCCGAACGTCTCCCACAGCGCGAGGTGGTAGTAGGGCAGGTTGTCCTCGGTGAGGAGGTTGACCTCCAGCGCCGTCTGGGCGACATCGGGGAGGAGGCTGTCGGAGGCCTGCCACGGCTCCCTCACGAAGTCGCGGCCCTGGTCGTAGGGCACGTACTCGTGGGGCATCCAGGCCACCGCGCTGATCAGGTGGCGGTCGAGGCCCCGCTCAACGAGCGGCATCAGCTCGTGGAGGATGGCGGCGTTATCGGGATCGGTGTGGCCAGCTGCTGACACGTTCGGACTCCTTCGCGAACCTCGGCATCGGTTCGCATCGCTTGCAGAGGTTCGGCGCCCGAACGCCTGCGACGGTCTGCCACGCTTGCTTGGTCGCCCTTCGTGGCCGGCCTGGGGCCCTCCTAGCGTACCGCGGAGGGCCGGGGGGTTCACGACGACGGAGGTTGCGGACGCAGGAGCGTCGCGGTGGAGCCATCCGGCGCGAACCTTCCTGCGAAGGGTCGACGTCAACGGAAGGAACCGACACTGTGAGGATCGCGGTCATCGGAAGCGGGATCTCGGGGCTGGGCGCCACCTGGGCCCTGGGGCGCAGCCACGAGGTTGTCATGTATGAGGCCGCGGACTACCTCGGTGGGCATGCGCACACCGTGGAGATGGAGGACGGTGCGAAGACCGTCCCGGTCGACACGGGCTTCATCGTGTACAACGAGGACAACTACCCGGATCTCACGCGGTTGTTCGATGTCGCCGCGGTCCCGACCGAGTCCAGCGACATGTCCTTCTCCGTCTCGGTCGGCGGCGGCGCGTTCGAATACCAGGGCAGGCTGCGCGGGCTGGCGGCCCAGCCCTCCAACCTCCTGCGGCCCTCCTATCTGAAGATGGTGGCCGAGATCCTGAGGTTCACGCGCGAGGCCCGCGAACTGATCGGCTCCGGTTCCCCGGAGTCGACCGGGGACTACCTCGTTCGGCGGGGCTACTCCGAGACCTTCCGTGACGACTACTTGCTTCCCATGGTGGCCTGCATCTGGTCGTCACACCTCGAGGCGATGCTCGACTACCCCGCTGAGACCATGGTCCGGTTCTTGGACAACCACGGACTCCTGCAGGTCCGCCACCGCCCTCAGTGGCGGACGGTGACCGGAGGGTCGCGCGAGTACGTGCGTCGCGTGGTGGCGGCCAGCACGGCTGAGGTGAGGCCCTCGACGCCCGTCGGCGCGATCCGGCGCGAGGCCGACGGCGTGACCGTGATCGACCGCGACGGGCACCGAGACAGGTTCGACCACGTCGTGATGGCGACCCACGCAGACACCACGCTCTCGATCCTGGGCGATGATGCCGCGCCCGAGGAGGCGCGCACGCTGAGCGCCTTCCGCTATCAGGAGAACGTGGCGGTGCTTCACCGAGACCCCTCGCTCATGCCTCGGCGCCGAGCCGCCTGGTCGAGCTGGAACTACCTGGCAGACGCGCGCGGTCAGGCAGGGGCGGTCTCGCTCAGCTACTGGATGAACCGGCTGCAGAACCTGGAGACCGAGCGACCCGTGATCGTGACGCTGAACCCGCCACGGGAGCCGCGCGACGCCGTCGCGACCTTCGTGTACCAGCATCCTCAGTACGACCGAGCTGCGGTCGACGCGCAGGCCGCGATCCCCGAACTCCAGGGGCGCCGCCGGACGTGGTTCGCCGGCGCCTACTGCGGGTTCGGCTTCCACGAGGACGGGTTGCGCGCCGGGCTCGCCGTCGCGGCCGGGCTTGGCTCCCCAGCGCCGTGGTGGCCCTCGACCGAGCGCGAGTTCCGCGCGGCGGTGCCTTCGATCGACGCGGTGGTGGGAGCCTGATGGCCGCCGCGACCGCCGAAGTGCTGCGCGAGGAGACGTTAGCGGGGCCCAGGGTCGCGCCGTTGACGCTCGGCGATCTACGAGTCGCGCGTCACGCATCAGCGCTTCTTCCCCGTGACCCACCGGTTCAGCTACCGGCTGTGGTACCTCCTCGCAGACCTGGACGAGCTTCCGGAGCTCGACCGGCTCGTCCCGGGGTTCGGCTACGAGCGAGCGGCTCCGGTCAGCTTCTACGCTCGGGATCACGGCCCGCGCGACGGTTCGGACCTGCAGGACCTGGATCGAGACGCAGCTGGCCGAGGCCGGCATCGACCTGGAGGGTGGAGCGGTCCGGTTGCTGTGTTTCCCGCGGGTCTTCGGATACGTCTTCAACCCCATCACGGTCTGGTTCTGTCACGGCCCGGAGGGCGACCTCCGCGCGGTCCTCTACGAGGTGAGCAACACGTTCGGCGAATGGCATCACTACCTCGTGCCGATCGCACCGGGCGATGCCCGCCGGGTGGTCCGTGCGGCGTTCGACAAGGAGCTCTTCGTCTCCCCCTTCACGGACATGGCGTCCACCTACGACTTCCGCGCCAGGATCCCGGACGAGCGCATCGCGGTAGGTGGTGCGGCAGATGGCCCCGGGCGGACAGGTGCTCGTGGCCACGCTGACGGGCCGTCGCCGGGCGCTGTCGGGTCGCGCGTTGGCGCGCGTCCTGGCACGATATCCACTGGTGACCGCGAAGGTGATGCTGGGGATACACGCGGAGGCGCTGCGGTTGTGGCGCAAGGGAGCGCCGTACCGGCGCCGCGGACTGCCGCCCGCGAACGACCTGACGGTCGTGGGCGACGACCGCACGGGGGAACCGAAGAAGGCATGAGGACCCAGGGAACCCGGGAGCCGACGGCGACGCCGAGCCGGGGACACGGCTTGGACCCGCTCGAGCGGGCGGTGATGGCGATCGTCGGCGGACGGATCCGCATCGGGCGTCTCGAGGTCGAGCAACCCGATGGACGGGTCCGCGTGTTCGCGGGACGCCGGGACGGACCGCGCGCCCGGCTGCGGATCCACGACGGCAGGTTCCTCCGTCGGCTCGTCACGACCGGAGCGATCGCCCTGGCGGATTCCTACGTCCTGGACGAGTACGACACCGACGACCTCGCGTCGTTCATCGAGCTGATGGCGCTGCACGTGGAGCCCGAACACCGCGTTCACGTCCCCGGCTGGCTCGACGGCTTCGGCCGCGCCGCCTGGCGCACGCTGGGCAGGGGTGCGGCGCCCCGGGGACCGCTGCAGGACATCGTGGAGCACTACGACCTGGGCAACGACTTCTACGCGGCGTGGCTGGACCCCACGATGACCTATTCCTCCGCGTACTTCGCCCGGGACGAGATGTCGCTGGAAGAGGCGCAGCGCGAGAAGTACCGCCGGCTCGCCGAGGCGACGGGGGTCAGGGCGGGAGAGCGCGTGCTGGAGGTTGGGTCGGGCTGGGGAGGGTTCGCGGCCTACCTGGCGGGAGAGCTGGCGGCTGCGCGTCACCACCCTCACGGTCTCGCGCGAGCAGGCGACCTACGTGGAGAGGCTGATGGCCCAGCGCGGTCTCACCGAGCGGGTCGAGGTCCGCGTGGAGGACTTCTCCGCGGCCGCGGGGCGCTACGACAGGGTGGTGTCGGTCGAGATGATCGAATCGATCCCCGGATCCCGCTGGAGCGAGTATCTACGGGTCCTGCGGGATCGGCTGGTAGCGCGGCGGGACGATCGGGCTGCAGGTGATCACCGTCGCCGACCATCACTGGCGTGCGTCGAACGAGAACCCGGATTTCATCCGGAGGTACGTGTTCCCCGGTGGCCAGGTGCCCGCCCCGATGGTGCTGCGGGGCTTGGTGCGACGCACCGGGCTGGACTGGGTCGCCGAGAGAGCCTTCGGCGCGTCGTACGCGAGGACGCTGCGGAGCTGGCGCGAGCGGTTCGAGGCCAACTGGGACTCGGTGATCGCGCCGATGGGCTTCGACGAGCGCTTCCATCGGATGTGGCGCTACTACCTCGCGTACTGCGAGGGCGGGTTCCGGGCGGGCGCGCCGACGTGCGGCAGATCGTCCTCGCACGCGCTTGAGGCGTGTCCCCCGAACGGACGACAACTTCGGACTCAACGTCGGACCCCCTCGGGCCGACAACTACCTCGTCATGTTGCTACGGAACAGGGTCCGGAGCGATGAGGGCTTCACCCTCATAGAGCTCATGGTGACGGTCTTGATCCTCGGTGTTCTGATCGCCATCGGGTTGCCCACCTACCTGGGCACGCGTGAGCGTGCCTACGACCGACGCACGCAGGAGAACATCCGGATCGCGTTCACGGCCGAACGCGCGTACTTCACCGACACGGTGACCTACACGGGGATCCCCTGGCGATGACCGCCATCGAACCGGCGATGAACTACGTTCCCGGCGACACCCCCGCCCTGCCCGACAAGGTGTACCTGCACTACAACGCGGTGGCGAACGAGATCTTCGTGTCCGCCCAGAGCGAGACGGGACGCTGCTTCTACCTTCACGAGATCAACGGCAGCGGCGTGCGATTTCGCCACCTCAGCCGCGTGCGACGCGGTCACCGTGCAGGCGTACGGTCCCACCTGGTGAGGACGGCGGCGCAGCCCCGCTGACCACGGTGGCCCCGCGGGCCTGGGATCGAGTGGCCGGACTGGTTCGAACGGGCCATTCAAGTTCACCCGTCCGGGGGACCGATATCCTCCGCGTGAGGGGGCTCAAGGGATCGACCGTCGACACCGCGGCCACGACCGCTCTTCCGCGGCGCAGGTTCATCCGCAACGCCGCCGCGGGTGCGGCGGTCGTGGGATCCGGATCGCTCGTCGACGCTCCTCAGCGGCTCGGTCGCACGGGCCGCTCCGGCCCCCCGATCCTCTCGGTCCTTCGTCCCGAACGACCCGGACCTCCATGTGGCGCGCCGGGCAAGCTGGGGACTCACCCCGCAGCTCGCGAACCAGGTGAACAAGATGGGACGCAACGAGTGGCTCGAGCGGCAGCTGCACCCCCGTTCGATCGACGACTCGGCGATGGATCACCTCATCGCGAACCGCTTCCCGAACCTCGCCATGAGCATCGAACAAGGCCTATCACCACCCTCGGGGGATCGTGGGATCTCATGTTCGACCTCGGCACGCGCGGCCGATCGTCCGGGCGGCGTGGAGCAACGGCAGCTCCTCGAGGTGATGGTCGACTTCTGGTCCAACCACCTCAACGTCTCGAACCCCAGCGACAACGTCTGGTGGTCGCGGCACGACTACGACCGGGCCGTGATCCGCAAGCATGCGCTCGGGAAGTTCTCGAGCATGCTGGCGGCCTCCGCCACGCACCCGGCGATGATGACCTACCTGAACAACGCCGAGTCCACCAAGGACAACCCGAACGAGAACTACGGCCGCGAGCTGCTCGAGCTGCATACGGTCGGCGTGGACGGCGGTTACGACGAGACCGAGATGCACACGTCCGCACTCATCATGACGGGGTTCGGCATCTCCTGGGACACGGGGCTCTTCGAGTACGACGAGGACAACCACTACACGGGCCACGTCAGCGTGATGGGGTTCCACAGCAAGAACAGCGGGGGCGGCGAAGGGCCACAACGTCGGGCTCGACTACGTCGACTACCTCGCTCACCATCCGGCGACCGCCACGCGGATCGCGACGAAGCTCTGCCAGCGGTTCATGACCGACGATCCGTCGAAGGCCCTCGTGCACAAGCTCGCGGAGACGTACCTGCACCACGACACCGCCATCGTGCCGGTGCTCAGGGAGCTCTTCCACTCCAAGGCCTTCATGGACGCCAAGGGACAGAAGGTCCTGCGTCCGATGCAGGACGTGGTATCGACCCTGCGGATCCTGGGGGTCAAGCCCGAGCAAGCGACGGAGTCGACGGGCTCCAGCGCCCTGTACTGGATGGTCGACGGCCTCTCCGACGCGCCCGATGGCCTGGCCACAGCCGAACGGCTACCCGGACACCGCCGACGCGTGGCGGTCGGCCGGCGGGCAGCTGAACCGCTGGAACACACACCTTTCCCTCGCGGCCGACTGGTGGCACGACCAGCTCGTCCTGCCCGACCTTCGCAAGCACCTGCTGCCGAAGAAGCTGCCCAAGACCTACGGCGCGCTCGTCGACACGCTGTGCAAGCGGCTCGTGTTCCGTACGTTCGCCCCCCCGCACCGCGCCGCCGTGCTCGCGTTCCTGCAGAAGTCGGCGCACGACCCGGTGACGGCAACCGACGCGGCGGTCACGTGGCGCCTCCCCTACCTGGTGGCGCTCATCCTCGACTCGCCCTACCACGGGATCAGGTGATGACATGTCGATGACGAAGCCCCGCCCTGTGCTGGATCCACAGGTGGCCACGAAGCCCTGCGGCTGCCCGCATATGCCCGAGATCTCGCGCCGTAGCTTCATCAAGGCTGCGGGCGTCGCGGGCCTGGTCGCGGGCATCGCCGGCGAGGACCTCTTCACCAAGATGGCGTTCGGCGCGACGCCCTACACGGGCGACGTGCTGGTGGTGCTCTCGCTGCGCGGTGGGATGGACGGGCTCAACGCGATCGTGCCCACGGGGGACCCCCACTACGTGAGCTGGCGGCCGAACATCTCGATCCCGCAGGGACAGCTGATCCAGCTGGACCCGCTCTTCGGCATGCACCCCGCGATGCAGCCGCTCAAGCCCTTCTGGGACGCGGGCACGTTCGGCGTCGTCCACGCGGTGGGCATGGAGCAGCCCAACCGTTCGCACTTCGAGGCGATGGACGAGATGGAGCGCGCGGCGCCCGGCTCATCGCTGCGGACCGGCTGGATCGACCGCGTGATGGGGCTACGGACTCCGGGCACCGCCTTCCAGGCCACGCAGATGGGCTCGAACACCGCCGCGGAGGCGTTCGTCGGACCCAATCCCGAGCTCGCGATGTGGTCCGTGGATTCATTCGACCTGAGCGGAGCCTGGGACGCGACGCAGATGGCCCTGTGGGATGCGGCGCTGCGCGGCATCCACCGGGGGGCGCCGGACGTCCTGTCTTCGCCGTCGACCACGGCCCTCGACGCCCTGGCCACGGCGGCGGCGTTGCAGGCGACGCCGTACACGCCCGAGAACGGGGCCGCCTACCCGAGCACGGGTCTAGGCAACGCGCTCAAGGACATCGCGCGCTTGATCAAGGGCGACGTCGGTCTGCAGGTCGCCGCCGTCGACTACGGAGACTGGGACATGCACGTGGGTATGGGCACGTTCGACTCAGGTTGGATGCACGACCATCTCACCGAGCTGTCGGGTGCCCTGGCGGCCTTCGCCACCGACCTCGGGACGGCCCGTATGAACGACGTCACGTTGGTCTCGCTCACCGAGTTCGGACGCCGTGTCGAGGAGAACGGCTCCGGCGGGGTCGACCACGGCTACGGCCAAGCGGTGCTGCTGCTGGGCGGCGGCGTCAAGGGGGGCGTCGTCCACGGTGACTGGCCGGGCCTCGCGCCCGCAGACCTGATCGACGGCGACCTCAACGGGAAGAACGACTACCGCAGGGTGCTGGCCGAGCTCCTCGAGAAGCGCTGCGAGGCCTCCAGCGTCACCCAGGTGTTCCCCGGCCTCGACGCTCCCCGCATCGACATCGCCAACGTCAAGAGCTGACCGCCAGGTCACTATCGGGTTCCGAGCGAGCCTCCATCGCCGGCGCGCGCCTCGCCAGCGCTCGATCCGCCGTTCGCACGCGCGGCACGCGTAGTACCGTTCGACCGGCAGAGAGCGAGGAACGAGATGGCGAGCGAGAAGATCGAGCACCCCACGGTGGCGGAGCGAACGTCGATGGGCGAGGAAGCGAGGTCGGCCGTGCCACTGGCCGAGCACGCGAACTGGGAAGCGCCGAGCGATCGACCCGATCCCGTCACCCTACTCGCGGAACAGAACAGGACCCGGGACGAGGATCTCGTTCCCGTGCGGCACGGCAGGATGATGGTCT
This sequence comes from uncultured Actinomycetes bacterium, assembly GCA_963796725.1. Taxonomy (GTDB): domain Bacteria; phylum Actinomycetota; class UBA4738; order UBA4738; family HRBIN12; genus JAOUEA01. The sequence goes on from CAWCMT010000005.1 coordinate 114,486, forward strand.
CGCCCTTCACCTTCTACCGGGGGGCCGCTCGCGTGATGGCGTCGGACCTCAGCCACACGCCGAACGCGAACCTCATCGCCCAGCTCTGCGGCGACGCCCACCTGTCGAACTTCGGGGTGTTCGCCTCCCCCGAACGGCGGCTGCTCTTCGACGTGAACGACTTCGATGAGACGCTACCCGGGCCGTTCGAGTACGACGTCAAACGGCTGGCCGCGAGCCTGACGATCGCGGCACGACACAACGCCTTCTCCCCCGCCGACGCCCGTCAGGTGACGGTCGTCGCCGGGCGCTCCTACCGCGAGGCCATGGCCGAGTTCGCCGAGATGCGGACGATGGAGCTCTGGTACGCGCACCTGGACGAGGACGAGCTGAGGGCGGGCATCGCCGCGGCCACGACGGCCACATCCAAGGCCGAGAAGGGCTCGAAGGGGAAGAAGAAGAAGAAGAAGGAAGGATCCAAGGATGAGCCGACGCCGGAGAAGGTCGGCAAGCGAGCTGACAAGATCCTGCAGAAGGCGCACACCCGTGACAGCCTGCAGGCGCTCTCCAAGCTCGGCGAGCTGGTCGACGGTCAGTACCGGATCGTCAGCCAACCGCCGATCGTGGTCCCCCTGCGCGAGCTGTCGGACACGTACGGGATCGGTCCGGAGGCCTTCGAAGACATCATCGTCGATCAGTTCCGCCGATACCGCGGCACCCTGCAGGACGACCGCCGTCACCTGCTGGAGCGGTTCCAGATCATCGACATGGCACGGAAGGTGGTGGGCGTCGGCAGCGTGGGAACGCGCGCGTTCATCGTCTTGCTCCAGGGTCGCGACCAACAGGACCCGCTCTTCCTCCAGGTCAAAGAAGCTACGAGGTCGGTCCTGGAGGATCACCTCCCCGAGAGCCGCTACCGCCAGCCCGGCGAGCGCGTGGTGCAGGGGCAGCGACTGATGCAGGCCGCCTCCGACATCTACCTTGGATGGACCCGCGGCGAGGAAGCGGACCGCTACTACTACTGGCGTCAGCTGCGCGACATGAAGGGCTCGGCCGATGTCGAGAGCATGTGGCCGGAGGCCATGTCCTTCTACGCTCGCATCTGTGGCTGGACCCTCGCCCGAGCGCACGCGCGCTCCGGCGATCCCGTGGCGATCTCCGCGTACCTCGGGAACGAGGACACCTTCGACGAGGCGATCGCCGACTTCTCTGAAGGCTACGCTGACCAGAACGCACGAGACTACGAGGCCTTCACGAAGGCGATCGCGTCCGGTCGGCTGAAGGCCAAAGAGGGCCTCTAGGTATCGGGAGTCTCCCGGGGCGCGTCCCCCGGTCACTATCATCGGCGGATGGAGGTACGGAGCCACCGGGACCCGCAGGGGTTCCTGAGAGCGATCGGGCCCTTGGTCGGCGACGACGAGGCGCGGCACAACCTGATCCTGGGGATCGTCGGGATCCTCGCTACCCATCCGGAGCGCTACCCCGACTACCACCTTTGGACCGTCGAGGATGCCGACGAGGTGGTCGCCGCCGCGATCATGACACCGCCCTTCCACCTGGGGATCGCGAGGCCCGACTCTCGTGCCGCGCTCGGAGCCCTGGCGTCCCATCTCCACGCCGATGGCATCCCGGTGCCGGGGGTCGTGGGTGCGGAGCCCGAGGTCGAGTGGTTCGCCGACATCTGGACCGAGACGACCGGCCAGCCCGCCCACGTCGAGCGGCGCGAGGGCGTCTACCGGCTGCGCGAGGTGGAGGCGCTCCGTCGGGCCAGCGGAGCCCCGCGGGTCCTGGGCGAGTCCGATACCGACTGGACGGCGGAGTGGATGGAGGCCTTCGTGGACGAGGCGCTCCCCAACGAGCCCGCGGCGCGGGCCACAGCCAGACGCTCGATCGAGCACCGGTTGGACCCGAGCGCGGACGCCGGGATGTGGGCCTGGGAGGACGAGGGCAGACCCGTGGCGATGGCGGGGTACTCGGGGCCCACGCCGAACGGGATCCGCATCGGACCCGTGTACACCCCGCCGGAGTTCCGAGGTCGCGGGTACGCCACCACGCTGGTCGCGGACATGAGCCGAGCGCTCCTGGAGGAGGGGCGCTCGTTCTGCTTCCTCTACACCGACCTATCGAACCCCACGTCCAACGCGATCTACCGCAGGATCGGCTACCAGCACGTGTGTGACGCGAGGAACGTCCGCTTCGACGGAGACCCAGGCGGCTGACCCGGCACCGTCGGCTGCGAGCCGAGTTGCGTCCGCCGCTTCGTGGCAGACTTGTCGCGTGAGCGATGAGGAACTCTTGGCCCGGGCGGAGCAGGCGTTGACCGAGATCAAGGTGGGTCAGGGACTCTCCGAACGGCACGCCGCGGTGCTGGCGGCGCTGCGCATCCGGCTGAAGGGCAGCGCGGGGAAGTCGCTGGAGGAGATGCTCGCGGCGGCCGAGGACGATCCGGTGCCGGGCGGCCTCGACGAGACGATCGCGGAGGTCGAGGGCAAGCCGAAGCGCTCTCTCGACGATCTGTTCGCCCAGGATCCGAAGCCGAAACCCGACTGGCCCTCCTGAGGACCCTCGCGGATCGGTCCTCAGACGGCCGGACCCCCGCCCCTCAGCCTGACCGAGACGCTCTCGGTGCTCGCCCGCGCTGATCCAGGTGACCGTCACGACCTCGCCGGGCCGGTGCTGATGGAGCACGTCGCCGAGCGAGGCGGCGGAGCTGACCTTCACCCCGTCCACGGCGGTGATGACCACGCTCGGCGGGATCGCCTTCGCGGCCGGGGTGCCTTGCACGACGCCGACCACCAGCGCTCCGGAGGTCGTTCGCCCGCCAGGACCCGGCGCACCGGGACTCCGGTCGGCCACCTGGACGCCCAGGAACCCGGTGGGACCGACGATGACCGAGCCCGAGGTCGTCCCGGTCCTGATCTGATCGGCGATCGCGAGCGCGCCGTCGGTGGGGATCGCGAAGCCAACGGTCGATCCCCGGGTGGGTTCGGTGCTCTGACGGCCCGCGGTGATCAGCCCAACGACCTGGCCGGATGTATCCGCCAGGGCGCCGCCTGAGTCTCCCGGCCGGATCAGGGCATCGGTCTGGATCAGCCCCTGGAGATGCTCCGAACCGCCCTGCTGATCGTGGGCGGTGATCGAACGATCCAGCCCGGTCACCGAACCAACGGTCGCCGTCGGGGTCCCGCCCTTGCCAAGGGCGTTGCCGATGGCGACGACCTGCTGGCCGAGCTCGAGCGCGTTGGGATCACCGAAAGTCGCGGTAGGTAGACTGGTCGCGCCCCTGAGTTGGATCAGCGCGACGTCGTTCGCGGTGTCGACCCCCACCACCTTGGCAGGGAACGTGCCGTGTCCCGAGACGCTCACCCGGATCGAGGTCGCACCCCGCACGACGTGGTTGTTGGTCAAGACCTCGCCGGAGGAGGTCAACATGATCCCCGTGCCGGCGCCCAGGGGCCGACTCGACGACGAGCCCGGCACGTACGACGTCCGAACGAAGCTGTTGACGTCGACGATGGCGGGTGTCACCTGCGCGGCGGCCGAGGCGGCACCCGAGCCCTGTGACGGCGTGGCGCCCTGGGAGGTGGACGGGGGAAGGGTCGGCAACGCGCCAGGCGGGAAGGCGCCGCCCCGTCGCGGGGACACGACGGGTTGACGAGCCTGCGGGGCACGGGAGCCGGGATCGATCCGCCAGCCGATCCCCGCACCGATCGTCAGGAAGACCACGGCCGCGAGCAGGGCCGCCGCCATCACCCATCCGCGGTGCCGGGGTCGTGAGGGCGGAGGCGGAGGCAGCGGTGGCGCCTGGCCCGTCCACGACGGTTGACCACCCATCTCTACCATCCTCAACGACCTCCGAACGCTCCCGGTCTACCTCGGATCCCGATCCCGTCGATCCTCCTGCTCCCAGGGTCGCAACCTAGCCTCAAGGGAACCTGAGAACACCATCGGCAGATCCTGTGGATCGCCGAACCCTGGACGGGTTTGACTCCTCCTACGACCCCCGCGTAGCGTGGCCCCTCCGCCCTGGGTCCTGGAGGTCCCATGCTCCCAGCCGTCCGCCCGTATCGTCCTGCCGACCTCGGCGGCATCGTCGAGCTGTGGCACGGAGGAGATGCGCGTGCCGACACGACCCTCGAGCTGCGAGACGCCCTCAGCCTGACCGATCACGAAGGCGCCGTCGCGCTGGTCGCCGAGGTCGACGGGTCGGTCGTCGGTGCCTGCTTCGGGTCCGTGGACGGTGCGATCGGCCTGGTCCACGAACCCGTCGTCACGGAGCTGCCCGAAGCATCCGTCATCATCGACCGCCTCATCGAGCAGATGGAGGCGGCGATGGCCGAGCGGGGGACCCGGGAGATCACCATCACCGTCGAGATCGGAGGACGGCCGCACGAGGTGCTGCGTGAGCGTGGCTACGCCTCGCTCGATGGCACGGTCTCGATGCGCCGCGACATCTCGAGCACGATCTCCGCGCCATCGATGCTCGCCGACCTGGGGGGTGCGACGATCGATCCTGCCCTGTGGGACCGCTTGAAGGGGATGGAGGAACCCAAGGACATCATCGAGCGGCGCGTCATCCTGCCGCTGTCGAAGCCCGAGGTGGCCGAGCGTCACGGGGTAGAGCGACCGAAAGCTATCGTGCTCTTCGGCCCGCCGGGCACCGGCAAGACCACCTTCGCGAAAGGCATCGCCTCGAGGCTCGGGTGGCCATTCGTCGAGATCGAGCCCAGCGAGCTCGTCGACGAGGGCCTCGAGCACGAGGGCCGCCTCCTCGCACTCGCGTTCGAACGGATCCTCGAGCTCCCCTCGGCCGTCGTGTTCGTCGACGAGGTGGAGGACCTCGCCTCGATCCGGCATCCCGAGCGCAGGGTCAGCCCCAGCGTCACGAACGAGTTCCTCAAGCAGATCCCGAGGTTCCGGAGCGTGCCCCACCACCTGTTGGTCTGCGCCACGAACTGGGTGGGAAGGTTGGACCCCGCGTTCCTGCGCCCGGGCCGGTTCGACTACGTGCTTCCCGTGGGCCCACCGGACGCGATCGGCCGGACGGCGATCTGGCGCCGCTACGTCGCGGAGATCAGCGATGAGGCCGTCGACGTCGAGAGCCTCGTGGAGGCCACCCGGTATTTCACGCCTGCGGACATCGAGTTCTCCGCTCGCCGCGCCGCTCAGTCGGCGTTCGAGCGGGAGGTCTTCGAAGGCGCCGGACACCGGGCCACCACGCAGGACTTCCTCGAGGCCATCAGGCAGATGAAGCCGACGCTCTCCCAGGAGATGATCGATGTGTTCGAGGGCGACGTCGAGCGGTTCTCGCGCTACTGAGGAGGCTTCTAGGTGGCTCGGAGGAAGGCGAGCACGGCGAGGACACGACGGTGGTCGTCCTCCGCCGGCTCCAGACCCAGCTTGGCGAAGATCGAGCCGATGTGGGTCTCGACGGTCTTCGGCGCCACGTGCAGCCCCTGGGCGATAGCGCGGTTGGAGCGACCCTCCGCCATGGCCCCCAGGATCTCCCGCTCACGGTCGGTGAGCGCGGCGAGATCCCCCTCCCCGCGGGCGCGGCCGAGCAGCCGAGCCACCATCTCGGGATCGATGACGGACCCCCCGGCCGCGACGGTGCGCACCGCATCGGTGAACGCGTCCCCGTCGGCGACCCGATCCTTCAGGAGATAGCCGATCCCGCGCGGATCGTCCTCGAGGAGACGGGTCGCGTGCCGCGTCTCGACGAACTGAGAGAGCACCAAGACCGCGATCTCCGGGCTGAGCCGCCGGATCTCACGCGCTGCGTCCAGGCCTTCGGTGGTGCCCGTCGGAGGCATACGGATGTCGGTCACTACCACGTCGGGTCCGTGGTCGATCGCGGCGGCGACGAGGGCGTCGCGGTCGCCCACCTGCGCGACCACCGAGCATCCCGCCGCCTCGAGGATCCGCACGAGTCCCTCACGGAACAGGGGTGCGTCCTCGGCGACGACGAGACGGAGCGGCGCGCGGGCGGACGACCCCGACCCGCTCACGTGGCCGGCATCTCCGCGTGGATGCGCGTCCCGCCACGTGCGGGGCTCTCCACGCGCAGCCAACCGCCAACCGCCGCCACGCGGTCATCGAGACCGGTCAGGCCGGACCCCGTGCCGACCGAGGCACCCCCGACGCCGTCGTCGATCACGTCGATCGACAGGGTGCCGTTCGAACGAGCGACCTCCACCTGGACGGACGACGCACCCGAGTACTTCGCCACGTTGGTCAACGCCTCGGCGACCAAGAAGTAGGCGGTGGCCTCGATCGGCGGCGGATAGCGGTCTTCGTCGGCGAACACCACCGAGACGGGCAAGGGGGCCCGTTCCGCCAGCGCCTCGATCGCCGCCCCGAGGCCCTCTTCGGTGAGGATCGTCGGGTGGAGGCCGCGGGCGAGCTCCCGGAGCTCGGCGAGGGCCCCTCGCAACTCGTCCTGCAGCCCCTCTATCTGGTCCGTGAGCCCCGGATCCCCCTCGATCTGATCCTCGAGCAGACGCAGCCCCAGCGAGAGGCCGACGAGCCGTTGCTGGGCGCCATCGTGCAGATCGCGCTCCACCTTGCGTCGAGCCCGGTCCGCAGCCTCGACGATGCGCTTCCTCGACGCAAGGACCTCTGCCAGCTGGGCCTGGACCTCGGCCCGCAGACGGCCGTTCACGATCGCCAGCCGGGCCGCCCCAACCGTGGCCTCGACCAGCTCGGGCAACTCATCCAGCCGAGCGTCGAGCGTGAGAGCGGCGAACGGCATCCCATCGGCCTCGAGGAGGCGAAGGATGCGGCCCGCGCCACCGGTGGGCTCGTCGACGCCCTTGCCGGCATCGTCGACCCATGACCCCTCGGACAGACGGTAGGCGAGCTCGAGCGTCGGGTCGCCTAGCCGGCGGGCGAGTGTGCCCGTGAGATCCTCCTCGGCCGTTGCATCGACCCCGAGCTCCACCACCAGATCGCCCACGGCGCCCCGCGCCATCCGGAGCCTGAGCAAGCCGATCAGGAAACAGACGGGGAGGGCCAGCAGCACCGCGGCCTCCACCCACGCCCAGGCCATGGAGGTCTGGAACGTTGCGTCGATCGCATCCCCGACCTGACGCACGGCCTCGAACGTCCCCGCGACGGCACCGCTCCAGTAGACGACCGAGAGCGCCCGGCGCGTCGTGGGGGCCGCGCGTCGCCAGTGCCGGACCATGACGACGACGAACAGCGTCGCGGTGACCACCGAGACGATGGAGGTCCCGACGTTGAGGCCGCGGTCGAGGCTGGGGGCCGACGTGATCAGCGCCAGGTTCCGCGGCAGACAGGAACAGAGCGCCTTCGGGTCCTGGAACATCGAGGTGAACGGGATGCCGATCAAACCCGTGGCGTAGAAGACGAGCACCAGCGCGCGCTCCCCGCGGCTCCGCAGGCGTCCACTGGGGAAGGCCAGCAGCATGTGACCGAGCACGTTGCGGTAGAAGGTCCCCAGCAGCCAGGCCACCGTGAACAGCGGCGCCCAGTCCACCGGCCAGAGGTTGCTGGCGGCGTACAGGACGCCGGCGACCTGCAGCATCATCCCGATCCGACTCTCGGGCCGGCGCTGCCAGCCGATCCACCCGGTGAGCATGAACGCCGCGGTGATCACGAACGGTCCGACGGTGTAGATGCTCACGTCGAACGGACCTCTCGTGGAGGTCGCGAGACCGATCCCGATCGCGACCAGGATCGCCAGGGCAAGGGCCGTCAACCCTCGACGCCCCCACCGATCTCGTCCGGACAGGCCGACCCTCATCTCGGGAGCCCCACCATCGACCCGATCATCGACGCGCTGAGCTCGCCTTTCGGGATGAAGCCGCGTGCCCCACTGCGACCGATCTTCCCGCCGTAGTCTCCGGCGTCGCGACTGGACACGAGGACCACGAGCGGATGGTGGGGCGACGCGTTCAGCAGGCGGGTGACCTCGAACCCGCTGAGGTCCGGTAGCTGAACGTCCAGCAGCACCAGGTCGGGGTGGAGCCGCTCCGCGGCCGCGATCGCCGACGCCCCGTCGCCCGCCTCGCCCACCACGAGGTAGCCGGCCCGCTCCAACAGCCGGCGCGCCGACGCTCGGAACCCCCGATGGTCATCCACGATCAGGACCGTCGTCATCGGATCGAGGTTCGCATCCGCGGCCGAGCACGGCATCGGTGTTATCCCTGAGGAGATCCGAGGGCTTCCCCCATTCCGCCCACCGATCCCAGCAGCGTACCGTCGCAGCACCGCATCGGGAAGGGGGATCGACATGATGATCGACGGAGCAGCGAAGGCCGAGCCCGCGTCGAGCGATCGAGCTGGGAACCGCGTCGTCCTACGGGATGGCGTCGCCTTCGATCCCGCCTGGTACGCGATCGGGAAGGTGGCCGCCTTCGTCGCCGCACTCGCCCTGGTCGCCGCCTCCATCCTGCAGGCGGCGGCCGATCTCGATCTGTTGGCACCGGCACCGGTCTTCCATCGGACGTCGGCGGGACCGGCGCAGGACATGGCGAACTTCTTCGCAGCCGTGTTCGATCACGGGCACCGGATCTTGTGGAACATCGCGATCCGCGACACGCTCTTCCCGATCGCGTTCCTCGCCCTGATCGTGCTGGGACTTGCCGTGAGACACCTCGTGGGCGCCCACCGGGCGGGGGCGCAACTCATGGCGCTCGCCTTCCTGATCGGCGGCATCTTCGCAACGCTCGACCCGCTGACCTACCTGGCAGAGACCGCCTGGTGGCGCCACGGGGGTTGGTCGGCGCACCCCGCGGCGAGCATGATCGCGGCCGGCCGCGCCTCAGACGCGATCGACACGCTGACACGCTTCTACCAAGTGGCGGGGTTGTCGGTGCTGGCCGTGGCTCTGTTCCTGCTGGGGCGGGTCCTCGCCGAGGATGGGACGCTCCACCGCGGCCTCGTGGCACTCGCGTACGTGCTTGCGGGAGGGTTGGTGGTCGCCGTGGCCGCTTCCGTCGCCGAAGCGGACACCCTCTTCGACGTCGCGCTCGTGGCCTTCGGCATCGTGCTCGGCCCTCTGTTCCTCGTCTGGCTCGGTCGATCGATCGGGGTCGGGGGTCCGGGGGATTGACGCCCCGCGCCGCACTCTCAGCCACGACCAGGAACTGGCCTCCACCAGCGCCGAGCGGCCTCCAGCTTCGCTGCCTGGGGTGGGATTCGAACTCCCACCGAGCCGATGACGACTTGTCCCGTGTCGTGTCGAGGTGTCTACGACCACCACGCGGATCCGGTTCGCACAGCCCCACGTCGTGATCGGTGAAATCACACGGCCTCTTCGGCGCTCCAGACCCACCGCTCCACATGGATGCTCCAGGGGCTAGCGGAAATCGATCGATCCGACGATCTGCTGGACCTGATGTTCGAGATCGCGGCCGGCGTTCCGGTGCGTGTCTACTTCGTTTCCTTCGTCCGCCTTCCCGATCGCATGGCTGCCGATGCGATACGGGGGGCCGGGATCGCTTGACCCGAGGTGGCGGCGTCGAGGCATTGTCTGGCATCAGGATACCTGGTATATATACTGAGTATTATTGTGATTGAGGAGGAGCTGGGGCGAATGAGTGTCCGGCATGCGTTGTTGGCGTTGTTGAGCGAGGGGCCGAAGTACGGATTGCAGTTGCGACACGAGTTCGAGGCGCGCACGGGCGAGGTGTGGCCGCTCAATGTCGGGCAGGTGTACACCACGCTGCAGCGACTCGAGCGTGACGGACTGATCGAGTCGGAGGGCGAGGGCGAGGTGGGAACGCAGAAATCGTTCCGCCTCACCGCTGATGGCGACGCCGAGCTGGATGCGTGGCTGCGAACTCCGCCGGACCTCAGCTCCCCGCCCCGCGACGAACTGGTCATCAAGGTGCTGGTCGCGAGCCGTGTTCCGGGCGTGGACGTCGGTGACGTGATCCAGACGCATCGGCGCCACGTCGTCGAGCTGATGCAGGAATGGACCCGCGTTAAGCGCGACGCCGCCGAGGACGAGGCGAACCTGGCCTTGGTCGTGGACGCGGAATTGTTTCGCCTCGACTCGGTCGTCCGCTGGCTTGATGCAGCCGACGCGCGGTTGCGCCGCGCCGGTACCGCCCAGAGATCCACGCCCCCATCGTCGCTGGGATCCGCCCAGCCCGACCCGACCCCGACGCCCGGAGCGGAGGTCCTCCGATGAGCGCACTACATCTAACCCAGGTCAGCAAGGTGTACGGCGGCGGCGCTGCCCAGGTACATGCGCTGCGCGAGGTGGACCTGATCGTCGAGCCCGGTGAGCTGGTCGCGGTGATGGGACCGAGCGGTTCGGGCAAGAGTACGCTGCTCACTATCGCCGGCAGCCTGGAGGAGCCCTCCAGCGGGGATGTGAGCGTGGGCGAGGCGCCGCTGTCGCGGCTGTCGCGTGGCGAGCGGGCCGCGCTGCGGCGGCGCGCGATCGGCTATGTCTTTCAGGACTTCAATCTGTTAGCCGGGCTGACCGCGGCAGAGAACGTGTCGCTGCCACTGGAACTCGACGGCACGACAGCGAAGGTGGCCCGGGTCGCGGCGCTTTCCGCCCTGGATCGGCTCGGGTTGACCGAGCGTGCGGACCGGTTCCCCGACGAGCTCTCCGGTGGCGAGCGGCAGCGGGTGGCTATCGCCCGCGCGGTGGTCGGCGATCGACATCTGCTGCTAGCCGACGAACCGTCCGGTGCGCTGGACTCGGTCAACGGCGAGGCGGTGATGCGTCTGGTCCGCGAAACCTGCCAGGGCGGCGTCGCCGGTGTCGTCGTGACCCACGACGCGCAATTGGCATCGTGGGCCGACCGGGTGATCTTCCTGCGCGACGGGCAGGTCGTCGATCAGACCACCCAGGCGAAGGGACCGGAGTCGCTGCTCGACGCGGACCCGGCGCGATGAGCACCACCCTCTCCCCGCCGCCCCCCCCGTTACCGCGTCGGCACCGACCCGCGGCGGCGCGGCGGCTCGCCGCGCGATCCGCCGCTGGGCGTGGCGGCTTCTACGGCGCGAATGGCGCCAGCAGGTACTGATCCTCGCGCTACTTATCGTCGCGGTCGCGGCAACAACCGTCGGCCTCGGGCTCGTCGTCAATGTCCAGGGCAACGACCAGGGCATGTTCGGCGCTGCCGACGCGCGCCTGGACATCGGCAGTCCCGGGGCGACCGGCGTCGCCGTGGACCTAGCCGCCGCGCGGCGCCGCTTCGGGACCGCGGAAGCGATCACCCACGAGAGCGTGCCGGTGCCGGGGTCGGTCACGCCGGTGGATCTGCGCGACCAGGATCCGCACGGGGTATTCAGCGAGCCGATGCTGCGCCTGGTATCCGGCAGTTACCCGGTCGGTGCCGAACAGGCCGCGGTGACCAGGGCCGTCGCGACGACGTTCAACCTGAAGATCGGATCGAACTGGTCGGCCGACGGGCGGACGCTGCGCGTGGTCGGCATCGTCGAGGACCCCAAAGACCTGCAGGACGCGTTCGGGTTGGTAGCTGCCGGTCAGATCCGCTCCCCGTCCAGCCTGACACTGCTCTTCGACGCCAGCGGCGCGCAAGCGATCAACTTCCATCCGCCGGCCGGGACGGTCGAAGGGATCTCGGCCTCGAGCGTCTCGCTCCGCGCAGCAACAGCGCAACCGGGCGCTCGCGGTGCTGCTGCTCGCCACGATCGGGCTCTCCTTTATCGGGCTGCTGTCAGTGGCCGGATTCACCGTGATGGCGCAGCGACGGTCACGCGCACTCGGCATGATCGCCGCGATCGGCGCCACCGACCGGCAAGTGCGGCGGGTCATGCTGGCCAGCGGAGCAGCGGTTGGCCTGGTGGGTGCGACATCCGGTGCGGTGCTCGGGCTGGTGGTATGGCTCGCGCTAACCCCAGCCTTCGAACAGGTCGTCGGGCATCGCTATGACCCGCTCGCCCTGCCCTGGTGGGCAGTGGCCACAAGCGTGTTCCTGGCGATCCTCAGCGCCCTCGTGGCATCGTGGTGGCCGGCCCGCGCGGCCGCACGGCGTCCCATCGTCGAAGCGCTGTCCGGTCGACCCGAACCACCGCAGCCGGCCCATCGCTTCGCCCTGCTCGGCACCGCCCTGGCCGCGGCCGGCTTCGTCGCGTTGATCCTGGCCCACGCGGTGCAACCCGTGCTAATCGTCGGTGGCATCCTGGCGATCGTGGCGGGGATGCTGCTACTGGCCCCACTCGGCATCCGGGCGCTGGCCGCTCTTTCCGGCCGAGCCTCGATAGCCGTACGCCTGGCGCTGCGCGACCTGGCCCGCTACCAGGCCCGGTCCGGCGCCGCGCTGGCTGCGGCCAGCCTCGCCATCGCGATCGCCGCTGTCATCGCGGTGACCGCGGCTGCGCAGCAGGCCCACGACCACACCCTCACCGGCGGCAACCTGCCGACCAACCAGCTCATCGTCTGGCTAGCCGATCCCAACAACGCGGGCGGCGGCGGCCCGGGGCTCAGCGTCGCACCGGCCGGGGGAAGCACCACGACACCCGCCGTGCCCAACCCGACCCTGGTCGCCAGCGCCCGCTCCACCGCCGCCGCGATCGCGCAAGCTCTCGGAAGCGATACAGTCGTCGAACTTCGCGCTGCCGTCGACCTGAACACTCCCATACCAACCGGAGCCCCGCCAGACGCCAGCCAGGCGACCCTCGTCCACCCGATCAACGTGCAAGGCCAAGGCCAAGGCTGGACCCAAGTCACGACCCCCTACGTGGCGACCCCCGCCGTGCTCAACCTTTATGGGATCTCGACCGGCTCGATCGCGCCAAGCAGCGACATCCTCAGCTCGCGCCGCGACCTGAGCGGAGTCGAACTCGGCAGCGGATTCAAGGGGGCATTCCAACCCGCCGTGGTGCAGGTCTCGACGCTGCTGCCGAACTTCACCTCAGCCCCTAACACGCTGATCACAACCGGGGCCGTGACCGCCGCGGGATACACCGCCGAACCGGTCGGCTGGCTGGTCCAATCCCCGCACCCGATCACCTCGGCACAGATCACCGACGCAAGACAGCGCGCTGCCGCCACCGGGATCACCATCGAGAACCGGACCGGTCCGGACCACACCCTGCAACACCTTCGTGACTACTCGACCTTGGCCGGCCTGCTCGTGGCCCTCGGCGTACTGGCGATGACCATCGGGCTGATCCGCAGCGAAACAGCGGGAGACCTACGCATCCTCACCGCGACCGGCGCGAGTGGCGCCACCCGTCGCGCACTCAACGCGGTGTCCGCCGCAGCGCTGGCACTGCTGGGCGGGATCCTCGGCACCGCCACCGCCTACCTAGCCCTGATCGCCTGGCACTGGCACGACATCAGCTACCTCAACCAGCCCCCCTACGCGGACCTGGCAGTCCTCATCCTCGGCCTCCCCGTGGTAGCCGCCGCCGGTGCCTGGCTACTGGGTGGCACTCCCAAGACGCTCGGCCGTCCGCCGCTCGGATAGCTCAACGCAAGGCGGCCCGTCATGCCCATCCTTGGGAGACGGCGATGCGTACAAGGCCGGCGCTCGACGGTTCAACGCACTCGGCGTGGCGAGGGTTGAGGAGGCGGTTGTGCGCCCCTGCTACACACGCCCGTTCATGGTCTTGGATGAGCGAGCGATCGGCAGAGCCTGCCTTCGATGCGATCGAAGGTGCATCGTCGCTCAGGTCGTTGCCACCGGTCAGTGGCGTCGTTCACTACCTCGACTCAACTGATGCTCTGTGTCCGGCAAGGGCTCGACGAACGAGCAGCCTTCTCCGCCCAGAACGTGGCCCCCTACATCCTCGGCCATCACACGGCTAGCACTGGCCCCGCGCCCTACTCTCAGCCATGACTGGAAACCCGCCTCCACCAGCGCCGTACAGCCTCCAGCTCGGTGCCCGGGGTGGGATTCGAACCCACACGCCCCGAGGGGCAGGCGCTTTTAAGGCGCCGTCGTCTACCAGTTCCGACACCCGGGCAGGTGGCTCGATGCTAGCCGGTGGGAGCCGTGCGTGTGTCCGTGGCATCCTGTGGTGATGCCCGCCCAGCGCCGCCGCACGTTCCGACCCCTCGCCGTCGCCCTCGTCGCGTCCGCACTGCTGGTATCGGCGGCCTCGACCGCCCGGGCGGCGATCGTCCTGACGCCGACCGCCCGCGTGAGCGGCCCCACGTCCTGGACCGTGGGCAACGCGATGGCGCGTTCCAACGCCTACCTCCATACGACGTGGGCGAGCGATTGCCCGCCTCCGAAGGGCGTCTGTGCCACCGACAAGGGACCGTTCGTCGGCGTCTTCTGGCAGCGGAGCCCCCTCGCGAGCCATCAGACATGGACGAAGCCCAAGCGCATCTCCCCCGCAGGGATGCACGCCGTCCGGCCATCGGTGGCGGCGTCGGGGACGCACGTGTACGTGGCCTGGGTGAGCCAGTCGAGCTACCTGAAGTACCGGCCGAAGGGCACGCGGCGGGTGTGGATCCGGATCGGCAGTCAGCAGGGTTCGGCGTGGACGGCACCGCTCCCCCTCACCGGGGCGGCCAGCCGGGCGGACTACCCGGTGGTTGCGGCCTCGGGCAACGCCGTCTGGGTCGTGTGGACGGCCTCGAACTCCGGCGCGATCAGGTTGGCCTCATCACCCGATGCGGGGGCGACGTGGACCACCGTCACGATCGGCCGGACGACCTCAGGTCGCGGCTCGGCCGAGGGCTACGCCGGCTTCCCGGCGATCGGCGCCTCGGGCACGAACCTGGTGGCCGCCTGGTTCGCCAACCGGTCGGGCAAACAGGTGGCGCTGGTGTCGTCGGTGGGCGGCAGCGACTGGACGGCCGCCTCGGCGCCGGTGACGGTCTCGGGCCCGAGCCCCAACGACGGCAACCGCTACCCGGTGGTGCGCGGCGCCGGTGACGGTCTGTCGGCCCGCGTGGCGGTCGGCTACACGACGGCGAAAGGGGTGGCCGTCCGGGTGTTCGATGGCGCCACGCTCTCGAACGAGGTGCTGGTCGACGGACCCTGGCCGGTGCGATCGAAGGGTCATCGGTGGACGGGCGCCTACGGCGCCACGGCGCAGCCGTTCGGCACGGACGGCCTCGCGGTCGCCTACGCGGCGTGTCGGCCGCGCAAGGGTGCCAAGGACCCTTGCCGCCCCAGCGCGAAGAACGCGAAGATCGACGCCGTGTACCGCGAGTCACCCGACGCCGGCGCTTCCTGGTCCAACCTGCGCATCTTGGGCGGTTCGTCGAAGGCCACGCCCGTCAACGAGGCCGTGTCCCTGGAGGCGGACGGCACCACGAACCTCCGATGGTTCACGTGGCTCGGTCGCACCACGAAGTGGACCCGATACCGGGTGCTCGGGCGCACGGCGACCTCCGGCTGAGCGGGGTGGCCGCCTCGATCCTCCTCAGCAGGTCCTACGCAGGCAGACCCAGGTGAAAGGGCGTCCGTCGATGCAGGCGTGGAACGTCGTGTTGCAGCCACGACATCGGTAGAGGTAACCGCCGCAGCCGCAGCCGGTCTTGGAGACGGGCTCGCAGCGGACCTTGCAGGGAGGAGGTTGCGGGCGATCCGATGCTCCGACGGATCCCGTCGCCCCGGACGGTGTGGTGGCCCGAGCCAGGTCGGGCGCGCCCGCCACCACCGAGAAGGCCGCCAGGGCGGCCGTCGAGGCGCGGGCGAAGAACCTCCGCCGGGTGAACGCCAGCGGGTCGAGCGGCCGCTCGCCGGGGTAGCCCGGACGGCTAGGCACCGGCGGCCTCCGGGCGCACGATCCGGATCCCCTCGGACTCGCGCAGCAGCGAGCGCACGGCATCGAGCGAGTCGGCCGGACCCTGCGCCGTCACGGCCCCGCCCTCATCCACCACGAAGACGTGGGGCGTGAACCCCGACCCGAAGGCATCCGCGACCGTGCCGGCGGCATCGGCCAGGACCACGACCCGGTCCGCCGCGACCGCCGGAGGTCGCCAGCCCTCGGGCCACCCACCGGGGGCGGGCGCGCCGACCACCACGGTGGGCACCAGATCCCCCGCGCCCGCCCCCTCGATCAGGGCGGGCACCAGGTCCTCGCAGGCGAGACATCCCGGATCGGCGAGGGCAACCACGAACCGCCGCCCCGCCCACTCCGTGGAAGACCACCGCCCGCCATCGACCCGGTCGCCGACCACCGCCGGGGCGGCCGAGCCCACCGGGATGCCCGACGGCGGATGCTCGCTTACCGCGGGCACCCCATCAGCCGGATCGAGGTGCTCGGACAACGCCGCCACTTCGTCCCTCAGGCCGTCCGTCCGTCGAAGGAGGCCCGCGAGCACCAGCGCGAGGAAGACCACGGCGACAGCCAGCACGCCCACGGCGATCCACAGGCCCGTCATACCGCCACCTTCCGGGGGCGGATCTCCAAGCTCGCGAGCGCACGGTTGACCTGGCCGAGCCGGCGGTCGACACCGCGGCCGGTTCCCAGCACGACGTAGAGGCAGAACGCCCGATCGCCCTCGGAGAAGAAGCGCTGATGACCCTCCTGCACTCGGCTGGGGAACTGCAACGCCCTGTGGTGGAAACGCCCTCGCGTGAGAGGCAGGTGCAAGCCCCTCGGCCCGTACAGCCCCACGTTCGCAAGGGTGTGATCGAACTCCAGCAATGCCAGCAACGTGCCCGAGCCTCCGGCCCGCGCCGCGAGTTCCGGCGCGTAGCTACTCCGCTCCACCGTGAGCACGGCGTCCGTGAGGTGGAGGATCGGCAGGTTGATCGCGGGCGGGTCGAGGTCGGGCACGAAGATCCGACCCTCCCAGCCCTTCGGGACATCGATACCGATGCCGTGGGAGGCCAACCGGGTCACCGCACCGCTCCCAAGGTCAGCAGCACGCCGACGGCACCCGAGATGCCCACCGCGGCGCGCCGCGTCCATCCATCCCAGCGTCGGAGCCGCACGTCTGCCGCCCCCAATTGCTCGGGGCGTCGGACGCCGGCCACGGTGAACACGACCGCCGCGCGAACGAAGCCGAACACCCCGCCGATCGACGCCCCGGTCGCCGCCGAGCCGCTCAGGGTCGCCGCCAGCAGCATCACGTAGATCGCCGAGGTGGTGACGATGGTCACGACTCCCATCCCCAGCTGGACACCGAACCCCAGCCCGTAGACCCAGCTCCGATAGCGCTGCATCCAGTCCTCGTTCACCTGCCGGTGGAAGGTGGGCAGGCGCAAACCGGCGAGCCGCAGATCGAACGCCACACCGATGCCCACCGCCGCCGCGAGGACCCCCAGTCGGGTGGACTCCGCGAGCCCGCCCACCCCCAGCGCGCCGAGCCACCCGAGCGCGCCGGCGATGGCCGCGCCGCCAAGCACGGAGCCGATCACGTAGGTCGTGACGGTGATCCCCCATCTCCGGTTGCGGCCCCGCTCCCCGAGCGGGGTGATGCTGCCCAGCATCGAGACGCCTCAGGGCGACCAGGTGGCGCGGATCCCCGCCACCGTGGCCAGGATCACGCCGGCCGCCACCACCGCGCCGGACACCTCAGTGCTCACGCGCCGCCTCCTCCTTCGCCAGCCGCTCGTCGTCGATCGCGTCCGTGAGCAGCGATCGCACCTGCTCCCACGACGACGCCGCCCCCTCCGAGCGCACCGTGCCCGAGGCCGCGCTCACGAACAGGAAGTACGGGGACATCGTGACGCCGTAGTCCTCCCATGCCCGCGACGACAGCACGACCGGCAGATCGGGCGGTGCGAGATCCCGCAGCCGCGAGGGGCTTTCCCGGTCGCGATCCTTGACCACGACGACCAGCCGCGCGTCACCGGGGAGCGGCTCGCGACGCCCCGGCTGCAACCCGTCCCAGAAGGTCTTGCACGTCAGGCACCCGCTGGAGAGGAACGCCACCAGCGTATCGGTCTTCGCCGGGGAGATCGCCACCTGGGCCCCGTCGAGCGTGGGCCCCGAGATGTCAACGACCGGGGTCGCCGCCCCACGCGGGCCGGGCAGGTGCGCCGGGATCGTAGCGCCCGCCGGGTAGGCGTCCGGCTCGAAGCCGTGGGCATCGTCCGCGTGCGCATGATCGTGATCGTCGTGATCGTCATCGGGGACTCGACGCAAGATCTCGGCGTGGCTCCGGAGCAGGCCCACGGTGACCAGGGACAGCAGCGCCAGCACCAGGGTCTCCACGGCCACGATCGCGGTGAGCACGCTCACCCGGTCGAGCGCCAAGACCGGAGCGCTCATAGACAACCCGCCTCCATCGTGCACGTGTACTGGTCGTAGGCCGCCGAGCAGTTGCAGTTCAGGCAGTCGATCCGGCACGGGATGATGCACGTCACGAGCCGGCACATGATCGTGCCGGTCCCGCCGATCTGCGTGTTGCACTGCCCGTAGCGGAAGTGGATGCAGCAGGTCTTGAAGTTGTCGCAGTCCTCGGCGCCGCAGTGGCAGCCCCCCGGGCAGCTCACCCCGGGAAGCGTGTTGCAATCCATGTAGTAGCGGAGGTTGGTGGTGCCGCAGAGACCATTGCCTCCGTAGTTGCACTGCCACCACCCACCCACGTACATGCCGTCGGGACAGCCGAAGTTGTTCCCACCCGGGAGGGTGCAGCAGAACGCCGTGTACCCGCCGCAGCAACGGCTGCCGGGCGGACAGCTGGCGCAGGTGCGGTGGATCACCTCCTGCGCGCTGACGGGCTTCGTGGCCAGGGCAACCGGGGCCACGGCCACGGCCGCCGCCGTCACCGCCACCTTCGAGAGGCCACCCGATGTACCACGGGAAGCCACGGCGGTCGCGAGACGGTCGACCCAGCTAGCCACGGGAGTCACGCTCCGGTGCCGACGCGGCCGCCGCTCTGAGTTGCTCGGGGTCGATCCCGGGCCACAAGCTCGGATGCAGCGGGCCCACGCCCGCGGTGGCGAGGGCGCTGTCGGCGCGGGCGTGGCGGTCTCCATCGGCCTCAACCGGATGACCCGAGGGCCGGCGGTATGCGGCGAACGCCGGTGGAAGATCCGTGACGGCCACGACCGCGAGGGTGGCGGCGGTCCCCAGGCCCAGCAGGAACGGCACCGCGGAGATACCCAGGCTCGTCAGCGTGGAGCCCAGGCTGGGCGGCACCCACCACACGGCGGCGAGCGCCGCCGCCGCCGCGGTGAGATTCAATGCCGCATGCAGCAGACTCGGCGGCACCTCCTTCGTACCGGCGCACCCGCAGGAGGCTGCCTCGGGATGCGCTGTGACCAGATAGCCGACGAAGGAGGCGAACGCCAGATACGTGACTCCCAAGGCGATAGCCGCCGCGGACGATGGCGCGATCAGGAACCACAGCCCCACGGACACCTCCACCAGGCCCACGCCACGCGCGGCCCACGAGGATCCCGGAAGGCCGGCCGCGTACATCGCGCGCGCGGTGGGCAGGGGTCGCATCAGCTTCACGACCCCTCCAGCGGCCAGGAGGAGGGCAGCCACCGTCGCGGCGACGAGGATGGACCACGCGATCACGGGCGGGAGGTCACGTTCTCGAGGATCAACAGGCTCGTGGTTTCCGATCGGCCGGGGACGGGCGCAGGGTACGCGAGCCTGCGCAGAGGGGTCAACCGCTAGAGACGAAGCGAGAGGGGCCGTGACCAACGCAGGCGGCGAAACCGGGCAAGCCGTGACGCTTCCGTCGAGTGAAAGGTCCCTCCTCAGGAAGCCGCTCGCACTCGCTGATCTTGATCGCTGTGTGGGGTCGCCGTCTGCCCCCGGGAGATCCCGTCGTCGAGGGTCGCGGGCAGGGGTGAGCGGTCGTCAGTAACCGGGGCCGCTCCCTCCACTGGAGCTGGTGCCCGAGGCTGGACCGGAAGGTGTGACGACGAAGAAGTTTGCCACGCCCTGCCCCGTCGCCTGACCCGGTTGGTCTTTCACGAAACCGTAGAGCGGCCAGCCGTCGTAAGTCACCTGCGTCGTGCCGTCTGGGCGCCGTATCGTCCCCAGTTGACCGGTGACACCGGCCCCGCCCGTCGGGGAGGAGGCTCCGGCCGGCAGGAGGAGTGGGGGCCACGCAGCCGCGCACTTCCCCATGCACGTGGAATTGCCTCCGGCATCTGTCTTCAGGTAGTAGAGCGTGAAGCCCTTGCTGTCCACGAGGACCGAACCCACGCCCGAAACGGAGGCGGCCGAGACGTCGGCAGCGGCACCGCTCGCGGTCGATACCTTCGATGCGGCGACGCTGGACGATCCGTCGCTCGAGACGCTACTGTTACCACACGCTGAAACCAGCGTCGCGATCACGATGATCGCCACGCCGAAGAACCGATGTGCCGTCTTCAAGCTCGACCCCATCGTGCCTCCCGAGAAAGGATGCGGCCTTGAGTTCCTATCGGAACCAAGGTGTACAGGGGGGATACGCTCGAGGTCGGGTATCAGATTGCGCCGGCGCTCCCTTCCGGTTCGATCGCCGCATCCACTCCACGCTCGTGAACGAGGTCCGTTCGGGATGTGCGGCGGGTCGTCGTTCCCTGGGGGTCGTGCCTGACACCCGCGGCGCCACGACGGTTTGAACCATAGATCCTGCTCGTTCGTATCCCTAGAGTCCGCAAGAGAGTCCGCAAACCCGTTTCGTGAGAGAGGAGGAATCGCGTGAGGCGTTTCCCTCATCGATCACGGCCACTGTCGCGGAGCTCGCCGCGATCGCGTTTGGCGCGGCACCGGCCGCCTGGATCCGTCGACAAGTACTCGTTCCGAAGGTCTGCCCACTAGCGTGCGGAAGATGCGATCTCGCGAGCCGGAATCAGATGGCGCCTTGATGGCGGCCTTCGCGATGCGCGACGTCGATGCGGCCGACCAGTTGTACACGCGCTTCGCGTCGCGGATATACGGATTGGGGATCGTCATGCTGGGTAACGACGCAGCCGCCGAGGATCTGGTGCAGGACACGTTGGTGAAGCTCTGGCGCAATGCGTCCGCATACGACGAGACGCGCGGCAAGCTCGAGAGCTGGGTGCTCTTGGTGGCGCGGTCGCTGGCGATCGACGCCTTGCGGCGCCGCGTGGTCGAGTCCCGGTCGCTGGACAAGCTCGGAGGCCCGGACGAAGTGGACCCGGCCGCAGGTCCCGACCAGCAAGCCGTGACGTCCGACCTCGCCGGGCGCGCTCGGCAAGCGATGGCGCGCTTGAGTCCCGAGCAGCGTTCCGCTCTGGAGCTCACGTACTTCGGAGGTCGCAGCACCGCCGAGGTGGCGGCGATGGAGGGGATCCCCCTTGGGACGGCCAAGACGCGGATACGCTCAGCCCTGCTTCGGCTCCGCGACACGATGCGCGAGGACATGATGCCCGATGAGCTGTGAGGAGGTTCGAGAGTGCCTCGCCGACCATCTCCTCGGTTCCCTCCCCGCCGAGGGGGACGCTCAGGTGCGTGCTCACCTTCGGGGATGTTCGGGGTGCAGATCCGACCTGCGGAACCTGGGCGAGGGCTTGAGTGCGTTCGCGGCAGGGACGCACGATCGTCGGCCACCCCTCGACCTTCAGGGTCGCGTCATGAGCGTGCTCGAAGAAGAATGGCGCGAGGTCGAACCGGCTACGTCTCCGAACCTCCATCGGCCGCCGTGGAGAGCCGTCGCGGCTGTCGTCGCCGCGTTCGTCCTCATGGCCTCCATCTCTTGGGGCACCTTCGAACGTCACAGGGCAGGAGTGCTCGTCTCACAGGCCGCGACCTACCGAACCCTGCTGAGCAACCTCGGAGGATACGACTTTCGAAGCACCCGGCTCGTCCCGGCTGGAGCCATCGCGGTCGAGGGCAGCGTGATCGTCTACGACTCGATGGACTATCAATCCTGGGCCGCCGTGTTCGTCCGCGCGCCGGGGATCTCGGGTGAGGCCACCGCCACCCTTACCACTCCCGGCGGGCGGACCATCACGATCTCCCCGATCACGATCCAGCCCGACGGCAGCGGCGCGGGCTGGATCGTCTCGGCATTGGACCTGAGTCCCTTCACCGCCGTCACGCTGCTCAGCTCGAGCGGCGTGACGTTGGCCACCGCGACGATCCAGGGCTAGGCGAGCGACTGATACACCGTCACGCGCCA
Source organism: uncultured Actinomycetes bacterium (assembly GCA_963796725.1). Lineage (GTDB taxonomy): Bacteria > Actinomycetota > UBA4738 > UBA4738 > HRBIN12 > JAOUEA01. The sequence goes on from CAWCMT010000005.1 coordinate 136,420, forward strand.
GGCTTAGACCAGCGGTCAACCCCGGGAGCAGACGATGCGAGGCGTGTCGACGTCTGCCTTCAGCACCGTGTTCCCCGTACCATCGGGGTACATGAGAGACCTGCTGGAGCTGCCCAAGGCGGAGCTGCACATCCACCTGGAGGGTTCGATGCGGCTCGAGCTGGTGCGTGAGCTCGCCGACCGCGCCGGAGTGGCCGTCCCCACGGGCCTCGGCTCCGATGGCTGGCACTTCGATGGCTTCCTGGACTTCATCGACCAGTACCTGGCGATGTGCGGCCTGCTGACCCAGCTCGAGGACTTCCGCCGGCTGGGCTACGAGGTTACGCAGGACTTGGCGGCGAACGGGGTCCGCTACGCCGAGGCCGTCTTCTCACCCTCCAACCACGCCGATCGCCTCGGCGGTGACTGGTTCGGACCCTTCGAGGCCATGTTGGACGGCCTCGCCGCCGGAGCACGAGATCACGGGACGGTCGTGCGCGTCACGCCCGACATCGTGCGGGACCTAGGACTGGATGCCGCCGACCATGTGCTCGAGGTCGCCCTGAAGTTCGCGGGAAGGGGTGTCGTCGCGCTCAACTGCGCGGGGAGCGAGCGCACGAGCATCGGGCCGTTCGCCGAGCATTTCCGCCGTGCGAAGGCGGCGGGCCTTCGCTCGGTCCCACACGCCGGCGAGTGGGCCGGCGCCCGCAACGTCTGGGACACGCTCGAGTACTACCTGCCCGACCGGATCGGACACGGCGTGAGCGCCGCCACGGACCCCGAGCTGATGGCCACGCTCGCGGAGCGAGCGATCCCGCTCGAGGTCTCGCCCGTCTCGAACGTCGCGACCGGGGTGTTCCCCTCGATGCAGGAGCATCCCTTCATGGTCCTGCGCGATGCGGGCGTCATCGTCACGCTCAATTCCGACGATCCGCCGATGTTCGGAGCGTGGCTCGCGGACGTCTACGAGGCGGCCCGCGCCACCTGGAGCCTGAGCGATGAGGACCTCGCCGAGATCGCTCGAACGGGCGTCCGATCGTCGTTCGCTGACGACGACGTCAAGGCCGAACTGTTCGACGCGATCGACGGCTGGCTGCGCCCTGAGGCAGCGGCTACGACTCCGTGATCGTCACGTGAAGGATGTAGATCGGGTAGGTCGGGTCGCTCTGCTCCCCCTGCTGATTCACGGTCGTGGGGGTGTCACCGATCTTGGTCACCACGTCTAGACCCTTCGTCACGTTCCCGAAGATCGTGTACTTGCCCTGCGGTGGGTCCAGGCTGGACGCCGGAGCCAGCGTGACGAAGAACTGGCTGCCGTTGCCGGTGGCGGCCGAGTTGGCATAAGCGAGGACGCCGGCCGCGTTGAACGAGGCACCTTTCGTCACGGTGACCGGGAGGTAATAGCCGGGGCCGCCGGTCCCGTCGCCCTTGGGGTCCCCGCCCTGGATCACGAATCCCTTCACGATCCTCTGGAAGACGAGGCCGTCGTAGAAACCCTGCTTCGCAAGGAACACGAAGTTGTTGACCGCGACGGTGGCGGTCTTGGCGAGGAGCTTCGTGGTGAACGTCCCGCACGAGGTCTGGATCTTCGCCGTGTAGGTTTTGGTGGGATCGATCGTGACGGGCGGGGGGTTCTTGAACTGGGGCTTGTTCTGAGAGGACGACTTCGGCGCCGCCGCCTTGGGGCACGGGCCCTTGGCGGCCGCACTGGGGGTGGGAGTCCCCGAGGCCCCCGTGGTCAAGGCGCCGCCGAGGAGCGCGGCGGCGACCACCGCCGTCAGCAGAAGCAGGGCGGCGGCTCCGAAGATCCCAAGCGTCAGGTTGCGCCGCCGGCGCCGCGCGGCCCTCTCGGCTTGACGTCGCGCGGCGAGCTTCGCCAGCTGGCGCTCTCGGGTGCGTTTCGGCATACGGCGAACGAGGTTACCGGATACCGAGCAGCTCGAAGGCGAGGCCGTCGAGGATATCCGTCTCGCTCACCAGGACGCGGCTGACGCCCAGCCGCGCCATCGTGGCCGACAGGATCACGGCGCCCGCTACGATCACGTCGCCGCGTCCGGGGGCCATCGTGGGGAGGGCGGCACGCTCCTCGTTGGTCATCCCGGCGAGCCGGCCGAGCAGGGCGTCGACCTCCGCGCGGCCGAGCCACGTGCGATGGATGCGGTCTGGGTCGTAGCGATCCAGATCCAGCGCGATCGACCGAAGGGTGGTCGCGGTGCCGGCGACCGCGACCACGGTCCCGATCCTGCCCGGGTCGAGTTCTGCGAGCGCCTCGTCGAGCACGGCCTCGACCTCCTCGCGTACGGCTGCGAGGTCCCCGGCCGATGGAGGGTCATGCCGGACGAGGCGCTCTGTGAGCCGTACGCTGCCCATCTGCGTGGACACCCCTCGGTCCACCATGCCGGGCTTCGGGCCTACGACGAACTCGGTGGAGCCACCGCCGATGTCCTGGACGAGATAGGGACCGGGCGCGGACGCGGGGTCCAGCCCGTACGTCGCGCCGAGGAAGGACAACGCCGCTTCCTGCTCGCCGGAGATGATCTCCGGCTCCGAGCCCACGTGCTCCCGAACGGCATGCACGAACGCCTCGCGGTTCGCGGCGTCGCGGACGGCGCTGGTGGCGGCCAAGCGGATCCGTTCCGCTCCCAGCGCCCGCGCGCGGCGTCCGTAGACCGCGAGCACCTCCACCGTGCCCGCCAGGGCGTCGAGGTCGAGGCCGCCCGTGCGATCGACCCCCCGCCCGAGGCGGGTGATCACCATGTCGCGGGCGAGCTCCACCGGCGGCTCGTCCCCCTCCCGCGGCTCCAGGACCAGGAGACGGCAGGAGTTGGTGCCCTGATCGATGGCGGCGACGCGACCCGCCCGCTGCTCCGGGTGGACGACACCGAGGTGCTCGGCCACCCACGCGCCGACGGGGTCCTCGCCGCCCGCGAGATGGTACGCGTAGTGGGCGTGCAGGCATTTGACGCCGACGCGCGTCCCGGCTACCCCGCCCCAGCTCCGCGCGGCCGCCAGGTCCTGTCCTCGATCCCTGGCGTACGCCGCATGGGCCCGTTCGAGGCCGGCGCGGAACCCCGGGTCTCCGTCGAGGCGCTCGTTGAGCCGCGCGATCCATCCAGCGGACTCCAGCCGCGCCACCGCCCTCACCGCCGCCGGACAGGTGAGCCAATAGGTGGTAGGGAACGGATCGCCTCGCGCGTCGAGCGGCGCGTTGCGGATCACCAGAGGATGGCCGCCCGTGCAGCGCGCGGTCACGACGAACGGTGTCGAGGGCTCTCGGCCGAGTTGCGCACGCACCATGGCGATATCGGCGCCCCGCAGCTCTCGCTGGGTGATCGAGGACGGCATGGGCCCTATCGTGGCAGAGCGCGGCATACTCCCCGGCATGCGCGACCCCCGATCCACCGTGATCCGCACGAAGCGGCTCGCGCTACGCCGATCCCGCTTGACCGACGCCGACGCGTTCGCGGCCTTCCGCGCCGATCCCGTGGCGGAGCACCTTGGGATGACGTGGGTGGCCACGGAACACACGACGTTCAAGGGAGAGCCCTGCGTCGAGCTGACGTACGAGAGGCGGCTGGAACCGAGCTGACGAAGCGGGAGCCTACTTGCGCTTGTGCTCGACCGCGCGCTTGTAGTCGACCTGCTTCTCTTCGCTCTGCTTCATGAACTTCTTCAGCATGTGCTCGAACTCGGGGTCACTGCCGCGGCGCTGGCGCGTTGGCGCCGGGTCCTGCAGGGCCTTGATCGAGAGATCGATCTTGCCGTCCTCCTTGATGGCCAGCACCTTCGCCTGGACGACGTCGGCCTCCCGAAGGTGGTCGTGCACGTCCTTGACGTAGTTGCGATCGATCTCGGAGATGTGCACCAGCCCGAGACGGCCATCCTCAAGCTTGAGGAACGCTCCATATGGCGTGATGCGCTCGACGGTGCCGTCGATCACCGCGCCGACCTCGATCTCTGCGATGTCTCCAACCCTTCCTCGGTTCGAACGCCCGGCGACTCCGGACGCGCTGTGACCGCCCGAACCCGGGCGGGGCGCCAGTGTGCGGGAATCACCTGCGCGCGTCAATGGGCGTGGCCGGGGTGATGCCGGCTCAGCAATCGCTGGACGTGGGGATGCCGTGCTTCGGCAGGATCACGAACGCGATCTCGCCGGGGCGCACCATGCCCAGGCACCGCCGTGCGAGCTGTTCCAGATACAAGGGGTCGTTCAGCTGGTCGACCCGCGCCTGCAGGGCGGCGTTCTGCTGCTCCAACACCGCCGATTGGTGCTGGAGCTGCACTCATCGCCCCGCGCTGCCCCATCAGGTTCCTGATCGGGCCGATCGCCGCCATCAGCAGGAGCATCACGACCACGAGCAGCAGGGCGCCGCGGGGGGAGAGCCTGACCCGGCGAGGCGAGGGGGGGGCGGCGTGAGCGCCCGGGGGGCGCGGGGACTTCCTAGGCGTCGCCGAGGTGCCGCCGGCGCCGGGGGTGGCCGTGGACTTCCGACGAGGAGCGGCCTGGGGAGTGGCCGCGCCGGCGGTGCTCATCCCGCCCCTGCCAAGAAGTGCCTGCCCGCATAGCGGGCGTTCTCCCCCAGGGCCTCCTCGATCCTCAAGAGCTGGTTGTACTTCGCCGTGCGCTCACCACGACTGGGTGCACCCGTCTTGATCTGTCCCGCGTTCGTGGCAACCGTGAGGTCGGCGATCGTGGTGTCCTCGGTCTCTCCGCTGCGGTGGGAGACGACGACGCCGTGGTGGTGGCGTCGGCCCATGTCGATCACGTCCAGGGTCTCGGTGAGCGTTCCGATCTGGTTCAGCTTGACGAGGATCGCGTTGGACGCACCCTCGAGGATCCCACGCTCGTAGCGCTCGGCGTTCGTGACGAAGACGTCGTCACCTACCAACTGCACCCGGTCACCGAGCTCGCGCGTCATCAACACCCAGCCGTCCCAGTCGTCCTGGGCCATCCCGTCCTCGAGGGACACGATGGGGAAGCGGTCGATCAGTTCAGCCCAGAAGGCAACGAGATCCTCCGACGAACGGGCCGAGCCCTCGAGCTGGTACGCGCCATCGCGGTAGATCTCGGAGGTTGCCGGATCCATCGCCAGGGCGACCTCCTCCCCCGGCGTACGACCGGCCGCCTCGATGGCGTCGATCAGCAGCGCGAGGGCCTCGGCGGCCGTGCCGATCTCAGGAGCGAACCCGCCCTCGTCACCCACGCCGGTCGCGAGCCCGCGGTCGTTGAGGATGGACTTCAGCGCGTGGAAGCACTCCGCACCCCACCGCAACGCCTCCGAGAACGAGGCCGCGCCCACGGGCATCAGCATGAACTCCTGCAGTTCCAAGCGGTTGTCGGCGTGCACGCCTCCGTTGATCACGTTCATCTGCGGGGTGGGCAGGATGTGCGCGTTCGGGCCGCCGAGGTAGCGCCAGAGCGGCTGCCCGGCGCTGTCCGAGGCCGCCCGCGCCACCGCGAGCGAGGCTCCCAGCACCGCGTTGGCGCCCAGCGCCGACTTGTCGGCCGTGCCGTCGAGATCCAGGAGCGTTCGATCCACGTCGCGTTGTTCCAGGGCGTCGAGGCCTCGCAGCGCGTCGGCGATGGGTCCGTTCACGTTCGCAACCGCCCCTCGCACGCCTTTGCCTCCGTACGCCGGCTCGCCGTCGCGGAGCTCCAGTGCCTCGTGCTCGCCCGTGGAAGCCCCGCTGGGGATCGCGGCCCGACCGAAGGCGCCGTCGCTCAGCCAGACGTCGACCTCGACGGTGGGGTTGCCACGGGAATCCAGGATCTGGCGGGCGTGGAGAGAGTCGATCAGCGACATGGGGACCCGATGGTACCGGAGACCTACGCCTGCGCCGTGGATTTCCAGAACTCAGGCCCCTCGCCCGGCGGCCACTTCAGGAACGCCTTCCCTCGCCCGGCCTCCCGGAACCCGAGGGTCGCGTACCAGTGCTGCGGCCAGTCGTCGTCGTCGGCCCACAGGTAGGTGAAGGAGGCGCCCGCCGACTTCGACTCGGCCACCGCCCGCAGCACCGTGGCGCTGCCGAGCCCACGGTTGCGGAACTCCTCGAGGGTTTCGACGGACTCCACCTGCGCGTCATCGCCGTCGAGCGTAGAGCTCGCAGCACGAGGCGGGCTCGCCGGCCACCCTCGACATGAAGAACCGCGCGCCGATCGTGCGCTCGAGCTTGCCCTTGTAGCCCACCAGCGCCTGCACGGTCTCCTCGTCCGTCGCCCAGGGCTCGCGCCGGTACATCTTCTCGACCAGCGGGCGCAACTCCTCGAACGTGACTTCCTCCACGGTGGCGGTGTCATGTGGGCGCCGCGGCCCATCCCGGTGCACCAACAGGACCCCGCCGTCGGGCGTGTAGCCATCCTCCAGGAACGCCATCGACCCCCTGTCCGCATCGTCGGGCTCCGCGAAGATCACGAGGCGGTGGCGACAACCGGCCTCACCCAGGATCCGCTCCGCCTCCTCGATCCATCTGGATGCCGGCGTTGCGCCCGCGTCGTCCACGAAGAGGAAGTTCGCCATGTAGCGGAGGGGGAACTCCCGGTCGAGGTAGGCGTGACCACCTGGGATAGGTATGACGTCGGTGGACGTGCGGGCGTCCTTGCGGTGCTCGAAGGCCGTCGCCCGCGCAAGGTCCTCGTTCATCATCGCGGGATTCTACGGATGCGCTCAGCCGGTGACGGTCGCCGGGTCACAGTTCGCGCCACAGAGGAGGACGACCACCCGCTCCGACGGATGCGGTACGTACGCGCCGCTGCGGAGGGCCGCCATGGCCGCCGCGCCTCCCGGTTCCGCGATCAGGCGCAGCTCCTGCCAGATCGTGCGCTGAGCGGCCACGATCGCGTCGTCGGATACGAGGACGACCCGGTCCACGAAGGCCTGCGCGACTTCCGTCGCGATCGTTCCCGCCCGCGCCGTCCCCAGGGAGTCGGCGGCGACGCTCCGCACGGGCACGTCCACCGGGGTCCCCGCCGCCATCGCGGCATGCAGGCAGCACGATCCCTCCGGCTCGACCCCCACCACGCGGACCTCGCCCCGGAACCAGGCCGCGATGCCCGCCACGAGGCCGCCGCCTCCGCACGCCACGAGGATCGTGTCGGCCTCCGGTACCTGGGCCGCGACTTCGATGCCGATCGTGCCCTGGCCGGCCACCACCTCGGGCTGGTCGTACGGATGCATCGCGAGCGCGCCCGTTTCCCGCTGACGGGCGGCGGCCGCGGTGGCGGCGTCGTCGTAGTAGCCATCGACGACGGTGACGACCGCGCCCTGATCCCGAACGCGGTCGATCTTGGATGCAGGCGAGGTGGACGGGACGAAGATCTCGGCGCGATATCCGAGCGTCCGCGCCGCGTACGCGACCGCCAGTCCGAAGTTTCCCCCGCTGGCCGCGACCACTCCAGCCGAAGTGGGAGCGGAGGCCAGCAGCTTGCTGAACGCCCCGCGTGGCTTGAAGGACCCCGTGTGCTGGAGGAGCTCCAACTTCAGCGTGAGGTCGGCATCGACGCCGAACGCGCCGCGTCCCGGACGCAGGACCGGGGTCTCCCGGACGTAACCGGAGATCCGGTCCCGGGTGGCGAGGATGTCCTCACGCGTGGGAGCCGTGATCCGGTGGTCCATGCCGGCCTAGTTCCGAGCCTCGCGGAAGAGCGCGCGCAGCTCCGCCTCGGGAGCGGTCTCCACGTCGAGACCGCGTTCGGAAGCCAACCGTGTGAAGCGCTCGTAGCGTTCGGAGAACGTTCGCACGGTGCGGCGCAGCGCGCTCTCCGCGTCCACGCCGTGCTTCCGCGCGACGGCGACCGCGGCGAAGAGCACATCGCCGATCTCCTCCTCTGCGTTGACGGGATCGGTCGCGGCCGCGAGCTCCTCGACCTCCTCGCGCAGCGCCTCCAAGGCCGAGTCCACGCTGCGCCATCCGAACCCCCAGCCCGCGGCACGCCGCTGCACCTTGGCGGCCCGGGCGAGCGACGGGAGCGATGCCGGGATGTCCTGGTCGACGGCCTTCCGCCCTCCCGCCTCCGCCGCCTTGAGCTTCTCCCAGTTCACCAGCACCTCATCGGCACCCGAGACCGAGACGTCACCGAACACGTGTGGGTGCCGGTAGATCAGCTTGGCCACGAGCCCCTGAGCGACGTCGTCGATGTCCCACCGCCCGTCATCCGCAGCCATCTGGGCGTGGAACACGACCTGTAGGAGCACGTCGCCGAGCTCGTCGCGCATCGCGTCGTCGTCGCCGGCATCGATCGCTTCCAGCAGCTCGTGGGTCTCCTCGAGGAGATGCCGCGCGAGCGTTCGATGTGTCTGCTCGGCGTCCCACGGACAGCCCCCCGGCCCTCGCAGACGCGCCATGACCTTGACGAGGTCGAGGAGGCGCTGCCCCTGCTGCGATGCGGGCACCGGGCCCGCCGGGACGTGGGCCATGGGCTCGTCCGGGCGCCCGGACGCCTCGTTCACGGCGTGGCGGGGGCCGGGGACGCCGTGCTGCCGGTTGCGCCCGTCGGGCCGGTTGCGCCGGCCGGGCTGGACGTCGCGCTGGGGTCCGTGCTCGTGATCGCCACCACGGTGAGCGACTGCACATCCCACTTCCCGTACTTCGGGTTCACGTCGACGCCCTGGTCGTCCGACTGCTTGCGCATCCACGTGTTGAACGACACCGTTGCGTTGTTCTGGATCAGCGTCTGCTTCGCCTGCGCGTACGGCGTGACCTGCTTGCTGACCATGCGGATCACGTGCCAGCCGAACTGCGTATGGACGGGCTTGGAGATCTGTCCGGGTGCCAGGGCCGCCGCCGCCTGGCCGAACTCTGGCACGTAGGTGGACGCAACCGCTGAGCCCAGGCTTCCCGAGTTCTGGGCGGCGCTGGGGTCGATCGAAACCTTCTTCGCGAGGTCCAGGAAGTCCTGCTCGGTGGCGCCGGGTTTCGTGACCTCCTGGTAGACCTTGTCGGCCTCCGCCTTGGTCTTGACCAGGATGTGGTCCACCTGCACCGTGGTGAAGTCCAGGATCTGTTGCTGGTAGAGCGTCTTGAGCTGGTCCTCGCCGAGCGCCCCCGCCGTCACGTCCTTCTGCACCTTCTGGAAGAGCAGGACGCTGCGGGCGAGCGCGTTCAGATCGTCGCGGGTCAGCTTCTCCTTCTTGAGCCCGGCGTCCACGGTCTTCGCGCCCACCTGCGTGTCCAGGTTCTTGATGATGTCCGTCACCTCTTGATCCGTGACCGAGAGCTGGTTGTCCTTCGCGTAGTTGTTCACGAACGTGGTCTGGATCAGGTTCGACAGGGAGAAACGGTTGCAGGCCGACGCGGCTGACTCACCCTGTGCAGCCTGCCCGCACGGCGTGCGGTTCAGCGCCGCCAGGAACGAGAACAGCTGCGCCTCGTAGGCGACGTCCGCGTCGGTGATCGCGGTGGGTCCGACCGTCGCGGCGGGCTGGGATCCGGTGCCGCCCCCCTTGGAACACGCCGCGAGCAGCAGGGCCAGACCCAGGAAGGTGGACACGGCGATGAGGCGATTCGATGGGGATCTCACGGGCGGAGAGTCTACGCGACGCTCCAGGTAGACCCTGGGGCCGTCACAGAACCGTCACGCCACGGGCTCGTTGCCGCCCGTGACGGCCTCCAGCAACCATCGTTCGACGAAGGCGGCGAGGTCCTTGCCGTAGACCCGTTCGGGAACGAGGTTCAACGTCTGCTTCGCCTCGTGGTACGAGGCCTTGTACACGCGCTCCTCCAGGTCGGGCAGGAGGGCGTCGGGGATCGTGATCGGCGACAGCCGAACCTGGTCCCGGAACGTGGTCACCTCCTGGACGCCCAGCGCCTTACACGTGACGCGCAGTGAGGCCACGGCGAACAGCGTCTCTACCTGGTCCGGCAGCGCCCCGTACCTGTCGACGGTCTCGGCGCGGATCTGCTCGAGGGTGGCGTGGTCGGCGGCCAGCGAGATCCTCCGGTACAGCTCCAGTCGCAACGCCTCCTGGGCGACCCAGCCCGGTGGCACGAACGCCTTGACCGGCAGGTCGATCCGCAGCTCCGGCTCCTGCGGGATCTCCTCGCCCTTCATCTCGGCCATCGATTCCTGCAGGATCCTCGCGTACGCGTCGAAGCCGACGGCGGCGATGTGCCCGTGCTGCTCGGCGCCCAAGATGTTGCCGGCGCCACGGATCTCCAGGTCCCGCATCGCGATCTGGAAGCCGCTCCCCAGGGCTTGGTGCTTGCCGATCGTCGCGAGACGCTCGCGGGCCTCCTCGGTCATCTCGCGCTGGGGGGGGAAGAACAGGTACGCGAACGCGCGCTCCGTGCTGCGGCCCACCCGCCCGCGCAGCTGGTACATCTGCGCCAGGCCCATCAGGTGGGCGGCATCCACGATCAACGTGTTCGCGTTGGGGACGTCCAGGCCCGACTCGATGATCGTCGAGCAGACCAGGACATCGGCATCCCGATCCCAGAACCGCATCATCTGCCGCTCGAGCTGATCCTCGTCCATCTGCCCATGGGCCACGACCACGCGCGCCTCGGGCAGCTGTTCCTGGATCCATGCCGCCTGGCGGTCGATCGTCGCCACGCGGTTGTGCACCCAGAAGACCTGACCCTCTCGCAGGAGCTCCCGCCTGACGGCACCGAGTGCGAGCCCCTCGTCGTACGCGCCGACATACGTGAGCACCGGTTGACGGTCCTCGGGGGGCGTGTCGATCGTCGACATCTCCCGGATGCCGGTGAGCGCCATCTCCAGCGTGCGCGGGATCGGCGTGGCCGTCATCGTCAGCACGTCGACGCTGGCGCGGAACTGCTTCAGGCGCTCCTTGTGCGCCACCCCGAAGCGCTGCTCCTCGTCCACGACCAACAGACCGAGGTCCTTGAAGGCCATGTCCTTACCCAGGAGCCGATGCGTCCCGACCACGACGTCGACCTTCCCGGCCACGATATCGGCCACGGTCTGCTTCTGCTCCGCCTGGCTCACGAACCGGCTGAGCATCTTCACGGTGACCGGGAACGGGGCGAAGCGTTCGCTGAACGTGATGTAGTGCTGCTCGGCCAAGAGGGTGGTAGGCACCAGCACGGCAACCTGCTTGCCCTCCATCACGGACTTGAACGCGGCGCGCAGGGCGATCTCCGTCTTGCCGAACCCGACGTCGCCGCAGATCAGGCGATCCATCGGCTTCGCCGATTCCATGTCCCGCTTGACCTCATCGATCGCTACCAGCTGATCGCCCGTCTCCTCGTGGGGGAACGCATCCTCCAGCTCCCGCTGCCAGGGCGTGTCGGGACCGAAGGCGTGGCCGGGTACCGCCATGCGGACCGTGTAGAGCCGGACGAGTTCACCGGCCATGTCGCGCACCGCCTTCTTCACCCGCGCCGTGGCCCGCGCCCAGTCCGACCCTCCCATCCGGTGGAGTCGCGGCGCGTCGCCTCCGAGGTACTTGGCGACCATCCCGACCTGGTCCGATGGCACGAAGAGCTTGTCCCCCTCCGCGTACTCGAGGATCAGATAGTCGCGCTCGGCACCCGCGAGCTCCCGGTGGGTGATCCCCGCGTAGCGGCTCACCCCGTGGATCCGATGCACGGCGAAATCGCCGGGCTCCAGCTCGTCCGCGATCGACTCGGTCCTGCGGCCGGTGAGCCGCGGCGCCGTGCGCGTGTGCCGCCGTGCCCCGAACAGGTCCTCCTCCGTGGCCACGGCGAGTTTGCCCGCTCCGAAGACGAAGCCGTTCGTGAGGGGCGCCTCGACCGCCTCGACGGGGAGATCGCCGACGACCTCACGCATCCGGGCGAGGGAGCCCTGCGCACGCGCCGTGAGGATCAAGCGCTGACCCGTCCGCGCCAGGTCCTCCAGACGCGCAGCGAGCTCACGAGGATTGCCCTGCGCCGTGCCCCAGTGATCGAGCCCGAGGTCCACGCCCTCGGTGAACTCGCTGAGATGGAGCTGCACCCGACCTGCGAGCGCGGCGTCCAGGTCATGGAGGGTTCGGGCGTCCGAGGGCCAGGCGATCGCCTCTGCGAGCGCCTCGCCCTCCGCCAAGGCCTGCCTAGCGCGGTCGAACGTGCGGTGCGATCGCGCCACGACGATCCACCCGCCCTCCGGCAACAGCTCGGCCGGTGTCGGCATCCGGTCGAACAGGAACGGCGCCATCGTCTCGGCTCCCTCCACGTACAGCCCGTCCGCCAACCTCCGCAAGGGATCGGCGATGCGATCCTCGTGATCCTCGGCGACTTCCGCGGCGCGAGCCTTGACCTCGTCATCGGGGATCAGCTCCCGCACCGGCGGGACCAGGACCTCCGCCACCTTCTCGGTGGAGAGCTGCGTCGAGGGGACGAACGCGCGCAGCGACTCCACCTCATCGCCCCAGTACTCCAGTCGGGTGGGCCGGCGCGCGGTCCCGGGGAATACGTCCACCACCCCGCCCCGCACGGCGAAATCGCCGCGATGCTCGACCACGTCGACCCGCGCGTATCCGAGCTCGACGAGCCGCTGCGCGAGGGCGTCCAGCGGGAGCTCGCGCCCCGCGACCAGGTGCAGGGGCTCGATGGTCCCAAGGGTCGGGATCAACCCCTGCATCGCCGCCAGTGCCGGCGCCACGAGCACGAAGGGGCCGCGAGCCCCGCGGAGCCGGCGCACGGCATCGGCACGTCGCGCGGCCACCTCGGGCGCCGGCGAGATGCCTTCGTACGGCAGCGCCTCCCACGCCGGCAGGAGCGCCACTCGATCCGGGCCGAGATAGGCGGCGAGGTCGGCCGCGAGGGCGTCGGCCTCGTGCGGGCCGGCGGCAACCAACAGGATCGAGGTGTCGAGCGCCACCGCCGCGGCGGCGGCCACGAGCTCCTCCGCGGCCTCGGCTCGGGCGAGCAGCGGGCGCGCGCGCTCGAGCAGGAGCCGTTCGAACGGCTCCGACGCCACCAGCGCGTCGACGATCGAGCGCAACTCCAACCCAGCCTCCAGGACACACCGACGACCCCGGCCGCGGCGCGGCGGGGTCTCGAGAAGCAAGTCTAAGGCCGGGAGAGGAAGGGGGCCGATCGGTACGTCAGACCACGTGGAGGCGGCCCGGGCCTTTCACATGGACGGCGTCGGATCCCGCCTCTTCGATGACTGCCTCGGGGCCACGAACGGACAACCACAGATCGAAGTCGTCGCGAGCCAGAGGCCGGCTGATGTAGAAGCCCTGGGCCTCGTCGCAGCCGAACTCCCCCAGCTTGTCGAAGGTGTCGCCGTCCTCGACGCCCTCAGCCACCACGCGCAGACCCAGGTTCCGTCCCAGCTCCACGGTCGCACGAACGATCATGAAGTCGTTCGCGTCCGCGCGCATGTTCATCACGAAGCTGCGGTCGATCTTGATCTCGTCGATCTGCAGACGCTTGAGGTGTATCAGCGAGCTGTAGCCGGTCCCGAAGTCGTCGATCGAAAGGCTCAGCCCCATCTCGGCGAGCCGATCGAGCACCCCGGTGGATCGACCCGAGTCCGTCATCAGGAAGCTCTCGGTGAGTTCGAGCTTGAGGTAGGCGGGCGGGACATCCCATCTCAGTGAGCAGCTCGTGGATCTGGTCGGGCAGCTGCAGGTCCAACAGGCTCCGTGGCGAGATGTTGACGGCCACCGGCATACGCATACCGCGTGCGGCCCACGTCCTCCACTGTCCGAGCACCTGATCGATCACGTACAGGGTCATGGGCCGAAGGAGCACGGTCTTCTCCACCAGCGGGATGAACTGGTCGGGCATGACGAGGCCGCGCTCCGGGTGGCGCCAGCGAAGCAGCGCCTCAGCTCCGGAGACGCGCCCGTCGGCCAGGCGCACCTTGGGCTGGTAGTGGACCTCCAGCTCGCCGCGATCCAGGGCGGGCCGCACCTGGCTCACCAAGGTCAGCCTCGCCGGGTTGTGCTCGTCCATCTGCTCTTGATAGAGCTCGAACCCACCGCCGTTCTCCTTCGCCGCGTACATAGCGACATCGGCGCGGCGTAGGAGCGACTCGGCGGTGGAGCTGTGCTGCGGGTAGAGCGCGATCCCGATCGAGCCGGAGACATCCAGGGCGAGCCCTTCCACGCTGACCGGGCGCTCGAGCTCCACAAGCAGCCGACTCGCGATCGCGGTCGCCGTCTCCTCACCCGGGATGTCGGGTAGGAGCACGGAGAATTCATCGCCCCCGAGACGCGCCAAGGTGTCTTGCTCGCGGAGCACGGTGGACAGACGTGGGCCGATCTCCTTCAGAAGCTGATCCCCGAAGTGATGCCCGAGCGTGTCGTTGATCTCCTTGAAGTGGTCGAGGTCCATCAACATCACCGCGACGGTGCACTCGTGCTCCCCCGCGTGCTCGATCGCTTCCGCGAGCTCCTGCTGGAAGAGCAGCCGATTGGGCAATCCCGTCAGGGCATCGTGCAGAGCCTGATGCTCGTTCTCCGCCTGGCGCTCCGCGAGTTCCTCCGTGGCCACCTGCAGCGAGTGGGTCCGGGTGAACATCTGACGTGCGAAGGCGAGCGGGGCGATGAACACCAAGATCGCCCACGACCCCCACTGCACGAACGAGACCGCCACCAGCACGCTGAACAGGGCGAGGCCCATGTAGCTCAGCACGAACTCGCCGAAGACCCCGACGTGCATCTCACGCAGCGTGGTGATCAACCTACCGCCGGACTGGATGCGGAAGTACCCGGCCACGATCAGCGTGTTGACGGCGTAGCCGACCAGCGTGGCGGCGACGACCGCCGGGCCCAGCTGCCACCATTCCTTCGTGCCCAGCGTGGTCATCGCGTGGAAGACCACGCTCTCGGCCACCACCGAGAACCCGATCTGCGACCGGTTCAGCAGCGCCTTCATCGGCCGTATCTCCCCGCGGAACTCACGCGAGTCGCTCGAGCCGACGAACGCGATCAACGCGGCGACAGGCGGCGGGTAGATCAACGCGGCGGACAGCTCCAGGGGGAAGCTGAGGCTGAACGAGAACCCACCGGTGGCGGGAACCGGCAGGAGGTCGACGATCGTGATCGCGGCCGCCCACAGCACCAGGTGGATCCCGGCGTCGGTGGCCGCGAGATCACCCGGATGCAGCGCGAGGGAGACGCCCAGGTAGACCAGGAACGGCACGACGACACCGATCTCGTAGAGGCGGAGCGCCCGATCGCCGTCTTCGCGACGCCGCTTCGGATCCTCAGCCGCCGCCACGCGGAGCCTCCGCGCCTTGAACCCTGGGCGGTGTCGGGGGATCGCCGGGGCTCCTGATCGGGATCATCACCATGGCCGGTGCCGCGAGGTCCTGTCGCCGGGGGCGCATCCCCATGGCGATCAAGACAGCGACCCCCCCGTACGTGAAGAGGTCGCCCACGCTGATCGCCTGACCGATCGGCTGCGGTACCCCGATCACGTCGCCCAGGACCATGAGCGCATCGTCGCTCGTGGCGATGTGATGCTTTGCGCCGCCCGCATGGATCAATGCGCTCGTGGTATCGACCTGGCCCGAGGCCTCCAGTGCTCCCGCGGTCACGGGCATCCCGCCGTCGACCGCGATCACGGCGACGTTCAGCACGACACCTACGAGGATCAGCGGGAAGCCGACGATGCGGATGTTCACCACGCAGAAGGCGAACAACAGGACGAACGACGCTGCGAGAAGGACGAGCGGCCAGCGGCCCGGCAGCGGGAGCCCCTGAAGAACGAGTCCGATCAGCGCCAGGGGTAGCCAGCGGATCTTCAAGCTCGCGAAGTTGCCCAGCCGCCCACCCATCAGGTAGCCGGCCAGCACGGCCAGCAACATCATCCCGAGGATCAACGTCATGGTGTTCCTATCGGGTCATGACCAGTGAACTGAAACGGCGACGCCCCCGGCACCGAGGGAGGTGACGGGGGCGTCAGACCAACGTGCGTGAGTGCCTACCAGACCCTCCAGCCGGCGCCGACAGCGAGGGCCAGCGCGGCCAGCGATCCGAGGCTGAGAGCGATACTGCGAAGACGCACCGTCATCCTCTCCTTCCAGTCGTGCCCGGAGGGCTCAACGAACCTTCCACCGGGCGCCGGTTGCCAGCTGCGTCGTCCCCTTCGTCGCACCGCTCGTCTCGAGACGACGCGACGGGGTGGACCTGACCTTCGCTCGCATCCGATCACCTCCTTCGGTTCCAGAGGCAGCATCGTCGTTCGGAGGGCTCGCGCACATCGGGCGGGGGTCTCGAACCTGGGCGTCGGCCCCGTGAGGCCGTCGGACGGGGGACACACCCCCCCGCTACCCGGGGGACGCTAGGTCATAGGGCGGGGGCCGAAGGTCCTATCCGCACAGCCCTCGAACGGCCGACCCGGTGTGGGGAGGCCGAGCTATCCGCCGGGTGCCGAACGGTTGTATCGGTCCTGGGTGGCATCGAGCCCCGCGGCGACCAGCGAGCGCACGGCGTCCGCGGCATGGTCCACGAGGAGCGCGATGTCGGGTTCGAGCCGTTTGGGCAGCGGCTCCAGTACGAAGTCCGCCGGATCCTGACGCCCGGGCGGGCGGCCGATCCCCACCCGCACCCTGAGGAACTCGGTCGTTCCGAGGGCGCGCTGGAGGGACTTCAGCCCATTGTGCCCGCTGGTACCCCCGCCGAGCTTGACCCGCAACGTGCCCGCCGGGATGTCCAGTTCGTCGTGCACCGCGATGACGCGCCCGGCGTCCACTCCACGCTTCTTCGCGAGCGACGCGTACGACGGACCGGATTCGTTCATGAAGCGGGTGGCCCGAACGAGCAGGACGCGCTCCCCGGACTCGGTGATCTCCGCTACGTCCGACGGCAGGAACTTGACCTTGCGGAAGCGAGCCTCCGCCGTGCGTGCGAGCTCCTCGACGACCAGTCGCCCGAGGTTGTGCCGGGTGTTGGCGTACCGCTCGCCGGGGTTGCCGAGCCCTGCGACGAGCCAGACCACGGTCTAGCCCTCGCCGCCCTCCTCGGCGGCCGGAGCTTCCTCCGCGGCGTCGGGCGCCGCCTCTTCCTCGGCCGGCGCCTCCTCCACGGCGGCGAGCTCCTCGCCCTCGGCGCCGGGCACGGAGAGGTCCGCCTCGGTGCGAAGCGCCGCCGGCGTGATGACCGACAGCACGGCATCGGCGGCCTCCGTGAGGATGGTCACGCCCTCAGGCGCGACGAGGTCGCTCACGTGCACCATGTCGCCGAGCTCGACCTCGGTGATGTCGATCGAGATCTGATCGGGCACGTCCTGGGGGAAGCACTCGACCACGACCTCGCGGAGATGGTGCTCCACCACGCCGCCCTCCTTGACCCCGGCCGCTTCGCCGAACTCCACCACAGGGACGTTGGCGGTGATGGTCTGCGTGCGGCTGACGGCGAGGAAGTCGACGTGGATCAACGTGTTGTGGATGTGGTCACGCTGGATCTCCCGCGCCATGGCGAGGTGATCCTCTCCGTCGACCACGAGATCCACGAGAGCGTTCGATCCGGCCGCGCCGTGGAGCACATGGAACATCTCGCGCGAGTCCACGGACAGGGACACGGGGTCCGTGCCCTGGCCGTACAGCACGGCCGGCACGCGGCCCTGGGCTCGGAGCTTGCGTGCGACGCCCTTGCCGGTCGCGTCGCGCTTGATGGCTTGCAGCTTGGTTTCCATGGTGAACGAGGTCCTCGAGGTAGGGGAACCAGGAGATTGTACGCAAGCGGAGCGGAGGGTGTCCGAGCGGTCCGCCGATGGTGGCCTTGATCCGGCTAGACCTGGTTGTGGCCGCCGAAGATCTCGCTGACGCTGGAGTCCTCGAACACCGCACGCAGCGCCGAGGCGATGAGCGGGGCGATGGAGAGCACGCGCAGCTTGTCGAAGGACCGCTCGTCCGGTATCGGGACGGTGTTCGTCACGACCACCTGCGCGATCGGCGCCTCCTCGAGTGCCTGCCGGGCCTTGCCGCTGAAGATGCCGTGGGTGGCGCCGACGTAGATCGGCCCGGCGCCCTGCGCGGCGAGGGCCTGCGCACCCTTCGACACGGTTCCCGCGGTATCGATCATGTCGTCGACCAGGACGCAGGGCCTGCCCTCGACCTCCCCGACGACCGCCATCTCCTCGATCTTGTGCGCCTCCTGGCGGGAGCGGCGCTTGTAGAGGAAGGCGAGGTCCGCGTGCAGATACTCGCGGAGTTTCTCGGCGGTCTTGATCCGGCCGGCGTCAGGGGCGACCACGACGAGGTCATCGCCGTGCAGCCCCAGCTCGTCCTTCAGGTAGTGCGACAGGATCGGCAGCGCCGTGAGGTGGTCGAAGGGTCGGTCGAAGTACCCCTGGATCTGTCCGGAGTGCAGATCCACGGAGACCACGCGGTCGGCGCCGGCGGTCGTGAGGAGGTCTGCGACCAGCTTCGCGCTGATCGGCTCGCGGGACATCGCCTTCTTGTCCTGCCGCGAGTAGCCGTAGTACGGGATCACCGCGCTGATCCGCTTCGCCGACGCGCGCTTGAGGGCGTCGATCATGATCAGCTGCTCCATGATGGCCTCGTTCACGGGCTCGTAGTGGGTCTGCACCACGAAGCAGTCGGCCCCGCGGGCACTCTCCTCGGCCCGGAAATAGATCTCGCCCGAGGCGAAGCGCCGAAGCTGCGAGGCGCTGAGAGGGATCCCGAGGCAGTCTGCGATCTCGTGGCCCAGCGCTGGATGGATGGTGCCGCTGAACAACATCATCCGCTTCTTCGTGATGATCTCCACGGCGCCTCCTTCGTCCTACCGCTTCCGGCCGCGGTGCTCCGCGTCCTTGCGCCCCCGATACCCGGCGACGTTCCGCTGCTCCGTCCGCTCGACCCCCAGCGCGCCATCCGGCACGTCCCTGGTGATGACCGACCCCGCCCCCGTCACGGCACCGCGCCCCACGCGGACCGGCGCCACCAGCATCGTATCCGAACCCACGCGAGCGCCGTCCTCGACCACGGTGCGGTGTTTGCGATATCCGTCGTAGTTGACGGTGACCGTGGCGGCCCCGATGTTCACGTCCTCGCCGATCGTGGCGTCGCCCACGTACGAGAGGTGGGGAACCTTCGAGCCGCGGCCCACGATCGCGTTCTTCAGCTCCACGTAGGAGCCCACGTGGGCACCCGGCGCGAGCACGGTGCCCGGACGGAGCCTCGCGAACGGACCCACATCGGCACCGTCGCCGATCACGGCCCCCTGGGCAACGGTGAAGGTGACCGCGCAGCCGTCCCCCACGATCGCGTCCGTCAGCCGCGTGGAGGGGCCGATATCGCAGCCGCTCCCGATCCGCGTCGCCCCTTCCAGGAACGTGAGCGGACGGATGACGGAGTCGGCCCCGATCGTGACGTCGACGTCGATGTAGGTGGTGGCCGGGTCGACGAGCGTGACGCCGTTGGCGAGGTGGCGCGCGTTGATGCGCTCCCGAACCACGCGCTCCACCGCGGCGAGCCCCGCCCGGGAGTTCAAGCCCATCACCCCACCGGTGTCCACCCGGACCACCGCCACCCTCTCGCCGTCACCCAGCAGGAGCGGGATCACGCGGTTCAGGTAGTACTCGCGCTGCCGGTTCCGGCGATCCAGGCGCGGCAGGGCGCGGAACAGCTCCGCGCGACGGAACGCGAACAGCACGATGGAGACCTCCCGTATCGTGCGGATCTCCGGCGTGGCGTCCATGTCCTCCACGATCCCGACCAGGCGGCCTCCCTCGCGTACGACCCGCCCGTAGGAGCCCGGGTCGTCGAGCTCGGTGGACGCGAGCGTGGCCGCGGCCCGCGTCCGGCGGTGCGTGGTCAGGAGCCTCTTGACGTCCTCCGGCGTGACCGGATCGTAGTCGCCGCCCATCACCAGGACGTCGTCCACGCGGCCAACCTTGGGACGTGCCACCGCCACGGCGTCGCCGGTCCCGAGCCGCTTCGGCTGTTCGACGAAGATGGGGCTGGGCGAGAGCCTCCACGACCGCACCGCGGCCCTCACGTCGTCCGCGCCGTGACCCACGACCACGATCACCTTCGAGGGGCGGGCCGCGAGGCCCGCCTGCAGGACATGCCACAGCACCGGGCGGCCGCAGACGGGATGCAGGACCTTCGGCACGGAGGACTTGAGGCGGGTGCCCTCGCCCGCCGCCAGCACCACCAGGGCCAGCGAACGGGTGGAGCGGCTCTTGGGCTTCGGCTCGGTCAACGCGCTTCCCGGGTCGAGGGGTCCGTATCGTCCCACATCGGCGAGGAGGCGGCGAGGCCAGGCCATGGGCACGAGCGCGCCGGGGTCAACGCGCCGTACGGGCGCGCGGTGCTCCGGGACCGCGTTCCGGGGGGAGGAATCGAACCTCCATTCCAGGCTCCAAAGGCCCGTGTCCTGCCGTTAGACGACCCCGGACTGCGTTGGGATTATCCCGCGCCGCGTCACGTCCGCGTCGGCACGGGCGGCCCGGCCGCCACGAAGGCGCCCTCGACCGCCTGGACGAGCCGCTCCGCCTGTGCGAGCCCGGAGGCCAGGGCCACCACCGTGGGGCCGCTCCCCGTCATCACGGCGCCCAGCGCTCCCGCATCCAGGAACGCCTCGACGGCCGAGGCGACCTCGGGATGTCGGGCCGCGACCGGCGCCTGGAGATCGTTGAATAGGGCGTGACCCAGGAGGTCGTCGTTGCCCGTCTCGGCGGCCGCCACGAGGGCCCCGGCGTCGGGCCCGCTCACGCCCGCCTCGTCCCACCAGGCGAACGCGTCGGGCGTTCGCACCGCGAACGCCAAGGGCGCGACCACCCAGGTGGTGCTCTGCACGAGGACCGGGTGGACCCGTTCGCCTCGACCGGCCACGAAGACCGCTCCGTCGTGCATCAGCGCGGGCACGTCGGAGCCGATCCGCGCGCCGACGTCCACGAGGCGCTCGGGCGTCAGACGCGTGCCCCAGAGACGGTCGAGGGCCCGAAGCGTCGCTGCGGCGTCGGCGCTTCCCCCTCCCATCCCCGCGGCCACCGGGATCCGCTTGTCCAAGAGGATCTGCACCGAGGGCATCTGGATCCCGGCCGCATCGGCGAGCGCCTCTGCCGCGACCAGCACGAGGTTCTCCCCGTCGGTTCGGATCTCACCCGCGCGAGGACCCACGCACTTCAGCTCGATCCCGGACCCGCCCGGCACGACGGTCACGAGGTCGTGGAGATCCAGCGGCAGGACCAGGCTCTCGAGATCGTGGTAGCCGTCGTCCCGTCGCCCGAGCACGCGGAGGAACACGTTGAGCTTCGCGTGCGCGCGGACCGTGATGGGAGCGTTCACGAGGGGATCCGTTCGGCGAGCTCGGCGAACGTGGCGAGCGAGAGCTCCTCCGCCCGGACGTCGGGCGCGACGCCGCAGTCCGCCAGCGCGCTCGCGGCGGCCTCCGGCGTCATCCCCACGCGC
The DNA here is from genome assembly GCA_963796725.1 of uncultured Actinomycetes bacterium. Taxonomy (GTDB): domain Bacteria; phylum Actinomycetota; class UBA4738; order UBA4738; family HRBIN12; genus JAOUEA01. The sequence continues at coordinate 157,679 of CAWCMT010000005.1, forward strand.
CGCAGCGCGTTGCGCATCGTCTTGCGGCGTTCGGCGAAACCCGCGTCCACGACGCGGCGCAGCCGGGCAGGGTCCGCATCGACCGGCGGGACGTCGAGCCGTTCCAACCGCACGACCACCGACGCCACGCGGGGGCGGGGCCAGAACACCGAGGGCGGCACCCGGCGCACGATCGTCGCGGAGGCGCGGTAGGCGACGCGGACGCTGACACCGCCGTAAGGCTCCTCCCCCGGTCCGGCGACGAGCCGTTCGCCGACCTCCCGCTGCACCATGACCACGAGCCGTCGGACGGCCGGCACGGTGTCGAGGACCGTGAGGACCAGGGGCACCGCGACGTTGTACGGAAGGTTGGCGCAGAGGCTCCAACGTTCGGCACCATCGAGAACCGCGGGCCAGTCCACCTTCATCGCGTCCGCCCGCCGGACCTCAACGGTGGCGAGCCCCGCGGTCACCTCGTCCAGTGCCGGGATCAGCTTCCGGTCGAATTCCAGCGCCAGCACGCGGGCCCCCGTGGCCGCGAGCGCGAGGGTGAGCGAACCGAGGCCGGCGCCCACCTCGACCACGTGGTCGCCCGGACCTACGTCCGCGTCGGCGGCGATCGCGCGCGCGAGGTTCGGATCGATGAGGAAGTTCTGTCCGAGCGACTTCGTGGGACGGATCGCGTGACGCGCCGCGAGATCGCGGACCGCGGCGGCCCCGAGGCCGTCGGTCACGGCCCCGCTACCAGCTGAGCTGGACGTGGAGGACGCCGTGGCCGAGGGGGGAGAGGACGGCGAAGGCTTCGGGTGAGAGGTCGATGATCTTCCCCGGCGAGAACGGTCCTCGGTCATCGATGACCACGGTAACCGAGCGACCGGTGTCGAGGTCGGTCACCGTCACCCGCGTCCCGAACGGCAGCCACGGGTGTGCGGCCGTCAGCCCGCTCCACGGGGGGTCGTACCACGTCGCCAGGCCGGCCTGGCTGTGACCGATCGCGCCGGGCACCTGCTCGGTGGAGCCCCCGTACATCGACGCCGGACCCGATACGACGTGCTCGGAGACAGGCGCCCGCTCGACCCAGCGGCCGATCAGGTGACGGGTCACCTCGCGCCCGTCGACGTAGCGGACCTGGTACGTGGCGCGGCCCACGCCCGCCTCGCCGTGGCGAACCACGCGCTGGGTCCCGGGGACCATCGTGGGATCGAACGTGGTGAGGGTGCGATACGGGAGCCGCACCGGCTCGATCCGGGTGAGGACGTCCACCTGATCGAAGCGGAGCACGATCCCGTCGTGAAGGGGGGTGCTGGGTGATGGCTGGACGCGGTCGTTGGCATCCGGTGTGATCCCCATGGCCGAGAGGAGTTCCCCGGCCGTGCGCGCGTTGGTCGAGACGTCATGTACCTTCCCCGACACGACGGCCCGCACGTACACGGCCGAGGCTGGACCGGAGCCCGATGCGGAGTCCGAGGACTCCACGGTGCCCGCCGAGGCGGACGCCGTCCCCGCCACCACCCAGACCCCCACATCGGTGGGAGCCGGATCGACCGTGGCGTCACTCAGCACCGGCACCCCGGGCGCCGGGCTGACCACCACGGTCATGCCGTCCGCCAGCTCCGTGGCCGGCGACGGCTGGACCAGGAGGTTGGACGAAAGAGCGATGCCCTCGCCGACCAACAGCTCCTGGACGTTCTGTGACGAGGTGCGGACGGCCTCCGTGCGACCGTCGACCACCAACGTCACGTCCTTCATCACGGCCAGGTGGAGGACGCCCGCGAGCAAGAGCACGCCAACCATCACGGTGGCGAACTGCATCGCGCGCTGGATCCGCAATCTGCGGAGCCGCGAAGGGCGTGGTGTCAACCTTCCTCCTGGATCGTCTCGAGGAAGGCTTCGAGGGGAAGCGGCTTGACCGGACCGAAGCCTCACAAGCTGCTACGTGCGCACCCTAGCAAACCCTCAACCCTCACTACCACCTTGAGAGCGAACATATGTTCGAGTCTCGGAAGCGGTCTCCCGCTACCGCAGGCCGGGGAACGCGGCGTGCGCGTTGGCGGCCGTGGCCTCCACCAGCGCCGACAGGGATTCGCCACGGGCCTCAGCGAGCGCCTCCAGCGTGATCATGACGTTCGCCGGCTCGTTCGATGATCCGCGCAATCTCTGCGGCGCGAGGAACGGAGCGTCGGTCTCGGTCAGGAGCCGGTCGAGTGGAAGCGACGCCGCCGCCTGACGAAGGTGTTCGTTCTTCGGGTACGTGACGTTGCCGGCGAAGCTGACCCAGTAGCCACGCTCGGAGCACTCGCGGGCGATGGCGACGTCGCCGCTGAAGCAGTGGATCACCACGCGTTCGGCGGAACCCTCATCCAGCACTCGAAGCACCTGGGCCCAGGCATCGCGGACATGGACCACCATCGGCTTCCCGGACTCGTTCGACCACGCGATGTGGGTCTGCAGCGTTCGCACCTGATCCTCGATCGGCGAATGCATCCGGAAGAAGTCGAGCCCGCACTCCCCCACGCCGATCACACGCGGATCGCCCAGCAGCTCCTCGATCCTCGCACTGGCCTCCGCATCGAACAACGACGGCGTCGTGCGGATGCATGCCGGCGGTGGCGAACACCCCGGGCGAGCGCGTCGGCGAGCTCGGCGGAGCGCGCGCTGGTGAGCGGGTCGATGCCCACGCACACGAGCCGATCGACCCCAGCGGTCCGCGCGGCCTCGACCACATGTGCAGGTTCGCGGTCGAGCAGGAACAGGTGACAGTGGGTGTCGACGGCGCCGGGCTGCACCGACAGTTCAGGGTTCCGGTCGCTCACGAGCGGCGAGCTTACAGGGGTCTCCATATCCGGTCGAACCGGGGAGCTTCACGTGAAACACGGATCGGGGAAGCCTCACCCCGGAGTGAAGGGGCGGACGAAGACCGGGCGTTCAGTCCTCGGAGGTCGGATCGACCCGAGGGAACAGCCCACCGCCCTTGCGCGTCAGGGTGCCCGGCGCGAGGCGTCCCCACGCCGTCGACGCCGGCAGCGTCTGGGCGCCCAACGGATCGTCCGATAGGCCCAGCTGCTCCCAGAGCCGCTCGGCGGCTCCCGGCATGACCGGCTGGATCAGCACGGCCAGGATCCTCAACGCCTCGGCGGACGCGTACAGGACCCCCGCGAGCTCGTCGGCGCGCTCGGGATCCTTCGCCAGCTTCCACGGCGCCCGCTCCACCAGGTACTGGTTGACCCGGGCCACGATGTCCCACACCGCCGACAGCGCCGGCTGTAGCCGGACGGCCAGCATGTGCTCGTCGTAGCGGCGGACGGCGTCGGCCACCACCTCGGGCAGATCCGAGGCGGAACCCTCGACGAGCGGTACAGGCACCACGCCTTCGTAGTTGGACGCCAGCATGGCCAGGACCCGGCTGGCGAGGTTGCCCAGGCCGTTGGCGAGGTCAGCGTTGTGCCGTTCGACCATCGACTCCCAGGAGAAGTTGCCGTCCTCGCCGAACCGCATCTCGCGCATGAAGTAGTAGCGGTAGGAGTCCGTCCCGAACTGGTCGATCAGCTCGAAGGGGTGGATGCCGGTGAGGTTCGTCTTCGACATCTTCTTGCCGCCCACCGTGAGGAAGCCGTGGGCCCAGACCTGCGTCGGGGGCTCGACGCCGGCGGCCATGAGCATCGCCGGCCAGTAGATGGCGTGCTGTCGCAGGATGTCCTTGCCGATCAGGTGGATGTTCGCCGGCCACACGGCGGCGAAACGCTCGGGGTCGTCGCCGTAGCCGGCCGCGGTGATGTAGTTGGAGAGCGCGTCGAACCAGACGTAGCAGATGTGATCGGGATCCCACGGGCAGGGGCACGCCCCAGGTGAACGAGGTTCGGCTGATCGAGAAATCCTGGAGCCCGCCCCGGATCAAGCTGAGCACCTCGTTGCGACGGGCCTCGGGCTCGATCCTCGACGGATCTTCCTCGTAGCGGGCCAGCAGGCGCTCGGCGTAGGCGGAGAGGCGGAAGAAGTAGTTCTGCTCCTCCAGGTGCTCCACCGGACGCTCGTGGATCGGACAGAGCTCGCCCTCCAGGAGGTCCTCGGCGTTGTAGTAGGCCTCGCAGGAGACGCAGTAGAGCCCCTCGTAGGAACCGAGGTAGATGTCGTCGCGGCCGTTCTCGTAGACGGCGGTGAGGAGCTTCTCCACCACCAGCTCGTGCCGGGGCTGGGTGGTGCGGATGTAGTCGTCGTAGGCGATGTCCAGGCGGGCCCAGACCTCGCGCCACTTCGGCTCCATGTCGTCGACCCAGACCTGCGGGCTCAGGCCGGCCGCCTCGGCCGCGCGCTGTAGCTTGAGCCCGTGCTCATCCGTGCCGGTGAGATGGAAGACCTCCTCGCCTCGCAGCCGGTGATACCTCGCGATGAAGTCGGTGGCCACGGCGTTGTACGCGTGCCCGATGTGCGGCACGTCGTTCGGGTAGTAGATCGGGGTGGTGATGTAGAACACGTCGCGACCCATCGAGGCATCCTATCCGCGCGCGTGACGAGCCGCACGCACTAGTCTGACTCAGACTAGTGCCGGGCTCAGTGAGGCGCGCGGTGCGGGGTCCCGCTAGTGTCCAAGCATGCTCTTCCGGCACGCGACGCTCGAGGGGATCCGTGACGGCTCGGTGACCCAGGCGTTCCGGCGGTGGGCTCGGCCGCGTGTGAAACGTGGGACGCGCCTGAGGACCTCCATCGGCATCGTCGAGGTGGAAGCGGTCGAGGAGGTGGATCCCGACACGATCACCGACGAGGACGCGCGCGCGGCCGGTGTCGCCGACCGGGTCGCGTTGATCGGCGACCTCGACCGTCGCGCTGACGGCACGGTGTTCCGCGTGCGACTGAGGCCCGGGGGCCCTGACCCGCGAGAGGCACTCCGCGCGCGAGCCGAGCTCTCCGAAGACGACCGCGCCGAGCTGGTCCGGCGGCTCGCACGGATGGACGCCTCGAGCCCGACCGGGCCATGGACCGAGGTCACCCTTCGCGCGATCGCCGCCCATGCGGGCGAGCTCGCGGCGGACCTGGCGCACCGGCTCGGTCGCGAGCGGGATCCGTTCAAACGCGATGTGCGCAAGCTGAAGGAGCTCGGACTCACCGAGAGCCTCCGCACCGGCTACAGGCTGTCGCCGCGGGGCCGGGCATGGCTCGCCTCCCTCACCGGTTAGCCCGACGTCATGGGGCCGGCGACCAGACCGCGGTACACCTCGTTCGCGGGCAGGCCGTGGCGCGCCGCCACCTCGTGCGCGGCTTCGCGCTTCTTAACGCCCGCCGCCACCAGGGCCCGCGCCTCCTCTACGCAGGCCTCGAGATCCACGGGGACGCGATCCGTGCGTCCCTCGATCACGACGACCACCTCGCCCTTGAGCTCGCCCAGATCGGCGAGGATCTCGCTCACGGGGCCTCGCCGAACCTCCTCGAACCGCTTCGTGAGCTCGCGAGCCAGGGCCATGCGCCGATCGCCGAGGGCCGCCTCGACGGCGGCCAGCAGCGCCGCCACGCGCTTCGGCGACTCGAACAGCACCAACGTTCGATCGTCGTCGCGGAGAGCATCGAGGCGGCGGCGACGCTCCCCGGCCTTCTTCGGAAGGAAGCCCTCGAACGCGAACCGGTCGGTGGGCAGACCCGACAGCACCAGCGCCGCGATCGCCGCAGAGGGACCGGGCACGACACGCACGTCGATGCCCGCCTCGGCGCAGGCGGCCACGAGCCGATAGCCGGGGTCCGAGACGCCGGGCATACCACCGTCGGTCACGAGGGCGACACCCTCGCCCGCCTCGAGCCGCGCGATCAGCTCGGGCGTCCGTTCGCGCTCGTTGCCCTCGAAGTACGCGGTCATGGGCGGATGTCGATCGAGGCCGGCGGCGGCCAGGAGACGGCCGGTCCGCCGCGTGTCCTCCGCGGCGATCAGGTCCACCGCCGCCAAGGTCTCGGTCGCGCGCGCCGACAGGTCGCCGAGGTTGCCGATGGGGGTGCCGACGATCCACAGGGTGCCGCTCACCGCCCTAGGCTCCCACGCGAACGCTAGGCTCGTGGACGATGGGCGACGGCGGGGGGGACGGACGCAAGGACTACGCAGCTACCCCCTCATGGAAGAAGCTGGGGATCCGTGAGGGCGCTCGGGTGCGGCTGGTCGAGGCTCCGCCCGGCTTCCTGGAGCGGCTCGGCGCGATGCCGCCTTCCGTCGAGTTCCTCTCGCGGGCGCGGACCGAACTCGACGTCGTGGTGCTCTTCGTAACGGCGCGAAGGGACCTGGACCGGCGACTCGGGCCACTCGTGGACGCGATGCGAAGCGACGGCCGGCTCTGGGTGGCGTGGCCGAAGAACGCATCGGGCGTGCCGACCGACGTCACGTTCGACGCGGTGCAGGCCGCCGGGCTCGCGGCCGGGCTCGTCGACAACAAGACCGCCGCGCTCGACACGACGTTCCGGGGCCTGCAGTTCGTCTACCGTCTGAAGGACAGGCCGAGAACCTGAGCCGAACGCCCGGCACCGAACGACCCGTCGCCCCGATACCATCACCCGGTGCCCGCCCTCGTCCAGCGTCTCAACCGCCCGGTGATCGCGATCCTCGCGGTGGCCGTGATCGCCGGAGGCGTCCGCTTCTTCCACCTCTCCCACCCGGGCGACTTCGTCTTCGACGAGATCTACTACCCGAAGGCCGCCTGCATCTACCTGGGCTGGTCGAACAAGGTCTGCCACATCGACTCCGGCGACGAGACCTACTGGCGGCAGCACGAGTGGGACGTGGGCTCGTGGGTTCACCCACCGCTCGGTAAATGGATGATCGCGATGGGCATCAAGGTGTTCGGCATGCGGTCGTTCGGGTGGCGCTTCATGTCGGCGCTCGAGGGAACGTTGGTCGCGGTGATGGTGGCGCTGATGGCGCAGCTGCTGTGGCGTCGTCCCATCTGGACCTTCCTCGCCGGGTTCCTTCTCGCGATCGAACACCTCAACGTCGTCATGTCACGGGTGGGCCTCCTCGATGTCCATCTCGAGTTCTGGGTGGCGGCGGGCTTCCTGTTCCTCCTGCTCGACCGGCGGTGGATCGCCCGCCGCACTCCGCCCGAGCCGGAACCGATCGAGGTGCCCGATGCCATGGGCGAGATGTCGACCGTGATGCCGCGGCTCAAGGGCGTCCCCGCCCCGGTCTGGCGACCATGGCGGTTCGCCGCGGGTGCCGCCCTCGGAGCGGCCTGCGCCGTCAAGTGGTCCGGCATCACGGCGCTCGCGGGGGCCGGTCGTGCTGGCCTACCTCTGGGAGCGCTCGCGGCGGGTACGGGGTGACGTCACAGGCGGCCGCGCGTTCTGGCAGGCGGTCGCGGTGGAGACCTTCGGGATCTCACTGGCGCTCCTCATCGTGCCCATCGCCGTGTACATGGCCACGTGGATCCCCTGGTTCAACCACTTCGGCTGGAGCCTGTCGGGGTTCTGGGAACACACGGCCGCGATGTGGCGCTACCACGCAGGGCTGAAGGAGTTCGCCTTCGACTCGGCCACCAAGGCGTACACGCCGACCCACCCCTACTACTCGCGGCCGTGGACCTGGCTGCCGATGGTGCGTCCGGTCAGCTTCTACGTGCACAACATCGGCACCGACATCCAGCAGATCGACGCGATCGGCAGCCCGGCGATCTTCTGGGGCTCGATCTTCGCCCTCCCCTACGCGGCGTTCGCCTGGCGCCGCAAGCGCGACTGGCGAGCGGGGTTCGTGCTGGTGCCGTTCCTGATGCAGTACCTCCCGTGGTTCGCGGTCTCCAGGCCCCAGTTCTTCTTCTACGTCTTGCCGGCGACGCCGTGGATGGTGCTGGCGGTCGTCTACCTGCTCCGCGATCTCTCCGACGCGAGGCTGGTGGTCCGCGACCGGGCGACGGGTGATGTCGCCGTCGACCCCGAGACCGGGACACCCGCGGTCTCCACGCGATATCCGTTCCGGCCCTTCGTCTGGGCGTTCGTGGTGGTGACCGTCGGGCTCTTCCTATGGTTCTGGCCGGTGCTCACCGCGGGGCGCCTCACGCACACGATGTGGACGCTGCGTTTCTGGTTCCGCAAGTGGGTCTAGCGTCCGTCCGACGCGGGACACCGTGGCGCTCACGGCCCATGCAGTGGCGCCTACGTTAGGATTGCGGCCGCATGAGCCACCGGGAGCACCGCTTCATCACGATGGGCGATGGCGTCCGCCTGGCCTCGACGCTCTACGTGCCTGACGGCGACGGTCCGTGGCCCGCGCTCCTCGAGGCGCTCCCCTACCGCAAGGACGACATCACGGCTACCTACCGCCCGGAATACCTGCGGCTGGCCGATGCCGGCTACGTCGTGTGCCGGGTCGACGTCCGCGGCACCGGGTCCAGCGAGGGCATCGCGATCGACGAGTACCCGGCCATCGAACGCACCGACATGCTCGCGGTGATCGACTGGCTCGCCACGCAGGACTGGTCCACCGGCAACGTCGGGATGTACGGGACCAGCTACAGCGGTTTCAACTCGATCCAGATCGCGATGGAACGGCCGCCGGCCCTCAAGGCGATCATCCCGATCTTCGCCACGGACGACCGCTACGCCGACGACGTGCACTACTTCGGCGGCGCCCTGAAGCAGCTCGATCTCCTCGACTACCCCAGCTACATGGTCGCGATGAACGCCCTGCCGCCCGTGCCCTCGGTCTACGGCGAGGGGTGGCGCGAGGAATGGGAACGGCGGGTCCGCGAGACCGAGCCGTGGCTCGTGACGTGGCTCGAGCCACCAGCGCTTCGACGACTACTGGCAGTTCGGCTCGCTGCGTCCGACCTACGACGCCATCACGTGCCCGGTCATGATCATCGCGGGCTGGGCCGACGGCTACCGCAACAACTCGTTCCGGACGTTCGAGGCGCTCACCTGCCCGAAGCGGCTGATCTTCGGACCGTGGGCGCACGCCTCCACCGATACATCCCTGCCGGGGCCCAACCACGACCTGATCCCCGAGCACCTGCGGTGGTGGGACCGCTGGCTGAAGGGCATCGACAACGGCGTCGACCGCGAGCCACCGATCGTCCTGTACGCGCAGCGCTCGACGCTTGCCCGCGCCCGATCGCCGCGAGGTGCGCGGCGAGTGGCGGTGGGAGCCCACGTGGCCGCCGGGGCGCCTCGTGCCCACGACCGTCGAGCTGGCGCATGCGGAGGTGAACCGCGACGGCGACGGCCCCGACGAACTCGACGATCCGCGGCGACGTCGGCTGGACCGCCTGGATCAGCTGCGCGGGGGCGATGCCGTGGGGCCAGCCCTCGGACCAGCGGCCCGACGAGGTGCACTCGCTCACGCTACACGTGGGCGCCGCTCGAGGACGAGCTCGAGATCCTGGGCCACGCGACGTTGCGCGTCGCGCGTGACGTCGTCCGTGCCGGTCGCGCTACCTCAGCGCGAAGATCTGCGACGTGTTCCCCGACGGCACGTCCTCGCTGGTGACCCGCGGCATGCTGAACCTCACGCACCGCGACGACCGCGCGGCGCCCTCACCGCTGGAGCCCGGGCGCGCCTACGAGATCGAGTTCGAGCTCGAGGTGGCGTCCTGGACGTTCGAGGCGGGCCACCGGATCCGCCTCGATCTGGCACCGGCCGATTGGCCGAACGCCTGGGCGCCGCCGCTGCCGGGGACGCTGACGCTCGACCGGTCGACCGGGACGCTCAGCGCTGCCGGTGATGGACGGACCCGTCGCCGGTGACGGAGCGGCCCGAGCTGCCACCACCCAACGTGGCGCTGGCGAACCGATCGCCGAAGGAGCTGGCGAGGTCGGACGACCCCTCGAAGGGATGGGTGCGCTGGGAGGTGTCGCACGAACAGCTGCGGCACGAGACCCGCGCGTACGCGGGCAGCTTCGGCGACTACGAGGCCCACGACGAGGTGCCCTCGTTCGCGGAGCTCTACGGCGGCGTGGTGGCGGTCTCCACCGACGATCCCGGGATCGCGCGCGCGGAGTCCGAATCGCGGTTCACGATGCGCTTCCCGGAGGCCACCTGCGAGACGCGCGTCGCGATGTCGCTGACCTCGACGTCGGGCGACGTACCGGCTGCGGCTCGAGCTCGACGACCAGCGAGGACGGCGAGGAGCGGTGGGCGCGCAGCTGGGATCGGACGTATCAGCCGCGACCTCCAGTAGGACCCCGGAAACACGAAACCCCGGCGCTCGCCGGGGTTCGGTCTTGTTGGGATATCCCTACCAACAGTGTACGCGTTCGTGCGGATGTGGCAAGAGGGGGTCGCCGGCGTCGCGGAACGTTCACGACCCGATCACGGGCCGGCTACGAGAAGCCACCGGCAGGTGCTGGCGGAAGAGCAGGTACCCCACGCCGCGCCCACGTCCAGCAGGAAGTGCGCGACCACGAACGGCCACGTTCGGCGCCACCGGAGGAAGAGCAGGCCGAAGAGCAGCCCCATGAGGAGGTTCCCCGCGAACCCGCCCCACCCCTGATAGAGGTGGTAGCTGCCACGCAGCACGGCGGCGCCCACGACCGCCGCGACGGGCGACCATCCGCAGTTGCTGGAGACGCGTCACCAGGTAGCCGAGGACGATGATCTCCTCCAGGAGGGCGGCCTGAGCCGCGTTCAGGAGCAGCGCCGGCACCGTCCACCAGTGTCCGGTCGGCGGCACGGGGATCACGAACCGGTTCACCCCAAGCGCCACGGCGGCCAGATAGATCGCGAGCCCGCCCGCGGCCACGACCAGGAACAAGGCGCCGCCCCGAACGGCATCCCCGCGCGGCCGATCGGTCTGCAACCCGATCCCCACGAGCCCCTCGCCGTCGCGACGCACCAGATGCAGGACCAGGTAGACGGGCGCCAATCCGAAGACGAAGCCGAGGACCTGCTTGAGGAACTCGTTGGATTGGTTGCCGGCAGCGACGTAGACACCACGCAGCGGCTGCCGAGAGGAGATCGATGATCGCGTAGACCGCGCTCGCAAGGACCGACAGGAGGAGGACCACCAGCACCTCTTCGATCAGGGTCCGGCGGTCCGCGGGGGCGGCGGGGTTCGGCAGCCACGCGGCGGGGTCGGCGATGCGCATCTCTCAACCGTACGCCACCGCCGGTATCGTGGGTTCGCGATGAAGAAGAAGGAACCGGTCGTGGACCTCGACGCGCTCGAGATCGGCGCCCGCTATCGCGTCGACCACCGCCACGAGCGGCTCCGTCGCACGTTCCGCACCGAGGGGACCCTGGTGGCGATCGAGGAGATGGCACCCGAAGACGAACGGGATACCCCCGGCCACGTGCTCATCGTCGAGGTGAAGCCACGGTTCGGGAAGGCGGCCGAGCAACCCATCGACGTCGCTACGGTCACCGCGATCCAAGCCGTCTGAGAACGGGCGGATCGCCCGACCACCGCGGTCCCTCGACTCCCGCGCCCCGAAGGGCGATGGCTACACTCTCGCGGCACACACGTGGGAGGCGAGATGGCGTCGCGGGAACGGGCTGATCTGGTGATCGTGGGCGGCGGAACGCTGGGAGGTTGGGCCTCGGTCTTCGCCGCGGAGGCCGGCATCACCGACGTGCTGGTGATCGACCGCGAGGTCGCGGGGCTCGGAGCTTCGAGCCGAGCTGCGGGGATGGTTCGCACCCAGGGCGGTTCGCCCGACACGGTCCGGCTCGGTACCTGGTCGATCGATTTCTACCGCGAGCAGCGTCTCCGCTACGGCGTGGACTCGGGGTTCCAGGGAGCGGGTTACGTGATCCTCGCGGCAACCACGGGCGACGAGCGCGCAGGTCGCGATCGCGTGGCCATGCAGCGCGGTATCGGGCTCGACGCCCGCTGGGTGAGCGCCGCCGAGGCTCGGCGACTGAGCCCGACCCTGGCCGACACCGGCTACCGGGGCGGATCCTACGTGGCGACCGACGGCTGGGTCGACCCACCGATGAACGTGCGCGCGTACCTGCTCGCGATGCAACGGGCGGGCGTGCGCCTACGCGAGGGCATCGCGTTCACCGGCCTGCGCACGCGCTCGGGCCGCGGCGGACGGCGCGTCGTGACCGGCGTCGAGACCACCGCGGGGTCGATCGCCACTTCGAAGGTGATCCTCACCGGCGGCCCGGCGCTGCAGGAGGTAGCGAAGGCCGCCGGCTGCGAAAGCCTGGGTCGGCTATGCGCGCCACCAGGTCGTCGTGACGGGATCGCACGGAGATCTCGCACCGGAGCGGTTCGGGGCCATGGTCTTCGATATCCATGGGGGCATCTACTGGCGGCCTGAGGAGGGCGGCATCCTGTGGGGTATGTCCAATCCGCAAGAGGCGCCCGGACCGGGTCGCACGATCGACTGGGCGTACCTGCGGAAGATGGAGCGCCGGCTGAACCGGCTCGTCCCCGTGACGCGCCGCCTGGGACAGAAGAAGGTCTGGGCGGCCACGATCGAGTACACGCCCGATCACCTGCCGCTCCTCGGACCGCTGGTGCTCCGAGCTGGGACGGAAGTGGACGGCGCCACCATCGCCGGCGTCTGCGGCCACGGGATGATGTGGGGACCGGCGGCCGCGCGTATCGCCGCCGACCACGCGCTCGGGATCCCCACGACCGTCGTCGACGCCCCCGACACGTTCCGGATGGACCGCTTCGACGAGAAGGGGCGCTCGCCCTTCGTGGACCCCGTCGCGCTGCCCTTCCCCTTGACCGTCGATGAGTGACTGACGGCGGTCCACTCACCCGGTGTCCAGCACGATGTCGACCAGGATCAACTCCGACACGGCGGTCGCGACGATCGCGATCTCGGGCTCGCCGACGATCTGCGCCGCATCTCCCGTCTCCATCCGGTCGCCGTTGACCGTGACGTCGCCATCGATCACGTAGAGGTAGGCGCCGCGCCCGTCGCGAAGCTCATGGGTCGCCGACACACCCGCGCTGAGCCGGCTGATGAACACGTTGGCGTCCTGATGCACCGAAACCGCGTCGCCACCATCGCCGCTGATCGCTCGGAGCAGGGTGTCGGTCCGATCCTGGCTCGTGAACACCTTCTGCTCCACGCCGGGCGTGAGCCCACGCTCGCGCGGAAGGATCCACATCTGGATGAAGCGCATCGGCTCCGTGTCACTCGCGTTGCGCTCACTGTGCCGGGCCCCGGAGCCCAGCGTCATCCGCTGGACGGAGCCGGCGGGCAGCGGACCCGGGTCGCCGCCCACGTCGTCTTCGTGCCCGAACGAACCCTCCACGACGTAGGTCAGGCCCTCGATGTCACGGTGCGGGTGCATGGGCCAGACGGCCCCGGGCACGAGGCGGTCATCGTTGAAGACGCGGAGCGTACCGAACTGCACGTACTCGGGATCGAAGTAGGTGTCGAACGAGTAGTGCCAGCGGGCGCGGAACCACCCGCCGTCGACATCACTGACCTCGCGGTCCCGCCGGATCGAGATCGGCATGGGGCCATCCTAGTCGCCCTCCGTCGACCCCGGCGGCCGCGACCACCGTAGGCTGGGCGGATGACCCGACGTCGGATCTCGGACGCCGCCCGTCTCCTCGCCGGGCTCTCGGGGCTCGCGGTGACCGCCTCCCTGGCGCGTGACGCCGAGCCCGCGGAGGCCGAGGTCGAACTCTTCCGGCACGCGCAGGCGCTGGTCCCCGACGCGGGGTTCCCCGCCGTCTGGGTGGCGATGCAGTACGGCACCTTCGGCACGGTCCCGGCGCTCGCGGGCCTCGCCTACCGATCGGGGCGGCGGCGGCTCGCGGTCGGCATCGCGGTGGCGGGAACGACGGCGTGGGTGGGGGCGAAAGGGGTCAAGTGGGTGATCCGACGGGGACGCCCCACCGTCCTCCTGAGGGACGTCCGGCTCCGCGGCAAGGAGGAGGGCGGCCTCGGCTTCCCATCGGGACACGCGGCGGTCTCGACCGCGATGACGACCGTCTTGGCGCCGCATCTCGGATCGGTGGGCACCGGGTGCGCGGTCGGCCTTACCGCCCACGTGGGGTGGGCGCGCATGTACGTCGGGGCCCACATGCCGTTGGACGTACTGGGCGGCGCGGCGCTGGGGCTGGCGATCGGTGGAGCGGTCAACCTCGCCGTAGGCGTCGAAGACCGGGCCTGAGCCGCTACCAACCCGCGTCGGGGCACTGCGCGGCGTTCGCCGCTTCGGCGTGGCCGTAGGTGACGACGCCGTCGTTGAATGCGATGCAGAGCGGCCCGGTGGCCCCCATGGTCACCAGCGCCACGGAGGTCGCGTCGGCCCCCCGGATGCTGACGAGGTCGGGGGCGGAGGGGCTGGCCGTGCCCCAGTGGATCTGCGGCTCGTCGGCGGCGCCCTCCGCGGGCGAGAACCCCGCCAGGGTGCCGTTCGAGACGAACACGGTCTGCACCACGTGGATCGCATCGGCCAGGGTTGCCTCGGTGGCGGTATCGCTGGCCCGACTCCCAGCGGCGATGGCCGTCTGAGCGTCGTTCGTACCCTGCTTCGTCATGAAGACGTACGGGATGGCCACGAGCGACCCGACGACGACGAGCACGATGACCCAACCGACCGTGCCGAGCTCGCCGCGCTGTTCACCCAGACGCATGCAAAGGTCATCGGCCCGGCCGGCGGCGGCCTGAAGCGAGCCCGGGGCGAGCCGCTTCCGTCCGCTACAGCTGGAGGACGGGACAGGTCAGCGTTCGGGTGATGCCGTCGAGCTCCTGCATGGGCATCACCGTGCCCTTGGCCAGCTGATCGAGATCGTCGGCCTCGGCGCGCGCGACCACGTCGTAGGGGCCTGTAACGGGATCGACCGCGATGACGCCGCCGATGGCGCGCACCTGGTCGGTCACCTGCTGCGCCTTACCGACTTCGGTCTGGATGAGGATGTAGGCGTTGACCATGTCCGTCTCCTTCGTCGCGTCGAACGAGATCGTGTGGGTGCCGGCTACGCGTCCTTCTTCCCGCCGAGCATGCCTTTCAGTTTGCTCAGCAGCCCTTCGGTCGTACCTTTCGCCTTCTCCGTTGCGGGACCTACCTTGTCGCGAGCTTTGTGCGCCGCGTCGCCGGCCGAGCCGAGCGCCTTCGACGCCAGATCCCCAGCGGTGCCGACGGCCTTGCTCGCCGCCGGCGTGGCCTTCTCGACCAGCCCCCCGGCCGTGTCCTTCGCCTTGTCGACGACGGGCGCGGCTTTGTCGGCTACGCCGCTCGCGGTGCCCTTCGCCTTGTCGACCAGTCCTCCGGCAGAGTCCTTCGCCTTGTCGACCAGACCGCCCGAGGCATCCTTGGCCGCGCCGGCCGTGTCCATCGCGGCGTCCGTGCCGTCGCCGGCGACCTCCTTGGCAGCCTCGGCAGCGTCGGCGGCGTCGCCCTCCGCGGCGTCGGCCGCGCCTTGCTCGTCAGTCATGGTGTGCTCCCTCTGTTCCGAGTCCCTTCATCGTTCCGGGGGCGGTGAAGAACAGCAAACCCGCAGGTCAGAGGGTACGCGAGGACTAGTTCCGAGGGGTCGCCCAACCGATGGCGGGCCTCGCGCGCGGCGTTGCCCGGTTCGTTTCCCTCTGCGACACTGCCGAGCATGGCGAAGGTGACGATCATCGGGGCGGGCAGCGTCGAGTTCACGCGGAACATCCTGGCCGACCTCTGCTCCTACGAGGAGCTGCATGGGACGCTGCAGATCGCGCTCCACGACATCGACGCGGACCGCCTCACCACGTCGGAGGGGGCCGCCCGCCGTCTCATCGAGCAGACCGGCGCGGGCTACGAGGTGAGCGCGTACCCGGACCGTCGCGCGGCCTTCGATGGGGCCGATTACCTGATCAACGAGATCCAGGTGGGCGGGTACGCCGCGACGCTCACGGACTTCGAGGTTCCGAAGCGCTACGGACTGCGCCAGACGATCGCAGACACGATCGGCATCGGCGGCATCATGCGTGGCCTCCGCACGGTCCCGGTGATGGCCGCCATGGGCGACGACATGGCCGAGGTCTGCCCGCACGGGCTGCTGCTGAGTTACACCAACCCGATGGCGATGGTGCCCTGGGGCGTGTGGGCCGGTTCGTCGTTCCCCGCCGAGCGCACGATCGGCGTCTGCCACAGCGTCCGGGACACGCATCACTTCCTGGCGGAGACGGTCGGCGTGCCGGAGGAGGACGTCTCCTTCATCACCGCAGGCTTCAACCATCAGTGTTTCGTGTACCGGTTCGAGGAGCGTCGCACCGGCGAGGACCTCTACCCACGGCTCCGGGCCATCGTCGATGCCGATCCGGAGGGGCTGGGCAGGCGCGTACGGGTCGAGATCTTCAAGCGGTTCGGCTACTTCCCCACGGAGAGCTCCGAGCACTCCGCCGAGTACGTCCCGTGGTTCCTGCACCACGACGATCAGGTCGAACGGTTCCGCAGCGAGATCGACGAGTACATCCGTCGGAGCGACGACAACCTCGCCGACTACGCGGAGCTCCAGCGGAAACTGCATGCCGGCGAGGACCTGGAGATCGAGCTCAACAGCGAGCTCGCCTCGGAGATCGTGCAGGGCCGTGGAGACCGGCGTGGCGCGCGAGATCTACGCGAACGTGCGCAACGCAAGGGCTGATCGAGGGCCTGCCCGACGACGCCTGCGTCGAGGTGCCCAGCGTCGCGGGGAAGAACGGCGTGCTCCCCACCCGCGTCGGGACGCTGCCGCCCCAGACGCTCGCCCTGAACCGCACCTTCCTCAACGTCGTCGAGCTCACGGTGCGTGCCGCGTTGGAGCAGTCGAGGTCCATGGTGTACGAGGCGGCGCTCATGGATCCACACACCGCGGCCTCGCTGACGACCGAACAGATCGTCGCCATGGTCGACGACCTGATCGAGGCCCATGGCGACCTGATCCCCGAGGGCATCCGGAAGGGATGAGCGGCTACAGACCCTTGATCCAGCGGGTGATCGGGTCCACGAAGTGGATCCCGGGTCGCTCGGGGTCGCTCCAGCCCCCCAGGAACACCCCGCCTACGTTCACGTAGCCGAGCGCCCGGTAGAGCGCCCGGGCCGCGGCGAAGTAGTCGTCGGTGCCCGTCGTGAGGCCTATCGCGCCGGCGCCATCGTCACCCGCTCGGCGCTCTACCTCGAGCATCAGGGCCCGAGCGAGGCCGCGGCGGCGGTACGGCTCCTCCACGAAGAGGTCGTGCACGAAGGGGTCCCCTCGGAACTCCAGGAGGTCGTCGACGTCGCGGCCCCGGGGCGTCCCGAAGCCGACGAACCCGCCCGGGATGCCGTCGACCCAGGCGATCAGATACGTGAACCCGCCGAGCCCCTGACGTTCCCAGCGTCGCCGATGGGTCGCCTCAGGCCGGGACAGCAGCGCGGCGATCGCCGTCGCCAGCTCAGGCCCTTCGAGCGGACGCACCTCGATGGTCATGCGTCGGCCCGTTCCCGCACGCCCGCGAGGCCTGACTCGACGAACGCTCGTCTGCCCGTGTCGAGCCCGTACTCGACCTCGTGCCACGGCATCAGCAGGAACCGGACGCGCCCGCGGTCGCGGAACGTCGGGTCGGGCGCACCGCCGTATGCCGCGAGCGCGCGCTCCCCCGGGACCGGTGCCGCGTGCAACAGCCAGGCGAAGTCCGCCACGGGGTCGCCGATCCCGACCTCCTCCCAGTCGATCACGCCGGCGAGGTCGCCGGCGGGGTCACGAGGATGTGTTCGGGCCCCAGGTCCCGGTGCGTCACGCACGGCGCGAACCGCCAGTTGGCGTCGTCGTCGAGGTAGGCGTCCAAGCGCGCTCCGAACGCCGCGCGCTCGCCCTCACGGAGCAGCGGGAAGACCGTTCGAGCGGAGCCGGGCGAACTCTGTCCGTTGTTCCTCGCGGATGTCGCTCTGGCGCCACCGCGCGCATCCCCACGAACTCCGGCGGCACCAAGTGAAGGTCGTAGAGGAACCGACCGAGACGCTCGGGCCACATGCCCTCCTCGCCCACCTCGGTGTACGGCGCTCCCTCGATCCGACGGTAGCCCATCGCCACCGGGTCCCTGGATACGAGCTCGGGCACCGGTACGGCCCCTGACACATCGTGTGCGAGCTCGGGCAGGATCTCGATCTGGCGCAGCAGCCGCTCCTCGGCGCGGTCGCCGGTCGGCACCTGCACGATCCACTCCCCGTCGACGAGATACGTGGCCGACGTCCAGCCCGCCCCCACCGCCTCGAAGGTCTCGAGAGCGAGCTGCGGGAAGGCGCGTGCGACGAGCGTCCGGTCGTCCTCGGCCCGTGAGGGATCGTTCGCGGTCATCGGCTCATCCCAGGGGTTCCACGGGCGCGGTCGACGACATCGGCCGGGGGATCTTCGCCCGGCGCGAGCGGGCGATCGAGCGCGGGGATCTTCAGCGCGAACCACGCCACGACCGCGCCTGCGAGCGCCAGCGTCGACGCCCCCGCGTAGAGCACGCCCGATCCCCAGATGCTGATACACGTAGCCACCGATCCCCGCGCCCAGGATCGGACCGAGCCCGAACCCCACCATCTGCGCGACCGAGTTGCCGGTGGAGTACAGCGACGAGGGCAGGAGGCGGCCGACCACCACGACGCCCGTCGTGAAGAGCAGGCTGAACGCCACGCCTTCGAGGATCGTCAGGAGCGAGACGATCGTCGGGTTCGAGATCGACCCCCACAGCAGGAATCCCAGCGCGTAGACCGAGCAGCCGAGCGCGTAGACCTTGCGCAGTCCGTACCGCGACTGCAGCCGCGAGGACGATCGCATCATCGGCACCTCGATCAGCCCGCCTGCCGCCGTGCCGATCCCGACCAAGAGCGGGCCGCCTCCCTCGCTCACGATCTTCAGCGAGATGAAGTTCCATGCGGCATTGAACCCCGTCCAGACGAGGAAGAGCGCGGCGAGGAACCCCCAGAACCGCGGGGCCTCGCGGAAGACCGCGCCCACCGCACCGAGCCGACCGTCGCCGCCGGCGGCTTGACGGGGCGCGTCGCGCGGCACCGTGAACGACCACGCGAAGACGAGCAGGCTCGCGAGCGCGAAGATCGGCATCGCCCAGCCCGATCCCGCACGACTGGAAGGTTGCGCCGAACAACAGACACCCGATCGCGTACGTGAAGCTCTCCCAGGAGCGGATCCGCCCGTAGTCGGACATCCGGCCGTCCCCGAGGTGCTCGAGCGCGATCGCGTCGACGTTCGGGCCGAACGTCACCATCGCCCCCGCCAACAGGAACCCGGCGGCCGCGATCCACACCAACAGATCCGCGCTCGCGAGCATCAGGGCGAAGATCGCAGACCCCAGCAGTCCGATCTGGAGGGACGTCCGGCGGCCGAGCACCGAGTCGGCCAGATGCCCCCAGATCGGGTTCAGCACGATCCGCGCGACGGCCATCGCGGCGATCACGGCGCCGATCTCGCTCCCCGAGAGCCCCTTGCCGTCCAGGTACAGCGCCAGGAACGGGAAGAACGCCGAGATCACGAGGCCCGACGTCATGAACAGCCCACGCACGGCGGAATCGTGCTTCAGACGATCGTCGAGAAGGCTCATCTCAGACGACCGACGTGTCCAGCCCGGCGTCCCGGATGGCGGCAAGCTCGCCCTGGTCGGCGTCCGCATCGGTGATCAGCTCATGCACCTCGTCGATCCCGCAGATCCGAGCGAAGGCGACGCGGCCGAGCTTCGATCCGTCGGCAACCACCACGACCTTCGCGGCACGCTGCATCAGCGCTCGATCGGTGTGGGCCTCGATCTCGTGATGTGTCGTGAGTCCGGACGCCACGGTCAGTCCGTCCGTGCTGATGAACGCGAGATCGAGGTGCAGGCCTGCGAGCGTCTCGTCTGCGAGCGGTCCGACGAGCTCGTAGGACTCGGACCGAGCCGTGCCGCCGCTCACCACCAGCTTGATGTTGGGCCTGATCGCGAGCTCGCTCGCGATGTTCAGCGCGTTCGTCACCACCGTGACCCGTCGGTCGGCGACCGCACGGGCAACCTCGGTCGTGGTGGTGCCGCCGGTCAGCCCGATCACCGCGCCGTCGTGCACCCGGTTGGCGGCCTCGATCCCGATCCGCCGCTTCTCCTCCTGCCGGCGCGCCGACTTGTACCGGAGGGGGAGCTCGTAGGAGACCATCTGGGCCACGGCGCCCCCGTGCGTGCGGGTGAGGAGCCGCTGCACCTCGAGCTGCTCGAGATCGCGGCGAACGGTGGCGGCCGAAACCCCGAGGCGATCGCACAGGTCGACGACGGCCACGGACCCGCTCGACGAGAGCTCCTCCAGGATGACCTCGAGGCGCTCCGCCTGATGCATGGCGTGCAGTATAGGCCGCTGCCTTGCAGCGATGATCGGTTGTGGCCTAGCATGCGGTCAAATGAGCGAAATCGCGCACGAGATCGCCTCGCAGCCCGCGTGCTGGCGGCGCGCCGCCGAGATCGGGGCGGGGAGTCGGGCGATCGCTTCCCTCACCCGGTTCGCGCGCCGCGGCGGTGGGGTGCGGCACCTCGTGGTTCATGGCCCAGGCCTACGCCTCGCTCCGCGAATCGCTCGAACAGGGCGAGACCGACGCGTACACGGCGTCCGAGGCACCTCTCGCACGCCCCTACCGACCGTCGTCGTGATCTCCCGCAGCGGCACGACGACCGAAGTCGCCCGATATCTCGAACGGGTGCAGGGGCCCCAGCGCGTCGCGGTCGTCAGCGTCGAGGGAACGCCGGTGGCAGAGGCGGCGGACGAGGTGGTACCGCTCTCGTTCGCCGACGAGCGCTCGATCGTGCAGACGCGGTTCGCGACGACAGCGCTGGCGTTCCTGCGGGCCGGGCTCGGAGACGACCTGACCGATGCGATCACGGACGCCGAGGCGGCGCTCGAGGATCCGCTCCCGATCGAAGCCGGAGCCTTCGAGCATTTCGTATTCCTGGCCGAGGGCTGGGGCGTCGGCCTGGCGAATGAGGCAGCGTTGAAGTTCCGCGAGGCCGCTCAGGCGTGGACCGAGTCGTATCCCGCGATGGAGTACCGGCACGGGCCGATCAGCGTTGCTGGCCCGCGGAGCGTCGTCTGGGCGCTGGGCCAGGTGGACCCCGGCGTGCTCGAGGCATCGGCCGCGGCGGGAGCGATGGTCGTAAGAGGGAAGCTCGACCCGATGGCCGAGCTCGTGGTGATCCAACGGGCGGCGGTGGCGTTAGCGGAGCATCGGGGACTCGACCCCGATCGGCCGAGGCACCTCACCCGCTCGGTCGTGCTGTCCTGATTGATCAGAACGGAGGGAGTTCGATGAGGCGCACCTGGATAGTGGCGTTGCCGATCACGCTCGTGCTCGTCGCAGCGGCGTGCACCAGCGGTGGGAGCAGCAGTGGGACCAACTCGGCGAGCGTGGGCGGATCGGCCGCGCCGGTCAGCCTGACGATGTGGATGGGATACACGCCGCCCCCGCCCATCAACCAGTCGTACGAGTACCTCTCGATCCAGCGGATGGTGAAGGACTTCGAGGCCGCGAACCCGAACATCACGATCGACCTGCAGTACGTGAACAGCGACTTCGCGCTCAGAAGGTCGACGGTCGCCCTGGCAGGGAACAAGCAGCCCGACATCTCCTACCAGTACGGCACCAACATGCCGCAGCTGGCTACGGCGCCGAAGGTCGTCGACCTGACGAGCCGGGTGAACGAGGGCGACTTCAACTGGAACGACTTCTACCAGGGCGAGCAAGCGGTCGCCTCCGTCGACGGCAAGGTGCTCGGCGTGCCCGCGCTCGTCGACAACCTCGCGGTCGTCTACAACAAGGATCTCTTCGCGAAGGCCAACTTGAAGCCCCCGGGCCCTGACTGGACCTGGGACGAGCTGCAGCGCGGACGCGAAGGCGATCACCGACCCCTCGAACAAGGTCTTCGGGGTCGCGTTCCCGATGGACGGCAGCGAGACGACGGTCTGGGAGTACGAGGCGATGCTCTGGGAGGCCGGCGGCGACATCCTGAACGCCGACAACACCAAGGCCGCCTTCAACGCGGCCGGGGGCGTTCAGGCCCTGGACATGCTGACCTCGATCAACCAGGACGGCTCGATGTACCTCGACTTCAATCCGGATTCCGGGAAGTCGGAGAACCTCTTCAACTCGGGCAACATGGGGATGTTCATCACCGGCCCCTGGGACCTGTCGTCGTTCCCCGACGCGAACTACGGCGTGCAGGTCATGCCCTCGTTCGCAGCCGGGGGGAGCCACGAGACGATCGCCGGACCGGACAACTGGGTGATCTTCGACAACGGGGCCGAGCGCGTCGACGCGGCATGGAAGTTCCTGAGCTACATGACGTCGCCCGAACAGGTCCTCCAGGACTCGATGGCCACCGGGCACCTGCCGACCCGGGCGTCGGTCGCGACGATGCCCGCGTTCGCGGCAGTTCTACAAGAAGTACCCCGGTGGGGAGGTCTTCGTGGAGAACCTCAACAACGTCATGAAGGCGAGGCCGCAGGTGCCGCAGTACCCGCGGATCTCGGCCGCGCTCGGCCAAGCGGTCGTCACCGCGATCCAGGGGCAGGCGAGCTCCCAGGACGCGCTGAACAAGGCCGCGCAACAGGCGGACGGGTTCCTCGCGATCCCCTAGCAGTAACCGGACGATGACGAGCGCGAGGACGTGAACGCCCGGCGGATCATGCAGTCCGACCACGTGGTCGGCTGGGCGTTCGCGCTCCCCGCGGTCTTCTTGCTCGTGGTGTTCGGCATCGTGCCGATCGTCTGGTCGGCGCTGATGTCGTTCCAGCGCAATAACCTGTTGGCACCTCCGGACTGGATCGGCCTGTCGAACTACCGGGCCCTGACGAAGGACCCGCTGTTCAAGACCTCGCTCGTGCACTCGGTGATCTACACGGCCCTGTTCGTGCCGGTGTCGGTCGCGGGAGGCCTGTTCGCGGCGATCGCGTTGAACCGCCGCGTGGTGGGGATCCGCTTCTACCGGCTCGCGGTCTTCATGCCCGTCGTCGTCTCGACGATCGCGACGACGATCATGTTCCTGTGGCTGTTCGACCCGAGCTTCGGGCTCGCCAACTGGGTCCTGGGCAAGGTCGGGCTCGGTCCGTTCGGGTTCTTCGAGAGCTCCGACGGCGCGCTGTACTCGATCATCGTCATGACCGTCTGGGGCTGGATCGGTTTCGACGCGATCATCTACCTGGCCGCCCTTCAGGGCATCCCGCGGAACTGCTGGAGGCGGCGGCGATCGATGGGGCCCGGACCTGGAGCGTCTTCCGCAACGTCACGCTGCCGCTCCTGGGCCCGGCCACCTTGTTCCTCGTGGTCTTCTCGTCGATCAACGCGATCCAGCTCTTCGACGAGGTGTACTTCCTCACGAAGGGAGGGCCGGGCACGGCCACGTACGTGCCCGTCTTCTACCTGTACCAACTCGCCTTCGCACAGGGCATCGCCGGCTACGCGGCGGCGATCGCCTACTTCCTGCTCGTCGTGATCCTGGTGCTCACGGTGGTCCAGCTGTGGGTGGGCAAGAGGTTGGTGTACTACGCGTCATGAGCAGCCTCGAGCAGACGACGGCCGAAGCGCGAGATGCTGCCGTGCTGCAGCCCCTCCCCGACGAGGACCATGGGTTGCGCGGGCGCGTCTTCAGCCCCTGGCACCTCGTCCTGCTCCCGCTCGCCATGATGATGCTCATCCCGCTGGTGTGGATGCTCGTCACGTCCGTCCAGACGCTCAGCGAGACCCGCCACTTCCCACCGATCCTCGTACCCGCACGGCATCCAGTGGCAGAACTACACCGACGTGCTGCAGCAGGCTCCGTTCGGGCGCTGGATGCTCAACACGTTCATCGTCACGACGCTCGTGGTGATCGGGAACCTGGTCTTCTGCAGCCTCGCCGGGTACGCGTTCGCGCGCTTCAAGTTCTTCGGGCGCGACGTGCTGTTCATGCTCGTGCTCGCCACGCTGATGATCCCGTTCCAGGTGATCATGATCCCGACGTTCCTGATCGTGCGGAAGCTGGGGATGATCGACACGCTGGGGGCGCTGGTGCTGCCCAACCTGGCGGGCGCGTTCGGTATCTTCATGCTCCGTCAGTTCTTCCGGACGCTGCCGATCGAGCTCGAGGAGGCGGCACGGATCGACGGGGCCTCCCGTCTGGGCGTGCTCGTCAAGATCGTGCTGCCGTTGTCGGGTCCGGTGCTGGCGACCCTCGCGGTGGTGACGTTCCTGTGGACGTGGAACGACTTCCTCTGGCCTCTGGTCACGATCTACAGCCCGGAGCACATGACGCTGCAGCTCGGCCTCGTGACCTTCCAGGGCGCGCATCAGACCAACACGAACCTGCTCATGGCGGCCAACGTGATGAGCATGATCCCGGTGCTGCTGCTGTTCCTCCTGGCGCAGCGGTACTTCATCCGCGGGATCGCGACCAGCGGGCTGAAAGGGTAAGGCGATGGCACAGGTCGTCTTCGAGCATGTGAGCAAGGTGTTCCCGGCGGAACGGTCGCGATCGACGATCTCTCGATCGAGATCCCGGACGGTGAATTCATGATCCTCGTCGGTCCGTCGGGGTGCGGCAAGACCACTGCCCTTCGATGCGTGGCGGGGCTCGAGAAACCGACCAGCGGCACGATCCGCGTGGGCGACCGCGTCGTGAACGACGTGACGCCCCGCGACCGCGACATCGCCATGGTCTTCCAGAACTACGCGCTGTACCCGCACATGACCGTGTACCGGAACCTCTCCTTCGGGCTGCGACAACGCAAGATGCCGAAGGACGAGATCGACCGGCGAGTCCGTGAGGCGAGCACGATGCTGGGTCTCGACGACCTCTTGAAGCGCCGGCCGGCGCAGCTCTCTGGCGGACAGCGCCAGCGCGTCGCGATGGGCCGGGCGCTCGTGCGCGAACCGAGCGCGTTCTTGCTGGACGAGCCGCTGTCGAACCTGGATGCGAAGCTCCGCGTCCAGATGCGCGCCGAGCTCAAGCGGCTGCACATCCGGCTCGGGATCACCAACCTCTACGTCACGCACGACCAGGTCGAGGCGATGACCCTCGGCGACAGGATCGCGGTGATGTCCGACGGGAAGCTCCAGCAGCTCGGCGAACCGCAGGAGCTGTACGACGGGCCGACCAACCTGTTCGTGGCCGGGTTCATCGGCAGCCCGCCGATGAACCTCGTCCGAGGTCGCGCGGAGGGTGGGCGCGTGACCGCCGGTGATCTCTCGTTCGACGGGGTCCGCGTGCCCGATGGTGACGTCGCGGTCGGGATGCGGCCCGAGAAGCTCCTGCGGGCGGGCGAGGGCCTGCCCTCGTTCGACTTCCTCGTGGACGTGGTCGAGCCGCTCGGCGACGAGGTCGTCGTGCACGGCTCGACGGCGGGAACGGTGGTCGAGACCGGCGCCGAGGAGGAGGAGCTGCCCACGATGCTCGAGGGCTCGCGCGTCCCCATCACGGCCCGCTTCGATCCCGGGGTGCGGCTGCAACCCGGCGAGCGCCTGCGGCTGGGCATCGAACCCAGCCGCCTATACCTGTTCGACCTGCGGACCGGCGCGGCGATCCGCTAGCGAGGTTCACGGCGTCACGGAGCGAGCGACGGCAGGATCCGCAGCGCGTTCGTCGCGTAGACCTTCCGCAAGACGTCCTCGGGCAGATCGAGACCGGCGATCGCCCACCTGCCCATCGACGGGACCTCCTCGGTCGAGTGCGGGAAATGTTCGTCCGCGGTCTCGAGGAAACGGAAGTAGATCGCGTAATGCTCCCGCGCAGGCGGGAACTCGTCGATGCCGAACACCACACGGTCCGGATGCGCCAGGATGAGCTCCCGGGCGGCGCGAGGCTGCCGGCCGAGCTCGGCCACTCGGGCAGCGATGTCGACGTGGAGGTTCGGGTACGCGTCGAGCATCCTCCCGACCCGGCCCAGGTTCTCCGCGTACCCGGCCACGTGAACGCCGACGAACGTCGTCGACGGGTTCGAGGCGACGAGCCCCTCCAGCGCGTCGATCAGCCGGTCGAACCGTGGGAACGTGGGGTCCGAGAACGACCATTCGGGGTGCGCCTGGAGCTGTTCGTAGCGCTCGTTCCGCTCGTCGACGGGGTCGAAGAACGCGACCGGGTCCGCGGTGTGGATGAAGACGGGCACCTCCAGCTCGGCCGCCGCTTCCCACAGGGGCCGAAGCCGAGGATCGTCCGGCAGGATCAGCTCGCCCGAGGCGTCCCGCACGTGCAGGCCGAGGTCCTTCCAGACCTTGATGCCCTTCGCACCGGCGGCCACGCTCTCGCGGAGCGAGTCGGCGGCGGCCCGGCCGACGTCGCCGGAGGCGACCGCCGCCTCCCAGTCGACGTGGCAGCAGGTCGCGAACCGTCCCGGATACGCGCGGTCGTACCGGTCGAGGTTGTCCCGCAGCTCCTCCCCCCACCGGCCGTCCAGGTTCACGATCGCGCGCAGGTTGCAGTCCGCCATCAGGTCGAGGAGCGCGTCCACGTCGCGGACGGTCCACGCGTGCGGATCGTCGCCCACCCACGCCGAGAGCCATCTCCCCAGGTGGTTATGTGCGTCGACGGCGGGCAGGCGCGCGCGGTCGATCGGGTGCGACGGGACCACCAGCGTGGGCTCGGGACGCCAGTCCCGCAGCCGCAGGTCGCCCCCCTCCGCGCTCACCGGGAGGCGGGCGCGTCGGCGAACCGCGGCAGCCATCGCGCCTGCGCGTCGAGCATCCGGTCGGCCATCTCGTGGATCTGCGGGAGGGTGAGCACGGCGCTCGTCAGTGGGTCGAGCGCCACGGCCGCGTGGACGAGGTCCCGGTCGCCGGTCATCGCCGCCTCCACCGCGAGCCGCTGCACCGTTATCTGGACGCTGTTGAGCGCCGCGCACGCGGCGGGGAGCTCGCCGTAGCGGGTGGGTCGGACGCCGTTGGCGTCCGCGAGGCAGGCGACCTCGACGCAGGCGTCGGCGGGGAGGTTCTCTATCGAGCCCGCGTTGCGGACGTTCGTGTACACGACCCGCGGCACGCCCGTCACGAGGCTGTCGATGATCGGCGCGGCGAACTCGCCTCCGTGGATCGGCCCGTCGCGTCTCGCCTCCTCGACGACGTCCTCGTTCGTGTAGTCGGCGTCGGCGCTCTGGCAGATCTCGAGATAGTCCCAGTGACGGTCGAGGTAGGACGCGGTCAGTTCAGGGGTCCTGCGGAACCATGACCAGTACTCGCTCGCGTGGTGGCTCGACTCGGTGTGGAAGTACCCCGTGAGCATCATCAGCTCGGCCCGGACGCGCTCGATGCTCTCGTAGGGGTCGTCGGAACGGGGCAGCAAGGGGATCGTTCCGTCCACGTGCCGGGCCCGCATCACCTCGCGGATCCGCGGGATCAGGTCCTCGTCGCCGCGGCGGAAGGTGGTGAACCACGCGGTGTGGTTCACGCCGGCGCACTCGAACGTGACCTCGTCGTAGGGGACCTCGAGCTCATGGGCGAGCAGCTCCGAGGTCCCCTGCACGCTGTGACACAGGCCGACGATCTTCACACCCAGCAGGTCGGTGGCCCAGACAGTTGACCGCCATCGGGTTCGCATAGTTCAGGAGCCATGCGTCGGGGCAGACCTCGAGCATCGCCTCGGCCACCTCGCGCAGCGCGTCGACGCTCCGCAGGCCCCTGAAGATCCCACCCGGCCCGAGGGTGTCCCCCACGGTCTGATCCATCGCCGTACTCGCGCGGGATCAAGATGTCGTGCTCGTAGGCCTCCACGCCGCCGACCTGGAAGACCGTGATCACGACGTCGGCCCCGCGGAGCGAGGACCGCAGGTCGGGTGCGACCTCGACCGTTGTCGGGAGCTTGGCGTCGTCGATCATGCGCTGGACGAAGCCCCGCGTGCGCTCGGAACCCGCGGGGTCGATGTCGTACATGCACGAGCGAGGAACCGGCGAGCGCGGGGAACGCGAGTACGTCGCGGGAGAGCTCGAGCGGGAAGACCCATCCTCCCGCGCCGACGATCACGATCCTGGGTCCGTCGGTCGCCATATCGGGCTCCTTCTCGAGGCTCCGGGTCTGCCGGGCATCGTACTGCAGCCCGTAACGGTCCTGCACGTTCCTGAACGGTTGACGGCGAGAACCACCAGATGTGTGCATCGGAGCACCTCGTACTAGACTCGCGGCGAGGGAGGGTGCCCGGGGTGGGGCCCGAGACCGGAGGGAGCCCGTGGTCGAGCGGATCGAGATCGTGACCGAGGCCGCGCCGCGCGGTTCGGGTGCCTACTCGCAGGCGATCAGGGCAGGCGACCTCGTCTTCATCTCCGGACAGGGCCCGCTCGACCCCGGCTCGCTCGAGGTGGTCGGCACCACGATCGAGGAACAGACCGAGGCCACACTGCGCAACCTCGCGGCCATCGCGGAGGCTGCGGGCGGATCGCTCCACGACGTCGTGAAGGTGTCCGTGTTCCTGTCGTCGATCGAGCTGTTCCCCGGCTTCGACGCGACGTACGCCCGAGTGTTCGCGGATCTCCCCCGCCCGGCGCGAACGACCACGGGCGCCGAGCTGCGGGGCATCCTGGTGGAGATCGACGCCGTGCTCCACCTCCCGCGGTGACCGCGCTCGCCGACCTCGACACCCCGTCCCTCGTGATCGACCTCGACGTGATGGCGCGCAACATCGAGGAGATGGCGGCTGTCGCCCGCGCCGCCGGGGTCCGGCTCCGTCCCCACACGAAGTCGCACAAGTCGCCCGAGATCGCGCGGATGCAGCTGGACGCGGGCGCGAGCGGCGTCACGGTCGCCAAGCTCGGGGAGGCCGAGGTGATGGTGGACGCGGAGATCGCCGACGTGCTCATCGCCTACCCACTGGTGGGTGAACTGAAGCTCGCGCGCCTGCGCGCCCTCATGGATCGCGCACGGATCCGCACGACGACCGACTCCGTGGATGTGGCCGAGGGGCTGGGGACCGTCGGGCGCGACCTGGGCCGCGACGTCGAGATCCTCATCGAGGTCGACACGGGACTGCACCGGGTCGGGCGGGCGCCGGGCGCGCCGACGGTCGAGCTCGTACAGGAGGTCGCACGGGTGCGCGGCGTCGAGGTGGTCGGCCTGCTCACGCACGCCGGTCACGCGTACCGGAGCGCGAACGCCGAGGAGCTGCGCATCGCGGCGGAGCGCGAGGCGCTCGACCTGGTGGAGACCGCAGCCGCGTGTGCCGCCGCCGGGATCGAACTGCGGGAGATCAGCGTGGGGGCGACGCCCACCGCGCGGATCGGCGCCGGTGTCACGGGCGTGACCGAGATACGCCCGGGCACGTACGTCTTCAACGACGTCCAGCAGATGCGACTGGGCGTGGCGATCGAGGCTACCTGCGCCGCCCGGGTCCTCGCGACGGTCGTGGCGCACCCCACGCCGGACCGCTTCGTGCTGGACGCAGGCACCAAGGCGTTCACCTCGGACGGCGGCGACGGACCACCGTTCCCCGGGCGCGGCGTCGTGCTCGGGCGCCCGGAGCTGCGGCTCGACTTCATGAGCGAGGAACATGGCGTCGGCTCCCGTACCGGCGACGACGACGTGCGGATCGGCGACCGCATCGAGGTGATCCCGCTGCACGTGTGCTCCTGCGTGAACATGTTCGACGTGGCGTACGGCGTGCGCGACGGCGCGGTGGAGCGCGAGATCGCGATCGAGGCGAGAGGACGGATGCGATGATGCGCGGCCTGTCCGGCAAGGGGGTGTTGGTCACCGGCGCGAGCCGCGGGATCGGTGAGGCCACCGTCCGACGGTTCCTCGACGAGGGGTGCCGGGTGTTCCTGTGCGCGCGACACGCGGACGGGGTCGAGGCGGCGCTGGCGGAGCTCCGCCCGCTCGGGGAGGTGGACGGCATGGCCTGCGACGTGAGCATCCCCGAGGACGTCCGGCGCCTCGTGGAGACGGCGGACGCGTTCCTCGGAGGGATCGACGTGCTCGCGAACAACGCCGGCGTCGCCTGGCAGGAGCCCTTCCTCGAGATCACGCTCGAACACTGGGACCAGGTCCTGGACATCAACCTGCGCGGGATGTTCCTCGTCGCGCAGGCGGTGGCGGCGCGGATGGTCGCGCGCGGCGGGGGCGGCGCCATCGTGAACATGTCCTCGACGAACGCGTTCGAGGGCGAGACCGGCTACACGCACTACAACGCCTCGAAGGGGGCGATCTCGATGCTCACCCGGACGATGGCCACCGAGCTCGGGCCGCACGGGATACGCGTGAACGCCCTGTGTCCCGGGAAGATCTTCACGCCGATGCAGGGCGAGGCCGAGGACCCGGAGTACACCGCTCGGTACGAGCGCGAGCGGATCCCGCTCGGGCGCTCGGGCACGGTCGACGAGGTCGCCGCCGCGTACGCGTTCCTCGCCTCGGACGAGGCGACGTTCATCACCGGCGAACTGCTCGTGATCGACGGCGGCCAGCTCGCGATGTGAGGAGGCGGACATGACCACCGACGGCTCACCCCTGGACCGGCTCCGAGGCCTCGACGTCCCCGACGGGGCGATCGGGCTGTCGTGGCTCGGCCAGGCCGGGTTCATCCTGCGTGCGGGCGATGCCACCGCCCTCCTCGACCCGTTCCTCGCGCCGTACCACGGCCGCGAGTACGAGAGCGCGCTGGCGCCGGATGCGGCCCGCGACGTCGACCTGGTGCTGTGCACCCACGAGCACGTCGACCACTTCGACGCGGCCAGCGCCCCGGCGATCGCGGCCGCCTCGCCCGGCGCGGTGTTCGTCGTGCCGACGCCGATCGTCGACATGGTGACCGAGGCCGGCATCGCGGCCGACCGCGTGGTCGGCCTGCAGCCCGGCGAGACGCTGGACCTCGCGGGACTCACGATCGGCGCCGTGCCCGCCCTGCACGGCGTGACGATGGAGGATGCCTATACGTTCGGCGAGGCGATGTCGGACGGGCTGATCCGGTTCCTGGGGTACGTGGTCGATGCCGGGCCCGTGCGGATCTACCACGCCGGCGACACGATCCACTACGAGGGCATGGAGGACCGCCTCCGCGACCTGGCGATCGACCTCGCGCTCCTGCCGATCAACGGGCGGGACCACGAGCGCGAGGCAAGCGGGATCGTCGGGAACCTCTCGGCGCGCGAGGCGGCCTGGCTCGCGACCGAGATCGGGGCCGGCGCTGTGGTCCCGATGCACCACGACCTGTTCGCGCGGAACCGCGGCTACCCCGCGCATCTCGTCGAGAGCGTCGAACGGGATCACCCGGGCGTTTCCGTCCTGGTCCCCGAGCGGGAGCGACCGTTCATCTGGAGCAGCGGGAGACCCCGATGAGGGCGCTCGTGTATCTGGGGCCCCGCCGGATGGAGCTCCAGGACGCGCCCGATCCGGTACCTGCCAGCGGCGAGGTCGTGATCGCGACGACCGCCGCCGCGGTGTGCGGGTCCGACCTGCACGGGTTCCGCGAGGCCAGCCCACGGCGGATCCCGCCCCTGATCATGGGCCACGAGGCCGTCGGGACGATCGACGGTGTCGGCGACGGTGTCGATCCTGCACGGATCGGCGAGCGCGTCGTGTTGCGCCCGATCTTGCCGTGCGGGACCTGCGAGTCCTGCCGCGAGGGTCGAACGAACGTGTGTCCGAACGGGCGTCTCGTCGGGCGGGAGCTGACCGGCGGATTCGCGAGCCGCTTCGCCGTACCGGCGGCGGCAGCGGTCCCCATCGCGGCGTCGGTGCCCGACGACCTGGGTACCCTCACGGAACCGCTCGCGAACGCCGTGCACGTCACGACGCGATCGGTGCGATCCGGCGACGACGTGCTCGTGATCGGAGCGGGACCGATCGGCGTCCTGATGGGCCGGATGGCACTCGAACGGGGTGCCCGGACGGCGTACTCGACCGACCCGGTCCCGAACCGCCTGGCGTTCGCGCGGGGGCAGGGGGCCACACCGCTCGAGGGCGACGATCCAGAGGCGGCGCTGCGCGAGGCGACCGACGGCCGCGGCGTCGATGTGGTGATCGACGCGGCCGGCTTCGAGGCCACGTGGGCGCTGGCGCTGCGAGCGGTGCGGCCGGGTGGCCGGGTCGAGGCGGTCGGTCTGGGGATGCCCGCAGGGAAGGTGGACTTCTTCGCGATCGCCGGCAAGGAGATCCAGGTGACCGGGTCGTTCGCGTGGGACGACGCGGACTTCGCGCGGGCACTGATGCTGATCGAGGGCGGGACCATCGACACGTCCGGCTGGTTCACGCAGATGCCGCTTGCCGACGGCCAGCGGGCGTTCGAGGCGCTGGTGGACACGACCGACCACTTCAAGGTGGTGCTGACCCCGTGAGGCTCGTCTCGTTCGAGGGCGGGTTCGGGCGCATCGAGGGCGAGGACGTCGTCCCGATGGGTCGGGACCTCGCCGTGTACCTCGCCACCGGCGGAACCACCGAGGCACGCGCCGTCGCCCTGGGGTCGGTGCACCTGCTCGCTCCGGTGCCGCGACCCGGCAAGGTGATCTGTATCGGGCTGAACTACCGCGACCACGCCGAGGAGTCGGGCCTGCCGCTCCCCGAGGTGCCGATCCTGTTCCCGAAGTTCGCGAACAGCGTGATCGGTCCCGGCGCGCCGATCGTGCTCCCACCCGAGACGGCCGAACCCGACTACGAGGCCGAGCTCGGCGTCGTGATCGGCCGCACGGCCCACCGGGTGGATGCGGCGGATGCCCTCTCGTACGTCGCCGGCTACACGTGCATGAACGATGTCTCGGCGCGCGACCTCCAGAACCGCACGTCCCAGTGGATGCTGGGCAAGGCGATCGACACCTTCCTCCCGTGCGGCCCGTGGCTCGTTACCGCAGACGAGATCCCCGATCCACAAGCGCTCGCGATCCGGCTGCGCCTGAACGGGCGCGAGCTCCAATCCTCGACCACTGGGCAGATGGTCTTCGGGGTCGCCGAGCTCGTGGCCTCGATCAGCCGGACGATGACGCTCGACCCGGGTGACCTGATCGCGACCGGAACGCCACCCGGGGTGGGTTTCGCCCGAACGCCGCCCGTGTGGCTGAGCGACGGCGACGAGGTCGAGGTGGAGATCGAGGGCGTGGGTGTGCTCGCGAACCCGGTGATGAAGGAGCACGCGCCGACGTAACGCCGCTCGGGTGCCCGTCGGCCCCCTAGCCCTGCTCGTCCTGTCGCCGGGACCGTGCCGTGCCCACCAGGAAGTGCTCGCCCGTGCCGGCAACCTCGGCGTCCCACCCGAGCCCCGCCAGTTGCATCGCCAGCTCCTCTGGCCGGTAGAAGAGCTTCACGATCCCGTACTCCCGGTCGTCGAGTCGGCGCAGGTGCGCGTGGTCGGGATCCCCTTCGACATGGTGCGAGGAGCGTGGCCGGTCGGGCGCCCAGCGATCGTCGGCGAACCACACGACCCCGCCCGGCGCGAGCCACGAGGCCAGGTTCCCCCAGAACGCCTCGATCCGCGACGGCGGCACATGCGACAGGAAGAACCCGAACGCGATGACGTCGAACCGCCTGCCCTCCGGGGGCTTCCAGGCGAACACGTCGGCCTCGACGTAGTCCACATCTGGATCGGCGACCCAGGCACGGTTGCGCGCCAGCATGGTGGGTGAGGCGTCGACGGCCAGCAGAGCACGGGCGCGGGGGGCGATCCATCGGGTCCACAGCCCGTTGCCGCAACCCAGTTCCAGCACGTCCCCGCTGAGGTCCAGCGCCAGCAAGGACGCCTCCAGCGCGGCGGTCTCGGCGAACCACCCGGCGTTCCCTTCCGGGCCCAGATCGTAGGCGTCCCGACGGAAGTAGAGGTCCTCGTACGAAGGGGCGCGATCCTCGTAGTAGCGGATCTGCTCGGCGAGGAGGTCGTCGTCGTCCACGGCTGCCTAGATCGTCCGCACGTCCGCCTGGGCGGCCAGGGCCTCGGCGCGTGCCCGCTCCAGTCGCCCCGCGCCCGGGACCTCGGCGTTCGCCGTAGCGGCCCCCAGCGCCAGCCGGAGGGCGCCGGCCCAGTCCTCACCCCGGTCGAGCCCGGTCACCAACCCTGCGAGGAACGCGTCGCCGCTGCCGACCGGGAAGTGGCCGCGCACGTACAGCGCTCCCTCGATCAGCGTGCCGTCGGGGGCGGCCAGCACGACCCCGTCGGCCCCGCGTGTCACCAGACCGGCATGACCGTGGCCGCCCGCGAGCGCCCGCAGCTTCTGCGCGGCGGCCAGAGCTTCGTCACGCCGAGCGGTGGGCACCTCCAGCAGATCGCTCGCCTCGACGGCGTTGACCTTCACGATCTCCGGCTGGGCGGCGAGCGCGAGCCGCAGGCGGTCTCCCTCGGCGTCGAGCGCCGCGCGAACGCCCGCACGGTGGGCGTCGTGGATCAGGTCCCGATACCCCTCCTGCGGGGCGCCGCGCGGCAACGATCCGCTGATCGTGAGCCAGCCTCCTGACGCCCACGTCCGTTCGGTGGCGGAGAGCAGCTCCGCCCACGCCGCCGAGGGCACTTCCGAGCCGTGTTCGTAGAACTCGGTCAGCTGGCCGGTCTCCCGATCGGCCACGCTCAGCGACGAGCGGTTCTCGCCGTGGGTCCACACCAGCGTCGCTTCGACACCTTCGGCCGTCAGCATGTCCTTGAGCCAACGCCCCGTGTGCCCGCGCATCAGGGCCACCGCATGTACGTCCGCTCCGAGGGCGTGCGCGGCGCGGGCCGCGTTCAGCCCCTTCCCGCCGGCCACCTCCACGAAGCCCTGCGGCCGATGGATGTCACCCTTCACGAGCCGATCGACCTCGAACAGACGGTCCACCGACGGGTTCGCCGCGAGACAGACGATCATGTGGCCGACCCCCGTTCGAGCGCAGCCAACGCCTCCTCCATCGTGGGCTGATGGTCGGTCCCGCCCGGCCCGCGCGAGGACAGCAGTCCACAGACGTTGCCGAGCGCCAGGGCCCGGTCGAGCTCAACCTCGTCGAGCCAGGCAGCCAGGAACCCAGCATCGAACGAATCCCCCGCGCCCGTCGTGTCCACGACCGGGCCCGGGAACGCGAGAGCCCGGGACGACGACCCGAGGGCCGAGCCGAGCGCGCCGTTGGCGCCGTCCTTCACCACCACGGCCGGCGTCCGGGCTCGGAGGCGCTGCACCGCCTCGTCCAGATCCGACGTCCGAGCGAGGTTCGTGGCCTCCATCGCGTTGGGCAGGAAGACGTCGACCTTCGACAGGAGCTGGAGCAACCCCCCGTCCCACGCGCCCGTCGGATCCCAGTTCGGATCCACCGACGTGGAGGCGCCCGCCTCGTGCGCGGCGTCGAAGAGCGCCGGGAGGTCCGGCGCGAGCGCGCGCTGGAGGAAGTAGGAGCTCACGTGCACATGACGGGTCGATCCGAGGAGATCACGAGGCACGAGGTCGCCACGGAGATCCGCGATCGTGCCGGTAGCGGTCAGCATCGCTCGGTCATCGGGCGAGGACAGGACGACCGTCACGCCGGTCGGACCGTCGGGGTCCGTCGTCAACCCGCTCAGCCCGACCCCCCGCTGCGCCATGGCCTCCCTGATGTATCGGCCGAAGAGGTCGTCGCCCACGACGCCGCAGAACGCCACCTGCAGACCGAGACGCGCGGCCCCGCAGGCCATGATCGCCCCAGAGCCCCCGATCGTGAGGTAGGCCTGGTCCACGATCCGCTCCGCCTGGCCGAACGCGGGCACCACCTGGCCGCCG
Organism: uncultured Actinomycetes bacterium; assembly: GCA_963796725.1. Taxonomy (GTDB): domain Bacteria; phylum Actinomycetota; class UBA4738; order UBA4738; family HRBIN12; genus JAOUEA01. Next base: position 193,123 of record CAWCMT010000005.1, read on the forward strand.
CGAAGCACCAGATCCGGGTTGGCGTCGCCCAGCACCAGGAGATCGAACGCGCTCATCCCCGCGAGCCTATCGGCCGCAAGGGGTCAGCGGCAGGAGATCCGGACGTCGTCGGGTTGCTCGCCTAGGATGCCGGCCATGGACCCGGGAGCCCTCGAGCAGCGGATCGAAGACCACTCCCGCCGCTGGAGCGAGGACCAGGATCTCCTCGAACGCAGGCGGCTGTGGCCCGCGCGTCGGATCGAGATCGTGCGAGGCGACATCACCCGCCAGGCGACCGACGTGATCGTGAACGCTGCGAACACCGGGCTCGTCCCAGGCGGCGGCGTGGACGGCGCCATCACCAGGGCCGCCGGTCCCGTAGCGCTGGCGGAACGGGAACGCCTCGTCGCCGAGGGTGGTATCCCCCCGCTGCCCACCGGTACCGCGCTCGCCACGACCGCCGGGGACCTGCAGGCACGATGGATCGTGTACACGGCGGGTCCGATCTACGAGGGGAAGGACGAGGACAGGCGGCGACTGCGCGCCTGCTACGTCTCGAGCCTTCGTCTCGCGAGCGAGCTCGGGGCACGATCGATCGCCTTCCCCGCGATCTCATGCGGGATCTACGGCTACCCGCCCGAGGAGGCCGCGCCCATCGCACTCTCCGCGGTGATGCACGAAGACGACGGGCCCCGAGGAGGTGCGATTCGTCCTGTTCGACGAACCTCTGGAGACCATCTTCGCGCATGCGCTGACGATCGAGGTCCGCCGCCATCGGTGGGGCATCGACGAGACGGGCCGCTGGTTCTCTCCCGCCAGCTGAGCCACCGGAGCGGCGTCGGGAATACCCGACCGCGCTGATAGGATTCGCACCTGCGTATGAGCGAGCACCTCACCTCCGCGAAGGGCGTCTACGACCGCCTGGGCCAGATCCAGCTCGTCGACTGCCGCGAGAACTACGAGTGGGAGGCGGGCCGGGTGGCCGGCGCCGTCCATATCCCACTCAACGCCATCATGGCGGGGGCCGGTGCCGACCTCGACCCGAACAGGGCGATCGCCGTGATCTGCCGCTCGGGCAACCGGAGCGAACTCGCCACGATGATGTTCCAGGCGCGCGGGTTCGAGGCCTACAACGTGGAGGGCGGGATGGAGGCGTGGGCCGCCGAGGGCCTGCCGCTCGAGTCGGCCGACGGCTCCCCCGGTCGCGTCGCCTAGGACGCTCGGGTTCCGCCCTCGCGGTCGCCGGGGCTAGGCTGGGGGCGATGACCCTGCTCACCGACGCGCGCCGCGACCTCGAGGCCGCCGTGGGTCCTGCCGAGGTCCTGTCGGATCCGCTGGCGCTGCGCCTCTACGCCCGGGACGCATCGCTGGTCGAGGGCGACGCCGGCCTGGTGGTCTTCCCGCGCTCGGCCGAGGAGATCCAAGCGTGCCTGCGCATCGCGGCCGCCCACGGACTCCCGGTGGTCCCCCGCGGGTCCGGCACCGGGTTGGTCGGGGCCGCGACCCCCCTCGGTGGGCCGATCGTGGTCGTCACCACCAAGATGACCCGGATCCTCGAGGTACGGCCCGAGGACCGGCTCGCGTGGGTCGAGCCGGGCCTGGCGAACCTCGATCTCGCCGACGCCCTCTCGCCGCTCGGATTCACGTTCGCGCCCGACCCCTCCTCGCAGCAGACGTCGTCGATCGGCGGGAACGTGAACACGAACGCGGGCGGGCCTCACTGCCTCGCGTACGGCGTCACGTCGGCCCACGTGCTGGCGCTGGACCTCGTCTTGGCGGACGGGTCGTTGGTGCGCGTGGGGAGCGAGGCGCCCGAGGCCGCCGGCTACGACCTCCGGGGCGTCGTCGTGGGCAGCGAGGGCACGGTCGGGGTGGTGGCGGCGGTCTGCGTGCGCCTGACGCCCCTGGCACCGGCCGTCCGCACGATGCTACTGGACTTCACCACGGTGGAGGATTGCGCCGCCACGGTCTCCGCGATCATCGCCCACGGGGTGGTTCCTGCGGCCGTCGAGATGATGGACCACGGCATCGTCGTGGCCGCGGAGAACTTCGCCCACGCCGGTTACCCGACCGACGCCGCCGCGATCCTGATCGTGGAGGTCGACGGCCTCCGTTCCGCCGTCGAGGCCCAGGCGGGGGAGGTCGAGGCCGCCGCCCGGGCGCACGGTGTCCGCACGATCCGCGTCGCCGCCGACGACGCCGAGCGCGCCCTGATCTGGAAGGGCCGCAAGTCGGCGTTCGGAGCGGTGGCCCAGATCGCGCCCCACTACCACCTGCACGACTGCGTGGTGCCGCGCGCGAAGCTGCCCGAGGTGCTGACCGGCGTGTACGCGATCGCCGAGCGCCACGGGCTCATCGTCACCAACGTGTTCCACGCGGGCGACGGCAACCTCCACCCACTCTTCTCGTTCGATCGTTCGGTGCCCGGAACGCTGGAGCGGGTGCTCGAGGCCAGCGAGGAGCTGGTCCGGCTCTGCATCGCGGCAGGGGGCGCGCTCAGCGGCGAGCACGGCATCGGTTTGGAGAAGCGGGACTTCATGCCCCTGGTGTTCACCGCGACCGACCTGGGAGCCCAGGCCTGCGTGCGCGAAGCCTTCGATCCCGACGGCCGGATGAACCCGCAGAAGGTGCTACCGGCCGGAGCTCGGTGCGGCGACTTCGCGGCGGCCGCAGCCGGCACGGCCGATGCATCCGCGGCAGCCGCGAACCTACCGGAGGGATCGTGGATCTGATCCACCCTCACACGAAGGCCGACGTCGCCGAGGCGCTCCGCGAGGCCACCGCCGACCGCCGACCCCTGTTGGTGGTCGGAGGGCGGCAGCACATGGATCGAGGCAACCCGACCGAGGTCGATGCGGAGCTCTGGACCACCCAGCTCGACCGGATGGTGGCCTACGCCCCCGAGGAGATGCTGGCGGTGGTGGAGGGTGGCATGCGCGCCCACGACCTCGCACTCACGCTGGCCGAACACGGACAGGAGTGGCCGGTCGACGCGCCGCACGACGCGACGGTGGGAGGGATCGTTGCCGCCGGTGTCTCGTCGGTGCGCCGGGCGCGCGTAGGCCACGTGCGCGACAGCGTGGTCGAGATGGAACTGGTCAGCGGTGACGGCCGTGCGATCCGCAGCGGCGCCCGCACGGTCAAGAACGTCACGGGCTACGACGTCCACCGCCTTGCGACGGGCTCGCTCGGCACGCTCGGCGTCATCGTGCAGGTCGCGCTGAAGCTGCGGCCGCTCCCGGAGGTCACGCGGACGATCCGCGCTCAGGGGTCCCTAGATCTGGCGGCAGCCGTCTCTGCGGCCGCTCCCTCGGCGGCGGCCGTCCTGGCCAGCCCCGATGAGGTCACGGTCCTGCTCGAAGGCTGGCGCGGCGAGGTCGAGGAGATCGCCGAGAGCCTCGAGGAGCTCGCGACATGGCAGGAGGCCGACGTGTTGCCGGAACGGCCCCGGGCCACCACGGTCCTGGAGGTCGCGGTTCCGTCGTCGAAGATAGGCGGCGCCGTCGGGGACGCCTCGTCGTGGCTCGCGTTGCCCGCCGTGGGGATGGCGTGGATCGGGGTCGACTCGTCAGACGCCGTCGAGGCCGTCCGTGAGCGCGTTGTCCGCCTCGGCGGGATCGCCCCGGCCGTGCACGGCCCAGGCGGACTCGGCCCCACCGCGATACCGGCCCCCGAGATCCAACGTCGGCTGAAAGACGCGTTCGATCCGGCCGGGGTGCTCGCTCCCGGACGTGCCTGGGGGGGATACTGACCCATGCATCTACGGAGGATCGCCTCAGTCGTGGCCGCGACGGTCATGGTCGGCGCCTCCTTCGCGTCCGGTGCGGCGCGGGCAGATGCGCCGACGCACCGGCGCCTCATCGCCGTCCAGCTGGCGTGGTGGGGCGGACTCACGAACAGCATCCGGACGGCGTCGCTGGACGGCACGGTCGCGACGACCATCGTGAACACCTCTCCGTACTTTTCCCTGGGATCGGGAACGGTGGCGGCCAGCCGCGGCACCTCGGGTGGCCGCAGCGCCGTGTACGGGCTGTCCGCCTCGGACGGCACCATGCAGTACACGATCCAGGACGCGACGTTCCCGCTGATCTCCCCGAACGGCGGCCAGGTCGTCTTCCTCCCGGACGCGAACGGTGCCGGCGCGGGCGACCGCGACCACCGCGTGAACTCGGTCTGGACCTACAACACCGCCAAGGCGAAGGATCACCGGCTCATCCGATTCAAGGATCAGGACCGCACCCCACTCAACCTCGCCTTGTCGCCTGCCGGGCGGTTGGTCGCGGTCACCCATGGGAACGACGCCGACCTCTTCCGGTGGGACATCTGGACCGCTCGCGTCAAGGGGACGCCGAACCCGCACCGGCTCACCACCGACGGCAGGTCGCTGTATCCGTCGTTCAGCCCCTCAGGCCGCAAGATCGCCTTCACGAAGAAGACCGGGTCGAAGGCCTGCAGCGGTTCGATCTGGGTGATGAACACCGATGGCACCGGGAAGCGCCGTGTGGCGGCCGGCGCCTGCTGGAGGACGCTGCTGCGCCCCGTCTGGCTCAACGGCCGCACCCTGGTGGCCTGGTGGTGGAACCAGACCGGCGTCGTGGGCCTGGTGAAGGTGAACGTCGCTACCGGGGCGGTCTCCGGACTGGCCCGCGGCGACGTGGTCGACTACAGCGTCTCCCGGTCCCTGGGTAAGCTCGCGTACCGGATGGTCGACGGCACGATCCGTCTGTACGACATCTCCTCGGGCACGAAGACGGTCGTGCCGGGTGGCACCGCGCCGTCGGGACCCCGGGTCTTCATCGACGGCGCGCTGGAACTCGCCTACTGAACCAGCGTGCGGAGGCGTGCCTCGGCCGCCAGGAGCGTCTCCACCCGCTTGCAGAACGCGAACCGCAGCAGGTGGGCGCCCAGCGACGGATCGTGGAAGAACGATGACCCAGGCACGGTGCCGATCCCCACATGCTCCACGAGGTGGTGGGCGGTCTCGACGTCGTCACCCGATCCCAGGTGGGTCGCGTCGGCCATGACGTAGTAGGCGCCTGCAGGGGCCGAGGCCTCGAACCCCGTCTCCGCCAGGATCCGCATCATCACCTCTCGCCGCTCGGCGTAGGCGGCCCGCGACTCCTCGTAGTAGGCGGTCGGAAGGGCCAGGGCCGTGATGCCGGCGATCTGCAGGGGCGCCGGAGCCGCCACGGTGAGGAAGTCGTGCACGGGGCGGATCCCGGCCATCAACGGCGCGGCCGCCACCGCCCACCCCACCCGCCAACCGGTGACGGAGTACGTCTTCGACAGGGCGCTGATCGTGACCGTCCGGTCCTCCATACCCGGGACCGTGGCCATGGGTACGTGCCGGACACCGTCGTACGTGATGTGCTCGTAGATCTCGTCGGTGATCACTATCGCGTCGAAGCGCTCACATAGCTGCCCGATCGCCGTCAGCTCTTCGCGGGTGAACACCTTCCCCGTGGGGTTGTTCGGCGTGTTGATGACGACCGCGCGTGTGCGATCGGTGAAGGCATCACGCAGCTCTGCTTCGTCCAACGTCCAGCCCGGTGGGCGAAGGGTCACCGTCCTGGGTAGGGCGCCGGTAAGGATCGCGTCCGGGCCGTAGTTCTCGTAGAAGGGCTCGAACATCACCACTTCGTCGCCTGGGTCCAGCAGTCCGAGCATCGCCGCAGCCATGGCCTCGGTCGACCCGCAGGTGACGCAGATCTCCGTGTCGGGATCCACGGACATGCCGTAGTCGCGGAGGTACTTCGCGGCGATCGCATCGCGGAACGCGGGCACACCCCACGTCACCGGGTACTGGTTGTGATCGTCCTCGATCGCCCGCATGGCTGCCAGCTTGACCGCCTCCGGCGCAGGGAAGTCGGGGAACCCCTGTCCGAGGTTGATCGCCCCGTGGAGGTCGGCGAGCCGCGTCATATCCCGGATAACCGACTCCGTGAACGATGACGCCTTGATGGACATGCGCGGATCCGACATGCCACCGAGCCTAACGGGCGCGGTGGGGGCTCCGCCTACACCTCGTGGAGCAGGAGGAGCTCGACCGGACCGTTCTCCCAGGTGTCGAAGTCGTCGCCCTCGACCGCGGCCGCCAGCGCCGGCCGTGCGGCGGCCAGCTCGTCGTCGGTGCGCCAGATCGCGAGGCCCACGAGCGCATCGGACCGCGCGTCCTTGAACGTGTGGGACTCGATCGCGCCCTCGGCCAGTGCCGCAGCGCCGAAGCGGTGCATCGACTCGATCAGGTCCCGTTCGTACTCGGGCCTTGGGCGATGGATCGACATGTGGTAGAGCAAGGGGATCCTCCTGTCCGCAGCGCCTGGGCGGAACTGATGACGATTCCGTGGAGGCTCTCGTGAACCCCCGCTACGGGAGCCTAGCGCCATATCCTGACCGCACATGCGCCACCCCCGACCGCGCGTCCTCCTCGCACTCGCCCTGATCCTGGGTGCCGCGTGCACGAACCCCGATCCGGCCACCGTCGCCGCGTCGTCCGCTGCTCCCGTGACGCCCAGCGCGGCTCCCACGAATTCTCCTCCGCCACTCCCTCCGGTCATGCCGGGGCCGGCGCGCCCTCCCGGATCGTCCTGGTGATCCTCGAGAACCACGGCTTCGAGCAGGTGATCGGGGACCCGGGGATGCCATATCTCAACGACACGATCGTGCCATCGTCGCTACTCCTCACCTCGATGCAGAGCCACACGCACCCGTCCTTACCGAACTACGTCTACCTCACGGCGGGCACCACCTGCGACGCGACGAGCGACAGCGACTGGGGGCGCAGCTGCCCCAGCGTGTTCGACCAACTGAGCGCCCAGGGCATCGACTGGAAGACGTACGCGGAGGGGTACCCGGGAAACACGTCGTCGTGTGACCTAACGGCATATTCCGACGCCTCCACCAACGACTACGCGCGCAAGCACGTCCCCCCGCTGCTGTTCGTCACCACGTCCCAAGGCCCCGCGTGCACGCAGCACGTAGCCAATTTCCCGGGCGATACCCCCGCGGACGCCTCGCCCCCGGTGGCCAACTTCCAAGGGGTGAAGCTCCCTCCGTTCGCGATCGTCGTTCCCAACCAATGCCACGACATGCACAACGACACGGGAGGATGCGGCGCCGCAGGCGGGGGGGACGCCGGCGCCGATAGCTGGCTCGCGAAGAATTGGACCGATCTCGTGAAGGCGGCGGGACCTCACGGCGTCGTGATCCTCACCTGGGACGAGGTCGAGAGCCCCTCCCAGCACATCGCCACGTTGATCGCAGGGCAGCAGCTCCAAGGGGCGGGGACGACCGACGGGACCGGGTTCGATCAGGCGTCGATCCTGCGCGCGATCGAGGACGCGTTCGGCCTGCCGTGTCTGGCGGCCGCGTGCACGGCGACCCCGATCCCGCTGCGGCGAGCCTCCTGAACCAGCCGATGCCGTCCCCGCGCGGCAGCCGGACCGTTACTTCACCGCCCCGAAGGTCAGTCCTCGCACGAGCCATTTCTGGACGATGAACGCGAAGATCACGGTGGGCAGGAACGCCACGACCGTGACCGCCATGATCCCGCCCCACGCCGTGCCGGCCGGGGTCTTCAGGGAGCCCACCGCCACCGGCAGCGTCTGCGTGTGAAGCCCGGACAGCACCAGCGCGTATGGGAAGTCGTTCCAGCTGAAGATCAGGCAGAAGACGGCGGTCGCGACGAGCCCGGGTCCGGCGAGCCTCAGGGTGATCCGGAGGAACGCTCCCAGCCGCGTGGCGCCGTCGGCCATGGCCGACTCCTCGATCTCGCGAGGCACCTCCTTGAAGAACGCCCGCATCATCCAGGTCGCGAAGGCGGTCGCGAAGGTTGCGTGCATCACGATCAGCAGGACGTAGGTATCGAGGACGTGGAACTGGACGGCGAGCAGGTACGCCGGGAGCGCGATCGCCATCTCGGGCACCATGTATGCCAGGAGGAACGCGAAGAACGCGCCCTGCCGCCCACGGAAACGGAACCGTTCGAACCCGTAGGCGGCGAGCGAGCCGAGCGTCAGCGCTAACAGCGTCGTCCCTGTGGCGATCACCGCGCTGTGGAGCAGGTAGCGGCCGAAGCCCTGGTCCACGAGGACGGTGCGGAAGTTCGAGAGCGTCGGCTCGAACAGCCAGTGGGGCGGAAGCGACCACGATTGGACCTTCGTCTTCAGCGCCGTCTCGACGGTCCAGGCCACGGGCACGAGGAAGATGCCCACCATCACGAACGCGGCGGCCGTGGACACCCACCCCGCGCGTTGGCGCCGCCGGGCCAGCGTGCTCACGCCCCGCCCCCGTCTCGGGCGACCTGCCGGAAGATCAGGGCACACACCCCGATGGTCACGCCAACGACCAGCACCACCTGCGCGAAGGCGAGGCCGATGTTGAACTGCTCGAACCCGGTCCGATACGTGAACAGCTGCGCGGTCTGTGTCGCGTTCGCGGGACCCCCGTTCGTCATCGAGAAGACGATGTCGAGGATGCGCATCGCGTCGGCGATCCGGATCAGCAGCGCCACGGTGATGGCCGCCCGCAGCATCGGGAGCGTGATCCAGAAGAACTCCTGCCAGCCGCTCGCGCCGTCCACCGCCGCCGCTTCGTAGGGCTCCGTGGGCAACGACTGCAATCCCGCCAGTAGGATCAGCGCCATGAACGGCGTCCACTCCCAGACGTCGGTGAGCACGATCGACGCCAGCGCGCTGTGCGCGCTCCCGAGGATCGACCCCGTGAACACCCCGCCGGGACCCGTGAGCCCCACCCTGCTCAGGTAATACGTCACCATCCCGTACCCGTCGTCGAGCATGAACCGCCACATCAACCCGACGGCGATCGGCATCATCATGCTCGGGATCAGCACGAGCGCGATCAGGATCCGGCGTCCACGGAGGACGCGCTGCAGCAACAGTGCCAGGAGCATCCCCAGGAGGAACTCGATCGCGACGGCGAACACCACGATCACCAAGGTGGTGCGCGTGCTCTGCCAGAACTCGTGGTTCGTCAGCAATGCCCGGTAGTTGCCGAGGCCGATGAACGTGGCACCGGCCGCCGGGTTCGCGAAGTTCTCCTTGTTGAGGCTGTGGCGGATCAGGTAGACGATCGGGTAGCCCATGACGAGAGCGAGGAAGATCGCCGCGGGCGCGATGAAGGCGAGGCCGGTGAGGGCCTCGCGATGGCGGGCGAAGAACGAACGCCGGCCCCGCGAGGGGGCCGGCGTCGCGTCGGTCAGGGGTCGATCCACGGGGGAGGTCCTCGCCTACTGCGAGGCCAGGATCTGCTCCCACTGCTTCTGGGCGTCGGCCATGGCAGCATCCGGCGTCATGCTGCCGGTGAGCGCCGCGTTCAGATCCGTCGAGAGCGCATCCACCAGGTCGAAGTAGGCGGCATTCTTGATGGGCACGATCGCACGGCCCGACGCCGCGGCCTCCGCCGACAACCACGGGTACTTCTTCTGCAACGACGGATCGTCTTGGACGGACGTTCGCGGCGGCGAAGAACCGTCCGGCACCAGCTTGGAGAGCGTCTCCGCGCTCGTGGCCCAGTCGATGAAGGCCAGCGCGGCCGGCTTGTTCGCGCTGGACGCGTTCATCGCCCACGCGTACCCGCCGAACGCCGTCGACTTGTCACCGGGGAAGGGCGCGTAGCTCCACTTCCCGATCACCTTCGAGTTCGCCGGATCCAGGAGGCCAGGCGTCTGGTCGGAGAACAGGACGGCCGTGGAAACGTCGCCTGTCGCGAAGGATGTCGCGGCCTGGTCCCAACTGTAGTTGGCTACGCCCGGAGGCGCGCTCTTCGCCAAGGTGAGGAGGTCGTTGGTCGCCTTGACGGCCTGGGGCGTGTCGAGCGTGGGCGCCCCGCTCGAGTCGAACAGATCGCCCCCCTCGCCCCAGAGCCAGTTGACCCACTCGTAGAAGATCGGCTCGCCCTGCTGGCCCATGATCTCCGTGCCGTAATGCGACGGCGGGGCGTTGAGGGCGGCCACGTTGCTCAGGTACTCGGGCAGGGTCGTGGCCGGAGCCAGTCCGGCCTGCTCGTAGAGGTCGTCCCGGTTCGCCTGCATCATCAGCGTGTTCTCGAAGGGCACCGCGTAGAGCGTCGAGTCGACCGAGAAGTTGTCGATCAGCGACTGCGGGAAGTCGGATAGCTTCAGGTCCACGTTCTGGCTCGTCGCGTAGTCCCCGATGGGTTCGAGGCCGTTCAGCTGGCCGACGTAGCGGGCAAGGAACGTGCCCTCGACCCAGAAGACGTCGTACTGACCGGTCTTCGAACGGAGATCGAGGGTCTCCTTCTGAGTCATCGCGTCGTAGTCGATGTTGGCGACGTTGACCTTGATGCCGGTCTGCGCCGTGAACTGGGGGATCATCTTGATCAGGTTGTCGACGGTCGGAGTTGAGGACACCAGGAAGGTGATCTCCCCAGATGGCGCGGGGGCCGAGGAGCCCGCCGACTCCGATGGAGACGTGTCGCTACCGTTGCTGCACGCGGCGGCCACCATGGCGACCGTGGCGAGCACGACGGCGGTTCTCGTGAACGCGGTCTTTCGGCGCATCGCAGCTCCCTCCCCCTCGATCGAGCGTGTCGCACCCGAGCTCGAGCAGCTCTAGTAAGGAAAGTTTCCTTACTATTAGACCGGATGCTACCCCTAAGTCGTCGACCGGTCAATCCAAGCGCGCGCGGGCGAGATGCGGTCGTGCCAGGGTACGGATGCGAGGATGGAGGCATGCAGGATGGCGAGCACATCAGTCCCCCGCTCGGGTCCGAGCTTCCGGCGGGCGCCCGGTTCATCGGCGCTCCCTCGGCGATGCCACCGGGGTGGGCCGGGGGGGACCGGCCGATGCGCGAGGACCTCGATGCCTGCGTGGCGTGCGGCCTCTGTCTCCCGCACTGCCCGACCTACCGGCTGACGGGCGAGGAGTCCGCCTCACCCCGCGGCCGCATCGCGGCGATGCGCGCGGTCGAAGACGGCGCCCCGGTCGACGACACCTTCGCGGGCTTCATGGACCTCTGCCTGGTCTGCCGCGCGTGTGAGGACGTGTGTCCGTCGCACGTGCCGTTCGGTCGCATGATGGAGGGAGCGCGCGCGCAGGTCGAGCCGCTGCGCGGGCCGGGGAGCCGCCTCCTGAGGTGGACCGCGCTCGATGTGGTCCTCGCGCGCCCGCGCCTCCTGTGGCTCGCGACGCTCCTACAGCCGGTGGTCAGACCGTTCCTGCCGAGGCGGCTCCGATCCATGGTGCCATCGGCGCGGGGGGCGATGCACGCGCTCCCCCGCTCCGCCGCACCCGCGCCCGGGGCAGAGGTCCGCGGCACCGTCGCCTTGCTGAGCGGTTGCGTGCAGGATCGATGGTTCCGCGAGGTGAACCTGGCCAGCATCCGCGTGCTGACGCGCAACGGTTGGCGCGTGGAGATCCCGCGCGATCAGCGGTGTTGCGGCGCCCTGGCCGCCCACAACGGAAGGCTGGGGAGCGCCCGATCCCTGGCACGCGCGAACGCCGCGGCCTTCGCCGGAGCGGACCACGTCCTGGTGAACGCGGCGGGTTGCGGTGCGCACATGACCGGGTACGGCGACCTCGTCGAGGGCGCGGGTCTGCCTGTGGAGGACCTCATGGCCTTCCTCGATCGCACCGGCATCGAGCCCATGCCCGGCGGGCGGGCGGAGCCACACGACATCGCCTACCACGACGCGTGCCACGCGCTTCGCGCGCTGCATGTGCGTGAGGAACCCCGTCGGCTGCTCGGGTCGATCCCCGGCCTCAGGGTCCTCGACCTCCCGGACGGGGGGCGATGCTGTGGGGCGGCGGGCCTGTATCAACTCACGGAGCCCGGGCCCGCCGACCGCCTCCAGCAGCAGAAGGTGGACGCGATCGTTGCGACAGGCGCCACGACGGTCGCAAGTGCGAATCCCGGCTGCACGATCCAGATCATCGCGGGTCTCCGAGCGGCCGGCGTCGACGCGACGGTCGTGCATCCCATCCAGCTCCTCGACCGCGCCTATCGGGCGGCGACGGCCGACTAGGGACGCAGGGAGCTACGGAAGACCCGTGCCATCCGCGCGAACCCACGCGGAAGGGACGTCGGGCCGAGATATCCGCCGACCAGCGCGTCCATCAGTCCGCCGGTCGAACCAGGGTCTGCGAGCGCGGCCGCCATCACACGGTTCGCGATCGGCGGGAACTGCGTCGGGATCGCTGGGCGCCCCGACGTGCGGTGTTCCCCACGGGTCGGTCCCCGGCCGAAGGGAAGCGGCGTGGGCTCGCCGTCGTCGGCGCCGGGAAGGATCAGCACCGCGTTCGTGACGGGTCGCTCGCCCGCACGATCGGACGGCTGGTTGACGACGCCTTCGCCGTCGACCCACATCGTGGACCCTCCGCCACCGTCGAGGTTGACGGCGTAGACGGCCCCGAGTCCGATCAGGTAGTTCGCCCAGCCGCTGAGCGTCATACCCACGGAGGACTTCATCCTGCCGTCCACCACCGCGAGCATCACCTTGCCATCTGCCGTGACGCCGACCGCGGTTCGAGGGTTGCGCGAACAGAAGTAGGAGCCGCATCCGCTCGGCGCCACCGACGCACCCTTCTTGATCAGCAGCGGCATCCCGCCGACCGACTCCATGACGTCGGCCAAGCCGACCGACCAGGTGAGCCGTACCAGCTGTCCTCTCTTCATCGCCTTCAAGGTCCTGGACCCGGTGCCCGATCTGCTGGACGACAGGACCACCGTTCCCGCGCGCATCCCCATCGCGGCGGGCCCGCAGCGGCGGCGAACGACCCTCCACTCGCGGGAGACGCCGACCGTCTGAGGGCCCCAATGGAGCCTGCCGGCCCGCTCGAGTCGGACGGAGCAGGCATCGGGAGGGGGCTCGAAACCGGCGCCCCCGTACGGCGTGTACGCGACGAGGTTGTTGGCCGTCGGGTCGCCGGTGTTGTACCCGCGCACGGGGAAATTCGTCCTCAGCGTCAGGTTGCGGCCCTTCACGACCACCCGCTCCCGCCCGACGTAGGAGCCGGCTTCGTCCTGACGGATCGCGAAGCTTGCGCCCTTCTGGAGGCCGAGCTCACGCAGCGTGCCGTCCACCGCCAACGGGTGGAGTGGGCGTCCCGGACTGACCGTGAAGTCGCCGTTGACGGCAGCGAGCGCACCATGAGATGCGGCGATCCGGCTCGTACGCGCGTACGTGCCCATCGCGCCGCCCGCCGTGGCGATATCGAACGTGAGGGGCGTCGAGGGGTCCATGGTGAGCACCCTCACCTGGTAGGGCCCCGCGGGGTCGTCGATCTTCGTCAGCGTGAGCCCGGGGGCCACCGTGCTGATCGTGATCGAACGCTGGGACCCGGTCGTGGCTACCCCGATGCCGGGCGGAACGCCGAGGGCCACCACCGCAACCAGGCCGAGCGCGAACAGCGGCTTGCCCATCTCCCTCTCCCCTCGCATCGACTAGTCATCGGACCAGTGGGACCCGAACTTGACGGGGGGAACGAGGCCCGCGCGGTGGGTATCTGCCTCGGTTGACGAGTATCCGCAGCGCCCGTACGGTCGGGTCGACCCGCCTCGACCGGGAGCCGGAGGATGCACGGATGAGTTACGTCGGCAACGCCCGCCGAGCAGGCGCGACCGCGATCGACGCCCTCGTGGCGTTGATCTGGGTCACGCCCCTCATCCAGTACTCCAAGACGGTCTTCCACTCGGATGCGGGGACCACGCTCACCCTCTACCGCTTCGCGCTGACGGGCAGCCATGCGGTCTGGGCGGTGCTGATCACCCTCGGCTACTACATCGTGATGGAAGCGGCGTTCGGCGCCACGGTCGGCAAGTTCGCCACGGGCATCCGGAGCGTACGCGCGGACGGCGACAAGCTCGGCGTCGGGGGGTCCATCGTTCGGAACCTCATGCGGTTCGTCGACGGCTTCCCCTACCTCGTGCCCTACCTGGTCGGGGGGATCGCGGTGGCGAGCGACCCGGAGCGACGGCGCCGGCTGGGCGATCGCGCCGCGGGCTCCGTCGTGATCCGCAGGCCCGGTTCGCAGACCGGCGGAACCCAGGAGGCCCGCGCCTGGGATCCGCTCGCAGAGATCACCGGCGATGCACCACCGCTGCCGCCCCCACCCGACGCTCCGAACCCAGCGAACCTGTCCGGGTGACTCGCCTCACCAGCGGTCGTCGTTCGAACCGCGAGCCTGGATCGCGGTGCACTCCGTCCCCACGCCGTACTTCGGGTCGGTCTGCCCGGGATGAGCCTGAGGTAGAAGCACGCGCCGGGGCGGACCTGGACGGCCGCGGTCCACTCGCCCGCCACAGGCCAACGCTGACCGAGTCGGTGCCTGAGGAGGACGGTCGGGGGGTACGTAGGTCAGTTCACCGCCGTCGTAGCGGGCCCCGGTGAGTCCGGTCGGCGTCCGCTCCCAGGTACGAGCCCGTCTCGGCGTAGACCCGCGCCGCGCCCGACTCCGCGACCCGCAGGGCGTGCTGGGCGCTGCCGATGTCGTTGGCGATCGGGCGGTTGGCGAAGATCTCCACCAGCAGCAGCACGCAGGCGAGGCCGAGCGAGCCGACCACGAGCCAGAACCCCCGGCCGGACGCCGCGGCGCGGCGCAGGGGCGCTCAGCTCCCGCTCGTACGCGTCGAGGAGCTCGTCGTCGCCCGGCATCTGCCCCAGGGTACCCGCGCGGAGCCGGCGGGTGGGCCGTGGCCCGGCTCCCCACTCAGCCGGCGAGGACGCGACCGAGGTGCTCGAGGCTCTCGAGGTTGTGCCCCGAGAGGAAGACGTCGACGCTGGGGAGGGCGGCGGCCATCCCGCGCGCGAGCGGCTCGTAGCGGGGCGACCCCTTGAGCGGGTTCACCCAGATCACGCGGTACGCGAGCCGGCGCAGGCGCGCCATCTGCGCGCGGAGCAGCTCGGGATCGCCGCGCTCCAGCCCGTCCGAGCAGAGGACCACGACGGCGCCCCGCAGGGCCGCGCGCTGGCTCCAGCCGTCGAGGAGCGCCTTCAGCGATTCCCCGATCCGCGTGCCGCCCTCCCAGTCCTCGACCTGCCTGCCGATCTCGTGCAGCGCGCGATCGGGATCCTTCGTGCGCAGGGTCCGCGTGACGCGGGTCAGCCGCGTCCCGAAGCAGAACGTCTCCACCCGCCGGCCGGCGGCCATCGCGGCGTACGCGAACTGCATCAGCGCCCGCGAGTAGGGCGCCATCGAACCGCTGATATCGAGGATCAGGACCAAGCGGCCGGGTGCGGGAGCGTGCGCGCGCGCCATGCCCGGTCGAACGGCTCGCCCTGGGTGCGCAGCGACCGCCGCAGCGTGCGCCGCAGGTCGAACGAGGCGCCCTTGGGCGACGGACGCGTGCGCCGCGTGCGCTCGACGCGGGACGCTGAGCGGAGAGCCGGCGGATCAGGGCCGCCACCCGCGCGCGCTCCTCGTCGGTCAGATCGCCGAAGGACTTGTGTCCGCAGCACCTCGGCGGCCGCTCGCGACGATCCGGATCGCGCGTCTCCTCCTCGGCCTCCTCGGCCTCGGGGTCGTCGTCGTCGAGGCCGTGCCACTCGGCCGCGGTGCTGCCCGACGGTGACCTCGAGGTCCTCGGGCTGCTCGCCCCGGTCCGCTCGTCGGGTCGCTGCGCCGGCCCGGGATCGTCGAGCTCGATCACCATCTCCGGATCGCCGCCGAGGTCGCGCCACCAGTCCTCGAATGACCACGTCGAACGCTTCGAGGTCCTCTTCCGGCCGATCAGGGTGCTCCGCGCCGCCCAGTAGAGGGCGTCGCGATCCACGATCCCCACGAGCCTCCACCGCGCGGACGAAGGTGAGGATCCGGCCGGTGCCGACGGGCAGGCCGCGCGCGGCGGAGGCGCCGGCCGAAGGCGACGAGATGCGGGAGCGGACCGGCGACGGGGCCGCGCGGCCACGGGGCGGGCTCAGGCGTCCGCGTCGACGCCGACCACGTCGGCGAGGCGGGCGGCCACGAGCTCCTGGTCCTCGTGGTCCTTGACCACGGCGCCCAGCGTGTCGGCGGCCACCTCGGGCGTGAGGTGGTCGGCCCCCAGGAACGCCAGGGCGTTCGCCCAATCGATCGTCTCGGCGACGCCCGGGAGCTTGGCCAGATCCATCTCGCGCGAGCCGGGCGACCGCCGCCGGCCACGTCGCGCGCCAGCGTCTCCCCCACGTGCGGGGCGCGGGCGCAGCACGATCTCGATCTCGCGGTCCAGGGCGGGGTGGTCGATCCAGTGATAGAGGCAGCGACGCTTCAAGGCATCGTGCAGCTCGCGCGTGCGGTTCGACGTGACGATGACCGCCGGCGGCGTCTCGGCCGCCACCCGCCCGACCTCGGGGATCGTCACGGCGAACTCGGACAGGATCTCCAGCAGGAACGCCTCGAACTCGTCGTCGGCGCGGTCCAGCTCGTCCACCAGCAGGACCGCATGGTCCCCGGCCCGGATCGCGGCCAGCAAGCGGGCGCTGCACCAGGAAGTCCTCGCCGAAGAGGTCCTCCACGTGCGTGGCGGCGTCGGCCGCGTCCATCGCGCGCACGGCGATCAGCTGGCGGGAGTAGTTCCATTCGTACAGGGCCTGCGACGCGTCGATGCCCTCGTAGCACTGCAGGCGGATCAGCTCGCGATCCAGGAGCGTGGACAGCACCTTCGCGACCTCCGTCTTGCCCACGCCCGCCTCGCCCTCGAGCAGCAGCGGCTTGCCCAGCGAGAGCGACAGGTAGATCGCGGTGGCGAGACCCCCGGTCGGCGAGGTAGGCGTGACTCACCGAGTGCCGTCTGGAGCTCGTCGACGGATCCGGAAGTCGGCCATGCGCGACAGCGTAGCGGCGAAGAACGACTCGTGCGGCGCTGCTCAGCGCGGGATCGGCCCGGCGGTCGCGGTGGGCGCCGCGGGCACCGTCGGACCGGCGGCACGCGGATGCCCTGGTCGGCGATGGCGCGATGGATCCGCTCGCGGAGCGCCGTTCGATCTCGTAGCGCCTGGTGCGGCAGCGTCTCGGCGACCACGCGGATCACCTGCGCGGTGTCGGTCGTCTGCGTCACGCCAAGGATCTGCGGCTCCTTGCGCAGCCCCTCGTCGAACGGTCGCTGCGTGGACGAGCTCGATCGAACAGCTCCTCCAGCGCGTCGCGGACCTTTCGGGGTCCTCGTCCGATCGCCACGCGGACGTCCACGATCGCGCGACCCCACCCGCGGGTCTTGTTGCTGGTCACCTGGATGATCCCGTTCGGCACGATGCTGAGCGTCCCGTCGAACTGGCGCACGGAGGTGATCCGCAAGCGTGAGCCCCTCGATCGTGCCCGTCACCGATGCCGGCTCGGTCTGCAGATCGACGACGTCGCCCACGTCGAACTGGCCCTCCAGGAGGATGAAGAGGCCGGCTGAGCGTGTCGCGTACCAGGGTCTGCGCGCCGAACCCCAGTGCCACGCCCACGATCCCTGCGCTCGCGATCAGCGGCCCGACGTTCACCCCCAGCCAGAGCAGCGTGTACAGCAGGATGATGAACCAGACGATCACGACGGCCGTCGCCGCCACGAGACTCACGACCGTGGATCGCCGGCGGAGCGCCCGACCGTCCGCCCCGTCGCCGGCGCCCTTCGCCTTCCGGCGGGCAAGGCGGGAGGACCGCCGGGCGATGATCGAGACGAGTGAGGCCCACGGCGACGGCGATCCCGAAGCGGATCCCGAACCATCGCCCACCACTCGCCGGTCCTGAACCGGCCAGTCGGGTTCCCCGGTGACGGCGAGGAAGAGATGGATAGACGGGTCGCAGCACGGTCCCCATCCAACATGCGGGATCCCCGACCGTCAAAGACCCGACGCGAAGGGAGAAGGGCAGGACCCTTAAACGGCCGCGAACCCGGGACAGGGGTCCAGGGTGGGACTACCTATGGGGACCGATACGACTCACGGAGGCGCCCGGTGAGCTGGTCGTCTCCCTTGAGATGGACCTGCTCCGCCGTGGTCAGTGCATCCCAGGCGGCGTTGACTTCATCGCGATACTGCGCAGCTTCGGGACTCTCGGGCTTGGCGTAACCGAGCAAGGTCTCAAGCCGAAGAACCTCAAGTTCCGCATCGGTGAAGCTCCCTCCTGTAATGAGCCTGGTCGCAACTATCCGCGCCGCAAAGACAGAGTCCGGATCGCTCGAATCGACACCCTGGATGCAGTACGCGAGACCATCTTTCGCAAGAGCCAGAACCGATCCTTCCAGCGCGTCCGATCCGCATCTGAGGAGGGCGGCGTCCTGTCCGGCACGCGTCTCAAGAACGGGTTCCGTATGGACGTGCCCGCTCCAAGTGAGTTCGGCGATCCTGAAATCGCTCGTGCGGACGAGTTCAGCGGCATTTGTAGAAGAGATGGCTCGATTCGGTGAGTCGAGAGCCGTCAGCCGGGGCTCGATCTCGAAGCGCCATGAACACGAAGGCGAACCCGAGGATCGCTAGGGCCAGCGAGAAAGAGATGACGACCGCACGCTTCCCAGGTCCGGGGCCGCGTGGAGGTCGCTCGTTGGGGGCGGAAGCCGCGCAGTGCCCGGAGCTTCCCGGCATCTGGTTCGACGTTGTCCAGGAGGGCGAGGACTTCCTTCCAGCGCTCAGTCATCATCATCGCCTCCAAGGAGCGTCGCGAGCTTCTTCCGCGCTCGGAACAAGTGGATCCGGACCACGCCCGCCGACGTATTCATCAGCTTGGCCACCAGCTCGACGGGGAGATCAGCTTGATACCGGAGGAACACCGCAGCCCTCTGTCCCGCTGAGAGCTGGCAGAGCACGTCGAACAAGTCAATGAGGCCAGGATCGTCTGAGACCGGCGTATCCGGCACGTCTCCGATCGTGGGTGCGCGTCGGAGTTCCAGGGCGGCGAGACGGAACGCGACCCGGTAGATGTAGGACTCCGGGTACTCGTACGTCTGAGGCAGCCAAGGTGCGGGCGAACGCCTCCGCGACGACGTCATCGGTGAGCTCTCTACGACCTCCCGTGTACGCGAGGATCGCTCGCCACAGGCGGGGGCCGACCGCCGCGTAGAGCGCGTCGAAACCAACGTCCTCATCCAAGTCCACCTCCACACCCTTACAGAGCATCACCAGGGCGGCGGCGTTATCAGGCGGTCAGAAGGTCGAGCGCATCCTCAACGACGGCGTGTGAGAGCTGACGCCGGTCACGGACGTGCCGACCCCCAGAGCGGCCGCGAAACCCGGACACGCATAGTGGCCGATTCCCAAGAAGCCACCACCGCCCAAAGCCTTGCTTGTTGGCTCGCCCTTGCGGCGGGTAGTGCGCTCCGACAGGCACGAGCACCGCCGTCGTCGCGGAAAAGCATCACCGATGGGCTGAGCCGATCAACTGCCCGACGCGGGACCAGGTGCACCTTCGTGGTGGATGTGGAGATCCCCAGGATCTGGGCGACCTCGCGGACCGGCAGATCCATCCGGTAGTGCAGGGCGATCGCCGCACGTTGGTTCACGGGAAGCTTCCCCAGGGCCCTCGAGGACGCTCAAGACCTCCTCCACCTCGGCTCCGCCCGCATCGGACCAGGTAGCCGGCGCGGGGCGGCGCTCCCGCTGCAGCTCGGCGCTCGCGATCCGGAAGGCGACGGGTCGCGCCGGCATCGGGTTCGCGGATCTCCTCCCAGCGTTCCAGGGCGCGGGTGAACGCCTCGGCCACCGCGTCATCGCTCAGGGCACGCCTTCCTCCGGTGAACACGAAGATGGCGCGCCACAGCTCGGCCCCGACCCGTTCGTAGAGCCCCTCCACCTCGATACGACGCCGCTGTTTGGGTTCCGCGATGGTGGCATCCATCTCATCCGCCCGTCTGTGTCGTCAATACAGAACGTGGGAGGCGGCAGAAGGTTTACCGGGGATCGATCAAACCTTGACGACCACGACTCGCTCGCCGCCCACATCGACCACCTACACGCGAGACCCGAGTCGCGCCACTCCCGCCGGCTCGCGAGGATGCGGTCGGCCGGCCACCTGGCGACGCGACGCCACTCGACCGCTGCCCGGAGAGAACCCGACCAGGTTCCCCGAGTTCATCCAAATCGCGCCTCTCGAGAGGTCGACGCCGAGCACTTGCGGCGCTGCATGGACCCTCTCCGGCTTCAACGTCCCAGGTGGTATGCGCGTGACGTCCCCGCCCACGTCGACGAGCCATATCCTTCGGGGTCGTTTGAAAGGCGTATCACGGTCGATACACCCAGAGACTCTTGGGCGATCCTGCGCAGCCGTAACAGGGGGCACCGTTCTTCACCGTGAGACCCTCAGCGTCGAAGAAGACGAGATCGGGGCCGGAGCTCGAGCTGGGCGAACCGCCAGAGTCGATACGAGCCTGCGTTCGCCTCGACGGTCGCCTCGGTCGGCCCTCCGGGGACCTCGACCCAGCCACCCGAGCCGTCATAGGTCAGCAATCGACCGCAGTACCAGGCGAGGAAGAGGCCATGGGTCGTCGCGGAGTCCGGATAGCACTCCTGTGCAGCACCGGGCACAGGCTCCAGGGGGCTCCCATCCCCCGGTCGCGCTCCAACCTGCGCCACCCGGAGCTAGGGCCGCCGCCGGATCGAAGGAGGCAGCGTGCAACGTGTAGTCGTAAGCCACGAGCCTGCCCCGGACCCACCCAGCCGACGTCGCTTGCGGGGAGAGCTGTTTCGCGGGCGGCACCTGCCCCCACGTGTTGCCCGTCGGGTCGTAGGTGAGGCCCAGGGGATGTGGCGTTGCCGAGTGATTCCCCGGTCCGATGTCGGAGCCGAACATGATGACCTCGTCCCCGGTCCACAGCGCGCTGAGGAGGTTGAGTCCGAAGGGGGCACTCGAGAGCTTGCGCCAGGAATCCGTCGCCGGGTCGTACAGGGCACCCTGGTTGGCGGTGTCCTCGTGGCCACCGCCCCACACGAAGACCTCGGCGCCGGTCCAGACCATCCCCACCCCATCCCGTGGCGCCAGGGGTGCGGCGGGGATCGTTCGCCAGGAGTCGGTAGCCGGGTCATAGGCAGCCCCGTCGACCGCACCGGTCTCCCCGTCGAAGCCGCCCCAGAAGATCGCTTCGGATCCGGTCCACACGCCGGAGGCTCCTGAGCGTGCGATCGGGGCGGGGGGCAGGCTTCGCCAGGTGTTAGTAGTCGGATCGAGCGCGAAGCCATCGGGGGACGGGCCGCCGCCCCCTCCCGTGCTCCCGCCCCACACGAGGAGTTCCTTCCCGTCCCAGACCTCAGCCGGGGAGCTCCGCCTGACGGGAGGTTCGGATAGGCGGGTCCATCCGTGATCGAGTGGAGGCGGCAGATATGCCCACGCCCGTGGGTCACCGGCCGCGACGCCGATCGCGAAGCGGCCCGCCGAGAGGAAGCGGTCGGGGTGGCCGGCGTGGGTGATGTCGCTCCAACCGCTCTGATCGGTCGACATCATCACCGTTCGTCCGTTCAGCCCTTCGATGACCTGTCCTCCGGCGACGACCAAGGAAGGACCTCCCTCACCCTGGGGCAGCGGTGGGTCAGGCAGATCGGCCCACAGATTGGAGCCAGGGTCGTAGGTCTTCACGTTCCCGAGGTAGTCAGCAACGACCACCCGGGTGCCGTCCCAGGCGATGTCGGTTGCCTGCGAGTCGAGGTTCGTGGGCGCGAGCTGCCTCCACGTGCCCGTGGCCGGCTCGTAGGCTTCCCCGAAGCCCGTGATGGCCTGGTTCCCGTCCAGGAGCTCGGATCCGATCACGGCCATCTCGGTCCCGGTCCACACCGCATGGCCATCGTTGATCCGGCGCGGAGCCTGGGGGATCGTGCTCCAGCTATCGGTCTCGGGCTGGTAGGCGGCTCCATCCATCGCCCCGCCGGGAGAGCGGGCCGGTCCTTCGCCCCAGATGAGCAACTGCGAGCCCGTCCAGACCGAGACCAGCGGGCTCCGGGCCCCGATCGGCGCCTCGGGGAGCCTGCGCCAGGTGTCGCTCGCCGGATCATAGGCGGCCCCATCGGCGAGGGGATCTGTCATCGGGTCCGAGCCGGAGGCGCCACCCCAGATCAGCAGCTCGGATCCCGTCCATGCGGACGCCGCCCAGGAGCGAGGGGCGAGCGGGGAGGGAGCCAAGGTTCGCCACGGCCCGTTGGCCGCATCCAGGCGCCACCCGAGCGCGGACTGCCCGACGCCGTCTCCCTCATTCCCGCCCCAGACGATCAGCGTTCCCCCGGCCCAGATGCGGACCGATCCCTGCAGGGAGGCAGGGACGTCGGGAAGCCGCGTCCATCCGGTGGCCAAGCCCTGCCAGTCGTTCGCCGGCTGGGGCGCGGGCGAGGGTTGCACGGGCCTGGTGCCGAGCGGGTTCAGCATGGCCCAGGCGAAGACGGCGACGACCGCGAACAGCGCCACCGCGACCAGGGCCGCGGTCACCCGACGCCGGCGAGGCGGAGGGGCTATCGCCGGGGCGGGGGCCGAGGCGCGTCGCTCGATCTCGGCTCGCAGGTCGGGTCCCTCGAGGAGGTCGAGCGGGTCGAAGGCGCGGTCGAGATCAGTCCTCATCGGGTTCCTCCAGGAGTTGGCGCAGCCGCTTGCGGCCTCGGCTGAGATGCACGCGCACGGTCGCCTGGCTCGTGCCGATGATCCGCGCGACTTCTTTTGTCTCGTACCCCGCGTAGTGACGGAGCAGGAGCGCCGCCCGCTGCTGGCGGGGCAGTTGACCGATGGCTGCCATCAGGTGGTCCGTCGCCTCCGCTAGGTCGTAGCTGGCGCTTTGTATCGGTGCTCCGACTCGTCGTCCCCGCTCCTTCAGCTCACCGGCGGCGAGACGGAAGGCTGAGCGCCAGACCCAGGCACGCGGATCTCGGACGGCATCCCCCCGGCGGAGGCACTGCGCGAACGCTTCGGCCACGGCGTCATTCGCCACGTCCGGATCGCCGCTGAAGGCGAAGACGGCCCGCCACAGGCGGGAGCCCTCCTCTTCGTACAGCAGGCCGAAGTCGCGCATCTCGTGAGCTCCGGTTGACGGTGTCGGGGTCATCTCACCTGCTAGGGGCCGGAAACCCCCGAAGCGTGTACCTGGGTGCACGAACTCACAAACTCGAGGTGGAGTCGCCGACCCGGCCACGCCAACCCCCAGCCTCAGATACTAGGCGAGGCTCGAGCGGCGAGTTCGTGGCGTCGGTATCCTCTGCCCGTGAGGGTCTGCTCGAACTGCGGCGCGGAGAACGACCCCGCCTCTCGGTTCTGCGCGACGTGTGGAACCACCCTCGCGGCCGCGTGCACGAACTGCGGCACGGCGCTTCCCGATGACGCCCGGTTCTGCCCGTCCTGCGGCAGCGCCACCGCCCCGGCGCAGCCGGCCGATCAGGTCGAGCGTCAACGCAAGGTCATCTCGGTGCTGTTCGCCGATCTGGTCGGGTACACGGCCCGCTCCGAGACCACGGACGCCGAGGACGTCCGCGAGCTGCTCGAGCACTATTACGAACGGGTGAGCGCGGAGATCGAGCGTTTCGGCGGCGTCGTCGAGAAGTTCATCGGCGACGCGGTGATGGCGGTGTTCGGCGCGCCGGTGGCGCGCGGCGACGACGCCGAACGGGCCGTACGAGCGGCCCTCCAGATCCCCGTGGCCGTGGCCGCGCTGAACGACGAGCTGCCCGGCGCCGACCTCAAGGTACGCGTCGGCGTGAATACCGGCGAGGCTGTCGTCGAGCTCGATCCTTCGCAAGAAGACTCGGCGCTGGTCGTCGGCGACATGGTGAACACCGCGTCGCGACTGCAGTCCGCCGCGCCTCCGGGGCGCGTGCTGGTGGGCGAGGAGACCCACAGGGCGACCCACCGCTCCATCCGCTACGAGGACGTGGAGCCGATCGTTGCGAAGAACAAGCGGGATCCCGTGCCGGCCTGGCTCGCGATCGAACCCATCGTCGAGTTCTCCCAACGTTCCAACGAGACGCCGTTCCTGGGTCGGGCCACGGAGCTGGGGCTCCTGGACGATCTGTGGAGACGGGCGACCGCCGGCCCCCGCGCGCACCTCGTCACGATCCTCGGCGACCCCGGCATCGGCAAGAGCCGGCTCGCTCTCGAGCTCGCGGACCGGGTGCAGACGTCAGGCGGGCGCACCTTCCAGGTCCGGGAACTGCCGTACGCCCAGAGCGCCGGCTACGAGGCATTCGGACAGCTCGTGAAGGACGTCGCCGGGATCTTCGAGCTCGACACCGAAGCGGTGGCCGCCGAGAAGCTGGAACGCTCGTTGAGCGCACTGGAACTGGACGACACCGAGGTGATCGAGCGACTGGCGGTATTCGTCGGGATGGGCGACGCGCCGGCGGAGGACCGTCGGGAGGTCTTCGATGCCGCCCGCCACTTCGTGGAAGCCCTGGCGGAACAGCAGCCGACGCTCCTGGTGTTCGACGACATCCACTGGGCGCATCCCAGCATGCTCGACCTCATCGACTCGCTCGCGGCGCGCATCAAGGACACGCCGATCCTGCTGCTCTGCCTGGCTCGGAACGAGCTCCTCGATGTCCGCCCCACTTGGGGTGGCGGGCAGGCATCCTCGTTCACCCTCCGCCTCGATCCGCTGGCGTCCGAGGATGCCCACTCACTCGCGGCCCAGCTCACGGCGTCGCTACCCGGGGATGTCGCCACCCACATCGAGGCTACGGCGGGCGGGAACCCGCTGTTCATCGAGGAGCTCTCGGCCTGGGTGGCTGAAGGTGGCGACGCCACCGCGCTCCCCAACACCGTGAAAGCCATGATCGCGCGCCAGGCTCGACGCACTCCCACGGGAGGAGCGGGCCGTCGTGAACGAGGCGGCGGTGGTGGGCAAGGTCTTCTGGCGCGGCGTACTGAGCGGCCTTGGCGCGGGGGCCGATACGTTGGACGACGCGCTCGAGTCGCTCGAGGAGCGTGACCTCATCCGTCTCGAGCCCACGTCCAAGGTGGAGGGCGACCGCGAATACACCTTCCGCCACATCCTGCTCCGCGACGTCGCCTACTCGACGCTCACCAGGAACGACCGGCGCGATCGGCACCGGGCCGTGGCCATGTTCTTCGAGGAGAACATGCCGGACAACGATCACATCGACGCGATCCTGGCGCACCACTGGACGGAGGCCGGCGAACCCGCGCGAGCGATCGACTACCTGCTATCGGCCGCCGAACGCGCCGAGCTGGCTTGGGCGAACGCCGAGGCGGTGTCGCTCTACGAGGAGGCCCTGTCGCTGATCCCGCAGGACGACGCCGACCGCCGCCGGACGATCGGACTGCGTCGCAGCGTCGCCTGGATGCGCTACGAGCACTCCATCTCCGACGAGGAGACGCTGCGGCGGGAAGGGCGCGGCGGCGCCGCTAACTGAAGTCCGAGGGGGCGACGTCCCCGCCGATCTCGTAGATGATCTCGATCTGGTGTCCGCCCATCGCATCGGCGTGGTCGCGGACGATGACCTCGTTCGGTGCGACGTAGATGCAGAAGGTGCGAACGGCGCCGTCTGGGCTCGCCACGACGTGGCTGTGTTCCCAGACGATCTCCGTGAAGTCGGTCTCGGTCAGGCGCTTGCTCTTGCGCGCGCGGAGCTCGAGGTGTTCATCGTCGATCTGACCGAAGTTCCGCTGTACCAAGTATCGGGGCATGAACATCCTCTCAAGGCCAGCCAGACGCGGATCGCTACAGCGACAGTATGAAGCGGTCCTGGGAGCGGTCAAGAGCGTCACGTCACGGCAGAGAGGAACTGCGTCCAGCGATCGCGATCGACGAAACCGTAGTGGCCGGCCCCGGGCCAGACGTGCCCGGTGCCGTTCGGGAGCTCCTCCGCGACCCGTTTCGGCATCTCCGGGGAGATGATGTCGTCCGCATCTCCGTAGAACACGTCGAAGGGCTGCTTGACGTCGCGGAGGTCGAACCCCCAGTCCCACAGCGCGAGCGTCATCTCGTACGTCCCCTCGCCCCCCTGTGCCATCCCCTGGGCGAAGCTCGCCTCGAACATCTCGCGCTGCGCCGGGTCGTCGAGCATCGTCGAGGCGTCGGAGGGGTCGTCCTCGGTGACGGACTCCACGTAGGACGGCAGGTCCTTCAAGACCTTCTTGGATCCGCTCTTGTTCGCCCACCGGAGCAGATGATGGAGTCGGTGGATCTTCGCGATCTGCTTCAGGTCCTTCATGACGAGCTGTTTGCGCATGAAAGCGTCGTCGAAATCGCCGACCGGCGAGGCGAGGACCCCGTGCTGGATCCGATCAGGGAGATGGAAGGCTACGGCGAGCGTGTGGGGACCCCCGCCCGAGTGTCCGGCCACCGCGAAGTCCCCGATGCCGAGGTGATCGACCAGCTGCTCTACATCAGAGCCCCAGTCCACCATCTTCCGTCCCGGTTTGGGCGAGGACCCCCCCACGCCAGGCTGATCAGGTGCGATCACCCGCACGCCCAGCGACGACGTGAGCCCGTCGTCGGGGTTGCGGATGAGGCGTGAATCCCCGAACCCGTGCGTGAACACGATCGGCGCCCCTTCCGGATCGCCGTACTGGTCGTAGGCGAGCGTCCGGCCGTCGGCCAACTCCATCGTTTCCGTCCCGGTCCCCCTTGTCACCTGGTCGACGCGACGCGCGTGCCTGCACGCTAGGACGAACGCATCGGTCGTAGCAACCGACATCCGTCTCGGGCGTAGGCTGATGATGTGGACGATTACCCCGAGTGTCCGTGCCGCGGCTACCGGGAGTGCCCCATGTGTCACGATCTGCGGCCATGCGGGCACTTCGGCAAGAGCCGGTGGTGTCCGCCGTGTCAACGGCTGAGGAGGCAAGGCATGCGCCCACGCCCCCGGCGCAACGGACCTATGCCGGCCGGCCGCACCTGCGCGGGCGAGGGGTGCGCCACCCGACTGAGCGTGTACAACCGAGGCGACCTGTGCTCTGTCTGCGCCCAGGGCAGGACACGCGAGGCGGCGACTCGGACCCGCTAGGGGAACTCGCCACCAGAGCGATCTACCGGGCGCCCTCGACAGACGCACGAGGCGGGACGGGGTGTCCAGGCCTTGCAGCGCGACGGTCCCGGCGGGCTCGGCGTTGATCCGGCCCGAGGGCAGCCGTTCCACCAGTTCCTCGCTCGCCAGCAGCTGGCCCGCCTCGGCGACGTCGGCGATCCGGGAGGCTCGGTTCACGGTGCGGCCGAAGACATCGCCCTCACGGACGATCAGCGGACCGGCTTCGATCCCGGCGTGCCCGCTCGGCAGCGTGGAGTCCTCGAGCGCCTCCAACAGGTCAAGCGAGGCCTCCACCCCGGCGAGCGCGTCGGGGAACCGCACGAGCACGCCGTCACCGAGCTGCTTCACGACGCGGCCTTCGCCCCGCTCCACGACCTCGCCCGCAAGGTCCGCGAACGCGACGGCGATCGAGGCGGCAGCCTCGTCCCCGCGGTGCTCGGCCAACGAGGTGAAGGCGGTCAGGTCCACGAACGCCACGGCGGGCTCGGCGTGGACGCGCGCCGGTACGAACCCGGTGTCGGTCAGCAGGCGCTCGGTCTCCGACACGCTCCAGGCGTCGATCGCGGCGCTCAGGTGGCCCGCGTGCAGCGACGAGGCGAGCGGCGGCACCAGCCGCGCGAACCGCGCCCACGGCTCGAGGAACCGTTCGTAGACCTCCTGCGGCTGCATCGCCTCCAGCTCCGGACCGGCCCGCTTCACCGCCTCGTCGAACACGGACATGGCGGCTTCGCTTCCGCGGCGGGCGGCGTCGCCGAAGGAGTGCAGCGCTCGAAGGACGAGGTCAGGATCATCGTTGGCTTCGAAGGCGTCGAGGAGTGAGAGGAGGAGCTCCTCGTCGTCATGCGAAAGTCGATCGTCCGCCCCCGGCTCGGCCAGCCCCGTCGCCGCGAACAGGCGATGCAGGTCGTGCCTGCGATCGCCGATCTCCGCGATGAGGGCGCCATAGGCCCGATCGGAGGCCGGGCCTGGATCCTGATGCAACCGATCGTAGAAGTCCAGACTGATGGTCCCCTGGGCGGCGGCGCGAGCGAGCGCTTCGGCGGGCACCCCGGCAGCCTCGAAGGCGAGGACCAGCCGGACGCGATGGATGTCCCCCACGGTGTACGACCACACCCGGCCACCGATCAAACCCAGCTCCGCGAGACGATGCACCTCCTCGGGCGTCGTCGACGCCCGCTGGGCGAGCGCCTCTTCCGTGAGCCCCGTCCCCATCTTCGGAAGGGTACCGGGCCCGTCACTGGGAATGTCGTGGCTCACGAGATGACGAGTGAACCAAGGCGTCGGACCACCAGCTTCCGGCTCGAGAGCGACTCGTGTGTCCCACCTGACGATCGTCCTCGCGGTCCCGCTCCTCGTCTTGGCGTACCGCCGTGTGTGTCGATCCGACGCGTGACCCCCCGTCGGTACAGCAGGATCCCGCCCATACGTTTCGGGCGTGAACCTGTGACCGCATCGAGGAACGGGGTCCACAGCTGCTGCGACCCCGACATCACGACTATCGCCTGGACCCCGTGCTGCTCGAGCCACCGGCGGAAACGGTCCGGCGTCGTACCGCCCATCCGCCCCTGCTGCACCCCTTGCCAGAACGGATCGGTCGCGAACGCCCACGGCTCTCGTCCGGTGTGGCCCTCTGGCATCGAGAACGCGAACCCGCTCGCCTCCTGCAGCACCATCTCCGCCCCTCGATCGCGCCGGTCGTGCAGGATGAGGATCGTCGGATGAGGCGGGAGGACCGCCTGGTACATGTGGGCCGAGAAGAAGCGCGGCACATCGATCGGGCGGTGCAGACCCGCCTGGTACACGTTGGGGAGCAGGAGCACCATCCCCAGCGGGACCGCCCCCCACCGGACGACGGCCCGCGCGGTGCTTCCCGGCGCCCGAGGCCTGGCGAGCCATCGAGCAACGATCACCGAGATCGCGAGCCACACGTACATCGTGAACCGGTCCGGGAACGCGTCCCTGAGCACGGGGATACGCGCGAGCAGGGCTCCGGGCAACGCGATCGTGCGCTGGGCACCGACGTACAGGACCGTGCCCATCGATAGGACGGCGAGCGACGGAGCGCGAACGCGAACAGCCATCTGGTCACCGCCTCCCGATGCCCATCGGCGAACGCCATGACCAGTACGAGGATGAGCACGGGGCCCAGATATGCGCCATCCTCGCTCACGTTCGTCGGGAACCGGCTCGTCAAGTGGGCGAACGTCGAGCCACCGAACCATGTCCCCACGCGCGGGAATGCGAAACTGAGCAGATCCGTCGACGAGCCCCCGATGACATGGATGGGACCCGCGGGCAGCCCGACGGCGGCGTACCAGAGGTAGGGAGCTACAACGACGCCGGCGATCGCCCCCGCCAGCGCGGTCGGACCGACGGCCCTGCGCAGCCCCTCTCGTGAAGACGGCATGATGAACCAGGCGAGTACGACCCCGATCCCGCCGAACAGCACCATCGTCGCGAAGACCTCCGTCGAGATCGAGAACTCTGCGACCAGCACCGAGGCCATCCCCGCCACGTACCAACGACGCGTCGATCGCCCGTGCGCGTACCGCAACACGAGGTACGCGGCGAGCGGCACCGGGAAGACGAGGTAGAGGTTCATATGTCCTCGAAGCTGGGCGGTCTCGTAGGTCGAGAACCCGAACACCAGCCCTCCGAGGACCGAGGGCCAGAACCGACGCGTGACCTCGTGACTTAGGAGGTAGGTGGCCCAGGTGGCGAGGGCAGGCGACAGGATCGCGATGAAGTTGGCCGCCGCCACCGCCCCGAAGATCGCGGTGAGTGGCCAGGCCGCCAGCGCCGGCCCCGGCAGGCTGGTCACCCAGGCCATGTTCACGCCGCTCGGCGCCCACACGATGCGCGGGTGGAAGGGGTTCAGGCCTGCCGCGATCGCGTGCGGCCACCATGCAAGGTCCCACACGTAGAGCTTCGCGTCGGCGTTGCCCTGTCCCACGAACGTCGTGGAGAAGTGGGTGAGGATCGGGGGGGCATACAGCAGGAACGAGAGTGCGAGCGCCCCGCCGAGGACGCACCACGCTCGGCCGACGGGGCCGATCCGTTGGAACCACGGGGGTGTCGGAGGGATCGATCGAGCTGCTGCGGGACCGACGCCACCGATCGGCGGTAGGGACCGCGGCCGAACGTCGGTGGGGGAAGTGGAGCGCACCCATCCGACGCTCCCACCCGTCCCCGGATCTCGCAAGAGGTAACACGGAAACGCCACCCCGACGCCACGGACGTCGGCACGGCCGGGGGATCCCGCTGCGCTAGCCCATCGCCTCCTCGAGGGCGCGGCGCACCAGGACCTTCGCGAGTTCCCTCCGGTACTCCGCACTGCCGAAGGCGTCCGAGGGAGGGGCGGTGCCCTCGTCCGCGCGCGCCGCCGCGGCGGCCGGATCGGCGCCGCCCGCGAGCGCCTCCTCGACGCCCGGCAGCGACCAACGGGGTCTCGCCCATGTTGGTGAGCGCGACGTGGGCGCCGCCGTTCATCACGGCCGCGACCCCCACCATCGCCCAGTCCTGGGCCCGGCGGTGGAACTTCATGTAGCTCCAACCGCCCGCGGTCTTGGGGACCCGGATCTCGGTGAGCACCTCGTCGTGGGCGAGGTCGGCCGTGAACAGCCCCTTGAAGAAGTCGCGGGCGTTCACGGTGCGCGAGGCGCCGCCGACTCCGGTGACCACGAGCTCGGCGCCGAGGGCGACGAGGACCGTCGGCATGTCGGACGCCGGGTCCGCGTGGGCCACGGAGCCACCGATCGTGCCCATGTGGCGGACCTGGGGATCGCCGATCCCCTCCGCCGTGTGCGCCACGATCGGGCACAACGTCTGGAGCACCTCGGCGTTCGCGACGTCGTGGTGGCGTGTGAGCGCCCCGATGGCGACGTGGTCGCCGTCCTCACGGACGTAGGACAGATCCCAGACGCGGCCGATGTCGACCAGGAGGTCGGGTCGGGCGAGACGGAACCGCATCAGCGGCAGCAGCGAATGGCCGCCGGCGAGGATCTTGGCGTCCTCGGAGGAGCCCAGGAGCTCGATCGCGTGGTCGATGCTCTCGGCTCTCGCGTACTCGAACGGCGCGGGGATCATGCCGCACCTCCCTTCGCGTCCTGGATGGCTCGCCAGACCCGCTCGGGCGACGCGGGCTTGGCGATCGAGCCCACGCCGAGATGGCTGACGGCATCGATGACCGCGTTCAGCACGGTGGGCGGCGCCGCGATCGTGCCGGCCTCCCCGATCCCCTTCACACCCAGGGGATTGGTGGTCGACGGCGTCTCCTGGGAGTTGTCCGTGACCATGGTGGGGATCTCGACCGCGCTCGGGACCAGGTACTGCGTCATCGAACTCGTGATGAGGTTGCCGCTCTCGTCGTAGATCGCCTCTTCGTAGAGCGCCTCGGCGACGCCCTGGGCCACGCCGCCATGGACCTGGCCCTCCACGATCATGGGGTTGATGATCGTCCCGCAGTCGTCGACCGCCACGTACTTCACGATGTTCGTCTTCCCGGTCTCGGTGTCGACCTCGACCACGCAGACGTGGGCGCCCGACGGCCAGGTGAAGTTGGGCGGGTCGAAGACGGCGGTGCCGTTCAGGTGCGGCTCCACACCCGCCGGCAGGTCGTGGGCGTGCCACGGCCGAGACCGCCAGCTCGGGGATGGTCCGCGCCTTGTCCGGCGCGCCTTTCACGCGGTAGGCCGCCGTCGGCCCACTCCAGGTCGTCCTCGCTCACCTCGAGCTCGTGCGCCGCGATCGTGCGCGCCTTCGCCTTGATCTTCTCCATCGCGAAGTGCAGCGCGGCGCCCCCCACGCTGACGGAGCGTGACCCGTAGGTGTCCATGCCGAGCGGCGTCACCTGCGTGTCGCCGTGGAGGACCTCGATGTCGTCGGGCGTGACGCCGAGGCCGTCGGCCACGATCTGCGACCAGCTGGTCTCGTGGCCCTGACCGTGCGGCGAGGTACCCGTCTTCACGATCACCTGACCCGACGGGAGGCACTCGATCGTGGCGCCGTCCCAGCCGCCCGCCGCGTAGCGGAGCGCGCCGAGGATCGACGACGGGGCCAGCCCGCACATCTCGATGTACGTGGTGAGCCCGATCCCGAGCTGCACGGTGTCCCCGCGCTCGCGCCGGGCGGCCTGTTCGGCGCGCACGCTCCTCGTAGCCGCTCAGCTCGAGCGCCTTATCCAGCAACGGTTCGTAGTTCGCGGAGTCGACGTTGAGGCCGCAGATCGACGCCGTGGCCTCCTCGAAGGGCGGGTGCAGGTTCATGCGTCGGACATCGGCCGGGTCCTTGCCGACCCGACGGGCGAACACGTCCACCATGCGTTCCAAGCACGAACGTGGCCTCGGGCCTGCCCGCGCCGCGGTAGGCGTCGGTGGGCGTGCAGTTCGTGAGCACGCCACGGAACTCGAAGTGGTACGCCTCGGGCGCGTACGGACCCATGTACACCCAGCCGCCCAGCTCGGGGATCGCCGGGCGTGAGCAGCTGGTAGTAGGCGCCCATGTCGGCGTACTCCACGAACTTGACGCCGAGGATCTTGCCGTCCTCGGTCCCCGCGATCGTGCACTCGTGGGTCACGCCGCGGCCGTGGATCGTGGCGACGTAGTTCTCGCTGCGCTCCTCGATCCACTTCACCGGCCGCCCGAGCTTCTTCGCCAGCCCGACCGCGAGGGCCTCCTCGGCGTAGACGTTCAGCTTCGAACCGAACCCGCCGCCCACGTCGGGCGCGATCACGCGGAACTTCGACTCGGGCACGCCTACGACGCCGCTCAGCGTGACCTTCGCGATGTGGGGGATCTGCGTCGAACTGACGAGCGTGTACTCGTCCATCGCCGCCACCCCGTATGCGATGCAGCCGCGCGGCTCGATCGCGTTCGGGATCAGCCGGGGCTGGTGGATACGTCTCCTGCACGATCACGGGCGCCGTGTCGAAGACGGACGCGTCGCCCCCGCCGCCGTGGCTCCAGTGGACGCTGATGTTCGTTCCCAGCTCGTCGTGGACCAGGGGCGCACCCTCGGCGATCGCCGACTCCATGTCGGTGACCGCCGGCAGCTCGGTGACATCGACCGTGACCCGCTCGGCGGCGTCGGCCGCCGTCTCGCGACCGTCGGCGACCACCACCGCGACGGCGTCGCCGTGGAACCGGATCTTGTCCTTCGTGAGCGGGTAGTGGTTCGGGACCTTGATGTCCTCGGTGATGGGCCAGACGAACGGCAGCCCCCCAAGGTCGAGGTCTGCGGCGGTGAACACGCCCGAGCACGCCCGGCATCGCCTCCGCGGCCGAGGTGTCGATCGAGTTCACCGTGGCGTGCACGTAGGGCGGGCGCACCAGGGCCATCCAGACCATGCCCGGCATCGCCCAGTTGTCGATGTACCCCGCCTGACCGGTGACGAGCTCCGGGTCCTCCTTGCGCAGGACCTGCTGTCCGATGAACGGTTCGGTTGCGACCATCGGTTCGTCCCCCTTAGCCCTTCGCGCCGCTCATCTGACCGGCGGCGTCGAGGATCGACTTCACGATGTTCTGGTACCCCGTGCACCGGCAGAGGTTGCCCTCGAGCGCCTCGCGGACCTCTTCTTCGGTCGGGTTGGGATGTTCCTTGAGATAGCTCGAGGCCGCCATGATCATGCCGGGCGTGCAGAAGCCGCACTGCAGGCCATGGTTGCGGTGGAACGCCTCTTGGAGCGGGTGGAGCTCATCACCGTCGGCCATCGCCTCGATCGTGGTGACCTCGCGCCCGTCGACCTGGGCGGCCAGCAACGTGCACGACTTCACCGACTCCCCGTCCAGCAGCACGGTGCAGCTGCCGCAGCTTGATGTGTCGCAGCCGACGTTGGTACCGGTGAGGCCCAGGGTCTCCCGGATGAAGTAGACGAGGAGCGTGCGTGGCTCGATGTCAGCGCTGCGCATCTCCCCGTTCACGGTCACGGACACGTGCGTCACGGAAGACCCTCCTTCGGTGCAGGGTGCGGTGTGCCGGTCGAGAGCTGAGTCTAGGACGGGTCGTCCGAGTGCGCGAACCGGGTGGTGCAGGGGTCGTGGCCGCGGGAGCGAGCCGGGCGCTCAGCGAGCCGGACGCCACGCCGCGTCGCGCACGTCGAGGGCGGCGGCGCCCGTGCAGAGCCCCGAGCCGGCGCCGTAGCGCACCTGGCCGGCACGATCGAGCCGTATCTCGAAACAAGCCCCCGTCGCGGACCTCACCGCGGCCGCCCAGGCGCCCGGAGTTGTGGCCACGCTCACGATGCTGGGGACCGGTGAGGGCCCGTCGGTGAACGTCAACGAACGGAGCTTCCGCCCCAGCTGCGCCGGTCCGGCGGCAGCGAGGTCGCCGCGCCCGTGCACCAGCGGCCTCACGACGGACGATGCCCGGCGGAGCACGCGCTGGGCATGAAGATCCTCAGGCGTGAACGAGGCCGCGACCGAGGCCGCGGGCACGGTGACGAGGCCGCCCGGCATCAGTCCGATCTGCGTCGACGGCCCGTGGTGCGCGGCCCGCGCGAAACTGGTGCGTTCGCTCTGGACCACCCAGTCGGTGAAGCGGCCGGAGGCCGCCAGCAGGACGACCGCGAGCAGACCCGCCTTGACGGCGCGCCGGTCGATGCGCCTGATCCGCGTCCACAGCGGGACCGGCGCGCTCCTGAACGCGAAGGTGTCACTCATCCCCGCCGAGGTATCGGCGCACGAGAGCCTCGACGTGAGCGGCGGAGCGAACCCCGGCCAGACGGATCGCGGGGTCGCGCCTTCCGCCGCGCGCCCGTACCATCGGATGCATGAGCGAGATCAGCGACGTCCTCGCGGCGATCGAGTCCCTTTCGGCGAAGGGCGAGAGGATGGCGCTCGCCACCATCGTGGCCGTGCGCGGTTCCACCTACCGTCGACCGGGCGCGCGGCTGCTGGTGCCCGAGGAGGGAGCGCCGATCGGCAACATCAGCGGTGGGTGCCTCGAAGGGGATGTCGCGGACATGGCGCGGCTCGTGATGCAGGAGGGAACGGCACGTCTCGCCGGATGGGATCTCACCGCGGACGACGACGCGGTGTGGGGCCTGGGCCTGGGGTGCAACGGCGCGATCGAAGTGTTCATCGAGCCCGCCGAGGAGGCAGCGCTCGTGGCCGGCGCGCTGCGGATGGCCCTGGAGGAGGCGCGCCCCATCTCGGTCGTGACCGTGCTCGAGTCCGGGCGCGCCGGCGTGGAGCCGGGGGCCAGGATCGTCGTTCGCCCCGACGGGTCCAGCGACGGGACCCTCGGCGACCCCGACGTCGACACCGAGGCGCTCGCCGTTTCCGGCGAACAGCTCGCGCTGGAGAAGTCGGAGATCCGTACGCTGCCGGGCGACGTCCGGGCGTTCGTCGAGGTGCTGGAGCCGCCGCTCCGCCTGTTGATCTGCGGCGCCGGCCACGACGCGATCCCGATGGTGCGCACCGCGGCCGGCCTCGGCTGGGCACCGATCGTCGTCGATGACCGGCCAGCGTTCCTCACGCGCGAACGGTACCCGGAGGCCGCCGGGTTCGTGCAGGTGGACGCCCCTGAAGAGGTCGCGAGAGCCACCGTCGTGGACGCGCATACCTACGTGGTCGTGATGACCCACAATTTCCTGCGCGACAAGGAGTACCTCCGGGCTCTGGTCGCAACCCCCGCCGCCTACGTCGGGATGCTGGGCCCGGCGGCCCGGACCGAACGTCTGCTGATGGAGCTGCGTGACGAGGGCGTGGAGCTCACGGACGAGGTTCGGGCGCGGATCCACGGGCCGGCGGGGCTGGACCTGGGCAGCGAGGGTCCCGAGGAGATCGCCGGCTCGATCGCGGCGGAGATCGTGGCGGTGCGCCGTGGCCGACGCGGCGGGTTCCTCAAGGAGCGGCCCGGCCCCATCCACGACCGGCCGCGCAAGGGCGCCGAGGCGCGCTGATCGGGGATCCGGCGCCGACGCCGATCGGGAGGCCGCGGCGCCGGTCAGGGCGCGATTCGCGTGGTTCACATGGGCGTTCCGTCGCGTCCAACTCCTCGTTCGGCACCGTGCCGCACGTACCCCGGCCTCCAGTCCTATGTCTTGTGCGACAACCGAGTTGCCCGTTCCTGGCGCGCGTGTTGAGATGGAAAGCAGTCGCAGCGCGTCCCCCCACGAAGGGAGTCATGACCCATGCTGCCCTCGAAGTTCGAGTACCACCGCGCCGGTTCGTTGGATGAGGCGCTCTCGCTCCTCGGGACCTACGGCGAGGACGCCAAGGTTCTAGCCGGCGGGCAGAGCTTGATCCCCATGATGAAGCTCCGCTTCGCCAACCCGGACCGCCTCGTCGACGTGAACCATGTCGAGGGATTGGACGGGATCGAGGAACGCGACGGGAGCCTGCGGATCGGCGCCCTCACCCGCTACCACGCACTGATCTCGTCCGATCTCATCAAGGAGGGCTACCCCACGCTGGCCCGCGCGGTGCCGCAGATCGCCGACCCCCTCGTCCGGAACCTGGGCACGATCGGCGGCTCGCTCGCGCACGCCGACCCGGCGGGCGACCTCGGCTCGGTGATGATCGCGATGGGCGGGTCGGTGGTCCTGAAGAGCTCGGGCGGTGAGCGCGAGGTCCCGATCACGGAGTTCCTGGTCGACACGTTCACCACCTCGATCCAGCCGGACGAGCTCCTCACCGAGGTGCGCGATCCCCACTCCGGGTGCGCGCTCTGGCGGGGACTACCGGAAGCTCGAGCGGAAGGTCGGCGACTGGGCCACCGTCGCCGTCGCCGTCTCGCTCACGCTGTCCAACGGCTCGATCGGCCGGGCCGGCATCGCGCTCACGGGCGTCGGGTTCACCAACATCCGCGCCACCGACGCCGAGGCGTCGCTGGCCGGTGCGTCCCCGGGGGAGGACGCCTTCGCGGAGGCGGGACGGCTCGCGGCCGCCGCGGCGCAGCCCGTGTCCGACGTGCGGGGGCCGGAGGAGTACAAGCGGCACATGGTCGACGTGTACGTGCGGCGCGGGCTCGCGCACGCGCTCGAGACGGCGAACGCGGCCTGAGGGGGATGACGATGGAGATCAAGGTCAACGTCAACGGCACCGAGCATGCGGCAGAGGTCGAGGATCGGCTGCTCTTGGTCCACCTGATCCGGGAGGTGCTCGAGCTCACCGGCACGCACATCGGGTGCGACACGTCGAACTGCGGTGCGTGCACCGTGCTCCTGGACGGCGTGCCCGTGAAGTCCTGCACGATGTTCGCCGCGCAGGCGGACGGGCGGTCGATCACCACGGTCGAGGGTCTGATGGCCGGCGGCGAGCTGGACCCGATGCAGGTCGCGTTCAAGGAGCATCACGGACTCCAGTGCGGGTACTGCACCCCGGGCATGATGCTCGTGGGCAAGGCGCTCATCGAACAGAACCCGGATCCCAGCGACGACGACGTCCGCTGGGCGATCTCCGGCAACATCTGCCGCTGCACCGGATACATGAACATCGTCAAAGCGATCCAGGCCGCCGCCCAGGCGCAGGCGGGCGCAGCGCCCGCCGCCGTCGAGTCCGCGAACGCCTGAGAGGAGGACCTGCATGGCCACCGAGACCGAAGAGATCCGCGGGCTGGGGCATAGCGTCCGCCGGGTCGAGGACGACCGGTTCATCCGCGGCGCCGGCAACTACATCGACGACTTCACCCTGCCGGGCATGCTCCACATGGCGATCCTGCGCAGCCCCTACGCGCACGCGAAGCTCAACGGCATCGACAGCTCGAAGGCCGCCGCGCTCCCCGGCGTCATCGCCGTGGTCACCGGCGAGCTCATGGCGCAGCACAACCTGGCCTGGATGCCCACGCTCTCCGGCGACACGCAGGCGGTGCTTGGTCACCGACACGGTGCGGTTCCAGGGCCAGGAGGTGGCGGCCGTCATCGC
Organism: uncultured Actinomycetes bacterium; assembly: GCA_963796725.1. Classification (GTDB taxonomy): domain Bacteria; phylum Actinomycetota; class UBA4738; order UBA4738; family HRBIN12; genus JAOUEA01. Next base: position 230,850 of record CAWCMT010000005.1, read on the forward strand.
CACCGACCCCTACATCGCCAAGGACGCCCTCGAGTTGATCGAGGTCGACTACGAGCCGCTCGAGCCGATCGTCACGCCCCAGCGCGCGCTGGAGTCCGACGCGCCGGTGATCCGCACCGACAAGGAGGGTCAGACCGACAACCACATCTACCACTGGGAGACCGGCGGACAAGGAGGCCACCGACCGGGCCTTCGCCGATGCCGACAAGGTGGTGTCGATCGACACGTTCTACCCGCGCTGTCACCCGTCGCCGTTGGAGACCTGCGGCTGCGTCGCCGACGTCAACCCGGCGACCGGCCAGGCCACGATCTACATGACCTCCCAGGCTCCGCACGCGATCCGCACGGTGTTCGCGCTGGTGGCCGGGTCTGCCGGAGGAGAAGATCCGCATCGTCTCCCCCGATATCGGTGGTGGGTTCGGCAACAAGGTGCCCGTCTATCCGGGCTACGTGGTCGCCACCGCGGCCTCGCTGCTGCTGGGGCGCCCGGTGAAGTGGATCGAGGAACGCACGGAGAACCTCATCTCCACCGGGTTCGCCCGCGACTTCCACATGCACGGCGAGATGGCGCTGAAGGAAGACGGGACGATGCTCGGCCTGCGGGCCTCGCTCCTTGCGGACGAGGGCGCCTTCCACGCCGACGCCCAGCCCTCGAAGTTCAAGGTCGGGTCTGTTCCACATCGTCAGCGGCTCCTACGATCTGCCGGCCGTCCATGTCGTCGGCCGACGGCGCCTACACGAACAAGGCACCGGGCGGCGTCGCGTACCGGTGTTCCTTCCGCGTGACCGAGGCGTCCTACCTGATCGAGCGCCTCGTGCAGAACGCGGCGTACGAGATCGGCATGGACCCTGCCGACTTCCGGAAGAAGAACTTCATCGAGAAGGACCAGTTCCCCTACGAGTCTGCCACCGGGTTCGTCTACGACTCAGGTGACTACCAGGCCGCGATGGACCTGGCGCTCGAGAAGATCGGCTACGCCGAGCTCCGCAAGGAGCAGCAGGAGGCTCGGGCGCAGGGCAAGCTCTACGGGATCGGGCTCGCTTCGTTCACCGAGGTCGTGGGCGCGGGACCGCACAAGGACTACGACATCCTCGGGCTGAAGATGAACGACGGCGCCGAGCTGCGGATCCATCCCACCGGCAAGGCGATCCTGAAGATCAGCGTGCAGACCCAGGGACAGGGCCACGAGACGACCTTCGCGCAGATCGTGGCGGAGGAGATCGGGATCCAGCCCGAGGACGTGAAGGTCATGCACGGCGACACGGACAACACGCCGTACGGCCTGGGCACCTATGCCTCGCGATCGACGCCGGTCTCCGGCGCGGCCACCGCCATGGTGACGCGCCGGGTGCGTGAGAAGGCGAGGAAGCTCGCCGCGCACCTCTGGAGGTCTCCGAGGAGGACATCGAGTTCGAGGCCGGCAGGTTCTCCGTGAAGGGCGCGCCCGACAAGGTGAAGACGATCCAGGAGGTGGCGTTCGCGGCCTACACCGACTTCCCCGACGGCATGGAGGCCGGCCTGGAGGCCAACTACTACTACGACCCGCCCAACCTGACGTTCCCGTTCGGGACGTACGCGGTGGCCGTCGAGGTCGATCCCGACACCGGCGAGTGGGACGTGCGCAGGATGGTGGCCGTGGACGACTGCGGCGTGCGGATCAACCCGATGATCGTCGAGGGCCAGATCCACGGCGGGCTCACCGAGGGGTTCGGCATCGCGAAGATGGAGCTCATAACGTTCGACGAGAACGGCAACTGCATCGGGTCCAACTTCTTGGACTACCTGCTGCCCACCGCGTGGGAGACGCCGAAGTTCGAGCTGGGCGAGACCGTAACGCCCGTCGCCCGCATCACCCGATCGGTGCGAAGGGCGTCGGCGAATCGCCGACGGTCGGGTCACCTGCCGCCTACGTGAACGCGGTGATCGACGCCCTGCAGCCGATGGGCATCACGAACATCGACATGCCGCTCACCTCCGCGAAGGTCTGGGCCGCGATCCAGGATGCGAAGGCCACGACCGCGTGAGGACCGACATCCTCGAGCTGGCGGCGCGGCTGTCGCGCGAGGGTGAGCCGTTCGTCGCTGGCCACCGTCGTGTGGAACCGGGCGCCGTCCTCCGGCAAGCCCGGCTCGACGGCCCTGATCACCCGCGACCGCCACATCCGCGGATGGCTCGGCGGGGCGTGCGCCGAGCCCACCGTGATCCGGGAGGGCCTGCGCGCACTGGACGAGGGCGAACCCAGGCTGCTGTTCCTGGGGACGCCGGAGGAGCTGGAAGGCCGCGCGACGAGAAGGGGTCGTCACGATCCCGATCGCGTGCCAGAGCGAGGGAGCCTTGGAGGTCTACGTGGAACCGGTCCTGCCGTCGCCCCATGTCGCGATCATCGGTCGCTCCCCCGCCGTGGATGCCCTGGCCGGCATGGCCGCGGCGCTGGGCTGGCGCGCGGTCGTGATCGACGACGGCGGCCGACCCGACGAGCCATCCCGGCGTCGAGCACGTCGTGACGGGCCTCGACCTCGCCGAGGCCGGCGTCGGTGCGGCTCCTTCGTGGTGGTGGCGACGCAGGGTCACTACGACGAGGAGGCCCTGCAGCGGGCGCTCGAGTCCCAGGCCGCCTACGTGGGGCTGGTCGCCTCCGGCAAGCGAGCCGAGGCGGTGCATCGGCTATCTGCGCGACCGCGGGGTCGCGGAGGATGCGCTCGCCCGCGTCCATGCGCCCGCGGGCCTGGATCTGGGTCACCTGCCGAACCAGGAGATCGCCGTGGCGATCCTCGCCCAGCTCGTACAGCTCCGGGCCGAGGGCACGCTCGACCGTGGCACCGCGAGCCCCGTGGGCGAGGAGCATCACGAGGAGATCGACCCCGTCTGCGGGATGACCGTCGAGGTGGCCACGGCCCGCTACGTGACCACGCACGAGGGCCGCACCTACTACTTCTGCTCGGCCGGCTGCCTGGAGCGATTCTCGGCAGCGCCCGCGGAGTTCGAGGCGGCTACGCCGTGACCCGTTACCCTGTCGCGCCATGCTGATCGAGAACGCGTTCACCGTCTCCGCACCGCCCGACATGCTCTGGGCCCACCTGCTCGACGTCGAGAAGATCGCGCCGTGCATGCCCGGGGCCGAGCTCACCGAGGTCGTGGACGACTCCCATTGGAAGGGGAAGCTCAACGCCAAGTTCGGGCCCGTGAGCATGTCCTTCGCCGGAACGGTGGAGATGACCGAGCGAGACGATCAGGCGCACCGCGTGGTCCTCACGGCGAAGGGTATGGAGCAGAAGGGCAAGGGCGCGGCCAACGCCAACGTCACATCCTGGCTCGAGGACGGCCCCGACGCCGGCCAGACCACCGTGAAGATGGAGGCCGACATCAGCCTCACCGGTGCCGCCGCCCAGCTCTCCCGGGGGCTCCTGCCCGAGATCTCGAAGAAGCTCACGCAGCAGTTCGCGGACTGCCTCCAGGACTCGATGCAGGCCGAGGGTGCGGCTGCCGAGGGTGCGGCTGCCGAGGGTGCCGCTGCCGAGGGTGCCGCGACGGGGGCTCCGACGGCTCCCGCGCCGGCCGCCGCCAAGCCCGTCGGGGGGATCGGCCTGGGGCTCTCGGCCATGTGGGCCGTGGTGAAGAACTTCTTCGCGAAGCTGTTCGGTCGCGCCTCCTCGTCGTGAGCCCGTGATCTCCGGCGTCGTTCTGGCCGCCGGGCTGGGCTCGCGGTTCGGCGCGACGAAGCAGCTCCACCCCGTCGACGGAAGGCCGATGGCCCAGCACGCGATCGACGCACTGGTCGACGCCGGCGTGGACGAGGTCCTGGTGATCACCGGCCACGACGCCGACCGGGTCGAGGCGGCGTTGCAGCTGCCGGCGGCCGGTCGCTTCGTGCGGAACGCCGCCTACCGCGACGGGCAAGCGACGTCGCTCGCGGCGGCCTTCCACGACATCGACGAGGCCAGCGAGGCCGCGGTCGTGCTCATGGCGGATCAGCCCGGTGTCGACGCGACCGACGTCCGGGCGCTGGTCGAGCGGTTCCGGGGTACGCGGAAGCAGATCGTGCGTCTGAGGTATGCGGACGGCCCGGGTCCGGCGCTCCTGTCACGCGAGATCTACGCGGAGGCGGGCCATCTGCACGGCGACGTGGGCGCTCGGATCCTGATGGCCAGCCACCCCGAGTGGGTCGAGGACGTCGAGATCGACCGTCCCGCGCCGCCTGACGTCGACGAGCCTGGGGATCTGTCGGCGAACTAGTCCTCCGTCGCGCGCTTCCGCGTCATCGTCCGGCCCGGGTCCGCCGGCTCGAAGCCGAACCTCGCGTACAGCCCGTGGGCATCTCTGGTGCTCACGCGGGCGAACCCGACGAGCCGGGCTCCCTCGTACGCGGCGACGACCCGGGTAGATCCGAGGATCAGGCGCTCGATCGTGGCGCGGTCGCGTCCCCGCACCCAATAGGCGTCCTCGGCGAGGAACCGGTGGACCGCGTCGACGTCGACCCGTTCCGGGTCGTCGTCCAGCTCCACGCCCCCGGACAACGCGCGGCGGATCAACAGGTCGGCCCCAGGCGCCGATGCTGTAACGCGGGCAGAGACCGGCGCACCTGATGGAGCAGCGCGGGGTCAAGATCCGCCATCCAGACGCCGGGCTCGTCGGGGTCACCCTCGGCCAGCACCCTGCCCCACGGGTCGACGATCAAGCTGTGGCCGTAGGAGCGCCGATGCTTCTCGGGATCGCCGAACCGGCCGCACTGGGCCGGCGCCACCACGAAGCACTGGTTCTCGATCGCTCGCGCCCGTACGAGCACCTCCCAGTGGTCCTGCCCGGTCTCGTGCTGGAACTGCGCGGGTACGAACATCACGTCCACGCCCCGCACCATGAGACCGCGGTACAGCTCGGGGAACCGAACGTCGTAGCAGATGGACAAGCCCACCCGCCCGAACTCCGTCTCGTGGGTAACCAGTTGCTCGCCCGCCGAGATCGTCGCCGACTCCCGGATCGGGGGTTGACCCGGGAGGTCCACGTCGTACAGGTGGATCTTCCGGTACCGCGCCACCACCTCACCGTCGCGATCGAACAGCAGGGATGTGTCGTAGACCCGGCCACCGTCGCGTTCCAGGACGCTGCCCGCGAGCACCCACATCCCGAGCGCGCCGCTCAGGGCGCCGATCCGCTCCGTCAAAGGCCCCGGGACGGGCTCGGCCAGCTCGTGCCGGCGGCGCGAAGATCCCAGGTACGCGAAGTACTCGGGGAGTGCGGCGAGGTCGGCGCCCTGCTCGGCAGCCGAACGGAGCTCGGCCTCCGCCGCAGCCACGTTGGCCTCGACGTCGGCACCGGAGTGCATCTGACACACCGCCGCGCGCATCCCGCGATGCTAGCGGCCGGGTAGGCTCCCGCCCATGCCCAACGGCCGGTACGCCGTGCTCGCCGACGACGGAACCGTCGCCGGTCACGAACACTTCCGCTGCGCTCCCGGCCCCATGGGCTGGCGCTACGTGGGCGAGATCGACCAGGAGACGGAGGAGGGAGAGCTCGTCGACCTGGCGGTTGACCGCGACTGGCGGATCGCCCGCCTCCGTATCCACACCGGAGGTCACGACCTCGTGCTGGAGCCGCGCGGATCTGCGCTGGTCGGCCACCAGGACGGCCAGGTGGTGAAGTTCCCGTACGGCCCCGAGCACCATCTCAGCTATCTCAGCCCCGCCACGAACGCCGTGACCTGCAGACGCCTCGCCGACACCGCCGAGATCGACGTTCTCCGTTTCGCGGGTCGCACGCTCGAGCCCGCCCACGCGCGGCACCGCTACGAACGGCATGGCGAGGAAGAGACGGACACGCCCGCCGGGAGGTTCCTCGCGACCCGCTGGACCTTCACCGACCTGGGAGGTGGGCCGGGACGCCGACCTCTGGCTCGCCGGCGACACCATCGTGCGGTACGAACGCCGCTTCACCCTGGAGTGGTACGAGGCGGGCGTGTCCGGCGTGGCGCCGGTGGACTGAGCAGCGAGGGAGCCCGAACCCCCACCCGCGATGCCGGGTGGGGATCGGGGCACCCCGAACGGTCGACCGGGTGCTCAGCCGACCTTGCGCGCCTCTACGGTGATCTCGAGCCCCACCTTCTTACTCACCAGGAAGCCGCCGCTCTCGATGGCCATGTTCCACGTGAGTCCCCAGTCCTCGCGCTCGACCTCGGTCTTCGCCTCGGCCGAGAAGATCGTGTTGCCGAACGGGTCCTCGCCCCAGCCGAGGAACTGCCCGGGGAGCGTGATCGACCTCGTGACGTCCTTGATCGTGAGGTCCCCGACGAGCTCGAAGTTCGACCCACCGGTGTGGCGGATCTCGGTGCTCTTGAACGTGAGGATCGGGTACTCCTCGACGTCGAAGAAGTCCGCGCTCCGCAGGTGCTCGTCGCGCTGGTCCTGGTTCGTCTGGACGCTGTCGGCCTTGATCTCGACCTCCACCGATGAGGACTCGACCGTGTCGCCGACCACCACCGTCCCCTCGAACTCCGTGAAGCGACCCCGCATCTTCGTCATGATGTGCCGTGCGACGAACTCGACCTGGGTGTGGGTGACGTCAAGCTCGTACTTGCCCGTCGGCGGGATCGACGACCCGTCGATCTCCCGTGCTACCTGCACCATGCCGTACCTCCCTCGATCCTCGGCCACCGCGTTCGCGGCGGCCCGTCTCCACACCTAACCGAATCCAAGGTACTCTGTATTCCAGAGGTACAAAGTTTCGGGAAGTCAGGCATCCTGCCGAGTACGATGTCGCCATGGTCGAGGAAGCCCCCATCTGCGAGCACTTCCAGCGGGCCGCCGAGCTCGTGGCGAAGCGCTGGACACCCCAGATCGTGCGCGCGCTGGTCCTCACCGGGACGATGCGGTTCACCGATCTCAGGGCGGCGATCCCCCACATCTCCGACGCCCTGCTGTCAGAGCGGCTCAAGGAGCTCGAGGCCGCGGACATCGTGACACGCGTGGTCACCCCCGAGACGCCGGTGAGGATCGACTACGGCCTCACCGAACGTGGCCAGGATCTCTCAGGCGCGCTGGAGGAGCTCGCCGCCTGGGCGGAGCGCTGGTCAACCCCGCCGAAGCCCGCCCGCGCACACGGCTGAGTCTCCCTCACATCCCGATCGCGCGGTCGGCGGTCTCCAGGACCTCATCGATGATCGCGAAACCTTCGGCGAGCTGCTCCGACGTGATGCACAGCGGCGGGTTGGTCATGATGCCGTTGAAGCGCACCATCGTGAACAGCCCCCGATCCAGCAGCGCCCGGTTGATCGAGGCCATCGTCTCGTTCAGCTGGTTGAAGGGGCTGAGGGGCTCCATCGTCACGCGGTCCTTCACCAGTTCCAGGATCCCGAACAGCCCGATGTTGCGGTAGCGCCCCACGCTGGGGTGCTTCGCCGCGAGCTCGGTGTGGTGGCGGCGCATCTCTTCGCCCAACCGGCGTCGCGTTGCCCACCAGGTCATCCTCCTCGATCACGCGGATCGCGGCGAGCGCGGCCGCCAGCGCCATCGGATGAGAGTTGTAGGTGAGGCCGCCGGAGAACACGTGCTCGTCGAAGAACGCCGCGATCTCAGGACTGATAGCCAGGGCGCCCAGAGGCAGGTACGACGACGTCAGCCCCTTCGCCGTCGACATCAGGTCGGGCACCACGTCCCAGTGGTTCACCGAGAACCACTCGCCGGTTCGCCCGAAGCCCGCCATCACCTCGTCGGCGATCAGCACGATCCCGAATCCGGTGCAGAGCTCGCGAACGCCCTGCAGGTAGCCGTCGGGCGGGATCAGGATCCCGTTGGTTCCGGTCACCGGCTCGATGATGAACGCGGCGATCGTCTCCGGCCCCTCCAGTTCGATCGTCTCGCGCAGGAGCGTGAGCGCGGTGTCCGCATCGTCGGATCCACGCTGCGTGCCGTGGTACGGATCGAGCACGTGCACCACTCCAGGCGCTGGGGGGAACTCGTTCGCCCAACGGCGTGGGTCGCCGGTGAGGTTGGCCGTCAGGTACGTGGCGCCGTGGTAGGAGCGGTAGCGGGCCAGGATCTTCTGCCGGCCCGTGTAGGCCCGGGCGATGCGCACGGCGTTCTCGTTCGTCTCGGCGCCCCCCAGGGTGAAGAAGGTCTTCTCGAGGTCCCCCGGCCACAGCTCCGCCAGCTTCTGCCCCAGGCGCGCCCGGGTCTCGAAGACCATGAACGGCGAGACGTAGGGAAGCGTCTCGCCCTGCTTGGCGATCGCGTCGAGGACGCGCTTGTCGCGGTGGCCGATGTTGACCCCCATCAGCTGGGAGTTGAAGTCGAGGTAGCGGGTGCCGTCCACGGTCGTGAAGTAGACCCCCTCGGCGCTCGCCACCGGCAACGGCATCACCTTCGACTGCGCCTGCCAATCGAACAGGGTGTGCCTGCGCGACAGCGCGACGATCTCCTCCGCCGACAGCGGCGTCTCGTCCACGGGTCTCACATCCTTCTTCCTCGATGTCCTTCCTGCATCTTCGCAGCCTCAGGACGGTTGGCCCACGCGAGGCCGAGAGGCGCGGCTACCCGGAAGCCCGCGCGTCCTTGAGCACCGCGCCGCCCTTCATGACGAACGGCACGTCCTCCAGCAGCCGGATATCGTCGAGCGGATCCCCCGCCACGGCCACGAGATCCGCGAAGCGCCCGGGCGCGAGCGCACCGACCTCGTCCCACCCCATGAGCTCGGCGCCCACGATGGTGGCGCTGCGGATGGCCTGCATCGGGGTCATGCCGTGGCGAACCATGTAGGGGAACTGCCGGCCGACGAACCGATGCGGGTAGACGCCGCTGTCGGTCCCGTAGGCGATCTTCACACCCGCCTTCACGGCCTTCGCGAAGCCCTCCCGCTGCGCGTCGGTGGTCTCCTCGTTCTTGCGGAGCGTCTCCGCATCCCAGCCCTCGGCACGTCCCGTCGCCTCGATGTAGTCGCCGTCGTAGATGTCGGCGACGAGGTACGTGCCGTGCTCGACCATCATCGAGATCGACTCGTCATCCATGAGGGACCCGTGTTCGATCGAGCGGACGCCCGCGCGGATCGCGCGCTTGATGCCCTCGGCGCCGTGGGCATGGGCGGCCACATGCGTTCCGTAGAGCGCCGCCTCCTCGACCGCGGCCCGGATCTCCGCCTCGCTGAACTCGGGCGCGCCGGGGTTGGTGCCCTCGGTGAGGACGGCCCCCGTCGCGATCACCTTGATCAGGTCGGCCCGGTGCAGGATCTCGCGCACCACCTTGCGCACCTCGTCCACGGAGTTCGCGACCCCGAACCTCAGGTCTCGGGGGAGCCGCTCGTCCACGTCGACCGCCAGGCCGGGAACGTCGCCGCCGCCGGAGGAGGACGTGACGAACGCGCCGGCGCACCGCATCCGTGGCCCGGGGGTCCACCCCGCCTCGATGGCGTCACGCAGCGCCACGTCGACGAACGCACGGAAGGTCCCCACGTCGCGGACCGTGGTGAAGCCCGCCATGACGGTGTCGCGGGCGTTCCGAACCCCGCTCAGCGCCTCCTGAGCGGGAGTTCGAACCACGAGGGCGGAGTAGCTCGCGCTCCCCTCCACCTCTCCCACCATGTGGGCGTGCATGTCCATGAGGCCGGGCAAGACGGTGAACCCGCTGAGGTCGATCGTGCCGGCGGCGCCCGCGGGCGCGTCATCCCAGGGCACGACGGCCTCGACGCGTTCGCCGCGGATCACCACGGCTCGATCGTCCAGGACCGTCTCGGCCTCGACGTCGATCAGATGGCCCGCGCGGATGAGCGTGACGTCGTCGGTTCGGGTCATGGCCGGGAGCATAGCGTCGGGGGAGGCGTCTCAGGCGCCGAGGATCGCGAGCTCTTCGTCGATGACCTCGCGCAACTCGTCGCCGTCGAACGGACGCTCGTGCCCAGCGAACACGGTGCGCGCAGGCACCTCGCGGAACCGCCGCAGCGAGCGCACGGCAGCCTCCTGATCGTCCCAGGAACGCCGGGCGTCGACGTAGATCGCGTCGCCGGTGAACAGGATGCCCCGCTCGGGCTCCCACAGGGAGATCGAGCCCGCCGTGTGACCCGGCACATGCAGCACCTCGAACCGACGATCCCCCAGATCGATCGAGTCGCCCTCCACGAGGAGGCCGGTGAGCTGCGCCCCCGGCGCCACCCACCCGGCGACGTCGAACCCCCACGCCGGGACCGCAGAGATCACGCACTCAGGAACGTCGTACCCGTAGTAGGCGAACTCCTCCTCGGCGCCGTCGGGGAAGTCGGTGCGCAGAAGCCGGAGTGGGTACGGCGCGGCCGTCATCTCCCGGTCCTCCGGGTGGCCGCGGCGGTCCTCGAACTCCCGCAGGCCGCCGACGTGGTCGAAGTGCCCGTGCGTGGCCACGGCGACCACCGGGCGCCCCTCGGCGAGCGCATCGATCTCGGGCCGCAGCCAACCGACGCCGTTGCCCGCGTCCACCAGGAGATCCGCGTTCACCCCGCGGACGTGCCAGACGTTCGACACGATCATGGGGTCGACGAAGGGCTCGGTGAGCCGCGTGACGCCCTCCCCCACCTCCACGGCCTCGAACCAGCGGTCGACGACCGGCAACTCGAGCGCCATGTCAGATCCGCTCCCCGAACGACACCGAGCCGGCGGGCTCGCGCAGGCAGTGCGCCGACGTCATCGACGCGTTGTAGCTGCCGACGTTGATGGCGGCAACGATGTCACCCTCGCTCACGTCGGGGAACGGGAGATCCTCGGCGAACAGGTCGTCGCCCTCGTTGATGTTCCCGCTGACGGTGACCTCCTGGACCGGTGCTGCGTCGGCGGCCCTGCAGAGCACGATGTCGAGCGGCGACCGGTAGACGAAGTGCTCGTCCATCACGTTCCAGCCCGTGTCGAGGCCAACGAACACATGGCCGTCGCGGTCCTCGACGGTCACGACCTCGGCGAGATGCACGGCACACTCCTTGACGAGGAAGTCTCCCGGCTCGGTGGCGACCGTCACGTCCAGCGCACCCAGGTGACGCGCGAGGATCGCGGCCCAGGCCGTGAGGTCGAGCGGCGCCTCGCCGGCGGCCTGCGGCACGCCGAGCCCGCCCCCCGTGTTCACCTCCCGGATAGGACATCCGGCCGCGCTGAGACGTTCGACGGCCTCCGCAACGCGCCGCATCGTCTCCTCGAACGCGGGGAGATCCTCGGTCAGGTACCCGTCACCGACATGGACGTGCACCGTGTCGATCGCGAGCTCGTGGGCTCGCGCGATGGCAACGGCCCGGTCGAGCTGTTCGGGGAAGATGCCGAACTTCGTCGGTCGCGGCCCCGCGTACAGCGTCGAGCCGTCGCCGTCGCGTGAGGCACCGATCCGCGGGTTCACGCGGATCCCGACGTTGACACCCGGCGCCCGGCGCCCCACCCGCGCCAGCTGGCTCAGCAGGTCGACGTTGAGGTGCACCCCCGTAGCCAGGATCCGGTCGAGATCGCGGTCGGACACGTTGGTGCCGGTGTAGCTGATCTCGGCGGGCGTCCAGCCGTGGGCCATGGCCCACTCGACCTCGCCGGGGGAGCAGGCGTCCATCCCGACGCCGCCCGGGTCCCCGGGCTCGCCGAGCGCCCGGATGAACGCCAGCACCTCGGGTTCGCGCTGGGCCTTCAGCGCCAGCCGAACGACCGGATCGAGCCCTGCCCCCGCCATAGCCTGCTGCAGCGCCCGGGCCTGTTCGGCGATGCGTTGGAGGTCGTGCGCGTACAGCGGCGTTCCGTGCTCGCGCGCGATCGTCTCGGCGTCGCGCCCGGCGATCGTCAAGCGCCCCTCGCGGACCTCCAAGCCCGGACGCGTCCACCACGAGCGTTCCTGCAGGCTGGTCGCGCGCATGTGGGACAGGCTACCCGGACGCCGGGTCGCGGCTAACGCCCCTCCATCTGATCCAGCACGGTCTCGCCGGGCCGATCCGTGGCCGAGACCATGCTGGCGGCGAATGCCACGATCCCCGCCAGCGCGCTCACGACCAACCCGAACCCCAGCCGCGTCGCCGTGACCGGCTGGTTGGTGGCCTGCTGAACGGCCGTGTCCTGCATGAACAGCGCGAACCCGCACGTTCCCATCAGCACGACAGCGGCGATGGCGGCAAGGATCTGGAACGTCCTGCGCATGCTGGAGGTGCTCATCAGGATGTAGGCGCCCCCGAACAACAGGCAGGCGAACCCGGCCACGGCGGCGATCTTCCCCACGGAGTTGCTGATGCCCGTCACGCCTATCCACCCCTGGACGCCCGGGACCTGGTACTTCCACCACTCCGTGAAGGTGCCCAGTGCGCCGAAAAGGCCTGCCACCGCTACCCCGATCGCTCCGTACGAGATCTTCTTCGTGTCCACGCTCAGCTCCTCCTTCGCGCATCGCGGATGGCCCGCGACGAAACGAGCGCTAGCGTGGTCCTCGACGCGCGCAGATGCAACGACCCACCGGTCGCGGACGAGGTCGCGGTGGGTACTCCGGTGGAGGTGAGGGGATTTGAACCCCTGACCCCTGCGTTGCGAACGCAGTGCTCTACCGGGCTGAGCTACACCCCCGGGCGGCCATCAGCCTAGCAAAGGGCCGCCGGCGGGCCGGGAGACGGAAGCCGCGTTCCGCGGTGGTCGGGGGGCCCGTTCAGGCGCCCGCAGGATGGGCGGTGCGCACCACGACGTGAACACGATCGCTCTCGCCGAGGCTCCCGAGACCGTTGAACGTGGGTCGGGCCCACGTGCTCCGGCCCTCCGCCACGTAGCGAGCCTGGACCGCGTGCGGCGCCCGCGTGGCGGGGACGCGGGACGCACGGACCGTCTCGTTCGCCGACGGTGCGGAGGTGCGGTGCTTCATAGCCAGCAGGAGCCAGACGTAGAGCAGGAGCGTCAGGCCCAGCACCATCGTGATCCCCCATGCCAACGACCGCAGGGGCGGGACCAGGCCGATCAGGAAGCTGAGCGCGATCGACTCGAGTAGGAACGTGAAGACCTGCCTGCGCCGCTCGCGAGCTCGTGCTCGTCGGCGTTCGACGGTGCCCACGAACCTCACCCCCTTGCGGGGCGTGACGATCCAGCGTCCGCCGGTTCCTTGTGCTTCCGCTTGTGCCAAGAGCTCCATCCTGCGCCCGAAGTCCTCAACGCTCTGATGCGGGGATCGCCCGCGACGCCCGGTGGGCATCAAGAACGCCACCCACATGATGCCGAACCCGGCGAGGAGCAGCCAATCCACACGCCCAGCCTCCCTACACTCGTCCGCCCCGGTGGACACAACATCTAGGCTGGGACCGGAAGCTAGCACCACATGTAGGGGTTCACAATCACATCGGTGTGATCAGAAGAACTAATTCACAAGCCGTCCCACGGCCACCGCGCGTTCACTCGGCGCGGTAGGACCCCGACTTCCCGCCCGACTTCGCCAGGAGACGGAGCCCGTCGATCCGAGCCGAACGGTCGAAGGCCTTCGCGGTGTCGTAGAGGGAGAGTGCCGCCACGGCGGCAGCGGTGAGCGCCTCCATCTCGACCCCCGTGCGATCGACCGCCCGAACGGTGGTACGCACCCGTATCCTCCCGGCGGTGGCATCGGGCTCCAGCTCGACCTCGGCGCCGGTGACGCGGATCGGGTGACAGTGAGGGAGCAGCCGCGGCGTCTCCTTGACCCCGATCACCCCGGCGATCTTCGCTGTCTGGATCGGGTCGCCCTTCTTGGTCCCGGCCAGCAACTGCTCCACGGCCTCGGGCGTCATCGTGATCCAGCATTCCGCCGTGGCCTCGCGCTCGGTCTCGGGCTTCGCGCCGACCTCCACGATCCGCGTGATGCCGTCCGCGCCAGCCTGATCCGAGGCCACGGCGTCAGTCCCCCGGCGACCTGAACACCTGGACGCGGACCTGGGAGCCTGCCGGGGCCAGCTCGATCCCTGCGGGGATGACGGCGAGGCCGTTGGCACGCGAGACCGTCGAGATCAGGTTGGAGCCACGGCCCCCTGTCGGGGACGCCTCCCAGCCCTCGCCGCTGCGCCGCACCAGGACCCGCGCGAACACGGTCTTGTGCTTCGGACCCGCGATGTCCTCGGTCAGCGACGCCGTGACCTCGGGGCGCGCCAGCTGGGTCCGCCCCATCATCTTCAGGAGGGCGGGGCGGACGAACTGCTCGAAGCTGACGAACACGCTGACCGGGTTGCCGGGCAACCCCCAGTACGGCTTGCCCTCTATCTGTCCGAAGCCCTGCGGCATGCCCGGCTGCATGGCCACCTTGTAGAAGTCGACGTCGCCCCGCCGGAAGAACGCCGCCTTCACGACGTCGCGCTCCCCCACGCTGACCCCGCCCGAGGAGATGAACGCGTCCGCCTGGATCTCGTAGGCGAACACCGTCTCCTTCAGCTGCTCGACGTCGTCGTGCACGATGCCGGCGAGCACCGGGATCGCGCCGGCTTCGCGGATGGCACCGAAGATCGTGTAGGCGTTCGAGTCCCGCACCTGGCCGAACTCGGGCGTCTCCGTGGGCGGGATCAACTCATCGCCCGTCGACAGGACGACCACGCGCGGGCGCGGGCGCACCAGGGGGGTCGGATGCCCCGCGTTCGCGAGCAGTCCCAGCTCCGGTGGCCCCAGTCGCTTGCCCCCTTCGACCAGGATCTGGCCGGGGCGCACGTCCTCGCCCATCGGCCGCACGTGGGCGCCCTTCGCGGGCTGCTCGTACCAGCGCGACGACATCGCCGTCGAGATGCGCGTTCTCCACCGGGACCACGGCGTCGGCGCCGGCGGGGATCGGGGCGCCGGTTGCGATCTGGACGGCCTCGCCCACGCCAACGGTGGCCTCCGGCCGGTGGCCGATCATGGCGCGGCCCACGACCTTCAGCGTGCCCGGTGTTCCGGCGAGGCGCCGTCGAGGTCCGCGGCTCGAACCGCGTACCCGTCCATCGCGGAGCTGGGGAACTCCGGCAGTTCGACTTCGGCGACGATGTCCGCGGCCGCCACGCAGCCGTACGCGTCGGTGAGCGGCAGCTCCAGCGGCGCCAGGGGCTGGATGCCGTCGAGGATCCGGGCACGCGCCTCCTCGACCGGGATCAAGCCCTCTGGGGCGTCGTGGTCGTGCACGCGGGGGAGCTGTTCGGCCATGTGCCGAGTCTACCCGCGGGGTTCGCGACCGAGATCAGACCAGCTTCTTGCGTTGCACGATGTCGGCGAGATACGTACGGAAGGCGGGGCCGACGTCGTCTCGTTCGATCGCCATCTCCACGGTGGCCTTCAGATAGTCGAGCTTGTTCCCCACGTCGAAGCGGCCCCGCTCGAAGGCGTAGGCGTAGACCGCCTGCTCCTGGGCCAGCAGGTTGATGGCGTCGGTGAGCTGGATCTCGTCGCCCGCGACCGGGCTTCGTCGCCCGGATCGCCGAGAAGATCTCGGGGGTGAAGACGTAGCGGCCGATCGCAGCGAGGTTGGACGGCGCCTCATCGGGGGAGGGCTTCTCGACGATGGACACCACCCGCGCCAGCGAGTCATCGACGAACTCGGGGGTGATGCAGCCGTAGAGCGAGATCTCCTCGCGCGACACCTCCTGGGCGGCGATCACGCTGCGCCCGTACTTCTCCACCACGCGCAGCATCTCCGGCAGCAGCGGCATCGACTCATGGATCAGGTCGTCCCCCAGGAGGACCGCGAACGGCTCGCCGCCCACATGGGGCTCCGCCACGCTGACCGCGTGTCCGAGGCCGAGCGCCTCGCCCTGGCGGATGAAGTGGATGTCCGCCATCTCGGAGAGCTCCCGCACCTGCTTCAGCTCGTCGAACTTCCCCTTCGTCCTCGAGGAACTGTTCGAGCTCCACGTTGCGGTCGAAGTGGTCCTCGATCGAGCGCTTGTTCCGTCCCGTGATGATGAGGATGTCCGTGAGCCCCGCGCGGACCGCCTCCTCGACCACCAGCTGGATCGCCGGGGTGTCGACGATCGGCAGCATCTCCTTGGGCTGCGCCTTGGTGGCCGGCAGGAACCGCGTGCCGAGCCCGGCGGCGGGGATTACCGCTTTCCTGACCTTCACGATGGCGCCCTCCTCGGACAGGGGGCTGAGTGTACGTGGGCCGTCTCGACGCCGCCAGTCGTTCGAACGCGGTAGCCCGCATATCCGCACGGCGCAGGCCCGGCGTCCGGGGGGACGCCGGGCCCGGCCCGGGAACCGCGGAGGTGCGATCTGCCCGTCGATCGACCGCCGTTTGCGGGGGAGCGGTCGTCGGCGATGACGGTACGTGAACGCGGGGGATGCTCGCATCGGCCGTCCGACCGTCCCTTAGGGACCTTCCGACCTGGGCCGAACGCACGCGAGGCGGCCCTGGGCGAGGGCCGACCGCTCCGATGCCTCGGCTACACTCGTCCGGCGATGCCCACCTACGAGTATGTGTGCAAGAGCTGCGGTCACCTCTTCGAGATCGTCCAGTCGATGAAGGACGACACGCTCACCGAGTGCCCCGAATGTGGTGGAGAGCTCCGCAAGGTGTTCGCGCCGCCGGCGATCTCGTTCAAGGGCTCGGGCTTCTACGCCACCGACCACGGGAAGAAGTCGAAGTCCACCTCGGGCGGCGGCAAGAAGCCCGATGATGGCGACGCGGCCAAGCCGGCCTCATCCTCCGGCGAAGGCGGCGGGTCAGGCGGGAGCGGCTCGGGTGGGAAGGACGGTGGCGGGAAGACTCCGACCACCGAACGGGCTCGGGCGCGGGCTCGGGCTCGGGCTCGAAGGCCCCGGCCAAGCCGGCCAGCGCCGCGCCCGACTAGGCTCCACACCGACCAGGTCACCGACTGAGGAAGGGGTGCCGAGATGACCTCCGCCGAGATCGGCGTGTTCGGTGGCTCCGGGTTCTACGCGTTCCTGGAGCACACCCAGACCATCGATATCGACACGCCCTACGGGAAGCCGAGCGCCCCGCCGGTGATCGGGGAAGTCGGAGGACGACGGGTCGCGTTCCTCCCGCGACACGGCCTGCACCATGAGTTCCCCCCGCACCGCGTCCCCTACCGAGCGAACGTCTGGGCCATGAAGGAGCTCGGCGTCGGCAGGATCCTGGGGCCGAACGCCTGTGGATCGCTGCAAGCCGACGTCAAGCCGGGCGACTTCGTGATCTGCGACCAGCTCGTCGATCGAACGCACGATCGCGTCAACACCTTCTACGACGGCCCGGAGACCACCCACATCTCCTTCGCCGACCCGTACTGCGAGGTGATGCGCGTCGGCCATCGCGGCCGCGGGTCGTGAACTCGAGATCCCGCTGCACGATCGCGGAACCGTGGTCGTGATCGAGGGCCCGCGCTTCTCCACGCGGGCCGAGTCGGCGTGGTTCGCCGGTGCCGGCTGGGAGGTCATCAACATGACGCAGTACCCGGAGGCACCGCTGGCCCGTGAGCTGGAGCTCTGCTACGCCAACATCTCGCTGATCACCGACTACGACGTCGGGGTCGAGGGCGTGCCACCCGTCTCGAACGACGAGGTCATGCGGGTCTTCGCCGAGAACAACGAGAGGCTCCGCTCCCTCCTGTTCGCGGCGATCCCCTCGCTGCCCGTCGAGCGCTCCTGCGCGTGCGCGACCGCACTGACCGGTGCGCGGTTCGAGGTCTGAGCGATGCGCGGTGACGGTCGGTACGCGGCGGCGGTACTGACCGCCCTCACGCTCACCGCGTGCCTGGGAGGACACGGATCCCCCCGGCCCTCGATCCCGCCCAACGCCTCCAACCCTGCCTTGGTGCTCCAGCTCCGCCCGGTCGTAGCTGTCGCGGCCCAGGGGCTCTGCCACCTACGACCGGTTCCAGCCAACGTGCAGGCCGGGCGCGCCGTGCACGGCCGAGGCGCTGCTCGATCCCGACGGCATCGTCCTCGAAGACCGCCAGGGGCAACGGTACGAGCTCGGCCCGCTCCTCGCAGATGGCAACGACGTCGCCGGGGCTGCCGCCCGATCGACGGCCGTGGACGTCAAGCTCGACGCGGATGCCACCGTGCGATTCGCCACCGCGACCGCCGAAGCTGCATCGGCGCCGCCACCGGGGAACCAGATAGCGGTCATCGTCGATGGCGAGGTCGCCTCGGCGCCGACCGTGGTCGAGCGTGTCTCCGACGGACAGGTCCAGATCATGGGCGGGTTCACGGCTGACCGGGCCCATCGGCTCGCCGCGATCCTCGGTGGCTCCTGACGCGTCCCCGTATCCTCGAGTGATGACGAGCGATCCGATGCTGGTGAAGATCGAACTGGCCTTCAGGACGACCGAGGATCAGGACGCGACGGCGTACGGGGATCGGATCCGCGAGGCAGTGGCCATGATCGTGGGCCGCGAGGCCGTCGAGGAGTTCCGCGTCCGCACCCTGCCGCTCGCCCCGAAGAAGGGCCCTCGCCCGCTGGAGTGATCTCCGCGCGCCGTGACCGCCGTCACGGTGTCGATCCGGGGCGGCCCCTAGGGTGCCCCGCATGCGAACGCCACCCCGCTCGTCCCTGGTCTTCGGCGCCCTCGCCGTCGTCTCGGGGCTCGCAGCCGTATGGCTCATGCAATCCTGGGCCGCACGTATCGAGCGGGCGCGGCCGGACGGGGGGTCGCCACGCACCGTGGTCGTGGCCGCGCTCGATCTCGCCCGCGGCACGGCCATCACCACCGACGACCTCACCACGCGGACGCTGCCGTCGGCCTTCGCGCCACCGGGTTCCATGACCGACGTCGACGCGTTGGTCGGGCGCACGCTCGCTGCCGACGTCCCCTCGGGCGAGGCCGTGACACCGGCTCGGCTCGCGGGCACGGCGGTCGGGCCGGTCGCCGCCATCGTGCCGGCGGATCAACGGGCCTATCTCATGGCTTCGGGGCTGCCGCCCGGCGCCGTCCGTCCGGGCGATCGGATCGATGTCCTGGCGACGTTCGGTGGCGGACGGTCCCACGTGGAGACCGTGGCCGAGGGACTCGAGGTGGCACGCACCCTCGCCCCCCGGGCCGGTTCCCCTCTCCCCGCCGCGACGACCACCGGGTCCTCGGGCGGGGACACGCTGGTGCTCCTCGTCGATCCCGACACGGCGGAGCGCCTCGCCTACGCTGCGGCGTTCGCGAAGCTCACCGTGATCGTGGCGCCGCCGCTCACCGCGTCCGCGTCGCCGGCCCCCAGCGTGGCCCCGGACGCGCAACCGTAGGCGTCACGGCTTCTTCACATCCGCGGGGTTCCCCAGCTACTAGCATGGCGCCGACCTAGCCCGCGATCCGGCCGGGCGTCACGCGAGAAGGAGTCCTTCGCTGAGCATCCTGCAGGCCATCGTCCTCGGCATCACCCAGGGGATCACGGAGTTCGCTCCCGTCTCGAGCTCGGGCCACCTGATCCTGGTTCCGTGGGCGTTCGGATGGTCGATCGTGAACGACCCCGCCCTGAACAAGACCTTCGACGTCGCGCTCCACGTCGGCACGCTGGTGGGCGCGGTCATCTACTTCCGCAAGGACCTGTGGCGCTTCATCAAGGCCTGGTTCGCCTCCGTGGCCGCGCGATCCATCACGACCCCCGATCAGCGGTTCGCCTGGGCGCTGGTGATAGGCACGATCCCGGGCGCGGTACTGGGGGCTCTCTTCGAGGCCCCCATCACCAACAACCTCGGGCAGCCGTGGTTGATCGCCGTGATGCTGGCCGTGTTCGGCGTCGTCCTGTGGTACGTGGACAAGGTGATGCGGAGCGATCGAACGTTCGACTCGATCGGCCCGAAGACCGGGCTGTTCCTCGGGGTGGCCCAGGGGCTGGCCCTGCAGCCCGGCATCTCACGTTCGGGTATCACGATCACGGCCGCCCGCCTCCTCGGCATCGACCGCGAGTCCGCGGCCCGCGCATCGTTCCTCCTGGCGATCCCGATCATCGCGGGGGCCGGCCTCCTGAAGGGGGTCGGGCTGGCCCAGGACGGGTTCCAGGGTTACGGAGCCCAGTTCCTCTGGGGGTTCGTGGCCTCCGCCGTCAGCGGCTTCATCGTGATCTGGGGGCTGCTGAAGTACCTGCGCCGCCACAGCTTCGCGGTCTTCATGTGGTACCGGATCGCCGTCGCCGTGCTCATGTTCATCCTGATCGCGACGGGCACCCGCGCGGCGACCATCTAGCCCTCCGCGGTCGGCCCGACCCTCCTAGCGGACCGCGACCGGGCCCCGCAGCGGTTCGGTCGCGAAGGCCCGCATGCCCTCGGCGAACCCGACCTCCGCCCGGAAGCCCAGCTCTCGTGCCGCCAGTTCCGGCGAGGCGAACACATGGCGAACGTCGCCCAGGCGGAACTCCCCCGTGACGAGGGGCGGGAGGGCATCGGCCCCGTAGGCCACCGCCAGGGCCCGTGCCATCTCGCCCACGGCGTGCGGCCGCCGGGCCGCAACGTTGAACGCCCCCGGTGCGGCGGCCTCCACCGCCAGCACGTTGGCGCGCGCCACGTCGGTCAACGTGCACGAAGTTGCGCAGCTGTCCCCCGTCCTCGTAGACCCGGGGCGCCTCGCCGCGCTCCAGGGCGCTGCGGAACAGGCTCGCGACGCCCGCGTACGGCGTGTCCCTCGGCATCCGCGGTCCGTAGACGTTGTGGTAGCGCAGCGCCGTCACGGCGCTCCCCCGCTCTCGCGCGAACGCCGCACACAGGTGCTCCTGGTGGAGTTTCGTGGCGGCGTAGACGTTGCGCGGATCCGTCGGCGCCGACTCGTCGATCGGCGCAGGTTCCAGAGGGGTGCCGCAACGCGGGCATCCGGGCTCGAAGCGCCCGGCGGCCAGATCCCTCGCGGCCCGCGGTCCGGGTCGCACGTCCCCGTGCATCGCGCATACGTACCTGCCTTCGCCGTACACCACCATGCTGCTGGCCAGGACGAGAGGGCCGGCGAACCCCGCACGGTGGAGCGCGCGCAGCAGGACGGCCGTGCCCAGGTCGTTGTGGGCGACGTAGTCGACGACGTCGTCGAGGTCGACCCCCAGGCCCACCATCGCGGCCTGGTGCGAGACGGCGTCGACGCCGCGCACCGCCTCGGCCACGGCGTCGGGATCTCGGACGTCGGCGACCACGTACTCGGCGTGGGGATGGAGGTAGCTCGGCGTTTCCTCGTGCACGCCCGGGAGGAGGGCGTCGAGCACCACGACCTCGTGACCGCCCGCGGCGAGCGCGTCCACCACATGGGAGCCGATGAAGCCGGCACCCCCCGTCACCAGGATCCGCACGACGACCCCCTTCCTCGCTGGAGCCTCACCACGGCGAGCGCACCGCCCACTGGATCAGCAGCGCCCAGACCACCTGCGCACCGAGCCACCGTCGGGCACCGTCGGCCTCCTCGAACGACGCCGTCGCCAGCACGATCCACGGGGCGAAGGGCAGCCAGATCCGCTCCACCTCGCCCTTCGACAGACCCGAGAGGTCGGCCAGGACGACGGCGAGCAGGGCCGCCGCGATCAGCCACCAGGCCCGCCGGTCGCGCAGCCGCGTGAGCGCCACCCAGACGGCGGGTCCCAGCACGACGGCGAACGCCGCGAGGTTCGCCCAGACGAAGTAGGCGTAGGGCCGGATCCTCGCGAGGCTCACCGCGTACTGCGCCCGGGTGATCGCCAGGCCCTGGAACCAACTCCACCCCAGCGCGGCGCACAGACCGCTCACGACACCCAGCGCGGTCGCCCCGGCGAGCAGGACGGGCCCCGGCCGCCGGCGTGCGAGCGCCACGGTCAACGGGATCACCGCCAAGAGCGGCAGCCCGTAGGAGAGCATGGCGCCCAGCCCGAAGAGGGCGCCGCCGCCGAGCCCCAGGGCCGCGGAGATCGGCCCGCGGCGGGAGGTCGCCAGCACGACGAGGGTCACCGCCCACGCCCCGACGCCCAGGAAGACCGCGTCGCCGCTGGACCAGAAGAGCGCGCCGCACGAGAGCACGGCGAACGGGGCGGCGGCGCGTGCGGCGCGCTCCCCCGCCACGTCGCGCATGGCGAGCAGCACGGCGGGGACGGAGGCCGCGCCCCCCAGCATCTGGAGCGCCGCCGCCCAGCCGGCCCCGCCCAGCCCGACGCGGTCCATCCCCCACAGCGTGAGCACGAGACCCGGCGGATGAGCCCGGACGTGCGCCGGCAGCGACCCCACGTTCGCGGCGAACCCGCGCAGGAACGCCCCCGGGGCCGAACCGATGGTGGGCAGCGCCTGAAGGTAGTCGACGGGTGAGAGCGAAGAACGCGTGAAGCCGCCGACGCCGTCCCACGCCGCGAGCGCCGCCGCCCAGACCAGGGCGGCCAGGAACGTGAGCGCCATGAGCCGTCGCCAAGGGAGCCGCCTCGCGCGGTCGACGCCCCATCGGGCGCCGACGGCACCGACCACGCCGGCCGGCAGGGCGGTGAGGCCCAGCCTCGGTTCGACGTTGCCCGTCAGCGGCGGCGCGTTCACCTGCATCCTGTAGCCGGCCGCCTGGAGCCATCGTCCGCCCACATACGCCATGGCGATCAGGGCCACCACCGCGCCGACCACGACGCCGCTGAGGTCGCCGAGGCGGGCGCGGGCACGGACCACGGGTCGTGGGCGGGCGATCACGCCGCACCCCTTCGCCGCCGCAGGCGCATCGCCAGCATCACGGCGGCCACGAACCACACGATGGCGAGCACCTGGAGCACGCCCGTGCCGACGTCGCGCGGCAGCAGGCTCGGGTTGTCGGCCTGCTCCCCCCAACGCGCCGCGAAGGGGATCGCGTACAGCACGACCAGTCCCGACACGACCAGCGCGCCCATCACGACCCCGCGCGCCACCCGCGGAAGCGACGTCCGGAGCGCCCACGCCGCACCCAGCTCCAGCGGCGCGAACACCAGATCGTGCAGGAGCGTCAGCGCGATCACCCACAGGGCCAACGTCGGGGGGCGCGTAGCTCCCCGGTGAGTGAGGGCCGAGATGACACCGAACGCGATCGCCGACCACCCGATCACGACCGAAGCCCAGAACCAGGGACCGTAGCGGGGCTGCAGCAAGGCCTCCTCGGCCGCGGGAGGCTGGAGCTCGGTCGATGCGGGCGCACGGGGCCTCTCTCCGCTGCTCACAGCACCTCCACCCCGGCCACCCACTTCGTCTGCTGAACGCCGGGGCGGTTGGGGCCGACCAGACGGACGGGATACCCGTGATCGATGTCGAGCGGCTCTCCCGAGATCGCGAGCGCCAGGAGGGTATCGGGATCCTCGAGCTGGGCGGGGTCGAGCTCCGAGGAGCTGTAGGGGGCGGAGGCGCGCTGCAACGAGGTCACGCGCGCCATCGCACCCTGGGGCGCGCCGGCGGCGGCCAGCACGTCCCACACCGCCACCCCCGACCAAACCGCGTTCGCGCTCCACCCATCGACGCACGCGATCGGCAGCGTCGCCGTGCGCTGAGGCATCGCCTGCAGCTCGGCGAGGGAGAAGGAGCGTGGCGCGGGGACGTTCCCGGTGATCTCGAGCCGGTATGCGGGGTCGGTCGCGGCCTCCGTAACGCCGGCCACGGCCGCGGTCTTGTTCACCGGTAGGCCCTGCGGTCCCACCCGTGGATCGCGGGGCGCCAGCACCGCGATCGGCGCGAGCGGCCGGAACGTCTGGCCCACGGTGAACGCGACGAGCGTGGCCGAGGCAGCGGCGACGGCGGCGAAGAACCCTCGACGGCTCAGCCCGCCTCGATCGGCCTCCTCCACCGCCGCCTCCAGTCCCGCGTCGGGCGAACGGGGGGAGATCGCGAGCCGCGCGACGCCGACCTTCGCGCCCACGTGGACGACCAGCGCGCCGACCGTGACCCAGGCGACCGCGTAGTGGGCCGCCGGGAACGAGAAGCCCCAGGGCAGCCAGCGGCTGATCGACGCAACCCCGCTGAGCAGCATGAAGATCGATCCCCCCACCAGCGGCACCAACGAGATCCGCTCCACCGCGTGGGCGACGCTGCGCACGGGCGGCACGGTGAAGAGGTGCGGGTAGGCGACCCAGAGCTTCGCCACGAGCAAGGGGATCGACGCGATGCCCGTCGCCACGTGGATCCCCTGGGTCAGCCGGTACAGCCCCGACGGTCGCGGCGGCCAGTGGAACCATGAGGGTGGGTGCTGGATCAGGTGCGAGAGCATGCCCGTCAGGAAGCAGACGGTGAAGGTCACGCCCAGCGCGATCCCGAGCCAGGCAGCGACGCGCGCCCGATGGAGGTCGCTGGGGAAGGCATCCTCGGAGAACGGTCCCACGCGGGGGGGCGACAGCGAGCGGAGGCGGTCGTCGATCCCGCTCACGATCGCTCGAGCCTCCCGAACCAACGGTCGCCGGCGCTCCATCGGTCCACGCACGAGAGTCCGGCAACATCGGCCAGCGTGGGCAGGTCGTCCGCGTCCACGATCGCCCAGGCGAACCATCCCGAGCGGCGACGGTGCGTCTCGGCGCGGACCTGCAACGAGGCGCTGCCGGCTCCGGGAGGATCGGTCTCCACCAGCACGCGACCGCCGGGGCGCAGGAGGTCTCGTACGCGCATCAGCAGCCGAGCGGGGTCACCTCCGATCCCGACGTTCCCGTCCAGCAGCAGCGCCGAGCCCCACGCGCCGGCATCCGGCACCGGCCCGAAGACATCGCGGTGAAGCACACGAGCTCCGCGGGCCCGCGCCGCGCGGACCACGGCCGCGGAGATGTCGATCCCTGTGGCGGCCACGCCGCGATCGGCGAGCGCGAGGGTGTGCCGGGCCGGGCCACAGCCGATGTCGAGGGCGTGGGGCAGCACGTGGTCCAGCACCCCGTGCTCCTCCGGACCCGGTGCGCCCCACCACCGGGCCGCGTCGATCGGGATCACGCGCCCGCACGAGGAACGGAGCCAGGTGTCGGCGGCGATCGCGACGGCGGTTGCGCTCATCCGGCCACCCCCGCAGGCTCCTCGTCCACGGGATCCACGCGGTCGACGTGCGCGGCGAAGGCGGCGTCGTGACCCATCGTCCGCAACCGCCGCGCGAACCGGGTCTGCGGCGCGATCCGCGCCACGGCACGAGCGTCGGCGATCGTGTCCACGTCTCGGAGCGTCGGGAGCTCCTCGACTCCCAGGCCGAGCGCCCGCAGGCGTGCCCGCTGCGCCGCACCGGTCATCGGCGAGCTCATGGGCAGGCCCAGGACCGCGCTCGGGTCGGGGCGGCGCAAGCCGAGGAGCCACCAGCCGCCGTCGTCCGCGCCGCCGAGCACCGCCTCCGCGCCCGTGGTATCCAACCTGGTCACCGCGTCGGCCAGCAGCGTGGGCGTGACCTGCGGCGTGTCCATCCCGATCAGTACCGCAGGCCCCGGCGCGCTCACGAAGGCACCCGCGAGTCGTCGGTCGAGTCCGCCATCCGACTGGGGGATCACCTCGAATCCGGCCGGGAGCCACGGCCCCGGCCGGCCGTCCAGGACCAGCACGCGGCGGACGCCTCCAACGGCCGCGGCCACCTCGAGCGTGTCCGCGAGCGCTGCCTCGGCGAGCCCAGCCGCCTCCTCGGGGGTGCACGGTGGACACAGGCGGGTCTTGGATCGCCCCGGCACGGGCGCCTTCGCGATCACCAACAGCCTCATCGCAGGACCCGCGCCAGGTCGTTGAGGGCTCGGGCAGTCCCGCGCACCGTGCCCGTCACCTTGCTCCGTCCCGTCCGAACGCCGTAGCGGACCGGCACCTCGTCGATCCGCCATCCCGCGGCCGCGGCGCGCAGCACCATCTCGAACGGCCAGCCGAACCGCCGGTCGCGGAGACCCAGCGCCATCAACGCTTCTCGGGGCGCGGCCCGCATCGGTCCCAGGTCCGTCAGCCGCAGCCCGGTGCGCCGTCGCACCTCCCACGCGATCGCGACGTTGCCCCACCGGGCGTGGGCCGGCCACGCGCCCGGGTCAGCGCGTCGCGCGCCCAGCACGAGATCACGGTCGCCCGCGAGCACCGGTTCCGCGACGACGGGCAGTTCCGCGGGGTCGAGGGACGCGTCGGCGTCCATGAAGCACACGACGTCGCTGCGAGCCTCCCGCAGCCCCGCCCAGCATGCCGCCCCGAAGCCGGGCGTGGGCTCCCGGATGACGCGCGCTCCGAGCGAACGCGCGAGATCCCCCGAGCCGTCGGTCGAGCCGTTGTCCACCACGAGGGGCTCGTATCCGGCAGGCATGCGGTCGAGCACCCACGGCAGCGCTTGGACCTCGTCCAGCACCGGGAGGATCACGTCGGTCATGGCTGTGGAGTCTGCCCGGCGAGCCCTTACGGAAGCCTGAACGAGCCTCGTCGTCGCGGGGTGGACCGCGCTGATCCGCGCACCACAAGGAATCCGCAACACCGAGGGGCGATGATGGGGGACGTGACGCAGGTCTTGGTGGTCGACGACGAGCCGATGGTCCGCGAGGTCCTGGCTCGCTACCTCGAAGCCGACGGCTTCGCGGTGACGACCGCCGGCGACGGTGCCGACGCGCTCGAGCGGTTCGCGGAGAGCGTGCCGGACCTCGTGCTGCTCGACCTGATGCTGCCGCGGATCGACGGCTTCGAGGTGCTGGAGCGGATGCGGGTCGCGGCCCGGGTACCGGTGATCATGATCACCGCGCGGGGGGAGGAGACGGACCGGGTGGTCGGCCTCGACCTGGGCGCCGACGACTACGTCACGAAGCCGTTCTCCCCACGTGAGGTGGTTGCCAGGGTGCGCGCGGTGCTGCGGAGGACCGGCGACGCGTCGGCCGCCGTCGAGCCGATGTCGTTCGGGGCGCTCACGATCGATCCCGCATCCCGCGAGGTCGCGCTGGGTGGGGACCCCGTTCGCCTGACGCCCAAGGAGTTCGATCTCCTTCAGTTCCTGGCGGCCAACGCGGGAGTGGTCTACACCCGGATCCAACTGCTCGAGGAGCTCTGGGACTTCGCTTGGGACGGTGACCCCTCGACGGTGACGGTTCACATCCGTCGCCTCCGCGAGAAGATCGAGGTCGACCCCTCCGACCCCCAGCGCATCGTCACCGTGTGGGGCGTCGGATACCGGTTCGAGCCATGAGCGGGCGGACGAGCACCGGGTGGTGGGTCACGGCCGTCGTGGTTGCCGGGGTGGCCGGTACGTTGCTGATCGGCGCCTTCCTCGGTATGGGCGCCGCCGACCTGCGCGGCATCGGGGGTCTGATCCTCACGGCCGGGGTCCTCACGGCAGCCGCCGCGTTGGTGGCACAGCGGCTCCTTCGAGGGGCGTCCCTGCGGCTGCGCTTCGTGGCCCTGCCCATCGTCGCGGTCGCCGTCACGGGGGCGAACCTCGTCCTGCTCTATACGCGCATGGCCGTGAGCCACCACGACACGGTCGTGGTGGTGACGCTCCTCTGCTACAGCCTGGCCGCCGGACTCGCGGTGGCGATCGTCCTGGCGCGTCGGTCCAGCACCGCGGTGGGACAGCTGGAGGAGACGGCCGAGGCGATCGGTCACGGCGATCTCGAGGCGCGCGTCGGCCGGCTCAACGCCGGAGCCGAGTTGGACGCACTGGCTGGCACCCTCGACGACATGGCCACGCGCCTGGCGGAGGCCCAGGCCCGCGAGCGCGCGGCGGAGTCCACCCGGCGGGATCTGATCGCCGCCGTCTCGCACGACCTCCGGACGCCGCTCGCCAGCCTCCGGGCCATGGTGGAGGCGCTCGACGAGGGCATCGTCAGCGACCCGGCCTCGGTCGAGCGGTACGTCCGCGAGATGCGCCGCTCGACCACCCAACTATCCGTCCTGGTCGATGACCTCTTCGAGTTCGCCCAGCTGGACGCCGGTGCGATCGCCGCGGAGACGCGCCGGGTCCGTCTGGACGACGTGGTGGCGTCGGCGGTGGCGGCGGTCGAGCCCTCCGCCCGGGAGAAGGGCCTGCACCTGTCGATGGATCTGGGCGATGCCGCCGATGCCGTGTGTTCCCCCCGGCTCGCCCGCGTGCTGCAGAACCTCCTCGTGAACGCGGTACGGCATACGCCTGCCGACGGCGCGGTCTCGATCCAGGCGACGCGCAACGAGGACCGGCTCGCCGTGGCCGTGGAGGACACCGGCGAGGGGATCGCACCCGAGGACCTGGAGCGCGTGTTCGAGCCCTTCTTCCGTGCCGACCCCTCGAGGTCGGGCGCGGGCGCGGGGCTCGGCCTCGCGCTGGCGAAGCGGATCGTGGAGACGCTGGGCGGGAGGATCAGCGCGGAGCCGGCGGACCCCGCGGGTGCTCGGTTCGCGCTCGAGGTGCCACTAGTCTGAGTCAGACTAGTGCGTGGGCCCTGTCAGACGCCTGCGAGCGTCATCTCTCCGATCAGGATCGAGGGCGTCCCCACGCTGGAGAAGAACCGGAGATCGTCTCCCACCCCGGTGATCCCCGAAAGCATCTCGGGCAGGGTCGAGGCGATCGTCATCTCCCGCAGCGGCTCGCCGAGCTCGCCGCCCGCGATCCGCTGCCCGGTGGCCCCCACGCTGAACTCGCCGCTGATGGGGTTGGCCCCGCTATGGACGCCGCTCACGTCCATGATCAGGACCCCGCCCTCCGCCCGCGCCAGCAGCTCGTCGAACGAGGTCGCGCCGGCGTCCAGGTAGAAGTTCGACGTGCCTACGGAAGGAGCGCCCCGGTAGCCCCGCTTCGCGTTCCCGGTCGAGGCCTGGCCACCGCCGGTGCGCCGCGCCGTGTAGGTGTCGTGCAGGAACCCGTTGAGCCGGCCTCGCGTGAACAGCTCGGTGCGCCCGCTGGGCACGCCCTCGTCGTCGAACGGACAGGCCCCCGGGCCGATCGTGACGCGCCCGTCGTCGACGAGCGTGACCAGCTCCGACCCCACCTGCTGCCCGGCCATCTCGGCGAACAGGGAACGCCCCTTCAGCACGGACTCGGCGTTGAGCGCCCCCGCCAGCACCCCGAGGAACGAGGTGGCGGCGAACCGGTCGAGGATCACGGGGACCTTGGCGGTGGCGGGCTTCACGGCGCCCAGGAGGCGCACGCTGCGCCCGACCGCCTCCTCGGCGATCGCGTCGCGGTCGAGCTCGTCGAGGCCCCGCGTGATCGCGAAGGAGAACCCGGTCTGCGTCTCGTCGTCCTGGACGGCGAGGGCCACGACCACTGCCCATGCGTCGGTCCGTGCGTACTCGGCGGCCACGCCGCCGGTCGAGGCGATCGCGACCCGGGTGGTGGCGTCGCCCACGTGGGCGGCATCGAGCTTGTTCACTCGAGGGTCCAGCGAGACGGCGCGCGCCTCCATCTCCAACGCCATCCGGACCTTGTCGTCGGTGGGGATCGAGGCGGCATCGGTGCGGAAGAGCTCGGGGATGGGCTCGGCGGACGCCGCATCCGGCAGCCCGTTGAACTCGTCGGGCTCGGCGAGCGCGGCGTTCTCGCGGGCTCGGCGCACGGCGTCGCGGACCTCCTCCGGGCTGGGATCGGCCGCCCACGCGTAGCCGAGGCGCTGCTCGCGGATCACGCGCACCCCGACCCCTCGCGATTCCGAGAAGGCCAGGCCCTCGACCTCGCCACGCAGGGCCTTGGCCTCGGTCTCGCGGGACTCCTCCGCGTAGGCCTCCACGGCCTCTCCCGACTCCGCGGCATCGACGGCCACGCGGGCCAGATCCAGCAGGTCAGGCACCGGTGCCCCCCACCGTGATCCGGGAGATCCGCAGCGTGGGCGATCCGCTGCCCACCGGCGCGGACTGCCCGTCCTTGCCGCATACGCCCTCCCATGTGCCGAAGTCGTTCGCGACCGCGTCCACCGCGCTCATCACGTCGATCGCCCGGCCGATCAGGTTGGCGCCGCGCACGGGCGTGGTGGCCTCGCCGTCTTCGATCAGGAACCCCTCGCTCACCCCGAAGACGAAATCGCCGGTGGCGGGATTCACCTGGCCACCGCCGAGCGAGGTGACGTAGACCCCGTTCGGCGTGGACGCCAGCACGTCCGCGGGGTCGGCCTCACCGTCCAGGATGTAGGTGTTGGTCATGCGCGAGACCGGCGGGTGCGCGTAGGACTCGCGCCGCCCGTTGCCGGTGCTGGGCACGCCGTCCTTGTCGGCCCGGAGCCGGTCGTACAGGTACGTCTGCAGCACACCATCGGTGAAGAGCACCGTGCGCTCCCCCGGCGAGCCCTCATCGTCGAAGTCGTAGGAGCCCCAGCCGTTCGGGACGGTGGCGTCGTCGACGCCGTTGATCAGCTCGCTGGCGCACCTCGTGCCGAGGAGACCGCGATACACGCTGGCCTCCTTGTCGACGGCGTCGGCCTCCAGCGGATGGCCGACCGCCTCGTGGAAGAGCACCCCGCCCATGCCGGGCGCCAGCACCACGGTCATCTCGCCGGCCGGCGCGGGGATGGAGTCCAGCATGGTGACGGCGCGACGCGCCGCGATCTCCGCGGTGGCGGCCGGGCCGTGGTCCTCGAGGAACTCGGTGCCAGAACAGGCGGCGGGACCGTGGAACCCGGTCTGGATGTTGTCCCCGCGGCGCGCCACCACCTGGGCTACCAAGCGGATCCGGGGCCGCGCCTCCTCCACCCAGCGGCCGTCCGAAGTCGCGATCAACCGTCGCTGCACGGAGTCGCCATAGACCCCGACCACCTGGGCGACCTCGGGGCTGTAGGCGCGGGCCACGTCATCCAGCTCGCGGAGCCACGCCACCTTGTCCGCGGCCGGCAGATCGGCGGCCGGTCGCTGCACGCGGTTCGTTCCGGGGCCCTCGAGCGTTCGGAGATCCACGACATCGCCGGCCGGCCCCGCGCGCAGGGCCGCGCTCGCCGCGGCGGCGGCCTCCAGGAGCGCCCCGCGGTCCAGCCGGTTCGAGTAGGCGTAACCGTAGGAGGTTCCTTGCACCACACGAACTCCCGCGCCTCGGTCGAGTCCCGTGGTCAGCTCCTCGACCTTGCCGTCGTCCAGGCGGATCGACGTCGAGGACCGCTCCTCGACGAAGACCTCGGCGAAGGACCCGCCGCGACGGCGTGCGGCGCCCAGCACCTCCTCGACGAGTCCACGATCCAACATGGCGGCGATGCTAACAGCGCCTGGAGTACAGTCACCCACCGACGGGAGGCGGGATGAAACGCAACGAGATCATCGGGACGATCGTGGTCGTGGTGCTGGCAGCCTTCGTGATCTGGCGGGTCGCGACCTCACGGCACGATGTGGTGGTCGAGCCCATCACGACGGTCGGGCCTTCGCCGTCGGCCTCCGCGACGCCCGCGGTCAGCGCCTCCGCCCACGCCCGAGTCGACCTCCTCGCCGGGCGTCGCCGGAGCGGTAACGCAGGGGTCGGGCACGCTGGCGGTCACGGGACAGGTGGTGCAGTCGTCGGCACTCGACCAGCTGACGACGCCCGCCGTGTGGTCGCCCCCGCCCGGCACGATCGCGCTCCGCTGGAGCGGCGACGGTGGGTCGCTCACGATCGCCGGTGCCTCGTTCACGAACCGCGTCACCACGTCGGCTTCGCTCACGCTGACGTTCAGCGTGCGGGTGGACGGGATCGCCAGGACGTTCCGATCGGGCTCCGGAGAATGCGCGATCACCATCAGTGAAGCTCTGCCCACGCAGATGAGCGGCGTCTATCAGTGTTCCCAGGTTTCCAGCGAGAACGGGACGCTGACCGTGGACGCGCAGGGCACGTTCCAGGCATCGGGGTAGCCACGGACGCGCCGGCGCGGATCCGGGCTCGACGAGACCTCCTGTGGCTGGCGGGGCTGGCGGCGGTGCTGCTCGCCGTCTTCCTGCGCCCGACGATCCAACACGGCTGGTCCTTCGGCGTGGGCCCCGACGTACCCGTCTACCTGTGGTGGGCTCGGGTGGGGGCCGCGCAAGGGATCTCGGTCGTCGGCGAGCGGCCCGGGATCCCGGCCCTGCTGCCGACCCTGGCGGGAACCCTGCATCTGCCACTGGTCGCGGCGGTGGCCGGGACCCAGTACGCGCTCGCGGTGCTGGTGGGCGTCACCGCGACGGGGCTGGTTCGAGGGCGCGCCATGGGTGGACGCTGGTCGTGGCTGCTCGCCGGGTTGTTCGCGGGGCTCTTCGCCGTGCACCTCGGCGGCGGGTACATCTCGAACCTCGCGTTCACCGTGCCCTT
Source organism: uncultured Actinomycetes bacterium (assembly GCA_963796725.1). Taxonomy (GTDB): domain Bacteria; phylum Actinomycetota; class UBA4738; order UBA4738; family HRBIN12; genus JAOUEA01. The sequence goes on from CAWCMT010000005.1 coordinate 262,759, forward strand.
CTTCGCCGCCGGCGCCGCGCTCGCGACGCGCTCGCAGCGCGGCACCGACTCGGCCGCCCTGCTGCTGGGCGGCGGGGGCCTGGCGCATCCCCAGTTCTTCGTCGTGGGGGTCGCGGTGCTCGGGATCGCCGCGGTCTGGGCCTGGGTCCGGGAACCCGAGCGAGGGTGGGCCTCCGACGCCGGACGGGTGACGGTCGCCGTGGCGGGGGGAACCGCGATCGTCGTGGCAGGGCTCCTGTCGATGGTGCTCGGTCCCGACCGACTGAACGTGGACACGTCCAAGGACGCCTTCCTCCGCCGGACGGGCCTCATCGGCTCGCTCCGCAGGATCTACCTGGACCGGTTCTGGGAGAAGTTCGGCGGCTACGCGCCGTGGGTCCTGCTCCCGCTCGCGGCAGCCGGGGCGCCCCGCGCCCGGGGGTTCACCCGCCGGTTCCTCGTCGCCTGGGCCGCCCTCACGGTCGTGGCCGTCCCGGTGGGCATCCTCACGGGCTGGTTCCCGCCCGATCGGATCATCACCTTCGGGTTCGCGCTTCCGTCGCTGGCCGCGCTGGGCATCGTCTGGGTGTGGGAGGTGCTCGCGGCGCGGGCCGGACGGTGGTTAGCGTGGGCGGCGGCGCTCGTGCTGATCGGCATCCTGGGCCAGGCGGCATGGATCGCGTGGACCCACCAGGACCCCTTCGTCGAGCCTGCCGACCTGGCCTCGGCCACCCTCGCGGGTCGCATCGCGGCCACGCTCCCGCCCGGCACGCCGCTGGTGTTCGTCGTGAACGACCGCGACACGATGGCCACGTTCCTGTCCACCGCCGTCGCGAACGTGGTGCGGGCCGCCGTGCCGCCCGAGCGCGCCGGCGACGTCTACGTCTACGTGGGCGACGCGGACAACTACTTCGCCGGCAAGCCCACCGTCCGCGGCCGCCAGGAGTTCAACACGTTGTCCCGCGCGTCCTTGGACCAGATCCCCCCGGGCCCCAGGGCCGTGTTCGTGGTCAAGCAGTTCGACCGTGTGGCCGCCGACCGCGCCAACCCTCGGCTGACTCGATGGTCCGACTCGGTTTCCAGCACCGTCCCCGATGCGCGTCCGCTCGCGCCGCTGGCCGGTGAGCTACGCCCGTCATCCCCGTTCCAGATCACCTGGGCGAGCATCGCGGTCGGGCTGTTGCTCTGGGTGATCGGGTTCGGTTGGGCGCGCTTCGCCTTCGCCGATCCCGTGACGGCGGCGGCCGTGGCACCGGGCTTCGGACTTGCGGTCCTGATGATGGTGTCGCTCGACCCTGGAGCGCCTGGGCGTGCCGCTCGCCGGCCACTGGGGGCCGACCCTGGCCTCAGGGCTGAGCGGGCTGATGGGCTACGGCATCCTGGTCCTCAAGGGTGAGGCCGTGGATGAGGCGCAGACGGAGGTCGACCAGGGTCCAGATCAGGAGCCCCGTCACGACCGGGACCACGATCCAGTGACCCACCCATAGGTTCACGCGGAACGCGCCGGGGTACCTGAGCGGCTCGGTCGACCACTGGGCGAGCGCGAGACCGGCCCCGGACGTGATCAGGGCGGCGCGAGGAGCGCGAGGCAGCAGCCAGGCCAGCGGGAGCGCCCAGGTCACGTACCAGGGCAGCAGGACGGGTCCCAGCAGCATCAGCAGGACCAGCGACCATCCCATGGCGGCGCCCAGCTCCCGCGGCGAGCGGTCGCGCGCGCGGCGTGCCACGTCGCGGGCGAGGCCACCCACCGCCAGGATCAGCAGGATCGCGAACGCCACCCGCACGGTCCATCCGAGCGTCCCGAAGCTGATCGCACCTACCAGCTTGCGGATGGTTGGGGACGGCGCGAGCCAGCCCTCGTGCCCGGCCAGCTCAAGCATGCCGAGGGTGGGGTCGTGCACCTGCAGGAACGGTGCGGAGAAGCCGATCCCCAGGAGCGCCACGGTCCCCACGTGCGTCAGCGCCGTGCGCCAACGGCGCTCCCGCGGCGCCCGCGCGACGCACCACACCACGACGATCAGCAGCGGCACGAGCGCGGTCGCCTTCACCAGCACGCCGAGCGTGAGGACCACGATCGCCGGCAGCTGCCGGCCGCGGATCAGAAGGGCGAACGCACCGGCGACAGCCAGGGCCACCAGGAGATCGTTGTGACCGCTCGCCACGGAGTGGAACACCACGACGGGGTTGAGGCCGAACGCCACCACGGCGAACGCGGTCCGCGAGGGCCACACCTTGCGCACACTGCCGGCGATGAGCGCGATCGTGCCCAGGCTGGCGGTGACGGCGAGTGCCCTGTACGCCTGCACCATCCCGGCCACCGAGTCGACCCGATCGGCGAGGAGACCGGAGGCCTGCGTCCACAGCGGGCCGTACACGGCGGGCGTGTCGACCCACTTAGGCCCCACGAACGACCAGAGCCGATCGGTCGCGAACTCCACGGGCGTGTGGACGTAAGGGTTGGCGTGGTAGACGCCCGCGATGCGGCCGTAGAAGGCGTAGGAGTAGACGTCGCGTGAGAAGAGCAGCGGCAGCAGCAACACGATCAGGTTGGCCGCCACCGCCAGGATGATCACCGAACGGGCGGTGACATGGCCTCGCCAACCCTCGCGCAGTAGCAGCAGGAAGACCGCGACCGCGGCCACGGTGACGAGCACGCCGGCCCCCACCAGCCACGGTCCCGCGAGCCGGTCGAGCCCGACCGCCACCGCCAGGCGCCGGAAGGGACCGAACGACTCGCCGCCAGCGGGCAGGACCGGCTGGAACGGCGAATCCGGAGCGGCGGCGTACGTGGCGAACAGCAACACCGAGGCCGCCGAGGCGGCCAGGGCCGCCGCGCCGGAGCGGGTTGGGGCCTGGCCTTGCACGCTCGCGCGAACCTACCATCGGGCGAACGCGCCCCAGCGCCCCCCGCGGCGAACCACCGACACCGCCATCCCGAACGTTGCGGACAGGGCCTCGCCGGTGAGCACCTCAGCGGCGGGGCCTGCCGCGATCACTGACCCCTCCCGAAGGAGGGCCGCGTGCGTCGCAGATCCGGGCACCTCCTCGAGATGGTGGGTGGCCTGCAGCACGGTCACGTCTGGCTCCACCCCGTCGATCGCCCGGAGCAGGGCCTCCCGGCCCGGCAGGTCGAGCCCGGCGGCGGGCTCGTCAAGGATCAGCAGCGCACGCCCGCCGTAGAGGGCGCGGGCCAGCAACACGCGCGCCCGCTCGCCCTGACTGCAGGTGTCGAGCGCCCGATCGGCGAGCTCCCCACAGCCCACCCGCGCGAGACCCTCGAGAGCCCGCTGACGCTCTGGTTCCCCGTCGCCCTGCAGCCAGGTCTCGAGCGCCCCCGTGCGGCCGCTGAGCACCACGTCCACCACGCGCATCGACCCACGGATCCGCGCCGAGACCGTGTGCCCAGCGTGGCCGATCCGGGCCCGCAGCTCCCGCACGTCCTCGGCGCCCAACCGGGCTCCGAGCACCCATGCCCGACCCGACGACGGCTGCCGCCATGCCCCCGCGACCGAGAGCAGCGTCGTCTTCCCGCTGCCGTTGGGACCCAGGAACACCCATCGCTCACCCGGCAGCACCCTGAGCGAGACGGGTCCGAGCAGCCGCCCACCGGGGGCGACCCGGACCTCCACGTCCTCGAACCGGACCGCATCCAACGTTCCCATCGCGTCCGCAGGCTAGCGGGGTGCGCCGCTCCGTGCCCCCCGAGGCCGCGGCGACGCACGCCGGATCCGGCGGTTCGGTAGTGTGATGAGATGGATCGGCAGGAGACGGAGCGCCGCGACGGGGCCGACGACCCGTTCCTGGGCGTAGCGCTCGGCGGGATGAGCTTCGTGGCCTACGCCGCCCTGGCGTTCATGCTGGCGATCGGCGTCTGGACGCTGGTGAGCGTCTACGCGATCGTGAAGTGGGTCGGCTCGGCCCCCGAGGAACCGAACCCGGTCGTGCTGATCGTCGGGGTGGTGGGTCTGGTCACGCTCTGCGTGGTGTTGATCTCCGTGGGCGTCGGCTGGGCGGGGCGATCGCTCAACCCGAAGAAGATCAAGCCCAAAGGGTAGGCGTCAGCCGCCGCTCGTGGTCTCCACGGAGGGCGTCTCGGCCCCGCTCGCTCGGTCGTAGGCCTGCCTGAGTTGTCCGCACGCCGCGTCGATCGAGCGGCCCCGCGTATCCCGCACCGTCACGTTGACGCCTCCGGCCCGCAGCACCGCGACGAAGGAATCGATGCGCTCCGGCGGGCTCGGCGCCGTCGGCCAGCCCGGCGTGGGGTTCAGCGGGATCAGGTTGACGTGAGCGCCGAGCCGTCGGGCGATCGGCACCAGCCGCTCCGCCTGATCGGTGGAGTCGTTCGTCGCGTCGATCATCGCCCATTCGATCGAGGGTCGCCGATGCGTGGCCCGGCGCCAGGCCTGCACCGCCGTCTCCAGGGCCGCGAGCGGGTAGGTCCGGTTGATCGGCACCAGTTCGTCCCGCAGGGCGTCGTCGGCCGCGTGGAGGCTCACGGCGAGCCCAACCTGCGGATGGTCGGCGGTGAGGCGTCGGATACCGGGTATCAGGCCCACCGTGGAGACCGTGATGTGCCTGGCCCCGAGCCGCATCCCCTGGGGATCGGTGAGGCGGGCGATCGCCCCACGCACGCGGGCGTAGTTCGCGAGCGGTTCGCCCATGCCCATGAAGACGACGTTGGAGAGCCGCCGCGGGGTGGAGTCAGGGAGGCGAGCGGCCTCGCGGCGCGCCCAGACCACCTGCGCCGCGATCTCTCCCGCGGTGAGGTTCCCCATCAGGCCCATCTGCCCGGTGGCGCAGAACCCGCAATCCATCGCGCATCCCACCTGCGAGGAGATGCAGACCGTCACGCGGTCCGGATACCCCATCAGCACCGCCTCGACGATGTGGCCGCGATCGCCGAGCTTCAGCAGTGACTTCCGCGTGGCGCCATCGTCGGCCGTCCGTTCGTCGAGGACCTCGATGCCGAGCGGCAGCTCACGCGAGAGTCGCTCCCGGAGCGCGGGGCTGACGTCAGACATCGCGTCGTAGGGTGCGGCGCGGCGCCACAGCTGCGAGTACACCTGCCGCGCCCGGTACGCCGGCTCGCCCCACGCCACGATACGCTCGGTCAGCTCCGCGAATGTGAGGTCGTACGCCGAGGTCATCGAGTGAGCGTACCCTGTGACCCGTGGCGACCCGGAGCTTCCAGACGGCCGGAGGCCCTGTCGATCTGGCGGGAACCCTCTCGCCGTTGCGCCGAGGCCATCGCGACCCCGTGCTGCGCCTGGCGGGGCGCGAGGCCGTGGTGGGGATGCGCACCCCCGAGGGCCCCGCCGCACTCTGGCTCCGCGTGCAGGGCGAGCGGGTGGAGGCGGAGGCCTGGGGGTCCGGGGCGTCGGCGGCGCTCGATGCAGCCCCCGCGCTGATCGGGGCGCACGAAACCGCCGAGGGATTCGCACCGCTCGACGAGCCGATCACCGGACTCTGGCGCCGCTCCCGGGGGATCCGGCTCACGCGCACCGCCGCCGTCCTACCCGTGCTGGTCGCCGCGATCCTGGAGCAGAAGGTGACGGGAGGGGAGGCCGTCGCTGCCTGGCGCGGCCTCGTGTACGCGACGTCCGAACGCGCCCCGGGCCCGGCCGAGGTCTGGTTGCCGCCCGACGGGTCCCGGCTGGCGGACCTCCCTTCCTTCTCGTTCCATCGGGCGGGCGTGGAGCGACGCCGCGCCGAGACGATCCGGTCCGTGGCCTCGCGCACCCCGTGGTTCGAGGCCCTGACGGACGTGTCACCGTCCGAGGCTCAGACCCGGATCCAACTCCACCGCGGTATCGGTCCGTGGACCGCGGCGGAGGTCGCCCGGCTCGCGTTCGGCGATCCGGACGCGGTCAGCATCGGCGACTTCCATCTGCCGAACCTCGTCGCATGGGCGATGGCGGGTGAGCCCAGGGGCGACGACGCCCGGATGCTGGAGCTCCTGGAGCCCTATCGGGGCCACCGTGGCCGCGTGCAGATCCTGCTGGAGGCGGGCGGCGGTCACGCCCCTCGGTACGGCCCGCGTACCCCGATCCGCTCCATCGCGGGGATCTGACGTGGCCCAGAGGATCCTCCTGGACGTGTCTAGCCTGATGTACCGGGCGCACTTCGCGATGCGCGACCTGGTCCGTGCGCCGGACGGTCGCTCGGTCGGGGCGGTCCACGGCTACCTCGACATGGTGGCGCGCCTGCTCGTGAACCGCAGGCCCCACGAGGCTGTCCACGTCTACGACCACGAATGGCGGCCCACCGCTCGCACCGATCTCTACCCCGGCTACAAGGCGAATCGCCCGCCGGAGCCGGAAACCCTCACGGAGCAGTTCGCGCTGCTGCGTGACGTCGTGACCCTCACGGGTATGCCGCAGGCCCACACGCCCGACTGGGAGGCGGAGGATGCGATCGGCGCGTTGGTCGAGCGGGCGGCCCCCGAGGACAGGATCGACATGGTGAGCGGGGACCGCGACCTGCTCCAACTGGTGCGCGACGCCGCACCACCCGTGCGTCTCCTCTTCACCGTGAAAGGGGTCAGCGAGCTCCTCGAGTACGACGAGGCCGCCGTCGTCGCCAAGTACGGGGTCCCCGCGGACCGTTACGCCGAGTTCGCCATCCTCCGGGGCGACCCGTCGGACGAGCTGCCGGGTGTTCCGGGGGTCGGAGAGAAGACCGCCCGAGACCTGATCCGGGCCTACGACACCTGGGAGGCGCTGATGGCAGACGCGACGGCGGATCGAACGCCGTCCGACGGTCCGCTGGCGGCGAAACCAGCGCTGAGACGGAAGATCGCCGAGGCGGGGCCCTACCTCGCCGCCATGCGCGTCCTCGTGCCCGTCAACGCCACGGCGCCGCTCGCGCTCTGGTCCGGGACGCGCGACGACGACGCCCTACGGGCCACGGCCGCACGCCACGGTCTGCGAGGACCCGTCACGAGGCTCCTCGCCGCGCTCGACAGCCTGCCGGGGTAGCGCGCTCGGCTCAGCGGGCGCGCTGGGAACCCTCGTCGGAGAGCGTCTCCTCGCCGGCCTTGCGCCGGGCTGCGTTGCGGACCAGGCGGGCACGGAAGCTCTCGCCGCCTTCCTCGTCGGCGGCGCTGCCCGAGGGCGGGACCCAGGTTTCGAGGGCGGCCACGGCCGGGTCCAGCTCCACAAGGCGATCCTGGAGACGGGCGGCTCGGTCCTCGGCCTCGCGGGCGCGTTCGAGGGCTGCCGCGAGCTCGGTCTCGAGCTCGGCGACCCGATCGGGGTCGGGCTCCGGCCGTACCGCGGGCGATCCGGCATCCGAAGCAGGGCCGTCGGTCGCCGCCTCCTCCGCCGACGCGGACGCCTTCTGCGTCGCGGCGAGCGTCTCCGCCTCGAAGGTCTCGGCCTGTTGCCTCAATTGGGCCTCCAGCCCCTTGACCCTGGCCTCCGCGGCCCCGGCTCGCATCTGTTCGGTCTCGAGCTCCCGTTCGAGCTCCCGGATCCGTTCATCGTCCACCACCGGTGTCGTGGCAGCTTCGCTCGATCGGGCTGCTTCGGACCGCGCCTCGGCCACCGCGTTCGCCGCCTGCGCCTGCGCCGCCTCGGTGGCGACGAGGGCCTCCTGCAGCCGCGCCTGTGTCATCCCCAACTGGTTCTCCAGCTCCTTCACTCGGGCGGACGCGCGCTCGTTGTCGGTCTTCAGTTGCGTGCGAGCCTGACCCAGCTCTACCTCCATCGCCTGACGGGCCTGCTCAGCGCGGGTGAGCTTCTCTCGCAGCCCGGGCTCCGGCGCCGGCTCAGCCTTGGGGGCCGGCTGGGACGTCGGGGCGAGCGGGTCGGACTTCCCCTTCCGTGCGCGCTTCGGTTCCGATGACGTCTCCTCAGCGGACGGGCTGAACCCGGTCGGCGCATCGGCCGTCTTGTTCACGCGATCCAGCAAGACGCCAGCCAGGATCAGGAACAGCATGATCGTCGCGACGGCGAGCCCGGCGCCGCGCGCGAAGCCGAGGAGACCCGGATCGGGCGCCTGGTAGGAGGGATCGGGCTGCACGATCTCCACCGACGCGCCGGAGGATCCGAGGGCGCGGTAGGTCGTCATGAGCCCACCGTCGATCGCGGTGACCGACTTGCCCTTGGCGGTCGCCGCCTCGTGGAGCGCACCACGATCCGGCTGCGAGGCGTCTCGCTCGAGGCTCGAGTACCGCAGGGCGGCGGCGGGCGACCACACCCGCACAGCCACGCCGACCTGGCCCGCGAGCACCTTCTTCAGGGCCTCATCCACCTTGCGCCGCACCTTCTTGGAGAGCGGCTGCCGGAGCGGGGTGCTCTTGAGGGCCCGATCGACCTGGGTGACCGCCTCGTGGCCGCGGGCATCGGCGGCGAGCTGGGCGCTCTTCGCCGTCGCTCGCGCCTCGTTGACCGCTTGATGCTCCAGCACGAACACGACGCCCACCAGGAGCACCGCCAACGTGAACCCTACGAACCACACGCCGCGACCGCGGCGCACCAGACCGGGTGCCGATGCCATAGTTCCCTCTCGCCAGGGCGGGGACCATCCCCCGCGCCGTACCGCAGATGGTTTCGGCACGAGAGCGCCGAAGCCTGAGCCGCAACCGGCCTGACCTTCGTTGACCCTCGTCGAACCGACCCCTACCGTGACCGGGATGCGCCGACTCGCCCTCACCCTGGCAGCTGCCGTTTGCCTCACGTCGTGCCTGGGAACGGCGGTGACGGCTGAGCGCCCCCTGCCGACTCCCGGCCCGGGCTCGTGCCCGTCACCAGAACCGGGGGTGTCGTTCTTCCGCTATCCGGGGGGCGCCTGTCTGCCGTCCCGGGTCCTGCGAGAGGTGCGGTGCGATCCGGCGTCGGCCCCGGTGGTGGTCAGGTGGGCCGGCAGCGGCCACGAGCGCCGGTATCTGGGGGGTGACTTCGCGATCGCGGTGCGCGCGGTGCCGCCCCAGGCGGACCTGGTCGGACGCACGCCGACCGGTGCGGAGGTCTACGTGGACCGCGGCGCTCCCGACTGGTTGTGGACGCGAGAGGGCTCGACCATCACCCGATGGCTCGCGCTCCCCCCCGCCGTCCCCTGGTCACCAACCACGGCACCCGGTTCGACGCCGACCGGGCCGTCCGGAAGCTCGGCCAGCCCATCAACCAACCCGGTTCCCGGTCTGGACGCCTGGTTCATCGGTGACTCGATCACCGATGGTGCGGCGCCGTTCATCGTGGCGGACCTCCCGGGTTGGACGGTCCACGTCGATGCCGTGATCGGACGTCCGTCCGTTGAGGGAATCGTCCCCGCGGCTACGGCCGCCGCCGCCGTCCCGCCTCCGGCAGCGGTCGTCGTGGAGCTCGGCACGAACGACCAAACGTCACAGGCCTTCCGGGCCAACGCCACTCGGATCCTCGACAGCCTCAAGGAGGTGCCCGTTGTCCTGTGGCAAACCGTGCATGGGCCCATGACCGCCGTCCCGTCCATCAACGCGGCCATCCACGACCTCGCGGCCGACTACCCCAACACGGCCCTGGCGAACTGGCACGGGTTCGTCACGAAGGACATGCTGACCAGCGACGGCGTTCATCCGCTGAGCGAGCACGAGAGCGCGATGGCGGATCTCGTGACGCCGATGCTCGAGGCGTGGCGGGCGGCGGTCGAGGGACGTGGAGCGACCGCCTGTCTACGCTGAACAGCATGGTCGTCGACCCGTTGGCCCGTCTGCTGCAGGAACGTGGCACCGTCGTCCTCGACGGCGGACTCGCCACCGAGCTGGAGCGCCGCGGCGCCGATCTGCGGGACCCGCTCTGGTCCGCGAAGGTGCTCCTGGAGCGGCCGGATCTGATCCGGGAGGTCCACGCCGCCTACGCCGCGGCCGGCGCGCAGGTCGCCATCTCCGCGAGTTACCAGGCCAGCTTCGAGGGGTTCAGCAGACGCGGGATCGACTCGGAACGGGCGGCGGGGTTGATGCGGCGCTCCGTCGAGATCGCACGGGAGGCCGTCGGCGACGGGCTGGTGGCGGCGTCCGTCGGACCCTACGGCGCCGTCCTTCACGACGGGTCCGAGTACACTGGGATGTACGGCCGAACCGAGGATGAACTCGCCGCGTTCCACGCCCGTCGCCTGGCGGTGCTCGCGGATCCCGTGACCGGCGCGGATCTGCTTGCGGTGGAAACCATCCCGTCGATCGTCGAGGCGGCCGCGATCGTGCGTGCGCTCGAGGAGCATCCGAGCGTCCCCGCGTGGATGTCCTTCACGTGTCGGGACGGCGCGCACCTGTGCGACGGAACCCCGATCGAGCGCGCCGTTGGTCTGGTCTCGGCGGTCCCCTCGGTGATCGCCGTGGGAGTGAACTGCACCGCACCGGAGCACATCGTTTCGCTGGTGACCAAGGCGCGATCGGCGGCGCCCCCACGGCTCGCCGTGGTCACGTATCCGAACGCCGGCGCCGCCTACGACGCGACGACCAAGACCTGGGGTGGGCACGAACCGGTGCGCTTCGGCGAACGTGCACCGGGCTGGGCAGAGGCGGGCGCGTCCATCATCGGCGGCTGCTGCGGCACGGGGCCGGACGACGTGATGACCATCGCCGCGGTGCTCGGCCATGGACCGACCCGCGCCGAGCCCCCGGCCTGAGCCCGGGATTCCCTCAGCCCGAGCCCTGCGGGGTCATCGGCTCGTCCTCCGGTGTGATGACCGAGGGTCGACGGGCCCCCCGAACCAGGAGCCCTGCCGTCGCGCCCAGCACCAGTGAGCCACCCATGATCACGGCAGCGGTGAGGGACTCGCCCAGCACGGCCCAGGCCGCCACAGCCCCCACCACGGGCGAGCACTGCGTGATCAGGGATCCCAGCCAGGCCTCGACGTGCCGGTGCGACCAGGCGACGCACAGATGGCCCAGGGCGCCGGGGAAGATCGTGACCAGCCAGATCCACAGCCAGTCCGATCCGTGTGGCGGCGCCATGGACACACCGGTGGCGAACCCGAACGCGCTGACGAGGATGGCCGCGACCAGCATGACCGTCGCGATGTAGGACAGTGGATCGATCGTGGCCCTGGCGCGTTTCGAGAAGAGCCAGTAGGCCGTCCACGTGAACACGCCCACCAGCGCGGCGAGGTCGCCGGTGCGACTCGCCGAACCGGCCGCTGACCCGAGGCCCACCACGGCGACCCCCACGAACGACACGCCGATCAACGCGATGTCCTTCCTGCCCACCCGCTCGCCGAACCAGCGGGCCGCGCCGATCAGGATCACGACGGGAGCCAGCGCCCCGATGATCGTGGCGTTGGCGACGCTGGTGAGCCGGAAGGCCGTGAACGTGACCGAGATGTCCGCAGCGAAGAACACTCCTCCGGGCGCGCAGGTCTTGATAGCAGCCCACGTGAGCCGTCGGCGGGTCGCCGCGAACACGCAGGCGTAGACCAACACCCCGAACCAGAGTCGGTAGGCGGCGAACGCGATCGTGGGCATGTCGACCTGTTTGATCACGAGGGGCGCCAGTCCCCACATCACCGTCGCGTACGAGACCGCGGCGATCCCCAGGGCGCGACGCTCGTCGTGAGCGGTCGGAGGGGGCACGCGACTCTCGGGCATGGGCCACCGACGCTACCAGCGGGCTAAGCTCGGCCCGTGGAGCAGCGCGAGCACGGCATCCTCACACTCGAACCGCGCGGCAGGGTCCGGGGATGAGTCGCCCGCTCCGTGTCGGGATCCAGCTACCCGAGGTGGAACGCGAGGTTCGCTGGCCCGAGTTCGCCTCGATGGCCCTCGCCGCGGAGGAGCAGGGCTTCGACTCCGTGTGGGTCGGCGACCACTACCTGTACCGCGACGACGGGAGGCCGGAGCGCGGCCCCTGGGAGGCCTGGACCCTGCTGGCGGGGATCGCGGCCGTCACGGAGCGCGTGCGCCTCGGCCCGCTGGTCGCCTGCGCCGGCTTCCACGCGCCCGCCGTCCTCGCGAAGGCGGCCGCCACGGTCGACGAGATCAGCGGCGGCCGTCTCACCCTCGGGATCGGGGCGGGCTGGAACCGGGTGGAGTTCGAGGCGTTCGGACTCCCCTTCGACCATCGGGCGTCCCAGTTCGAGGAGGCGATCGGGGTGATCCACGGCCTTCTGGCCGGCGAACGCGTGACGCTGCACGGGCGATGGGTCGACCTGGAAGACGCCGTGTTGCTGCCGCCGCCCGCACGTCGGCCGCCGATCATGGTCGGGAGCAAGGGGCCACGTGTCCTTGCCGCGGCGCTGCCCTACGTCGACGTATGGAACGCGTGGTTCGACGACTACGCCAACTCTCCCGAGGGGTTCGGAACGCTCAACGGCGTGATCGACGACGCATGCCGGGGGGCGGGACGCGACCCCGGGACCGTGGAGCGGAGCGCCTGCGTCTACGTCGTCCTGGATCCAGCGGGTGCCTCGCGGCCTGACGACGTCCCACCGGTCCAGGGAACGCCGGAGGCGGTGGCGCAGACCCTCCGGGCGTTCGCTGCGGCCGGCGCCGACGAGGCGATCCTGGTGGTGGAGCCGATCGATGGCGCCTCGATACGCGCCCTGGGAGAAGTCCTCAGGGTGCTCGACGCCTGAGCCCGCCGATGGGGACCCGGCGGCGCGGACCCCGCTAGAACATCCGTTGGGATTTCACGAAGGCCTCCAACGGTGCCTCGGGGTGAACCGGCGCGCAGCATACGGCCTGTCCCCCGCTCGGTCTAGCCCATTCGGACGATCCCTCATGGAGGAATGGTGACGGACGGACCCTCGACCCGACATCCCGTACCCCGATGTGTTAAAGGTTCGTGACGCTCGCATGCAGATGCGCCCAGATGCACGGGAAGTCCTCCCGCGCGTGGTGGAATGTCGGGTATGGAACAACACGATCTTCTGTCGCGCATGCGCGCGGCGTCTTCTCCGAACGACATCTCCTCGGCCATCTCGGATGCTCGGGCGTGGCTCGCCGAGCATCCGGAGGACGACGAGGTCCGCAACGCGATCCGCGACCTGGCGCGCCAGGAACGCGAGCGCTGGGGGCTTTCCTTCGCCTGACGACGATCCCGAACACGGGCCGGACGCAGACACCCCCGCGATCCGGGCTCTGAACGGTAGCGACGTGCGCTTCCAGGTGCGGCGCACGCGACGGGCCCACAGCGTCGAGGAAAGCGCGCAGCTTCAGGGCATCGAGGTCGGCCACCTCTTGCGCACGATCGTGGTGCGCAAGGCCGCCGAGGACTACGTATTCGTCCTGGTGCCCGGGGGCCGCCAGATCGATTGGCCCAAGCTTCGGGCGCTGCTCGGGGTGAAGCGGATGACGCTGCCCGACGCTGAGGAGGCGCTCGCCGCGACCGGCTACGAACGCGGCGCCATCACACCGTTCGGCTCCTCTCACGCCTGGCCCGTCGTCGCCGACGCCTCGATCGACGCCATGGAGACGGTCGCGATCGGCGGAGGCGCTCACGGGGTCAACCTCCACCTGGCCGGCCCCGAGTTGATCCGCGCCACCGGGGCGACCAAGGCCGACGTCACGCGACGCGCCTAGCGACTCGGGGGTTCCGGCGGACGCCGCCGGCGTGGCAGGATGACGCGGGGGGCTCACGATGACCGGATCGACGGCAGACTTCGGCGCGGCGGAAGACGCATCGGTATCTGAGTCGGCGTCCGACGGCGTCGCCGAACAGCCGGCGAAACTCGGTACCCGACGGCGCCGACCGAGCGGCGCGCCGCCGCCGTTGCCGAAGAAGATCGGCTCCACGGGGATGATCTGGCTCGTGGCGGCCGTCGTCGTCACCTTGGTGGTCGCCGTGTGGCTCATCCTGGGTCCGAGGATCCTCGACCGGCTCGACACCTGGATCGTGCAGCGGCTCCGTACGCTCGAAGCGCCGTGGCTGACGGCGGTAGCCCGCTGGATCAACACCGTGTGCTCGCGTCGCGGCGTCGCGATCCTCGGGCTCGCAACGGCGGGTCTCGTCATCGCGTTCCGCCGGTTCCGGCATCTCATCTTCTACCTGTTGGGGCTCTTCGTGGTGTTGTCCGCCTCGCAGGGACTACAGATCCTGATCTCGAGACCCCGACCCTTCGGTGTGGTGCCGCTGGTGGGCTGGGAGGGGTACTCGGCGCCGTCGTTGCCGGTGGCCGTCCTGACCGTGGTCCTCATCGGGGTGATCTACACGCTGGTGCCGGGCGGCCGTGCGCGCTGGCGCGCCAAGTGGATCGTGGCGGCCCTCGTGGCCGCCCTCGCACTGGCACGCATCTACCTCGGGGTGGACCACCCCACGGACGACCTGATCGCGGCGCTGTTCGCCGTCGCCATCCCGGTCGCTCTCTTCCGCGCCTTCGTCCCCGGCGAGGTCTTCCCCGTGAAGTACGGGGCCCGGGGGAAGGCTGCGCATCTCGACGTCACGGGCCGTCGGGGCGAGGCGATCCGTTCGGCGGTTGCGGACCAGCTGGGGCTCACCGTCGTCGACATCAAGCCTGTGGGCCTGGAAGGCTCGGGCGGCTCGACGCCGCTTCGGCTCCGCGTGATCGACGAGGCGACCGGGAAGGAGCGGGCGGTCTTCGCCAAGCTCTACGCGCGGAGCCACGTCCGAGCCGACCGGTGGTACAAGCTGGGCCGGACGATGCTGTACGGGAACCTCGAGGACGAGACACCGTTCTCGACCGTGCGGCGGTTCGTCGAGTACGAGGACTACGCGCTGCGCCTCCTCGGAGAGTACGGGTTCCCGACGCCCGAGGCGCTCGGCGTCGTCGAGATCACGCCCGAACGCGAGTACCTGATCGCCATGGAGTTCTTCGAGGGGGCGGTCGAGATCGGCGAGGCGGAGATCGACGGTGGCGTCATCGACCAGGCGCTCCAGATGGTCCGCACGATGTGGGACATCGGGCTCGCCCATCGCGACATCAAGCCGGCGAACCTCATGGTCCGCGACGGGCAGCTCAAGCTGATCGACGTCTTCTTCGTGCAGGTACGTCCGTCGCCGTGGCGGCAGGCGGTCGACCTCGCCAACATGATGCTCGTGCTTGCGCTGCGCTCAGACGCAGAGACGGTGTACCAGCACGCCCTCAAGTACTTCTCGCCCGACGAGCTGGCGGAAGCGTTCGCCGCCGCTCGGGGGGTGGCGAGCCCAACGCAGCTCCAGTCGAGCCTCAAGCAGGACGGGCGCGACCTCCTCGCGAAGTTCCGGGCGATGGCGCCCGCCCGGGCTCCGATCGCGATCCAGCGCTGGAGCCTCCGGCGGGTCGGCTTGATCGTGCTCACCGTCCTGGTCACGATCCTCGTGGTGTTCACGACCCTCTCCCTCTTCTTCCCTCACCGCGACGAGGTCAACACGCCCGCATGCGGTACGGGCCGGACGATGATCCCGGGCCGGACGATGATCCTGATGGCGCAAGCGGTCCCCTCGGCATCACGGATCCCCTGCGTCGCCGATCTGCCGCTCGGCTGGTCCGTCACGGTGACCACCGTTCGGGACGATGAGGCCACGGTCGGTTTCACGCTCGGGCAGGACGGCTCCCCTGAGGTCACGCTCAGGTTCGCCGCCTCCTGCGGGGACGTGCCGGCTGACGCCGACGCGTTCCGGGCGGTTGGGAGCTGCATCGTGTACCGCTCGGTGTTGCCTGAGAGGCCCCCAGGTGGAACCGTCGTTCGGCCAGGGTGGCGGGCTGTCGTTCGTGCTCCGACGCGATCTCGTGAGCCACGTCCAAGAGACCGAGGACGCGGATCTCTGCGGGCTGGGGGTTCCCTGCAGGTGACCTGAGGCGGGTCGGCGCACCTTGCGTCGGCCCGGCGGGCCCCTATGCTCCGAGCATGGCGGCCGATACCTCCGTGCTGGACCCACCCCCGTGGCGCGAGGTGCTGCGCGGCAGATGGGGTCGACTCACCGGCGGCCTGCTGTTGCTGGAGGCCGTCGTGGCGATCCAGTCGTTGGTGGTCGCCACCATCATGCCGGACATCCGTCGGGACCTCGGTATGGTCGAGCTGTACGGGCTCGCGTTCACCGTCTCGGGGTTGGCCACGCTTGCGTCGATCCCGATAGCCGGGCGTGCCGTCGATCGGGTGGGCCCTCGGGCGGCGCTGCTCCCGGCGTTGGGCGTGTTCTCGGTGGGCCTGCTGGTCGCGGCCGCGGCACCCACGATGCCGATCCTGCTGGTGGGGCAGTTCCTGATGGGGGCCGGGGGCGGTGCGCTCTACGCCATCTCCCTCGGGACGGTCGCCACCAGCTATCCCGACCGACTCAGACCCCGCGTGATGGCGCTGCTCGCAACGATGTGGATCCTGCCCGGGCTGATCGGACCGCCGTTCGGCGCGTTCGTCGCGGCGACGGTGGGCTGGCGCTGGACCTACCTCGCGCCCCTGCCGGTGCTGGTGCTGGGATGGCTCATGATCGCGCCGGCGCTCGGGCCCTACGAGGCGGCCGCGCCCTCCGCCCGTGACCGGGGCGAGATCGCTCGGCCGCTCCGGCTCATGGTCGGTGCGGGCTTCATCTTCACCTCGCTCACGATCGTGCATGTTTGGGCGTTGCTGCCCCTTGCCGTGGGCGCCGCGATCGCCATCCCCGCGCTGGTGAAGATCGCCCCGCGAGGAACCTTCCGCGCGGCCCGGGGACTCGGGGCCGCCGCGGCCTCAGCCTTCCTGCTCTCGACCGGATTCCTCGCCATGGATGCGTTCCTCACGCTCATGCTCACCGACGTCCGCGGGCTCTCGCTCGCGGCGGCCAGCCTGGCGGTCACCGCCGCCTCGGTCACCTGGGCCGGGGGCAGCCTGTGGCAGTCGGGGCGCGCCGACCGGATCGCTCTTGGGCGTCTCGTTCAGTTGGGCACCCTGGTGGTGATCGTGGGCCAGGCAGGCGTGGTGGCCAGCCTCTCTGATCGCGTTCCGGTTGCGGCCGCCTACCTGGGATGGGGACTGGTGGGCCTGGGTATGGGCGTCGTGTTCCCGTCCATCCCGCTCGCGGCGATGCGGCTCGCCGCCGAGGATGCGCAGGCCGCGCAGCTCTCATCCGTGCTCCTGATGGACATGCTGGGGGTGGCCACGGGCTCCGGGCTCGGCGGCGGCGCGGTCGCCGTCGCGGCAGCCGCCGGCGCCCCCCTGGAGCGAGGCATCGCCATCGCGTTCGGCGTCGGGCTCGCCGCCCTCGTGCTACTGCTGTGGACCGGGCGACGCATCGATCCGCGGAGCGACGCGGCTCGCTCCACACGGGGCGCCGTGCCTGCTGCGGGAACCTAGGCTGATCGCGTGACGTTCCTGCGCAGTCGATGGCTCCGCCTGGATTGGGGCAGGATGAGGATCTGGGAGGCGGGATCCGGGCCCCCGCTGCTCGCCGTCCACGGCCTGGGCGGGTCGGGGCGGTACTTCGACACGCTCGCCCAGACCGTCGGAGGCCACTATCGGGTGATCGCTCCGGACCTGCCCGGCTTCGGCCACTCGGACAAGCCGGACGTCGCCTACGATCCCGGATTCCATCTGGAGGCCATCGATACCGCGATCGGCGGGATCGACCCCGACGCCTCCCTGACGCTGGTGGGCCACTCCCTCGGCGCCGTACTGGCGGCGTTCCACGCCGGACGTCACACGGACACGACCGCCGCGCTCGCACTCCTGGCCGCGCCGTTCCCCTCGGGCGACGGCGACCCACCGTGGATGCGGCGCGATCTTCCGGTCGGATGGCGGATGGCGGGACGCGTCCTGAAGCTGGCCTGGCCGGCGATCGCCGTGCCCGTGGGGTTGGCGCGAGGCTACCCGGCGGGGGTCACCTTGGACTTCGGCAAGCAGACCATGCACAGCCGCACGCGCACGATGCGCGGCGCGCTCTACGACCCGGCGGTGCGGGCGGAGGTGGAGGGGGTTCGGACGCTGCCGGCGTCGACCCCCCAACTGCTGCTCAACGCCGCGGACGATCGGACGGTACCGGCGGAGACCCAGGCACGCTGGGCCGCGGTGCTGCCGCACGCCCGCCGGGAGATCGTGAGGTCGGGGGGCCACCAGTTCCCGCTACGGACCGGATTCGCGCCCGTCGTCGCGTGGCTGAACGGGATCAGCCCGGGCGCCGCCGCTCGATGATGGCGTCCATCCCCGCGAGGACCTCGGGCTGGAGGGACGGGACCTCGTGCTGCTCCCATACCTCGAAGACCTTCTCCCGCGCCCGCTCACGGAGCGTCTTGGCGCCCGCGCTCTCCCACTCGCGGCGCCCCTCCCACGAGAGCATCTTCGGGCCCCACAGCTCGCGGAAGTGCGCGAGCGTGTGGTCCTCACCCAGGAAGATCTCACCCGGTCCCACGGACGCGATCACGTCGAAGGCGATCGTCTCGTCGTCGACCGCGACGGGCTCCACGGCCCGCCGCGTCATGCCCACGAGCTCGTCGCTGATCACGAGCAGCTCCGGGGAGAAGAGCAGGCCACCCTCCACGCAGCCGGCGTCGAACACCATGTCCACGCCGCCGAGCACCGTGCCGAAGCCGTAGAACCCGGCCTCCAGGGCCGCCTGTTCGTCGGCGTCCTTCGAATCACCGCCGAAGCTCATACCGAGTGAGGGCAACCCCCACCGCCGGCAGAGCTGAGCCATGAGCACCATGAACCGCAGTCCGTCGGGTCCGCCCGCCGTCACGCTGCCGTTGCTCATGTCCATGAGGAACGGAACGGTGCCGGACAGGAACGGCACGCCGGGGCGGCGCAGCTGCGCGAGCACCAGCCCGACCAGCGTCTCGGCCGCCGACACGGCGGCGGTTCCGGCGATCGTGGTGGGGCCCGTGGCCCCCACCTGCGGCGCCGCCTGGCAGCAGACCGGCAACCCACGATCCACGGCCTCGAAGAGCTTGTCGACCGTCTCAGGGTTGAAGAGCATCGGGCTCACCGAGTTGAGGTACGGGATCACGAACGGGCGATCCCGCAGGGCATCCGCGCTCCCGGCCACCAGCTCGGCCATGTCGTAGATGTCCGCGAGCTCCGGGCGACCCGCGATCAGCACCATCAGCGGCTTGGTGGTGTGGGTGACCATCTCGCGGAACTCGGACTGGTTCACGATCTCCAGCGGCAGATCGTCGAGCGGACGTGTCACGCCGGGCGTCGCCACGAAGTCGATGTCGCTCAGGTGATCCGCCAGCAGCGTCGATTCCGCGGTCGCCCGCAACGAGAACTCCTCGACCGCGAGCGTCCGAGGGTTGAGGTAGTTCAGGTTCGTTACGCCGGCGCCCACGTACGTCGTCCCCTGCCCGAGTCGGAGCGCCGGCTCGCCCGCGCGGTCGTACAGCGTGAATCCACCCGGCGCCGACTCGATGGCGCGCTCCACCACCGCGGGCGGGATCTTGACGAGGTCCTCTCCCTCGAGCGAGGCCCCGTGGGCCATGAGGAGCTCGCGACCCTCCTCCGTCATGATGCGCGCGCCCACCTCGGCGATCACGCGCAGGGCGGCCGCATGCAGGCGGTCCAGGTCCTCCTCGGTGCAGAGCTCCAGCATCGGTCGCATGGCGCACCCATCGTACGAACCCCGCCTGAAGCCCGCACGATCGCGGTGATCCGAGGTGATCCGAGGTCCGCGCGCGCGTCCGCGGCTCCGACGCGAGTCGCTTGGGCTGGCCACCTTCGATCAGGCCGGGCCCCATCCCCCGTACAGATACTCGACGATCTTGCCTGCGACCGAGGGCTCCAGCGACCCCCCCGTGAGGAGGCGCCGCAGCATCGGCGGCCCGATCAGGAGGTCCGCGGCGAGTTCGAGATCGAGGTCGGCCCGCAGCTCGCCGGCATCGATCCCCTCTTGGAGCAACTGGAAGACGCTCCGCTGGCGCTTGCGCAGGAACACGGCGCGCACCGCCTCGGCGAGCTCCGGGTCCCGCGGGATCTCAGCGACCAGCGTGGACAGGATCGGTCCGCGTCGACCCGACCGAAGGTTCACCAACATCTCGGTGAGGACCTGCGTGAGGCGGTCGCGAACGGTGCCGGCTTCGGGCACGCCCCCCTCGGCGGTGAGTCGGTCGAGGGCCTCAACCACGAGAGCCGTCTTGGTGTCCCACCGGCGGTAGATGGTCGTCTTGCCCACCCCGGCCCGATGGGCGACGGCCTCGATCGACAGGCGTGCGAACCCTTCTTCGCCGAGGAGCTCCAGCGTCGCCTTGACGATGGCGTCATCCAACGCGGGGTCGCGCGGGCGACCCGGAACGCGGGCGACCGTCCCCTTCGTCAGTTCCGGGCTCACGGCTCGGCCCGTTCGACGACGGTCCCGTCAAGCTCGTGGTGTGGACGCAGCTCACGCTCCAGCTCGATCGCCTCCTCCTGATCGAGCGGTCGGTTCGGCAGCCACACCAGCGCCACCAGGGCGCCGGCCACCGCGACGGCCGCGCCCACGAACAGGCCCCGGTCCATGGCATCGATGAAGGAGAGCTTCGACGCAGCCGCCAGCGTGGCGCCCGAGGCCCCGGGCAGGCGCGCGGCGATGGCCAGCGCGGCGCCCACGGAGTTCGTGGCAGCGGCCGCCGCCTGCTCCGGCAGTCCCTTCAGGGCCGGGGCGATCGACGCCGCGTACGCCGTCGCGAACACGCTCCCGAGGATCGCGACGCCGAGCGCGCCGCCGATCTGACGGGTGGTGTCGTTCATCGCGGAGCCGACGCCCGCCTTGCCGAGCGGCAGCGACCCCATGATGGACTCGGTGGCCGGGGTCATCGCCAGCCCCATGCCCGTCCCCAGCACCATGAGAGAGAGCAGGACCAGGGGATACCCGGTCGTCGGCGTCACCGTCGAGAGCAGCCACAGACCGACGCCGACGATCGTCATCCCGGCGACGACGAGCAGCTTGTTGCCGATGGGCTGAACCAGCCGGCCCGCCAGTGGCGCCATCACGATCAGCGCGAGGGAGATGGGGGCAACGCGCAGCCCCGCCTGCAGCGCGGTGTAGCCCAACACGAACTGCAGGTACTGCGTCAGGAAGAAGAGCGAGCCGAAGAGCGCGAAGAACACCAGCGACACGGAGATGCTGGCAGCGGTGAAACGGGGGTTCTCGAAGAAGCGGACGTTCAGCAGCGGATGGTCCGTGTGCAGCTCCCACGTCACGAACGCTCCGAGCGCGATCGCGGCCACGACGAACGACCCGATCACGACCGGATCGGTCCAACCGTGGCTCGGCGCCTCGATGATCCCGTACACCAGCGTCGTGAGCCCCACGATGGACAGCATGGCTCCGAACGGATCGAGGCGCGGCGCCTCGGGGTCGCGCGTGTTCGGCACGATGAGACGCCCCGCGATCAGGGCGGCGATCACGATGGGCACGTTCACGAGGAAGACCGATCCCCACCAGAAGTGGTTGAGCAGCCACCCGCCCACGACGGGACCGATCCCGATCCCGAGCCCCGAGACGCCCGCCCAGATCCCGATCGCTCGGCCGCGCTCCTCCGGTGGGAAGACGTTCGTGAGGATCGACAGGGTGGACGGCATGATGAACGCGCCGCCGACGCCCATGAGCGCTCTCGTCGCGATCAGCATGGTCGCGGAGGTCGCGAAGGCGGAGAAGACGGAGCCGATCCCGAAGATCACGAGGCCCAGGGCGAGGGCGCTCCTGCGACCGTAGCGGTCGGAGAGGCTCCCGGTGGTGAGCAACAGCCCCGCGAACACCAGGGTGTATGAATCCACGATCCACTGGAGCTCGCTGGTCGACGCATGGAGGTCGCGCGCCAGCGTGGGTATCGCGACGTTCAAGATCGTGTTGTCGAGCCCGATCACGAGCAGGCTCATGCAGAGGACGCCCAGGATCCACCAGCGCCGTTCGTACCCCTCGGGTCGGGCGGGCGTCCCGACTCCGATCCCCTCGATCGTTCCTGCCACCTCGCGTACCCCCTTATTCCGTTACGTTACGGGCTCGTTTCGTATTTCCAACGGTACCCGTGGAGATGCCGAACGACAACGGAAGACTCAGGCCGACCGGACCGAGGAGTCGGCGCTCACGTCGAGGGGCCGCGAGACACCCTCCGCGGTGACCTCGAGGAGTTCGCCACGATGCCGGATCGCGAGCGAGGTGCCGTCGCGCAGGCGGTAGGTTGCCCTGCCGTCGCGCAGCTCGACGTCCAGTACGCAGCCGCGCGTGCGCAGGGTGAAGGCCAGCGCGGTGAGCCGCTCGGGCAGCACCGGGCGGAACGAGATCTCGCCGTCGCCATCGCGGAGGCCGCCGAACCCGTAGACCGCGGCGAGCCAGGTACCGCCCGCCGAGGCCACGTGGACCCCGTCGCGGACGTTGTTCGAGACGTCGGCCAGATCGACCGCCGCAGCGTCGATGAAGTACTCCTCGGCCGCGCGCAGGTCGCCGATCTCGGCCGCCATGACGCTCTGGATGCTCTCCGACAGCGAGGAGTCGCCCGTGGTCAGCGGGTCGTAGTACTCGAAGATCCGCTGCTTCTGCTCGGGGGTGAACTCCTCGCCCACCATGAACGTCGCGAGCACGATGTCGGCCTGCTTGATGACCTGATGCCGGTAGATCACCAGCGGGTGGTAGTGGAGCAGGAGCGGGTAGTTCTCGGGCGGCGTGCCCTCGAAATCCCAGACCTCGCGCTCCAGGAAGAGGTCGTCCTGGAGATGGAGCTGACGCTCCTCGTCGAACGGGACGTACATCATGTCGGCCGCGCGTCGCCACTCCTCGATCTCGGGGGCCCGGAGCTCGGTGCGTGCGATGAGCCGGGCGTGCGCCTCCGGATCCGACGACTGGAGCCACTCGACGGCCTCGATCGCCGAGCGGAGGTTCTCGCGCGCCATCAGGTTCGTGTAGGCGTTGTTGTCCACGACGGTCGAGTACTCGTCGGGCCCCGTGACCCCGTTGATCACGAAGCGTCCGCCCTTGGCCTCTGAGAAGAACCCGAGGTCGACCCACATCCGCGCGGTCTCCACGAGGATCTCGGCGCCGTAGCGGGCGAGGAAGTCGCGATCGCCGGTCACCCGCACGTACTGCATCAACGCGTGCGCGACGTCGGCGTCGATGTGGTACTGGGCGGTGCCGGCGGCGTAGTAGGCGGAGGCCTCCTGCCCGTTGATCGTCCGCCATGGGAACAGCGCCCCTCGCATCCCCACCTGGCGGGCGCGCTCTCGGGCCTGGGGGAGCATCGCGTACCGATGCTGGAGCTGGCTGCGGGCGATCCTCGGCGCCGTGTAGACGAGGAACGGCATCACGTAGATCTCCGTGTCCCAGAAGTAGTGGCCCTCGTATCCCTGTCCCGTCAAACCCTTCGAGGGGATGCCGTAGCCTTCGGAGCACGCGGAGGCCTGCAGCAGCTGGAACACGTTGAACCTCACCGCCTGCTGCAGGAGCGGAGCCCCCTCCGTGCGAACGTCCGCGACCGACCAGAACTCGTCGATCCGGGATCGCTGCGACGCCGCGAGCGCGTCGAACCCCTCCGCCCGGGCCTGGTCGAGGGTCCCAGCAGCACGGAACGTCAGTTCCTCGACGGACTCGTCCGCGGCATGGTGGTAGGCGACGTACTTCACGAGCCGGATGGGCCGTCCACGCTCGGCCCGCACCCGGTAGACGGCCCGGGCGCTGTCCCCGTTGATCTCGATGTCGGGCATGACGTCGGACCCCAGGTTGGTCTCGTGATCCATCCCGCACGACATCCGCAGGCCGCTGGATCGGGTCCGGAAGCCCATCACGGCGCGAGCCTCATCCGCGTCGCCCGCCTCCGGCATGAGGATCCCGGTCTCGAGCCCCCGACCTTCGCGGGGATCGTCGGCGGAGCCGAGGTCGTCCGGATGCGTGACGAGCTCGGAAGAGAGCGTGAGGTTCGCGCCGCGATCGAGCGGGGTCACCACGTATTCGAAGCAGGCGAGGTGCCGATGCTCCAGGGAGACGAACCGGCTGGAGCGGACCGAGAATCGCCGCCCGTCGGCCGCCTGCCACACCACCCGCCGCTCCATCACGCCGGCGCGCATGTCGAGCACGCGCTCGTACTCGAGCACCTCACAGTGGGCCAGGTCGAAGGGCTCGTCGTCCACGTACAGCTTGATGATCGAGCCATCGGTGGCGTTGATGATGGTCTGGCCCGTCTCGGCGAAGCCGAACGCCTTCTCCGGGTAGACGATGGGCCAGGTTTCGTAGAAGCCGTTGAGCAGCGTCCCGCTCTGATGCACGGGGCGGCCCTCCTCATGGGTGCCGCGGATCCCCAGGTAGCCGTTCGCAACGGCGAACACGGCCTCCAGCTGCGGGATGTTCTCTGGGTCGAATCCGCGCTCCACGACCCGGAACTCGTCCACCGGGAAGGCTTCGTCGGCGGCGAGCAAGCGCAGGGCGGCGGCGCGCAGCCGGTGCGCCTTCGGCCCCGCCATGTGCCCCGCCTCGGCCGACTCCGTGACCAGGTCGCCGAGGTCCTTGACCACCATGTCGGCCCCTTGGGCCAGGAGATCCTCGGTCTGCTCATCGCGGTCGACGCCGATCACGAGCCCGAAGGCGCCCGCGCGGCCCGCCTGCACGCCGGCCAGCGCGTCCTCGACCACCACGACGTCGGACGGCTGGACGTCCAGGCGTCGCGCCGCTTCGAGGAAGGTGTCCGGCGCGGGCTTACCCGCCAGACCCAGCATCATCGCGACCGCGCCGTCCACGCGAACGTCGAAGAGGTCGGCGATGCCGGCCGCCTCCAGGACCTCCGTGCAGTTCTGACTGGAGGACACGACCGCGGTGGCCAGCCCGCGTGCCTGCAGCTCACGCACCCACGCCACGGAACCGGGGAAGGCCTCCACACCCTCCGTGTGGAGCGCCGACTCGACCAGCAACTGCTTGCGGTTACCGATCCCGTGCACCGAATCCTGGTCGGGCGGCGAATCGACGTCCCCCTCGGGGAGGTGGATGTCGCGCGAGGCCAGGAAGTCGCGCACCCCGTCGTAGCGGGGTTTGCCGTCGACGTATGCGCGGTAGTCCTCCGCCGGCGAGAACCGCGCCGTCGTGGTTCCGTGCTCCTGGTCCCATCGCTCGAGGAATTCGTCGAACGTCTGCTGCCAGGCGGCGGAGTGAAGGCGGGCGGTGGTGGTCAGCACACCGTCCAGATCGAACAGGACGGCCTTGAACCGCTCGTAGATCTCCCTGGGCTCCACGATCCTCCTCGCCCCGCCCCGCATCCGCCGAGGCGCGATGTTACCGGTACATGGTGCCAGCGCCATCGGCCCGGGTCACCTACCCGAGCCGTGCAACCTTCGCGTGACCTAGCATCGTGTCATGCACGATGAGGATCGCCTCGCCGCGTTTCGTCGAAGCGCGCGATGCGGGGGCCGCCGCGGGGATCCTCCTCGACGTGGACGGCACCCTGAGCCCGATCGTGGCCCGACCCGAGCTCGCCCGCCTGGCGGAGGGCGCCCCCGAGGTGCTCGCGCGGCTCGTGCCCGCGCACGCCGTCGTGGCGGCTATCTCCGGTCGGACGGATCGGGAGCTCGCCGCCCTGATCGGCGTGCCGGGCGTGCGGCTGGTGGGCCACTACGGGATGCCGGCAACGGACGACGTCCCCCCGACCGTCATGGCGGAGATCGAGCGCACGGCCGCGGCGGTTCCGGGCGCTTGGGTCGAGGAGAAGGGTGCCTCCGTGGCCGTGCACCTGCGGGCGACGCGAGACCCTATCGAGGCCGAGCGGGCGTTGCGTGCGCCGCTCGCGGCGATCGGCCGCGAGGCCGGCCTCCGCCTGATCGACGGGAAACGCGTGCTGGAGCTCGTCCCGCACGGTGCGTCGCTGAAGGGGGCGGCTGTCGAGCGGACGATCCGCGGATCCGCGCTCGGGGCGGTCCTGTACGCCGGTGACGACGTGGCCGATCTGGAGGCCTTCGCCGCGCTGGGGCGGGCGAGGGAAGCGGGCATCGTCACCGTCTCCATCGCGGTGAGCGGGCCCGAGACGCTCCCAGCCCTACGTGAGGCTGCGGACGTCACCGTGGAGGGGCCGGAGGCGCTCGTGGCGCTCCTCGACCGTCTCGTTCCAACGGCGCCCTCGGGGGCCTGAGCGGGAGTTCGCGGGCCTCGGATCAGCGACCGTGCGGGGGTCGCACCTGGTCGACGGCCTCCAGCTGGTGCGCGAGCCACGTCGCGGGCGTGTGAGCCTGGATCGTGCGCGAGAGGCCGCGGGCGCGCCGGGCTCGCTCGTCGGGAGCGAACTCCAGGGCTTCGCGGATCGCCTCCGCCGTCTCGGCGAGGTCGAACGGGTTGACGCCCAGCGCGTGCCGGCCGAGCCGCGTGTAGGAGCCGGCGTTGCGTGACAGGACCAGGGCGCCGCTGTGGCGGTTGACCAACGGCCCCTCCATCGCCACCAGGTTCATGCCGTCGTACGTGGGGTTAACGAACAGCACGTCGTAGAGAGCGTAGGCGGCCACGGCGTACGCGTAGTCCTCCTGCACCTTCACGGTGATCGGCTCCCAGCCGTCTCGGCCCAGCTCTCGGTTGATCCGCTCGGCCGCGGCCAGACATTCGCCGCCGTAGCTCTGGTACTCCGGCACGTCCTCACGCGAGGGGCTGAACAGGCAGAGGAACCGGACTCGCCCTTGCCAGCGCCGGTGGCGACGCAGGAACAGCTCGTACGCGAGGAATCCCCGCAGGATGTTCTTCGTCGGCTCGAGCCGGTCGACGCGCAGCATGACGGCGGCGTCCCCACGCCAGGCCTCCAGCTCGGCACGCACCTCGCCCGCCTCCGGCGTGGACGCCGTGTCTCGCAGCGGGTGGGCGCTGACGGCCACGGGGAACGAGCGGACGGACGCCGTACGCCCGTCCACCTCCATGTGGCCGCCGCGCGGCACCTTGATACCCGGCAGGCTGCGGGCGGATAGGAGGTAGTTCTCGGCCCACTGCTTGGCCTGGAAGCCGAGCACGTCGGCGCCGGCCATGCCCCGCACGATCGCTTCGCTCACGGGTCGGGGGAGGATCCGCAGGTACGTGCCCCCGGCGAAGGGGGTGTGGGAGAAGTGAACGATCTTCGCCTCCGGCACCAGCTCGCGGAGCATCCCGGGGACGAGACACAGGTGGTAGTCCTGGATCAGGTAGACGGGGTCTCGCTCCGCCTCATCGGCCAGGGCCTCGGCGAACCGGCGGTTCGTCTCCACGAAGTCCGTCCACGCTTCCCGCGTGCTGTCGTCGAACATCGGGGCCCGAGGCGTATCCCATAGGTTGTGGTGCACGAACCAGAGCATCCGGTTGGCGATCTGGTTGTAGTACCCCTCGTACTGCTTCGGAGGGATCACCACGAACCGCACCCGCTGGTGCGAGTCGGGCTCGACCGTGCGGCCCTTGAGCGCCACCGCACGATCGCCCTCGGTCATCGCGGCGGCCACCCAGGCGGTGTCGTCGCGGAAGAACACCCCCGAGAGCGCCGTCACCAATCCGCCGGCGCCTCGTCGCGGGTCCAGCTTCCCCGAGTTCGTCCGCTCGAACGAGACCGGCCCCCGGTTGGAGGCCACCACCACCGAGGCTTCGATCGCGCTGAGCCTGGATCTTCGGGCCGTAGGCATCGCCTCAGTCTAGGCGGTTCGCGAGGGGCCCTCCTCGCGGGCCGCCGTCAACGAGCACCGTGAGTGCTCCACGACGTCGGCGCGACATGCGAGCATCCCGCCGTGACCGTCGCTGCGACCCCACCCACTCCAGTGCCCGCCCGCCTCGCGGCACAGCTGCTGTCCGGACCCGGGGTGCGGGACCCTCTCGAGGTCGTGGAACGGATCCTCGCCGTCCAGGCCCAAGATGCACGGGGAGCGCGGCTCGCGATCCGCGCCCGGTCGCGGGGGCTCACCGCAGCCGACGTAGATCGCGCGCTCACCCTCGACCGTTCACTGGTGATCACGTGGGCGAACCGCGGGACGCTCCACCTGATCCGCCGGGAGGATTACCCCTGGCTACACGCGCTCACCGCCCCTCGGATGGCAGCCGGCAACACCCGCCGCCTGCGACAGGAAGGGGTCTCAGAGCATGCGGCCGAGCGGGGGGTACGCACGATCGTGCATGCCCTGGAGCGCGAAGGACCCCTCACCCGGCAAGAGCTTCGCGAACGCCTCGAGGCCGCCGGCGTGCCCACCCAGGGTCAGGCCATCGTCCACCTGTTCGCCCTCGCGTCGCTCCGCGGCCTGATCGTACGCGGGCCGATGACGGGTAGCCGGCAGGCCTTCGCGCTCACCGCCGAGTGGCTCGGGCCGCTGCCGGGCGTGGACGAGGAGGTCGCGCTGGCCGAACTCGCTCGCCGCTTCCTCGCCGGTCACGGCCCCGCCACCGACCGCGATCTCGCCCGGTGGTCGGGGCTGCCCCTCGGTCGGGCACGCGCCGGGCTCCGCCGTATCGGGTCGGAGCTCGACGAGGGGCCTCAGGGGCTCGTGGAGCTCGCCGCCGGGAAACGACGCGCCCCGTTGCCCGGTCCGAAGCTGCTCGGCGCGTTCGACCCCGTGCTGATGGGATGGACCTCGCGGGATGCGATCCTGGGCTCGGCGTCCCATATCGTCACGACCAACGGCGTGTTCCGCCCGTTCGCACTCGTTCGGGGACAGGCCGCCGGCACCTGGACCTATCCCCGAGCCGAGGTCCGGCTGGACCCCCTCCGCGACCTCACGGAGATCGAGCGACGTGCGCTTGACCGCGAAGCCCGAGACGTCCGCAGGTTCCTGGGTGACGCTCACTCGTCCGAGCCGCAGTAGCGGACGGCGGCGTCCGCCACGATGGACGAGAGCGAGGCCAGCTCCGGGATCGACTGCCACTCGTCGGGCGAGTGGAAGTTGCCCCCCGCCGCTCCGATCATGACCGTGGGGATGCCGGCCAGCTGCGTGAGCCCTGAGTCCGCCCAGGCGTTCAGACCCACCGGTTCGAACGGCCGGCCGATCACCTCGAGCGCGGCGGCGTCGAGCGAGGCCCAGAGGTCCTCGTGCCCCTCGGCCTTGAACGGTTCACGATCGAGCTTGACGTCGACCTCACCCCTGAAGCCCGGCAGCACCTGCGCGCACTCGGTGAAGATGGTCTCGATGTCGGCCACCCGATCCGAGAGGTGCTCGCCCGGCTGGGTCCCGATCTCGATCCCGAGGACGGCCCGCGAAGGGTAGGTGGCGTAATCCGTGCCGGCTCGGAGCGTGCCGGTGTGGAAGACCGTCTTGCCGTTCATGCGGGTCGGCGTTCGGCGCGAACACCTCGCGGTCCAGGCGGTCGAGCCGGCGCACGACCTCGGCCATGTGCACGATCGCGTCGATCCCCGCCTCGGGCGCGGAGCCGTGCGACGCCTTCCCGTGCACGATCACGTCGATCCAGCCGAACCCCTGGTGCTCGACGATCCCGCGGGGCAGCTCATCCGGCTCCAGGATCAGCACGGCGTCCATCGAGTGGCGTCGCAGGAGGTCCTCGGTGCCGATCGAGACGCCCTCCTCGTCGGCGACGCAGGCGAGCATGAGGTCGCCCTTGAGCCGCACGCCGGACTCCGCGATCGCGCGCATGGCGGTGAGGCCGGCTACGCATCCGCTCTTGTCGTCGGCGGCGCCCAGGCCGATCATCCGGTCCCCTTCGATCACCGGCTCGAGCGCGCGATCGGCCCAGTTGGCGTAACCGACCGTGTCCGCATGCGCGTTGAGGCAGAGCGTGGGGCCCCCGCCGATCCCCCGCAGCCTGGCAACCATGTTGATGCGTCCGGGCTCGACCTCGTCGAGCGCGACCTCCACGGGCAGATCGGCCAGCCATCCCGCCATGGCGTCGGCGACCGCGCGCTCGCCGCTGCCGTCGGGTATCAGCCATGGCGTCACGGATTCGATGCGCACCAGGTCCGCGAGCAGCGATGCGACCTGGTCCTCGGTGATGGGGTTCATGCGTCCTCCTCGTGTGGGGTCGGGTCCGTGGCCGCCGTATCGTCGGCCGCCTCGTCGGGGAAATGACACGCCGATCGGTGGGATCCCTCGCCGAGCGTGACGTCATGCGTGCGGCAGCGCTCGGGTCGGCCGAGCTGTTCGTAGCGCCAGCAGCGCGGGTGGAACCGACAGCCGGGCGGCACCTCGCGGGCGGTCGGGGTCTCGCCCTGCAGCAGGATCTGCTCGGCGGCCGCCCCAGCTTCGGGCGCCGGGATCACGGAGACCAGCGCCTTGGTGTAGGGGTGCTGTGGATCCCCGATCACGTCCGCGGACGGACCGATCTCGACGATCCGGCCCAGGTAGACCACGGCGATCCGGTCGGCCACGACCCACGCGAGGGAGAGATCGTGCGTGATGAAGAGGTAGGCCAGATCCCGTCGTTGCCGGAGGTCGAGCATCAGCCGGAGGATCCCGGCGCGCAGCGACACGTCCAGCATCGACACGGGTTCGTCGGCGACCACCAACGCGGGCTCCAGGACCATCGCCGATGCGATGGCGACGCGCTGGCGCTGGCCTCCGCTGAGATGGTGCGGGTAGCGGCGTGCCAGGTCCTCGGCCGGATACAGCCCGGCGCGTTCCATCGCCCCCAGGACCGCGGCGCGCCGCTCCTCCTTGCCCATGGATCGCCCGTGCACGGTCAGCGGCTCCGCCACCAGCTCGAAGACGCTCTGGCGGGGGTCGAGCGACTCGTACGGATCCTGGAAGACCATCTGGATGCGCTCGCGGATCGGCCGCAGCGCCCGGCGCGACAGGTGGGAGATGTCCTGGCCCTGGAACTCGATCCGCCCTCCGGATGGCTCGACCAGCCGCATCACGGCCCTCGCGATCGAGGTCTTCCCGCACCCCGACTCCCCCACGAGGGCCAGTACCTCGCCGGCCTGGACGTCGAAGGTCACGCCGTCGACGGCGAGCACCGGCTTCGTCTTGCGTTTGCGCGAGGCGTAGGTGACGTGGAGATCCTCGACGCGCAGGAGCGGGCCGGCGACGCGGGCCGGCGCGTCGGCGGGAGGCGTTTCGACGCTCACGCGTCCTCTCCCACCAGGTGGCACGCGGCTCGATGCCGCGGCCCCACGTCCCTGAGGCGAGGATCGTCCGTCGCGCAACGGTCGATCTTCACCGGGCACCGCTCATGGAACCGGCAGCCGGGCGGGGGGAAGGCGAGGTCGGGAGGGTACCCGGGCATGCCGTCCACGAACCTCCGCTCGCCCCGGATGTTGGGGTAGGCCTGCAGGAGCCCGCTCGTGTAGGGGTGCGCCGGCCCTCCCGGGCGGCCGGGGCCCGGGAACAGGTCCACGGCATCGGCCTCCTCCACGATCCGGCCCGCATACATGATGGCGACGCGATCGCAGGTCTCAGCCAGGACGGACAGGTCGTGGGAGATCAGGATCATCGAGAGGTTCAGCCGTTCACGGAGATCGCGCAGCAGGGTGAGGATCTGCGCCTGGGTCATGACATCGAGGGCGGTGATCGGCTCGTCGGCGATCACGAGCTCGGGGCGACACGCGAGCGCCATCGCCACCATCACGCGCTGACGCATCCCCCCTGACAGCTCGTGGGGGTAGTCCTCGGCACGATCTGCGGGGATGCCCACCGCTTCGAGCAGCTCGGCGACGCGGGCCTCCGCATCTCCCTTCGCGACGTCGGGCTCGTGGATCTGGATCGGCTCGAGGATCTGCGCGCCCACCCGATGCACGGGGTTGAGCGCGTTCATCGCGCCTTGGAACACGACCGAGACCCGCATCCACCGCACCGCGTCGAGCGCGTCGTCGTCGAGGCCGAGCAGGTCCGTACCACTCAGGGAGATCGTCCCCGTCACCTCCGCCGTATCGGGCAGCAGGCGCGGGATCGCGAGCGCGGCCGTGGTCTTGCCGCACCCGGACTCCCCAGCCAACCCAAGCGCTTGCCCGGCCTCAAGGGTGAGATCGATCCCGGCGACCGCCTCGATCGGTCCGCCCTGGCTGGCGTAGCGCACACGGACGTCGCGCATCTCCAGGAGACTCATCGGCGCTCCCGCAGACGGGGGTTCAGGATCTTGTCGAGCGCGTGTCCCGCGAGGGCGAAGCCCAGGACCACCACCACGATGCCGAGCCCCGGCGGCATGAAGTACCACCATGCGCCGCGGCCGACCGCGCCGCTCACGAACGCGAAGTGGAGCATCGTCCCCCACGACACGTGGACGGGGTCGCCCAGCCCGAGGAACGCCAGGGTCGCCTCCGCCAGGATCGAGCCCGCGATCACCAGCACGGCGTTGGCGAAGATCAGCGGCGCGACGTTGGGCAGGATGTGTCGCATCATCACGCGCGTGTTCGAGGCGCCCATCGAATGCACGCGCATCACGAACTGTCGTTCGCGCAGGGTCAGCACCTGGGACCTGACGATGCGCGCGATCGAGGGCCAGCTGGTGAGCCCGATGACGAGCACGATCACCTCCAGGCTCTGGCCGAAGATCGCAGCCAGGACGATGATCAGGGGGATCGCGGGTAAGACCAGGAAGAAGTCGGTGATCCGCATCAGCGTGGCATCGATCCACCCGCCGAAGTGCCCGGCCAGCAGCCCGATCCCCGCGCCCACCACGATCGCGATAACGGTCGCGAGCACGCCGATCAGGATCGAGATGCCCGCGCCGGCGAGGAGCTCGCTGAAGACGTCGCGCCCCAGTTCGTCGGTCCCGAGCCAGTGCTCTGCGGAAGGCGGTGCCAGGATCTCCGACGCTGAGGTCCCCACGGCCGTGGGGTCGAACGGCCAGATCTTCGGCCCCACCACGGCCATCAGCGACACGGCGATCAGCAGGATGATGCCCACGCGCCCCATCCGGTCGGCCCACATCGCCCGCCAGGTCCGGCTCAGCGTCGCGCGCGCGCCGGTGTCCTCGGTCGCGATCAGCTGCGCCATCTACGACTCCCGCACCCTGGGGTCGAGCCGCCGGTACAACAGGTCGCTGAGGAAGTTCGCGAAGATCACCGTGAACGCGAAGACCAGGAAGCAGGCCTCCAGCACCGCGTAGTCGCGTCGGAGCACGGCGTCGTAGGTGAGCTCCCCCATCCCGGGCCAGGAGAAGACGGTCTCCACCTGGATCGCGCCCCCCACCACCAAGCCGATGTAGAGGGCCGAGGCCGTCACCACGGGGAGCATCGCGTTGCGCATCCCGTGGTGCCACAGGAGGCGTCGCTTCGGGACGCCCTTCGCCTTCGCGGTGGTCACGAAGTCCTCGGTGAGGACGTCCACCAACGAGCTCCGCGTGATCAGGACGAACTGGCCGATGTCGACGAGCGCCAAGGTGATCGTCGGCAGCACCAGATGCTTCGAGACGTCGACGATGCTCCACAGCGGGGTCCCGTAGACAGCGCCGGGGGTCGTGATCCCGGAGATGGGCAGGATGTGCAGCCACACCCCGAACACGAACACGAGCAGCAGGCCCACCCAGAACGTCGGCATGCTCCACAGGGCCAGCGAGCTCACGACCGTCGTGGAGTCCATCTTCGAGCCGCGGCGCTCCGCCGACCACGCTCCGAGCCCGACCCCGAAGCCCACCACCAGGACGGTGGCGGCCCCAAGCAACAGCAGGGTGTTCATCAAGCGCTGGCCGATGATCTGCGCGACCGGCTGCCGGTAGGTGAGCGAGAACCCCAGGTCGCCATGGAGCAGCCCTCTGAGGTAGATCCAGAACTGCTCGAGCATCGGCTTGTCCAGGCCGAAGACCGCGCGCAGCTGCTCGGTCTGCTGCGGGGTGAGGTGCCCCGACCTCGCGTAGAGCCGGATCGGGTCGCCCGGCAGGACGCGGAACAGCAGGAAGTTGAAGACGACGACCGCGAAGAGGGTCAGGACGAGCTGCAGGACCTTCCGGGTGGTGGGACCCAGCCGCACGTCGCTCCCTCTGCCCCTTCCCCCGGCTACGCCGGCTGCACGTTCAGGTAGTTGGCGCGCGTGAAGTTGAAGATCACGCCGCCCGGCGTGTCCGTCCAGCCGGTCCACTTGTCCGTGCGATAGGCCTGGAGCTTGTCCTGGTACCACATCACGATGTAGGCGCCGTCGTCGTAGAAGAGCTGCTGCGCCTGGTGGACGAGGTCCACGCGCGTGGGGCGGTCGAGCTCCGTCGCCTGCTGGTCGTAGAGAGCGTCGTACTTCGGGTTCGAGTAGTAGACGTCGTTGTTGTTGTCGATCTGGCTCGTCAGCTCCACACCGAGCAGGTAGTCGGGATCGTTCACGCCGGAGTCCCAGCCCCATACGAAGATGTCCCAGTCCGGGGCGGCGGCGTTGTACACGATGGATCCCAGCGTGTTCTCGTCCATGGTCTGGAGATCCAACTTGATCCCCACCTTCGAAGCGGAGTCGCGGAAGATCTGGGCCGCACGGACGTCCACGGTGGTCGACTCGATCGCGATCAGCCGGAACTCCAGCGGCGACCCGTCCGTGCTCTGGCGGACGTTGCCGCTGCCCATCGCGTAACCGGCGGCATCGAGCATCTGGTTCGCCTTGTCCGGATTGGCGTTGAACTGCTGATCCTCGGGGATCTGGAGTTGATAGTCCGACATCGCCGGCGGCAGCAGCACGCTCCCGGGCTTGCCGTGGCCCGCGAGCGCGATCTGCACCAGCTGGTTCCGGTCCAGGGAGTAGGCGAGGGCCTGCCGCACCGTGCGATCGAGCAGCAGCGGGTTCCCGCCCGACTTGGGGTTCGTGGACACGTTGATGCCGATGTGATGGAACGAGAAGCCCGGCAGGGAAACGGCCTTGACACCGTCGACCGCGGTGATCCCGTCCCAGATCGTGGGCGGTACCTCGGAGAGGACGTCGACCTCCGCCGTGCGCACGGCCTGGGCCATCACGTCCTCGTTCTGATACAGGACCCAGATGACCGAGTCGGCGCCCGGCGCCGTCCCCCACCAGTCCGGGTTCCGGTTGACCGTGACGGTCTGCCCTCGCTTCCACTCCCCGAAGGTGAAGGGTCCCGTCCCGACCGGGTGGTCGTTCGAGAACTTCTGGATCTCGTCCCCGGTCTTCTCCCTCCAGACGTGCTCGGGCAGGATCGGGATCGCGAGACCGGGATCGAAGGCCTGAGGGCGTTTGAAGCTGACCACCACCGTGTCGTCGCCCTGCGCCGTGATCGAGGTCATCTCCGTCAGCCATTGGGCGTACTCGGACAGCTGGCGGTTGTGGATCAGCTTGAAGGTGAACACCACGTCCGCTGCGGTGAACGGCTTCCCGTCGTGCCACGTGACGCCGCTCCGCAGCTTGTAGGTGACGGTCCCGTCGTTCGCTGTCGAGGTCGACTCCGCGAGCGACGGCTGGATCCCGAGGTCGGCGTCGTACTCCATCAGCTTGTCGTAGACCAGCTGCAGCACCTCGTTGGCTTCCGTGGAGTAGGTGGTGAGGGGGTTCATGGTGTCCGGCTCGGACGACCACCCCACCCGGAGCGGGCCTCCTGCTCCCCCGCCTCCTCCACCGCTCGAGGTTGCCGGGTTGGTGTTCCCGGCCCCGGTGCAGGCGGCGAGGATGGCGGGCAGGCCTCCGATGACGATCGCGCCGCCCGCGGTCCTCGTGAGGAAGTCGCGCCGCGAGATGCCCGGACGCGCCCGTCCCTGTTCCATCGTTACCTCCTCTTCCCGCGCCTCAGCCCGCCAGCAGCTGGTCGCGCGTCGCGTTCACCGCGTCCTGGAACGCCTCCAGGACCTGATCCACGTGCTCGTCCGTGTGTACCGTCGAGACGAACCACAGCTCGATGTTGCTGGGGTGCACCATGACGCCGCGCTCCAGCAGGGCACGGATCAGGGTGGCGTACCGGGGAGAGTTCAGGTGCGCGGCCGCCTCCCGGTAGTTCGTGACCGGGGTCTCGGAGAACCAGAGCTGGAACATCGGCCCTACGCCCTGGGCCTGGATCGCGATACCGGCGTCCTCGAGGATGCCCGCGAGACCCTCCCGCAGCCGATCGGAGATCGAATAGAGGCGTTCGTAGGTGCCAGGCGCCGACAGGATGTCGAGCGAGGCCCTGACAGCCGCCATCGCCAGGGTGCTCGCGTTGTAGGTTCCGGCGTGCAGCACGCTCCCGTCGGCCACACGCTCCATCAGGTCCTTGCGGCCACCGACGGCCGAGACCGGGAACCCGCCGCCCAGCGCTTTCGCCATCGTCGTGAGGTCTGGGGTAACCCCGTACTTCGCCTGGCCGCCGCCGAACGCGACCCGGAACCCCGTGATGACCTCATCGAAGATCAACACGGAGCCGTGAGCCGTCGTGAGCTCCCGCAGGAGCTCGAGGTAGCCGGGGTTCGGGGGGATCACGCCGGTGTTCCCCATCACGGGTTCGGTGAGGATCGCGGCGACCTCGTCGCCACGCTCGGCCATGAACGCCGAGACGACCTCGGCATCGTTCCACGGCAGCACCGCGAGGGCGGAGCCGAACGCATCGGGGATCCCCAGGGATCCGGGAAGGGCGTTCGGATGGTCCACCGGCCCCGCCTTCGCGAGATCCGGATGATGGCTCCACTCCAGCTGGTCGGCCCACCCGTGGTACTGACCCTCGAACCGGACCACGATCGACCGTTCGGTCGCCGCCCGGGCGATGCGGGTCGCGTGCAGGACGGCCTCGGTCCCGGAGTTGGAGAATCGGACCAGCTCGACGGAGGGAACCGCTGCGACGACCGCCTTCGCGGCCTCCGCCTCCAGCTCGTACGGCAGGGCGTACATCGTGCCCAGATCGCGGATCGCGTCCACGACCGCCTCCGTCATCACCGGATGCGCGTGACCGTGGATCATCGGACCCAGGGCCAACAGATGGTCGATGTAGCGGTTGCCGTCGATGTCCCAGAGCTCGACGCCCTGGCCGCGCGCGATGACCGGCGGCGACGGGATCCACCCGGCGTCGGGGCCCCGGGCTCCACTGTTCACGCCACCCGCGATCACGCGCTCCGCGGCCTCGTACGCCGCGGCCGACTTCGTCACCTGATACGTCATGCGATCTCCCATCCTTCCCTATACGAATTCCAGAGCCCCGAGGCGCCCGGGCTCCGCCGATCCACCCGACAACCGTCGTTGCGCCAGCGTGAGCGCCAGGCTGGCAGCACCGCGGGCGACCGCGTCCTCGCCCAGCTCCGAGACCACGAGCCGAGGCGGGAACGGCAACGCCTCGACCAACCGCTCGGCCAGACGGTCCCGGAGCGCCGGCTGTCCCCGCACGACCCCGCCGCCGAGCACGATCACCTCAGGATCGAGGAGCGCGGCGACGTCCACCACGAGATCCCCCAACGCGAGGACCGCGTCCTCCACCACGGCCCGTGCGTCGACGTCCCCCGCCGACGCGAGCTCGAACACCCGCTCCGCCCGCAGCCCGGGCACCTTCGCGCCGCGCCGCTCGAGGTAGCGGAACGGGATCGCGCGGCCCGACGCCCGCTCCTCCAGGCGGTCGGGCGCGAGGTAGGCGATCGCCCCCGCCGAGGAGCGCGCGCCGTGCACCGGACGGCCTCCGACGACCAGCCCCGCGCCCACGCCGTGTCCCAACGACAGGTAGGCCACTTCGGTACACCCGCGCGCGGCTCCCGAGGCCGCCTCCCCCGCGGCCGCCAGCAGGTCGTCGTTATCGATCGAGACCGGTACACCGAGCGCCACCGACAGACGGGCCGCGACCTCGCGCCCGGCGAGCGCGGGGAGGTCGGGTGAGAGCAGCACCCTCCCGGCGGCGGCGTCCACGATCCCGGAGATCCCAGCTCCCCCCGCGACCACGTGGGCGTCGGCACGCCGGGACACCTCCCCCACGAGCCTGGCGATGGCTCGCGCGAACGCGTCGATGCGCTTGGTCGACGCGACTGCACCGGTGGCGCGGGCCAGGACGTGACCCTCGAGGTCGGTGAGGACGACCCGCACACGCGATCCACCGGCGTCGATGCCCACCACGTGCGCCGCGTCCGGGCGTAGTCGCACCACGCGCGGCGGCCGTCCCACACCCCCACCCGCGACATCCCGTTCTTCCACGAGGCCCTCCCTGCGCAGGTGGGCCACGGCGCGGCTGATCGTGGCGGGTGAGAGCCCGGTCGTCTCCGCGAGCGAAGCGCGGGACGATCCAGGGGTACGGCACAGGGCTTCCAACACGTCGAGGGTGTGCGCCACGACCGCTAGTTTCTTTCACTCTGAAAGATACTCACCGACGTGAGGGTCCCACGCTGGGGACGGTCTCGTCAAGGACCCTGCTCTCCGACTCCGCTCGCGCTGCCGCCGCTAGGCTTGCAACGGACGGTGGACGAGGAGCTCATGGCGCAGACGGAGATCGAACGGGCGCGAGACGCCTTGTCGCGCGAGGCATGGGCCGATGCCTTCGATGACCTGCGCGCTGTCGATCCGGCGCTGCTGACACCCTCCGACCTCGAGGGGCTCGCCGACGCCGCGTGGTGGATCTCGCGGTTCGAGGACTCGATCGATGCCCGGCAGAAGGCCTACGCGGCCTACGCAGCCGCGGGAGATCGTGTCGCAGCCGGAGCGGCGGCGGCCAGGCTCGCGATCGAGCACTTCGTCCGGGCGGAGCCCTCGGTCGGCACCGGGTATCTCATGCGGGCCCAGCGACACCTGCAAGGGGTGGGCGACTGCCCCGAGCTCGGGTTACTCGACGATGGTCGAGTCCAACGTGGCGCGGTTCGCCGGCGAGCTCGATCGCGCGCTCGCGTCCGCCCGGCGGGCCACCGAGATCGGCGAAGGCTGCGGCGATCGCAACCTCGTCACGATGGCGATCCACAGCGAGGGCCTCGCCTTGGTGGATGCGGGCAGGATCGACGAGGGCCTCGCATTGATGGACGAGGCGATGACGGGGGTGTTGGCCGGGGACCTGAGCCCGTACTTCACCGGCGTCATCTACTGCAATCTGATCCAGGCTTGCCTCGAGGTGAACGACGTCCGCCGCGCCGGAGAGTGGAGCGACGCCGCCCGCACCTGGTGCGACACCCTTCAGCCGGAGGCCCCCTTCACGAGCCTGTGCCGTGTGAACCGCGCCGAGGTCGCTCGCCTGCGGGGAGCCTGGTCCGAGGCGGAGACCGAAGCCCGAGCGGTGCTGTCCTCCGAGGCGCTCGCCGCGAACGAGCCTGGACTCGCCGCGGCCGCCTTCGTCCAGATCGGCGAGGTGCGCCGTCGGGTGGGCGACCTGGCGGGAGCCGAGGAGGCGTTCGCCAAGGCCCAGGAGTTGGGCACCGACGCCCAGCCCGGACTCGCACTGTTGCGGATGGCGCAGGGCAAGCTGGAGGCGGCGGCGTCCGGGCTTCAGCTCGCGCTGGCCTCCGAACACCACCGCCCGCGGCGGGCGCGACTCCTCACGGCCCGGGTGGACGTCGCCCTCGCGATGGGAGATCTCGACATGGCGAGACCGGCGGTCGAGGAGCTGTCGTCGATGACCGAGACGGGGGCAACGTCGGCGCCCGCGCTCGCCGCGGCCGCGGCGATGGCCACCGGGGGCCTCGAGCTCGCCGAGGGTGAGCCGTCGTCCGCGCTCGATCATCTCCGCCGGGCGGGTGCCGCGTGGCAGACGCTCAAGCTCCCCTACGAGGCGGCGAGGGCCCGCGTGCTCTGCGCCCGGGCGATGCGGGCCGCCGGCGACGAGGAGGGCGCCCGCCTGGAGCTGCAGGCTGCCGCGGCGGCCTTCGAGCGCCTAGGCGCCGTCCCCGACGTGGAGGCGACCGCCAGGCTCCTGGGCGACCCCGAGAAGCTCCCGGGCGGGCTCACCGCCCGCGAGGTGGAGGTGCTCCGCCTGGTGGCGGCGGGGAAGACGAACCGAGACATCGCCGTCGAGCTCGTCATCAGCGAGCACACGGTCGCCCGGCACCTGCAGAACATGTTCGCGAAGCTCGGCGTGTCCTCTCGCTCGGCCGCCACCGCCTACGCCTTCGAGCACGACCTGGCGTGATCCCGGCCCAACGTGGTGCGTTCTGACCATCCGAGCGGGGATGCAAGTTGGTCCATCCCAGCGATGAGGACTCCCCCGTGCGGCGCCTACCTTGCTCCCGATGCCTAACGAAGGAGGAGCGGAGATGATGGACGTGGAGCGGTTCGATACGATCGTGATCGGCGCCGGACAGGCGGGGCTCTCGACGGGGTTCTACCTGCAGCGGGCCGGTCGGCCGTTCGTGATCCTGGACGCGGAGGAACGGGTCGGGGACTCCTGGCGGCAGCGCTACGACTGCCTGCGCCTGTTCACCCCCGCCCGGTACACCGGGCTGCCGGGATCCAGGTTCCCGGCCCGCGGCTCGACGATGCCGACGAAGGACGAGGTGGCCGACTACCTCGAGTCCTACGCTCGTCGGCTTCGGTCTGCCCGTGCGCAACGGGGTCCGCGTCGAAGACGTGGCGCGGGAGGGCGATCGATACGTCGTGACGACCGGTGACCGGCGCTTCGAGGCCGCCAACGTCGTGGTGGCCTCGGGAGCGCACCTGGAGCCTAGACGGCCAGCCTTCGCCAGTGAGCTGGATCCCGCGATCGTGCAGCTGCACTCGAGCGAGTACCGGAACCCGACGCAGCTGCCGCGGCGGCGGCGTGCTGGTCGTGGGCGCCAGCAACTCCGGCGGCGACATCTCCCTGGAGGTAGTGGCGCGAGCACCCCACCTGGCTCTCCGGTCCGGCGCGCGGCAACATCCCCTTCGACATCGACAGCCCGTTCGCCAGGCACGTCGCGGCCCGCCGATCGTGTTCCTGGGCCGGCACGTCCTGACCCTGCGGACGCCGATCGGGCGCAAGCGCGCGCCAGGTGGACCACCAAAGGAGGCCCGCTGGTACGGGTGAAGCCAGAGCAGATCCTGGAGGCTGGGATCCAGCGGGTGCCCAGGACCGTCGGCGCTCGCGACGGGGCGCCGGTCCTGGAGGACGGCCGGATCCTCGACGTGACCAACGTGATCTGGTGCACGGGGTTCCGTCACGACCTCTCCTGGATCGACCTGCCGATCTTCGGCGAGGACGGCGCCCCGATGCATGACCGTGGCGTGGTCATGGGTGAGCCCGGGCTGTACCTCGTGGGCCTGCCGTTCCAGTTCGCCGCCGCCTCCGATGTGCTCCCCGGCGTGGGGCGCGACGCCGCGTACGTCGTCAAGCAGCTGGAGCGCCGGTCTGGCGCGTGGATCGTGCCGGTGGCGACCACGGCCTGAGGTTCCTGCGCAGCGCCGACCCCGTCACGCTCGTACCAGGGGGACTCCACGGTGCGCGGCCACGCCATCACGGACCGGGCCGCGCTCCCGCCTGGCGCATCAGGCCGCGGCCACGGCCTACCGATCATGGGTGGCGGAGGGCATCCGGACGACATGCGATCGCGACTGAACCCACGCTCCGCGCGGTCCCGCGTCCACAGGTGGCGCTATCGTCGGACCGTGGCCAAACTCACCGCCGCCGAACGAGCGAAGCTCCCCGACCGAGCCTTCGCCTACATCGACGACCAGGGGCGCCGCCGCCTGCCGATCCACGACGAGGCGCACGTGCGGAACGCCCTCGCACGGTTCGAGCGCGTCCGGTTCCCCGACGACGCTTCGCGCGACCGGGCCCGACGCCGCCTGTTGAACGCGGCGAAGCGCTACGGCATCGTCCCGGTGGGGTTCATGGCCGGTCAGCTGCGGTCGGAGCGCAGCGCCCGCTCGCCGGACTACTCTTCGCTGCCCTCAGGCTCGGTCGCGTTCCTGCTGACCGATATCGAGGGATCGACCGTCCTGCTGCGGAAGCTGGGCGACGACTACGCGGCGCTGCTGCGCGACGTGAGGGCCGTGATCCGCTCGGCGGTGCGACGGGAGGGCGGTCACAAAGTGGACACGCACGGCGACGAGTACCTGTCCGTGTTCGAGCGTCCGGCATCGGCGGTGCAGGCCGCCGTCGATCTGCAGCGCGCGATGGACGCGCAGGCGTGGCCGGATGACACAGAGGTCCGGGTCCGCGCGGGCGTCCACACCGGACGCCCGACGCTCACCGAGTCTGGCTACGTTGGGCTGGCGGTCCACACCGTCGCCCGGATCTGCACCGTGGGCCACGGCGGCCAGATCCTGATGAGCGATGCGGCGAAACGGGCGACGGCCGGAAGCCTGCCCGAGGAGGTGCGGGTCCGCCGCTTGGGCGCCTACCGGCTCGCAGGCCTGGCGAGGCCCGAGACCCTGTACCAGGTGCAGGCCCCCGGACTCAGGACCAGGTTCCCGGCGCTGCGGATCGCCGACTGAGCGCTCCACCGTGGACCCCGCACGCGCGGACGACTAGCCTCGCCGGGATGGAGTCGACTTGCACCTGACGCCGACCGAGGCGGCGCGCCTGCAGATCTTCGTGGCCTCGGAGTTGGCGCGCCGCAACCTCGGACGCGGGGTGCGGCTGAACGCCCCCGAAGCCATCGCGCTCGCCTGCGACGAGATGCACCTCGCCGCGCGCGCCGGGGGGTCCATCGACGACGTGCTCGCGGCGGGGATGGCCTCGGTCGGCCCGGAAGATCTGATGGACGGCGTGGCCGACCTCGTCGCGGAGATCCGCCTCGAGGTGGTATCGGAGGACGGCACGCGGCTGGTGGTGCTGCGCGGGCTTGGCGCGACGCAGAACGATCTGCATCCCGGCGAGGTCCGCGCGGCCGAGGGCGCCGTCACGATCAACGACGGGCTGGAGACGATCGAGCTCGACGTGATCAACACCTCCGATCACCCGGTGCGCGTGTCATCGCACTT
Organism: uncultured Actinomycetes bacterium; assembly: GCA_963796725.1. Lineage (GTDB taxonomy): Bacteria > Actinomycetota > UBA4738 > UBA4738 > HRBIN12 > JAOUEA01. The sequence continues at coordinate 305,120 of CAWCMT010000005.1, forward strand.
CCCCTTCGAACGGACGAACGGGCGGCTCGAATTCGACCGCGATGCTGCGCACGGTACGCGGCTCGACATCCCCGCCGGCGACACCGTGCGGTGGGCGCCGGGCGAGGCGCGGAGGGTGCGCCTGGTCCGCGTGCCGCCGGAAGGGGTCCGCTGACGTGCCGTTCGGGATGTCCCGCCGCGAATACGCGGAGCCGGTACGGGCCGACCACCGGCGATCGCGTCCGTCTCGGCGACACCGATCTGTGGGTGGAGGTCGAGGACGACCACGTCGGTTACGGCGACGAGCCGCTGTGGGGGTACGGCAAGAACATCCGTTCGCGGATGACGCAGGCCGACCGCGCGACCGCCGAGAGCGAGCTCGACGTGCTGGTGGCGGGCGTGTTGGTCCTCGATCCCTCCTTGGGTGCCGTCAAAGCGAACATCGGGATCAAGGACGGACGCGTGGTCGGGATCGGCCGGGCCGGCAACCCCGACATCACCGCCGGCATCGACATGACGATCGGACCCAACACGCTCCCGATCATGGGCTACGGGCTGATCGCCACCGCCGGCGCCGTCGACAGCCACGTCCACCTCATCACGCCCGAGCTCGTCCCCGTGGCGCTGGCCTCCGGCGTCACCACCCTGATCACCGCGGGGTTCGAGGAGCCGCCCATGGCGATGGGCATCACGATGCGGGCCTTCGAGGGGTTGCCGGTGAACCTGGGCCTGCAGGCGAGCGCCCGCACGGATGTCGTCTCCGCGGTGGAACGCGTGATCGAGGCGGGCTCGATCGGATTGAAGATCCACGAGGACTGGGGCGCCTACCCGGAGGTCATCGATGCGACCCTCGGGCTGGCCGACGCGTACGACGTCGCGGTCTGCCTCCACACCGACTCGCTGAACGAGTCCGCGGAGCTCGCCGACACCGTGGCGGCGATCGCGGGTCGTGCCGTGCACGCGTACCACGTGGAGGGCACGGGCGGCGGCCACATCCCCGATCTCCTCGGGCTGGTCCGTGAGCCCAACATCGTGTGCTCATCGACCACGCCGACGGTGCCCTTCGGGATCGGGACCGCGCGCGAACACCTCGAGATGATCCTGATGGTGCACGGCGGGAACCCGGACGTGGAGGGCGACGTGGAGGCGGCGGCTCGAGCGGGTCCGCCCGTCACGATGGCGGCGGAGGGTCCGCTGCACGATCTGGGCGCCATATCGATCATCAACAGCGACTCCCAGGGCATGGGGAGGATCGGCGAGACCGTCCGGCGGACCTGGCAGCTGGCGCACGCGATGAAGGCGTGGCGTGCCTCCGACCTCGGGACGGGGTGGCCCGAGGCCCCGGCGCTCCCCCGTCCCGAACGGACCACGGCCGGCGGGGCCGACAACGACCGCGTCCTGCGCTATCTCGCGAAGCACACGACCGAGCCAGCGATCGTCCACGGCGTGGCCGACGAGGTGGGTTCCCTGCGCCCCGGCAGGCTCGCCGACATCGTGCTGTGGGAGCCCGCCCGGTTCGGTGTGCAGCCCGCGCTCGTGCTGAAGTCCGGGCACTTCGCCTGGGGCCTGCTCGGCGAGGGCAACGCCACGGTCGAGAACGTCGAGCCCGTGCGCTCCGGGCCGCACTGGGCGGCGACGGGCACCGCACCGGCGACGGTCGCGACGACGTTCGTCTCGGAGGCTGCGTTGGATGCGGGGATCCGCGAGCGGCTGGGCAGCGCACGGCGTTTCGTTGCGGTGCACGACATCCGCGGCGTGCGGCGGGATTCGTTGGTCGCGAACCGGGCCGTGCCCATGATCGACGTCGACCCCGGCGACGGTGCGGTCAGACTGGACGGCCGCAATCTGCGGTGCGAACCGGTCGAGGAGGTCCCGCTGAACCGCCGCTACCTGCTGGGCTGAGCCGGGGCCCCTGGGTCGTGGGGCGGTCGACCTATACCTCCCGCCGGAGCGCGCGAGAGGCTGACGGTAGACCCAGAGGGAGGCGGCTCGATGAAGGCGTTGGTGGTCTACGAATCCATGTACGGGAACACGGCGGCCGTCGCGGGATCGATCGGGCGAGGGCTGCAGCAGGGAGGCTTCGATACGGAGGTGGCGCCGCTGGACCGGGCCGAGCCGGTCGTCGTCGCCAAGATCGATCTCCTCGTGGTAGGCGGACCGACGCACGCCCACGGGATGAGCCGGACCAGCACGCGGGGGACCGCCCTCAACGACGCGAAGAACGCCTACGAGACCCCGACGGCGAGCCCGGGGATCCGGTACTGGCTCCACGATCTCCCGCACGGCCGCTCGCGCGCCGCGGCGTTCGACACGCGGTTCGACGGACCGAAGGCGCTGACGGGCTCGGCGTCCAAGGGGATCGCCAGGGAGCTCGAGCGCCATGGGTTCGCACTCGCCTGCTCACCCGAGAGCTTCCTGGTGACGAGGGAGAACACCCTCGCGGACGGCGAGCTCGAACGTGCCCTGGCGTGGGGTGAGACGTTGGCCAGGTTGGTGCCGGCGTAACGTTCTCTCCCGCCCGGCGGGCAGGTCTCAACCCCTCCTGGCGGGGGAGGCGTTCCCTCGTGAGACCCGTCCGAGTCTTCGCCCTTGGAGCGACCCGAACGAACGCCCTCCGTCGCCTCGTTGACCGTTGCCGTGATGGCATCGCCGATCGCGGACACGGCCTCCTGCAACTCGCGGTTGGCCTCCTCGTCACGGAACGTCTTACCCACGGCCGTGAAGCCTCGCGCGAGCTCGTCCACCACGTCCTTGGCGGCCTGTACGAGCTGGCGCTGCGACTCCTCCACCTCGGCCTGCGTCGAGCCGGCTTCCTTGTAGCGGTCGGCGACGCGCCGCCCCCACGACGAGAACTTCTCCCCCACCTCGCCCCAGGCTTCCTTCGCGTGCTCGCTCATCGGCCACCTCCCGGATCGGTCACATCCACTGTAGAACCCAGCGCTCTCGATGACGCCGTCAACGGCGTGGTGTCCCGCGGCCCCGGTTCCGGCTCTGGTTCCTGCTCTGCTGCGCACGAGGCCGGCCGTTGCCCGCGGGCCGCGTGCCCTGGCCGCCGTGATCGATACGCATCCCCGCGTCCACGAACTCCACGTGGAGCTTCAGGACCTTGGCCATCTTCCCCACGTCCGCCCGCTGCTCGGGGGTCACGAAGGTGATGCCGGTGCCGGTACGCCCGGCGCGGGCGGTACGGCCGACCCGGTGGACGTACGCCTTCTCGTCCTCCGGCGGGTCGAAGTTGATCACGTGGCTGATGTCGTCGAGGTCCAGGCCGCGGGCGGCGACGTCGGTGGCCACGAGCACGTCGTGGTCGCCCGACGCGAAGTGGCCCAGCGCCCGCTCGCGCGCCGGCTGCGTCATCCCGCCGTGGAGGGCCCCTACGCGGAAGCCCTCGGTCTTCAGCCGCCTCGCGAGCCGGTCGGCGCCGCGCTTCGTCCGCACGAACACGAGGGTGAGGCCGCGGTCGGCGGCGAGCTCGCGCACCAGGGCGTTCGTCTTCTTGGCGTGGTCCACAGAGAGGAACCGGTGGTTGGCGGCGGCCACGGTGGGACGGTCGTCCTTGACCTCGTGACGGACGGGGTCGTTCGTGAATCGCTCGGCGAGGCGTCCGACCTCGCCGTCAAGCGTCGCTGAGAACAGCATCGTTTGGCGCTCGGGGCGGAGCATCTGGAGGATCCGGGTGACATCGGGCAGGAAGCCCATGTCGAGCATGCGGTCGGCCTCGTCCAGCACCGCGATCCGCACGCGGTCCAGGCGCAGCAGCCTCCGCTGCACGAGGTCGATCAGGCGGCCGGGTGTGGCGATCAGGATGTCGGCGTGGCGTGCGCGCTTCGCCTGCGCCTGGATGCCGACGCCGCCGTAGACGGCCGCGATCTTGAGGTGACAGACGTCCGCGATCGCGCGGAAGTCCTCCGCCACCTGGCTCGCCAGCTCGCGCGTCGGGGCGAGGATCAGCGCGGTCGGGGACTTGCCGTCGGGATGGATCTTTTCCACCACGGGCACCGCGAAGGCCAGGGTCTTGCCCGAGCCGGTGCGCGACTTCGCGAGGACGTCGCGGCCGGCCATGGCGTCGCCGATCACGAGCGACTGGATCGCGAAGGGTGCATCGATGCCCCGCATCTTCAGAGCCTCGACCACAGGGCGCGAGACGCCGAGCCCGGAGAACGACGTCGTGTCGGTCACCTCGGGCATCGCGCGCGGTCCTCGATCCGGACGGTGGTCGGTGGGGCGGGGACGTACTGGTGCTGCGACGTACTCCTGCAAAGCTGCCTCCTCGGCATCGTCTGCTGTGCGGCACCGACGATCGTCGGCACCGTGTTCCACAGCGAGGGATGCTTCGTGGGCGCTGATGGATGCGGTGGTGCGACCGGCCCACGGGCCGGGTACGGCTTGATCGGCGACCCGTTAGGGCTCGACCGAGGTGTCCGACGCTTCGGCCGGCGTGGGCCGATACATCGGATCGTCGCTGGCCTCGATCACCGTTCCCGGCTCTCGGAGGCCTTGCGCACGCTCATCCCGACGCTGGGCGCGTGCGAGACGCCGCTCCTCGATGGCGGCGGCCTTCTTCGCTTTCACCTCGCGGCGTTGTCGTTTCCCGGCGCTGTCGGGCATGAACCCAGGGTACGCCATAAACGCCGGGACACGACGGAGCGACCGCGTCAGACTTCGGCGAGGGGCGCCCCAGCGACCTAGACTCCGGGGTGATGGGTGCATCCGATACCGACCTGCGGGTGCTCGTCGCCGACGGGCGACCCGAACGGCTCCGCGAGGTCTCGCACGCCGTGGCCACGCTGGGTCACGAGGTGCTCACGCTCCAGGGCGACCTCGACGAGCTCGGCAGCACGACGGCCGAGCAGCGTCCCGACCTGGCCGTGGTGATCGTCGGGGAGAGCTCGGATCAGGCGCTGAAGATGATCGGCAGGATCGTCCACGAGGCCGCGTGTCCGGTCATCGCCGTCCTCGACGTCGAGGATCCCGCCTTCATCAACCAGGCAGCGCGCAGGGGCATCTTCGCCTACATCCGGGGCGGCGACCCCGACGAGCTGCAGAGCTCCATCGACATCACGCTGCAACGCTTCTCGGAGTACCAGAACCTCGAGGGCGCCTTCGGCCGGCGCGCGGTGACGGAGCGCGCGAAGGGCATCCTCATGGAACGTCACGGCATCGACGAACGGGCTGCGTTCGATCTGTTGCGCGACCAGGCACGCCGATCGCAGACGAAGGTGGTCGACGTCGCCGAGGCCGTCGTGTCGAGCCACCGCCTGCTCACGACAGAACCCGAGACGCCCTCCTAGCCGGTGGCCGCAGCGGCCCGCTTCTCCTCGTACATCGTTGCGGTGGCGTCGAGCATCGCGAGGTAGTTCATGACGCCGTCACGCGCCTCCTCCGCCTCACGCGTGAGACCGGTGACCTCGTCGATCTTCCAGTGCTTGAACAGGACGGGCAGCACCACCTGGTCGTGATGGATCCGCAGGTCGTAGATGCCTGCCTTCGCCATCTGTACGGCCTTCGCCCGGAACTCAGGCATCTCGATCCCGGGCATCGCGAACCCGGTCACCTCGCGGTTGATCGCGAGCATCATCGCCGAGGGGTCGATCTGCATCGCCTCCTTGCCTAGATCCCGGTAGAAGACGTGATGCAGGTTCTCGTCCGTCGCGATGCGCGCCGTGAGCTTCCGGATCGACGGATCTTCCGTGATGACGCCCGTGTTCCGATGCGCGATGCGTGTCGCGAGCTCCTGCAGCGTCGTGTAGACGACCCCGCCCAGCGGGTCGGGGAAGCCGTCCCACCCCGGGTAGTAACCGCGCTTGACCTGATCCATCCGACCGCGCTCGAGCGCCACGGGATCCAGCCCGCGTGTCACGGTGAGGTAGTCGCGCAGCACGATCGCGTGGCGGCCCTCCTCCGCGGTCCACAGGCGGACCCACTCGCCCCACGCGCCCTCCTGCCCGAACGTGTTCCACAGGGCCAGGTGGTAGTAGGGGAGGTTGTCCTCGGTCAGCAGGTTCACCTCGAGCGAGACGCGGGCGATCGGGCTGAGATCGCTGTCCTTCTCCTCCCACGGTTCCTCGAGGTAGTTCCTTCCGACCTCGTAGGGGACGTAGTCGTGAGGGAACCACTCCGTGGCCGCCGCCTGGTGGCGTTCCAGACCGAGCGCGAGCGCGGGCTCGAGCGCCCGGAGCATCTCTACGGGCGGGACGACCGGCGCGGCCAGAGGGGCCGAGCCGTTGCCGTTACTTCCGGGGGTCGGTGTCACGGGCTATCCTCCTGGGCATCTCGAGCAGCTTCTCCACGACCGCATACCGATCGTTGTGGGTGATGACCGCCTCGAACTCCGGGTTCTCGTGGTCGGCGGCGATCGCGAAATACGTCGCGTGCCTGCGCACGTCCTCGTACTCCGAGTGGCTGAGGTAGATCAGCGACTCGCACAAGGCGTAGCCGCACTCGCACGCGTACTCTCCGCGGTCCCGCAGGAGCACGTGCGCGTCGTTGGAACGCTCCCGCGCTTCGTTCCGGTCGCGGGTCTCGACCTCGTTCACGACTTCCTCCTCACGCCAGTCAGGCATGACATGGCCAGGAGAGGTGGTCGTCGTAGTGGAGAGCGGACACGGCCTCACCCAACCTCGTCCAGCAGCCGGGAGTTGGGGCTGAGGCGGTGCGGCCATCGGATTGGGGCCGCGGGCACCCGGCGGGTGTGCCGGGTTCGTCCCCACTATAGACGGTCGGAGGGCCCGTTCACGGAAGCGGCCTATCGACAGCTGTAGGGCATGTACGCGTCGGTGGAGATCGCCGAGGCGTCCGGGCTGGAGGAGATGAGCCCTGACGCGTACATCCACTCCCCGAAGCTCTGCCAGGCCGCCGCGTCGATGCACCCGGTCTTCGAGCCGGGCGCCGGGGTGAGCAGCCTGAGCGTCGCGGGCACGCTCGCATCCAGGAACGCCGGCTCGTACTGGGTGGCGCGCTTCATCACCCTGATGGCCTTCGCGGGATCCGCGATCGCGCCGTCCGTGCCCTCGATGAGCGCGGCGACGAAACGCTGAACGGTGTCCGCGTAGACCGTGTCGCCGCTGAGGCGGTCCTGGTTCGCCACCACCACGAGCTCGGCGTAGGGGGGCACGCCCAGCTGCTGTGCCTTGAAGACCGTCGGTGTCGTCCCCGTCTCCTGCTTCACCTGGATGGCCTCCACGTTGAGGAACCCGCCCAGGATGGCGTCAACCTTGTGCGACAGCAGCGACGTCACGAGGTTGAATCCGACGTTCACCTGGGACACCTCGGATGTGCTCAGCCCCGCGGTATCCAACATCGTGTGGAAGAAGGCGTCGTCGGTGGGGATCCCCGTGACGCCGACGGACTTGCCCGCCAGGTCGGCGAGCTGGGCCACGTGCTCGTCCGGCTGCACGATCAAGGAGTTCAGCGGCACGGGAACCACGGTCGCCACGGCCCTGACGGCGAGCCCGTTCTCCTGCGCGTAGAACAGCTCCGGCTCATAGGAGATGGCGAGGTCGACCTTCCCCAGACCCACCAGCTTGATCGGATCGGCGGCGTTGGACGGTGCGTGGAAGTCGACCGTCAGACCATGCGCCGTGAAGATCCCCTCGTCCTGGGCGAAGTAGAGACCAACGTGATCGGGGTTGGGCACCCAGTCCAACTCCACGCCGAGCCTCGTGGGCCCGCCGGTCCCTGCACCGCCGGATCCCGCCCCGCACGCCACGGCCACGAGGGCCAGGCATGCGATGGCCGCGATCGCGATGGGGATGGTGCGGGGCGACCGGTCCGACCGCCGCTTACCGAGCATCGCGCCTCGGCGCCCACGGGAGGAGGAGCCGTTCCAGCGCCGAGACCGCGGCGAAGAGCGTGAGGGCGATGAGGGTCAGGATCAAGATCGCAGCGAAGATGCGCGGGGTCTGCAGGTTGGGCGTGGCCTGTAGCATCACGTAACCGAGGCCCGCGTTCGCGCCCGACCACTCGCCGAACACCGCGCCGATGGCCGCGAACGTGGCCGCGACGCGCATCCCGGAGAAGATCGACGGGAGCGCCGACGGGAACTCGACGCGCTGGAAGATCGCCCAGCGGCCCGCGTCCAGCGTCTTCATCATGTCGATCATCTCGTCGTCCACCGTGCGGAGACCGTCGAGACCGTTGACGACGATGGGGAAGAAGCAGATCAGTGCAACGATCACCACCTTCGGCAGGATGCCGTAGCCCAATACGACGACGAGGACGGGCGCCAGCACGATGATGGGGATCGTCTGTGACCCGATCAGCAGGGGGTACACCGCGCGCCGCAGCGGCGCGAACATGTGCAGCACGATCGCCAGCCCGACGCCCGCGATCACGGCGAGGACGAACCCCAGCACCACCTCGCGCAACGACACCCACGCCGCCGGGGCGAGGACCGCGGACCAGTCGTCGCGCAATGCGACCACCACTTGGGAGGGAGCCGGGAAGAGGTACTTCGGCACGTGGAACCCGCGGACGACGGCCTCCCAGAGGATCAGGAGGCCGAGCGTGATGAGCGCCGCGATCCCGTAGCGGCGCCAGAGCCTCCGCACGCGGCCCCGCCCGCGGCTCGTGGCCGGCACGTTCGTGAGCGCTTCCTCGGTGAGGGGGTTCGCCCGGATCCGGGTGCTCATCCGATCGCCTCCAGCGCCTGTTCCCTCAGGGAGACGAACGCCGGGCTGGTCACGATCTCACGCCTGGAGTTGCCCGTTGAGTCCAGACCGGTCTCCAGCACCTTGACCAGACGGCCGGGTCGAGCCGACATCACGATCACGGTCTGGCTGAGCAGCAACGCCTCCTCGACGTCGTGGGTGACCAACAGCACCGTTCGAGGCACCTCGCGCAACGCCCGCAGCAGCCATTCCTGCATCTGCGCCCTCGTGATCGAGTCCAGCGCACCGAAGGGCTCGTCCAAGAGGAGGACGTCCTTCTCCGCCATCAGCGTGCGGAGGAAGCTGACGCGCTGACGCATGCCGCCCGACAGTTGCGAGGGCCACACGTCCTCGAACTCGGCCAAGCCGAAGCGCTCGAAGTACGGCCGTGTCTTCGCACGCGCCTCATCGCGGCCGATGCCCCGGTTCTGCAGCGCGATGATGGCGTTGTCCAGCGCCGTCCGCCACGGGAGCAACAGGTCCCGCTGCGGCATCATGGCGCACCGCGCGAGTCGCCCCTGGGGCTCCGTCGCTCCGTCCACGGCCACGACGCCTCCGTCCGGCTCCAACAGACCGGCCGCCACGTGCAGGAGCGTGGACTTGCCACCTCCGCTCGGCCCCACGATCCCGATCCGAGAGTGTCGCTCCACCTCGAACGTCACGCCGTCGAGGGCCGCGATGCCACCGAAGGACTTGCGGACGGCTGTGAACGAGATGCCGGCCGACATAGCCGTCACGACCTCCGAAGGGGCATCGTGCGCATCATCCGAACTCCGCAGAACAGGCCACCGCTCCAGGGTATACGTCAGCCCCCACGAGCACCGGTCGGGGCGGGGCGGTGGCCCCGCCGGCGTGCCATCATCCACGCGTGGGCGACTACCGCACGATCATCGAGCCGTTCAGGATCCACTCGGTCGAGCCACTGCGGTTCCTGAGCGAGGATGAGCGACGCGACCGCGTGCGTGCGGCCGGCCACAACCTCTTCAACGTCCACGCAGAGGACGTCATGATCGACCTCCTCACCGACAGCGGCACCGGTGCCATGAGCCGCGACCAGTGGGCGGCGATCCAACACGGGGACGAGAGCTACGCGGGATCCCCCTCCTGGTTCACGTTCCTGGAGGCGGTGACCGAGCTCTTCCCGTTCCCGCACGTCATCCCGACGCACCAGGGCCGGGCCGCCGAGAAGATCCTTTTCAGCGCGATCGCAGGACCCGGCATGGTCATCCCGAACAACACCCACTTCGACACGACCCGCGCGAACGTGGAATACACGGGCGCCGAGGCCGTCGACCTCGTGATCCCCGAGGGCCGCGACTCCGCCAGCGAGCATCCGTTCAAGGGCAACGTGGACCTGGCCGCGCTGGAAGCGCTCCTCGAGGCGCGCGCCGACGACGTACCCGTGGTCTTCGTCACCGTGACGAACAACTCCGGGGGCGGTCAACCCGTCTCGATGGAGAACCTGCGCGGCGTGCGAGCGCTCTGCGACCGGTTTCGCGTCCCGCTGTTCCTCGACGCCTGTCGGTTCGCGGAGAACGCGTGGTTCGTGAAGCTGCGCGAACCCGGCTACGCCGAGACGCCGGTACCCGACATCGTGCGTGAGATGGCCGGGCTCGCGGACGGCATGACCATCAGCGCGAAGAAGGACCCGATGGCGAACATCGGCGGCTGGCTCGCGATGCGCGACGATGCCTGGGCCGAGCGCTGCCGCAACCTGCTGATCCTCACGGAGGGGTTCCCCACCTACGGCGGGCTCGCCGGCCGCGACCTCGAAGCGATCGCGCAGGGCCTCCGCGAGTGCGTCGATGAGCACTACCTCGAGTACCGGATCCGCTCCACGGCCTACCTGGCCGACGCGCTCGATCGAGCGGGCGTGCCTCTCGTGAAGCCCGCGGGCGGTCACGCCGTCTACCTGGATGCCCGAGCCCTGCTCCCCCACCTGGATCCTCTCGTCTACCCGGGACAGGCGCTCGCGCTGGCCTTGTACGAGGCGGGCGGGATCCGCAGCTGCGAGATCGGCACGGTGATGTTCGGGCTGCATCCGGACGGCACGGAGTCGCCCGCCGCCATGGACCTGGTGCGACTCGCGATCCCGCGGCGTACCTACACGCAGAGCCACATCGACTACGTGATCGAGGTCGTCGCCGACGTGGCCGGTCGCGCCGCCGAGCTCCCCGGCTACCGCATCGTCCAGGCACCCCAGCAGCTGCGCCATTTCACGGCCCGCTTCGAGCCGCTCGTGTGAGTGCGGGTGGCGTCCCCGAGGGTGGGTTGACCGTATCCACCGGCCAGTAGAGACTCACCCACTAGGTCGCGAGGTCCTGCGGAAGGGCGAAGCGGCACCATCGACAGGAGGTCCCCCCGTGCGCAGCAGATCGATCCTGGCAGTGATCGGCCTCGTGGTCCTCGCGCTCTCGACGCTCCCGAGCCTCGCGAGCCCACGAGCTGCCGTCGACACCCGCGTCACGATCAAGACGAAGAACGGCGACTTCTGGGGCTACATCTACTCTCCCAAGCTCAAGCTCTGCGCGAAGAACCGCAAGGTCGTGCTCTACCGACAGCTGGGCAAAGAACAGAACCCGAAGACCGACAAGAAGATCGGAAGCGACATCTCCTCGCTCAACGGGACCCGCGGCGAATGGAACACCGGCAACACGGGGCTCCGCCACGGCAAGTACTACGCTCGGGCACCCAAGACGGTGAACTGCAAGGCGGACTCCAGCGATACCGTGCGTTCCGTGCCAACCCCATAGGGACGGACGCGAGCGCGCGATCGAAGCGATGAAGACGACCAGGCTCCTGCTTGCGACGGCCGTGGCGGCCTCCCTCCTGGGTCAGATCCGGCCTGCCGTTGCGGCGTTCCCCGGCGAGAACGGTCCGATCGTCTTCACGCGGCGTGGCGAGATCGCCGTCATGAACGCGAACGGGACGCGGAAGCGGACGCTGACGCACCTGCACGGCCACGCGGAGGCGCCCTCGGTCTCGGCCGATGGTCGGTGGATCGTGTTCGACGCCTGGCGGGGCGGGTCGTTCCAGATCTTCAAGGTCCGCGTCGACGGGACGGGGCTGCGCCAACTCACCCACGACGACGTCTACGACTGGGCTCCCTCCTGGTCCCCGAACGGATCGAAGATCGCCTGGACCTATCGCGCGGGCAACGACGGCCAGATCTGGACGATGCGCGCGGACGGCAAGCGCAAGAGGAAGCTCGTTAGCGGAGGCAACAACGAGTGGGTCCGGTACGCACCCAACGGGCGGCACATCGCCTTCGGCAGCGACCGCACGGGGCAGTACGACATCTACGTCGCGCGGTCGAACGGCACCCAGATCCAGCGCCTCACGCTCTCCTCCAGCCTGGAGGACTTCCCCGAATGGAGCCCGGACGGCACCCGGATCAGCTTCGTCACCGATGTCTTCGCCGGCCAGCAGGCCCGGGCCACGCCGGCCCTGCGGGGAGGGCAGTCGGTGTCGCATTGGGCCCAGCTGGTCCCCAACTCGGTGACCGACGTGGTCTACGACGCGGCCTGGTCGCCCGACGGCAGGTTCGCCTGCTACTCGGATGGAACCTCCGTCTGGCGGGTCAACCTCGCCACGGGCCGCGTGAGCTGGTTGGCGAAGCAGAACGGGTACGGCGTGGCGTGGGGGCCGGCTCGCACCCGCTGATCCGGCGCGGTGCTCCGGTGATCTCGGCTCAGCTCCGCCCGCGCTCCGGCGGGATGTCGAGCCCGAAGAGCATCACCAGCGCGAACACGGCCAACGTCATGAGGTGCACGACCGTGCACCAGAGGCAGACCTTGCCGATCAGCCCGAACTCGACGAAGACGAGCCAGAGCACCATGGCCACGCCCACGACCGAGACGCCGATCCTCGCCTGATGGACCCAGCGCCGGGATGAGCGCCACGCCCATGGCAGGCACAGCGCGGTGAGGACGGCGAAATAGCCGAGGCCGAGCAGGGCGACCGGGATCGACAGGATGGTGGACCACTTCGAGGTGGTGACCCGCGCGCAGTTCACGATCCCCGAATCCGAGCACACGAGCGCGGTCGGGGAGGTGAAGTGCGCGTACGTGAGGTAGGCGGCGGCCGCGAGCCCGACCACGCAGAGCGCCGTCACGACGCCGGGCACCCAGCGCGGCGGCGTCACGGCGTCGGGAGCTTGGCGGTGGCCTGCTGGATGACGGGCGAGTTGCAGACGTTGCCGGGTTCGCCACCGGTCAGCTGACACATCGCGGCCGTCATGACGTTGGACTGCGCGACGATGTCCTTCCCGATCTTGGAAGTCGTGGGGTCGGTGATCGCCTTCGCCAGATCCCGATAGCTGAGCGGGTTGATCTCCTCGGGGGCCACGCCGCTACCGACGCTCACGTATCGGTTGCCGTACAGCACGAACGGGATCGATCCCTGGGGGTTGTAGGCCCCCATCAGCTGTTGCTGCTCCGCCGTTGGGGTCTGCAGCGGGTTCCCCTTCTCGTCGGCCGTCTCCACGGGTGAGAACGCGAGGTACTGGCTGTCGTAGGTCGAATGAAGGAACGTGAACGTGTTCGTGTTCGGAGCGAGGTCCGTGGAGGAGGAGTGGGCGGGATCGAGCCCGCTGAACGTTCCGAACCGCGAGAGGGCGACGATCAACGGCCACCGTTCCGCCGCGCAATAGGGGCAGTACTCCGCGCCGATGTAGAGGACCTCGGGCTTCCCGTCCTTCTCGAGCGGGGGGGTGTTCGCAGGTAGGGCCTGCGTGATCGACGATCGCGCCGGCACGCCCGCTGCCTCGAACGCCGAGGCGGGCACACCGGTCACCGCAGTGATCGCGGTGGAACTCCCCGACGTGCTCTTGGGCCCGGATGAGCGGAAATGGGGGGCGATCACGATGATGAGCACGATCGCGGCGACGACGGCGACGATCGCCCAGACGGCCCGTCGGTTCGCTCCCTGCTTCTTCTTCTTGGCCGCCTGTTGCTGAGCGGCTCGCTTCTGTGCCTGCGTCTTCGTTCGGTTCGTCATCGACTTCGACGATATCGAACCACGCCCGATCCTGTGGGACAGCGGGTCCCGAAGTCGTGGGCCGGATGGCCCGGGACCCCAGCGTCGGGGTTGTGAGGTTCCCGAATGCCTAGCTCACTCACCCCGAGCGAGGGATCCACCGGGCAGGTACGACCTCCTGGTGGCTCGTGAATCCATAGGCAGGCTCGACCTCGGGCGGAAGCCCGGTCTCGACGACCCACTCTGCTCCGCACGTCGAACATCGCCACTCCGGGGCCATCGACACGGGCCGGGGATCCAGCGGGGGCTCGCAGACGTGGAGGTTCGCGACGGGGTCGGCCATCAACCTCGAGCCTAACCTCGCGCCACGACCTGCGCCACCCTTCATGAGTGCGCCGTTCGGGCGCCCAGGAAGGAGCGATCCCCGATCCATTGACCGGGTGGAGCTGCCAGCATCACCACGATGGCATCTAGCCTCGGCGCGTAGGCGGCACGCTTCGCCGTGAACCGGGCGAACGCATCGTCGGGAGCACGTACGCTGAACCCGTCGGTCCGCATCTCGCCCAGGATGACGTCGAACTCGTCCCGACCGATCACCGCCTCGCGTTCGGCGAGCCGGAAGTAGTAGAAGAGGTCCTCCACGGCGTGGACCCCCGTCCCGTACATGAGCCTCGTACGCTCGTCGGGCTCGTCCTGGACGGAGGTCAACATGAGCGTGGCCGCATCCAGTACGGAGCCCAGCGCTGTGATCCACGAGGTCTCGTCGTGGGGCGAACGGAACAAGGCGAGCAGGGGGTACGACATGTGGGTCTCCAGCACGTCGGCGGCCCACCGCTCCCACTCGGCGAACAGCTGCGGCAGGGAGGTCGCCACGCCGCCGCCCCCCATCCGGTGGAGGAGCTCGGGACCCGAGGGAGGGGAACCCGCCCGCGTGTCGAGAAGGAGCACCCCCACCTCCCGCCGGTTGAACGCCTGATACAGCACGGGGAGATAGGCGATCACGACCGCGAACAGGCCCAAGCCGGTCGCGCCCGCCGCGACAGCGATGGCCCGGGTCCATCCTGTCGCGACGCCGCTGCCGAAGCCGAGCGTGAACAGCGACGTACCGCTGGCGTACAGGGCGGTCCCGAACGAGGCTCCCGGACCCATGCCGTGGACGAACCCGGGGCTCCACAGGATCAGCGCGAATCCCAACAGTGCCAACGAGGCCCACCCGACGAGTAGCGCGAAGAAGAAGAACGGCGCCGCTATCGCCAGGACCCGCTCACGCGACTGGGTGGTCTTCCGCCGCAGCCCCACCCAGCGCCACGGCCTCCAGAGCGGACGGAAGAGCAAGCGGCTGAGGCGGATGCGCCCGCGTGCGGCCCGCGGCATGACCAGCGTTCGGAACACGTCGAGGAGGGTCCACACGAGGATCACGAAACCCAAGACGAGCGCGGTCCATCGCATCGCAGAAGCCTAACCGCGAGCCGGGAGGGAGGGTCTCGTCAGCGGTCGGACGATCCTGCGTCGAGCCAGCGGAACCCGAGGGCGCCGCTCGGACACAGGGCTACGGTGGCCTCGACCTCCTCGGGACTCGCGGCGTCGAGCCTGACCCACGGACGGGCGTCGGGATCGAATACCTCCGGAGAGTTGCCGAAGCACGCGCCCGCGTGGATGCAGCGCCGCGGCGCCCACGTGACCTCGATACGGTCCGTTCGATAGACCCTGGCCACGCCCTCCTGCATGCGAGCTTCCGACACGCCATCCACGCGCGGAATCTAACACCGGCCGCACACACCATGGGACACCGGGACAGCGACCGCACGCCTCCTTGACCGCTCTTAACCTCACATCTGGGAGCCTCGTGGGTCGTGACGCTGCTCCTCTCGCTCCCGCCTGACGCTCTTCCTGATCGCGGGACTGCTCTGCGTCATGGCGACGATCCCGGCGCACGCGGGGCTGCTCGCGAACCCCGGGGGTGGGTCGACCGCGGGGACCCGAGCGCCGGTCGTGGTGATCGTGATGGAGAATCACTCGTACGGCGCCATCGTGGGGTCCTCGGCGGCACCGTATCTGCGGAGCTTCGCCAAGCGAGGCACGCTCTTCACGCACTACTTCGCGCTCCACCACCCGTCGTTGCCCAACTACCTGGAGATGACCTCGGGCTCAACGAGCGGCTGCACGACAGACAGCTGCCCACAGAAGCGATACCGGACGAAGAACCTCTTCTCCCAACTGACCGGCGCCGGGGTCTGGTGGCGCGCGTGGGCGGAGAGCATGGGGACGCGCTGCCGTTCCTCGTCCTCGGGCACGTACATGGCGCGGCACAACCCGCCGTTGTACTACCGCGACCTGTTCCCCCGGATCTGCCCGACCCACGACACTCCCCTGCCCCGTCACCTGCCAGCCAAGTTGCCGAAGTTCGTCTTCCTCACACCGAACGCCTGCCACGACATGCACGACTGCTCGATCGCGACCGGCGACGCCTGGCTGCGCGCCACGCCACACAGCTGCTTGATCGGGGGGCGACGGTGGTCGTGGTCTTCGACGAGGGCACGGACAGCGCCGGCGGCGGGGGCCACGTGTACGCGGCGGTCGCGGGGGCGGGCGTGCCACGCGGCGTGCGCGACGGCCATCGGTACTCCCACCGGAGCTTGCTCGCGGGCCTCGAACGGCATTTCGGCCTCCCCCGGCTACACGGCGCGAAGGGCGCGCGGCCGCTGCCCATCTGAGGACCAGCGTCTTCGATCGAGCGGCGTCAAGACCGCGGATTCATCGAGCCTGCGAACCTGACGAGATCTGCGAGCGGGATCTTCCCCTCCCCACTACATAGCGCCGACCATCAAGGACGCAGTCCACCCCACTGATGGCATCAGGCGGGCATCGTGAAGACCGAGATCCTGCGCTCGGAACCGAACGTGCTCACGCGCTCGCTCATCCGCGTCATATGCGCCGTGAAGGCGACGACCGTTGAGGAGTCCGCCGGCTACGTGCTCGACGTCATTCGTGACGTCCAGGAGCACAAGCGGCGGGCGCGTACTCTTCGGGAAAGCACTGAAGCCACCACGGGCCTTTAAGGACCGATCGGGGATCAGGAGGCTTCGTGGGACCTACCGCGACAGTACTGGCACCGTACCGCAGAGAGTGAATCTCGGATGCCCTACTTCTGAGAAGACCACGTAGGGGAAGCGCTTGGCGACCGCACGGTCGCTGCTCTACTCGGAGACGACGGGGAGGAACGTCGCCGACATCGTGGTCATGTCGATCTTGGACATGAACTCCTGAGCAAGCGGGCTGGTGTCGCGGGCCTGGCCGCCGGCAGCGTGGTCCATGTCGGCGTATCGAAGCACCAGCGCCCATTCGCTGTCCTCGGAGCGGGTGGCCTCCCGCCGCTCCAAACCAGGCAGGGTCGGAGCAACCTCCGCTGGAACCTTTCGTTGATCGCCAGCATCTCATCGTCGGTTACCCTCGGCTTGGCGCGGAAGCGGATGATCTGCAGAACTGCCCTGGTTCGCGAACCTAGGCTCTCGCGAAACGAAGTCGCCGAAGATCTACATCACCGATCCAGGGATGCACGCCTCCCTATCGGGAGCCGACTCGAAGGGCATCCAGGGGAACCTGCTCTGCTGGGTTCCTTCCTGGAGTCGGCTGTCAGCATGGAGATCGTACGGGAGGTGGCCACGGCTCAGTTCGGCATCGAGATCTTCCACTACCGGGATAAGAAGCAGCGGGAGGTGGATATCGTCCTCGAGCGCTCGGACGGCAAGATCGCGTGCATCGAGGTGAAGGCGGGCGCCACGGTGGGTTCGAACGACTTCCGCAGCCTTCGATACCTACGTGATGGCCTCGGCGACCGGTTCGCCGCAGGCATCGTGTTGCACTGCGGCGAGCGGACGCTGCCGTTCGGGGATCGCCTCGCCGCGGTTCCCGTCGAGGCGCTGTGGAAGCCTCCAACGACCTAGACTTGATGGGGCTTTGGGCTGGTCCCTCGGCCCTCGTAGCTCAGTTGCTCGCAGTGCTGCTACGTGATGACCTCGGCGACCGGTTCGCCGCAGGCATCTGTCGCACTTGCGGCGAGCGGACGCTGTCGTTCGGGGATCGCCTGGCGCTAGTTCCATCGAGGCGATGTGGGACGCCTTAGGCTGATCCTTGATTGTGGCCGGCGGGACCAGGCGCTCGCGCTAGCCTACGTTCCATCTTGGTCATGAACGTTGGCTGCCCACGTCACCTATGAGGCTGCGCTGCAACAACTTCAGGATCGCGAGAGTGGAGGGGATCACGACTCAGACAGGCCGGCTGCACCGCCTCGCTGCGAGCAGTACCTTCTCCCTGTGAGCTCTCGAGTGAAGCTGGGTAGGTTGGGGGCCCGACATTAAGAGGTGGCTCATCGCTGTCGGAGTCAGCCTGCTTGCGGTCGCGATCGTGGGGACGGCGGTGTTCGCGAAACATCCTGTCCACCCGGTCCGCGCTCGGCGCGTGGTCCTGGAGCGTCCTGTCATAGCTCCAAGGCTGAATCGGGCAATCGCTCCTGGCCGGGGGGAGCCCCCAATCTCGGAGGCTCAAGCAGTTGATAGGGCTTGGCAGCAGATGGGTCAGGTTCATCCTGCCAGCGTTGTTGCCGTCTACGTCAGCTGGAACAAGCAACCTATGTGGGTTGTCTCGTTCCAGGGCGGTGATATCTGTCCTCCCGTGACAGGTTATCCTGGCGCGGATGTCGCAGGTCAATGCGTTGGAAACACGTGGAACGTCAAGATTGACGCAACCACCGGGGCGTGGGTTGACACCTTTGCCGGGGGTCCGGCCACCAGTCCTGGTGCATCATCACCCGCTCCTTCTATGGCCAAGATTCTCAGGGGCGGATAGTACCGCCGGGATGAGGATGACCTCCACATGAAGCTGTGCGAGGTCCTTAGGCGGAGATGTTGGACGAAGGGGGTATTTTTGGCAGATACCATCGCGACGATCTCGACGATTCGATTACGCCTAGCGGCGACACGTGGCCGTTAGCCAACGTTAGCTCCGTCAAGGTCCAGCTGCATGCTCCTTTCGAACTCCACGGGACTTCGGTATCCGATGGCTGAGTGCAGTCGCTTGCGGTTGTAGAAGACCTCGCTGAACTCGAACACCGCGGTACGTGCTGCGGCCCTCGTCGGGAAGCGGTGGCTCACGCTTGATCGTAGCGAACAGGCTCTCGGCGGTGGCGTTGTCCAGCGCGTCGCCGACCGAGCCCATCGATCCAGAGCCCGACGCCGTCCCCGTGGAAGTGGTCTGCTCCCCGTGAACCGGTCCACCTGATATGAGAGTCACGACCGCCCCGAGGGGGCAGGAGGTGACTCTTGAAGGGCAGACGCCACACGCCCGAGCAGGTGGTACGAAAGCTCCACGTGGCCGACAAACTCGTCGGCCACGGCAAGGATCTCGCCGCGGTGCTCAAGCACCTGGAGGTCTCCGAGCAGACCTACTACCGCTGGCGCAAGCGCTACGGTGAGCTCAGCCCCGACGACGCCAAGAGGCTCCGACAGCTCGAGGGTGAGAACGCCCGCCTGAAGAAGCTCGTCGCCGACCAGGCCCTCGACCGCTCAAGACCGTCCTCCCCGTCATCGAGGGCTTCGCGACGTACATGGAGCAGGGCCTCGGCATCTCAGACGTGGATGCCATCGGATCCGATGACGCCAAGCGGTTCATGACCTCGAGGCAAGCCGATGGGTCGCCCCCCACCTATGCGGACTCGTCGGATCCGGCGGATGGGGATCCGCCTTGCGTTTCGCACCGGGCGTGCCCTGGGCCTCGCCCACGGTGACCCCTCGCTCGACATCGACCTGGGGCCGATGGCGTCGATCCACGCCCGTCCCTGACCGATGAAGAGATCGAGCGCGGCCGTTCGTTCGCCCTCTCCTCCTTGCGTGACAAACGTCGCTCCGTCGCGTGGGCGCTGGCCGAGGCGACAGCGCCGACGAGCGAGATGGGGCTCGTGCGGGTCGGCGACGTCGAGACGTCGTCGGGGCAGGTGTGGCTCTCGGGTTCTGCTGGGACCGAGCCGCGTTGGGGGTGCTTCTCGGAGTGGGATCTCGCGCAGGTCGAACGACGACTCCAGGCGGCGGCCGATCCGAGCGAGTCGCTGATCGTCTGGCGTCGCGAGCCGAAGACGCTCCGCGCCGCGTGCTCGCAAGCGATCACCGAGACCCTGAAGGCGGCGGGTCTGCACGGCGACGACGTGAAGCCGCGCTCGATCGTGGCCTGGGCCGGGCGCCAGATGCTCGATGAGGGTTCACCCATCGTTGAGGTCGCTCGTCGCCTCGGCCTGCGCTCGCTCGACCAGACCGCCGGGTTCGTCCGCTTCGACTGGCGTGGGGAAACAGGGTGAGCGGCCGCCCCGTGCTCGGGAGCGCCGATCGCCTCCTCGATCAGCTCCGGGGGCCGGCCTCGAGCTTCGAGAAGCTCGAGGCGATCTTGCGGTGTCCCATCACCTACGCACTGGCCGAGGCGATCCCGGACAAGCCGCACGCTGGGCGTCCGCGCGACTACCCGAGGTACATGTCGGTTGTCTACCACGCCCTGGTCAACCACGTCTGGGCATCCGCCCGCCGGGTCGAAGCCGAGCTCTGTCATCCCGACGTCTGGGGATTCATTCGCCGCGTCGTGACTAAGCAGCTCCCGGACAACCCCGAGTTGTGGCTCCCAGCCAACCCGATGCGCCGTTGGCACTACGCGCACGCGTGCACCTACCTGCGCGACCCCGTGATCTTGCAGGCGATGAAGGACGTTCAGAGGGAAGAGGCGTGCAAGCTCGCGATCGAGCTCGGCCTCTTCGGCGAGGCGGGCACGGTCTCATGGACCCACCCCGATCCGAACCGCTACATGCAAGCCGACGGCAAGGTCATCACCCCGATGTACCGGGGCAAGCGCGGGCAGCAGATCGTCGATCGGGCGACTGGAGAGATCCGCGCCGTCCGCTTCGACCCCGACGCCACCCGTCACACCGAGGGCGGGGGCAACTCCGTCATCGGGAACAAGTACGTGATCGTCTCGGCGCGCAACGAGTACGAGCGCGTCCTCCTCGACATCGAGTACGACTCGGGGAGGAAGGGGGATGGGGGCGAGGCTTCGGTGGCCATGCGCTGCTTCGAGCGCCTGGCCCCGAGCTTTGCTGGCGCGCAGGGGGTGAACTACGACAAGGCGATGCGCGGCGCACACATCGACCACGCGATGCGCGAGCTCGGGTGGCTGATCCAGACCGGCGTGCATGCCCGGAAGGACGACGCCGGCCGGCCGATCGAGTGGCACATCGAAGACGTCACCGTCCACATGTCCGGCGGTCGTGACGCCACCGTGAGCATCTTCGCGCGGGAAGGGGCCGCCGGCCTGAAGGAGTTGACCGAGACCGGTGAGCCGCTCTTCATCCCGCTCGAGCGGATCAAGACGGAGCGCCGCGGCGACGCCGGCCGCTACCGCTTCTACAACGTCTACAGGCTTCCGCCCGAGTACGGGAGCGGCGAGCTCCGGGTGCGCCTGACGGGCACCGAGGAGGACGAACGCCGCGGTCTCAACCGCGCCGAGCACCTTCGTGCCATACCGCCGTCCGATCCTGACTTCTCCGGGCTGTTCCGCCGGCGCAACGACGCCGAGAGCCTGAACCGTGGCATCGAGGACTCCTTGTACTGGACCCGCGCTCACAGCGTGGGCGCTCCCGCCCAGGAAGCCGACCTCATCGGGTTCGCGCTCGGGCTGAACGCTCTGAGCTGGCATCGCCATTACAAGCGCCAGACCCTGGCCGCGGTCGCCTAACAGCTGCCACCCCGTTCCCAAGTACCCCGGCGTCCGTGAGGCTGCTCCAGAACCTCTCCGCTCGTTCGCAGGGACCACGATCATCGGCTCGACCGGCATCGGTCGCTAGACTTGGCCGCACGATCCATCTGGCCCGGGGTTTTCTGCCACGTTTTCTGCAGCCCCCGCCCTCGGCCCTCGGCCCTCGTAGCTCAGTGGATAGAGCACCGGTTTCCTAAACCGGGTGTCGCAGGTTCGATTCCTGCCGGGGGCACCATGTGAGTGTCGTGTTCCGGGTGATGCTGGTCATTCCGGCGTCGCCTGAGCTTTGACACGGTTCCGGCTGATCGTTGACACCGGTTCCGGGTGATCGTTGACGGTGGCTCCGGCTGATCCTTTACACACCACCATGCTGCTCCCATCGCCCCGATGGAGCAGGAGGTGGATCGTGCTGGTGGAGCTCAGCGTCATGGAACAGCGCTATCAAGCGGTGCTGGCGGTGGTACAGGACGGCCGGAAGGTCGTCGAGGTCGCCGAGCGCCTCGGTGTGTCCCGTCAGAGCGTCCACAACTGGATCGCGCGCTACGAGCAGGGGGGCCTCGCCGCGCTCAGTGACCGCTCGCACCTTCCAGCCTCCTGCCCGCATCAGACCCCTGCTGAGATCGAAGCCCAGATCTGCGAGCTGCGGCGCCAGCACCCCGGTTGGGGGCCACGGCTCTCGCTCGGGCGTCTATCGAGTGCTCAAGCGGGCCGGGCTGATCGACCCGGGCGCTAGACGCCGTAGGGATCGACGGTTCAAGCGCTGGGAGCGAGCCGGCGCGATGGAGCTGTGGCAGATGGATGTCGTCGGCGGGGTGCTGCCCGGCGATGGCAGGCAGTGCAAGGTGCTCACCGGCATCGATGACCATTCAAGCGTCTTCAGGGCATGGCGGGAAGCTCGAGAAGACGTTCGGCTCAGGTGGCGAAGCCGTCGGACCGCTCACGGATGCGCAGGCCCACGATGTCACCCTCATGCCCAACGGGAAGATCGTTCTTGCCGGCCTGAGCAGCACGGCCGACGTGATCACCACCCGGTTCCTGGGTCCGTAGAGGGGACGGCGCCGCCGGCGCCGATGTCCCGACGAGCGCGCTGCAGCAACTAGGCCGTCGCACGAGTTCGCGGGGGCTCCCTCCGATGGCGGTGCGGCTCGGCCCAAGGCCGACCGCCGGCAGCGCCTCGGCTGCTGCTACCGCGGCTGTCCGATGTTCACCATCCATGGGATGCCGAACCGATCCGTCAGCATGCCGAACTCGTCGCCCCACGACTGCTTCTCGAGGGGCATCATCACCGTCGCGCCGTCCGAGAGGCGCTCCCAGTACCTGCGGAGATCTGCCTCGTCGTCGCCACTCAGGCTGATCGTGATGTTGTTCCCGGGCCGGTACACCATCTGCGGGGGCGTGTCCGACGCCATCAGGGTGAACCCGCGATCTGTCGCGAGCGATGCATGCATCGTTTTATCCGCGAGCGATGGGTCGTCGTTGCCGAACTCCCCGAACGTGCTCATCGTGAGCTCGCCGCCGAAGACGTCCCGGTAGTACTCCATCGCCTCTCGGGCGTTCCCGTCGAAGGCGACGTACGGATTGAGTCGCGAGGGCATGATCCCACCTCCTCCGGTTCTACGTGAGGACCGAGCGTAGGCACGATCGCCTCGACGTGCAATCCCGAACCGACCTCGGTGGGGTCAGTGACCGTGACTGGGACGGCCGTCGGAGGTCCCGCCCTTGGTTGACCCTCCGCGACTCTCGAGCGAGGACCATGCAGTCAGTGGCGCAACCACCTACTTCCTCGTCGCCGACATCTCCGGATGGCATCGCCGCCGCAAAGCGCCAGGCCGTGGCCGGGGCCACCCAGAAGCCACCGTCCCATCTCGTGACATCGAGTTCGGAAGAGATCCCCTCGGCGAGGACGCCGAAAGTTGTTTCAGGACCGAAGCACTAGTTGCGTGGCTGGAGAGCATGCCGAGCCGCCCCAGTTCCTCGGAGGACGATCCCTTGACAGCCACCAGGTGCTCGAGCAATCGCTCGCTGATCCGCCGCCGATCCTCGAGCTGCTCAACGTCGGGTTGGTGGAACAGGTGCTTGCGCACACCCTCCGCGTGAACCGGGGCCGCAGCCTCCAGCGTGGAGAAGCCCTCGTCGGTGAGGACGGCAAAGGCTCCCCGGCGGTCCGTCTGAAAGGCCTCACGACGGATCCAGCCGACCGACTCTAGCCGGGCGATGGAGTGAGACAGTCGGTTGCGCGACGACTGGGATAGGTCGGCCAGGTCGCTCATGCGCAGCCGCCGCTCGGAGACCTCTGCCAGGCGGGCCAGGACCTCGTAGTAGTGGCTGGGAACCTCCGTCTGCTCGTCGAGCTCCTGTTCCAGCTGATCCCACAGCAGCTTGGTCGCCATCACGAACGTCCGCCAGGTCCGCTGCTCGTCCTCGCTCAACCACCGCGTCCCGGAAGCACGTGATATAGGCGACGCGGTCAGAAAGGAGGAACCCAGGCGGATGAGGATCGCCGAGGAGGATTCGACCGCGGCGGATGGGCCGGGCCGCTGTTCGACGACGAGGCAACGACGTTCCTCACCCAGGTCTTCCAGCGCGCCGACGGGTTCCTGTTCGGCCGGTGGACCCATGAGACCTTCGCCGGCTCCTGGGGAGCGATCGAGGGTATGCGCCAGAGTCCGATCGGAGGAGCCTTGAACTCGAAGCCCAAGAACGTGGTATCTGCCACGCTCACAGACCCGCGATGGGCGGAAACGACCGTCCTCTCCGGTGACCTCGTGGCAGCCATCGGCGAGCTGAAAGCCCGGCCGGCGGGTGAGCTGCAGGTGCACGGCAGCGGCAGCCTGGTCCGCTGGCTGTTCGCGAACCAGCTCGTCGACGAGGTCACCCTGCTCACCTATCCGGTGGTCCTCGGCCAGGGCACGCGGCTGTTCCCCGACACCGGCCCGGATACGGCACTTGGACTGGTCGACTCCCGGTCCACTCCGAGCGGGGTGATCATCCAGGTCTATCGGCCTGACGGGCGCCCGCGGTATGCAACCGCCACCGCGAGCTGAAGCGCGTGACATGACACGGGTCTCCGACCGGCGGCGCGCTTGGTTAGGCTCGTGGCGTGAGCAGCGCAGGCTGGTCCGCATCGCGAAGACCGCGGCGTTTCCTCACTCCCGACGAGGCGCGTCGCGTATATGACCGCATCGGACGACACCAAGATTCCCAGGGCTTCTACGAACGCCGGGCGGTCGATGTTCTGGTCGACCACTCCAGCTTCGAGGAGGCGCGAGCGGTCCTCGAAGCTGGGTTCGGCACGGGCGCGTTCGCTCGCCGGCTACTGCAGCGACACCTTGGGCAAGATGCGCGTTACTACGGGGTCGACATCAGCCCGCGCATGCTCGAGATCGCGAGCGAGCGTCTGCGCCCTTGGCACGATCGGACCCAGCTCGTCTTGGGCGATTGCTCGCAGAAGCTGGCCCCTCGAGATGGAGCCTTCGATCGTGTGGTCGCCACCTACGTCCTCGACCTCCTCAGCCCTGAGCGCGCTCGCGCGTTCGTGGCGGAAGCCCACCGTGCGCTCCTTCGCGATGGGGTGTTGTGCCTCGTGTCGCTCACCCGCGGCAGCGGTTCCGCGCAGTTGCTGGCGCGAGCATGGGAGGGCGTGTGGAAGGTTCGACCGCAACTGGTCGGCGGTTGCCGTCCCGTCCACCTCGACGCCTACCTCGCACCGGAGGAGTGGTCGATCCGGCACCGCACCGTTGAGACATCGTTCGCCATCGCCTCGGAGGTCGTGGTAGCGGTGCGCCGTGAACGTGCTATCGAGGACTGACCACCCCACCCCGATCGGTCGAGCGGCTGCTCGTGGCGGGATCGTGACGGCAACGGACGCAGCTGCCGTCGCCGTATAGTTGACGCTCCGCGACCCTCTACTCGAGCGAGGACCATGGAGTCAGCGGCGCAACCCACCTGTTTCCTGATCGCCGACATCTCCGGGTACACGGGCTACCTCGCGACCGTCGAGCTGGACCATGCGGAGGACGTCCTGTCGGATCTCCTCGGCGTCATCGTCTCTGCGCTGCGGCCGTTCTTCCGCCTGTCCAGGATCGAAGGAGACGCGGCGTTCATGTATGCGACGGTCGAGGAGATCGACGGTTCGATGCTCCTCGACATGATCGAGCGCTGCTACTTCGGGTTCCGGCGGCGCCAACGTGACATCCGGCAAGCCACGACCTGCACGTGCAACGCCTGCCGCCAGATCCCGGATCTCGACCTGAAGTTCGTGGTCCATCACGGCCCTGCGCTCGTGCAGAAGGTCGCCGGCAGCAGGGAGCTCCTGGGGATGGGCGCGATCGTGATCCACCGTCTGCTGAAGAACGAGGTGGTGGAGCAGCTCGGCGTGAGCGCCTACGCCCTCATCAGTCAGGACTGCATCGATGCATCCGACATCGACCCGGCCGCAGCTCGGCATGCGGGAGCACACCGAGGTCTACGATCGGATCGGCGACGTGCCGGGGTGGGTGTGCGATCTGGAGCGCCGCTGGCAGGAGGAGGAGGAACGGGGCCGGATCCGTGTCGCTCCGGAGGAATCCATCCTCACGGTGTCGACATCCACGGGCGCGCCGCAGCAGGTGGCATGGGAGTTCCTCACCAAGCCCGGGCAACGGATGAGCTGGCAGCCCTGGGTGACGTCGGTGGCGATCAAAGGGGCGATCGGGGGACGTCGTGGGACCGGTTCCGCCAACCATTGCATGCACGGCAAGGATGCGGTCGTCGAGGAGATCCTCGACTGGCGGCCGTACGACTACGTCACGGATCGGACGATCCTGGAAACCCCGGACGGCCCGGTGAAGGTGCTCCACACGATCGAACTCCAGCCGAACGAGACCGGTACCACCATCAACTTCCTGTTCGGACCGGCGAAGACCGAGCGGGAGCAAGCGGCCATGGAGGTGATCGCGCCGACGTACGGCGAGGCGCTCCGCTCGGGCCTACCGAGTCTCACCGCCCAGCTCGAGGCCGAGTTCGCGTCACTGGACGCCGACCCGGACTCAGAACCCGAGCAGGTCCCGACCGGGGATAACGCGGCATCTGCGGAGTGCACGCTCGGCGGCCGGCTACGAGGCCGTGCCCCGCGCCGTCGCATACAGCGCCGCGATCGCCTGAGCGTTGCCCATCGCCTCGTCGACCGCGAGGTGCCTGGGCGCTTCCAGTCCGCGGATCACGCGATGGATGTGGTCGAGCGCGGGTGTGAACGACCGCACGCCGCTCGGAACGGCCGGCACGGTGTCCACGTGCTCCCCGCGGATCACCGTCAGGGTGTCGTGGGGTTCCGGGTGGAACGGGTTCGACATGCGGATCTCGCCCTCCGTACCGTGGACGCGGGAGAAGGTGTCGTAGGCGCTCAGGAACCCGCACGAGAATACGAGGCGGCGGTCCCCTGGGAACGACAGCGCACCCCAGAGCTCCGTGTCGACCCCCGGGCGCATCCACGTGGCGTCGGCGACGGTGCGGGCGAGGTCCGGCTCGGCGTCGAAGAGCAGCCGCGCGAGGCGGATCGGGTAGCAGCCCACGTCCTGCAGCGAGCCGCCGGAGAGCTCGGCAAGGAGCCGGATGTCATCGGGGTCGTCCAGCAGGAAGTGGAAGCGTGAGGAGATCTCCCGCAACTCCCCGATGTCGCCTCGGGCGACGATCTCCCGTGCGCCATCGATCTGCTCGTGGAAGGGGAACACGAACGCCTCCCACAACGGCCCCGGCGCGGCCCGCGCCACGGCCAGGACGCGTTCGGTCTCCCCCGGCGTGCCGCAGAGCGGCTTCTCGCACAGGACGGTCTTGCCGGCCTCCAGCGCCGCGATCGTCCAGTCGGCGTGGAGACCATTGGGGAGAGCCACGTACACAGCCTCGATCTCCGGGTCGGCGATGACCGCTTCGTAGCCCTGGACGCCGCGCGACACGCCGTGCTCCCCGGCCCAGGCTGAGGCCCGCGACGGGTCGCGACTCCCCACGCTGGTCGCCACCCCGCCGCCCGTCTCCCGCAAGGCGGGCAGGAAGGCGCTCTCGGCGATCCCGGCGGTCCCGAGGATGCCCCAACGGATCGGGTCGACCATCTGGCTCACGCCCCGAACCTATCAATGCCGGACCGCCGGTGCGCCGGATCCCTTCCCACCCAGATGCGAAGCTCGGCGGCCGACTCCTAGCTCGGATTTGTGTCCCGCCCCGAACTGCGTGAAGCTTGACGGACGCGAGCGAGGGGGATCATGGCCGATGAAGCGGACGGCGGTCGAGGAGCCGGAGGAGCCCTGGATCCAGCCGCACTGATCCGCAGCCGAGCGTACCGTCGCTTGCTGGTCTTCTCCGGGATCATCGGCATCGTCATCTCCGCCGCCTGCTGGGCCTTCCTCGAAGCGATCCACGGTGTCCAGGTGTGGGCGTACGAGGATCTTCCGGATGCGCTCGGTTTCAAGGGTGTGCCGTGGTGGTGGCCGCTCCCCGTCCTCTTGGTCGCCGGGGTGCTGATCGCTCTCGCCGTCGACCGCCTCCCGGGCACGGGGGGCCATGAGCCGGCAGAAGGGCTGAAGGTCGGTGGTCAGCCCACGACCCCCAACCAACTCCCGGGCATCATCCTCGCCGCCCTCGCGTCTATCGCGCTAGGGCTGGTGCTCGGCCCCGAGGCCCCGCTGATCGCGTTGGGAGGAGGCCTGACGCTCCTCCTCATCGGCGTCATGAAGCGGGAGACGCCCGACCAGGCCAAGATCGTCCTGGTAGCCGCCTCGAGCTTCGCGGCGCTCGCCACGATCTTCGGCTCGCCCATCGTGGGAGCCATCATCATCATCGAGGCCGCCGGCCTCGCAGGGCCGACCCTTCCGCTCGTGTTGCTGCCGGGCTTGATCGCGGCCGGGATCGGCTCCCTCGTGTTCATCGGCGTGGGCTCGCTGACCGGGTTGAGCACCCAGGCCTACGCGATGGCTCCGCTCAGCCTCCCTCCCTACGGCCAGCCCAACGCCGGCGATCTCCTGTGGACCATCGTCCTTGCGGCCGCGGCAGCAGGCATCACGTTCGCGATCGTGGCGGCCGGTAGGAGGACCGAAGCGCTGGTGAAGCGGCGGCGACTCGCGTGGACCGTCCTCGCGGCCCTCTCGATCGCGGGACTCGCGATCGTCTTCGCTCAGATCAGCGGTGAGAGCGCGAACGCGGTGCTGTTCTCGGGGCAGGAGGCGCTGACCCCCGTCGTGTCGCAGGGCGCCGGGCTGACCCTCGGCACCCTGATGCTCCTGCTCGTCTGCAAGGGCATCGCGTGGGCGCTCTCGCTCGGGAGCGCGCGAGGCGGCCCCACCTTCCCCGCGATCTTCCTGGGCGTGGTCGGGGGGTTGCTCGCGGCGCACCTGCCCGGCTTCGCGGAGACCCCCGCGGTCGGCGTGCTGGTCGGTGCCGCCGTGGTATCGGTGCTGCGGCTTCCGCTGTCCGCGATCGTGATCGCCCTGCTCATCTCTCAAGGTGGCGCGGGGGTGGCCCCGCTCATCATCGTCGGGGTCGTCGTCGCGTACATCGTGGTCGTGACGCTCGATGCCCGGATCGCGCAGTCTTCGCCGGCGTCGGAGCCCTCAGGATGAGGGACTACGCATCTCCGTCGTCCCCGATCCGCAGCACGACCTTTCCGCGCTTGCCCCGCTCGAGGCTCCTGCGGAACGCTGCGACCGCATCGCTCAGAGGGAACACGGCGTCGATCTCCGGGCGCAGCGCGCCCGCGTCAGCGAGTCGAGCGACCTCGATCAGCTGGGCCCTGTTCGGCTCGACCACGAAGTAGACCGTCTCCATCGACATCCCATCGGGGACCGGGGGCGGCTCCTCGGCCACCGAGACCACGCGCCCGTCCTCTCGGACGACGCCCATGGATCGGGCTAGCGCGTCGCCCCCCACCGTGTCGAAGACCAGATCGACCTTCCCGAGCGAACCGAGGGCTTCGGCGTCCGCCCCGTCGAGCGCCTCATCGGCGCCGAACCGCGGGAGGTCCTGGATGCTCCGCGACGGCGCGGTAGCGATCACGTACGCACCCCGCCACCGGGCGAGCTGGGTGGCGAGGTGCCCGACACCGCCCGCCCCGCCCAGGATCAGCACGCGCTGTCTCACTTCGAGCTCCCCGTGGTCGAAGAGGCCCTGCCAGGCGGAGAGCGCCGCGAGCGGGAGGGCCGCACTGGACGCGCCATCCAGCCTCTCGGGCTTGGGGGCCAGCAGCATCGCAGGGAGGGCGATGAAGCCGGCCGCAGCCCCGTCCCGGTCGAACCTGCTCAGCGCGAAGACGGCGTCGCCGGGCGCCACCGAGTCCACCCCGGCGCCGAGGGCCGCCACCACGCCCGACAACTCGTACGAGGGAACAGCCGGGAGCCGGTCGACGGGCCAGGTCAGCTCGTCCTTCGTGATCGCCGCCGCGACCACGCGCACGAGCGCCTCACCCGCGCCCGGCTCTGGGATCGGGACCTCCTCGACGCGCAGATCGTCGATCGAGCCCGGGGGATAGAGCATCACCGCGTACATCGACCCGCCCCGTAGGCCGCCAGCTTCCTGGATCGTCATCCGTCGTGCTCCTTCCGTCTCCCCGCTCATCTACCTGACTAGGAAGTTACTTACTGAGAAGTATACTGGACCCATGACGGACCAGCACCCGGATCACGTCGACCTCCTGCTCGGCCAGTGGCGCCGGGAGCGTCCCGACCTCGACCCCGGGCCCATCGGGGTGTTCGGCAGGCTCTTCCGGGTCGAGCGCCTGAGCGACGCCGCACTCGCAGAGGGCATGATCCCGTTCGGGCTCCAGCCGGGCTGGTTCGATCTCCTCGCTGCCTTACGGCGCCAGGGAGCCCCCTACGAGCTGAACCCGACAGAGCTCACACGCGCGATGCTGGTGACCTCCGGCGGCACGACCAAACGCCTCGACCGCCTGGCCGAGGCGGGGCTCGTGGAACGACGTCCCGACCCGGACGACCGCAGGGGCACCCTGGTGCGGCTCACGCCTCGAGGCAAGCGGATCATCGATCGTGCGGTCGAAGTTCATATCCGCAACGAATCGGCCTTGCTCGAACCGCTGACCCTCGCCGAGCGCCGAACCCTGGACCGTCTCCTCCGCAAGCTGCTGGTGGGCCTCGAGGCACCCGCTCCCGAGGAACCTCTTCCCTAGACTTGGCGGGTCGGACCGCTCGGACGAGCGGGGCGGAGCGCGGTCCAAGGGGGACGGATGTCGGAGACGGTGCTGGTCACGATCGGCCTGATCGTGATCCTCGGCGTCGGCGCCCAATGGCTCGCCAGCTTCCTGCGGATCCCCTCGATCGTCCTGCTCCTGGCCTGCGGGATGCTGGCAGGCCCCGGGCTCGGCTGGATCGAACCGCGGGCCGCGTTCGGCGACGCCCTCTTCCCGACGGTGACCGTCGCGGTCGGGATCCTGCTGTTCGACGGAGGGCTCGGCCTGAAGTTCCGGGCGCTGCCGCGCGGCTCGGCCAGGGTCATCCTCCGCCTCACGCTGGTCGGAGCGGGCATCACCACGATCGTGGGCGGTGCGCTGGCGATCCCCCTGTTCCACGTCTCGCGGGGGATCGGGATCCTGGTCGGCGCGATCGTCGTCGTGTCGGGACCCACCGTGGTCGGCCCCATGCTGCGCCTGTCCCGGCCCCGCGACCCCGCGGCCACGATCCTCCGGTGGGAAGGGATCGCGATCGATCCGGTCGGAGCGACCATCGGCATCTCGGTCCTGAGCGTGGTCCTCCACGAGAACTCCTCGCCGATCGCCGACCTGGTGGCCACCGCGGCCGTCGGCATCGCGATCGGCCTCGTCGCCGCCGGCCTGCTGACCGTCTCGCTCCGCTCCTACCTGATCCCCGACGACCTCGAGGTGGCCGTCGGCATCTTGTTCGCCGTCGGGGCCCTGGTCCTCGCCGAGTCCCTCCGTTCCGAGGCCGGCCTGTTCGCCGCCACCGCGACCGGGGTCGCGATGGCCAATCAGCGCTTCGTCCCGGTCGAGGGCATCCGCGTGTTCGGGCACACGCTCGGACCACTGATCCTCGGATCGCTCTTCATCACCTTGGGTGCCATGATCGTGCCCCACCTCCTGGTGGACAGCGCCGGCAGCATCGCCCTGTTCGTCGCCGGCCTGGTACTTGTCGTCCGGCCACTCGTCGCCTACGTCGCGACACTCGGCCTCCACGTTCCGGCGCGCCACCGCATCCTGATCGGAGCGATGGCCCCGCGCGGCATCGTCGCGGCGGCTACGGCCGCCCTCTACGGCGACGCCCTGGCCGCCAACGGCCTCAAGGACCCGATCGTGGAGACCGCCGTCTACGGCACGATCCTGGGCACGGTCGTGCTCTACGGTGCGCTCACCCCTCCATTGGTCCGCGCCCTCAAGATCGCTCGGCCACCGGCGCGAGGGATCCTCCTGTTCGGCGACGAACCGTGGATGCGTGATCTGTCACGTGAGCTGGCCGCCTGCGACGTGCCGGTGCTGCTCGTCGGAAGAGCCTGGCGGGGCGATCCCGACGCCGAGTACGCCGTCCACGCGGGCTCGCTCTCCGAGCTTCGCGATCTGGCAGACCTCGAGGGCTTCTCCCACGCCATCGTGCTCGAGTCCGACCTCGACCGAAGCCGCGTCGCCGCGCAGATGAGCGCCGACCTCCTGGGACGCGGCGCCGTCTTCCGTCTGCCGCCGCTGGAGGCGGCGGAAGAGCTAGGACCCCGACGGCCTCCCTCGCCCGGAGGCGCTGGCGCGGACGCCGTTCGGATACCGGACGGGGCGCGCAGCCATCGCCGGCCTGATCGAGCGCGGCGCCAACGTGGAGACCTGGATCGGCCCCCGCCCCCTGCCGAGGGCCCCGGCCCCCCACATCCCCCTGATCCGGGTCGACGCGGACGGCAAGGTCCACATCAACCCGCCCGATCGCCCGCTGGATCCCGGCGACCGTCTGATAGTGCTCACGGCACGGCGTGACCACGCGCAACGGCCGTGACCCGCCGACGCCGTGAAGACGAGTCTTCGGGTCAACCCGCTACGCCGGCGGCGACCACCTGGTGGATGTCGTGGACGTGCTGGGCCTGCTCCTCCTCGTGGGTGCCCGGCTTGAGATCGAACACCACCTGCTTGACCGTGCCGGTGAAGGCGTACGGCGCCTTGTCCTCGTAGTCGAGGTCGACGACCAGCCCGTTGTCGCGCCCGATGTCCATGCCCGAGTAGCTCGTGAACGTCACCGGGACCGTCTGCGGCATGTCGCCGCTCGCCGACCTCGTCGTCGTTGACGAACAGCGTCACGTGACCCCCGCTGCCCGGCTTGTTCTCCGTGGACTCGAACAGCATCTTCACGCGGACGTCGCCCGTAGGTAGCTTCGACGTGGCCGCCTGCTTGTAGTTGTCGACGCCGAGCATCGAGTAGGTGTGGTGCAGGATGCCGTCGCCGTCGACCCACAGGCCGAATCCGCCGATGAAGTCCGCCATGGCGACGATGACCCCTTCGGCACCCGACTCCGGCACCGTGAGATCGGCCTCGATCGAGTACGAGCGGCCGTAGATCCTCGGGATCATGCCCCAGTTCACGTTCTGCACGTCGCCCGCGAAGGTGAAGCGGGTCTGCGTGGGCATCGGCGGCAGGATGCCGTAGAGGACCGAGAACCCGGCCATCAGCGGCAGCACGCGGTTGCGCTCCGCCTCCTGCCACCACAGCGCCTGGAGCTCCTGGACCTTGTCCGGGTGCTCCGCCGCGATGTCCTTGGCCTGCGAGAAGTCGTCGGGAAGGTAGTAGAGCTCCCAGCCGACGTCGCGGTCGGCGTCCCAGTCCGCGTCGGGGCCGAACTTGGCCAGCGTCTCGGGCGAGAGATCCCAGGGGAGTCGGTCGGGTCTCGAGGCGGCCCACCAGCCGTCCTTGTACATCCCGCGGCTGCGCGAACATCTCGAAGTACTGCGTGGTGTGCCGCTCCGGCGCCTCGGGTTCGTCGAGGGTGTAGAGGAAGCTGGTGCCGTCCATCGGCTCCTGCACGATGCCGTCGACCTTCTCCGGCTCCGGGATGCCGGCCGCCTCCAGGATCGTGGGGCCGACGTCGATCACGTGCGTGAACTGCCGTCGCATCACGTCGTCCGGCTTCGGCGCGAGGGCCACGCGATCACCATCGGGTCCCGTGTGCCCCCCAGGTGGCTGCGCGTCCTGCTTGCCCCATCGGAAGGGCGTGTTGCACGCGTGCGCCCAGGCGGCGGCGATATGCGGGGCCGTGTGGTCGCCACCGAGCGCCTCGAGGCCGCCGTACTTCTCGATCAGCTCCATCTGCTGCGCGGGGTCCAGGACCAAGCCGTTCAGGAAGGTCAGCTCGTTGAACGAGCCGGTGGTCGTGCCCTCCAGGCTCGCCCCGTTGTCGCCCCAGATCCAGATGATCAGCGTGTTGTCGAGGTCACCCATCTCCTCGATCGAATCCAGCAGGCGGCCGATGTTCCAGTCGGCGTTCTCCTGGTAGCCGGCGTAGACCTCCATCTGCCGCGCGTACAGCTTCTTCGCGGTGTCGTCGAGCGAGTCCCACGCGGGGAACGCGTCGGGCCGCTCGGTGAGCTCGGTGTCCTGCGGGACGATCCCGAGCTGCTTCTGCCGCTCGAGCGTCCGCTTGCGGAGCTCGTCCCAGCCATCGTCGAACTTGCCCTCGTACCGGTCCGCCCACTCCTTCGGCACGTGGTGCGGTGCGTGCGCGCAGCCGGTCGAATAGAACATGAACCACGGCTTGTGGGCGTCTTGCGCGCGGACGCCGTGGAGCCACTCGACCGCCTTGTCGGTGATGTCGTCGGGGAAGTAGTACTGCGCGCCGTCCTTGCCCTCGGGCACGCCGAGGACCGCGTCGTCTTGGGTGATGATGGGGTCGTACTGGCCGGCGGCCCCGGACAGGAAGCCCCACCAGTGGTCGAACCCCCACGACTTCGGCCAGTGGTCGAACGGCCCCGCGGCGCCCTGCACGGTGTTCGGTGTGAGGTGCCACTTCCCGAACCCGCCGGTGACGTAGCCGTTCTCCTTGAGGATCCGCGGGAGCCCCGCGCAGCTCTTCGGCTTCGCCGACGTGTAGCCGGGGAACGGGCCCGGGTACTCGGCGATCGAGCCGAACCCCACGCGATGCTGGTTCCGTCCGGTGAGCAGCGCCGCCCGCGTCGGCGAGCAGACCGCCGTCACGTGGAACGCGTTGTACGTGATGCCCATCTTCTGCACGCGCGAGAAGGCCGGCGTGCTGATCGGACCGCCGAACGTGTCGATCGAACCGAACCCCGCATCGTCGATGATGCACGAGCAGCACGTTCGGGGCGCCCTCGGGCGCCTTCGGACCGGGGATCATGGCCCAGTCCGCGACGGACTCCTTGAGCGTACGGCCCGCCGTGCCGCCGAACCGCCGATCGGGGATCGGGAGCTCGCTGCGATCCTGCACGAATTTGCCCATCGCCGTGGCGAGCTCCGTCTTTGAGCGCACGCACGCCCTCCTTGTCGGTCTGGGCGATCGACTTGCCCGGCGAGTTCGGCAACGCCTGCTCGACGGCGAGGCGGTGCTCGTCGTCGAAGACGGTGATGACGCCCGCCGTGCCCGGCGGCAGCTGCTCGGCAAGATCCTCCATCCCCGCCTCAACCTTGCGCTGGGTGAACTTCCCCACCAGACCGCCGGCGGCGGCGCCCACGGCCACAGCGCCAAGCAGCGGCGGGGCGAAGAGGCCAACCACGAGACCGGCCCCCGCGCCCCAGCCGAGGCCCTTGCGGCCCAGATGGTCGCCGTGCTCGACCACGGTCACGTCCCCGCCGGGGTCGTGCGTGACGAGGATGGCCCCCTCGATCTCGACCTGGCCGTCCGCGACCAGCTGCATCAGCCCGTCGAAGTCACCCGTCGCGGCCTCGACGCTCTGGTACCCGGCAACGAGGACGTCTGTCATCTCCTCGGTCATGACCGCTCCCTTCCCATATGTGACGTCGATACGGTACGACGTGTGACCGAAGGTCGCTGCTACGGAACCCAATGCGGGGGGCGGCCGATCCACGGAGGAAGGCGCGTCGCCAGCATCCCCCTTCGCCGATGACACCTGCGTGGGTGTCAGGAAGATGGCATCCGTGAGGTCGGCGCGCCCGAGGTCGGCGGCCCTGAGGTCGGCGCCGAGGAAGTCGCTCGCTCGAAGATCCGCGCCGCGGAGGTCGGCGCCGATCAGGAAGGCCCCGTGCAGATCGGCGCCGGCGAGATCGGCATCGCGGAGGTCCGCCCCCATCAGGTTCTCGCCCGCATGGTCGGTCCCGTCGACGCGGATCGCGGCGCGCACGAGCGCGCTCGTCCGCGGACAGCAGGTCGTCGACCCGCTCGCCGTGGGAGGTCAGGTCCATCACCGCGAGCTCGACGGGACCATCGCCGGCCAGGCGGTCGGTCTCCTCCAACGCGCGCTCCAGCTCCGCCTGCAGGTCGCGTGCCGGCTCCCTGGTCAGGGCGTCACCCAGGTACCAGAGCAGTTCGTGCAGCCACCGCATGATGCCGAACACCTCGAACTGCTGCTCGGCGATCTCGGGCGTCGCTCGCCAGTTCGCGCCGCCGAACGTCTCTTGGATCACCCGCTGTCCCGCGCCGAGGCACTCGAAGGCCGCACATCCCGGGAACCCCTCGGGACGCAGGCGTTCGTGGATCTCGCATCGGAAGTCGTCCTGCAGGTGCGGGCACGGGGCGCCCGGAGCCTTGTCGATCGCGAAGTCGGCGGACGCGGAGAAGGCCGGCGCCACGCAGCACAGCCCCGCGCACCGCGCGCAGTCGGCGCGCAACCGGGAGCGAAGCTGGTCGACCGAGACGTCCACCGGCCGACCATATCCCGGTGACGTGGTTCGGTCCCGGGATCAGCCGGTCCGCTCCCTCAGGACAGAAGCGAGGTCCAGCCGCTGCACGGCCCGCAGACCCGGCCACTGCGTGACGAGCGCCACGAGGAGCATCGCGAGCGCCGACCACACGAAGGTCATCGGCTTCATGGCCAGGTCGAAGCTGAAGAGGTCGCTGGAGAACGACGCCATGAAGCTCTTCGCGATCAGGTAGCCGATCAGGAGACCGGGCACGATACCCAGCGTCACCACCAGCAGGTTCTCGCCTACGATCATCCGCGCGAGCCGGCGCCGGCCCACCCCTTCGGATCGAAGCGTCGCCACCTCCCCGGCCCGCTCTGCGATGTTCACCGACATCGTGTTGAAGATCAGCACGAAGGCCAGCAGGGCACCGAAGAGGAGCATGACCCCGACGAACACGTAGAACAGTCCGAGGAACGAGCCAGCCGCTCGTTGAAGCGTCCGGGCATCCACGTAGGCGGCCACGTCGGGCGATGCGGAGATCCGTTCCCGCATGACCTGCGGCGGGGCCCCCGGATCGAACCGCAGGAACACGGTGTTCGCGAGGGAGCCCGAGCCGGCCGCCGAGTCCAGCGCGGGCAGCGAGGCATAGGCGAACGTGCCCAGCGGCTCGTCCAGGAATCCAGCGATCGGCTCGGTTAGGACCGTACCGCCGCCCAGATCGACCTGCACCCGGTCCCCCACCCCGACGTCGAGTTGGCCGCCCACGGCCTGGCCCACCAGGAGACCCGACGAGGGCAACGTGGTGGTTCCGCCGCCGGGTTCGACGAACCCGTGCATCGTGGTGTCCGACTGCATGCCGAACAGGGAGGTGGCGTAGGAGCGGTCTCCGGATCGCAGCGTGGCCGACAGCTCCGCGACAGGTTCCGCGGCGGCCACGCCCTTCACGGTCGAGAGCCGGCCAACGGACGCCGTATCCACCGGACCCCGCAGGTAGACCTGCGCATCCTGCTGCTGCACCACATCGAACTGGCGCGCCAGCAGCACCTGGGTCGTGTCCAGCATCCCCCAGGAAACCAGGATGAGGGTGAGGGCGAGCACCACGCCCAGCGCGGTGTAGAGCGTGCGCCGCCGGTCACGCGTGATGCTGCGCATCGCCATCCTCGCAGGCACCGGCAGTCGGGCGAGCGGAGGTGCGATCCGCTCGAGCAGGCTCCGCCCGCCTCCGCCCGTGGGGAGCATGCCGCGCATCGCCTCGGCGGGTTGCACGCGAGAGGCACGCAGGGCGGGTCCCGCCGCGGCAAGGACCCCCACCACCACGCCGAAGGTGATGCCGATCAGCATCGTGCCCGGATGTAGGGGCGCCACCACGATCGGCACGGAGATGGCAGAGGTGTAGGCGCGGGTGACGGTCCGTGCGAGCAACACCCCGACGATCGCACCCGGCACCGCGCCGGCCAGCCCGGCGACCAGCCCGAAGTCGACGTAGTGGCCCAACAGCGTCCGACGCGATGCGCCGAACGCGCGCATCGTGCCGATCTGCGACCGCTGGCGACTGTACGAGCCGGGTCAGCAGCACCCACGCCGTCATCGCGGCGGCGGTCAAGAAGAGGATCGGGAACATCAGCGACATCTCGCCGAAGCCCTGCACGTCCTCCAACAATGCGGCGTTCGAGGGCTGGTCGGCCCGCGGCAGGACATCGGTGGCGCCTGCGCTCCGGGCGACCGTGGTCAGCTCGGACACGACCGCGTCCACGTGGCTCCGGTCCGGCACGTAGACGAGGAGCTGATGCTCGGCGGCCTCGCCCGCGAGGGCGGCGACCGTCGCCTCGGGAGCGAACAGCACGGCGAAGTCGTCCGGCGACGTCAGCAGGTCCTGCCGGCTCCGCGCCGGCCAGAGGTACTCGGGTGAGGCGGCCGTGCCCAGCACGGATGCGGTCGTCCAGCCTCCCGGACCGAGGACCTGCACGCTGTCGCCCGGAGCCAGGCGGAAGTGACTGGCGGCGTGCTGCTCCACGAGGACCCCGTCGGGCGAGCTCGCGGAGAGCCCGGTCCCCTCTTTCACCAGGACCCGGTCGACCGCCGGCTCGGAGCCCGCGGGCATCCCCACGACCCGCCCCAACAGAGAGGTGGAGCCGATCTTCATCGGTACGTCCGCTTGGATCCGCTCCTGCACGGTGGCGCCCATCGACGTCGCCTTCGCAGCTATCGTCGCGAGGTCGCCGCCGGTGATCGTGAGGTCGGCGAAGCGCGCCTGCTCGTAGAGGGCGTTGTAGGAGGCCTGCAGGTTCAGGTAGGCGTCGTAGCTGGCACCGAACAGCGCGACCCCCAGGAACAGGGTGATGCCGACGCCGAACATCTGGGCGCGGCGACGACGCATGTCGCGTCGCAGTTTGATATGCAGCGTCTTCATCGCGCACCCTCACCACTCCAGGTCCTCGGGATCAACAGGGGCATCGACCACCTCGTCGGAGACGAGCTCTCCCGAGCGCATCCGCAGGACACGGTCGGCGCTCCGGGCGATCGCCCCGTTGTGCGTGACCAACATGACCGTGCGACGCCCACCGGAGGCCACGCGCCGCAGGAGCGAGCAGGATGTGACGCCCGGTCTCGAGGTCGAGCGCACCGGTGGGCTCGTCGCAGAAAGGATCGGCGGGTCCTTCGCGATGGCGCGCGCGATCGCGACCCGCTGCTGCTCGCCACCGGAGAGCTGATTCGGGAAGTGGTCCGCCCGGTCTCCGAGTCCGACCTCCTCCAGCAGCCCGGAAGGTCGTCGGCCTCCCGCCCGGTGAGCTCGAGCACCAGCTCGATGTTCTCGCGGGCCGTCAAGGTGGGGATCAGGTTGAAGAACTGGAAGACGAACCCGACGCGGTCGCGACGGAACGCGGTCAGCCCGCGCTCGTCCAGTTCGGCGATGTCGTGACCGTCGATCACCACGCGCCCCGCGCTCGCACGCTCGATCCCGCCCATCACGTCCAGCAGGGTCGTCTTGCCCGAGCCGGACGGGCCGAGGATCACGACGAACCGTCCGGCCTCGATGTCGAGGTCGACGTCGCGAACCGCATGGACGGCCACCTCCCCCTCACCGTAGGTCTTGCTCACGCCTTCCAGGCGGATCGCTCCCGCTCCCGCGCCGTTCGTTCCGTTCATCCTTCCTCCCTCTCGTCTTCGCCGGTGTCCAGCCCAGCGCGGTCGAGTCGTCCGGCCTCCAGCAGCGCAGCCCAAGCGCTCGCTGCTGCGCCGGTATCCAGCTGCCGATCCACGAGCCGGTGCAGGACCAGCCCGTCGAGCGCCGCGGCGACCAGGATCGCGGTGCCGCGGACGTCGAGCGATGCCGGTAGCTCCCCCGCCGACCGGGCCCGCTCGATGGTCACCGCGAGCGCGCCCCGGAACTCCTCCAACCATGCCGCCGTCCACGCGCGGGTCGGCGGGTCGTAGGTGGCTCGTACCGTGACCTCGATCAAGACGCGGAACGGCACGGAGGACTCGTCCACGCGCTCGACCCATGCCAGCGTGCCGGACATGGCTTCCTGCAGCGAGCCCGCCTCGAGCATCGCCTCCATCGGTTCGCCGAACGCCGCCTCGAGGACCGACCGGGAAGCCTCCCGCATCAACTCCTCCATCGAGCCGAAGTGGTAGTGGACCAGCCCGGGCCGGACCCCTGCGCGTTCGGCCACCGCACGCATACGGACCCCGCCCCACCCGTCCTCTGCGATGAGCTCAGCCGCGGCAGCGATCAGCCGCTCCCGCGTGCCGGAACCATCCTCGTCTGCGGTTCGTTCTTGGCGAGGCGCGCCATTGGTCATATGACCAATACTACACAGCCCGGAGACCGCACCGCCAGATGGTGGTCGGGCCCCGCGGTGCCAGGGCCTTCGGCCTCCTCGGGCCTAGCCGGTCGGTCGGAGACTGGGAAGCGATCCGGCCAGGGAGGTTGGGCATGACGGCGGACTTCGGGTTGACGCAGTGGATCGCGGTCTTCCTGGTCGCGGCCTCCGCCCTGGTGTGGGCGGGGATCGTGCTCGCGCGCGCGGGCGATCGGATCGCCGTCCGCAGCGGCTTCGGCGGCCTCTTGATCGGCATGGTCCTGATGGCGGCCGCAACGTCGCTGCCGGAGGTGGTCACGGACGTCAGCGCGGCGGCCGGGGGCGCGCCCGATCTGGCCGTCGGCGACCTGTTCGGCAGCAATCTCGCCAACATGGCGGTCCTGGCCGTGATCGATCTGATCGCACGTCGGAAGGTCTGGCCGAACGTCGAGCTCGGCCATGCCCGCGTCGCTTCGATCGCGATCGTGCTCACCTCGCTCGCTGTTCTCGGCATCCTCACGCCTCGGGGGATCGCGGTCGGCTGGGTAGGCCTCGACACGATCGGCATCGCCGCCGCGTACCTGCTGGCCGTCGCGTGGGTGCGGCGCGCACGTGCCCACTCGACCACGACGGGGCCGGACCTGGGCGAGCTTCCGGTCCCGACCGGTTGGACCGATGGGGCGGGGCGCGAGGGCTCCATCCGCGCGGCCGTGCTCACGTTCGCGGGCGCGGCCGCGGTCGTACTGGTGACCGGTCCGTTCGTGGCGGTCTCCGGACGTGAGATCGCCCACGCCTCCGGACTCGGTCAGACCTTCGTGGGGGTGGCCCTCCTGGCGGTGGCAACCTCGCTCCCGGAGCTCGTGGCGTCCGTGGCCGCCGTGCGCATCGGCGCGTTCGACCTCGCGGTCGGGAACCTCTTCGGGAGCAACGCGATCAATATGGCGATCCTCGTCGTGGTGGATCTCGCCTACACGCGAGGCCCTCTGCTTGCGGCGGTGGGGCCCGCCGAGACCGTGGCAGGCGTGGGCGCGATCCTGCTCAT
This sequence comes from uncultured Actinomycetes bacterium, assembly GCA_963796725.1. Taxonomy (GTDB): domain Bacteria; phylum Actinomycetota; class UBA4738; order UBA4738; family HRBIN12; genus JAOUEA01. Next base: position 346,131 of record CAWCMT010000005.1, read on the forward strand.
GGCGATCGCCCTGGCTGCGGTGGTCCATAGGGAGGAGACCCGCATCATGCGGCTCGAGCCGGATGCGGCCCTCGTGTTGCTGGCCTACGTCGGGGTGCTCGGCGCGGTCGCGGCGGCCTCGAGCGGGTGACCCGGCCCGCTCGGGTGCGCGCTCCTGCCGCCAGGATCTAGGCTTACGCGATGGCATACGACGAGGAGTTGGCTGAGCGGGTCCGCGCCGCTCTGGGGCCCGTGGCGGGCGTCACCGAGATCAAGATGTTCGGCGGACTCTGCTTCACGGTGGGTGGCAACATGGCTGTGGGCGTGATGGGCGACGATCTGATGGTTCGACTCTCGCCCGAGGACGGCGTCGAGGCGCTGTCGGAGCCCGGCGCGCGACCCATGGACTTCACCGGCAGGCCCATGCACGGATTCCTCTACGTGGGTCCCGCGGGTCAGGAGACCGACCGCTCGCTCCATGATTGGGTGGAGCGCGGCGTCGACTACGCGGCATCGCTCCCGCCGAAGAAGCCCAAGGACCCGAAGCCGAAGAAGACGAAGCGCGCCGGCAGATAAGGTGGAGGAGATCCTCGGCGCGACCGGAAACGCCGGTCGGTCCTGGATCAGACCGCCGTGTCCGTGACCGAATCGTCGCCTCCACCACAGCCCGCCCGGAACCCCGCCTCCCGTCGGGCGCTGCGCATGCTGTTCGTCGTCGGCACGCTCGTGATCGTTGCCGCCGCCTCGATCGCGTTCGCGCTACGCGTGACCCCCGAACAGTCGGTGCGGGCGCTTGGGCAGACCGTCACGGTGGGTACCGCCGCCCCCACCTGGAGCACGTCGGGGCCGGGGGAGGTCGTGCTCTTCGGCCGATCGCTCCCGACGCAGGTGGACTTCATCGGACCCGTCCGCCCTCGGCTGGAGCTGACGGACATCAGCATCAACGAGCAGGTAGCGGGGCTCTTCGGCACCGCGTCGGGACCTTCCGCGGCGACCGACCTGGGCGGTGCGCTCGTCGCGGGCTGGCGACGCTACTTCGCGTGGGAGATCGCGTTCGTGGCGCTCGGCGCCGTCGTCCTCCTCGGAGCGATCGCGGGCTGGCGGCGTTACGACCGGCGTACCACGGTCGTGGCGCTGCTCGGAGGTCTCCTGTTCGTTGAGGCGGTGAACCTGAGCGCGATCATGGTCACGGCATATACCGCACCGGCCGTCCTGAGGGGTGTGCACAGCATGAGCGGGCTGGTCGGACACGAAGGCGCTCGCGCGGTCCGCCCCGCCGCGGGGCCTCCGCGGCCGCAGGTCCAGGCCATCGTCATGGGTGACTCGACCGCGGCGGGGCTGGGCGGGCCTCCCCTGCCGAACGCCACCGCCGCCGACCAAGCGTGCGAGCGGAGCTCCACCGCGTTCGCGGTGACGCTGGCCCACGTGAACGATTGGGAGGTCGATAACCTCGGCTGCAGCAGCGCCACGATCCGCCAGGGCATCCTGGGACCGCAGTCGAAGGGAGGCGTTCGGCTCCCGCCTCAGCTGGCCGTCGCGGAGCGAGCGGTGGACGCGAAGGCGGTGATCGTGAGCATCGGCGCCAACGACATGGATTGGAGTTCTTCGGTCTACGTCTGCGCCACCTCCGACGCCTGCGACAGCCGCGCCGTGACCGCCTACTTCCAGAAGCAGCTGGACCGATTCACCCGCGACTACTACGAGCTGCTGCGGCAACTCGCCGCCTTGCCCGGCGATCCGACGATCGTGATCAACCAGTACTACGTTCCTTTCGACCCGGCGCTCGACTGCCTGGCGCCCTCCGGCCTGACGCCGTCGAAGCTCCGCGTGCTGCTCGAGCGCCTCACCACGATCAACCAGGTCCTGGCCAACGGGGCCGAGACCTTCGGCTACCGAACGGTCCAGCCTGACTTCAGCGGCCACGAACTCTGCACCGACGCTCCCTACGTCCAGGGCCTGGACGACCCCGCCCCGCTGCACCCCAACGCGCGCGGTCAGCTGGTGATCGCGCTCGCGGACGAGCGCGCCCTCCTGGGCGCCCGCTGACCCGCCCGGGGGGAGAAGTGTCGACCCTCGGTCAACGGCACTGCTTGCGCCGCCGAGGCCACGGGTACAGGCTCGATCGGGATCGAGTTCACTACCCAGCACCCGAAGGAGGAACGCATGTCCGAGCCGTTCGACATGGGACTGGTGCAGCGCGGCGCGCGCAACCGCCGCACGCCCTACTACGAGGCAACGCAGCGCTACGGCCCGAAGGGCTTCACCGTCTACAACCATATGTACTTCCCGATCCGCTTCGACACCTTCGAGGCGGAGTTCGAAGCGTTGTTGAACGGCGTGACGCTTTGGGACGTGGCCGTGGAGCGGTGCCTCGAGATCTCCGGGCCCGACGGGTTCGCGTTCGCGCAGCTGCTGACCCCGCGGGACCTCTCGAAGTGCGCGGTCGGCCAGGCGAAGTACGTCCTGATCTGCGACAGCGACGGTGGCATCATCAACGATCCCGTCCTCACGCGCATGGACGAGAACACCTTCTGGTTCGCCCTCGCCTCCTCCGATGCCCTGCTGTTCGCACGCGGTCTGCGCAACGCCTACCCGAACCTCGACGTCACGATCCGTGAGGCCGACGTCGCGCCGCTCCAGGTGCAGGGGCCGAAGTCGAAGGACCTGATGGTGGCGCTGCTTGGCGAGCAGATCCTCGACCTCCGCTACTACTTCTGGCAGCACGCCGAGATCGCCGGCGTGCCGGTGGTCGTCACCCGCACCGGGTGGACATCCGAGGTGGGCTACGAGGTCTACACGACCGACACCTCGCGCGGGAACGAGGTCTTCGAGGCGATCATGGCCGCCGGCGAGCCGTTCGGGATCGTCCCCACGGGGCCCAGCGACATCCGCCGGATCGAGGGCGCCATCTTCAACTGGGGCGCCGACATGACGTACGAGAACAACGCGTACGAGATGGGGCTCGAGCGTCTGGTGGACCTGGACGGTCTCGCCGACGACGCCTGTATCTCGGTGGCGGCATACCGAGGGATCGCCGCTCGGGGCGTGGCCCGGAAGATCCGCGGCGTGACCTTCGACGGAGAACCGTTCCCCTCCCTGAACAACGTGAAGTGGGCGGCCTCGCTCGACGGCCGGGAGGTAGGGACCGTCACGTCCGCGATCTACTCGCCTCGACTGTCTTCGAACATCGGCTTCTGCTGGCTCCCCACCGATGCCGGACAGGATGGGCAGACGGTGCGCGTCGCCACGGAATGGGGCGAGCGCACCGCCACAGTGGTGCCGATGCCCTTCGTCGACCCCTCGAAGTCGATACCGGTCTCCTGAGAGGACTCCGCCGGGGGGCCCCCGGGGGCTACGTGAGGGCGCCCGCGGGCTTCTCCTTGCGTGGATCCACGAACGGGATCGCGGCCGTGACGCCCTCGAGGTGATCGCCGGTCTCGGTCACCACGTCCAGGACGTTGCCCGGCTCCGACAGCTCGATCGGCACCCAGACGTAGCCGATGTTCTTCTCCAGTCCGGGCGACCACACCGCGTCGGTGAGGTGGCCCACCTTCGCGCCGCCGGAAAGTGCATCCCAGGTCCGGGACATCTCGGCCCGCAACTCGTCGCCGCGGAGCTCGATGCCGACCAGCTTGCGGTCGACCCCCTTGCCGCGGAGCTCCTCCAGCGCGGCCTTGCCGATGTAGTCCTGCTCCTGCTCCTCCACGAGACGCTCCAGGCCCATCACATGGAACGGCGTGTCGTTCAGCCCGATGTCGGAGTTGTAGTTGAAGATCCCGGCCTCGATGCGGCGGGCCTCGGACGGGGCGATCGGCCGGATGTCGTACTCGGCGCCCGCCGCCGCCACGGCATCCCACAAGGCGTCGCCCTTGGAGCCGTCGAGGAGGTTGACCTCGAACCCGGGGATCGCCGTCCAGCCGGTGCGGCTGATGACCACGGGGATGCCGTCGATCGAGAACTCCTCGATCCAGTAGTACTTGATGTCGTAGATCGCGGGACCGACCAGCTTCTCCAACGTCTTGGCGGCCATGGGTCCCTGCACCTGCATCGGGTGCACGTCGGGCAGCGTCACCTTCGCGTTCAACCCGCTGGAGGCGGCCACGCCGAGGGCGTAGAGACCGGCATCGGAGTCCGCGAGCTGCATCCACCAGCGGTTCTCATCGACATGCAAGAGCACCGGGTCGTTCACGATGCCCCCGTCGGGCGCGGTCACCAGCATGTACTTGCCCTGCTTCACGGCGCACTTCGTGAGATCGCGGCAGGTGATCATGTCGATCAGCCGGTCGGCGTCGGGCCCGCTGACCTCCACGGTCCGCTCGACGCCGACGTCCCAGATGGTCACGCCCTCGTTGAGAACGCGGTACTCGAGGTCGGGGTCGTCGTAGTAGGCGGGCAGGTACATGTGGTTGTAGATGTCGTAGGCGGTGCAGCCGGCCCGGCGGGTGGCGTCGAAGAACGGCGACCGCCGATACCAGGGACCGAAGTAGAGGGTGGCGCTGTTCTCCAGCATCTCGACGCGCTCGTTGGTCATGGTTCCCCTTTCACGTGGAGCGGACCGCTCCAACGTACGCCGAGCGACGCGGAAATTGCTAATGGGGCCGCGGGTCGGCCTCGCGGCGGATCACGAACGCCTCGTCGTTGAACCAGACCGCCCCGTGTCGACGGAGCACCTCCTGCGTCGCCTCCAGATAGGCGCCCGAAGCCGTCGCCGCGGCCAGCCGAGCCTCGTCGATCTGTGCGACGTAGACGGCGGCGCTCCACGCCGCCAGCGTGGTCGAGGTCCCGATGTGCTCGGTTCGCGCAGAGGGCATCGCGTGCAGGTCGTAGCGGAACAACGCCTCGTCGTCGCCCCCCTCCCGGAAGACCAGGTCCGTTCGGTCGCCGAGCTGGCGCCCGGCCTCCGCGAGGATCCGCGCGCGGCCGTCGGGGAACGGATCCTCCTCGGGCCAGACGCCCCGCACGATCTCCAGCCCTGGATCGTCGCCGTGGCCCTGCACGACGACCATGCGGCCTCCCGACGCCAGGGTCCGGGCGAGGGGCGCCACCGCGGCGCTCACCTTCCTCCTCAGCGGTGTCTTCGCCCGGTAGACCTGGGAGGCGATCACCAGATCGAAGCCCTCGTCGATACCGTCGCGTGAGGGGATCAGCGGCCGCAGGACGAACTCGCGATCCCTGCGGTAGAGGACGACGACTGCGGGGTGTTCCGGCACCGGGTTGCCGGTGACCTCGCTGGTCCGAACGCGCCAGTCCTGCGCGAGCTGTGGGAACAGCGCTCTGATCTGCTCGAGGTAGGCATGGGTCGTCGTCCCCTCCAGCGCGACCTCGCGCCACACCGGCTCGCGGGCGGGCTTCAAGGTCCCCACCTCGGCGAACGGCACGTTGGTCACCACGAACACGGTCTCGGGGTGTTCGAAGATCAGGTCCGGGAGCTTCGTGAGTCCCACGCGCACGTCCTCGATGCTGATCTCCTTCGCGACGGCCCTCAGCGGCACGTGAGGCGAGCGGTCGTGGAAGCGGCGCATGACCCCGGAGAGCACCGAGGCGTCGCCCATCCCAGCGTCCAGGATGCGGAACCCCGGCGGCGTCGGCTCGACCAGCGCTGACTCGCGTCCGATCCGCTCGGCCACCACGGCCTTCTCGTTCGTCGTCGTGACGAACAGCAGGTACGCGGCCCGCGAATCGAAGAACCGCTCGGAGCCTTCGCCGGTGCGGGTCGCCATGCCCTCACGCTAACAGCGACCGCCGGAGCTACGCTGCGGCACGTGGGCGACGACCTGTGGCGATCGAGTGCGACGGACCTCGCGCGGCAGCTGCGGATCCGAGAGGTGAGCGCGCGCGAGGTCCTGGCCGCCCACCTCGAACGGATCGGCGAGACCAACCCGGCGGTCAACGCGATCGTGACGCTGGTTCCCGAGCGGGCAGAGGACGAGGCGCGCGCCGCCGACGATGCCTCGGCGCGTGGCGGAGACCTCGGCCCGCTCCACGGACTCCCGATCGCCATCAAGGACCTCGTCGACACCGAGGGCATCCGCACCACCTATGGCTCGCCCATCTACGCCGAGCACGTCCCGGTCGCCGACGATCTCTCGGTGCGGCGGATCCGCGCCGCCGGGGCGATCGTGATCGGCAAGACGAACACCCCCGAATGGGGCGCGGGTTCGCACACGTTCAATCCGGTCTTCGGCCTGACGCGGAACCCGTACGACCTCACGCGCTCCGCGGGCGGGTCGTCGGGCGGGGCCGCGGCCGCGTTGGCGTGTGGGATGGTGCCGCTGGCCGATGGCAGCGACCTGGGCGGGTCGCTGCGCAACCCGGCGTCGTTCTGCAACGTCGTTGGCTTCCGCCCCTCCCCCGGCCGCGTTCCGTCGTGGCCCTCGAACGACCCGCGCGAGGACATGGCGGTCGACGGTCCGATGGGGCGGTCCGTGGAAGACGCCGCGTTGCTCCTGTCGGCGACCGCGGGGCCCGATCCACGCGTGCCGATCTCGAGGCCGGAGCCGGGGTCGTCCTTCGCACCTCCGCTGGAGGGGAACGTCGCGGGCGTCCGAGTGGCCTGGGCGCCCGACTGCGGCGGCAGCATGCCGGTCGAGCCTGCGGTCAGCGATGCGATCGCCGGTGCCCTCGCGATCTTCGAGACGCTCGGGTGCGAGGTCGAAGCCGCCTACCCCGACCTGAGCGGTGCACGAGACGCGTTCCTGATCCATCGCGCCCACCTCTACGCGTCGGAGCTCGGCGCCGAGCTCGAGAGGCATCCCGAACTGATGAAGCCCGCGGTCGTATGGAACATCGAGGAGGGACGGAAGCTGACCGTTGCCGACCTCGCGCGGGCCGCGGACCTGCGCGCCGGGATCGACGCACGGTTGGCGGCCTTCTTCGAACGCTTCGACGTCGTGGCGATGCCTACCGTGCAGGTCCCGCCGTTCCCCGCCGACCTCGAGTACCCGACGGCGGTCGCGGGGGTGGAGATGTCGACCTACGTGGACTGGATGGAGAGCTGCTGGGCCATCACGGTCACCGGCCATCCCGCGATCTCCGTCCCCTGCGGCCTCACGCGTGACGGCCTCCCCGTCGGGATCCAGCTTGTCGGCCGCCGCTGGGATGACATCAGCCTCCTCAGGTTCGCGCACGCGTTCGAGCAGCTCGCGCACATCGGGGATCGCCGCCCGCAGCTATGAGGTGACGCGACATCCCAGCGGGTTCTCCCGTCGGGTCAGCAGGGCTGATGCAGGTGATAGCCGGGGAACCGCGCGATCGCGCGGGCCAAGGTCGCGAAGTGCACCAGGTAGGTCTTCGAGAGGTTGCGCCACCCCGGGTCGTCCGCGCAGTAGATCGTGCCCGCGCTCGCGTAGCTGGAGGCGTAGTAGCCTCCTGCACCGGACCCGCCACCACCCGAGCCGCCGGGGCCCTGCGAGGTCACCACGTACCGGCGGTAGGCGGCCACCCAGTCGCTGGCCTCCTGATGCTGCGCGGCGGCGAGCGACAGCTGGCCGGAGCACACGAGGTCGTGAAGGCGGTTCTCCAGGACATCCTTGGTGCGTGCGCCCCACCGACCCGCATACGGTTCCGGCCACAGGTTGTCGATCGCGTTGGACCCCCCGAGCTCCAGGGAGATCAGGTGGTCGACCTCGTGCCGGTACGGAACCCACGTCACGCCGTAGCGCTCGTACACCCGCGACTTCTCGGCGTCGGGGACGTCACGCACGGACGAGGCGTAGCCCGAGGTGCAGATCTTCGCGACGCCGACGTGGAGCGCGACACCCGGGGTCAGCGACGGGCGGGGCAGGTCCACGGCCGGAACGCCGTGTGGTCGCGGTGGGGCGGGAAGGGACGGGGTCCACGAGGGTGTCCAGCTCTCTCCCGCGGGAGGGGACGAGTGCGCGGAGGGCGGGGCGACCTGGCCCTCGGAGGAGACAGGAACGGAGCACGAGACGACGGTCAACGCGAGGCCGACCAGGGCCACGAGGGGTCGAGGGAGGGGGGGTGGATGCGCCACGACACCCTCACGGTACGCCTGGCATACGACAGGGCAACCATGCGGATCGGGCGCCTCACGACCCTCGGCGCGATCGGCCTCACCCGGCATCCGCCGCCCCCTCCGACGTCGGACCTAGGTCCGGCGGAGCGATAACTAGCGACCTTCGGCCGCGACGGAACGTGGCCCTACGCCGGTTACCTCGCCCCCCTCACGCGTCTACGCTGCTTCCATGCGTATCGACCGCACCGCAGAAGTGATCTCCATCCCTACGATCAAGCCGTGGGACAACTCGGGCCTGCGCGACCGACTCGAGGAGCGCCAGGACGCAGAGAGCGTCCTGGCCGAGCTCCACGAGCTCGCGCGCCAGCGCATGGCGATCGCGGAGGTGACCGGGCGGTCGCACCGCGGCCGCAAGCACTGAGCCGCTAGGTCTCAGCGCCCCTCGAGACGTGCCGCCGGAACCAGGCTCCTGCCAAGCGCGCGACCTCCTCCAGCGTCCCGGGCTCCTCGAACAGGTGCGTGGCCCCGGGGACGACCGCGAGCTCATGCTCGCACGTGAGACGTTCCGCCGCCTCCTGGTTCATCTGCAGGACCAGCGGGTCGCGGCCTCCCACGATCAGTAGCGTGGGCGCCTGCACCTGCGGGAGCATCTCGGCGGCCAGGTCCGGCCGGCCGCCACGTGAGACCACGGCCCGAACCGCCCCCGGCCTCGCCGCGGCCGCGACGAGGGCGGCGGCGGCACCCGTGCTCGCCCCGAACGTGGCCGCTGGGAGGTCGCCGACGTCGTCGCGCCCCGCCACCGCGTCACCCGCCGCCAACAACCTCCCAGCCAGCAGATCGATGTCGAAGCGGAGCTCCCGCGTCCGGACATCGATCTCTTCCTCCGTCGCGGTGAGAAGGTCGAACAGGAGGGTGGCGAAGCCCTCCCCGTTCAGGTGCGTGGCCACCATCCGGTTCCGCGGGCTATGCCGGCTACTTCCGCTGCCGTGCGCGAACACCACGAGGCCGATCGGTCTCGGCGGCAGCTGGAGATCACCCTCGATGTAGCCTCGGCCGGCCACCACGTCGGCGACCTCGATCCGGATCGGGTGCTCGATCGCGACCATCGCGCGCCTCCATCCCCACGATACGGCGGCGCGCACGAGGCGCGGCGAGGTCAGATGACGCCGGCGGGGACCTTTTCGGGATCGGGCGGGGCCGACGCAGGCTCGGAGATCGGGTCGGGCAACGGTTCGGGGACGGGCACGACGACGGGTTCGATCTCGTGGATCTCCTTGGGCTCACCGATCTTCACGTATCCATCCTCTCAGGGAGCCGAGATCCGGTCCAACGCCGCCGCGAACATCCCGAGAGCGCATGCGGCCACGAACAGGTAGAGGGCCCCGACCAGCGCGAGCCGCGTGGCCAGGCCCAGGAAGTCCCCGGCTCGATCCACCGCCCAGGCCAAGCGAAGGCGTCCACGCCGCAGGCTCCGCCCAACGCGTTCGATCGGTACGGGATCGACGGCATAGTTCGCAAGCAGTTCGCTCCGCAGCGCATCCGCGGTGTGACTCGGGGCGGTGGCGTGGCCGGTCGTCCGCGGGAGATGGCGTTCGCAGCGCGGCAGCAACGCCTCCCCGTCCTGCACCACCCCCACTGGGTCCACCGCGCCGCGGCCGGCGGCGAGGCACGCGCCGCACACGAGACGGATCCGTGCCGGATAGGCCAGCTCACATCGCGCCCCCAGCACGTGATCCACCACCGTCCCCCACATGGCTACGGTGCCCACCACACCGGCGTCGTGTTCGAAGACGCCGGAACGCGCGAGCAGCTCGGGGGTCGCGGTCGCGTAGATACCGCAGCGGCACGCCGGGTCGGGGGCGGCGTGCCGCTCGAACAGGCCGCACCGTGCGTGCATCGCCTCGCGAGGGGGCCAGGCGAGGGAGCGCGTCATGGAGACGAGGGTGAGGACGCCGTCCCTGCGCTCCAGGCGCCAGGTGCGCCAACCCACGAGCGGATCGGCTGACAGTTGCGGCGTGGGGTGAGGAACGTGAACCAACCCGCCGCCGGCCCGCGCACCCGATAGGGCCATCCGCGCTCGCCCCTCCTCTCCACGACCGAGCCCGCCGAGGCGCCCAGTATGCTCCGGTCCGGGCGAGCGGACCAGCCGCTCGTGCGTCGGATGCCGGTCACCGTGGCATGATGCCGCAACGACGATGACGCGCCGGGCACCGGCGCCGCATCCACGAGGGGGGATAAGCAGATGGCGAGATTGTTCTCGATCAGGCCGACGCTGAGCATGCGGGGCCGGCGGTTCATGGGGATCCGGGGTCTCACCGGGAAGCCGACCCACCCGCCGCTCACCGACTTCCCGGTCGTCTGCTACGTGCTCGCCGCACTCTTCGACCTGATCTCCTACTTCTCGTCCGCGAACGACCCGAAGGCGCAGGACTTCTTCGCCGCCGCGACCTTCGTGATGGTTGCCGGGTTCGTGGTGGGGCTGGGCGCCGTGCTCACGGGGTTCATGGATTGGTGGAAGGGCATCCCCCGCGACCGCAAGTCGGGCCCGATCGGCAAGGCCAAGCACACCCAGGTATGGCGCACGATCAACTTCCACGGCTCGGTGATGCTGACGGTGACCGTGCTGACCCTGGTCGACCTCGCGTTGCGGATCCCGGGGTGGGACGACGCGCAGACGCAGCTGAGCTGGCTCGCGCTCTCGGTCGTGGCGGCGGGGCTGGTGACGCTGGGTGCGGCCTACGGCGGCACGCTGGTGTTCGAGTACGGATTCAACGTGGACATGGTGGACGAGGCCTGGAACGTCTCCGAAGAGGACCACATCAGGCCGGAGCGGAAGAAGCGCTCGACGGGCTAGCGGATCTGGCGGACCGCGACGATCACTCGGGCGAGGGCGTGCCCTCGGCGGCCGCCGGGGCCGCCTCGCTCCCGTGATGGTGCGGCAGGCGCTGCTTCTGCACGTCGTTGAACCAGCCGACCCCACCGACGATCAGCACGATCACACCTATGCCCAGCACCCACCGGATGCCGACGGCGCCGATCACCACGAAGATGAACGAGATCGAGATCACGAACGGCCAGATCGTCCCGGTGACCTCCGCCTCCTCGATCTCCTCGGCCTCACCCTTCTCCTGCTCGTGGGCGAACCGCTTCTCCGTGTGCCGGAGCGCGAGACCGATGTAGAGCGCAGCGATGGCGCAGGTCCACAGCAGCACGTAGCCCTGACGCGCGATGGACCACGCCGTCACCGCGAGCACGGTGCCGGCGAGCGCCAGGAAGATCGCGAGCCCGAACGACAACCGGATCGAGAACTTCATCGGCGACCTCCGTCCACGCCGCTCACCTGGGCACCGCGACGTAGAAGACGATGAACAGCAGGACCCACACGATATCGACGAAGTCCCAGTAGATCGCGGCCGCTTGGAGCGTCTCGTGCTTCGCCCACTGCGTCTCGACGGTTCATCGACTGGGCACCCACCAACGCGAGCAGGAGTACGCCGCCGATCACGTGGGCCATGTGCAGGCCCGTCATCACGTAGAACAGGGACGGGTAGATGCCGTCCTTGATCCCGAACTCCAGCTTCGAGTAGTCGTAGGCCTGCAGGCCCAGGAAGACGACACCCATGAGGATCGTGAGAGCGATCAAGCAACTGGGCCTGCTTGATGTTCCCCTTGCGCGCCGCCCGCACCCCGAACTGGATCACGAAGCTGCTCAGGACCAAGATCGTGGTCAGGATCGCCGGGATCGTGATCTCCGGGGGCGTGATGTAGTTCGGCGGCCATACGGGCCGCGACGCGCGGATCGAGAAGTACGCCGCGAAGAAGGCTGCGAAGAACATCGCCTCGCCGGCCACGAACAGGACCATCCCCATGACCGGGCTGCTCGTGCCGGCGATGGGTCGCTCGAGCGTCATCGGCTGATCGGTGGCGCTCATGCCGGTCCCCCCTTCGCCGGAGGAGGTGGCGGCCGCGATGCGCGCGTCGTAGACCGGACGCGTGGAGTGGACCTCGATGACCTCGTCGAAGTTGTGGGGCGGCGGCGGAGAGGACGTCGCCCACTCCAACGTGTCACCGGTGCCCCATGCGTCGTCGGGGGCGTCCTTCGGCTTGCGCAGGGAGAGGATCACGTTGGTGAAGAAGATGATCATGGCCACGGCGATGATGAACGCACCCACCGTGGACAGCTGATTGAGCCCGGTCCACCCGCGATCCGGCGCGTAGTCGGCGATCCGCCGCGGCATGCCGCGGAGCCCGAGGATGTGCATCGGGAAGAACGCGAGGTTGAACCCGATCAGCATGATCCAGAACTGCCACTTGCCCAGGCGGTCGCCCAGGAAGCGGCCGGTCATCTTGGGGAACCAGTAGTACATCCCCGCCATGATCCCGAAGAGGGCGCCGCCGAAGAGGACGTAGTGGATGTGCGCCACGACCCAGTAGGTGTCGTGGATCGCGAAGTCCATCGCCGGCGAGGCCATCCACACACCGTCGATACCGCCGATCAGGAACATCGCGATGAACCCCAGCGCGAACAGCATCGGCGGTGGGAACCTGAGCTTGCCCTTGTACAGGGTGGCCAGCCAGTTGAAGAACAGCACCCCCGTGGGGATCGAGATCAGCTCCGTGGTGACGCTGTAGAACGGCAGCTCCACGGCCCCGGTCACGAACATGTGGTGCGCCCAGACGGTGAAGGACAGGGCCGCCACCATCAGGAAGGCGAGCACCACGCCACGGTAGCCGTACAGCGGCTTCCCGGAGAAGACCGGGAGGATCTCGCTGACGATGCCCCATGCGGCGAGGATCAGGATGTACACCTCGGGGTGGCCGAAGAACCAGAACACGTTCTGCCAGAGGAGCGGCGTGCCGCCGCGTGAGGCGTCGAAGAAGACCGTGCCCAGATGCCGGTCGGCCAGCGTCATGATGAGTCCCGCGGTCAGGACCGGCGCCGCCAAGACGATCAGCAGCGAGGTGGCCATCACGCTCCAGCAGAAGACGGGTATGCGGAACATCGACATCCCGGGAGCGCGCATACGCAGGATCGTGACGATGAAGTTGATCGCCCCGAGGATCGATGCGGTGCCCACGATCGCGAGGCCGATCAGCCAGAGGTCCATGCCGCTCCCCCCCTGAACCGAGAGCGGCGCGAAACCGGTCCAACCTGATGCCCCTGCCCCACCCTTGACCAGGAAGCCGGACAGGACCGTGAGCCCACCCACGGGCAAGAGCCAGAAGGAGAGCGCGTTCACGCGAGGGTACGCCATGTCCAACGCACCGATCTGCAGCGGCACGAAGTAGTTGCCGAAGCCGGCCAGCATCGGGAACACGAACAGGAAGATCATCAGGGTCCCGTGCTCCGTGAAGACCTGGTTGTACATGGCGGCCGTCAGGACCTGGTGCCCGGGAAGCGCGAGGTTCGTGCGGATCAGCAACGCCAGGAGGCCGGCGACGATGAAGAACAGGAGGGAGTTCCCCAGGTAGAGGATCCCGATCTTCTTGTGGTCGGTCGTCGTGATCCAGCCCATGATGCGCGCCCCGAACGGCTCGGGACGTGCGACGGACGGGGCATCTACGACCGCCATCTCAGTCACCCCCTCCGGTCATCCTCACGAACCTGCCTTCTTCACGATGAACACTCCTGACATCGAGGGGCCGTGGACGTTGCACTGGAAGTAGTACTTACCGGCCTTGAGGTCCGGGATCGAGTAGGTGTTCGTCGCCACCCCCGCGAACTTCGGTGTGGCGAAGAACTGCTTCGCCTGGTCGATGCCGTCGTAGATCGCGAAGTTGTGATCGATCCCCGCATCCTGGTTGTCGACCGTGACCTTGAACGGCTGCCCTTCGGTCACGGCGAGGCAGTTCGTGTCCCACTGGATGTTGTGCGCGACGAGTTGGACGTCGTTCCCCGACGCCGACGCACAGTCCAGTTGCAGGATCGAGTTCCGTCTCCTGCTTGACCCATGCTGCGAAGTCCGTCTCCGTGACGACCTTGACCACGAACCGCATCCCGGGGTGGCCGAGGCCGCAGTACTCCGCGCACTGCCCCTGGAACGTCCCGATCTTGTTGGGCGTCCACGTGAAGACGTTCGGGTGACCCGGCATCGCGTTCCGCATGAAGAAGAACTCGGGGACGAAGAACTCGTGCATCACGTCGTTCGACGTGAGGTTGAAGTGGATGGGCTCGTCGACCGGTAGCTCCATCACCATCGGGGTGCCGAGAGGATGGCTGTCGTCCGCGCTGGCACCCTTGACGACCACGCCCTCGTTCTTGTAGACGGCCGACCATTGCCACTGCCCGCCCTGGACATCGATCGTCTCGATCGGCGTCGGATTCTCCTCGACATTCATGAGCGCGATCTCACCGAACGGGAAGAGGACCGCGACGATCACGGCGCCGATCGCGAAGAAGATGACGATCATCCGTGTCGAGCCGTGGCGCTGCGGCGGCTCCCCGTCGGGATGCTTCCCCGAGCGATACCGGAAGATCGACCACAGGAGCATCCCCTCCACGCCGATGAACACGAGGGCGGCGAGCGACAGGATGATGTAGTAGAGCGTGTGCGTGTTGTCGGCTTGCTCCGTCGCCGGCTGACTCGCGCACGCGGCGAACGCGAGACACGATGCACCCAGGGCAAACCGGCTAAGCCAACGTCGCGATGTCGGAGGCACCTACCGGAACCTTTACGAGGAGACCGTGAACCCGGCGACCATGCCCAACGCGGCGTGGGGAGGCCCGTCTGTCCCGCCCGATTGCGTACCGGTCTGCCAGCACGCGACGGCATAGTTCCCCGGCGGGAGGTTCAGCCACTCGACGATGCCCGCGCCGGTATCCACCGAGCCGAAGTCTCCGCCGATGTGCAGCCAATCGTCCTCGGACTTCGGTCCGTCGGCCTTGGCGGCGTCGATCACGTCCTGAGTGGTCTTACCCTCGGGGAGGGCGATCGGGATCATCTCGTGCGTGATCATGAACGATTCTTTGTTCTGGAAGAGCAACTGGTTGATCCCGGAGGGCAGCGTCGCCGGCATCCCCTTATACGTGAAGTTCTGCACGAACACCGTGGTGGCCGTGGTCGAGGAAGAATCCGATGACTTCGAACACGCTGTGCCCACGAGGACCAACGCTGCCGAGAGCGCGAACACCTTCAAGATCAGACGCCCTCTACCCCCACCAACAACCGACATCGCGACCCCCCCGCCCAAGTTGGTTCCGGCCCGGGCCGCCCTCAAGGAGCGACCGCCATTCGTGTACGCTAGCAGCCGTCCTCGCCGTAGGGAAGGGTCCGACGAGGAAAAAGTTCTCGGAAGTTCCCACGGGGGATAAGTGGCCGCCGCAACCGGTTTCCTTCTGAGATGGACCTTCGATCCGCTCGTCGTGCTGCCGCTGGCGCTGGCGGGCATCTTGTATATCGAGGGAGTTCGCAACGTCCGCCGGCGCCACCCGCGCTCCGGATGGCCACCCTCGCGGACCGCGTGGTACTTCGCCGGCCTGGGGCTGCTCGTGATCGCCCTGGCTTCACCGGTCGACTACTACTCCGATCGCTTCTTCTCGGTCCACATGGCCCAGCACGTCCTGCTCATGATGGTCGCCGCTCCGTTCATCCTGCTCGGACGACCGATCACGCTCGCGCTGATGGCGAGCCAACCCCCGACACGGAAGAAGCTGGCGAAGGTGACCCACAGCCAGGCGGCTCACGCGCTCGGGCTCCCCGGTCCTGGGCCTCGGCCTCTTCGCCGCCGTCCTTTGGGCCGCCCACTTCAGTTGGGTCTACGACGCCGCGCTCACCAACAACTTCGTCCACGCGGGCGAGCACATCGCGTTCCTCACCGCGGCGCTGCTCTTCTGGTGGCCCATCGTCGCTCGCGACCCGGGGTCGGCGCGTCTCAGTCACCCGGCCCGCCTGTTCTACCTGTTCCTGGCGATGCCCGTGATGTCGCTCCTCGGGCTGGTCATCAGCATGAGCGACCACGTGCTCTACGCGCACTATTCGGCCACCGCCGTGGCATCCGGCATCTCAGCGCTGGGCGACCAGCAGCTGGGCGGCACGATCATGTGGGGTTCATCCATGGTGATCGGGACGATCGCCCTGTCGGCGGTACTGCTCGATTGGATGGATCGCGACGAGAAGGAGGCCGTTCGGATGGATGAACGCCTCGCACGCCAGGCGGGCCGAGCGAGCTCCACCGGTGCGCCCCGACGTGGAGATCGCCGAGGCGGATCCCGGGCGCGCCTAGTTCGCTTCCAACTGCCCAACCGCCTTGGCCAGCACCTTGGCCTCGGCATCCAGCCCGTTCTGCATCGCGACGGGGATCACCGCCTGTACCTTCCCCGAGGGATCGATCATGAAGACCACGATCGTGTGCGCCGCACCCGGAGCGACGCCGTAGTCGCTGTACACGGAGAAGAGCTGATGACTGGAGCCCGTGAGGAAGAGCCAGCGATGCATCATCGCGTGCTCCTTCGACCACTTGGCCACCGAAGCCACCGACCGGAAGATGTAGTTCGCGTTGACCGCGACGAGTTGCATCGTCCGGGCCCGTCGACCCAAGCAGGTCTTGCGTCTTGGCCAGCAGCTCTGCCGTCAGGGGACAGATGTCCTTGCAGTGGCTCGAGACGAACGTGAGGAGCACCACTTTGCCCCGATAGTCCGAGAGCTTGTGACGCTTGTTGAACTGATCGACCAGCGAGAAGTCGGGCGCCGGCTTGCCCTCGATCGCCGAGGGTCCGGCCGCGCTCGGCGGGGCCTGGGCCGGCGTGGTCGCACCGGCCCCGGTGCCCGGGCTGCTGCCGGCACCGCAGGCCGACGTCGCCGCCAGGATGGCGAGGGCCACGACGAGGCCCAGCGACCGACCCCGATGCCCGCGCAACCGCCACTCCTTCGCTCTTCGCGTCCCGACCTCCGGGAACGGATATCGATGATAGCGCGACCTCGGTCTTTACAGGGCCGGGCGCATCATCTATCGTCCGTTTGCTTGACGGTCTTCCCCGCAGAGGAACGATCGACGCACCGGATCAGGGGGGCACGGTGATCAGCGGAATCCTTGAGCGTTTCTCGCGCTCCGGACGGTTCGTCGCCTCGGGGACCCTCAGCAACTGGATCGTTCCGGTCCTGATCGTGATCGTCCTGATCGTGGTGATCTGGTTCGGTTGGCGTTGGATGAGGACCGAACACCTGGAGACCCTGGCAGCGATACCGTTGTTCTCGGGACTGTCCAAGAACGAGCTCCTTTCCATCCTGAACTCGGCACGGGTCGTCGAGTTCGCTCCGGGCTCGGCGGTCGTCACCGAGGGCGAACAGGGCAAGGGCTTCTACGTGATCACGAAGGGAAGCGCGAAGGTTGCCGTCGAGGGCAAGGAGGTCGCCACGCTGGACGAAGGCGCCTATTTCGGTGAGATCGCGGCGCTGGACGGAGGCGCCAGGAGCGCGACGATCACGGCCACGAGCCCGGTTACCACGCTCGAGCTGACGCGAACTGCGCTGCTGCACATCCTCGACAAGGAGCCGGCGGTCGCCACCTCCGTGTACCAGCGACTGGTGCAGAATCTCAAGGATGCCGGGGGAACGCCGCCGATGGCCGACGATGCGCAGGTCACCTCGGCGCAGATCGCGGAGCTCGCCCAGCGGCTCCGCCAGACCGAGCACCCGGGATGGGGAACGTCCAAGGCTGGGAAACGCCTGAGCTTCACGAAGATGTTCGCCAAGGGCAGCTAGCGAAGCATCGCCAGCGGATCGCCCGGAGGTCCGGCGCCGTAAACACCGTTCCCGTCATGCGTGTCCATGCTGTAGTGGATGCCTCCATGAACACGTCGATCGAGGTTCGCGCTCGGGAAGCTGTCACGTTCGAGCTGTTGTTCTCGCAGGAGCGGGATCGGCTCTTCGGAGCGCTCTGGCTGATCACCCGGGACAAGCATGAGGCCGAAGACGTGTCGCAGGACGCCTTCGTCAGGGTGTGGGAGCGCTGGGAACGTCGCGGCGCGCCCGAAGACCCTGCGGCATACCTGTTCCGCACCGCGATGAACATCCTTCGGAACCGACGGCGCCGTGCGGCCGTCGCTCTGCGCAATATCGCTTCGAGCAAAGAATCGATCGACCAGCTGGGTGCCGTCGAGGCGCGCGACGTCGTGATGCGAGCCCTCGGGGCGCTGACGCCCGCGCAGCGAGCCGCGCTGGTCCTGATGGACCTGCTCGACATGACCTCGATGGAGGCTGCGGACGCACTCGGCGTCCGGCCTTCCACCGTTCGCGTGCTCGCCGCGCGCGGACGCGCGACCCTTTCCTCAGAGATCGGAGCCACCGATGCATGACACCAAGCGTCTGCTGCGACAGGCAGGCCAGGAAGCTCCCGATGCGGGGTTCGACCTCGATGACGTGCGGGATCGCCGGAGCCGCCACGAGCGCCGTCGCAGGGTGAGCGCCACGATCGTCGGACTGGGCATCACCGTCGCGATCGTCGCTGGGAGCGGTCTTCGCCGCGGCCTCGACCGGTGCGCACGGCGCCGGCCCGGCTCACGGCGGCGGAGGCCTGCCCTCGCCGCTGCGCACCGTCGCGCTCGCACCCGGCGAGTTCTCCTATCAGCGGATCAGGATCACTTCCGATCCCACGTGTAGGAGCTGCGGGGTAACCCACGTGTACCTCGTTGCCCAGTCGTGGTGGGCGCTCGACGGCTCGGGGCGCATCGACGTAACGAAGAACGAGAACTACGGCATCCAGAACGGTTCGTTCGCTCCCGGAACCTTCCCGACCGAGGGCGACCTCACCGGGTTCCCCACCGATCCCGAAGCTCTCCGAACGTTCCTGCTCCAGCGGAGCGCCTCCGATGGCGCTTCGCCCCGTCCTGACGTGACCCCGGCGCCGGGCGTGCCGCTCGAGGACGGTCAGCTTTGGCTCGCGATCCAGGACTACCTGGGCTCGACGCAGTACCTGAACGCCACCCCCGAACTCCGGGCGGCGATGCTCAAGGTCCTCGCCGAAGATCCCATGGTGCGCGTCGCTTCGGGGGCCGCCGATCCTGTGGGCCGGCCTGCATCGACCCTGAGGTTCCATGCGTACGACGCCGACGTCACGGTCTTCGTTGAACCCACGACCGGTGACTTCATGGCCATGACGAAGCGGTACGTCGACGGGTTCGCCGGATCCGGCTCCGTGATCGTCGAGGAGGCGGGCATCTCTGCGAGCGATCACGCGCCTCCGCGGGGACGCGGGATAACCGTTCCGCCCGCGGGGTCCTGAGGACCACGCATCATCGCGATGCGAGCCCGGTGCTGGAAAGAGGCTAGGTTGCCCGGAGCATCTCCAGCGCCTCGCCCGGCCCGTTCCACGTCGTCCACCGTCGAGCCCGCGGGCATGTTGAAGATCAGACCCTGCAGACCCGCGTCCAGGAACGCCTGCGCCTGCTCGGCCACGGCATCCCGGTCGCCGGAGATCAGCCGCATCGCGACCTGCTCGTCGGGCACCGCGCGTGCCTCCTGCCAGGCGCGCCGGCGCACGTCGGCGTCGGCCGAGGTATCTCCCACGATCAGCGTGCCCAGGCGCGTCGCCACGATCTCGGAGCGGTCACGGCCCTCGGCGTCGCAGTGCTCCTGGAGTACCGCCAGCTTGTGCCGGATCATGCCGAGGTCGCCGAAGCCGTTCCACATGTCCGCGTAACGCGCCGTGAGTCGCAGCGTCTTCTTCTCGCCGCCGCCCCCGATCAGGATCGGTGGACCGCCCGGCCGCACCGGTTGCGGGACGTTCAGCGCGCCGTCAACGTGATGGACCGTCCCCTGGAGCGTCGACGCGGGCTGCGTGAACATCGACCGACAGATGCGCAGCGCGTCTTCCAGGCGCTCGAACCTCTCCGAGACCGAGCGGCCAGGGGTAGCCGTACGCGCGCGACTCCTCCTCGTTCCAGGCGGCGCCGATACCCAGGATCGCTCGTCCCGACGAGATCATGTCGAGCGTGGTGACGACCTTCGCCAGGAACGCCGGGTTGCGGTACGTGACGCCGGTGACCATCGCGCCCAGCTGCACGCGGGAGGTCCGCGCCGCCACGGCGCCCAGCAGCGTGTACGCCTCGAGCATCGGGTCGGTGATGGGCCCGACGTTCGCGATCTGGTGGTAGTGATCCATCACCCAGAAGGAGTCGAACCCGGCGCTCTCGGCCGCGATCGCGATCTCGGCGATCCGATCGAAGAGGCGCTGGTCCGGGACGTCGGGGAAGGTGAAGCTTGGCAGCTGAAGTCCGAAGTGGGGCATGGCGTGGCTCCTCACCGATCGATACCGACCTCGCGGCCGGATGGACGCTGGTACTTCGAAGCTACCCGCCGGAGGCGCGAACGTCGCTCGGGGACGGGCGCGAGGTGATCAGGCCGTTGTCGAAGGTGCCCTGCTGATTGTTCGGCACCGTCCAGCTGGCTGAGATGAGCCGCGTCCGGCCGTCGGGCATCTTGCACGTCGCGTCGAAACTCGACCGCTTCACGTTGCTCACCGTGCCCACGCAGACGGTCCCGCTGGGCAGGTACTCCATCTGGAACGACGTGGAGGCCAGGCTGCTCGTGGTGACCAGGAGATCGGCCCGTACGAGCACCCGCTGGACGCCGGTGCCGTTGCCTGACATAGACACGATCCCCCGGGTGACGCCCGAGTCGGTCAGGATCCTCCCGCTCAGCGAGTCCCTGAACGTCGCCGCGTTCCACGCCTTCGGTTGGAACCGCAACGGGCCGAGGCCGAGCCCCGCGATGGCCGCCACGCCGAACATCCCCGCCAGCGCGGGTGCCAAACGTGTCGCCCAGGGCGAGGGCTGGGAACGCCGGAGCACGCGCCACACCGTCAGGCCGCAGACCGCGCCAACGGCCACGGCGAAGATGGCGATCATCCACGGGGTGCTGCGGTCCGTCCCGGTGCCGACGCCATGCAGCGTGGCCGCACCCCACACCGCGAAGTTCACGTAGTGCGCCTTGCGCCAGAAGGCGTACGTCAGCTTGGTGTCGCGGTAGTGGTTGGTGAGGGCCAGCGCAAGGAGCATCTCGGCAGCCACGATCCCCAAACCGGTCCAGATCGGGCGATAGGGGGTCACCAGCGGCACGGCGAGGGAGACGATCGAGAACGGAAGGTAGGCGTCGATCGCCACCGCGAGGATGTGCAGCACCACGAAGGTGCCGGTGAGCAGGCCGGTGAACTTGTGGATGTCCTCGAGCGCGAACCGGGGCCATCGTTTCATCGACTTCTTGCCGGTCATCGCCAGCCCGAGGGAGACGTTGATCGACAACAGGACGTAGGCGACGATCCCGCCGGCGCGGGCCGCGTACCAGTCGATCGGGTTCGAGGTCAGGTGCACGCGACCGCCTCACGCATGTTCCGCGTCCACACACCGTTGACCACGACGCGGCCGTCGGCCGCGACGAACCGCGCTGGGAGATCGCGGGCGTCGAGCCACGCCGGCCCGTCCTCGCCCGCCAGGAACCCGGCCTTGGCCGCGACGTCGGCCGCCACGCAGGTCGCCCCGCACGCGGTCACCGACGTCCATGGCGAGCGTGCCGGGCGCCCGGTCCCAGGATCCAGCAGATGATGCTGGACCTCACCACCGCGCAGCCACCACCGCTTCGTCGTGCCGCTGGTGGCGAGCGCTCCCTGCCGCAGCTCTACGGCCGCCCCGTCGGGAAGGGCGACCGTCAGCGAGCCACGGGCCGCCACATCGCCGCCCGCCGACACGAAGCCCTCGCCTCGGCACAGGGCGAGAGCATCGTCCACGGCCAGCGACTTCACCACGCCGTTGAGATCCAGGCGCACGCCCTCCGGGAGCGCCACCAGGCGTCCGAGCGCGAACACCGGCCGTGCTCCCTGGGCCGATCCCGCGGGACGCGGGTCGGGAGCCATCTCAGAGAAGTCGCGCATGTAACCCGCCGCGAGGATCGCGGCGCCCAGGGTCGGGTCGACGAGGCCCCCCGTCTCATCCCGAGCGTCCAGCGCGATGCGCAGCGTGTCGGCGAACGGCGCCGAGACCAGCGTCTCGCGGCCGGCGGCTGCGTTGACGCGGTTCAGCTCGCTCTCAGGGATGAACCTGCTGAACATCTCCTCGCGGGCGCGGAACAGCTCTTCGATGGCGAGGGCCGCGCTCGCGGCAGCGCCGCCCAGCACGATCTCGCAGCCCATCGCCTCGAACCGTTGCTCGTTCATGACACGGCCGTGGCGGCACCGGGAGGCGCTTGCGCCGGCGCGACGATCCCGGCTTGGAGAAGATCCTGCTTCACGATCTTGACGAACCGGGGCGGCGCCTCGAGGGCAGTGGGGTCCTCCTTCGGATGACCCGCGTAGGACTTCTGCGCGAACATCATGGCGGCACCGAACACGGCGGCGCCGGTGATCACCAGCACCGACTTGGCACCGATGGCCCTCCTGCGGGCCGCCTCGAACTGGGCGGCTCGCTCGGCGGCCGCCGCATGACGCTCCGAGGCCGGGGCCTTCCTCTTGGTGTTGCTCACGCGGATCTAGCCTCCTGTTCCGTCCGGCCACGACCGCAGTACTCAAGTATGTCGTCGTGATGCCCTCCCCTACATGGGGATTCGGTTAGGGAACGCTTTGGATTTGAGGCGTGGGAGGATGGGCGGATGGGTCAGATACCCGATCATCGGGGCTTCGATCAGAGCTACCTGGGCGTCCCGCCCTGGGACATCGGACGTGCACAACCCGAGGTCGTGCGCCTCGCCGAGGCGGGCGGCTTCACGGGTCCGGTGCTCGACGTCGGCTGCGGCACTGGGGAGAACGCGATGGAGCTGTCGTCGCGCGGGCTGGAGGCGGTCGGCGTCGACGCGGCGCCCCGCGCCATCGAGAAGGCACGGGCGAAGGCGCTCGAGCGCGGCCTGTCGACCGAGTTCTTGTTGGCCGACGCCTTCGCTCTCGGTGCGTTGGGACGGCGGTTCGCGAGCGCGCTCGACTGCGGCGTGTTCCACGTCTTCGACCCCGACGAGCGACCGGCCTACGTGGCGAGCCTGGCCTCGGTCCTCGAACGCGGCGGGACGTTGAACCTTATGTGCTTCAGCGACCGCGAACCCGGGGTGATGGGCCCGCGTCGCGTCACGCAGGATGAGCTCCGCGATGCGTTCGCCGACGGATGGGACGTGGTCGAGATCGTCCCCACGACGTTCGCGGTGAACGGAGCGGGTGATCGCGCCGAGGCCCAGGCCTGGCGCGCGACGATCCGACGCGGTCGATGACACAGGGCCATCGAGCACTGGGGCCCTTCGGTCGCGCTCAGGCGCGTCGGCGGATGCCGCCCCAGATGAGGAGCACGATGATGGCTCCCACGAGGGATCCGATGATCCCGCTCGGGCGCAGCGACAACCCGTCACCGGAGATCAGGCTCGCCAGCAGCCCGCCGACGAACGACCCCACGAGACCGGCGACCAGCGCCTCACCCCAGTTCCGGTTGCCCGCGCCGCCTCGGCCCAGGATCAACTGCGCGACCCAGCCGATGGCCATCCCGAAGACGATCAACCCCAAGATCAGCATGCCCTCAACTCCTCGTTCGGTTGGTTCGGCGCAGTCTACGGACCCGAGCAGCGGGTCGGGTGCGATGCTTGCGTTGCAGGACCGAGCGCGCGACCGGTGCCTCGGTTGACACTCGTTCCCCTGGGTGCAATCGTTTGCACCCTGTCGAGGGAGGTGTCCGGGTGCCAGAAGGATCGACCGCGCGGATCGGTTGGATCGGTGCGGGGCGCATGGGAGTCGTTCTGGCGGAGCGGTTGCTTCGTGGTGGCTGTGACGTGAGCGTCTACAACCGCACGCGGGCCAAGGCCGAACCCCTGCAGGCCCTCGGCGCCACGCTGGCCGACGCCCCCCAGGACCTCAGCGACCGCGACCTCGTCTTCACGATGATCTCCTCCACCGAGGATCTCGAGGCGGTGACCGACGGTCCAGGCGGGCTCTTCGCCGCCGGCACCGGACCGGGGATGTTGATCGACTGCTCCACCGTGTCCGGCGAGGGTGGCGAAGGTGTGAGGCGCCGCGCCGAGGAGGTCGGCACCCGGATGCTGGCCGCGCCCGTGAGTGGCAACCCCAAGGTCGCCAAGAGCGGCAAGCTCACCCTGGTCGTCTCCGGGCCGCGCGGCGCCTTCGACGAGGCACGGCCGTACCTCGAGCTGCTCGGCCGGGGCGTCACCTACGTCGGTGAGGGGGAGGTGGCCCGGCTCGTGAAGATCGCCCACAACCTGCTCCTCGGCGTCGTGATCCAGTGTCTCGCCGAGATCACCGTGCTGGCGGAACGGGGTGGTGTCGCGCGGGCGGACCTGTTGGCGTTCATCAACGACTCGGTCATGGGCTCCACGTTCTCGCGGTACAAGAGCCCGGCCCTGGTGAACCTGGACTTCCACCCCACCTTCACCGGGCACCTCCTGCGGAAGGACTTCGAACTCGGACTCGCTGCGGGTCGCAGGCTGGACGTACCCCTGCCGATCGCGGCCGCGGTCCACGAGATCATCACCGGTCTCGTCGGCAGCGGCTTCGGCGACCAGGACTTCGCCACCCTGCTGCTGCTCGAGGCCGCCGGCGCCGGCATGGAACTCACACCCGAGGGGGTCGCGGTAGACGACGGACTGCACCCCGTCGACGACGTCGCCCGCGCGATCATGGGGGAAGACTGAACGACGAGCTCCCCGCCGAGCACCGCGCCACGAACCCCAGGGAGACGCGGCGCCGCTGCAATCGTTTGCTCCTGCGGAGAGCCTGCGGCAACTCCCTCTAGACTCGGGGCCCATGGCAGCGAACCTGAAGGACGTGGCGAAGCTGGCCGGCGTGCACCCGGCGACGGCGTCGCGAGCGCTGAACGAGCGCACCGCGAGCATGTTGAGTCCCGAGACGGTCGAGCGCGTCCGCGAGGCGGCCGACGAACTCGGCTACCGTGCCAACCATCTGGCGCGCAGCCTGAAGACGCGACGCTCGCGGACGATCGGGATGTTGGTTCCCGACATCACCAACCCGTTCTTCCCGGGGATGGTGCGCGGCGCCGAAGACGCCCTGCACGAGTCGGGCTATACGCTCGTCCTCGCCGATACCGACAACGACCCCGATGAGGAGCGCCGGCATCGCGATGTGATGCTCGACCGACAGGTCGAGGGCCTGCTCCTGGCGACGGCTCGGCGTCGGGACACCGTGATCGACGAACTCGCTGCCGCCGAGGTCCCCTTCGTCCTCGTGAACCGGACGGTGGACCGCGGGAGGGTGGCGGCGGTGATCCCCGACGACCATGCGGGCATGATGCTGGCGGTCGACCACCTCCATGACCTGGGACATCGCACCATCGCCCACCTCGCCGGCCCTTCGTCGACATCGTCGGGAGCTCGCCGCTCGGCGGGGTTCCTCGCGGCGATGAGTGCGCTGGAGTTGAAGCCCGGTCCGCTCGCGGAGGCCGCCGGGTTCACGATCGAGGCAGGGCGCGCGGTGGCGGCGGAGCTGTTCGCCGAGGAGCACGGCACGACCGCGGTCGTCGCCGCCAACGACCTGATCGCGATCGGCGTCCTGGACGCGGCGTCCGGCCTGGGCCTGTCGTGCCCCGCCGACTTCTCGCTGGTGGGCTTCAACGACATGTCGTTCGTGGACCGACTCCAGCCTCCGCTCACGACCGCTCGGATCGACCAATACGCGCAGGGGCTTCGGGCCGGGCGCCTGCTGCTCGCCTTGATCGAGGACCCCGGGATCCCCCGCGAGACCGTCATGATCACGCCCGAGCTCGTGGTCCGCGGATCGACCGCGGCGCCCCCGCCATAGGTTCGCTCGAGGCCCGCTGAGCGCCCCGCTTGGATTGACAAGCCAACATCGCCTACCTAGGATGCAAACGATTGCACGGCATCACACCATCTCGCACCATGGACTGCACCAGGTGAAAGGACGGGTCATGGCTCACGGGCGTAGCAAGCTGGTGCTGGCGGCGGCTCTCACCGTCGTCCTCCTCGCGGCATGTTCGAGCTCCAGTTCGAACTCGCCCAGCGCAGGCGGATCATCGAGCGGTTCGACGGAGCCGATCGTCATCGGCATCTCGCTCTCCCAGACGGGAGACTTCTCCGACCCGGGTAAGGCCGCCGAGCGCGGGTACCAGCTATGGGCCGACACCGTGAACGCGAACGGTGGGATCATGGGGCGACAGGTCGAGCTGAAGATCGCCGACGACGCCAGCGACCCGAACCAAGCCGTCACGAACTACCAGAACTTCATCTCCAAGGACAAGGTCGATCTGGTCTTCGGACCTTTCTCGACCCTGCTGAGCGTTCCGTCGGCGCAGATCGCGAACCGCTACGGCTACGCGTTCGTCGAGCCGGCCGGCGGTGGGCCCGACATGTTCGCCGCGAAGCTGCCGAACGTGTTCTTCGTGCAACCCGCGCCCGTCCTGGCCTGCGGTCAGCCCTTCGTGGACTGGGTGCTGTCCCTGCCCAAGGACCAGCAGCCGAAGACGGCCGCCTACGTCTCGATGGATGACCCGTTCGCGTCGCCCATAGCCGACGAGATGCAGAAGCAGTTCGAGGCGGCAGGGATCAAGACCGTCTACAAGACGATCTACCCGCCCGAAACGACGAACATGACGCCGATCGTCTCGGCGGCTGCGTCCAAGAACCCGGACATGTGGGTCGGCGGCACCCAGTCGGCGGACGCCTACGCGCAGGTCAAGTCGATGATCTCCTTGAACTTCAACCCGAAGTTCCTCTACCTCTCCAACGGCGCCAGCTCCCCCACCGAGTTCCCCTCGAAGGTGGGTCCCAAGAACACGCAGGGCATCTTCAGCTGCGGCGACTGGTTCCCGAACTCCGACGCTCCCGGGAACCAGGACTTCATCAGCGCCTACACGGCGAAGTACGGTGGCGACGCGTTCGGCATCGACTCCACCTCCGCCGAGGCCTACGCGGTGGGCCAGCTGATCCAGGCGGTGGCCGACAAGACCGGCTCGATCGACAACGCCACCATCATCAAGACCCTGCACTCGGGCAGCTGGCCGACGGTGGAGGGCAACCTGAGCTGGGATCAGTACGGCATGCCGCAGGGATCGGACATGCTGGTCGAGTGGATCGACCAGAAGCTCGTTCCGGTCTATCCGCCCGATGTCGCGTTGCAGGACCCGGTGTACCCGAAGCCGAACTGGGCCGGATAATCGCTGGGGTCCTGGTTCCGAAGACCGCGAGTACCTAAGGGGAGGCTCGGGTGCGCCTGTTCATCCAGGCCGTGATCCTCGGGCTGCTCACGGGCGGCGTGTATGCGCTGATGGCGAGCGGGCTCACGCTCGCGTTCGGGATCATGCGCATCATCAACGTCGCCCAGGGCGTGATGATCATCCTCGGATCCTTCCTGAGCTACTCGCTGTTCACGCAGTTCCACCTGGATCCGTTCCTCTCGGTCCTCCTGGTGATGCCCGCGGTGTTCGTGCTGGGCGTCGTGATCCAGCTGCTGTTCATCCGGCCGCTGCGCTCCGACGAGCGGGAGGAGCTCTCGCTCCTCGTCACCTGGGCCGTGGCGTTGGGGATCGAGGGCGTGCTGGGCCTCGTGTACTCGACCACCTACCGTTCGACGATCCCCTCCTATGCACAGGGCTCATGGGTCATAGGGGGGTACTCGATCTTGCAGGTGCAGGTGTACGCGTTCACGCTGTCGATCGTGATCCTGGTGGCGCTCGGACTCCTCCTCGCGCGCACCAGCTTCGGAAGAGCCGTGCGGGGCGTGGTCCAGAACCCGAGTTCGGCTGCCCTGCTGGGGGTCGACGAGCGGAAGGTGGCCGCGATCGGCTTCGGTATCAGCGTGGCCACGGCCGCGGCCGCAGGCGCCGTCTACGGCATCGTCTCGCCGTTCAACCCGGGGAGCCACTACGACCTGATCTCCCTGCTCCTCACGATCATCGTGCTGGGCGGGCTCGGGAGCCTTCCCGGGGCCGTGGTCGCCGCCCTGATGATGGGCGTGGCCGAGGCCCTCCTCGCCACCTACACCACCCCCCAATGGGGCAAGCTCACCTTCTTCATCCTCCTGATCGTGTTCCTGGTGTTCCGGCCCCAGGGGTTGTTCGGCACCGTGGAACGGGGCAAGTTGTGAGACGGATCACGCCGATCGGCGTCGCCGTCACGGTGGTGATCCTCGGGGCGCTCCTCGCCTTCCCGTTCGTCTTCAAGGCGAACTGGGTCGTCAACATCGCGGTGTTCACGATGATGTACGCCGGTCTCGCGACCGCATGGAACCTGCTCGGCGGCTACTCCGGCTACCTCTCGCTGGGCAACGCCGCGTTCTTCGGCGTCGGCGCCTACGTGATGGCCAACTGGTTCCCCACCGCCGGCGGGCCGCCCGGCTACACGCCGTTCCTGGTGCTCCCGCTCCTGGGCCTCGCGGTGGCGATCCTCTCCCTGCCGATCGCCTGGATCGCGTTCCGCACCCGGGACGCGACCTTCGCGATCGTCACGATCACGCTGCTGTTCGTGGCGCAGACCCTGGCGTTCCTCCTGCACAGCTACACGAACGGCTCCTCGGGGATGGGCCTCGGCGTGCCGCGGTTCGACGTGGCGACGTACGAGCGCCCCTTCTACCTGGCGCTCCTGGCGATCTTCGCGCTGGGGGTCTTCCTGTGCTGGTACGCCACGCGATCGAAGCTGGGGCTGATGCTGTTCGCGATCCGCGACGACGAGGACCGCGCCCGGGGCGTGGGGGTGAACACGGAGGCGACCAAGCTGGTGACCTTCGCGATCAGCCTGGGGCTCACCGCGATGATCGGCGGCGTCTGGGCGTACTACATGACCTACATCTACCCGCAGTTCGCGGTGGACCCGCTGGTCACGATCGGGATGGTGCTGATGGTATTCCTGGGGGGCCGGGGCACCCTGTGGGGCCCGCTCCTGGGCGCCGTCCTGCTGGTCCCCGCGCAGCAGATGCTGGCCCAGAACGCGACGACCGCGAAGTGGTACCTGGTCCTCTACTCGGCCGTGTTCCTCATCGTGATCCTGCTCATGCCGCGCGGGATCATCCCCTCGATCCAGGATCTGATCGCGAAGTACCGGAGCTCGCCGAAGGATGCGTCCCTCGCCGGTGAGGAGCCGACGACCCGTGTGGGCGAAGAGGTGACGCCGTGAGCACGGTGCCAGACGCCCACGCGCGGCAGCCCGCTCCAGCTCCCGGAGCGACGGCGCCGCTCCTCGAGGTCGACGGATTGACCAAGCGCTTCGGGGGCGTGCTGGCCGTCAGCGGCGCGACCTTCTCCGTGGCCGAGGGCTCGATCACCGGGCTGATCGGCCCCAACGGATCGGGCAAGACCACGGTGTTCAACATGGTCACCGGCTACCTGGAGGCCGACGCGGGACAGGTGCGGTTCGCGGGCGACACGATCCGCCACCCGAACCCGCGCACGCTCTACCGCCGGGGTCTATCGCGCACGTTCCAGCAGGCTCGGGTCTTCCCCCAGATGACGCTGATCGAGAACCTGGTGGTCGCGGTGGTGCAGCCCACGCTGCGATGGGTCGCCGAGGCGTCGGACGCGAGGACCTCGACAGGGCCCATGAATTGCTCGAGCGATTCGGTCTCGGAGCGCACGCCGAGCGCCAGGCCGGCGAGCTCTCGTTCGGCCAGCGGAAGTTTCTGGAGTTCGCCACGGTGCTGATGGGTCGCCCAAGGCTGGTGCTCCTGGACGAGCCGGCGCCGGGGGTGAACCCCGTGATGGTGAGCAGATGGAGCAGCACATCCGCGACGTCCACGGCGAAGGCGTGACGTTCCTGGTCGTGGAGCACGACATGGGCCTCATCATGCGGCTGTGCGATCTGATCGTGGTGCTGGACCACGGGGCGAAGATCGCCGAAGGCAGCCCGGATCAGGTTCGTTCGGATCCGGCGGTTCTCGACGCCTACCTGGGGGAATGATGAGCGACACCTTCCTCTCCATCAGCGGCGTGATCGCAGGATACGGCCGGGGCGACATCCTGAAGGGCGTCGATCTCGAGGTGGAGCGGGGTGCCATCACCTGCGTCATCGGCCCGAACGGCGCGGGCAAGTCGACGGTCCTCAAGGTGCTGAGCGGGCTACTCACGCCGCGCACCGGCACGGTGGTGCTGGACGGCGAGACCATCAGCGGCCGATCGCCGCGGGAGGTGCTGGGCCACGGAGTCGTCCACGTGCCGCAGGAGCGGAGCCTGTTCCCGTCGATGAGCGTCTGGGACAACGTGCTGATGGGCGGCTACGTGCTGCCGCGGGCCACGGTGCGCGCGCGCATCGAGCAGATCGCCGAGCGCTTCTCGATCGTGCGGGAACGCCGTCGCGCGCACGCGGGGTCGCTGTCAGGCGGCGAGCAGAAGATCGTGGAGATCGCCCGGGCGATGATGCTGGAGCCGCGCCTGGTCCTCATGGACGAACCCTCGATGGGCCTGGATCCGAAGGCACGCCGGCTGGTGTTCGCGACGGTGCGCGAGCTCAACGAGGCCGGCACCACCGTGCTGCTGGTCGAGCAGAACGCACGGTCGGGCCTGGAGGTCGCGAACCGCGGCGCCGTGATGGAGACGGGCACGGTGCGGCTCGAAGGCGATGCCCACACACTGCTTGACGACCCCGAGGTGGCCCGGCTGTACCTCGGCGCAGCGGCCCGGTCGCTTGAACACCCGATCACGAACCCTTCCGCAGAGCACCCCTGAACCAACCGACCCGCAGGCACGTAGCCCCAGCACGAGATCGGCGCCGCGGGCCCACACGCGAAGGAGCCCCCGCTTGGGGGGCTCCTTCGCCCTGGAGGGCGTCATGCGACGGCCCGTTCAGCGCAGGCTCATGTCGGGCGAGGGGTCGCCGTAGCCGTCGTGCTGGCCGTCGTTCGATCCGTCCTTGCGGTCCCAGGACTCCTTGTAGGTGTCCTTGCCGCTCTTGTCGGAGGTCCGGTCCTTCGTGGTGTCGTGGGTCTTCTCGAACGCCGAGTGCTCGCGAGCGACGTCGACCTTGCCGTCCTTCGACGAGACCGGGCCAGCTCCTGTGCCCGCGAACGCCGCCGTGGTGCCACCCACGAGCCCGAGCGTCAGGAGGCCTGCAGCCGCTGCCTTCGTGACCTTGTTCATGTCCGTCCCCTTCCGTTCCTCTGGCTCCCGGCCTTTCCGGGTGCCGCTGTTGAGGTCACCCTAGGAACGGGGGCATGAGAGGAAGATGAAAGGGACGGCCCCGGCCGGAACTCTCATGGAACGCTCATGAAGCGGGTGTCACACTCGTGGCGTCATGAAGATCCTGGTGGTCGAAGACGAAGAGAAGATGCGCCGGGCTATCCGCAAGGGCCTGGAGCATGAGGGCTACGCGGTAGACGTAGCCGGGGACGCCGAAGACGCGCTCTCCTACGGGACCGAGTACGACTACGACGCCATCGTGTTGGACGTGATGCTCCCCGGAGCCGACGGGTTCGAGGTCTGCCGCGGTCTCCGGGCGCGTGAGCGCTGGGCCCCGATCCTGATGCTCACCGCGCGCGATGCGATCGACGACAAGATCCGAGGCCTGGACGCAGGCGCCGACGACTACCTGCCGAAGCCCTTCGACTTCGGCGAGCTCACCGCTCGGCTGCGGGCCCTGATCCGGCGCGGCCCGGTGGAGCGCCCGGCCGTCCTCGAGGTCGCCGACCTGACGCTCGACCCCGCGGCCCATGCCGTCAAGGCCGGCGCGGAGGAGGTGGATCTCTCCTCGCGCGAGTTCGCGTTGCTGGAGTTCCTGATGCACCACGCCGGCGAGGCAGTGACGCGCACCCAGTTGCTGGAGCACGTCTGGGACGTCAACTACGGCGGCCTGTCCAACGTCGTCGACGTGTACGTGGGCTACGTGCGACGCAAGCTCTCGGCCACCGGTGCGCACGTGCGGATCCGCACCATCCGTGGGGTGGGCTACGCGTTGGAGGAGGAACGATGACCGTCCCGCTCCGCGCGCGGATGACGATCTGGTTCACGGCGCTCCTCGCGCTCATCCTGGTGGGAGGCGCCACGATCGTCATCGTCTATCTGCGCGCGGCCCAGACCCGGGCGCTCGACACCACCCTGAAGACCAGCGCGGGCGAGATCGCGGCCGACTACAAGCCCACGGTCGGCAACAGCGAGAGCGAGTTCCGCGACGCCACGGACATCTCCCTCGCAGGGCTGCCTCGGGACGCGTCCGCGGCGCAGCTCGTGGCATCGGACGGGAGCATCGTCGTCAACGCGGGGAACGGCCTCGGGGCCACGCCGATGCTGCCCACGGCGCCCATCGCCGCAGCGATCGGCGGCGCGTCGTCCCTGCAGACCGAGGTGCTGAACGGGCACGACTACCGCGTGTATGCGATGCCGTTCACCGACGAGGGCCGGCCCGTCGCGCTCGTGGTGGCGACGTCGCTCGAGAGCGTGGAAGCCTCGATCCATAGGCTGCTGTTGGCCCTGGCTATCTGGATCCCCTTCGGTGTCCTCATGGCGGCGGTAGGTGGATGGTTCCTGGCGAAGAGGGCGCTGCGGCCGATCGCGACCATGACCGATGAGGCGAGGGCGATCGACGCGTCTCGTCTGGCCGACCGCGTCGCCGTGCCGACGTCCATGGACGAGGTGGGACGCCTGGCCGTGACGCTGAACGCGATGCTGGACCGCATCGAGACGGGGGTGGAGCAGCAGCAGGCCCTGGTCGCGAACGCCTCGCACGAGCTCCGGACGCCGCTCGCCATCATGCGGGCGGAGATCGACGTCAGCCTGGCCTCGGGTGAGCTCTCGGATGACGCCCGTGAGGTGCTCCTGAGCGCACGGGAAGAGACCGACCGGATGAGCGCGATCGTGGAGGATCTCCTGCTGCTGGCCCGGATGGACGAGGGCGCCCTCGCGCTCGCGGCGGAGCCGGTGGACCTTCCGCCGCTGACCGGCGACGTGCTCATGACGCTCACGCCGCTCGCCGAGAGCCGGGAGGTCCATTTGGAGCTCGTCACCGATCATCCGACACGTGTGGTCGGAGATCCCGGTCGGATCCGCGAGGTGCTGCGCAACCTCGTGGACAACGCCATCAAGTACGCTCCGGCTGAAAGCCTGGTCCTGGTGAAGGTGAGAGGCACCCAGGAAGGGGGCGAGGTGACGGTGGCCAATTCCGGCCCCGCGATCCCGGAGGCATCGCTCCCCCACATCTTCGATCGCTTCTATCGGGCGGACGCCGCGCGGGGCCGCGAGGCAGGCGGCAGCGGACTGGGTCTGGCGATCGTCCGCGAGCTGGTGGAGGCCCAGGCGGGCCAGGTGTGGGCTACCAGCTCGGACGCGGGGACGGTCTTCGGATTCAGGTTGCCGCCGGCCGCGCCAGCGCCGGCGGATCAGAGCGTGCTTCCGTAACGAACGACAGCCCCGTGACCACCGGAGGCGACCCGAGGAGACGCCAGACGTGGCCTTCGAAGCGTCCCTCGGATCGGGCGACATCAGCGCCGCTCGCGCGATCATGGCGGGTCGACGCCGTACCCGCCGGGGAGCGCTCCCCCATCATCGACGCGGCGGCGGCCGGCTATGGTGCGCGCATCGCGGCCGCCACGGATGGGGACGTGGGAAGCGATCGATCGCGACTTCCGCCAGGCCGAGCACCTCAACCGCGAGATCGGAAGGCCGTTCACGTTGGCGTGCGGCACCTTCAAGCAGCTACGGGCGACCCCCGTGGTTCGAGGATGCGGAGGCCCTCGCGGGCGCGACCGCGGGGCCTCCCACCTCAGCAACCGGGCTCGTCGCCGCGATCAGATCACAGCGACGTTCGGACGTCCTCTTCGGATGTTCGAACCTCACCCTGCGGCGTGCTCTGCACGCTCTGCCGACTGGTCGTACTCCTGCCGCTGAGCACGAGGGAAGGCGATAGACCCGAACAGCATCAGCCCGATGCCGGCCAGCAGCAGGATCACGCCCGCCATATGGATGTTGAAGCCGTTCGTATGAACCGATACCGCATACCGCATGACGGCCCCGATCACGGCCAACGTCGCACCGAACGCCATCGCACCCGTGCCAACGCTTCTGTTCATGTGCGCATCTCCTTCGTAGATGGAGCGAGACACCCGGCAGACCTCCCCGCCGGACTGCCTCGCTGCTCCGAGTCTCCCCCGCATGCGTCACGGCAGCGTCACCAGGTCCCGACCACCGTGACGCGCCAGAACCCGCATAGGATGGACTTGCCACCTTAGATGGGCGAGGGGAGAACGATGGGGTCGAGCACCGGCAGATCGCCGGCCGGGCCTTCCGGGTCGCCGGTGCGACTCGGGCTCCTGGGCGGCTTCCACCTGAGCGTCGACGCCGAGGTGGCCCCCCTGCCCATGAACGCACAGCGGCTGGTCTGCTTCCTCGCACTGCACGATCAGCCACTGCTCCGCACCTTCGTCAGTGGCTCGCTGTGGGGTGGATCCTCGGACCTCCGCGCCGGCGGCAGCCTCCGCTCGGCGCTTTGGCGCTTGCGCCGTGCCACCTACCCGGTGGTGGAGATGACGAGCGATCACATCGAACTGGCACCGACGGTCGCCGTCGACTACCGGGAAGGAGCAGCACTCGCCCACCGTGTACTCGATCCCTCGCAGGACCTCGACGATGTCGCCGAGGTGAACGAGGAGGTGCTGTCCGCCGATCTCCTACCCGACTGGACCGAGGACTGGGTGCTGATGGAGCGCGAGTCCTACCACCAGCTGCGACTGCGTGCCCTCGAGGCCTTGTGCCGTCGGCTCAGCGCGAAGGGGCGCTTCGGTCAGGCGGTGCAAGCGGGGCTCGCCGCGGTGGCGGGCGAGCCCTTGCGAGAGAGCGCCCGCAGCGCGCTCATCGAGGCCCACCTGGCGGAGCGCAACGTGGGTGCGGCGCTGCGCGAGTACGACGCGTTCGCCCGCTTGCTCGACGACGAGCTGGGGCTGGAACCGTCCGACGATCTTCGGGCTTTGGTCGAAGGCCTGCATTGAGCCTTCGAAGGATGCGCCTCGGCGTCACGCGTCGGTAACACCACCGTGACACCTCAGCTTCAAGCTGGGGTCATGCGGATGGAGCACGCCGATCGCACGGGGATCCTGATCGTGCGTATGTGGATCGAAGGCAACGCCCACGAGGGATTCAGGGCGCGGATCACGCGCACCCTCGACGCGACCGGCGACGAGCAAGGCATGGCCACCGCCGCCACGCCGGATGACATCTATGCCGTGGTCCGGACGTGGGTGGAGTCGTTCATCGAACAGGAGACCGCGGCACTTCCGGTGACGCCCGCGTGACGCGCGGTGACGACGCTATCGATACAACGACTCGGAAGGAAGGAAGACATGCTTGCAGCAATGGGAGGCATCGGAATCTTCGGGATCCTCATCGTGATCCTCGCCGTATTGGGGGTCGTCTTTCTCGTGAGACGCGCCTGAGCGCGGATCGGCTTCAGCGCATCCGGGGTGCGTTTGGGCCTCTGATCCTCTTCGGCGTCAACCTGCATCTGTAGGCCCGACGTAGGACCGAGGCCCTTCTCCCCTACCAACCTGATCCAGGTGCGAGCTCCGGAGAGCTCACCATCCACGGGGCCCTGGATCGCGGTGCTCGCGCGGAGCCGGAGATCGGCGTCCGAGTAGCTTTGACACCTCACGTGCTTCGGCCGACAGGGCTGGAGCCAGCGCCTAGTCGGGCTCGTCTTTCGGGTAGACGATCCCTGCGGTTCCCGGCCATCCGACCCACAACCGCTTGCCCGGCGTATACGCGTCCCGCACCTTCAGGCGGCAGGGCCCCACAGAGGTCCCGACGAGGATCTCGAAGTGCGAGCCGAAGAAGGAGCACGTTTCCACGGTCCCTTCCAGGACCCCGCGCGCCTCCTCAACAACCTCGAGCTCCTCGGGACGCAACAGCACCTGCACGTCGGAACCGGTCGTGAAGTCGGTGCCGAGCGCCTGGAACCGACGACCCGCCACTTCCACCTCCACGCGATCGCCTTGTGCGCTCATGACCCTGGCGGGGAAGAACGATCCTGCGCCGATGAATCGCGCCGTGAACAGCGTGGCGGGCGAGCGATAGATGGTCTGCGGATCGGCCACCTGCTCGAGCCGCCCTTGGTTCATGACCCCGACGAGCTGGGAGATGCTGAGTGCCTCGTCCTGGTCGTGCGTGACGAAGACGAATGTGGTGCCCAGATCCTGATGGATCCGAAGCAACTCTTCTCGCAGCGTGAATCGCACGTTGCGATCCAGCGCGGACAGGGGCTCGTCCAGGAGGAGAACGCGTGGACGGTTGATCAGCGCGCGAGCGACCGCCACTCGTTGCGCCTGCCCTCCAGACAGTTCGGACGGGTACCGCCCGCCATGATCCTCGAGCCCCACCAGGCCGAGCATCTCCTTCACGCGGCGGGCACGCTCCGCCGGAGGGGTACGCTCGCGGCGCGCCTGCGTCGTGAGTCCGAACCCGACGTTGTCCGTCACCGTCATGTGGGGGAACAGTGCATAGCTCTGGAACACCATGTTGAATGGGCGGGCCTCGGGAGGCAGGCGCGTGATGTCGGCCTCGTCGGAGAACACAGCGCCGGCGTCGGGCGTCTCGAGCCCCGCGATGATCCGTAGAAGGGTGGTCTTCCCGCACCCGCTGGGACCCAACAGGCTGAAGAAAGAGCCGGCTGGGATCTCCAGATCGAGGGTGTGAAGGGCGGACACCCCGCCGAATCGCTTGGTTATCCCACGGATCGAGACGGCTCCTGACCGAGTCTGACCCACGTTCACGCAACCCGCGCCAGGGTCTCGACGTCCACGGGGACGGCGTGCCGCGATGCCCGCCGGCGCTGCAGGATGAATGCCATCGTCACGGCGAGCCACGGCATCAACAAGAGGATCGTGGCCACGGCGTTCACGGATGGGTCGATCGTGCGACGGAGGCGCGAGAGCACGAACAGTGGCAGCGTTTGCCGCGTTCCTGATGTGAAGTTGGTGATGAGCACCTCGTCGAACGAGATCGCCGCC
The DNA here is from genome assembly GCA_963796725.1 of uncultured Actinomycetes bacterium. Lineage (GTDB taxonomy): Bacteria > Actinomycetota > UBA4738 > UBA4738 > HRBIN12 > JAOUEA01. The sequence continues at coordinate 382,945 of CAWCMT010000005.1, forward strand.
GCGATCACCATCGCTCCCAGGACGGACGGAGCGATCAGCGGCATCGTGATCCGCCGAAGGACCATCGTCGGGCGCGCCCCAAGATCGCGCGCCGCCTGCTCCAGGGCTAGGTCGTAATTCAGCAGACGGGCCCCCACGATGAGAACCACGAACGGGGTCGTGATGATCACGTGCCCAGCCACGATCGTCCACATGCTTGGGTCGACCGCGAACGTCTTCATCACGGCCACCAGCGAGATCCCGATGAACAGCGGAGGGAGCATCACCGGAAGCCTGGAGCCGCTCTCCAGCCAGCGCGTGAACCGGGTGGGGCGACGCGTCAGCGCGAAGGCCGCCATCGTCCCGATGAGGCCGGCCAGGATCGCCGTTGCCACGGCGGCCCACGCGCTCGTGGAGATCCCCGCTCGGAAGGCGGGCTCACTCAGGATCTGGTGGAACCATCGCAGGGAGATCCCGCGCGGCGGCCAGCTGAGGTTAGATCCCGAGTTCAAGGCATAGAGCACCACGACCAGCAGCGGCAAGTAGACGAACACCATCAACGCGAACGCCGCCACCGTCAGGACCCGCGGCCTCCTCAACCCGTGTGCTCCGGCAACAGTCCCGCCAGCTTCATGGCGAAGCGCAGCACGACGACGGCGATCACGAACATGAAGAGAGCCACGAACGAGATCGCAGCCCCCAGTGGATAGTTCAACGTGGTCGAGAGCTGATCGGCGATCAGGGTCCCGACCGTGCCGCTCGCTCGGACCCCTCCCAGGAACACCGGTGTGATGTAGTCCCCCGCCGAGAGGAACATGACGAACAGCCCGGCGCCGAACACCGCCGAGCCGGTCAGCGGGAGGATGATCCGCCGAAGCGTCATCCATTTCGACGCCCCAAGGTCGCGTGAAGCCGGCTCCAACTCAACCGAGATCGACGCCAGGCTGGAGTAGAGCACCAGGGTGGTGAAGGGGAGGAAGAAGTTCACTTCCGCCACGATCACCGCGAGGCGCGAGAACAGCAGAACACCCAGCGGCCGGCTGGTGACGTGCAGGGCCTGCAACAGTGAGTTGATGATCCCGCTCTCCCCAGAAAGCGTCCGCCACGAGTAGATCAGAGCAAGATAGCTCCCCATCAGGGCGATCACGGTCGCGATCAGCAGCAGGCCGCGCGATCGCCGCGCCCGGAACGCGAGGAAGTAGGCGAGCACGTAGCCGAAGACCACGGAGAGGACGGCCGTGGGAACCGCGATCAGCACCGTGTTGACCGCGTACTTGCGGTACAGGGGGGTCGTGAGCACGGCGCGGTAGTTGTCGAGGCTCGCGCCGGGCACGACTTCCAACAGGTGGAGGTGGAAGAACGAGAACCCGAACAAGAGGGCCATCGGGACGAACACACCGAACAGGAGCAGGGCCCCCAGGGGGGTCATGAGGAACGCAGCCAGGCGGCGTGAGAGCGTCAAGCGCGCCTACGGGACCCGGCTAGGAGCCCTTAACCTCCTCCCATGTCGCGATGATCTCGTCATACGTCGCGAGGTCACCGTCAGGCTCGTGCGGCCACCCGCGGTTGAAGGTCAGCGTGTTCGAGAGATAGTCGTCGATGTTGTCGTAGGGGTAGAGCGCCTTGGCTTTCGGCGTGAGGAGCGGGATCGCGTCAGTTACCGAGGCGCCTTGAAGAAGACTGCTGTTCGCCTGCGCGTTGACGGCCGGCTCGAGCAAGTGGTTCACGAAGGCGTAGGCGTTCTGGGGGTTCGGGGCCGTGGGTGTGATGAACGCGGTGTCGGCCCAACCGATGGCCCCCTCCGAGGGGATCACCGTCTTGGTGGGTACGCCCTTCTTCGCTGTGACCGAGTCCATGAACGTCAGGCCGACGACCATGTAGTCGACATCGCCGGAGACGAGAAGCGAGATAGAGTCACCGATGCTGGGGGCCAGCGTCCGGGTCTGGCCGATGAGCTTGGTGAGGTAGTCCTTGACGGGCCCTTTGAGCTGATCCGTGGTCATGGTGTCGGGGTCGATCCCCACGGCGATCGCCCCGAGCGCAACGTTGTTCGTTGCGCTGTCGATGGTGGAGACACGGCCCTTGAACTGAGACTTCAACAGGTCCTGCCAGCTCGCCGGGTTCGGGACGCGGTCGGTGCGGTACGTCACGCCCGAGTAACCCCAGGTCCAAGGGGAGCCGTTGAACGTGCCATCATCGTTCTTCCACGGCGGCACCTGCAGAGCCGGCAGGAGTCCGGCGAGGCCAGGAACCTGGTCGACCGACATGGGCGCGATCAGGCCGAGATCCGCATAGTCCGTGAGCACCACGTTGTCGCCGTAGGCGATGTCCCATTTCTCACCGCCCGGGCCTTTCAGGACGGTCGGAACCTCCTCGGGGGTGGTGATGTACTTCACGTTGGCGTCGATCCCTTGCTGCTTCATCCAGGCGGTGAGGTCACCCGCCGTGTCGTAGCCCTCCCACGAGTAGAGGTTCAGTGGCCCGCCGACCGGCGGTAGCTGGCTCGGCGAACCCCCTGCGGTGGTGCTGGTACTCGTCGCGGAGTCACTCCTGAGGCCGCAAGCTGCGAATAGCGCGGCCGCAGCACCCGCCCCGGAGAGTGCTAGGAAACGACGCCGATCCATCAGGAACTTCCGTTCACGTTCGTACGGGTCGCCCATCCGTATCCCCCTCCGCCTCGCGCCGACCTGAGTGGTCAGGTGGCATGATAACCTGCCGTCCCAACCCCCCGTCAATGCAACTGGCTCACCTCTCGAGAGATCCCCCCTACCTACTCCCTACGAACTGGCCAGATACCGATCCCTTTCCCACTCCGTCACGTGATCGCGGAAGGCCGCCTCCTCTCGGCGACCCTGAAGCGACAGAACCTCCACCAACGTCTCCCCGAACACGTCCTTGCAGAACGCGCTCCGCTCGAAGCGGCCGACGGCCTCGCCCAGGGTGGACGGGAGCCGCTCCAGCGTGTCGTCCTTGTAGGCGTCGCCCTCCACGGGTTCAGGCACCAGCAGGGAACGCGCGATGCCGTCGGCGCCTGAAGCGATCGATCCCGCGAGGATCAGGTAGGGATTCGCGTCGGAGGAAGGCGTGCGGATCTCCAGGCGCCGCCCGCTACGGTCGCCCGCCGGCACCCGTACGGCCGCCGTTCGATTGTCCAGCCCCCACGACACCCGGTTCGGAGCGTACGTATAGTCCTTCAGGCGTTTGTACGCGTTCACGCTCGGCAGGTTGACGGCCGTGAGGTCGGCCGTATGCTCAAGCACCCCGGCCACGTACGCTCGGAACACCGCCTCCTCTTCGGCGAACACGTTCTCCTCAGAGTCCTTGGTACGCAAGCTCTCGTGCAGATGATGCCCACTCCCCTCCTCGCCCTGGAACGGCATCGGCATGAATGTCGCGCGCAGGCCGTGGCGCGCCGCGAGCATCTTCACGACATACTTCAGCAGGACAGCGTTGTCGGCCGTGTCGATGGGACTGGCCGGGCCGACGTTGATCTCCATCTGCCCCGGACCGCCCTCCGTTTGACTCGACTCCACGGGCACACCCGCCGCCAGCAGCGTGGCACGTATCTCCCCGATCACGGGCTCGTACTCCGCGCCCCTGGTCATCGACCAACACCGATGATCCTCGTATACCGGCCGCCAATCTTGGGTGCACAGATAGAACTCGAGCTCACAGGCGGCCCAGGACTCGAAGCCGAGATCGCCCAGCGTGTCCAGTGAGCGCCGCAGTATCCCGCGCGTGTCGAGGGGACTCGGCTCGCCGTCTCGATCCAGGAAGGTATCCATCAGGCAGAACGCCGTTCGTTCGGCCCACGGGGCCGCCCTCAACGTCGAGAGGTCGGGTGCCACGTGCATGTTGGGGAACCCCGTGTCCGCGCTGGCATGGGGCGTGGGCTCGATCTCGCCGAGGATGTTCCAGGCCAGTGGCGCGTTGGGCATGCTGATGCCACGCTCGGCGGCCGCCAGGAACGACCCGGAGGACAACCTCCGCCCCACCAACGCTCCCCAAAGGTCCGGGAAACAGCACTCCACGGTGTCGATCGAGCCTAGGAACCGCTCGGTTTCCGCCAGATCCATCGCGTGAGGCTCCTCCCTCGGCAGGTCGTTCGGATGGTAGCCGTCCCTACGGGAGCGCGCCAGGCAGCCCTGTTATCATGTGGTCTGCTCACCATATATCTCTGGAGTCGGGTGGTGATGATGCAGGACGAGACGTTCAGCCGGCTGTCGGGGTTGGCGGGCATCGTGACGGGTGCGGGGCGCGGGATCGGCGAGGGTTGCGCCAGGAAGCTCGCGGGTTACGGCGCCCGAGTGCTGCTCGCCGATCTGGACGAGGGTCGCCTGCGCCAGGTCGCCGCAAAGATCCGCGACGCCGGGGGCGAGGCCGAGACCCAGGTAACCGATGTCCGGGATTGGCCGAGCGTCGAGGCCCTCGCGGCCACTTGCCTCGAGAGGTTCGGTGCGATCGACTTCGTGGTTGCGAACGCTGGCATCGGCAGCTATAGCGCGCTGCACGACGGCGATCCGACCCTCTGGAGGCGCGTCGTCGAGACCAACCTCCTGGGTGTCCTCCACACCGTGCGCGCCACCTATCCGCAGATGAAGGAAGCGGGCAGGGGGCACATCGTGCTGATGGCCTCCATCGCCGGACGACAGACGTGGGTGGGGGAGCCGATCTATATCGCCACGAAATGGGGGGTGGTGGGATTCGGGTGGGCGCTGCGGAAGGAAGCCATCCCGCACAACGTACGCGTCACGATGATCGAGCCCGGGATGGTGGACACGCCACTCTTGCAGGAGACGGAGGAGGGGCGCGGCGAGATCGAGCGATTCGCCTCGTTGTCGATCGACGACGTGGCGCGCGCGGTGGCCTTCGCTCTCGCGCAGCCGGAGGGCGTCGCGGTAAGTGAGCTCATGATCACGCCAGTCGGCCCCGAGCTCTAGCGGAGCCGCGCGTGGCCCGGACCAACCCCAACCACACCCAGCACCCCGAGCGACTCGGCTCTCGAGGAGTCATCGGTCGTTCGATCCACGAGATCACGACCCCCGCGCTCGTGCTGGACCTCGCCGCCGCGCGGCGCAACGTCGCCACGATGGCCGAGCGGATGGCCGCGTTGCCCGCCGACCTGCGCCCTCACATCAAGGTGCACAAGTGCGCACAGCTCGCACGCTGCAACTCGATGCAGGTGCGATCGGTGTCACGACCGCCACCGTCGAGGAGGCCGTGGCGATGGCCGGGTCTGGGGTGCCCGACATCTTGGTGGCGAACCAGGTGGTGAATCCGGCGTCGATCGAGCGGCTCGTCGCCGCGGCCCGGGATCACAGGATCCTGGTGGCGGTGGACGACGAGGGCAACGTCGCAGCGTTGGGACGAGCCGCTGTCGCAGCGGGTGTCGTGCTGGGCGTGCTCGTCGAGCGCGATGTCGGGCTGGGCCGTGGTGGCGCCAGGAACCTGGTGGGAGTTGTCGAGCTCGCAGAACGAACCGCCGAGACACCGGGCCTGACGTTCGAAGGGCTGATGGGCTACGAGGGCCACGTGGCGAGCGAGATCGATCTTGGAGCGCGGACGCGTGGAACCAGGGCGAGCATGGCGCTCTTGGCCGAAGCGGTCCAGGCATGTCGAGGAGCGGGCCTCCCGGTCGCGACCGTTTCGGGCGGCTCGACGGGGACGTTCGAGATCACGGGTCGCGTACCCACCGTGACGGAGGTGCAAGCTGGCTCGTACGTGTTGATGGATCGCTTCCACGCGCCGTTGGTCGAGGGGTTCGAGCATGCGCTCACCGTGGCCACGACGGTTATCGGGCGTCACGACAACCTCGTGATCCTCGACGCGGGGCGCAAGGCCATGGAGGTGGAACTGCGTCCGCCGCTCGGCCCAGGACCCGACGCCACGCTCGCCTTCGTGAACGAGGAGCACATGGGTTTCACATACGACCGAGGCGCGCCGATCCGTCTGGGCGACCTCGTCCGGCTCGTTCCCGGCTACGCCCCAACCACGGTCAATCTCTTCGGATCCTACGTCGTGGTGGACGGGGAGAAGATCGTCGACGTCTGGCCGGTCCTCGCTCGTCACGGGTCACCGTGAGAGCGGGCTCCCTGTCTGCGGAGCTCGACGGCGTCGACCTCCTTTCGGTTCGCTGGGGCGGCCTCGAGGTCGCGTCCCGGATCCAGGTCACGGTGCGCGACGAACGGTGGGGCACCCTCAGGCCGACGCCGCGTCGGGCGGAACTGGACCAGCGTGCTGACGGCTTCACCCTCGCCCTGGAGGCGGTTCACGCCGACGGGGCGTTCGCCTGGCGTGGGACGGTCATGGCGGCAGCGGACGGGAGGCTGGACTTCGAGATCGACGCCGTTGCCGAACGCGACTTCGTGTACCGACGGATCGGGATCTGCGTGGAGCACCCGTGGGCGCCCTACGTCGACGCCACGTTCCGGGCCTCGGGCGCGGGACATGATACTCAGGGGACCTTCCCCAGGGAGATCGCCCCTCAGCCCATGGTCGACGGCGGTCTACAACCGCTGGTACCGGCGTTCCGGAACCTCGCGATCGACTTCGTTGAAGGTGTGCGCGCGACGTTCATGTTCGATGGAGAACCCGAGGGCCACGAGTTGGAGGATCAGCGGAATTGGACGGACGCCTCCTTCAAGTCGTACCCCACGCCACTGCGGATCTCGGATCCGCGCCGCTTCCGTCGAGGGGAACGGCTGCGGCAACGGCTCTCGCTCCACGTGGAGGGACCGGCCCAAGGATCACGTGATGATCAAGCCCCCATCCGTCTCACGATCGGCGGTCCAACCGCTCACGTGATGCCGGATGTCGGGGTCAGCGCCCCAGTGGGGCCGGCCGACATCCGTGCGCTCCACGAACTCGATCCGGCACACCTCCGGCTCGAGGTCTCGCCGGCCGAGGCCGAGGCAACGCTAGAGGCCGCCTCGAGCCTTGCCCGGGTCTCGGAAGTGCCACTCGAGCTCGTCTACCTGACCGACGACGTATCCCCAACAGCTCCGGGCGCGGACGTGCCACTCGCACGCGTGATGGTGCTCCGGCGCAGCGGGGCCACGTCAGACGGCTCGTTCATCGCTCGCCATCGGGCTCGGCTGAAGCGCGACGGCATCCCGTTCTGCGGCGGTACCGCCTCCCATTTCTCCGAGCTCAACCGTCGACATCCCGACCCGCGAGGGATGGATGCCATCGCGCTGGCAGTAACCCCGCAGATGCACACGATCGACGAACGCTCGATGGTGGCGACGCTGGAGATCCAGGGTCGGATCGTAACCCGTCTTCAAGCGCTGACGGATGGTCTGCCTGTGGTGGTCTCGCCGGTGACGCTCGCTGCACATCACGGCTCACGGGACGACGTCAACGTGCCCGACGAACGGGTGCACTCGGCTTTCGCAGCCGCGTGGACGGCGGGATCGCTCGCCAACCTCGCACAGGCCGGCGCTGCTTCCGTCACCGTGCATGAGGCCGTGGATCGCACGGTCCTCGCGTCCGCCGCGCTCTCGGCGGTCGTCCGGGAGCTCACAGCGCGCCGGCGCCTGATGCTGAGTGCCGTCCGTTCGTCGGATCCGCGCCGAGTCGTCGCGATAGCGGCGGGCGACTCGCCGATCCTGCTGGCGAACCTCACGCGGGAGGAGCAGGAAGTCGTGCTAGAGGGTTCGGTGAAGGGACACAGGGCGCTCGGACCCTACGAAGTGGTGCCGGTGGAACGATCTCTTCGGTAGTGCGGATCCATCGAGGTCACGTGCTCCAGCATGCGCAGTCGGGCGAGCTCTCCATCGCCCGATGCGATCGCCTCGAGGATGCGCGTGTGCTGCTCCAGTTCCCAATGCGCGTAGCCCTCGGTCGTTTGGTACAGCTGGGGACCGAGCTCGAAAGCCAGACGGAAGAATGGACGGACCACACCTGCGAGCACCGGGTTACCGCCGGCGTCGGCCACGAGCAGGTGGAACTGCGAGGCTTCCACCACGGGCCGTTCGAGTTCGTCCATGCGCGCTCGGTGGTGGTCCAGAACCTCCTGCATGCCGACGAGATCCTCCTCGGTACGACGCTCGGCGGCCAATCGGGCAAGCTCGACCTCGATGATCCGTCGGGCCTCGAGGAGCGCCGGGGTGATGACCTTGGGCTCGGCGTCAGGCGAGTCCTTCGGGATCGGCGGCGGCTCCGCCACGAACACTCCCTGGCCGTGCCTGATCTCGATCACGCCGATCATCGCGAGGCCGTTGAGCGCCTCACGCACCGTCGAGCGTCCACATTTCAGGCGCTGGGTCAGCTCGCGCTCGGCAGGCAAGCGCGTGCCCGGCGGCAGATCGCGAACGGCTACCAGGATCTGCTGCGCCACGGTCTCCGCCAATTTCTTCCGGGGCGCCTGGTTGATCTCCAGTGCTGGGAACTCTCCGTCCACGATCGCGAGTCTAGCCCTTTCCCTCGTCGGGTCCTGAGGTGGCCGGGGTATGGGCGGCGCGTTGGATCAATTCGATCTGCACACCGTCGGGATCGAACACGTAGACGCCTTTGCCACCCGCGTAAGCGCCCACCACCATGTCGACAGGCTTCGGGGTGCGGGAGCGCACGCCCGCGGCCCGCAGTTCCTCCAAGAGGGCGTCCAGATCGTCCACCAGCAGTGACAGGTGCGATCGACCGGGTTCGTTCTCCTGGCCCATGGGCACCTCATCGTCGCTCACCGGCCTGAGGTACTGCATCAGCTCGACCCTGCCTCCGCCGGGAACCCGGAGCTCGACCCATTCCAGTTTCGTGTCATCCAGCGCCACCAGGCGGTCGATGTGCTCCCACTCGATCACGCCACGGCCCACTACCTCGAGGCCCAACAGGCCCTCCCAGAAGGCGAGCGAACGTTCCATATCGCGCACCGTGGCGCCGAAATGATCCGTCCCGGTCACGACTCCCATGCTCGAGATCCACCCCCGCTGCCGACCGTGATCGAACGGTCGAAGCAACTGTTCAGATAACCTGCTGACCTGTGGACGATGCTACCATGCGTGCCATGGCTGGCACCGAGGTCGCGGAGCGCACGCTCGCGTTCGAACGACTCGTGTTGATCCGCAAGTTCGAGGAAGAGGCAAGGCGCTTGTACCTCGCGGCTTCCATCCCTGGAGCCGTCCACCTGGCGACAGGACACGAGGCCGTGAGCGTCGGCGTGGGCTCGGCGATCGGCCCCCGGGACTGGGTGACCTGCACGTACCGGGGGCACGGCCATGCCTTGACGAGAGGCGTTCCCCCACGCGCCCTGATGGCGGAGATGCTCGGACGTGCCACCGGGATCTGCGGCGGTCGGTCAGGGTCGATGAACATCGTGGCACGTGAGCATCGACTGCTGGGTTCCTTCGGGATAGTCGGCGGCAGCATGGCCGCCGCGACGGGCGCCGCGCTGAGCCTTCGGGGGACGGGGGGCGCTGCCGTCGCCTTCTTCGGGGACGGGGCGGCGAACCAAGGTTACTTCCTGGAGTGTCTGAACCTCGCCGCGGTGATGTCCCTTCCGGCTCTGTACGTCTGCGAGAACAACCTGTACAGCGAGTACACGCGCACCGATCTGGTGACGGCAGGCTCCATCGTCGATCGGGTTGGGGCGTTGGGCATCATGACCGACGTCGTGGACGGCATGGACGTGCGCGCCGTCGACGCCTCGGCCCACTCCGCCCTTAGGGCGATCCGGGATGGCGCGGGACCCAGGTTCATCGAGGCCTTGACCTATCGCTACGTCCCGCACAGCCGCTCGGACCCGGTGACGTACCAGCCCGAGGAGGAGGTCCAAGCCTGGAAGGAACGCGACCCCATCAGATTGGAGCGGGCGAGGCTGCTGGAAGACGGTGTCGAAGAGGAGCGCATCGATGCCCTCGTCCACGGGATCGAGGAGACGGTCGCCAGGGACATCGAGGCCGCTTTCTCCGACCCTTTCCCAGATCCCGCGTCCATCCGGGAAGGGGAGTTCCTATGAGCGACCAAGGGGTCTCGATCCGCGATGCCCTTCACGCCGCCCTGGCAGACGAACTCGAAACCGATCCGTCGGTCCTACTGCTGGGCGAGGACATCGCCGGCGCCGGGGGCGTGTTCCAGGTCACGCGCGGCTTGGTCGAGCGATTCGGGGCCGACCGAGTGATCGACACACCGATCTCGGAGATGGCGCTAGCAGGAGCAGGGTTCGGCGCCGCCGCGACCGGCTCACGCCCGATCGTCGAGATCATGTTCGCCGACTTCCTGCTGCTGGCCATGGACTCCATCGTCAACCAGGCAGCGAAGTACGCGTTCGTGTCCGGCGGCCAGGGCAGCGTGCCGATGGTCGTGCGCTGTGCGGTCGGGGGCGGCGCGCGGATGGGTGCAATGCACTCCCAGATGCCAACCTCGTGGTTGATGGGGGTGCCGGGACTGAAGATCGTGGCGCCCAGCGATCCGGCCTCGGCCTACGGGCTACTCCGAGCAGCCGTCCGTGATGACAACCCCGTGATCTTCCTCGAACACAAGATGCTCTACGCCGAGAAGGGGCCGATGTGGGGGCCGGATCCGATCCCTATCGGGCGAGCCGTCGTCGTGCGTGAGGGTACGGAACTCACGATCGTGACCTCGATGCGGTCGACCCTGGATGCACTCGCCGCGGCTGGCCGGCTGAGCTCCGAGCACGGGATCGAGGCCACGGTCATCGATCTCCGCACCCTTCGTCCCATCGACATGGAGACGATCGGCTCCTCGGCTGCGTCCACGAACCGCGTGCTCGTGGTCGAGGAGGGTCCGAGGACCGGCGGTTGGGCAGGAGAGGTCGTCGCGTCGATCGTGGAAGCGCACTGGGGTGAGCTCGAGGAGCTGTGGCGCCTCACATCGCCCGACGTGCCCATCCCCTTCAGCGAGCCACTCGAGGACGCCTACCTCCCGAGAGCGGACGCGATCGTCCGGTCCGTGCTCGAGCACGCCTAGCGAGAAAGGTCTAGTCAGCCCCGCGCTGCGATCGCCTCGGCGGCGGCCCCGATCACCGCGTCGGCCGTGAGCCCATGCTTGCGAGCCACGTACGAGTTCGAACCGAAGGAACAGAATTCGTCGCGCACTCCCACCGGGCGCACGGGAACGCCGGCTCCCTCGCGTGCCAGGACCTCGGAAACCGCGCTGAATAGCCCCCCGATCACGGTGTGGTTCTCGGCCGTCACAAGGGCCCCTGTCTCGCGTGCGAAGGCAGCGACGCCCTCTCCGTCGAAGGGCTTGATCGTCGAGATCTTCAGTACGCCTGCGGAAACGCCACGATCCTGCATCGTGGCGGCGGCGTCGAGCGCCTGGCGAACCATGATGCTGCTGGCGATGATCCCGACGTCGGTGCCTTCGCGCAGGAGCTGCGCCGGACCGATCTCGAAGTGGTGCCCGTTGCGGTCCACGTCGAGCGTCTCCCGCCCGAGGAACTCCCGCAAGTAGACCGGCCCCTCGTAATCAACGGCGGCCTCGATCGCCTCCCCCATCTCGTGGTTGTCGCACGGATCCAGCACAACCATGTTCGGGAGCGCGCGCATGTGCGCGAGGTCGTCGATCCCTTGGTGTGTAGGCCCGAAAGTTGAGTAGATCCCGGGCAGCGCGGCCACGATCTTCACGTTGGCACGATTGAGCGCGCACTGGATCGCGATGAAGTCGAGCGCTCGCCGCGTGGCGAATGCCGCGAACGTCGTGGCCACAGGAATGAACCCGGCCTTCGACAAGCCCACAGCCACACTGATCAGATCCTGTTCGGCCATCCCCACGTTCAAGAACCGGTCTGGGAATCGTTGCGCGAATGGAGCAAGGCCCGTCACGCCTGCCACGTCTGCGGACAGGGTCACCACGTCCGGTCGTCGTTCCCCGATCTCGAGGATCGCCCTCCCGAAAGGACCCGACTTCTCCAAGACCACCGGATCAACTGACGGGTGAGCAGTGGCGTCGCTCACGCGAACTCCTCCAGCTGCCTCGCCACGGCATCCCACTCATCGTCATCCACCCGCACGAAGTGATTGCGCTCACGCTCCATGATCAGAGGAACGCCACGACCGAGGGTCGTCTGACACACGATCGTCTTGGGCCGATCCGTCACCGCGCGCGCACGGTCGAACGCCCCCAGCAGGGCCTCGACGTCGTTTCCGTCCACGTCGTCCGCCCACCACCCGAACGAGCGCCACTTCTCCGCCAGCGGTTCGACCTCGAGGACCAACTCCCCATCGGCTTGCGTGCGGTTCACGTCGATGACGTTCACGAGGTTGCCGAGCTCCTGATCGCCGGCGAACAAAGCGGACTCCCAGGTGGACCCCTCCTGCACCTCGCCATCGGTCATGAAGTTGAAGATCCGAGCGGGGTAGCCCTTCATCCGATAGCCGACCGCGAGCCCGGCAGCTACGCCGAGGCCGTGCGCCAGCGATCCACCGGTGAGCTCGACGAGCCCCGGGTGTCCTTCGTGCGTCGACATGATCAGCTCGGTCCCATCGGCTCCGTAGGAGTCGAGGTCGAAGCCCTCCAGATGGCCGGCCTCCGCGAGGGCCGACCACAACCCGATCGAGTAGTGACCCGCCGAGAAGATCAGCCGGTCGATCTCAGGGGTGCGCCGGTCCGGGTCGTAGCGCAACTCCGCACAGAACAGGACGGCGAGGATATCGGCGACGTCCAGGCCCTGCCCGACGTACCCCTCTCCCTTTCCCGACGCCATCCGCACGACGTTTCGCCGGATCTGTTTTGCGTGCGCCCGAAGGGATTCCACAACCGTGGTGGCCTCCAAGGTCGGGTCAGCACCCATCGATCTGAACTCCCAAGTCAGAAGGTGAGCAGATAACCTGCTCTCGACGCGAAGTATGGTCACGGGCCATGTGAGCGTCAAATGCGCCGGCGCCGCCCGAGCCAACGAACGTCCGCTTCGGCTCAGCCGGATGTCAAGCGGCGGATCTGGGGGCCCCCATGGCGCCGGGCGCCGCCCGCGTCATCTCCGGATGGGCCTCGAGCACCTGGTCGGGCTACCCGCGGAAGCCGATCTCGTCGTGGGTACCATCGCAGAACGGTTTGTTGGACGACTGACCGCACCGGCAGAGGGTCACGCGGTTCCGTGTTTCCCAGACGTGCCCGTCGACCGACTCGACCCGCACGCCACCGCGGACCCAGTACGGACCGTTCCGCTCCACCACCACATCAGGCTCGAAGTCGGCTTCGATCGGTGTGCCACCCTCGTCGATCAGCACCAGCCGCCCCGACGGACACCGGAACACGATGGCCTCTTCCTTGGCACGGACATCGGGCTCGTCGATGGCCTCCATCCGGTCCCAGACATTGCTGGTGTAGTCGCGGCAGAAGCCCGCGTGGGTGCATAGCGACTCGTCGTCGGTCAGGGTCAGACCGCCGCCGGGGAAAGACTCGCGGCGATCGGCCGTCGGTCCGCGATCGGCGACCTCGGTGCCGTCGAACCCCTCCAGGTGGGAGTCGTCGCAGAACGGCTTCGTCTTCGACCTGCCGCACCGGCAGAGCTTCACCAGACTCCCGCTCTCGTAGGGAGCGTCGACCTCCCACTCGATCGGCTCGCCGCGCTCGGTCTCCACGATCCGGCCAGGGGACACCGGGATGTCGCGGACGCTGTACGGGCCGTTCTCCGTGACCTGGATGCCGGGGTCGTTCGCCATGACTCGCGAGCCTACATGTTGGCCATGAGCTCCATCATCTTCGCGTTGTCGTCGGTCACCATCACCACGCGATCGCCGGTGGCCACGTAGACAGCCCTCACGTTGATCCCTGCGTCGGCGACGGCTCGAGCCATCGCGCCCATGGTCCCGGGCGACTCGGCGCCCGCCACCGCCTCCCCGAGGAGTGCATCTTCTGAGTCGTTGACCTGGATACCGGCTGCCTCCAGCGCGCTCCTGGCCGCCGCACCGTCCATCACGCAGAGATGGATGGTGCCGCGCCCGCCGGATGCGAAGCCGCACACCCCTTCGATGTTGATGCCGGCGGCGCCCAGCGCCTCGCCCACGGACGCGAGTCCGCCGGGTCGGTCCTCCATGGAGATCGTCAGATCGGTTGCCATACGTTGGTTCTCCTTCCCTCGATGAGCTACCAGGGATACGCCCGCGCTGGTCTCTGGTCAAGTCGAGGGCCACGGGCCCCACGCGTTCAGACGCCGTGAGAACGGATGCACGGGACGGCGGATAGGCTTCTGCCCGTGGATCGGTTGGAGAGGGCCGTCGGGCGGACGGCTCGGGACATGGGGTTCTCCGGGGTCGTGCGCGTGGACCGCACTGCCGCCGAGAGCTTCGTGAGGGCCTACGGGCTGGCCGATCGCGGGCACGGGATCGTCAACCTGCCCGAGACACGCTTCGCGATCGCGAGCGGCGTGAAGGGGATGACGGCCCTCACCCTCATGAGCCTCGTCGAGGACGGAGCGCTGGCGCTCGACACCAGGGCGAGATCGGTGCTGGGCGAGGACCTGCCGCTGATCGACGACGGTGTCACGATCGAACACCTGCTGGCGCATCGATCAGGGATCGGCGACTACCTGGACGAGGAAGCCATGGACGACATCAACGACTACGCCATGCCGGTGCCCGTGCACGAGCTGGCATCGACGGAGGCGTACCTCTCGATCCTCGACGGCCATCCCACCGCGTTCCCACCGGGCGAGCGGTTCGCCTACAACAACGGCGGCTTCGTGGTGCTGGCACTGATCGCCGAGCGTGTGAGCGGCGTGGCGTTCCACGAGCTGATCCGACAACGTGTCTGCGAACCGGCCGACATGGCCGACACCGCCTTCGTCAGGTCCGACGAGCTGCCTGGGGATGGGGCGCTCGGCTACCTCACGGTCGACGGGTCGCGAACCAACGTGTTCCACCTGCCGGTTCTGGGCAGCGGGGACGGCGGCATCTACTCCACGGCGGACGACATCAGCCGGTTCTGGAGCGCACTGTTCGCCGGACGGATCCTGCCGGGCGAACGCGTGGCAGAGATGGTGCGCCCGCGCAGCGACGTGCCGGAGGAGTGGAAGCGCTACGGGCTCGGCTTCTGGCTCGGTGGGACGAGCGACACCGTGATGCTGGAGGGCTACGACGCCGGCGTCTCGTTCCGCAGCACCCACGACCCCGCATCGGCCACCACCGCCACCGTGATCTCGAACACGTCAGGGGGCGCCTGGGCGATGGTGGACCTGCTCGACGACCTCATCGGATGGTGAGCCCGCCAGCGCTATCGGAACAACCTCTCGACCGCGAACTTTGCGTACGGTCCCGGGTTCACGGACCCCGCCACCACCACCTTGCCGCCCGAGATCGCGAGCGCGGCGCCGTAGCTCGGCTTCGACCACGGACGGGCCTGCACGCCGTTCTTGCCGAAGCCGGGATCCCGCGCACCCTTGGGTGTGTACCGGGCAACGAACATGTCGGGGTTGCGGAATCCCACGACGAGCAGCTTCCCGCCGGGCTGGCGGACCAGACCGGACGCCTGATCTGCACTGCCGATGTCGTCGACGATATATCCGGTACCTCCTCCGAAACCGGGATCGGGCGTGCCGTCCGGCGAGAGCCGCAGGAGCGCGATATCGGGCGCGTTGACCCCGTCGAACGCCGTGGCGGAGATCACCAACTTGCCGCCGGGGAGAGCCACGACCCCGGTGCCCGAATCGGACACGAGTGCGGGGACATAGGTCGCGATGCCGTCCGTATCGAAGCCGGTGGCCGGAGTTCCATCCGGACGGAAGACCGCGACGGCGATCGAGTTGTGGGTCCCGTCGTTGGTCGTGCCCACCGCAACCAGCTTCGCCCCCACGTGGGTCAGTGCCGTGCAATAGGACTGGGTGGCTCCGGGGAAGTCCACAACGGCGAGGCCCCCCGCGTTGAACGTGGGATCCAGGCCGCCGTTGGGCCGATAGCGCGCGATCGCGAAGAGCGTTGGCGTGGACGCATAGGAGCCGCAGACCGCGAACCGTCCGTCGCCTAGGACCGTCAGTCCCTTTCCGGACGCTCCCCACGGCTGGAACTTCGTGATCACGATCCCGTCGCCCCCGCCGAAGGTCCTATCGAGGCGCCCGTTCGGCGTGAGCCGGAGCACCACGAACCGCCCCTTCGAGGCGACGGGGTCGAAGGCCTGCCCCGCCACCAGGATCTTGCCGCCGGGCAGCAGGGTCACGGCGTTGGCGATGTCCGCGTCGCCGAAGAAGTTCCGCACGAAACGGCCGTCGCCCCCGCCGAAGGTCCGGTCGAGCTTCCCGTCCGCGGTCAGACGTATCAGGGCCAGGTTCTCGTTCGACTCGAACCCCACCGCGCCGGCCACCAGGACCCTCGCCCCTTGCACGGCCACGGCACGCACGTCGGAGACACGCCCACCGAAGCCGACGATCGCCCGTCCGGTGCCGTTGAACGATCGATCGAGCCGGCCCGGTCGGTGCGTGGCGGCCGCGGCGCTTGGGGGTCCGCCCATCAGGACCAGCCCGGCGGCAAGGACGGCCAGGAGACGGAACCGCCCGGATATCGACGTCATCTGCAGCCCTCCACGGCTCAAGAGTTGAGCGAAGCCTAGGTCATCGTCGCCGGCGACGCGCCACGACGCGGTTACGCGCGTTCGAACACCTGGAGGCGCCAACCCCAGCGCACCCGTCGATCCTGGACGCGTTGGAACCCGGCGGCGCTGATCTTGCGCTCCACCGAGTCCAGATCGTGGATGAAGGTGCGGAACCCGTGATACTTGCCATCACGCAGGGCGTACCAGCGGTTCCAGATCCAGGAGGTGGCGCGGTTGAGGGCGCCGACGACTCCCCGGTCAACGGGCGCCGAGTATGCGAACATCGAACGGGCCGCCGCGGTGGCGTTCTCGATCAGGCCGTCGACGTGGGGGTAGCAGCAGACCACCCGGTTCGACGTCACGATGTCGGCGGGCGCGAGCGCCATCTTCGCCCCGTCGCCCACGACGAACGTCGCGCGGTCGGCGAGACCCCTGGAGATCGCCAGCTCACGTGCGTTCTGGATCCCGCCCGCGCCCAGGTCCATGCCGGTCCCTCGGCTCGCCCCTCGCGCGAGCAGTGCGAGCATCAGGTCCCCAGTCCCGCAGCCCACGTCGAGCACGGTGCGCCCCTCGAGCCCTCGTTCGGCCAGGGCGCTCACCATCACGGTCGCGACGCGGGTAACGGTCTCTTTGGACCGCGCTCGGCGCGCGTTGTACGCCGACCACTCGTCGAAGCAACAGTTCGGCTGGTCCTCGCCGGTCGCCATGTCGTGACTCTACGTCGACGCGCCCTCAGCGAGCCACGCCCGTCCGGTGAGGCACCGGCTGCTGGAGCGGGACCGGCCACGTCGGCTGGAACACGGGCTGCTGGAGCGGGACCGGCCACGTCGGCTGGAGGAGGGAGGGAGACCCCGTGGTTCCACACGCCTCGTTCCGGCGGTGCACCGCGCCGCTGAGCGTCTCGCGCAACCGAGCCTCCAGCTCCCGGAGTCGCTGCCTCGGTAGCGAGCTGCCCTCGTAGGGGACCACGAGCGGACCATCGTCTAGGAGCATCCGGAACCGGTCGACCATCCGTGACAGCTCGATCGTCGCGTTCACGCACCGGGCGGATGGGAGCCTCCCACCCGAAGTCGAGCAGCCCGCGCACAGCATCGCGAGTACGAGCATCGGCACGAAGCGGACCGTGGTCGATCGCGCGCTCCATCCCCTCGAATCTCGCGACCATGTCATGACCTTGCCCGCCGTTCGCCACCTAGTCAACCGCCCCGTGACCTGTGAAGACGGGGAGATCGACGCGATCCGCCCACGGCCGTACCCCAGATGCGGAACTACCGCAACTGCGGTACGGTCGCTCTTCAGGGACTCGGACCGAGGGAGTCCCATCTCGAAAGGGGGAAGGTTCATGAGGCTTCGGCTTCTGCTCGGCCTCTGCACGGTAGTGGCGGTGCTCGCCCTGCCTGCGATCGCGAGCGCAGATCCGTTCACAGGGCCGCCGATCTGCGCGACCGCGGGAACGGCGGTATCCGGCACGTACCACCATCTCGCGATCTCGGGTGATGCCTATGTTCCGGCCGGTGAAACCCTGACCGTGCGCGACAACCTGAAGATCCGTCGCGGCGGCTGCCTGGACGCATTCACCCTGGGGACCGTGACGGTTGGGCGCAACATCCTGGTCAATAAGGGTGCGGTCCTGGCGCTCGGATGCACCCCGGACTCGATCGGGCCCGGAGAACCCTGCAACGGACAGACCACGAACGACACGGTGGGCCGCAACATCATCGGCCACCACCCGCTCACGATGTACCTCGACGGCAACACGGTCGGGGGTAGCGTGATCTCGATCGGCGGCGGCCCGGGGCTCAGCGAGTACGCCCCGTTCCTGAACTTCCCGATCAAGGACAACACGATCGGGAAGAACCTCATCGTCAAGTTCTGGAGAGGCGGCTGGGCCGGCGCGATCCGGAACGATGTCGGCGGGAACCTGATCTGGTCCCACAACAAGAGCGTGTTGGATCCCGACTCGAACGAGGTTCAGACCAACATGGTCGGTGGGAACCTGTCGTGCTGGGGCAACTCCCCCAAGGCGCAGGTGAACGCCGGCGACGGTGGACAGCCGAACATCGTCGGCGGGCACAAGCTCGGGCAGTGCGCCGGACTCTGAGCCGGACTCTGAGCTGAGAACGACCAACCCGGCGGCCGTGATCGTCCGGGCGATCAGAGGGACGTAGCGGGGAGCAGAGCTCCCCGCTACGTCTGCGTCATGGCCTCGGCGAGGCGCTCCTTCGCGGCGGCCCGAACGCGCTCATACGTGTCCGGCGCGATGAGCCCTTCCTCGAACGCGATGTCGACGGCCGCGATCTCTTCCAGGAGCACGTCGGCATCGCTCGTGACACCTGACGACCTCGGACCAGCCACCGTGGCGGAGGCAGGGACCCGAGGTTGCGCCTGGCGCGACGCGTGCGCCGGGCGGGCGGGCTCGGTGCGCCGACGACGACGGAGGAACCGCCACACCGCGACGGCCAGCATCAGCAGCAAGATCGCGATCCCCGTCACCACGAACTCCCCGGCATGCGCCGTCGACGTTACCGCCGCGCCCAGCGCGACCGAGATGGTTCGATCCGCGGCGACGTTCGCGGCCGTGAACACCTGATAAGCGGTCCCGCGGTCGGTGATCGTGCCGCCCGACGTCATGCCGGGGGCCGTCGCGGTGAGCGTATCGGCGACGAACAGGTGGAGGTTCCCCGTGGCCATGGGCGAGACCAGCCGCAGCTGCGGCAGCGATGGCACCACGTAGCGCACGGTGGCGGTCGACGAACCGGGCACGATCGGCTGCGTCCCCTCGTAGGTGGTCCCGTGTACCCGGCCCCCGCCGTTGAGATACACGCCCAGCACCTGGACGTCGTGCGCCCCGGGCGCCAGCGGGAACCGCGTCACGACACCGCTGCCGTGGCCAGGCCCGATGTAGGCCGTCTTACCGTCGTTCTGCCAGGACAGATCCTGCTGAACCAGGATCCCGCCCGGCATCGGGTCGATCCAGACCACCCAGTTCGTCTGTGCGACCGCGACCGCGTCGGTGGTCGCCCGATACACCCGCAGCTTGACCGGTTCGGTCGTTCCCGCCTCCGTCATCGGGGACCTGTACGTGCCGCCGCGGAAGGTCGTGACGAGCTGGTAGCTGGTGGCGTTGGACGGGAGTGCACCGTAGGTCACACGCCCTCGCGCATCCGTCACCCCCGCCGTGCTCGCGAGCGGAGTCTCGCCCTCGTAGGCGAGCAGGAGCACGCGCTGGGCCGGGACGGGCCGCTCGACGGTGGCGTCGACCACGATCCCGGTGACACCGGCGGCCCCGGCGGCGCGTGCAGGCGCCGCGGCCAGGGCGAGCAACAACGGGACCACCGTCAGCAGGGCGATGGTGGGACGACGGGCTATCCGGTTCACGGATCCTCACCTCCGGAGTGCAGCGCGTGCTGTCGCAGCTGTCGGCGCCGGGCGGCGATCTGGCGCTCCAGCTCGCGATCGAAGTCGGTGCCGGTCGGCGAGCGCGACGCGGCCTCGCTCGGTACGCGTCGGATGGCGACCTGGGGTTCGGCGGATCTGGCCACCCCCGCTGCTGCGTCCAACGCGAGATCGTGCTCCAGCATGTTCGGGCGTCTGGGGATCGCCGCCAGGATGCCCCCGAGGATCACGATCGCCATCCCGAGCCAGATCAGCATCATCCCTGGCTCGAGGTACACGTCCACGTTCGCGAGTCCCCGCGCTCGATCGACCTGGCCCATCGCGACGTAGAGGTCCGCCCCTGGGGTGGCGCGGATGCCGACGTCCGAGGAGGTCTGCTGGTTGTCGAACTGCACGAGGGCCGCTCGGAGCGTGCCATCGGGCCGACCGCCGGACCGCACGTCGAAGGTGGCCACGGTCGCGAGACGCGAGCCCTGCTGGAAGGGAACGATGCTACGAACGGTCAGCTCGTAGCCACCCACCTGCACGGAGCGCCCCACGCCAACCGTCGTCTGGACATGCTCCTTCAGACTGAGGTTCAACGCGATCCCGGTGATCAGCACGATCATGCCCGCGTGCACGATGGGTCCCCCGTAGCGTCGCGGAGTCAGGCTGAAGAGGTGGTGGATCGCGGTCGAACGGGCTTCCCCGTGGATCCTTCGACGCGCCCTGAACCCGCGCACCAGCTCGCTCACCATCGTCGAAAGCGCGAAGGAGGCGATGGCAG